>NZ_VWWU01000003.1:0-1002010 GCF_011752835.1 Enterobacter sp. Ap-1006 | reverse complement strand
TGGCGGCCGTAGCGCGGTGGTCCCACCTGACCCCATGCCGAACTCAGAAGTGAAACGCCGTAGCGCCGATGGTAGTGTGGGGTCTCCCCATGCGAGAGTAGGGAACTGCCAGGCATCAAATTAAGCAGTAAACCGGGGCAACAAACCGGTGGTTGTAGAAAAATTCGGTGGAGCGGTAGTTCAGTCGGTTAGAATACCTGCCTGTCACGCAGGGGGTCGCGGGTTCGAGTCCCGTCCGTTCCGCCACTTATTTAAGCCCTGAGTCTTAGACTCAGGGCTTTTTTGTTTTTAAATTTCATCACACACGGCGGCATTGTTGCTGATTTAGCAAAAATCTTCTGCATTTATCTGCCTTTTTCATCAAAGTTCTCCCCTGCATACTCTGCCTCATACAAACGCACACCCTATAATGAGGTTAATAATGGCAATTCCTGCATTCGGTCTGGGCACTTTCCGCCTGAAAGACGACGTCGTCATCGCATCGGTTAAAACTGCGCTGGAACTGGGCTATCGCGCAGTAGACACTGCTCAAATCTATGATAATGAAGCGGCTGTTGGTCAGGCCCTGGAAGAAAGCGGTATTCCGCGTGATGAACTGTTTATCACCACCAAAATCTGGATCGAAAATCTTAGCAAAGATAAGCTGATCCCTAGCCTGAAAGAGAGTCTGGCGAAACTGCGGACTGGCTATGTCGATCTGACCCTGATCCACTGGCCATCGCCAAACGATGCTGTACCGGTTGCTGAATTTATGCAGGCGCTGTTGTTGGCGAAAGAAGCTGGTCTGACTCGGCAGATTGGGATTTCGAACTTTACAGTTGAGCTGATGCAGCAGGCCATTGACGCCATTGGCGCTGAAAACATTGCGACTAACCAGATCGAACTGTCGCCATACCTGCAAAACCGTACCGTTGTTGAGTGGGCAAAACGGCATAACATCCACATCACGTCTTACATGACGCTGGCGTATGGCAAGGCACTGGCAGACGAAACGATTGGCCGCATTGCACAGAAGCATCAGGCGACCCCTGCTCAGGTGATTCTGGCGTGGGCGATGGCTCTGGGTTACGCAGTCATTCCTTCATCTACCAAACGTGTGAATCTCGAAAGCAACCTGCAGGCGCTGAACCTGAAGCTGGATGCAGAAGACATGGCGGCTATTGCTGCTCTGGAATGCAATGACCGCCTGGTGAGCCCGGAAGGTCTGGCACCAAAGTGGGATAACTAATACTGATTACGGCCCTGCATGGGGCCGTTTTACTGCGTCACTCAGAAAATCAATAAATGCACGAATACGTGTACTGACCGCCCGGTCGCTATAGTACACCGCACTGAAAGGCATATTGACCGGCAAAAGTTTATCGGCCAGCACCTCAACGAACTCTCCGCTCTCAATCTCTTTATCAATCATAAAATCCGACAGGCAGGCAATGCCGTTTCCCGTCAGGCAGAGCTGCTTAAGTGTCTCGCCACTATTCGAAGATAACCCAGGCGTGATCTCAAAAAGCTGCCCATCTGCTTGTGAAACAGGCCAGCGGTTAAGAGATGACGGTTCGGTAAAGCCCAGGCAGACATGATTCACCAGATCGGCGACAGACTCTGGCGTACCGTGTACTGCCAGATACTCAGGCGAAGCAATAATCTTGCGATAACTGCTAAAGAGCGGCCGGGCGCGCAAGCTTGAGTCGGTTAAATTACCCACGCGAATAGCCACATCGACTTTGCGTTCGATGAGGTTAATGAAGGTTTCTGAAGAGACTAGCGAGAGCGTCATTTCCGGGTAGCGTTCGCGGAACGGTTTTATCAGCGGCATCAGTAAATGCAACATTACCGGTGTTGCGGCATCAATGCGCAATAATCCCCGCGGCGTTTGCTTACTTTCCATCACTTCATTTTCGGCTGCGGCCATCGCCTGCAGAATCTGCTGCACGTTACGGAAGTAGCGTTCACCTTCCTCCGTCAGGCTCAACTGTCGAGTTGTGCGGTTGAGCAGGCTTACTCCCAGCTTCATCTCCAGCTTTTTAACCGTTCTGCTTACCGCAGAGTTAGCCTGTCCCAGCTGTTCTGCTGCGCGGCTAAAACTCCCGCTTTCTACTACGGCAACGAAAATCGCAAGTTCTTCCGATGTAGCCTTCATTGTTGCTCCACAAGCAAAATTCTATTGAGATTTTACATATTTTTGTTATTTAAGCATCCCGCCATACTGCGTGTCATCAAAAGACACCTGTTATGGAGTAAATTATGCCTCTGGCGCTTCTGGCACTGACAATCAGTGCTTTCGCAATCGGTACTACCGAATTTGTGATTGTCGGACTTGTGCCGACCATCGCTGAACAACTCGCGATCTCCGTGCCGTCGGCAGGATTGCTGGTTTCTATCTATGCCCTGGGCGTAGCCATTGGCGCGCCTGTCCTGACCGCTTTAACGGGTAAATTGCCGCGTAAACAGCTGCTGATCGGGCTTATGGCTCTCTTTACAGTGGGTAACGTTATTGCCTGGCTGTCGCCTAATTACGAGACCCTGGTTGTGGCACGTCTACTAACTGGCCTGGCGCACGGCGTGTTTTTCTCTATTGGCTCGACGATTGCGACAAGCCTTGTGCCTAAAGAGAAAGCAGCTTCGGCCATTGCCATTATGTTTGGTGGCCTGACGGTAGCGCTGGTGACCGGCGTGCCATTAGGCACTTTCATCGGGCAGCATTTCGGCTGGCGTGAAACCTTCCTCGCGGTATCGGCTATTGGCGTGATCGCGTTAATCAGCAGCATGATCCTTATCCCGAAAGATATTCCTAACCGTGCGATGGCGGGAATAAAAGAGCAATTACAGGTACTAACGCATCCGCGTCTGGTGCTGATCTATCTGGTTACCGCTCTGGGCTATGGTGGCGTGTTCACCGCCTTCACCTTCCTTGCTCCAATGATGCAGGATCTGGCCGGCTTCTCACCTTCTGCGGTTAGCTGGATCCTGCTCGGTTATGGCGTATCGGTGGCTATAGGTAATATCTGGGGTGGGAAACTGGCGGATCGTCACGGTGCGGTGCCGGCTCTGAAGTTTATCTTTGCTGCTCTGGCTGCGTTACTTCTGGTCTTCCAGTTCACAGCGCATTCACATGTCGCTGCTTTACTGACGATTCTGGTGATGGGCGTGTTTGCTTTCGGTAATGTACCGGGATTACAGGTTTATGTTGTCCAAAAAGCTGAGCAATACACGCCCAACGCGGTAGATGTTGCCTCTGGGCTCAACATCGCGGCCTTTAACGTAGGGATTGCCCTGGGCTCCATTATTGGCGGTCAGACTGTACAGAACTTCGGCCTGGCGCAAACGCCCTGGATTGGCGCCGTGATCGTTGTTCTGGCGCTGCTGTTAATAGGCTTAAGTGGCCGACTCGATAAGCAATCACGGGTTGCTATCGGTTAAGTTTTATCTTTCCGGAGCGTGATTGTTTACGTTCCGGAAAGGCAATGGTTTGTAATGGTCGTTGAAAGTCTGCGCTAAAGTCCCTATAACTGAAAGATAGCCTGCGAGCTGCAGGCAAGTTGAGTTACTGAGGTCGTTAGCCAAACGTGCACAAGAATACCTATGCCATGCGATATGTAGCCGGACAGCCAGCAGAGCGCATTCTGCCTCCTGGCTCGTTCGCGACTATCGGCCAGGCATTACCCCCCGGTGAACCTTTACCCGGTCAGGACACAATTCGCGTTCTGGTGTGGAATATCTTTAAGCAGCAGCGAGCCGACTGGCTTTCGGTGCTGCAAACCTTCGGCAAAGACGCACATCTGATGTTGCTCCAGGAAGCGCAGACGACGCCTGAGCTGGTCAGGTTTGCGACCACCAACTATCTGGCTGCCGATCAGGTTCCTGCCTTTGTTTTACCCCAGCATCCTTCTGGCGTGATGACACTGTCTGCTGCTCATCCGGTTTATTGCTGCCCGCTGCGTGAACGCGAGCCGATCCTGCGCTTGTCTAAATCAGCGTTGGTCACGGTTTATCCGCTGCCAGACGGACGAATGTTGATGGTGATTAATATCCACGCCGTCAATTTTAGCCTCGGTGTCGATGTCTACAGCAAGCAGTTGGGGCCTATTGGAGACCAGATAGGGCATCACAACGGGCCGGTGATCATGGCCGGCGATTTCAATGCCTGGAGCCGTCCGCGTAAGAATGCGCTCTTCCGCTTTGCCCGCGAGATGACGCTCCGTGAAGTCCGCTTTACCGACGATCACCGCCGCCGGGCGTTTGGTCGCCCTCTTGATTTTGTGTTCTATCGTGGCCTGAACGTCACCGAAGCTTCGGTGCTGGTGACTCGTGCATCAGACCATAATCCGCTACTAGTTGAATTCCGTCCCGGCAAGCCTGAGCTGAAATAAGGTTCGTCAGGTCTGCCGTTGGGCAGACCTGTGCGCTGCCCTTTTTCTCACTTAACCGCAAGGACATAACGATGACAACGCAATCCCATCACGACAAAGTTGGCCAGCAGTTTGGATCTCAGGCCAGCGCCTATTTGACCAGTACGGTTCATGCTTCCGGGCGCGATCTGGAGCGGCTTAGCGCAAGGCTGAATGACTTCCCTCATGCCACGCTCCTGGACATGGGATGCGGGGCAGGACACGCCAGCTTTATTGCCGCGGCTAAAGTGAAATCGGTGGTGGCTTATGATCTGTCCGAGCAGATGCTGGCGGTCGTTGCTGATGCGGCAACAACGCGCGGAATAGCGAATATCGCGACGCGTCAGGGATACGCGGAATCATTGCCGTTTGACGACGGTACTTTTGACGTGGTGATCAGTCGCTACTCAGCGCATCACTGGCACGATGTTGGTCAGGCGCTGCGCGAAGTAAAGCGCGTGCTTAAGCCCGGTGGTATTGCCATCTTTATGGATGTGACCTCGCCAGGCCATCCGGTCAAGGATATCTGGCTGCAAACGGTCGAAGCGCTGCGAGATACCTCGCATGTGCGTAATTATTCCAGCGGAGAGTGGCTTAGCCTGTTCAATGATGCGGGCCTGGTCACGCACAGCGTGCTGTGTGACAGGTTGAATCTGGAATTTACCAGCTGGATCGCCAGAATGCGCACGCCGATAGTGTTATCGGACGCAATCCGCGCCTATCAAAAAAGCGCCTCGGACGAGGTGAAACAATACTTTGAATTGCAGCGGGACGGTTCGTTCACCAGCGACATCATCATGCTGGAAGCGCGAAAGGCGTGACGTAAAAAAAGAAAAGGCACCATAAGGTGCCTTTTTTGTTCTGGCTATCAGGTATCCGGAGAGTTGTTGCCGCTGACAAAAAGCGTCAAACGGTCACCCGGTCTCAGGTCATCGGTACCGCTGTTCCAGCGCATCACATCTTTGATGTTCACGCCGTGACGTTTAGCAATACTCGACAACGAGTCGCCTTTGCGCACCTGATAAGTGATGCTGCTGTTATCGGCCAGCTGCGTGGCGCCACCTTTCACACTGAGCGTCTGCCCAACTTTGAGGTGCGAACCGCGCAGGTTATTCCAGCTCTGCAAATCCTTAGTATTCACACCGAGGCGTGAAGCAATGCTGGACAGAGTATCCCCTGAACGCACTTTATAGGATTTGTTGCCGCCCGCGTTGAGGCGGTTATCCGCCACCAGCGTTGGCTGTAAAGCATCGATTTCCCCAGAAGCCAGAGAGGCTTTCAGTTGCTCGGCATGCTTTTTCGGCACCATCACATAGCGCTGATTTTTCCCAACGGTGGTGCTTTTCACGCCGGCGTTGAAGGTCTTCAGGTTGGTGAGCGACATGCCTGCCATTTCGGCGACCTGCGTTAACTCAACCGGACTGCTTACTTCAACACGCGCCAGCGCGCGGCTTTCATCCGTTGTTGGCAGACGTACGCCGTACTTCTGACTGTTTTTGAGTATGTCACTCAACGCCAGCATTTTCGGTACGTAGATCTTTGTTTCACGTGGCAAAGCCAGCGACCAGAAATCGGTAGGTTTACCCCGCGATTTGTTCGCTTTAATAGCATTCAGCACGCGGCCTTCACCGCTGTTGTACGCCGCCACGGTCAACAACCAGTCGCCGTCAAACATCTTGTTCAAACGCTGCATCATATCCAGTGCGGCAGTGGTGGAAGCCACTACATCACGGCGTGCATCGTACGCTTTGGTCTGCTTCAGACCGTAATTGCGCCCCGTACTTGGGATAATCTGCCAAATGCCTGCGGCATTTGCACCAGACGTCGCGTGGGGGTCAAAAGCGCTCTCCACTATGGGTAGTAGTACTAGTTCCATTGGCATGTTGCGTTTCTTAACTTGCCCGGCAATCCAGTACATATACGGCTCTGCCCGTAATGTTACATCGTGGAGATAGCTCTTATTACTCAGGTACTTCTGTTTCTGTTCGCGGATACGGATGTTTTCCGGTATCCCCATCTTTAGCTCGTTGCCGATGAAGTTCCACAGGTTTTGATCTTGCGCGAGGAAGGTTCCATCATCCATCCATCGCGCGGAGGTCGCTCGACCCGTGTACTTTCCTGCTTCACCTTGACCAGCTGCAGACAGACTCTGTGCGTGCTGTTGAATGTTGGCATCATGCTTTGACGCCTGGCACCCGACAAGCAAGACAGAGGCGAGTAGTATCGCTTTTGCCTTCATGTGTGTGTCAATGGTTGCTTAAAAGACGAGCGATGATACCGTCGCCTTTTCGACAACACAACCAGAATATTCAGAAGCTGTCCTTCTTTGTCCTTAACCAGGCGAATATCTCATGGGGTTGTTGCAAGTTTGTTTCTTTTTTTATTTCTTCTTTTAAAACAGTGTCTTCAGTGCGTAAAAAAATATTTATTTCACGTTCGGTTTGCAGGGAAGACGGCAAAGTTGAATAGTTTTTTGCACGTAACTCCTTAACTTTTCGATAGTATCCCGTTAAATGCTCATCATGGGGCAGAATACTTAAGGCAAACTTTATATTCGATTCCGTATACTCATGTGCGCAACAAATCAGTGTATCGGCGGGGAGTTCATTAAGCTTTTGAAATGAATTAAACATCTGATCTGCAGTGCCTTCAAAAAGCCTTCCGCAGCCGCCTGAAAACATTGTGTCGCCGCAAAATAGATAAGGAAAACTAAAAAAGGAGATATGTCCTAAAGTGTGACCAGGTGTTGCTATCACGCGAAATTCACGTCCAAGCAGACTAAACTTATCCCCTTCGCCAACGATCTGAGTGACGCCTTTCTGCCGGGTTTCCTCCGGGCCGTAGACCTTAATCTTCGGAAACTTGTCCTTTAATTGCTGAACGCCACCCACATGATCGGCATGATGATGGGTCAGCAGAATGGCCTCTGGCTGCCAGCCGTTTTCCTCTATTGCCCTCAAGACCGGTGCGGCGTCGCCAGGGTCAACGATCGCACATTTTCCCTGCTCGTTATTAAGCACCCAGATGTAGTTATCCTGGAAGGCACGAATACTGTTAAGATTCATAGTTCAACCTCTCTATGGCCATTAAGAAGGTAGTGATGAAACCGGCAAGGATACCTGAGATTATCACTTCCCCCCATCATTGGGAGCAGCTGCGGTGGGGAGAACACTATCGGGATGCGCTCGAAGAGCAGCTCCGCCCGTGGCTGGCGAAAATGTTCGGCTTTCACTTATTGAAAATCGGCAACCTGAGTGCGGAAGTGAACACCGAAGCTTGTGCGATTTCGCATCAGGTTAATGTGGCCCTGCAGGGTGAACACCTACAGGTTAATGCCGATCCTCTGCACTTGCCTTTTGCGGCGAAGTCGGTGGATGCTTGCCTGTTGGCCCACACCTTGCCCTGGTGCCCGGATCCCCACCGCCTGCTGCGGGAAGTGGATCGTGTCCTGATCGACGATGGCTGGATCGTGCTCAGCAGTTTTAATCCCATTAGCTTGCTGGGGCTGGGGAAAATGGTCCCGTTCCTGCGTAAGCGTGTGCCTTATAATAGCCGAATGTTTACCCCAATGAGGCAACAAGACTGGCTGTCATTACTGAATTTTGAGGTGATGTACCGGCGCAGTTTTCAGGTCCTGCCCTGGCATAAGCAAGGGGGGCGTTTGCTGAGTACTCATCTGCCGGCGCTGGGCTGTATGCACGTTATCGTGGCGCGTAAACGTACGCTGCCGCTGACGCTGAACCCAATGAAAAGCCGCAAAGCGAAAAATCAGATTCGCTCGGCGGTAGGGGCCACGCGGCAGTACCGCGAAGCCGTTGCTAAGGTGCCGCCGCGTCCGGCTGATAACCCACATCCTCATGAGTAGGGCGGGAGGCAGCGTTGCGCGCCAGTTCGTCGCAGCGCTCGTTTTCCGGGTGGCCGGCATGCCCTTTGACCCATTCCCACTTAATCTCGTGGTGGCTGAGGGCGGCATCCAGTCGCTTCCATAAATCGACGTTTTTCACCGGCTTTTTATCTGCCGTCTTCCAGCCGCGTTTTTTCCAGTTGTGGATCCACTGGGTAATGCCCTGGCGGACGTACTGGCTGTCGGTGCTGAGTACCACATCGCAGGGTTCGATCAGCGCCTCAAGCGCGACGATAGCGGCCATCATCTCCATGCGGTTATTGGTGGTGAGACGAAACCCTTCGCTGAAGATTTTCTCGTGCTGCTTGTACCGCAAAATTGCCCCGAAGCCGCCCGGTCCTGGATTCCCCAGGCAGGAGCCATCGGTGAAAACTTCTACCTGTTTACGCATCTCTGGTAGACTTCCTGTGATGAAAACGTCAAGTCTGACACAAACGAGCGCGATGAGCACAGCTATATGATTTCTACCCCCACCAGACAAATAGTCCTCGATACCGAAACCACCGGTATGAACCAGATCGGTGCTCATTACGAAGGGCATCGCATTATCGAGATCGGTGCGGTTGAAGTGATCAACCGCCGCCTGACGGGCAACAACTTCCACGTCTACCTCAAGCCCGACCGGCTGGTGGATCCGGAAGCCTTTGGCGTTCACGGTATTGCGGACGAGTTCCTGGCGGATAAGCCGACCTTCGATCAGGTTGCAGACTCGTTCCTCGACTATATTCGCGGCGCCGAGCTGGTCATTCATAACGCCTCGTTTGATATCGGCTTTATGGACTACGAGTTCAGCAAGCTGCGGCGCGACCTTCCTAAAACGGATACCTTCTGTAAGGTAACCGACAGCCTGGCAATGGCCCGTAAGATGTTCCCGGGCAAGCGGAACAGCCTCGATGCGCTCTGCTCTCGCTATGAAATAGACAACAGCAAACGTACGCTGCACGGCGCATTGCTCGATGCCCAAATCCTGGCCGACGTTTATCTGATGATGACCGGCGGGCAAACGTCACTCAAATTTTCTATGGAAGGTGATGTGCAACAGCAGCAGGGCAGCGGCGGTATTCAGCGCGTGGTGCGTCGTGCATCAGGCATGCGGGTTATCCACGCCAGTGACGAAGAGCTGGTGGCCCATGAATCGCGTCTTGATTTGGTGCAGAAGAAAGGCGGCAGCTGCCTCTGGCGCAGCTAAAAATAGCCAAAATGAGTTAAAAATCACCACTCAGGTGATTTTTGCGGCAAACGGTTAATTTTATGATAAAAAGCGTTGACGGTTATCGGGGCAATCCGTAATATCCGCTTCGTTCCCGACGGGGAACAAAACGCGGAGCGGTAGTTCAGTCGGTTAGAATACCTGCCTGTCACGCAGGGGGTCGCGGGTTCGAGTCCCGTCCGTTCCGCCACAATTCAGAAGGCCTGAGTCAGCAATGACTCAGGCCTTCGTTGTTTTATTCTTTTTAAAATTATTTGATGCACATTGCCTTTCATTAACGCCGCCCGAAAATGTTAATTCTCCGGCCCGGCTGCGCATTGATTTCCTACCCGGATGTATTTGTCAAAAGCGACAATAAACTTACTGTGTTGCCCCTTCATTTCCTCGCCACGATAGCGCTCTCCCGGCAGAAGCTGAAAGATTTTTGCGGTATCGTCATTTTCTTCACAGGTTTTATGCAGAATCACCCGAAAATAGGTATTCCCAGTATTGGTTAAAACCCCCATATTGGGATTGTAGTCATAGGAAAAATTCATTTTGCGCGGGCGAACAACCAAAACTGTGTCCAGCGCGACCACGGGGGACACCAGCGGTGACTTCGAGGGCGCAGGAATGGGCGTTGCGTTGGTCGGTGTTTCCTTGATGATAATACGGTAGTAACGTTCACGGTCGTCCTCCGGCCCCTTGTAAAAAATCTTGAAGAATTCCCATGCGCCGGGTTCCAGAACTTTTTTTAGCGGCGTGTAGAGTATTTCCCCATTTTGCAAAGGTTGCTGACGTTCATCGATCCCCGGCCGGTCAATACGGAAGGCGGCGATAGTATATAAATTGGTACTGTCAGTATTGTTTAAAAACTGTCTTGAAAACTGTGACTTATCCGATTCAAGGGTAAACACTCCCGAAGAGAGATAAATCGCTTTTGCCGATGGCGACAGCAGCAACGCCAGCAGAAGTAAAATGTTTTTCATTCTTTTCCTTACTGAATATCTGGGCCACTCCAGGTAGCGCTCACTCGAACCTCGCCGGTTGCGCTCACCACTCCCATCCAATCCTGTCCATCCATTGAGTACTGTGAGTTCGCCTCATTCATTGGGAAGATGAGCGACAGGTTGGTGCGATAAAAACGACCGTCATTTTGATAAGGCGATGGCCAGGCTGCCTGCTCCCAGCGAGCGGCGTTTAAGCTAATAGGCTGGTTGTCGCAGCTGGCCCGCGAACTGACCTCTTGGCCTCTGTTGTTTCGGTAAGAGAGATAGGCAGAAAACGGGACGCCTATTTTACCGTCTGAGGAAGAGAACAGACAGTATGGCTGACCGTTTCTGCGCACGACCGGGCCGAAAACCTGGGCTGTGATGGCGTCTGCCTGACGTGGGCCGCTGGTGGTAACAACGTATTCGAAAAGCAACGGCGGCTCTTTATCGCCCACTTTGCCTTCTCGTTTCTGGTTCTGCGTAAGATCCTTCGAAACGATACTAATCCCATAGTCGCGCGGGCGAAGTATAATCGTATTCGAAGGCGAAAATTCATAATAGCCTGACTGAGGCACGGCGGTGTTGGTAAACAGGAAAGTGAAGAATTCCTGACTGTTCCTCAGATCCACATTACGGGCGATCAGCTCTTTCAGGAACTGCTGGGAAAAGAATACATATATCCCGCCGTTATTAGATGTTATCAGGTCAGAGGCTCGGGTGGTTGAGGAGTAATTTACCCAGCCGCTGGAGCCATTAGGGCTAAGCCGAATCGTGCTGCTGCCCGGAGTGAAGCCCATTTTCGCCGTATTCACCTTCATGCTCATGCGCATAGGCGACAGCACGCTGCCCTTCATTTTATACTTCACCATCTGGCAGATGGCGCCATTTTGCGAACCAACATAGCCCACGCGACAGAACTCGGAACCTAATCCAATGATTGGGTTACCCGCGCTGTCGATGAAAATTTCCTGTAAGGCGTTGGTTGACTCCAGGCTCATATGCCCAACTTTCGACATGGTAAATTCATGATTACCGACCCTGCCGCCCACTGTGGCGCAGGTCTGCCCGGCAGCGGGGTTGTAATTGTTATTGGTGTAGCAGTAATAATATCGGTACTTCTCGACGCTGCCGACGCCTAGATTACGAAAATACTCATAGGCCGAGTCTGAGAATATCCCGCGTGGCGTCCCCGCTTCTCCGGAGGTGGTTGTCATTGAAATATGATAAACCCCCTGTTTTCCTATATACCCCGGCAGATAGCCATCTGAAGGGCAGTCTCGGGCATTGCGCATGCAGCGGTTGCCGATAAAAGGCCTGCTAATCGGCGAATCTTCAAGCCAGATATCGGCGTAGCTGTTCCTGGCCAGCGACCCGCTGGAGCCCATATACCCCAGACTGAGCTGATCGTTAGCCGCATATCGGGTAAAGACATTCGCACCGCTAAAGCGAGGATCCGTTTTGCCGGGGGTGATGAAATACTCGCCATCCACCTGGTTCTCGATAAAGAAATACTGGTTATTTACGTTGGCCGCATGGGTAAAAGTTGTGGCCAATAAAAGCCCAAAGCCCAGACCAATAAGAGAACGTTTTTTCATCTCTGATTTTTTCCTTATCGTTGTGCCAGGATAGTTTGTGTCTCGCACACCCTGTCACCGACCCACATTACGCCTCGCGCTTTGCGCAAGTCTAAATCGACCTCACACACGCTATTATCGGCAGTCGTTAAAGAAACAACGGGGTACCGTTTATCCACATCCATCGAAAAATCACCATTTTCATCGGTGGTGGTTTTACCAATATGGTTACGGATTTGTGCGTTCGCGATCGCTTTCCCATTCTCTGTGGTCATCCTGCCAAAGACGGTAACCAACTGTTTAATTTCTGGCGTATGAACCGCAACATTCCCTGGATACAGCGTCACGCTACTTGTGCGTCCTTTCACAATATCAAAGCTGTCTGCTGAATTTTTATCGTTCAAGAGTTCAACCTTATAGCTGGCATAAGAGGGGAGGGGGATGAAGTTATTCTTCCCGCTCAGCTTGTAGCTTCGGCCATTCACCTGGGCAGACAGCATGGCATCATCCTCAATATCCGTTTTAATCATCAGGCCAGATTTTTCCTGCAGGCCGCTGGCCGCAATTTTATTATCGCTGTAGGCCACAGACCCTCTTGCCGTCAGGTTGCCGTTAAGGCGTTTATCATCAGGACGTGAAAGGGACACGGTGCCCGCACTGTATTTCGTATCAAACGTTGAATAGCCCGAGGCTGAATAATGACTATCGCCTTTGTTCTTTTCTTTCACCTGCTTCGAAATACTGAAGCCAGCAGAAGTGATTGCCGAGTCATCAAAGCTCTTAGTGGCCGCCAGGTTAGCCTGCATGTTACCGTTGTTAGACGACACACCCGCGCTCAGCCACGTTGCAAGCGGCAAAGAGAAATCCAGTGAAATATAGCGCTGGTTCATGCTATTTGACTGGTAGTCATACTGATAACGCTGCACACCGGCTCGTAAGCCTATTGAACCATGGCGACCGGATACCAGGGATGTTGAATACTCAAAGTTATTTGAGGTGCTTCGATCTCTCTTATCCACCGTGCGGCTGAGCGTGATCTGCCCCCCGCGATCGAACATGCGATCCAGGCTAAAGCTGCCCCCCCAGGAATAGCTGTCTGATTCGTACACCGGCAATCCTTCCCCAATATGACTTTTCTCTCTGTTCGCCCACAGCGATCCATATCCTTCCGGCAGCATGAGGCTGGCGCTAAAAATATTACGATGGCGGCCTCCCTGGGAAATGAGACCCTGCCAGCCCAGCGTACCGTAAGGACTGATGCTGGCGTTAATAGAGGTCTCATTGACCAGATTCTGGTCAAAGGCATAACTGCTGGTCTGTACCGTCAGGCCCAGCAAAGAAGGCGCATCGGAAAATCTGGCCAGATCCGGAAATGAGACCGCGGCGGATATTCCGGCCAGATAAGTTTGCTTGTCCTCATCTACAGCAGAGTTTCTGCGATTTTTATAATCCATATACCCGCCATACACCTGCCAGCCTGGTGCATTAGCTTCGCTGCTATCGTTGCGGAAGGGTTTGTTTATCGTCTGACGCATTTTGCCGTTCACCTTGCCATCAATGACAGTTTCGATATCAACATCATAGATACCATAAGGCAGCGGGCTGGTATCAACTTCAAAACTGCCCATGGGGAAGTTTTGAATATTAAGCAGGCGCCCCTGGCGATATATATGGACTTCACCGGCGCTGGGTAAAAACACGGTAATTGGCGTCAGGGAATAGCTGGTATTATTCGTTCTGGTTGCGGTTTTGTTCCCATAAGTCAAACCGTATAGCTTACTGCTGTTGATCGCAGAAAGACTGCCGATGGACTGCAGGTTCCAGGTGTCCACCAGTCCGAAAGCGAGCCGGTGGCCATCCCGATCCTTTTCATACATGGCGCGGTAGAGTTGGGCGTTTTGCTGTGAGTCACCGATCCCATACAGTGCGCCGTTCACGTTGAAATGATGCTCAGCGATAGCGAACGTATTGTCTACGTTAAGATAGCTGTTGGTATCGTTTCGGCCCTGCCTGACCTGGGTGCGATAGAGCCCGAGATCATAGTTCAAAACCGAGCTGGAATTCTGCACTGATGACGCCGCGAGCACATCCTGTCGAGGGATTACCGCTGCGCTTAGGCTCCTCTGGCTGACGCTCAGGGTGAGAATAAAAGAGCGAATATTCAGTTTTAGGTCTGCCTCTGACGAAAGGACAATGTCGCTGTTTTGATCAAAGAAGCGATCTTTTAGTTCGTTGATTAACGCCTCGGTTTCAGCGGACAGCGTTGCCCCACCGCTGTTTTCAGCCAGCGTAATTTCTTTGATCATCAGGCGGTCTTTATCCAGAACCACCAGAGCGTCTGCCACTTTTTGTTTGTCTTCCTCTTTGCCACCTTTATAGCTTAAAAAAACAGGGATGCTCATACCCTCAATCAGCGCCTGACCAAAAATTCCTGGAATAATATAATTACCCAGGCGAACGTCCTGCAAGCTTTGTGCAACTATGGTCGAAGAGAAAATAGTGCAAAATATCAGCGTCAAAATTTTAGTGATGAAAAAATATTGTCTGAACATCCTTACCCCAATAAAAACTTTTGCTTTTACTCTGAGTAAAGACTCAGGTAATTAATGAGTGTTTTTATTTGACATTAATAAAGTCTTTATGATGCCAAATGCCCACGCTTGACTTTGGGTTATGGGTGTCAACAAATTTAAGTTTTACGCCCATAGAAGGCATTACGTAATAACGTTCACGGCATCCCTGGGAAGCTTCTTCTTTTGTTTGCGGTGTTTTACAGGGCCCCATGGCAACGACGCGGAAGGTGCTGTTACCTTTGTTGTAAACCACGCCGTTGCGGTATTCATGAGCGAATTTCTCCTTTCTGGGAGCGACAACCAAAATCGTACTGATGGTGGCAGAAGTTGTTGCTGAAGCTGATTTTTTTGACTTTGTTGAGCCATCTTCTGCAACCGGGTTGTCCTGCCAGACCATGTGATAGTAACGTTCTTTGTCATCTTTAGGGCCGGTGTAAAAAATTCTGAAAACATCTTTGCCATTCCCCGGAAGAATTAAATTAGCGGGGGTCGCCATGATCTCCTTTTTATTTTCCATGGCAATAACTTCTCCCCCTTCCAGTGGGGAAGATATGCGCTCTATTTTTAGACTCACAAATCTGGCATCGTTAACGTTATTAATAACCTCTTTAGGTATGACATCTTTTTCAGGAGGCATTATTGATGTAATGGCTCCTACATTAATCGCGTTAGCAGAAGAACAATAAAGTGCGATGGGGATTAAAACAGACATTAATAATTTATTCATGTTATCTCCTTAAACCCCAGGAAAATCCTGGGGTAAGTATTGATGGTCTCGTTGCGGGCCCACCGAGATTAGCTGGTGAATTCGCCATCCCATGCGGCGGTAAATTCGATATTTACGTTGCCATCCCAGTAGCCATCGGCCAGATCTTTAACCGCGGTATCAGTGCCTGCTTTGGTCGCTTTAGCGATGTTAAAAGCAAATACCCCTTGCGCGCTGGTACGGCCAGAGTTTGCATAGGCGCTGGATTGAGCGAGCGCGGCTAAACCGGCGCTAACACCTTTGGACGTATCGACCAGTACGGTAGGTGTAGAGGCCGAAAGGTCGGCGCCATTCCACTGTACGCCAACGGTTAGTGCAGACTGGTCGCTGCTGCGAGTCAGCGTGTTGGAGATAATTTTTGACGTCAGTTTGAAGTCACTTGCACCAGACTGACCGGCGATGGTGATATCAAAAGCTCCGTCCTGGCTGTTAAAACGATCCAGTCCTTCGGCATAGTTAAAAGTCAGCGATTTGATCGGCGTGACAACCAGCATACTGTGGGTGTCTTTGATCGCTTTTGCATCCCAGGAAGCGCTCGCCGTGGCGGTACGGGTGGCGGCATTTGCCATGCTGGCAGAACCCAATACGGCGATGGCAATAACGCTGATAGCTAATTTATTCATGCTAATGTTCCTTATATATTTAAAATGCGCACAATACGATTTTGTAAAGTACGGGGTGGTGGCGCATGCATACGCCACGCGGAAAAAATAGAGTGGTGAACTTAGCTCTGACTGCTAATGACTCTGGTTCTAAAAGTGTATTGTCTGGATTATTATCATTGATTTGAAAATCATCTAAAGGAAGTTCTCATCAATGATGCTGAGACATATCTTTAAATCAGTTTCTTTTCTTTGGCATAATCCATGAGCTCAAATATTGAGCTAATGTTTAATTTCTGAAATATATTGTATTTGTGAGCGCTGATGGTCTTATTACTCAAGGCCAGCTGCTCTCCAATCTTTTTGTTTGACAATCCTTTAAGCAATAGTCTTGTCACCATTACTTCTCTATTGGATAAAGGCGTATCTCTCTGTATCGATTGTGCATCTCTCTTTCCTGACGTTTGCGTAAGCGCGGCGGTAAGGTTAGAAGAGAAAAAAAGATATCCGGAAAGAAGTGCATTCACGGCATTCAATATTTCTTTTTCTTCTTTATCTTTACTTATAAAGCCACTGGCACCTTCCTGAAGGGCTCTCATAGCGTAAAACTCTTCTGGTTTTGAAGATAAAAAAAGAACCTTTGTTTCTTTTTGTGTTTTCTTTATTTTTTTAAGTAAACTAAGCCCATCTGTACCCGGGAGATCAATGTCTGTAATAACGAGATCAACAGGTTTTTCTCTCAGATAACCAATCGTGAGCCTGCTTTCATCTGTTTTTAAAACGACATCAATGTCATCTATTTCTCTAAGTAACATCTCCAGTGACATTCTGATAATAGGGTACGAGTCCATAATAATCACAGATGCTGTAGTCATGTTATTCACTAACCTTATCTATATAATGGTAGACCTCTGTAATATCGGGTGAACTCTATCTGTTTATTGATTTCTGATGCTGCTGTTTCTGGGGAGTAGAATACGTCGAGGAGTGAAGATTGACTAATGAAGTAATATTCTCTTTTCTCATGAGAATTGATGAGAACTCATTTTGTCATTTTTGTGATTTAAAATCAGTAAGTTATGTTGTTATCTTGAGGTTTTGTTTTTGTATCAAAAATGTATCCATGAGATGATGTGGGATATTTTGATATAAAGCATTGATCCAGTATCTGGTAAATATTCATATAATTGATCTGGATCAATTGTTGCGGTTGTTGCTATTTTTCACAAAGGCTGAGTGGAACCGGAGTTGTGAAAATTAGCCAGGTGTTTAGGCCGACTCTGTTAAAAACAAGTGAGATTTCGGCCCCAGGTTTGATAAAGAACTCGGAAATCCACTGTTTCGTTTCCTCATTGGATACATTATTTTGAGACAAAACATTAACTGACATCGATTTGGCAATCATGAAATCGTATCTATAGTGATAATCAAACAAAACTTTCCTGCTGATATGGGCCCTGGAACCATCTTTCCTGTAGAGCGTACCCACCAGCGTGACCATCCCTTTCCCTTTACTCATCTTTTGTCCGGTGGTCAGAGAGAGTTTTCCACCTTCTTTTACCAGTGTGATACTGTTTGTGCAGCTGATCGATTGTTCCTGATAGAAAAAATAGAGGAATACCGGTGTGGCGATGAGCAGAAAACAGACAGATATAATAAGTAATTTTTTCATGGCTTTTCTGTGTAATAAGTAGAAATGCAGTTTGGATGTGAAAAGAATGTTATTGGTCTTGCGCACTGAATGACGGAAATAACACTCCCCTCCTGATATGAAGTGACGTATAAGTGTTTTCGCGTGCTACACTTTATATTCAATTTTAAGGTGATGTCTTCAATCATATCGTCATCTGAAGCTTCATTGCTACGAAAGTCGCAGCCATTATATTGGAGCCGTTTGGGGTAATCTGTTGGGACTGACAATAGCAGTGAATAGAGCGCAGCAAGACAGCAGGAAAACACAAAGAACCCAATAATCAAAAAATGATTTTTCCCAGACAACGTTTTCATTTTCACATTATCTAAAATAGATAATGTGTTTTTTATCTGTGGACCAACGTTGTCTTTCTGCTGTTCATTTCGTTCAGACGTATTATCACTGGCACTCTCTATACGCAGCTGTAAATTTTCATTTTGCACATCTTCCGCTGCCTTTTTGTCCGTAGGGTCTGGCCCCAGGCTCTGGCTGGAAACGAGGATTTTTTGAGGGAGCATAAAGCCCCGCCGTGGGACCGTGCGAATAAACGCTTCCTCGCCGCCACAGACTGAGAATGCTTTGCGCAGCGTAGAGATGCTTTGGTAGAGCGCGTTGGACCCAACCTCCATCCCAAATCGCCGCCAGGCAAAATCATGCAAGGACTCATGGTCAACGACGTCCCCCTGGCGCTCGATCAGCAACTCCAGGCAGTGTACCGACGAAGAGTGAAGCTTCACTTCTTTATTTTGCCCTCGAAGCGTTCTGTCGCCGGGTCTAAATTCTATATTATTCTCGATAAGGAAAACTATCATGCTATATCCCTTTGAACGACCTTTATATTGTTTGTTTAATTTGGATACAAAAAAATATTTTTAGTAGGATTTTAATTTCCTTCTTTATAAGGAGATATGCTTATTTAAAATGTGGTTATGGAAAGATATTCATTATCTAAACAGATGCTTAATTATTTAGATAATAAATGAAGCTTAGATACTTTAATAACCTATTTTATTTGTGGTTGTTTGTTTTTCCAGTTAAGAATAAATCTCAACAACGATTTATGTGAATGAATTTATACGTAAATATCCGAACTCGTGACCATTGGGCTCACGAATCAAGAGGTTTTATCCTACTATATTTGTTCTCCGCAATATGGTCTCTGCGTCTTTTTGGGCATCTTGTAGTAGGAGAATAGGCCGGTATTTTTCTCAAGGGAGGCTCATTTTCACATGAAAGGCTGCCATGCAGCGCCTGGCTTATTGTTCAATACTTATTGAATCGATCGAATTTTAACATTACGGCACCTTTGATCAGGTGTCTCATGCTGTGTCTGTTGGGGAAAATGGTAATGCTGAGTTTAAGCGTTTGCCCTGAGAAGGGGACAGATGCCTCGGTTCAAAAAGCCTGAGTCATTGCTGGCTCAGGCTCTGCTGGTTTCTCAGCGGCTACAGAGATGTGGCTTATTTTAGAACAGGGGCTTCCCCCGGAGAGGATTTACTGCCTGCTGGCCAACGCCACGCCGATCAAAATAGTCGCAATCCCGATGATATGGAAAAGATGCAGCGTTTCGCCGAGAAACACCAGTGACAGCACCACGCCGAAGACTGGGATCAGGTGAATGCTAAGCCCGGCCCGTGCGGCACCTACGGCTTCCACGCAGCGCCCGTACAGCAGGTAGGAAACAAAAGAGGGAAATGCGCCGAGGAACACGACCGCTGAAATCGTCATGGTATTCCAGTGTGGCACAGCGCCGGTGCTCATTTCATGCAGCCACAGCGGCAGAGTCACCACCAGCGCGATAGCCACCTGAACACCCAGCAGCCCGATGCGGCTAATATCGGAAGGAATTTTTCGGATCCACAGCGTATACAGCGCAAAACAGGCCATGGCCGCCAGCAGCATCAGGTCACCCGATGAAAACGCCATTTGCAGCAGCCCGTGGATATCGCCCTTAAAGATAATAAACAGCACACCGCAGCAGGAAATTGCCAGGCCCACCACTTGTTTAACGCTGAGCTTATGCCCAAAAAACAGCGCGCCAAACAGCATAATCAGCACCGGTATACAGGAGTTAAGCAACAGCGCGTTGGTGCTCGAAGTGTGGTGCAGGCCGATATACACCAGCAGGCTAAAGCAGACGATCCCCGTCACCGAGACGGCGACAATCCAGCCCAGATACTCCCGGTAGCGACGAAAGTCTCTTTTTATATAAGGCAGCGCAAACGGCAGGATCACAATGAGTGCCACCAGCCAGCGCATAAAGGTGAGCCCTACCGGGGGAATATCGTTGCGAACGGCTTTGCCGACGATGTAATTACACGCCCAAAGCAGCGGCGGAATGGTGAACAGGAGCAAAACATACCAGGCGGACGGCTTATGGGGGGCAGCCTCAGTGGCCGACTTCTTACTGCTGAGCAAGGGACTCTCCTTTGACACGGGATTTTGCTGGAAAGGGCGAAGAGAGAATATATCACTCGCGCCGAGTCAGCCGTCGTCTCAGAGAGAAAAAGAGTATGTCTGGAAATGAAAAAGCCTGAACTCCTTCGGGCCCAGGCCTCAATGTTTACTCTTTGGAGGTGGCGACGCGGCCAGCAAAACCGGCAGCAACGCTGACTTTTTCGCTACGAGCCAGCCAGCGGTAGCAGCTCAGGCCGAGGAACACGCCGATAAACCAGCTGAAGTTGGCGACTTCATGCAGGGAAGGAATAAAGCTGATAGTCAGGCAGACGGCAACCGAAGGTACCAGGGCGATGATCGCTTTCGGGTTAAAGCCGTGGCTGTACCAGTAGCGGCCTTTCGGCGTGTCGTTAAACAGATCGTCGACGTGAATTTTACCGCCTTTCACCAGGTAGAAGTCCGCCAGCAGGATGCCGAACAGCGGCCCAATGAACGAGCCCAGCACATCCAGCGTGTAGTGGATAAGTTCCGGGGACTGGAACAGGTTCCACGGCGTCAGCAGCACAGAACCCACCGCGGCGATCATCCCACCCGCACGGAAGCTGATCTTCTGCGGGGAGCAGTTAGAGAAGTCGAACGCCGGAGAAACAAAGTTCGCCACGATATTGATCCCGATAGTCGCGGTGATCATCGTCAGCAGGCCAATCGCCATCGCGAGGCTGTTGCCGATATGGCTCACGGTTTCGATCGGGTCAGTGATCATCTTGCCAAACAGCGACTGAGTACCGGACACAATCACCACGGTGACAATAGAGAACAGCAGGAAGTTAAACGGCAGACCCCAGCGGTTGCCGCGGCGGATCTCATTCATGCTTTTACCGTAGCGAGAGAAGTCGCCGAAGTTCAGCAGCGGGCCGGAGAAGTACGACACCACCAGCGCGGTAGCGGTGATCATCTGCCACACCTGCTCGCCGGAGCTAAGCTGTTTGCTGGCTAAGGTAAAGGAGATCCCATCGAAACCGGTCTGATACAGGATCCAGCCTGCCAGCGCCATCATCACGATGTATACGGCGGGGCCCGCGATATCAATAAAGCGCTTAATCGCATTCATCCCGTGCCAGAACACCATCGCCTGCAGCACCCACATAATGCCGAAGCAGACCCAGCCGAGCTGAGACAGGCCGAGGAAGCTGACGCTGGTCATCGGCGCAAGCGTTGGCCAGAACTTCAACAGCACCAGCATTAATGCGTTAGCGGCCAGGTAAGTTTGTATCCCGTACCAGGCGAAGGCGATAAGCCCGCGGATCACCGCCGGAATATTCGCGCCGAAGACGCCGAAAGCCTGGCGGCAAATCACCGCGTAAGGCACGCCCGCCATCTGGCTGGGTTTGGCGACCAGGTTGGCACAAAACTGCACGATGCAAATCCCTGCCAGCAGGCAAATCAGTACCTGCCAGCTGGCAAGCCCGAGCGTAAAGAAGCTGGCTGCCACCACGTAGCCGCCCATGCTGTGTACATCAGACATCCAAAACGAAAAAATATTATACCAGGACCAAGTCTGGTGGCGGGTTGGGGCCAGATCATCGTTGCACAGGCGCGGGCTGTAGCCGGCGTTGGCACTCTCTTTCATGGCTGCTGCATTGTTCTCTATACCTGGCATGGGATCTGCTCCTATAAAAACAGAAGATGGATTACGTCTGCCATAGGTATTGCAGGAACCAGGCCAGGTTTGCATTTCTTGTATTCAATTATCAGTGATATTGTATACAAATAAAGAGTGCCTGGTGCTAACAGGAGAGGTGAATGAAGCGTGATTTCGGGGTGACAGCCCCAGCAGAACTGCATGATAAAGAAGCCGTGATCTGGCAATCGCTGATGACGGCGATGGTCGAACACCAGCTGCCGCCGGGCAGTAAACTGCCGGAAGAAGCGCTGGCGGACGTTTTTGGCATTAGCCGAACCGGGGTCCGTAAAGTCTTAACGCGCCTCGCAACGGTGCAAATGATCACCATGCTGCCCGGGCGTGGTGCATTTGTGGCCACGCCAGACGTCGAAGAATCAAAAGCGATCTTCCAGACCCGCTCCGTCCTTGAATGCGCCAACCTGCCTCATGTACTCGAGCATCTTCAGGCGCCGCACCTGGCCGCGCTGCGTAAAATCATCCAGCAGGAAGAAAAAGCGCACCGCGACGGAGACGGGCCGGCGGCCATCCGCCTTTCAGCGGCGTTTCATATTCAGCTGCAGGCTATCTCCGGCAATGCCGTGCTGACGGAAATGGTCACCAGTTTGACGCACCGCTCCTCGCTGGCGATCGCTGCCTGGGGCGCGCCGTGGCAGCGGGGCTGCCGCTGTGACGATCATGAACACCTAATCGATCTGCTGCGTAAAAAAGACATTGAACCGCTGACCCTGGCGATGCAGCACCACTTCGATCACATTGTTTCCAGCCTGCATTTTGAGCGCAGCGGTGAAACCACCCCAGACTTCGCCCGCCTCTTTGGCACCCGACAGGAATAACCATGCCCCAGCCTATTATTCAAGTGATCAACCCCAATACCAGCCAGGCAATGACGCACACCATTGCTGAAGCCGCGCGTAGCGTTGCGGCTCCCGGTACGCAAATCCTCACGACCTGCCCGGAGCAGGGCGTGGAGTCAATAGAAGGGCACTTTGACGAAGCCATTGCGGCCATCGGTGTGCTGGAACAAATTCAGCAGGGCAAAGCGCAGGGCGCGAGCGGGCATGTCATCGCCTGCTTTGGCGACCCTGGGCTGCTGGCGGCGCGTGAGATAGCCAGCGGGCCGGTGATTGGCATTGCCGAAGCGGCCATGCATATGGCCACGATGGTCGCCACCCGCTTCTCTATTGTCACCACGCTGCCGCGCACGGTGATCATTGCCCGCCATTTGCTGCGGCAATACGGCTTCGAGCATCACTGCGCGGCGCTGCATGCCATCGATCTGCCCGTGCTGGCGCTGGAAGACGGCACCGGGCTGGCCCAGCGCATGGTGCGTGAGCGCTGCATTCAGGCCAAAAAAGAAGACAACAGTGGGGCGATCGTGCTGGGCTGCGGCGGCATGGCAAACCTGGCGAAAGAGCTGACCGAAGAGATCGGCATCCCGGTCATCGACGGCGTCACCGCGGCGGTGAAGCTGGTGGAGTCGCTGGTTACGCTGGGGATCGGCACCAGCAAATTTGGCGATCTCGCTTATCCGAATAAAAAGCCGCTTTCCGGCTCTTTTGCTCGTCTGGGTTAAGGTTGAAGAGGCCAACTATGACGGAAGAACAAAAGTGTAATCGCTACCCTTTTACCGAAAACTACCCGCGCGATCTCGCCGGTTATGCCGGCAAGCCTCCCCATGCGCAGTGGCCGAACGGCGCGCGTATTGCGGTTCAGTTTGTCCTGAACTTTGAAGAAGGGGCGGAAAACAACGTGCTGCACGGCGACAGCGGCTCGGAACAATTTCTCTCCGACATCATCGGGGCGGCCAGTTTCCCGGACCGCCATATGTCGATGGACTCCCTGTACGAATACGGCTCCCGGGCAGGGTTCTGGCGTATTCACAATGAATTCCAGAAGCGCGGTCTGCCTCTGACGGTGTTTGGCGTCGCCATGGCGCTGGCCCGCAACCCGGAGATCGTGGCCGCGATCAAAGCCGCTGACTACGACGTGGTCAGCCACGGCTGGCGCTGGATCCATTATCAGAATATGGACGTTGCCACCGAGCGCCAGCACCTGCATCAGGCGATGGAAATCCTGGAGGATCTGTTCGGCTCCCGCCCGCTCGGTTGGTACACCGGGCGCGACAGCCCTAATACCCGCAGGCTGGTGGTTGAGCACGGCGGTATCCTGTACGACAGCGATTACTACGGCGACGATCTGCCTTTCTGGAGCAAAGTGGCCTGCGAAGACGGTAACACCAAACCTCACCTGATCGTGCCGTACACGCTGGATACCAATGATATGCGCTTCGCCACCGCGCAGGGGTTCAATACCGCAGAGCAGTTCTACACCTACCTGAAAGACAGCTTCGACGTACTGTATGAAGAAGGCGACACGGCGCCGAAGATGATGTCTATCGGCATGCATTGCCGCCTGTTAGGGCGACCGGGCCGCTTCCGGGCGCTGCAGCGTTTTCTGGATTACGTGCAGCAACATGAAGGGGTGTGGATTTGCAGAAGGCAGGACATTGCTGAGCATTGGGTGAAGACGCACCCTTTTGTTGAATGATGTTATTGGCCCTCCCATTCTTTTGTGGATGCCATTTTTATACAGATATATCTTTGAGGCTCGTTTCTGAGATATTTGTTACTTTGTTGCTGTTCCGTTCACCCGTATCTCTGCTTCCCCTGCACGTTCAGAGCACGGTGAACGTGTCAGGGAGATAACGCCATCTCCCTGACAACCCTGGCGCCCGGCGAGCTCATCGCCGCAGAAGCGGTAAACCCACCGGCTATCACCCAAACATTCGGGGTCGTTCGCGATTCGTTCCCGACGATCGCTCTCTTTCGCTGTTCCCGACAGCTCAACCCCGTCTGAGTTGGGTCATACCCGGGGGCGATGAGAGCCGGGGACAAATCTCCCCTCACCCCAGCCCTCTCCCCAAAGGGGCGAGGGAGAAAACAAAATCCACGGGAAACATTGTTTATTCCCTCTCCCTTCCAGGGAGAGGGTTAGGGTGAGGGTAAAAGAAGCCGAGACGTTGTGGCTGAGAGCGTCGGGAATGCATCTCAGGCGACCCAGGACTGGGAGATAAAACGGAGGTCTGCCGCTCACGCGGTCGATTTATTTCGCCGGGAGTCCGGGTTCTTAGGGGAGTGACGGTGACTCCCCTAAGATGTTCACCTGTATGGTGGCAACATATGAAGCGGTATTTAAGGTGAACGGAACACGACATGGGCTTTCATAAACAGAAGATTTTTATGGTGAAGAAACAGACTATCACCCCATTAAACTGACATGCGCCGCCACAATCTTCCAGCCTGAGGCAAACCGGACCCAGGTCTGCATCTGGCGGCCAATCTTATCGCTGCCTTCTCGGGTAAACTCAGTGCTCGCTACCGCGAGGTCGTCGCTGAAGGTGGTGATAACGGTATTTCTCAACTGGCGATCCAGCCCCTTCGGCGAACGCCCGTTGCGGAAAGCGCGGATCTGCTCAATGCCATAAAGGTTTTCCGTTGCGCCAAAACGCACGGTGCGAGCATCCTCCCAAAACAGCTCATCCAGAACGGCGACGTCATTGGTAATCAGCGCCTGCTCGTAGCGATAAAATGCCGTAGTGACTTCATTTAAAACGGCCGGGCGGTCGATATTATCTCGCATCATTTAACTTACCTTCGTCTGTAAAATACCCTGAGATTCCAGGCGGCGAGCGGCCTGTAAACACACGTCTTCCCGCCACGGTGCGGCAATTAATTGCACGCCAATCGGTAAACCGCTGGCCGCGACCAGCGGGGCGCTGACAACCGGTAATCCCAGGAAAGAGATTGGCTGCGTCAGGATCCCCATACTGGCTTTGACCGGGATATCTTGCCCGTTGATATGCATGGTTTGCTGCCCGATAAGCGTGGCGCAGCACGGCGTGGCGGGGGCAACAAGCAGATCAAAATGGTCAAACAGCGGCAGCGTGCGATCGCGCAACCAGGCCCGGAAGCGCTGAGCCTGGGTGTACCAGGCCGACGGCGTCATGGCCCCCGCCAGCAGGCGTTCGCGCGAGTTAGGTTCGAAGCGCTCAGGACTGGTTCGCAGTGCGGGCAGGTACTGATTTCCACCTTCGGCGGCGGTCAGCAAAAAAGCCGCCGAACGGGCGAGTTCGGCTTCCGGCATAGAAACTTTTTCCGTGGCCTGGAGCGCTTTGGCTACCCGGCTAACGGCTTCTTTGGCATCCGCGTCACACCAGCTTTCAAAGAAACCCTCCAGCACCGCCACGCGAAGCGGCGTATCACGCTCAAGCACTGCGCAAACCGGCTCAATGGCGCGCGAAGTCTGAAAAGGATCGCTACTGTCGTACCCTTGCAGCACATCGTAAACCGCTGCGACATCCTCCACGCTGCGAGCCAGCGGGCCAATATGGTCGAGGCTGGCGACAAAAGGATGGCTGCCGCCGCGCGACAGGCGACCAAAAGTCGGCTTCAGGCCGACCAGCCCGCAAAGCGAAGACGGAACGCGAATTGAGCCGTTGGTGTCGGTACCAAGAGTGAAATTCACCATGCCCGCGGCGACAGCTGCCGCTGAGCCGCCGGACGAGCCGCCCGCAATACGCGACAGATCGTGCGGGTTTTTGGTGGCTCCGTAATAACTGTTTTCCGTGGTGAAGCCGTAGGCATAGGCATCCATATTCAACGCCCCGCTGAGCATTCCACCCGCTTTTTGCAGCTGTGTAATAGCGAAGGCATCCTGGGATGCCGCGGGTTGTCCGGCAAACAGCTCCGCGCCTGAAAGGGTTGTTACGCCTTTAATATCGAAAAGATTTTTTACCGCGTAAGGCACGCCCGCGAGCGCTGGCAAAGGGCTGCCGCGACCGATCAGTTGGTCTACCGAGGTCGCCTCCTCCAGAAGACGATCCTGGGTGGTTTCCGTAAAAGCATTAAGCTGCGGGTTTCGCTGCTCAATCTTCGCCAGCGTTTGCCTGGCCAGTTCGGTAGCTGAAAAATCTTTGTCCCGCAGTCCCTGCTGGATCTGTCGGATAGAAAGAGTGGTCATAATGTATAGACTCCGGCGGTTTCCTGGCGGTCAGCAAGCGGGAAGGCCATCAGCGGTTCAGCCATGGCTGCAATGCGCGCCAGCTGGAATTCCAGCTCTTCACGGCGCTCATCGGTCAGCGGCACGGCAAGCAGTTGCTCCATCAGGGCAATGTAGTGCTGCCAGTCAAAAGAATATTGGTTCATTGGTATTTTCCTCAAAAGCCTGCGGCGCTGCCGTTGCTGCGCGGATCCCACGCACCTTCGAGCATGCCATTGGTATGTCTGACGATGGCGCCGGCATGGCCGACGATCTCGCTGAAGGCGGGTACTGTTTCTACCTCGTGTCCGAGGGCTTCAAGTGCGGTTACGGTGTCCTGGCTAAAGCGGCTTTCAAGCTTAAGGCTGTCGGAAATCAGCCCCCAGGTGCGGCCAAGCAGCCAGCGCGGGGCGCAAATCGCCTCCTGTAAATCGACGCCCTGCAGCACATAGCGGGTAAAGATTGTCGCCTGCGTCTGCGGTTGCCCGTCGCCGCCCATCGAGCCGTAAACCAGCGTCCTGCCGTCGGCGAGCCTGGCCGCTGCCGGGTTCAGGGTATGGAACGGCTTTTTGCCCGGCGCCAGCGCCAGCAGGTGCTCTGCATCAAGGCTGAAAGATGCCCCGCGGTTTTGCCACAGCACGCCGCTTTGGGGCAGCACAACTCCGCTGCCGAATTCGTGATAAATACTTTGAATAAACGACACGGCCAGGCCATTCCCGTCAATGACGCCCATCCAGACCGTGTCGCCGGGGCCTTTACCTTTGCCCCACGGGGCGGCGCTTTGGTCATCAATTTTTGCGGCCAGCAGATCCAGCGCCTCGGGATCTAACAGGTTTTGTATTGAGGTCGCGATCAGGCGCGGGTCGGTGATGTGCGTGTCGCGCAGCGCAAAGGCTTTTTTAGTGGCTTCCACGATGCGGTGTACGGTCTGAACTTCACTGGCGTTTGTCATCGACAGACGGTCGGTAATGCCGAGGATCGCCAGCGAGACCAGCCCTTGCGTAGGCGGTGCGAGATTAAAAACTTCCCCGGCCTGGTGCTCAAGCCGAAGCGGTTTGGTACGAGTTGCCCTGCACGCCGCCAGATCGGCAGCTGTGACCGGTATCCCCAGACCGGCCAGCTCTTCGGCAATGATTGAGGCCAGCGGGCCGCGATAAAAACTGTCCAGGCCTTCTACGGTCATTCGCGTCAGGGTCCTGGCCAGCCGGGGCTGCGTGAAACGACTCCCGGTCGCGGGCACTTCACCACGCTGCAGGAACGTGTCGGCAAAACCGGGAATATCAACCAGCTCGGCGTATTTGCTTTGCGTCGCGTTCGCCTGAGAGGCGGTGACCGGGATCCCGTCCGCCGCATAGCGAATAGCATCAGCCATCAGGCGGGAAAGCGGCATCTGCCCGCCGCCAAGCTCCAATGACACTTTCAGTGCTTCTGCCCAGCCGCTCAGCGTGCCGGGCACGGTCAACGCAGCGCGGGTGCCGCGATGGGGAATAGCGCGTTCTCCCCGGTAGAAATCCAGTGACGCCAGCGATCCGGCGGCCCCGCTGGCGTCGATGGCCACAGGTTCCCCCTCAGGCGGAACAATCAGCCAGAATCCATCCCCGCCTATACCGTTCATATGGGGATAAACCACCGCGATAGTGGCGGCTGCGGCGACCATCGCTTCAATGGCATCACCGCCCTGGCGCAGCACAGACAGCGCACTTTCAGAAGCCAGATGATGGGGCGTCACCGCCATGCCTCCGGGGGCCATATTGCTTTGCATATTTTTCTTCTCTTGCAGGAAATCCGCTCGGGTAGGGGAGTCAGAAGCAAGAGATGTTCCAGGTTGACGAGGATCGTTTCACTGTGTCAGGCTTTGATGAAACAAAAGTTACAGGAGTCGGCATGAAACAGTTAGACGAGCGGTTGCGGGCGTCATGGGCGCTCTTTTCCCCGCAGGAGCAGCGCGTGGCCTCGTTCATCGTTGACCACTTTGATGACTTGATCAGCTACAACAGCGCCGAGCTGGCGCGGCTTTCAGGCGTGTCCAAGGCCACCGTGAGCCGCCTGTTTAAGCGCTTAGGCTACGAACGCTACAAAGATATGCGCGAAGAGCTGCGGACCCTGCGCCAGAGCGGGATGCCGCTGACGGAAAACCGTGATGCCGTGCAGGGCAACACGCTGCTGGCACGTCATTACAAGCAGGAAATGGCGAACCTCACTCAACTGGTGAATCAGCTTGAAGCGGGCCCGTTTGCCGAAGTGGTCAATGCCCTTGTGATCGGAAAACGGCTGTTTATCATTGGGATGCGAAACTCCTGGCCGGTGGCGATGCACTTGCGCCAGCAGCTTTTGCAGGTGCGCAGCGGCGTACATCTGCTCCCGCAGCCGGGGCAGACGCTGGCGGAAGAGCTGGTGGATATCGGCCCGGAAGATTGCGTCGTCACCGTGGCGTTTCGCCGCAGGCCGCGCATTATCAAGCCACTGCTCACCAGTTTGCAGCAGCGCGGTATACCGCTGGTGGTGCTGAGCGAACCGGGTTCGGCGGTGCTGGCAAGTTATCCTGGCTGGCATTTGAGCTCGCCGCTCGACAGCGTTTCGGCGTTTGACAGCTACAGCAGCGCCATGAGCCTGGTGAATTTACTGGCTAACGCAGTGCTGCATGAATCATTGACCAGTGGGCGTCAGCGTATCCATAATATCGCTGAATTGTATACAGAGCTGGACGAGCTCGAACAGCGTTAATGCCCCTCGCCGGTGCAACTGCACAGTTCGGGTGAGCCAAAAGAGTTCATCGTTTTTACCCAAACCTGTTTTTCCGCGCTGGCTTAAGCCTGTCAGCCGGAAAAAATTTTGCCTGCGGCTGGCACATTAGTTGCAAAAGATGATTATAAGAATCTTTTGTTTCAATCTCAGACTCAAGGAATCGCCATGTTTGATATTCAGCAGTTTTCCCAGATCAACCCGCCGCACCGTTTGCTGATGGGGCCAGGCCCGATCAATGCCGATCCGCGCGTGCTGCGTGCCATGGCGAGCCAGCTTATCGGCCAGTATGACCCGGTGATGACGGGATATATGAATGAGGTGATGGTGCTGTACCGCGAGCTCTTCCGCACCGAAAACAAATGGACGATGCTGGTGGACGGCACTTCCCGCGCCGGGATCGAGGCCATTTTGCTGTCGGCTATTCGCCCTGGCGATAAAGTGCTTGTTCCAGTGTTTGGCCGTTTTGGTCACCTGCTGTGTGAGATTGCCCGCCGCTGCCGCGCCGAAGTGCACACCATTGAAGTGCCGTGGGGCGAAGTATTCAGCCCGCAGCAAATCGAAGACGCCATCAAAGCGGTAAAACCTCGCCTGCTGCTGACCGTGCAGGGCGATACTTCCACCACGATGCTGCAGCCGCTGGCCGAACTGGGCGAGATCTGCCGCCGCCACGGCGTGCTGTTCTACACCGATGCTACAGCATCGTTTGGCGGGAACGAACTGCTCACCGATGCCTGGGGACTGGATGCCGTTTCCGCCGGATTGCAGAAGTGCCTGGGCGGCCCGTCAGGCAGCTCACCGGTCACCCTTAGTCCGAAAATGGAAGAGGCCATTCGCCGCCGTAAATGTGTGGAAGAAGGCATTCGCACTGCCGCCCATCAGGACGGGGACGAAGAAATGATCTACTCCAACTACTTCGATCTGGGCATGATCATGGACTACTGGGGGCCGGAACGTCTGAATCACCACACCGAAGCGACGAGCATGCTGTTTGCTGCCCGTGAGTGCGCCCGCGTGATCCTGGAAGAAGGTCTGGACGTCGGTATTGCCCGTCATGAGCTGCACGGCAGGGCGATGGTGGCGGGGATCCAGGGCATGGGGCTGGAAACTTTCGGCGATCTTGACCACAAGATGAACAACGTCCTCGGCGTGACTATCCCGGCGCAGGTTCACGGCGAAGAGGTTCGTAAGCTGCTGCTGGAAGATTTCCATATCGAGATCGGCACCTCCTTCGGCCCGCTGCAGGGCAAAATCTGGCGCATCGGCACCATGGGCTACAACGCACGCAAAGATTGCGTCCTGCAAACGCTCACCGCGCTGGAAGCGGTGCTTAACCGTCTCGGCTTTAAAAGCGTGCAGGGTGAAGCGATGCAGGCAGCGTGGAACGTTTACGCGCAGGGGGCCCGCTAATGGGCGCGCCGCTTATGGATGCTAACTATGCCGCGGTAGCCGCCCAGCGCGTCATGGACAGGGCTGACCAGCTAGCTGCTATCAGCGAAATCGCGGGCCAGCTGACCCGGGTTTACCTTTCGGTGCAACATTTGCGGGCGAATCAGCTGGTCGCTGGCTGGATGGAACTGCTCGGCATGACGACCTGGCAGGACGCTGTCGGCAATATTTGTGGGCGTTACGAAGGCAGGCAAGAAGGCGCGCAGGCGATTTTGCTGGGGTCCCATCTTGATACGGTGCGCAATGCGGGCCGCTACGATGGGATGCTCGGCGTGCTGTGTGCCCTGGAAGTGGTCGCGTACCTTTATCAAAACAATATCCAGCTCGAGCAGGCCATCGAAATTGTCGGTTTTGGCGATGAAGAAGGCACCCGCTTTGGGATTACCCTGCTGGGGAGCCGAGGCATCACCGGCAGTTGGCCGGAGCATTGGCTGAGCTGTGAAGATGCCAGCGGCGTCAGCGTGGCGCAGGCCATGACGATTGCCGGTCTGGATCCGACGCGTATTGCCAGCGCGGAGCGGCCAAAAAGCGATTTCAGCGCTTACCTTGAGCTGCATATCGAGCAGGGACCGGTGCTGGAAGAGCAGGGACTTGCGCTGGGCGTGGTCACGGCCATTAACGGCGCCCGTCGCCTGAACTGCAGCTTTACCGGCCATGCGGGCCATGCGGGGACGGTGCCAATGGCGCTGCGCAAAGATGCGCTGGCCGCCGCTGCCGAATGGATGACCTTTATTGAATCCGCCACGCGCCGCCACGGCCCCGACGAAGTTGCCACGGTGGGAACGTTAAGCTGCGCGCCAGGCGCGGTGAACGTTATCCCTGGCGACGTTCAGCTTACGCTGGACATTCGCAGCCCGAGTGACGAAAGCCTGGCAAGTTTGTTAGGCCAGCTTCTTGCCGAAGGGGAAGCGATTGCCGCCCGTCGCGGCATGCAGTTTACCGCAGAAGCCTACTACGCTATTCCGGCCACGCCGTGTGATGCGGCGTTGCAGGCAACGCTAACGCAGGCGGTGAGCGAAGTTCAGGGGCGGAGCCTGTCGTTGCCAAGCGGCGCAGGGCACGACGCCATTGCCATCGCAGAGCGTTGGCCGAGCGCCATGCTGTTTGTTCGCTGCGAGAAGGGTATCAGCCATCATCCGGCGGAATCCGTCATTGAAAGCGACGTGGCCCTTGCCGTCCAGGCTTTGACTCGCGCCGTGACTGTGCTGGCGGAACAATAAAAAAACCGGCCTGAATGGGCCGGTTTCTTCATATCATGCTCACAGGCTGAAAGGATCGGCATCCTGCCAGGCCGGGAATTTCTCCCGGTACTCCCGCAGCGCAATCAGCGAAAGATCGGCATCAAGTCGTGCCGCCTGGTGAGGTTCAACGCTCGCCAGGATCTCGCCCTGCGGGCTGATGATCCGGCTGTCGCCCCGGTAATGGTGGCCGTTGCCGTCGGTGCCCACGCGATTGCAGCCTGCCACATAAGCCTGGTTCTCAATGGCGCGCGCCTGCAGCAGGCTTTGCCAGTGCAGCGAGCGCGGCGCGGGCCAGTTGGCGACGTACAGCGCCAGATCGTAGTCGTTGCGATTGCGGGACCACACCGGGAAGCGCAGGTCGTAGCAAACCAGCGGTAAAATACGCCAGCCCTTCCACTCGATAATCACGCGTTCTTCCCCGGCCTGGTAATGATGATGCTCATCGGCCATGCGGAACAGGTGGCGCTTATCGTAGAAATGTACTTTGCCGTCTGGCTGAACCAGCAGGAAGCGGTTCACCGGCCCGCGTTCGGTTTGCAGAGCGGCGCTGCCGGCGATCATCGCCTGCGTTTGCTGGGCTTTGAACTGCATCCAGTCAATCACTTCCTGTTCCGGCATTGACTGCACGGCGGCTTCCATCGCGAAGCCGGTGGTGAACATTTCCGGCAGAATAATCAGGTCACGTCCGCGCACGCCCTCCAGCAGCACATCAAAATGACGCAGGTTCGCGGCACCGTCCATCCAGACGAGCGGTTGTTGCAGAACGGAAACTTTCAGACCAGACACCATCGGCAGCCTCTTAGCAGAATATTTCATCCACTGTAGCACGAGAAAACGTGCTTTTGTTGGCAATAAAAAACCCCTCATAAGAGGGGTTAATGGTCAGGCGGCTTCAACCTTTCTGTGCTTTTCCGGCACCTTCACCGGCTGTGTCGCCAGCGCCTCCGGATCAAACTCATCCACGTTGATGCTGCGCAGGCGGCTGGCTTCCGCTTTGGTCAGAATCGCCGCTTCATCGGCGGTGATCTTGCCTTCACCCAGCAGCTGCTTCGCCAGCTCATCCAGGCGAGTGAACGGCAGATTGCGCTTCAGCTCTTTGCACACGCGCTGGTGGATTGGCTCGGCGGCCATAATATCCAGCAGAGCGGCTTCCAGCAGGCCAGCAGGGTTATGCTCGCTTGACGTCAGGTACTGACCGCGGCCAATACGCGACCGGGTTGCGGACGGCACCTGCAGGATTTTCGCCAGCTTGTGGTCCAGCACATCGGACGGCGCATCGTAGCGGCGACCCAGCGGGAAGATAACCAGCCGCAGCGTACCGGCCACAAAGCGGTTCGGGAAGTTGCGCAGCAGGTCATCAATCGCCTGTTCGGCCTGGAACAGCGCATCCTGCACGCCCCAGTGAACCAGCGGCAGATCGGCTTCGTTACGACCTTCATCTTCGTAGCGTTTCAGCACCGCCGTCGCCAGATAAAGCTGGCTCAGCACATCACCCAGGCGAGCAGATATACGCTCTCTGCGCTTCAGGCTACCGCCCAGCACGGCCATGGAGACATCCGACAGCAGCGCCAGGTTTGCGCTCAGGCGGTTGATGTACTGGTAGTAGCGTTTAGTTGCATCGCGGGTCGGCGTGCTGCTGCCGAGGCCGTTGGTCAGGCCCAGCCACAGGCTGCGCATTTTGTTGCTGCCCACGTGGCCGATGTGCTTGAACAGCAGCTTATCGAAAGCGTTCACGTCGTTATTCTGCGCCGCAGCCATCTCTTCCAGCACGTACGGATGGCAGCGAATTGCGCCCTGGCCGAAGATGATCATGCTGCGGGTCAGAATGTTGGCGCCTTCAACGGTGATGGCGATCGGCGCGCCCTGGTAAGCCCGGGCCACGAAGTTAGCGTCGCCGAGCATGATGCCTTTCCCGCCGACGATATCCATCGCATCAAGAATGGCGCGCTGGCCACGGTGGGTACAGTGGTACTTAACAATCGCAGACAGTACGGCGGGTTTCTCACCGAGCACGATGCCGTAGGTAATTAAAGAAGCTGCAGCATCCATGACATACGCGTTACCGGCGATGCGTGCCAGCGGCTCTTCAATCCCTTCCATTTTGCCGATAGAGATTTTGAACTGACGGCGGATATGCGCGTAAGCACCCGTTGCCATCGCCACGGATTTCAGGCCGCCGGTAGCGTTCGACGGCAGGGTAATGCCGCGACCCACGGACAGGCACTCAACCAGCATACGCCAGCCTTGACCGGCCATTTTTGGGCCACCGATAATAAAGTCGATAGGCACAAAGATGTCGTTCCCACGGGTTGGGCCGTTCTGGAACGGCACGTTCAGCGGGAAGTGACGTTTGCCGATTTCCACGCCAGGGGTGTGGGTTGGGATCAGCGCACAGGTAATGCCGAGGTCTTCTTCACCGCCGAGCAGGCGTTTCGGGTCAGACAGTTTAAACGCCAGGCCCAGTACGGTGGCGATAGGGGCGAGCGTGATATAGCGTTTGTTCCAGGTCAGGCGCATACCGAGCACCTGTTCACCCTGCCATTCCCCCATGCAAACCACGCCGCTGTCCGGGATGGCACCGGCATCGGAACCGGCTTCCGGGCTGGTCAGCGCGAAGCAAGGAATTTCCAGGCCGCGGGCCAGGCGTGGCAGGTAGTGATCTTTTTGCTCTTCGGTGCCGTAGTGCTGCAGCAGTTCGCCCGGGCCTAAGGAGTTAGGCACGCCGACGGTAATCGCCAGGATCCCGGAAACGCCGGACAGTTTTTGCAGCACGCGAGCCTGAGCATAGGCTGAGAACTCGAGGCCGCCGTACTCTTTCTTGATGATCATCGCGAAGAAGCGATGTTCTTTCAGGTAAGCCCACAGTTCAGGAGGCAGGTCGGCCAGCTCATGGGTGATCTGGAAGTCGTTCGCCATGCGGCAGGCTTCTTCCACCGGGCCATCAAGGAAAGCCTGTTCTTCTGCGGTCAGCTTTGGCTGCGGGTAGTTATGCAACTTTTGCCAGTCCGGCTTGCCGCGGAACAGATCGCCTTCCCACCAGGTCGTCCCGGCGTCGATGGCTTCTTTTTCGGTGCGGGACATCGGCGGCATGACTTTGCGGAAGCCACGGAAGATCGGTGCGGAGATCAGCGATTTACGCAGCGGCGTGACCAGCAGCGGCACCAGAATTACCGCCAGCGGAACCAGCACCCAGAAAGACCAGATGCCAGCGAAGCCCAGCGCGGCGGTCCACGCGAGCAGAAGCACGCTGCTAAGCAGCAGATTTGCCTGGTGATAGAACAACACACCCAGCAGAACAACGGTAAGGACAATGCTTAAAATCAACATAAAGAAAGCTCCCTTGCTTGTAGGAGGTCTGACCACTTGTGATGTATTGGTTGTAGTGGATGTTGCTTTCTTTAGCAATATGTTTACAAAATAATTACAACCTCGCTCACATTGTTGCCGCACTTCCAGGGAAAACCCCGGCTTTACACGCGGGGTTACGCTTCTCGCTTTCGGCGCTATCCGGTACACTGCGGGATGTGAAATTCACTCAAACCTCAAGGACCTCCTCATGTACCAGGATCTTATTCGTAGTGAGCTCAATGAAGCGGCGGAAACGCTGACTAACTTCCTTAAGGATGAAGCCAACATTCATGCCATCCAGCGCGCAGCGGTGCTGCTGGCAGACAGTTTCAAAGCGGGCGGCAAAGTACTGTCCTGCGGGAACGGTGGCTCACACTGCGATGCTATGCACTTTGCGGAAGAGTTAACGGGCCGCTATCGTGAGAACCGCCCGGGCTATCCGGCGATCGCGATTTCTGACGTGAGCCATATCTCCTGCGTCAGCAACGATTTTGGCTACGACTATGTCTTCTCTCGCTACGTTGAAGCCGTTGGCCGCGAAGGCGACGTGCTGCTGGGGATCTCCACGTCCGGCAACTCCGGCAACGTCATCAAAGCGATTGAAGCTGCCCGCGCGAAAGGCATGAAAGTCATTACCCTGACCGGCAAAGACGGCGGCAAAATGGCCGGTACGGCAGACATCGAAATTCGTGTGCCGCACTTTGGCTATGCGGACCGCATTCAGGAAATTCACATCAAAGTGATCCACATCCTGATCCAGTTAATCGAAAAAGAAATGGTTAAAGCTTAGCCCGTAATGCCCCAGCTCCTCCCGGAGCAGGGGCATTCGTTGTGGGAGAGAAGAGATGTGCGAATTGCTCGGGATGAGTGCCAACGTACCGACGGATATCTGTTTTAGTTTTACCGGACTGGTGCAGCGCGGAGGCGGAACAGGCCCCCATAAAGACGGCTGGGGTATAACCTTCTACGAAGGGAAAGGCTGCCGCACGTTTAAAGATCCGCAGCCGAGCTTTAACTCGCCCATCGCCCGCCTCGTCCAGGATTACCCAATTAAATCCTGCTCGGTTATTGCGCATATTCGCCAGGCAAACCGCGGCAAGGTTGCGCTGGAAAACACCCATCCGTTCACCCGCGAACTGTGGGGCCGCAACTGGACCTATGCCCATAACGGGCAACTCAAGGGCTATCGCACGCTGGAGACGGGGACGTTCCGCCCGATTGGCGAAACGGACAGCGAGCAGGCGTTCTGCTGGCTGCTGCACAAACTCACGCAGCGTTACCCGCGCACGCCGGGCAATATGGAAGCGGTGTTCCGCTACATCACTGAACTGGGCGCAGAGCTTAGAGAAAAGGGCGTGTTTAACATGCTGTTGTCGGACGGGCGCTACGTGATGGCGTTTTGCTCGACGAACCTGTTCTGGATCACCCGCAGAGCGCCATTCGGTGTCGCTAAGCTGCTTGATCAGGACGTGGAAATTGATTTTCAGGAAGAGACCACACCGAACGATGTGGTCACGGTCATCGCAACTCAGCCGCTGACCGCCAACGAAACCTGGCACAAAATTGAGCCAGGCAAGTCGGCGTTATTTTGCCTCGGTGAGCTTATAGTTTGAAGCCAGCTGCGGTTGAACTGGCGTCATCACGGCAGGTTTGCTGATGACGTAGTTCCCGCTGACCACGGCCACGCCCGGTGGCTGATGGTTAGCCGCGAAGTAGTCATAGCCCGGTTTCAGCTCTTTCCAGAAGTTGATGTAGGTGGAGTACTTGTGGCGTTCCATATTGGCGTCGGTCATGCGGAACGGGAAGATACTCACCTGCACGCGCGGCTGGCCAAACACCAAAGCCCCGGTCACAAACTGGAAGATTTCGTCGATGCCGGAGTCGGTCATTGCATAACAGCCAATCGACACGCAGGCGCCGTGAATCATCAGGTATTTCCCTTCATAGCCGTGAGCGCGGTCAAATTCATTCGGGAAGCCGATATTAATGGCTTTATAGAAGCGGCTGTCCGGTTTTAACTGACTGCGATCAACGCTATAAAACCCTTCCGGGCTTTTAAAATCGCCCTGACGCTGTTTTGGCCCCAGGCCGCCGGAATAGTTACAGATGCGGTAACTGTTGAGGAGCTGGTACTGCTCGCCCATCTTCACCCACAGTTCCAGGGTGCGCTCTTCTTTAAAGATTTGAATATAAACCGGGGAGCCCATTAGCTGCTGTCTGCTATCTTTGCCGACAGGGGCGGCGACACCGCTGCTGTTAAGCAGGCTGGCGAAAGAGAAAAACGGCATAGAGAGCATCGCAATAATCAGTGCGATCTTACGCATACTGCTTGATTCCTTGATAAACCTGAAACTAACAGCCAGGACGGCTAAAGGGACCCGAAATCAGAAAATTCTGTACAGGATTGCGCTCACATTAGCATCGTGGCTAATTTTCGCAAGCGCCAGACGCGGGCGTTTACACATTTTATTGGAATCAATTGGAGTTTTTGCGGTATGTCACTTTATGCCCGAGGTGATGCCACTCGCAGGGAAAGATTTGGTGGCCTGCGACAATTTCCTCATTTTGAAAATTAGCTGTATACTTATCCAGTGTTATTTTTCTGGTTGAGTGGGTATGCGCAAAATCATTCATGTCGATATGGACTGCTTTTTTGCCGCCGTTGAGATGCGTGATAATCCGGCCCTGCGCGATATTCCTCTCGCTATTGGCGGCAGCGCCCAGCGGCGAGGCGTGATCAGCACGGCGAACTATCCCGCCAGAAAATACGGCGTGCGCAGCGCGATGTCGACCGCGATGGCGCTAAAACTCTGTCCGCATCTCACGCTATTGCCGGGCCGGTTCGACGCCTATAAAGAAGCCTCCAACCATATTCGTGAAATCTTCTCCCGCTATACCCCGCTGATCGAACCCTTGTCGCTGGATGAAGCTTATCTGGACGTTACGGACAGCGAACACTGCCAGGGCTCGGCCACGTTGATAGCCCGCCAAATTCGCCAGTCCATTGCCGACGAACTGAACCTGACCGCCTCAGCTGGCATTGCGCCGATAAAGTTTCTGGCAAAGATTGCCTCCGACCTCAATAAACCCAACGGCCAGTATGTCATTACGCCCGAACAGGTACCGGACTTTTTAGCGACGCTACCGCTTGGGAAAATTCCCGGCGTGGGCAAAGTCACGGTGGCAAAGCTGGAAACGCTCGGTCTGCGAACCTGCGCTGACGTGCAAAATGCTGACCTGGCCATGTTGTTAAAACGCTTTGGGAAATTTGGCCGGGTGCTGTGGGAGCGTAGCCAGGGCATTGATGAGCGCGAGATCAGTAACGATCGTCAGAGAAAGTCGGTGGGGGTAGAGCGGACGCTCGCGGAAGACATTCATGAATGGCCAGAATGCGAAGAGATTATTGAACGCCTGTACCCGGAGCTTGAGAGGCGACTTGCCAAAGAGCGGGCCGACCTGCGTATCGCCCGGCAAGGCATCAAGCTGAAGTTTAATGACTTTCAGCTGACGACCCAGGAGCACGTCTGGCCGAAGCTGAACAAAGAAGACCTGATCGCCACCGCCCGTAAAACATGGGAAGAGCGGCGGGGAGGGCGCGGCGTCCGGCTGGTGGGGCTGCATGTGACGCTGCTCGACCCGCAACTGGAGAGGCAACTGCTGCTGGGGTTGTGAATAAGACCCTCATCCCGGCCCTCTCCCTGTAGGGGAGAAGGGGAAAAACACATTTCGCTGAAAGTAAGGTGGACAAAGAAGGTCTCCTCTCTATTTGAGAGAAAGCGTCAGGGAGAAAGAGGAGCGTATGAAAGTAAGGCAGATAAAGAAAATCCCCTCTCCCTTACAGGGAGAGGGTTAGGGTGAGGGTAAAACTTACTTCGCCGGAATCGCCTTCAGCTATTCAGGTTTTAAACGCAACCCTCATCCCGGCCTTCTCCTTGTAAGGGATAAGGGGAAAAACACGTTTTCGCTGAAAGTGAGGCAGACAAAGAAGGTCTCCTCTCTATTTGAGAGAAAGCGTCAGGGAGAAAGAGGAGCGTATGAAAGTAAGGCAGATAAAGAAAATCCCCTCTCCCTTACAGGGAGAGGGTTAGGGTGAGGGTAAAACTTATTTCGCCGGAATCGCCTTCAGCAGCTCGGTCAGCAGCGTCCAGTACTGGCCAACGCTCTCAATATGTACCTGCTCGTCCGGGGAATGTGGGCCGGTAATGGTTGGCCCGATGGAAACCATATCCATCTCCGGATACGGCTTTTTGAACAGACCACATTCCAGGCCCGCGTGGATAACCATGATGTTCGGCGTCTGGTTGAACAGCTTCTGGTAAGTCTCGCGCACCAGAGCCATTACCGGAGACTTAGCGTCCGGCTGCCAGCCAGGATAGCTGCCTTTCGCCACGGTTTTTGCCCCGGCCAGTTCACCCAGGGACTCCAGCACGCTAACCACGTAGTCTTTACCGGAATCGATCAGGGAACGAATCAGGCAGATAATTTCTGCACTGTCGTCGCTCATGGTCACGACGCCCGCGTTCAGGGAAGTCTCAACCACGCCTTTCACTTCGTCTGAGTTACGAATCACGCCGTTTGGCGTCGCGTTCAGCAGATGCAGGAAGGTATCGCGAGTTTTAGCGGTCAGCGCCTGTTTGTCAGACGTTGTGGCTTCCACCAGCACGGTAATGTTCTTCTCGACCGCAGACAGTTCATTTTTCAGAACGGCCAGGTAGTCGTTAGCCGCAGACTTCAGCTCGGCCGCTTTCGCCGCAGGCACGGCCAACGTGGCGAAGGCTTCGCGCGGAATGGCGTTACGCAGGGTGCCGCCGTTCAGGTCGAGCAGACGTGCGTCCAGTTCCGCGGCATGAGCCAGCAGGAAGCGAGCCAGCAGCTTGTTGGCGTTCCCCAGGCCCAGATGGATATCTGCGCCGGAGTGGCCGCCTTTCAGCCCTTTGATGGTCAGCTTGAAGGTGTCAAACCCAGCCGGAACGGCTTCACGCTGCAGCGGCAGCGTAGTGATAAAGTCGATCCCGCCCGCGCAGCCCATGTAGATCTCACCTTCCGTTTCGGAGTCGGTGTTGATCAGGATATCTGCCTGCATCCAGCCCGCCTGCAGGCCAAACGCGCCGTCCATCCCGGCTTCTTCGGTCATGGTCAGCAGCACTTCCAGCGGGCCGTGCGCCACGCTGTCGTCAGCCAGCACCGCCAGCGCGGATGCCATACCGATGCCGTTGTCTGCGCCCAGCGTGGTGCCGCGCGCTTTTACCCACTCGCCGTCGATGTACGGCTGGATAGGATCTTTAGCGAAGTCGTGAACGGTGTCGTTGTTTTTCTGCGGCACCATGTCGAGGTGCGCCTGAAGCGCCACAGGTTTGCGGGTTTCCATGCCCGGCGTAGCAGGCTTGCGAATCAGGATATTCCCCACCTGGTCACGTTCGACGTGCAGGCCCTTTTCTTTTGCCCAGGACAGGATGTGTTCCGCCAGCGCTTCTTCATGATAGGACGGATGCGGAATAGAACAGATTTTGGCAAAAATATCCCACAGCGGCTGTGGCGATAATTGAGACAATTCAGACACGTTGAGTCTCCCTGGAGTCGTTTTTTTGGCTGACCGGTTATGTTTTTGGCCGGGTTCAGATACACCACAAGCACGGCTTGCGCGATGTCCTGAGAATACCACTTTCTTTTGTTGCGTGAAGGCTGAATACGAGCAAAATCCGCTGCCAGTGGCCTGCGGCACTGGTTTTTAGTGCGTCAGATCTCTATAATCTCGCGCAACCAAAACTCCTTCGAATACTTTTTAAGCCGTTATTTACAGGCCGGGACACTTCACATGAGCGAAAAATACGTCGTCACCTGGGACATGTTGCAGATTCACGCCCGCAAACTGGCTCAGCGTCTGCTGCCAGCCGAACAGTGGAAAGGCATTATTGCCGTTAGCCGTGGTGGCCTGGTGCCGGGCGCGCTGCTGGCTCGTGAACTGGGTATTCGCCATGTTGATACCGTTTGTATCTCCAGCTACGACCACGACAACCAGCGTGAGCTGACCGTGCTGAAGCGTGCGGAAGGCGACGGCGAAGGTTTTATCGTGATCGATGACCTGGTCGACACCGGCGGCACCGCGGTAGCCATTCGCGAAATGTATCCGAAAGCTCACTTCGTCACTATCTTCGCTAAACCAGCCGGTCAGCCGCTGGTGGACGATTACGTGATTGATATCCCGCAGGACACCTGGATTGAGCAGCCGTGGGATATGGGCGTGGTGTTTGTGCCGCCGTTGGCTGGCCGTTAATCCCTCCATGATTTGAGCTTTGTCATTTATTTGGCGCCCGGCATAGCCGGGCGTTTGTGTTATTTGGACCGTATCAGGCTACAATAGCGACGTTTCTCGTATTCATGGAGGCAGTGAAACGATGTCGCAGGCCAACCTCAGCGAAACCCTCTTTAAGCCAAGATTCAAACACCCGGAAACGTCCACGCTTGTTCGTCGCGCGCGGCATACCGCCACGCCCGCGATCCAGTCCGCGCTGGACGGCAAAAACGTGCCCCACTGGTACCGCATGATCAACCGCCTGATGTGGATCTGGCGCGGGGTCGATCCGCGTGAAATCCTCGAAGTCCAGGCCCGGATTGCCTGCACCGAGGCTGAACGTACCAACGACGATCTGTTTGATACCGTGATGGGCTATCGCGGGGGGAACTGGATCTACGAATGGTCGAAGCAGGCGATGCTCTGGCAGCAGCGTGCCGGCCAGGAAACGGACGAAGAGAAAGTCGGCAAATGCTGGCTGCAGGCGGCGAACCTCTACAGCATTGCGGCGTACCCGCACCTGAAAGGGGACGCGTTGGCGGAGCAGGCCCAGGTGCTGGCTAACCGGGCTTACGAAGAGGCGGCTCCCCGGTTGTCCGGCGGGCTGCGCGAGCTTGAATTCCCGATGACCGGTGGCGGCACCATCAGCGGCTTCCTGCACATGCCTAAAGGGGCAGAAGGGCCATTCCCGACCGTGCTGATGTGCGGCGGCCTCGATGCCTTACAGAGCGATTATTACAGCCTGTTTGAGAAATATTTTGCCCCACAGGGCATCGCGATGCTGACCATCGACATGCCCTCTGTGGGCTTCTCCTCTAAATGGAAACTGACCCAGGATTCCAGCGTGCTGCACCAGCACGTGCTCAAAGCGCTACCGAATATACCGTGGGTTGATCACACCCGCGTCGCGGCGTTCGGTTTTCGCTTTGGCGCCAACGTCGCCGTGCGCCTGGCCTACCTCGAAGCGCCGCGCCTGAAAGCCGTCGCCTGCCTTGGGCCGGTGGTTCACGCCCTGCTGAGCGACCCGCAGCGCCAGGCCAACGTGCCGGAAATGTACATTGACGTGCTGGCGAGCCGCCTGGGCATGACCAGCATCTCCGACAGCGCGCTGAGCGTGGAGCTGAATCGCTACTCCCTGAAAACGCAGGGGCTGCTGGGCCGCCGTTGCCCAACGCCGATGCTGTCCGGCTTTTGGGAGAACGATCCGTTCAGCCCGGAAGAAGAATCCCGTTTAATCACTTCGTCATCTGCCGACGGCAAATTACTCCAGATCCCGTTTAAGCCGGTGTATCAAAATTTTGACAAAGCGCTGCAGGAAATTACCGGCTGGGTGAAACAAAGATTACGTTAAATATTTGCTAAATTACGGCGGTTTGCTAAAACAGTTGCTTCACAACAGGAGATCGTAATGACGTTACCGAGTGGACACCCGAAAAGTAGACTGATCAGAAAGTTCGCCTCGCTTGGCCCGTATATCCGGGAAGAGCAGTGTGAAGACAACCGTTTCTTCTTCGATTGCCTGGCGGTGTGCGTTAACGTAAAGCCCGCGCCGGAGAAACGCGAGTTTTGGGGATGGTGGATGGTGCTGGAAGCCCAGGAAAAGCAGTTTACCTACACCTGGCAGTTCGGCCTGTTTGATAAAGACGGCAAATGGACGGCAACCCCGGCAAAAGATAAAGAAGTGGATGAAAAGCTGGAGCAGACGCTGCGCGGTTTCCACGGACGCCTGAAAGATTTACTCGCCACCCTTGAACTTGGGCTGGTGCCTGCCGAGAACTTTGCGGAAAAGTCGCTTAAACTCTCCGCCTGAAAATAAAAAATCCCCGTCAAGCTGACGGGGATTTTTTTATCCGCAGTATCGCGAATTAGAACTGGTACACCATACCTACCGCAACAACATCGTCGTTGTTCAGCTTCAGCTTGTTGTTGTCGCTCAGCTGGTTGATTTTGTAATCAACAAACGCAGACATGTTTTTGTTGAAGTAATAGGTGGCGGCCACGTCGATGTATTTCACCAGATCCGCATCACCAATGCCTTCGATGTCTTTCGCTTTAGACTGCACGTAGCCCAGGGATGGACGCAGACCGAAGTCGAACTGGTACTGAGCGATGGCTTCGAACGCCTGGTTTTTATTAGCATAACCCGGAACGCTGCTGGCGGTACCCGCCAGGGAACCCGGGACGCTGATTGGGTTCATGTTACGGGTTTCAGCGTAGATGGTTGCCAGGTACACGTTGTTTTTGTCGTACTTGATGCCGGTAGTCCAGGCTTCTGCTTTGTCGCCTTTACCGTAAACGGCAGCTTTCTGCTCGTTCGTACGGTTAGAGTTGGCGTATGCTGCGCCCACGCTCAGACCGGTGTCAGCGATGTCGTAAGACAGGCTGGTACCGAAGCCGTCGCCGTTCTGGCGAGTTTTATCGCTGCGGGCGTTGTTGCTATCGGAACCGTTCTTGCCCTGGTATTGCAGAGCCAGCTTCAGGCCGTCAACCAGACCGAAGAAGTTGTTGTTGCGGTAAGTCGCCACGCCGGTCGCACGGCCGGTCATGAAGGTGTCGGTTCTGACGAAAGAGTCATCGCCGAACTCTGGCATCATATCGGTGTAAGCAGCGATGTTATACAGCACGCCATAGTTACGACCGTAATCGAATGAGCCGTAGTCACCGGCTTTCAGGCCTGCGAACGCCAGACGAGTTTTGGTGCCGGTAGAGTCGTTCTCTGCTTTGTTACCCGCAATCTGGTATTCCCACTGGCCGTAACCGGTCAGCTGGCTGTTAATCTGAGTTTCACCTTTAAAGCCCAGGCGAGCGTAAGTCTGGTCGCCATCGGAACCGGTGTTGTCGCTGAAGTAGTGTTCAGCTTTAACGCGGCCATAGATGTCAACCTTGTTGCCGTTTTTGTTATAAACTTCGGCTGCCTGAGAAGCAGAAGCAGCCACGATACCCATTACCACTAATGCCAGTGTGCTCTTTTTCATTTGTTATCCCAAGAATGATGAACGCTTGCAAAATTGATCCAGGAGTCGGGCTCCTGCTAAAAACAGGAAGGGTTTTATCGTTCTCAGATTAAAGATTTATGACAATTTAGGAGAAAGATTAAATAAACGTAATAAAGTTTATATGTCATAAAAATGTAAAATATATCCGCTATCCTCAGCGATCCTTTCTGGCTTATTAGCCCTTTTCCCACGCCGCCTGTTGGCAAGCCGCGCGACTCCTGTTACAACGTCATCTGGCTTTTTAATTTCCCCTTATTTGTAGAAACGGCAGAGAATCATGAGTGACAGCCAGACGCTGGTCGTAAAACTAGGCACCAGCGTATTAACCGGTGGCTCCCGCCGCCTGAACCGCGCCCATATTGTTGAACTGGTTCGCCAGTGTGCCCAGCTGCACGCGGCGGGGCATCGTATTGTGATTGTGACTTCCGGGGCGATTGCCGCCGGGCGTGAACACCTCGGCTACCCCGAACTCCCCGCCACCATCGCGTCCAAGCAGCTGCTGGCCGCGGTAGGGCAAAGTCGCCTGATTCAGCTCTGGGAACAGCTGTTCTCTATTTACGGCATTCACGTCGGGCAAATGCTGCTGACCCGCGCCGATATGGAAGACCGCGAGCGTTTCCTTAATGCCCGCGACACGCTCAGAGCGCTGTTAGATAACAACATCGTGCCGGTCATTAATGAAAACGATGCCGTGGCGACGGCTGAGATCAAAGTCGGCGACAACGACAATCTTTCCGCGCTGGCCGCGATTCTGGCCGGGGCCGACAAACTGCTGCTGCTCACCGACCAGCAGGGCCTTTACACCGCAGACCCGCGTAACAACCCGGCAGCGGAACTGATTAAAGAAGTGCACGGCATCGACGATGCGCTGCGCGCCATTGCGGGCGACAGCGTTTCCGGCCTCGGCACGGGCGGCATGGGCACCAAGCTCCAGGCGGCCGACGTCGCCTGCCGCGCGGGTATTGACGTTATCATCGCCGCAGGCAGCAAGCCCGGCGTTATCGGCGACGTCATGGCCGGCAACCCTGTAGGGACGCGCTTCCACGCGCAGCAGTCGCCGCTGGAAAACCGCAAACGCTGGATCTTTGGCGCTCCGCCTGCCGGCGAAATCACCGTGGATGACGGCGCGCTGTCCGCTATTCTGGAGCGCGGTAGTTCATTGCTGCCTAAAGGCATCAAAAGCGTGAGCGGCAACTTCTCCCGCGGCGAGGTGATCCGCATTCGCAGCCTGGAAGGGCGCGACATCGCCCACGGCGTTTGCCGCTACAACAGCGACGCGCTGCGCCGCATTGCCGGGCATCACTCCCAGCAAATCGACGACATCCTCGGCTATGAATACGGCCCGGTGGCCGTGCATCGCGACGACATGATTGTTAATTAAGGAGCAGACTAATGCTTGAACAAATGGGCAAAGCGGCAAAAGAGGCCTCTTACCAGCTGGCACTGCTCTCCGGCCGCGAAAAGAACCTCGTGCTGGAAAAAATTGCCGACTATCTGGAAGCTCGCTCGGAACAAATCCTGACCGCCAACCAGCAGGATGTGGACGAGGCGCGTAAAAACGGCCTCAGCGAAGCCATGCTCGACCGCCTGCAGCTCACCCCGGCTCGCCTGAAAGGCATCGCCGACGATGTGCGCCAGGTATGCAGCCTCGCTGACCCGGTAGGGCAGGTGATCGACGGCGGGCTACTGGACAGCGGGCTGCGCATCGAGCGACGCCGCGTGCCGCTCGGCGTGGTGGGCGTAATCTATGAAGCTCGCCCGAACGTGACCGTGGACGTCGCCTCTCTGTGCCTGAAAACCGGCAATGCGGCAATTCTGCGCGGCGGGAAAGAAACCTGGCGCACCAACAACGCCACGGTGGCGGTGATCCAGCAGGCGCTGGAAGAGTGCGGCCTGCCGAAAGCGGCGGTTCAGGCGATTGAAAACCCGGACCGCGCGCTGGTCACCGAAATGCTGCGCCTCGACCGCTACATCGACATGCTGATCCCTCGCGGTGGCGCGGGCCTGCATAAACTTTGCCGTGAACAGTCGACGATCCCAGTGATCACCGGCGGCATCGGCGTGTGCCACATCGTGGTGGACGACACCGCCGAGATTGAACCGGCGCTGAAAATCATCGTGAACGCCAAAACCCAGCGCCCGAGCACCTGCAACACGGTGGAAACGCTGCTGGTGCACCAGGCGATTGCCGACCGCTTCCTGCCTGCGCTGAGCAAGCAGATGGCGGAGTCCGGCGTGACGCTGCATGCTGACGAGAAATCGCTGCCTGTGCTGCAAACCGGCCCGGCGGCGGTGGAAGCGGTGAAAGAGGCGGATTACAACGACGAGTGGCTGTCGCTGCACCTGAATGTGAAAGTGGTGGCTGACCTGGACGACGCCATCGCTCATATTCGCGCGCACGGCACCCAGCATTCGGACGCGATTCTGACCCGTACGCTGCGAAACGCCAACCGCTTTGTTAACGAGGTGGATTCCTCCGCCGTCTACGTCAACGCCTCAACCCGCTTCACCGACGGCGGCCAGTTCGGCCTTGGCGCGGAAGTGGCGGTCAGTACCCAGAAGCTGCACGCCCGCGGCCCGATGGGGCTTGAAGCCTTAACTACCTACAAGTGGATCGGTTTCGGCGACGACACTATTCGTGCGTAATTGAAGACAGGGTGATGTAAAAACCAGCAGTCAGTTTGATAAGTGGTTGACGCATCACCCAATCTTCCCTAACCTTTTACACCGCAGCCACGCTCGTGGCGCGTCCGGAAAGCCGATATAGCTCAGTTGGTAGAGCAGCGCATTCGTAATGCGAAGGTCGTAGGTTCGACTCCTATTATCGGCACCATCATGTACTTTTTCCTTATAAATCATAAAGTTAGATAGAAATATCTCTACTTCATTGTATCTATAATGGTCGGTGAATCTATCCCATAGCATACTCACTAAGCATTTAATCCTGATGTATTGGCAAGACTGAGCCTTCTTAACTGCCGATGTAAACAGGTCTATGATGGTGCGTATCTGTAAACGATATACAGGCTTTACCAGCGTTTCAGCCGCTCTACCATGAGGATACTCCAACCCTGAAAGGCACACTGTTATCCTGATAAGTTAGCTGGTCTGTACATAAGCCGTCTGAGGCTGTCGCTTTGCTCCGTTGGTCGCTAGTACCACCAACGGGGATTAATGGCTTCTATTGTCTTTGAACATTATGAAGAATGAATTTTTTAGGTTTTAAGTTTATTTCGGCTAATTCAAATCTATAATATTTTGACCTGCGGCCTGTTAGCAATACCTGAGGGACTGGAGGTTAATAATGTATAGCCTGACTGGTTGACTTTGAAACCCGATTCTTGTTTTGTCCAATAAATCGATAATCTCCACAATTAAGAGGTCAGTTCTGTATCTATGTGGCAGTTACAGGCATGTTAGTGCAGAAGCAATACGACTTCATTTCGAGGTTAATTACCTAACAGAGATTTTTATACCTTAAAACTTCACCTCTGGTTCAGTATGCTTAACAAATAGTTATTTTTATTTAAATTAACACATTTATTTCGAGTACATTTTGGTTTTAACCCTCTCAATTTAGAAGTATCATTTTAAGATTAATGTACTTCCTTCTCCCATTCGCCATTATCGGTGTATGTGAATAATTTATTATTAAGGTTAATGCTCATGGAGTTATGGATACTCATAGCAGCGATTTATTTGATTTACTTGTTGTTTTTCAAGAAGAAAAAACGTAAGGCTGCTATCTCGCATAGCTCTACTCCTTCGACAGCACCGCCAAAAGAATGGCTTGCAGACATCAAGAAAAAAGAGACGGTTGTGCGAAACGATGATAGTGAAGACGATAACCTTGCAACTTTTACATTGAGCGGCGACCGGGGTGTTGAAGTTCGGGTTACAACCAATCATTACCGGAATACCTCAAAGTCAGCAGGTGCACTAGCTCGATGGGTACTTCCGGGTGAGATGATAACTGTAGCTGGTGTAGCAATTAGCGGTGGCCACATTTACGTGGGGCAACGTATGAGGCCCTCCGGTCAGGAATCCGGCGGCTATTATGACGATGGAAGTGAGGCATCATTAATTGATGACACTTGTAAGATAAAACCCACTTCTTATCTTTACGAGGACGGTTCATTAGGATACTGGCCCAGTTTTTCCTCTCTTTCCCCAGAAGCACGCGGTGCGTATGTCAGTTGGCTTGCCAGCGATAGGTCTGATCCATCGTGTCCTATCGGCTATGTTTTTATCTACCTCTACGGCCTGGAAAGAAAAGCGCTCGTAGATTCCACTGACCCAAAATTCCCTGATGCTGAGTTCCGTAATTTGTTCAATGAAGTCGCTCGGTTAAGATCGGTTTTCATTGAGAATCGCTCATTCTGTGGATATTCGGCCCAATTACTCGAAGCCATGTCTATTCTGCGCCCGAACATGGGCTTAGCCACTGAGCTCGATAGCGATTCAGGTTTCAGCAACAGCATGCAATTTAAGCTGGCTCTGGCAAAAACTGTGCATGAAGGAGTTCCTGTATCAGCTGAGCTGGCGTTGAACTGGGTAATAAACCATACTGAGTATGCGCTGCGTACACCGGCTCGCCGCTGTGCTAAAGAGTTTGCTGCGCTTTTCAAACGGCGTTACACCATCAAATATGGTGAAGGGATGGTCGTTAAGGCGAATAAAACGCGCCTACGTTTAGATTACACTCCTGCAAGTCCTAGTTTACGAGGCGTCCGGCTTCCTGTTCCCGACCTGCCTGATCCAAGTGCGTTGAAGAGCCCTGTCCAGAAAATTATGGCTCTTGCCGACATATGTACGGATGAACTTGATGCTTATAGTCGCTACCTTGGTAGGAAAGGTACGTCAGTCAATGATACGGCTGCAATTATGTTGCTCCCTTCAGAGATCGTTAATGAAAGCGCAGAAAAAATATTAAGCGCATTCAAACGCTGGGCTGATGAGGCGATCCTCGTCAAGGAGGGGTTAGTCTCAGTTGCTGACTTTTGGGCACATATGAATGCCAGTTGCCCCAATAAGATCAATAAAAAAGAGGCCGATTTGATGCAGGCCTTTGCTCTGAAGATGGGTTACGGTCTGGCACCTGACCCGTATTATCACCATGTGAAGGCGGATGTTGATGGGACACTTGTTCTATTCCCTGCCGCCGAAGATGGACGCTTCTCACCTTCTCCTGAATTTATCTCAGCCGTAATGACGCTCAGATTAGGGGCGATGGTCGCCTTGATTGACGATTCTCTTGATCAAGCTGAACAGAAAGTGCTTGAGAATGCCATCAACAACAATCCTGGCTTCACCGATGATGAAAAACGTTCTCTACATGCGTATTTAACGTGGCAACTTCATACCCCAGCCAATATGACAGGAATGAAAAGCAGGATTGAGTTGATGGGGGCCGCGGAAAAAGCTGCTGTGGGTAAGGTTATCGTTAGTGTTGCCTGTTCGGATGGGACGATAGCGCCTGCCGAAATCAAACAGCTTGAGAAGATTTATTCAAGTTTGGGGCTGGATCCCTCATCTGTCTCGAGCAATATCCATCAGCATTCCGCAGCTGAACATGATCTCGTCTCGTCTGTACCAACTGATCAGACAGCAGCTGGGTTCACACTGGATGCTAATGTACTTGCCCGCCACGAATCTGCCACGGATGATGTTCGCAAATTGCTGAACACAATTTTCACCGAAGAAGAACCGGAAGAGCCAGAAAGTGCTCCAGCCTCATCAACGGAGGCGGGGGGGCTTGACTCCGCACATAGCCAGCTTTATCGCAGTTTGCTGGAGAAAGAACAGTGGTCCCGAAAAGAGGCGACAGAATTGTGCGGAAATTTGAATTTGATGCTCGGCGGTGCGCTTGAGGTGATCAATGACTGGTCCTATGCGGTAGTTGATGCTCCAGTACTGGACGATGCCGATGATGATATCTGGGTTGACCTGGAAATTGCCAAAGAATTAGAGGGATAGTGAATGTCTGTAACACGTATAAGAGTGAAAGAACGTGACGCTATTATTCAGTCACTTAAGTCAGGTGTAACGCCAAGGATAGGCATTCAGCATATCCAGGTTGGCCGCGTGAATGAGATCACCGCTCTCCACCAGGATATTGAGAGGATTGCTGACGGTGGTGCAAGCTTCAGACTAATCATCGGTGAGTATGGTTCTGGTAAAACGTTCTTTCTGAGTGTTGTACGCTCTATTGCGCTAGAGAAGAAGCTGGTGTCAGTCAGTGCAGACCTTTCTCCTGACAGGCGCATTCACTCATCGGGAGGTCAGGCTCGTAATCTCTATTCTGAGCTTATGAAAAACATGTCCACCAGAAACAAGCCGGATGGTAATGCGTTACTTAGCGTTGTTGAAAGATTCGTTACGGAGGCAAGAAAGGAAGCGGACACGGACGGCTCCGAGGTTTCATCAGTTATTCATAAACGCCTGACAGCTCTGTCAGATATGGTGGGTGGATATGACTTTGCGAAGGTCATTGATGCATTCTGGCGCGGGCATGAGCAGGATAACGAAACGCTAAAATCCAATGCTATTCGCTGGTTGCGGGGAGAGTACACCACCAAAACTGATGCCCGTAACGATCTCGACGTTCGGACTATTATCTCAGACGCATCATTCTATGATTCTTTGAAGCTGATGAGCCTTTTTGTCCGACAGGCAGGCTATGCCGGTCTTTTGGTCAGCCTCGACGAAATGGTGAACCTCTTTAAGCTGAATAATACGCAAGCAAGAACAGCGAACTACGAACAGATTTTGCGGATCTTGAATGACTGCCTGCAAGGCTCAGCTGAGAACATTGGTTTTATCCTCGGGGGTACGCCAGAGTTTCTTTTCGATCCGCGTAAAGGTCTTTACAGCTATGAGGCCCTCCAGTCGCGTCTGGCGGAAAACCGGTTCGCGCAAAAAGCAGGAGTGATTGACTACTCATCCCCCACTTTGCATCTTGCCAGCCTCACCCCTGAGGAACTGTATATTTTGCTGAGAAATCTTCGTCATGTTTATGCAGGCGGAGATCCAGAGAATTATCTGGTACCAGATGAGGCACTGACTGGATTCCTGCATCACTGTAGTAAAACCATTGGAGACGCTTACTTCCGTACCCCCCGTAATACCATAAAAGGCTTCCTGGACATGCTGGCCGTACTCGAACAAAACAGAACGATGAACTGGCAAACATTAATCGAGGGTGTGGCGATTGAAGTGGACAGACCTAGCGATATGGATGACGCCATTATGGAGGAAAGCGATGACGACGACGGACTGGCGAACTTCAAACTATGAGCAGTGCCTACGATAGCCTCGATCCCCGCGTCCGTAAGTGGGTTTACAAGCAGGGGTGGTCTACATTAAGGCCCTTGCAGGAGAGTTCTATCCCGGCAATTTTAGCCCGTGATCGAGACGTGCTAATCAGTGCAGGTACAGCAGCGGGTAAAACAGAGGCTTTCTTTCTTCCTGCCTGTTCGGCAGTTGCAGATCTCACGAATGGATTTGGCATCGTCTATATCAGTCCGTTGAAGGCATTGATTAACGATCAGTACCGTCGTCTTGAGAGCCTTGGAGATGCATTGGAAATGCCAGTGACTCCCTGGCACGGGGATGTACCACAAAGCAAAAAGAAGAAGGCTCGGACGAACCCTGCTGGCATTTTACTGATTACACCTGAGTCACTTGAGTCTTTGCTCATAAATTCAATGGGCTGGCTCAAACAGGCATTTTCTTCAGTCGCATACATCGTTATTGATGAGTTTCATGCTTTTATTGGCTCAGAGCGTGGTGTACAGCTGCTTTCTCTGCTCAATAGAATTGACCATGTGCTAGGTTGCCAGGTAAATCCAATTCCCCGCGTTGCGTTGAGTGCTACGCTGGGTGAACTGGAGAAAGTGCCCGAAATGTTGCGCCCGGACAAACGACTCCCCTGCGTAACTGTTACAGATAGTAATAGCACGGCCACTCTTCAGGTACAGGTCAAAGGGTACCTGGAGCGAGTGATCCAAAAAGAGGAAGAACTTCAGAGTTCAGCTGAACATGACGTTTGCTATGATATTTTCAGACTTTGCCGTGGCGATTCTCATTTGGTCTTTGCAAACAGCCGAAAGCGCACTGAAAGCATTGCGGCAACGCTGAGCGACATGTGTGAGGAACAAATTGTTCCGAATGAATTTTTCCCCCACCATGGTTCCCTTGCCAAGGAATTACGTGAGGCGCTTGAATCTCGTCTTCAGAAAGGAAATTTGCCCACTACAGCTGTTTGTACAATGACGCTTGAGTTGGGAATTGATATCGGTAAGGTTAAGTCGGTTATCCAAGTTACCCCTCCGCATTCTGTTTCCAGTTTGCGCCAGCGTATGGGGCGTTCTGGGCGACGCGATTCCCCATCAATACTCAGAATGCTAATTACAGAAAATGAGCTTACTGTGAGTAGCAGTATCGTTGATCACCTACGACTCCAGTTGGTGCAGTCGATGGCAATGATCAGGTTGATGATCTCTAAACAATGGTTTGAGCCTGCCGATTCCCGGCAGATGCATTACTCCACGCTGCTACACCAGATTCTTGCAATTACCGCACAATGGGGTGGAGTTCGTGCCGACCAGCTCTGGACACAACTATGCCAGACAGGGCCATTCAGAAATGTAGATTTAAACGATTTCAAAAGCCTGCTTAAACATATGGGAGCATGTGGCCTACTCACTCAACTTGCTAGCGGCGAAATGGTTGTTGGGGCAGAGGGGGAGAAACTGACTAACCATTACACTTTTTATGCTGTGTTCAATACACCAGAAGAGTTCCGCATTGTCACTGGAAACAGAACCCTTGGAACAGTGCCAGTGGACTCTCCTCTGCTACCAGACCAACATATCATCTTCGGTGGGCGACGCTGGAAAGTGACAGAAATCGAGACAGAGAAAAAAGTTATCTATGTAGAGGCGACCAAAGGCGGTCAGCCACCACAATTTAGTGGGGGAGGAATGTCTGTCCATGATGCCGTTCGTCAGGAAATGCTTGCTATCTATAGGGAAGGTGATTACCGCATAGCAATAGGTAGCAAGAAAGTAGATTATGCCGATACTACCGCCAGAAACCTATTTGCGGAAGGCTGTAGTAACTTTCAGCGTTATAACCTGCAAAATGAGTATTTTATTACGAGTGGGCAACACTGTTACGTAATTCCCTGGATGGGGGATAAAGTTGTGAATACGATTACAGCCTCGCTCATACGTTGTGGTTTTAAAGCTAATTCATTGGCTGGAATTATAGAAATTGACGGCTCAAGTGTCGCTTCTGTTCAACAGGCACTTAAAGGTATGCTGCTGTCAGGCTTGCCTTCAGCGTTTGATCTTGCTGTAAATGTTCCAGAAAAGTACTTAGATAAATATGACGAATACTTACCAGAGTCTCTGCTTGCGAAAGGATTTGGAGAAAAAGCGTATGACATTGAAGGTACTTGTATTTGGTTGAACCAGCACCTTCAGTAAACTGGCTAAGCAATAAGGGACTCTGTTCCCTCTGAAGATTGGGGCCGGTTGATGATATCAATGTTCGCTCTTGGCTCGGATCTGCCAGAAATCGAGGCCATAAGGTCCGCTTTGAGCGAAGTACATGACAGGAGCTCGTAATCGAGCTGAGTACTTGTGGCGGTTCTACTATTCAATTTTCCCTAAAGACTGGCTGCAGGATGCCGATAAATCTTTCTGAAAGTATTGCTAGCTCTCTTCCCACTAAATAATCGCAGGAAATATAATGTTATGAAAATTAAAGGTATTCAGAAGAAAGATGTATTGCTGTGTAAGTGCTGTCAGTTGCCATCTGAACAATGCAAAAACCGCTCGAAACAATTAAACGGTTAAAAAACGGCCACCGGGTGTGGCCATTTTCATTCTTAAAAATATTTACTGCGTGCTTTCTTTATAACATTTTGACGGACATTCTGTAGTAATTCGTTTACACAGGCCTCATCATGAAGAAAGAAAATGTCTACGGTTGTGGAGGTAGTCCAATATCTGGATTAATCTGCCCAGTGTTTTGAAGTCAGTACATTATGAGGCTGTCTATTTGTGGCATGATAACGATTCTAAATTGGAAATATTTACAGGTGATTTAAAAATTTGTTGGGTAATGGTGGGGGGAAATAGAACTATTTTAATTACTTCTAACTATTGTTTTCTAGTTATTGATTAAAATAAATCTTACTAAGATCGTTGCTTTTGAGAGGTAAACAGTTATTGGTTAGCGAGGTTGCTTTCATACAGAATAGAGAGAGATGCTAATGAAAATCTCATGCTCTCATGGGTAAATTCAGGAGATTACGATGTTTAACTTAATTATGGCCGGAGAACCTACCGTTTTTGACCGCTGGCAATGTATGGATCCGGACATCACGGAGGGCAAGGACAGCTTTTCGATATCCAGAATGCTGGAAGGTACACCTAGCGAAATATTCAGCAGATTAATACCAATAAGACCTAATACCTTATCAGCATTGGCTAGTCTTCCGGTGCTATTTATGACCGAAGTCTACACGAAAGACGATGAGGATGATATCAATAAATATATCAGGATCCGTCAGGGAATAATAAGTGATCTGCATAAGTCCGGAGAAGATATTCTTTTTTCATTTAAAATTAATCACGATTTTGGTGAAATATCGAGGCCTAATGCGAAATTATATAAAGATGTGCTTGAGCTCGGCTCTTTTGGATTAAATCGCACTCACTGGGCTGTAAAGGACAAGGATCTGAATGAAGTTCTTAATAAGCTCGGATTGGAAAGGGTTAAGAAAAGCGGGAAAGGTAAGGTTACACTCAGCAAAAAAAAATATCCGGTCGTTACTGACGTAAGATCGTATCTGGACTTCATCGATAAAAATAAAAATCCTGGGGTTGAGAAATTCTACAGAGGCCATTCAAAAAACATCTATGAATTAGTTCCTTCACTTTTCAGAAAACATGAAAACGGAACCTACAAACATCTTTTTTCTGAATCTATTATGGTTCGCGAGATGCTAACTGCTAGGCCAAATGAATTCAAAGATGACATTTTTACGATTGATAAACTTGTCCGGATGCAGCATTTCGGATTGCCAACAAGATTACTAGATATTACATCTAACCCATTGATAGCATTATATTTTGCTTGTTGTGAGAATTCAGAGGAAAATGGCCATGTTATCTCTTTTTCAACAGAAAGGAATAATATAAAGTTTTACGACTCTGATACGGTTAGCTGTATGTCCAATCTATCACTCATACCTTATGAACAATTGAAATTGTTATCTGTAATCGACGGTAAAAACGATTCTTTGGAAGTGGAAGGTTTAAAAGATAAACTTACTGAGCTTGTGCAGAACGAGAAAACATACTTTAGAAATAGAATAAAAATTGAGGATTTGAATAAAATAGTATTTTTGAAAGCAAAGGTGAACAATGAGCGAATTCAATTTCAGTCGGGGGCTTTTCTTTTATTTGGTCTGGATTCTGTTCTTCCTGAAACTACGGAAGACTTTCCACTCGACAGAGTTGATATCGCCAATAAGAGTGAAATTCTTGAAGAGCTCGCTCAGCTTAATATATCAGAAAGCACCGTATACCCAAGCATGGAGAAAACGGCGTCGGAGATAGCTAAAAAGTATTTATCCATATCCTAAGGGAACGATAGCATGGCGAAAAAAACAACAGTTGTGCATACATATACTGGTCCGGGTCATCGAGGACGGTTTCAGGCTCAGGGCCTGAAACTTGAAGAGTCGGAGTCTTGGGCTGTCCCTATCCCTCCTTCTACCGAAGAAGGGGAGGCAATGCTGCTGAAATTAGAATCAAAACTTGTGGGCCGGGATGCTAAGCTACGTAAAGACGCATTTGATGAAGCAAAAAGGTTTATCCATAAATCTTACAATGCAGGCGGGATAAATGCTGAAAGGAAGAAATCCTTTCTGGTCAGGAGCACGCGCAGAGAAAGGGTCGATGTGGAGATCTTAAATGGTGTAGCCTTTAAAGTAGTGAGGAATATATGAATAGTGAACTCAATGAATCAATTATACTGCTGGAAGATACATTCGCGGCACACAACTTCTGGAGGGACAAAATTCATGAGTTATATTCTAATCGTGAAACGGGAATGGAGTTTGAGAGGGAAATAGTTGATTTATGCCCTCCGTTTGAACATATCTTTAGGAAAAATGAATTTTTACTGCAACGTCAGCATAAATTATTTGATTTCAAGACAAGATGGGATAGTAATGATTGTAATCCTATCTTTTATGGCTACGTTCCTAAAACCTACAGGGCTATTCGTATAATTCAAGCCCCGCCACAGGACACGACTAATCAGTTAAGCGCTTGGGTCGAGAAAAGTTTTACAAATTTCTCTGAGGATATAAGAGCTTTTAATGCCACAGGTTCCTATGAATTAGTTATCTACATTGAGATGAATAGTCTCACTTTTCGCTATGCAATGATCCTTATTTACTTCTGGATATCACGTCGTGCAGTGAAGCCTCATCACGAGGAGATGCTTATTGAAAGCATATACAACGCAAAGATACGTGGTGATAACTCATTGGACTAAGAACCTAATGAGCACTCACTCTACATAAATCGATCCAGAGACCACGAGATTCATTAAATGAATAGCTCTGGAGAGTATATGTCTTACAATTTAATCTAAGATTTACAATAAGTTTTGGTCTGCTAGTGGCACATAATGCCCGGTCCGCTACTGAGGTAAATTGAAGACTAGTCGCGATGAGCCCTCAACAATGAGGGCCACCTCGGAGATTGTCAGGCTGATTGCGCCAATTGCCGATGCAGGACCTGGAGACTAGTTCCCGCCCCTGCCCATGCAGCAGCCGAGCCGACCACATACAGGTTTTGCTTGGCGCGTGAGACGGCTACATTGATTATGTTTGGCGGGCTTGCCGCCCACTGACGCGCCCTTTGCTGACTCGCTTTCGGAGCACCCAGTAACAGGATGACCGTATCCGCTTCTCGGCCCTGGAACGTGTGGATCGTGCCTACACGATCACGGCACCACTCATCCAACTTTACGCCGAACGCCCGCAGCAGATCTGTTTCACTGTCGAGACGCCGACGCATGTTCTGCTCTACGATCTTGAATGGTGTAATGATAAATACGTCCGGATTTGTAATGCCCGATGCTGCCAGCTCTTTGAGCATTCGTACAACCGCTTCGCCCTCGTCGGGGCACCACTTCGTCTCAGCATCGCCATTGATATCCACCCAGTGAGATCTCCCCAAAGCCGAGCCTATAGATCCAGGTTTTTTAGGCCCGACAGCATGGACCATCTGCCCGGCATAGGCGATGGAGTTAGAAACATCGAACATTGGGTTCTGGCAACGCCTGTGAACGAGCAGTGGCAGTCCGACTTCTCGATCACCTACATCCATGACGAAGGTGGATTTGAAGCGCGATGCCTGATCAGCAAGGGTCTGCGTAGATGCGGCGGGGGCAGACCATTCGACTTGGTCAATGTCGAAGAACTTGCAGATTTCGGCGTTCAGCTTTTCAGGAAGTGAAACTACAGGTGGGATTTGCAACGGGTCACCTACCACGATGGAGCGCTTTGCCCGCATGATAGCTCCAACTGCTGCCTGAGGAACGGCTTGGCCCGCTTCATCTACCAGAAGCCAGCCAATGCTCTCTGGTGGCAGATCCCCGAACATCGTCCGAACAGAGGCGAATGTCGTGGACACGGTCGGCACAACCATGAAAAGGCTCGACCAAAGGTCGGGGAGAAGTTCACGGTGAGCGGAAGACTGGAAGGTACCAGCTACCATGCCCGACATCAATAGCCCAAGATTGTGTTGCAAGCGGCTGGCCGAAGCATCGATGAACGTTTTATGCACAGTCAGGGCAGCGGCGAAAAGATCCTCCCGCAGGCGATGAATCTCATCGGGAAGCCATGGCGCAGTCAGGTGGATAGCCTCGTGCTCACGCTCGAAGAATCTCTCATCAACGACCCTGTCTCCCATGCGGTTTCGTGCCTCTGCCTCGGTTGCCTTCAATTTCGAGACAGCCTGACATTTGCTGGAAATTTCCTGGTCGAGTTGCTGTAACTGGGTCTCAGTATTGCTCCACTCAGTCCTTGCAAGCTCCAGGGCACCGTCTGTCTCCTGCGCCTTTAAGACTGATTGCTGCAAGGTCGCAGAGAGCTTCTGAAGTGTCGATCTCCACGATTTCCAGGCCACAGTAGCGAACAAACGGGAGAAGAAACCTGGACGGCCAGCAAGATGGCTGTCGAGCAAGATCTTGTCCTGCTCGATCTGAGATTTTGCCTTCTCATGCTCCCGTTGGCAGGATTCAGCAATCTGGTGTGCCTCTTCGACGGCTTCATTCAGACTCGGACGACGCTGCTCCACCCTTTGAAGTTCGGAGGTCGCTCCTTTGAGCGCCTGGATATTCCGTCGCATCTCTTCGATGCTGGCGATTTCGGCGTCTACCGTCTCCTTGAGTTTAAGGAAAACGGCTCGCGCTTTCCGCCAGGACGCTAAAGCATCCGCTTCGTTGGTGCTGGGCCGCTCATTAACGACCACGCTGGGCATCACGCGATCAATGATTGCGCCAGTTTGTTCGTCCTTGATCTCACGCATGACATTTAAGCCGCGAGCTGCTTTCAGGTAGGTAAGGAAACCGCCGTCCTCATTCCACCAGAAACCTTGCTGGAACGCGCCTCGGTTGCTGCCCTTGCCGAGTGCAGCGGCGATCAGCCCCCAAGTTTCGATAGGATCGGAGGGGGCGTCGCCCTCGGCTTCGAAGTAGCCGGCACGTTTGGGGTTCGCAATCAGGTCGCTGATGGATCGGAAGTAGGCGAACTGTTCATGGCGACCATTGGCTTCCTTGAGAGGGAGCTCTTTACTGACGTTTTCGACCGCTTTGTTATTAGATGACGCTACGACAATCTCATGACCCTTCAAGGATGCATGTAGCTTGTAGAAGTGCAGGAATGCATTGGAACCGAATGCCAGCTTCTCGCCTGTTGTGGAAAAGGCATCCTGCGGTTTGTTGAAGCCGGACATCGCCGTGGCTCGATCAAGAATGCATCCAACGACAATATCCCGGAGAAGAGTGGTCTTTCCGGTTCCCGGAGGCCCATTAACGCCGATGATACCTGGAGCATCATTCAGCTCAGCACGCGCCGCATTCACGGCAGCCTGTTGAAGCAGTACCAATGGATGGCCGTCTTTCGAAGGCCAACGAGCCTGCGGCATGAGCGACGGTGCGACAAATGGCTCGACTGCGGAAATGGGTGACAGCACGTCGATTTTCTGGTCAGGCCTTCCAATTCCCATGTAGCGCAGCAAACCGGTTCCGGCTTTGCCCATCTCGAGCAATTTGGTTGCTTCACCGAGATCTTCAAGATAGAAGGAATTCAGTAATGAAGGTTCAGGCGGTGCCTTGGCCTTGAAATGATGAAACACTTTAATCGCGAATGTGGGTGGCTCAACCAAGTGCTCGGGTACGCTGAACTGCGATACAAGCCATTTATAAGCGTTATGAACAACATTCAGATCGATCGGTATGGGGTCTCCATCTTCGTTGTGGCGGCGAACCATTCGATCCAGATGCTCGATAATGCGTGGCTCAACATTCGGCCAATTCCCTAAGCTCCCAAGCTTCAGATCGAGAGCCGGCTTGAGTGCCCAGGCAAAACTGGAAACGGCGACACCTTTGCCCTCAAGCACATAGCCTTCTTTGTCGATCAGGATCGAGCCGATGGCCGCTTTCTTACCGTCCGGGCGTGAACGCTCCTCATCCTCGCCAAAAACTTTGACCAGCTCGTCCGTCGCCTTGTCGAGAGCGATGGAGCCGAGGACGACCTCGAAATAAAGCTTATAACTGGGCTTACTGCGGGCATTTGGTCCCCATGGAACACCTCGCTCCAATAGAGCAACCCTGGAGCGGTCGCCGGTTGCCATATCCTCTGGGCGTTTATAACCTTGAGGCGATAGTGCTTCGAGGGCTGTCCATGCTGCCAGTATTGCTCGCGCATCATTTGCTTTATCTGACGGAGAGAAAGACGGCAGTGGACCTAGATCGATTTGGCCTTTGTCGAATTGCTGTCGCATGGCAGTGTCTGGGATAGCCTTCGGTTGCAGTTGCTCTACAGTTGCAGGTGCATTGTGGGGCATTGCTTGAGAAAATTGTATGGACGCCGAATCGAGATTACATGTTGATGGGCTGGAAGCCGACATGGCGACCTCGCTGCGGTCGCTAATTGCAGTTAGAGATTGCTCGATTTTAGACGTCAGAGTCCGCGCCCTGGCAGTGTTGCGAAAGGTCAGCTCGCTCAACAGCTGTTCAAGTTCACTAACATTGTTGCGGGACTGTTCGAAGATTGCTTCCAGATCGAAGATTGATTTTTGCGCATACTGCCGTGTCTTCATTTATTTCTGCGGCTCCTTATCTCTTCAGTTAAGAGATATTATGCTAATTAGCTTGATCTCTAAAACTATTAACTTCCGCTCCTGGCGCAGTCCAGATCTTGGTGGGATGCTTAATTGGCTGCTTACGTGCGAAGACGCACTTTGTGCAAATCAATATAATGCAGGTTTGTTGGTATGACTTGATAGTTGAGAGTTAGCCAAAGGCTATTACCCGTGAGCTTGAGGCACAGTAATAAGTTTACGACATCTGGATAGATTTTTATTCTCGGGTCTATAAGCACATTGACTTCGTCCCTGCACATTAATGATATGCGACATATTGCCCAGGCCCTCTATATTCTTTGATCTCTTGTTAGCAAGTAGATTTCCTTTGACCCTGACCCCGAATATGCTCCAGTCATAATCAGGAATAACCGGCTTGGTGACCCTGACCCCAATGCCGTGCCATTTTACCTGTCACTGGGAGCAGAAAAAATTGGTGAAAAAGAATCGGCTCTTATTCCCGGACGATTTTTCCCTATCATTCTGCTGCCTGTTTCATAGATTTGGGCCACTCTCACGCTACCTGTCTTAAGCTTTGCCTCTCCGTATCAACAGCTGTTGTGGGCATCACACTGGCCATTCGCATCGTCCAGGCACCCCACACCTTCGGCTGACTTAACCTGCGGCAGCTGAATACACAGTACGGCACAGGGAAGGATTTCACCGCATCGCCAGTCAGGTGGTATCGGGCAACTCAACGTTTTTGGCAAGTATTCGACTGTTGCGCCGGGGCGAATAGCCCATCACACGCTTAAAAGCTGTACCGAATGAGGCTTCTGAACTGTAGCCGACCGATTGAGCGATCCTGGTGACGGAACTCCCTTCACGGCGTAACTCGCGCTCAGCGTGCCGCATTCGCCATTCAGTCAGATAAGTGAGTGGCGGAACTCCCGCTATGGCTCGAAAATGCGTGGTGAAGCTGGTCCGTGACATACCTGAAGCACGCGCCATATCTGTCAGCGTCCACGGATAGGTCAGATCGCCATGCACCAATGCCAATGCCGGGGCTAACCGTGAATCACAGGCTGCCCGAAGCCAGCCTGGCTGGTCACACTGGTCGACTGAAAGATGGCGTCGCAAGATTTGGATTAGAAGGAGATGCGCGAGGCTTGAGCATGCCATTTCCGCACCAGGAGCGCGGTCGGCGGCTTCTTCGACCAGATCAGCGACCAATCCACCGAGGCGACTTGTGCCACTTTCGGAGCCGGGGAGATGCAGGAAGTCGGGCAGGCTCTCGACCATCAGGCGCCCACCGCCATGACTGGTGTCAAGGTGGCCGCCAAGAAACAGGAAGTCATTGCCCTGACCGACCGGAATGATGGTCGAATCTCTTTTGGCGAAGATGTCGCTCGAAAACTGGGGTACCAACGCCAGGTCGCTCGCTACGGTGAAACCGACGTTGCGGGCCAACAGGAAAACGTCCCCTTCAGCTAGCCGTAAGGGCGTTTCGGTTCCATCGAGAGCCAACAGGCACGAACCACGGCCCATCACAAAAAACTTAATCTTACCGGGGGGTGGAAAACGGACAGACCAATCACCGCCGCCGATAAAGCCGCCTGCATAAATTGTCTGAGCCTCGATAAGCTCCAGCGTTCGGGATAACGGATCGCGTGGCATTCTTTGTACTTTTGCAAAAGAAAAATGCATTTTAGCGCATTTAAAGTCCATGACTATCGGTACAAACTGCAAATCTCGACAATAAACCAGGAGATTTTCTGTATGACGACTTCGCAAAGACCCATTGGATCAGGCTTCACTGCCTACAGCACATCACTTGACGTCATCCGGGGTATTGATTTGACTGGAAAACTGGCCATCGTCACTGGGGGCTATGCCGGGCTGGGGCTTGAGACTGCACGAACGCTCGCTTCGGCTGGTGCTCGGGTGATAGTGCCGGCCCGCGATGTGGATCGTGCGCGTCAGGCAATTGCCGAAGTCGGCGGCGGAATCGATGTCAGGCCGATGGATTTGACCGATCCGACTTCAATCGATGCCTTTGCTCGCGACATCGTGCAATCCGGGCTGCCGCTGCACATCCTGATCAACAACGCCGGTATCATGGCAACACCAGAGCTAGCCCGGGACAGCCGTGGCAATGAGATGCAGCTCTCGACCAACCACCTCGGCCATTTTCAGTTGACCCTGCGGCTTTGGCCCGCGTTGATTCGTGCGCACGGTGCCCGCGTCATTTCGGTTTCTTCTCGGGGGCATCGCCGGTCGGACATCAACTGGGATGACGTCAATTTCGAGCGCGGCGCCTATGACGCATGGAACGCCTACGGCCAGTCGAAGACCGCTAACGTATTATTTGCCGTAGAACTTGACCGGAGGGGCCGCGACTACGGTATCCGTGCGTTTTCGCTGCATCCAGGCGGTATCGTGACAGGCCTGGCGAAACATATGACGATCGAGCTGTTGAAAAACAGAGGCAATATCGATGTCAATGGCGAGCCGGTGATTGATCCCGATCGTGACATGAAATCTATCCCGCAAGGCGCTGCGACCCATGTATGGTGCGCGGTCAGCCCCCAGCTTGAGGGCATTGGCGGCGTCTATTGCGCAAATTCGGACATTAGTGGAATCCTCGAAAGCACGGCGTCCTTTTCACCCGGACAACCGACAGAAAGCTACACCGATGTAGAGCCGTATGCCATTGATCCGGCTGCAGCCAGACGTTTGTGGGCAATCAGCGAAAGCATTTTGAAGACAACGCTTCCAGAGTGAGCCTGTCAGACCTGATCCCCATGACTTAACCCCCCAATGTGAGTGATGTCTTCATAAGCCACATGAAGACATCCCCATAAAAAAGCATTTTACTGACTACCAGCACGTGGCCAGTCAGAAGCAAACCTCGGCCGGAACGCCGGCGGCATGGTAAATAGACCCGTTCCGGGGCTATGGGACTTTAGTCCCAGCGTCTATAATCCGGGCAGAGATTTGTGCCGCGAATGCCGTGGCTAATCGTCCGTTGAGATAGCATAAAACCTTGCGGCATCCGGACTCCCGGTGCCGCGAGCGACCTACATTCACAAAGGGTAATATGAAACAAATTACTTTCAGCGATCTACAAAAACAAAGCGAGCAGGCTGCAAACTCCCCTCGCTTACGTGCCAATCGTAATCTCCATCCTGAATTGAGCGATCCTGTTCAGCGCCTGGCTATTGCTATGGAACCGGGTACTTATGTTCGCCCTCACCGCCATCCGCACACGTTCGAGCTGCTGACACCCCTTAGCGGGCGCTTTTTGGTATTGCATTTTGATGAGAATGGCAACGTGACCCAGCGCGCTGTGTTAGGTGAAGACTGCAAGGTGCTGGAGACGGATGCCGGGACCTGGCATGCGGTGTTATCACTGGATAAAGGTGGGGTTATTTTTGAGGTAAAACAGGGGGCGTACCAGCCTGTAGCTGAGCAAGATATGGCCCCATGGGCACCCACCGAAAATGAGCCGGGAGCGGCTGAGCTGATGAAATGGTATGCCGTAGCGCAAGTGGGTGACGGCGGTTTTTCCCTGTAATATTCCCGGACTCTCTCGATCTCTTTCCTGACCTCACGAAATAAACGTAAAGCCGTCTACAACGGCTTTAGCCCGTTACTTTGGTGTTTGCGGTGTGTGTGGCCCTGTTGCTCAGGGTGGGGGCAGGGAACGTCATCGAGTTTATTGATAAAAAAATTGATAACCAGAGTACCCGGTGGGTCGGTAATGACGGGTAAGATCTCTGCGAACTGGATTTAATGGGCGCCTGAAATATGAACGATATGGATTACTTTGACCCTGACTCGTCCGGGGCGCCGATCGATGTGCTGTTTCTCACCGCACCAGATTTAGCATTCGACGTGCCGTTGCATTCTCACCGGCGCGGCCAGCTGGTTATGCCGGTGACCGGGTCAATGACCTGCGAAGTGGAGGATGAAATATGGATGGTGCCCAGCGAGTCTGCCATGTGGATCCCCACCGGTCTGCCGCACAGGAATACCCCGGCTGCTTCAGCCACGTTCTGCTTCGTGTTTATTGAAACGTCGCGGGCCGCCATGCCGGAAAAAAGCTGCACGCTCGCGGTCAGTCCCCTGATACGGGAAATGATCCTTCATTTAGCCAGGATATCACCGGCAGAGGCGGGGCAGGAGCAGACGTGTCAGCTGGTTAATCTGCTGTTTTCCATGATGGCGCAAATGCCTGCCGAGCGGCTGAACTTTCCGCTGTCCAAAGACGCCAGGCTCAGGCAAGTGGCGAGCATGCTGCTGGCCGACCCCGCCGACAGAAGACCCGCCAGGGAATGGGCCGCTTTTCTTGCCCTGAGTGAAAGAACGTTCACCCGGCTGGTGGTGAAAGAAACCGGGCTGACATTTGGCCTGTGGCGGCGGCAGCTGCATATCGTTGTGTCGCTTCAGCGTTTGCTGGCGGGGGGCAGCGTGCAGTCCGTCTCAGAGCAGCTGGGCTATGAATCCGTGAGCGCGTTTATCACCATGTTCAAAAAGGCGCTGGGGAAGTCTCCGAAGCGCTATATCGGCCAGGCTTGACGACAGCCCTCTGGTTTCATTTGACCGTTTTTAGCAATTATTAGTCAGTTGTTCTAAATTTTTACGACGCCTGAGTCAGTACACTGAGGGAATTAATCCGGCAACATTAAAGGCATGTCCGTGTACCCTGGCACAACAATTGATGAATTACGGCAAGGTGAAGTCAAAGAATTATTCTCGGTCAGGACCGGGATTGATAAGCACCCGACGAACAGTGTTCAGGTCACCCTGACCGGTTTTAGCGGCGACAAACAGGCCGAAACCTTCCATGGTGGGGAAGAGAGGGCAATTCTGCACTATGACTCTGCGCATTATGCTTCTCTGGCCAGCCGATTCCCTGGCTCCGGTTCGTTGTTTGTTCCGGGCGGATTTGGTGAAAATCTGGTCACCAGCGGAATGAATGAAAGCAATATGTGCGTCGGGGATATTGTTCGGGCCGGGACGGCAATCCTCCAGGTCACTCAGCCAAGGCAGCCCTGCTTTAAACTTAATCACCGCTTTAAACAACCTACGCTCTCCCTATTTGTGCAGGATAACGGTAAAACAGGCTGGTTTTACCGCGTCCTGAAAGAAGGGACGATTCATGCCGGCGATCCCATCGAGGTGATCGTGCGTGCCTGGCCGCAGTGGAGCATCGCGCAAATACTGCACTACCTCTATACCGAAACTGACAACCAGGCGGTAACCGGGCAGCTGGCGAAGCTGGAGCCGCTGGGAAACGAAGTCAAAAGCATCTTTCAGCGCCGCCTTGAAAACAATGACGTTGAGGATTGGGGGGGAAGGCTGTCGGGCCGCAGCGGCGGGCTTGAAATGCGCATCATCAACATTGTGGATGAGTTTAAAGGGATTAAGCGTTTTATTCTGAGCCGCGTTGACGATGGGGCTTTACCTGAATATTCGGCGGGGGCGCATATTATTCTCCAGCTCCCCAACGGCCTGTCGAGAGCCTATTCCCTGTGTGAATCATGGGCTGAAAACGAATACCATATTGCGGTCAATCACGCCCCGAATAGCCGCGGCGGCTCTCAGTATTTACATCAAACCGCCAGGCCAGGGGATATTTTAACGGTCTCTGAGCCCGCGAACTATTTCAGCATGGCCCGGGATAAACATCATATTTTTATTGCCGCCGGGATCGGTATCACGCCATTTATTCCGATGATAGAGGAAGCCCTGGTCCTGGAAGAAACCTTTGAGCTTCACTATTGCGTGAGTGACGTGGGCAGCTTTGCCTTCAGGCCACAGCTGGAAAAATATGTAGAACATGTTCTGATTTACTCGCTCGATAACCCGCTGGACATCAACCAGCTGCTGGACACACACGCGAGAGGGACGCACGTTTATACCTGTGGAAGCCCCGCTTTTGTGCAGCGAGTAAGAGAGAGTGCCAGCCACTGGCATGCTGACTATGTCCATTTTGAAAACTTCGCCGCCGAAGAGCAAAGCGGGGAGAGCGCTTTTGTCGTCACCATCAGAGAAACGGGGCAAAAAATTCAGGTGGAGCCGCAGGAAACTATGCTCCATGCGCTCAGAGGTCACGGCATTCAGCTGGAATCTGCCTGTGAAACCGGCGTCTGCGGCAAGTGCAGGGTAGATTATGACGGCGAAGTCGATCACCGGGATTCGGTGTTAAGCCAAAGCGAGCGAAAAAGCTGTATGACACCCTGTGTTTCCAGGGCGAAGCAGGCTGAACTGATTATCTCGTTGCCCGGGGCGAATCGTTAGCCCGTCCTCCTGAATACACGCTGTCTTACGACTGTAAGACAGTGTTGGAAGAGATATAAATATCAGCGGGCGCTTGTTTAAAGCTTTGTGCGCGCTGTGTCTGACTGTGGAATTAAAGGCGAGCATATTATCGCCGAGGCGTCAGGTAGGGTGCCATCGGAGATCTGGCTTAGCCGCTATTACGACGAAATGGGCAACCTTATCGATCGACAGAAATTAATGCGTTCGCACAGCCTATAAGACAACCAGAGGCATAGCGTTTAATTCGACCGCTATACCTCAGCTATACATTAAATTTTCGGGCCTTCCAGGTGGCATTGGTACGCGGTGCCGCGGTGTTCGGCCACAAACCAGTCAACCGCGCCGCCTGTAAGGCGGTTGATTTCCACATTGGAAACCAGGCCCCAGGTTTTTTGGTCCCGTGAACCTTCGATTTTATAGGCGATCTCTTTGTCATTGACGACCGGCTGCACTACCCGGAACCAGGTATCGTCGCGGCCCTGCGGTTCACCGCCGATGTCCACGGGTCATCCACTACGTTGTCTGGTCGTTGCCTACGCAGGTGCTACCTTTATCTGCCTGCATATTGAAACACAGCTGGTCGTTATCCAGATAAGGCGCGGGCCAAATCTCCGAGGAGGTCGTTGAGCTCTATCATAAAGCCCGCTAAAACGGGCTTTAATCGCACTTTAAGCTCTGGTATCCAAACCCATTGCTCTTGCAAATCTAAACGTGGTTCTCAGGGTAAGCGCCAGTTTATCCGCATAGTGGCTTGTGTTTCCGCTGCCTTGCTGGCGGCATTGCCGTACATCTTGTCTTTATCATCATTTATATCCATTGTTACCAGGAAGCAGCGCTTCACTGCAAAGCTGCCATAAGCACCCCTGGTGAGGCCGCTCCGGTAGTGGGCGGTATTAACCTGAACGGCTCTGCGGCAATCAATAAATACAGCAGTTTGCTTATTTATTCATGATATATGCATATGTTGGGCGATATATTAATTATCAGCCTGACAATAAACGAAATAACCAGGACAGAGAAACTTATTCCTGCCCGCCCAAAAATGCGAATTATGGAGGTGTTTTTACAAGCTGAATGACATTGTTAAGTATAGCGATTATTGAATGCCACGAAAAACTAACGCATCTAATTCCTCGCGGAGCACCGGCTTCGAAATATAATACCCTTGAAATAAACTGACGCCCATTTGCTTTAGCATAAGGAACTTTTGTGGGTTATCGACACCTTCCGCCACGCACTGGCTACCAGTCACGCTCGCATAATAGATTAAGCCATCAATGAGGTGTTTATCATCGAGATTACTCGTAAAGTTTTCAACGATATAGCGGTCCAGCTTATAGCTATTAAATTTTAGCTGCCTGACTGGAAACGTGACGCTATTTTTAGCGAAGCAATCATCCAGCGCAAGCTTTATGCCCAACCCGGCAAGCTGATTTAATACCGTTACCGTTTTAGACTCATAGCTTAAATCCACATTTTCGTTAATGTCCAGCACCAGGCGGCTTATCCAGGTCGGATCAAGCAGCTGAGCTTTGGCCGTCTCGACTATTTTAAACAGGGCTGCACTCTCAGTGAGAACCCGTGGAATATTGACAGAAAATTCCAATTTCCCCGTATAGTTATTTATATTCACCACGGCTTCTCTGATGATGTAGGCCGTGAGCATGATCCATGTTTCTCGCGTCCTGATCTCATGGAAAAAGTCTTTCGGCAACAATACGTTGCCGTTAGTGTACCAGCGGCAAAATATCTCAAAGCCCGCTATCTGCATCTCGCCGTCTACAATGGGCTGGAAAACGGGGAAGATCAGGCCATGCTGAAGGGCATGGGTAATTTTTCTCTCCTCGCTGCTGAGCATTCTGGTCGTTAATCCCCTGGGCTTCGACTGGCGCTGTGCTTTGCGATGCCGGCCCGGCAACAGTCTGGACATCATCGGGTGGATGGCCGCCAGCTTTTTTAACCCACTTGAACGCAGGTTATAGAGCGTTTTAGTACTGAAGCTTTTTATTGCCGCGGTATCTTCATGGCCGGACGGGCTAAAAAGCTCCAGCAGCGTATTGACCTCATGGATAGTGAGGCCTTCGTGGCGCAGACCGCCGTTGCGTTCTTCCTGTCTGGCAAGCGAGACAAGCGTGGGAATGTTTTTAAGGTCTTTATGCAGCGTATTTCTGAGTTTAACCACGCTGGTAAAAATGCTGACTACTCTGATGGTACTGAGATTCGATTTTCGCGGCATCACATTTTTAAAATAACTAAACAGCCAGGAAGACGACAGCCCACTTATGATCAGGATATTTATCTTATGGTGATGCATTTGTAATAGCGATATCAGGCTCTTCAGCGTCATCAGCATCTGAAAAGGATCTTCGGGAATAAAAACAATTAGATAGTTAAAATCATCGCTTTCATTATTTTTAGAAATAAGTCGGCTGTTTTTCTCGGGGCTAATCAGTTTTGTATTCATTCCCTTTTCATGAAGCAACTCAGAAAGACCCGTTGCGGAAAAATGACAGGCAGAAAGTATATGATAAACAAACTCAACGTGGGAATGTTGAGGTGGCACAGGCAATAACGGTGAGGTTATATTCATATCAATTGTCCATTAGTCATTATTTTCTATACCCGATGCAATAGGTTTTATTGCGTGGTATATCCTCGCCAGAGGTTTTTTTGATATGTGAAAGCCCGGCCGGCGCAGCATGAAAGATGTCTGCGTCAGGTATTACTTTTTAAATGTGCAAACTAAGATTTGCGGCTTATGCCAGATTAACGCTGCATATTAAGTTCCTTTTAATAAATTCTGGAAGGTCATTCGTCTGTAATATTAATGATAAATTCAATGCAATGAATGTTTTATAATTATTTTAAGCGAAATTATCCCTGTTGTTTTTTATGTGTAGTCTGTTTTTTGAATTTTTAGTCAACGTTCCTGTTTCTTCTCTAGTTTCTTTACAACGTGTGGAATGTCAATAGAAATTAATTTCAAAAGCGCTATTGAGAATAAACTTAGGGAAAAATCCTAATAGGATGAAATATAAAAAACATTTAAAATCAATGCAATGTGATGATATTGATGTTTTGTTAAATATAATTTCAAAGACGAGTCAGGATACTTTATTAATATTTCACCCCGGCTCCCACCAATATTGAGAGGGTAGTTCTCTTAGGGGCGAGCTTATGTGAATAGGCGATCGTTTCGTGAAGCTGAAACATAGGTCTTATGGAAGGCATAGCGACTGCCGGTTCTGATTCGTTTTAGTGAAATTGTTTAAAGGAATAAATTATGAAAATCAAAAATCTGGCTCTCGTTGCACTGTCAGCCCTCTCTTTGAGCTCGGGTGCGGCTTATGCCGTGACGGTTAACGGTGGCACCGTTCATTTCAAAGGTGAAATTGTTAACGCAGCCTGTGCCGTTGATGCGGGGTCGGTGGACCAGACTGTTCAACTGGGCCAGGTTCGTTCTGCCCGACTGGCTGCGGCAGGTAGCACCAGTTCTGCAGTAGGTTTCAACATCCAACTGAACGATTGCGATACCACTGTTTCCACCAAAGCCTCCGTTGCGTTCTCTGGCGTAGCCGTCACCGGCAAGCCCGACACGCTGGCAATTCAGGGCCCTGCGGCGGGCGGTGCGACTAATGTGGGGATTCAAATTCTCGACAACACCAGCACACCGCTGGCACTGGATGGGGCAACCTTCAGCGCTAAAACCACGCTGAACGATGGCACCAATATTATTCCTCTGCAGGCCCGTTACATCGCGCTGGGTGCGGCTACGGCCGGTACCGCTAACGCGGACGCGACCTTTAAAGTTCAGTACGAGTAATCAGTCAGTCATACAGGGAAATCACTCGGGGCCAGGGACGGCCCGTCATCTACTACGGATTTGAAGGTGATAATGATGAGAGGAATCAAGCTGATTCTATTGAGCGTTCTCCTGCCATCCCTGGCGCTGGCCGGTAACCGAACGCATGTGATGCTGCCGGGCGGCAATATGCGCTTCCAGGGCACGATCGTTGCCGAATCCTGCCGCGTGGAAGCGGGCGACCGCCAAATGACGGTCGAAATGGGCAGGATCAGCAGCAATCGCTTCCACGCGCCAGGCGAAGACAGCGACCCGGTGCCTTTCGCGCTCCACCTTCAGGACTGTAATACCAATGTTAGCCGGCACGTTGGCGTGGCGTTTATGGGCGTGGCCGACGGTAAAAATCCGGCGGTACTTTCGGTGGGCGAGGGACCGGGCATAGCTGAAGGCGTGGGCGTTGCCCTTTTTGATGCCGAGGAGCGCCAAATCCCATTGAATGCCCCTGCAAAGGCCTGGACCCGGATATACGCCGGGCCAAACACTCTCCATTTTATCGCTAAATATCGCGCTACCGGGCATCAGGTTACCGGGGGACTGGCGAACGCTCAGGCCTGGTTTGCTTTGACCTATTTATAGCCTGGCCCATGGTGTAGTGGACACAAACAACAACGACAAGGACAAAGGTGCGAGCGTGACAAAAAGCTTACTAAGAGGTCGCGGTTTACTGGCGGCGATGATGATAGCTGCGGCAATGGGCTTTATGGCTCGTGCAGAGGCGGGGGTAGCGTTAGGGGCGACTCGCGTTATTTATCCTGAAGGGCAAAAGCAGGTTCAGCTGGCGGTAACCAGCAACGATGAAAAAAGTACTTACCTTATTCAGTCGTGGGTAGAAAACGCTAATGGCGATAAAGACAGCCGGTTCGTGATTACCCCGCCGCTGTTTGCCATCAAAGGGAAGAAAGAAACCACGTTACGCATTTTAGATGCGACCAATAATCAGCTGCCGAAGGATCGGGAGAGCCTGTTCTGGCTGAACGTGAAAGCCATTCCATCCATGGAAAAATCAAAGCTGAATGAGAACACGCTCCAGCTGGCGATCATCAGCCGAATTAAACTTTATTACCGCCCGGATAACCTGGCACTGGCCCCGGAAAAAGCGGCAGAAAAGCTGACCTTTAGCCGCAGCAACGGCCAGCTGACAGTAAACAATCCCACCCCGTATTACCTGACGGTCACGGATATAAATGCCGGCACCCGCGTGCTGGACAATGCGCTTGTCCCACCGATGGGAAAAACCTCCGTGAAGCTACCGGCCGATGCCGGGACCAACATCACTTACCAGACCATTAACGACTACGGGGCGCTAACGCCACGGATGCAGGGCGTTATGCAGTAATTCAGGACAGGCCGTCCTGCGTTAAATAACAACGAAGAACTGACTGCCGGGCGAATGCGGACCGGAGGGACAATGTCACATCTAAAATATGGATTAGCGCGTTTCGGCTTCCGTCGTCCGCGGCGCAAATTAGCTTCTTTTTTTACTCTGGTACAAACGCCGCTGGCGCTTTTCATTGCTATGCAAGCCTGTTCCGCCCATGCGGATCTCTATTTTAACCCGCGCTTTTTAGCCGACGATCCCTCCGCGGTGGCTGATTTGTCCAGCTTCGAAAGTGGGCAGGAAGCGCCGCCGGGAACCTATCGCGTCGATATTTATCTCAACGAGGGATTTGTCGCCACGCGGGACGTTAAATTTGATGCGGCAAAGAGCAGCAGCGGCCTGGCTCCCTGCCTGACGCGTGAGCAATGGGCCGGAATGGGCGTCGACGTGGCGGCCATTGCCGGCATGAACGCCCTGGCGTCGGACGCCTGCGTCCCGATGACTGAACTTATTCCTGAGGCGACCGCCGGGTTTGATGTTGGTCTCCAAAGGCTCAACCTGACGGTGCCGCAGGCGTTTATGGGCAACCGGGCCAGAGGCTATATCCCGCCTGAACGCTGGGATAACGGCATTAACGCCGGCCTGCTGAATTACAACTTTACCGGCAATAGCGTGCAAAACGATCGCGGTGGTAACAGCAATTATGCCTGGCTGAACCTTCAGAGCGGGATCAACCTCGGGGCATGGCGACTGCGTGACAACACCACCTGGAGCTACAACAGCGGCGGCGGCAGCTCAGCGAACGAAAACAAATGGCAGCACGTCAACACCTGGCTTGAGCGCGATATTATTTCCCTGCGCTCCCGGTTAACGCTGGGCGACAGCTATACCGACAGCGATATTTTTGACGGGATCAATTTCCGGGGGGCTCAGCTGGCCTCCGACGATAATATGCTGCCCGACAGCATGAAAGGCTTTGCGCCGGTGATTCGCGGTATTGCCCGGGGCACGGCGCACGTCATCGTCAAACAAAATGGCTATGAAATCTATCAGGGCACCGTTCCGCCAGGCCCGTTCACGATTAACGATCTCTACGCTGCCACTAGCGGCGGCGATCTGCAGGTCACTATCAAAGAAACCGACGGCAGCAGCCAGATCTTCAGCGTGCCGTGGTCATCCGTGCCTGTTTTACAGCGCGAAGGGCGCACGCGTTTTTCACTGACGGCCGGGGAATATCGCAGCGGCAACCGCCAGCAGGAAGAGCCTAAGTTCTTCCAGGGCACGGTGCTGCATGGTTTGCCCGATGGCTGGACGCTTTATGGCGGCAGCCAGCTGGCTGACCGTTACCGCAGCTTCAACCTGGGCGTAGGGAAAAACATGGGGGCGCTGGGGGCGCTGTCGATGGACGTCACTCAGGCCAACGCCAGGCTCGCCGATGACAGTGAACACCAGGGGCAATCGCTGCGCTTCCTCTATAACAAATCGCTGAATGAACTGGGCACCAACATCCAGCTGGTGGGCTACCGGTATTCAACCAGCGGCTATTTTACGCTCGCCGACAGTGCCTACAGCCGGATGAGCGGTTACCGCGTGGAAACGCAGGACGGCGTGATACAGGTTAAACCTAAGTTTACCGACTACTACAACCTCGCCTACAACAAGCGCGGCAGGGTGCAGCTGAGCCTGACCCAACAGCTGGGCAGAACGACAACGCTTTATCTCAGCGGCAGCCACCAGACTTACTGGAACAGCAGCAGCGCCGACGAACAGATGCAGGTGGGGTTAAACACCGCCGTGGATGACATCAACTGGACGGTCAGCTACAGCCTGACGAAAAACGCCTGGCAGGACGGGCGTGACCAGATGCTGGCGGTAAACGTCAATATCCCGTTCAGCCACTGGCTGCGTTCCGACAGCAAATCGGTCTGGCGTAATGCCAACGCCAGCTACAGCGCCTCACACGATCTTAATGGCCGGATGACCAACCTGGCCGGGCTGTACGGCACGCTGCTGGAGGACAATAACCTGAGCTATAGCGTGCAGACCGGCTACGCGGGCGGCGGGCACGGGAATAGCAGCAGTACAGGTTATGCCGCACTGAACTATCGCGGCGGATACGGCAACGCGAACGTGGGCTATAGCCGCAGCGACGGCATGAAGCAGGTTTACTACGGCGCGAGCGGTGGTGTACTGGCGCATGCGGATGGTGTGACCTTCAGCCAGCCGCTGAACAGCACGGTCGTGCTGGTGAAAGCCCCCGGAGCCGGAGACGTAAAAGTCGAAAACCAAACCGGCGTGCGTACTGACTGGCGCGGTTACGCCGTGCTCCCGTATGCCAGCGATTACCGCGAAAACAGGATCGCGCTGGACACCAACACGCTGGCCGACAACGTAGACCTTCAGGATGCGGTCGCCAACGTGGTGCCAACCCACGGCGCCGTGGTGCGCGCGGAATTCAAGCCACAGGTTGGGGTGAAAATGCTCATGACGCTGACCCACAACGGCAAGCCTGTGCCTTTCGGGGCGGTTGTGACCGCCGAAGGCCTGCAGGTGAGCAGTATTGTGGCCGACGGCGGGCAGGTGTACCTGAGCGGAATGCCGCTAGCGGGCAAGGTGCTGGCCAAATGGGGAGACGGGCCGGGTGCCAGCTGCGTGGCGGACTACCGTCTGGGTGAAGAGAGCCAGAAGCAGATGCTGAGCTCGCTTTCGGCGCTGTGTCGCTAAGGAATAAGCATGACTAAATCTCTTTATATCGTCGGCATCGCCCTGTCACTGTTCGCCGCCGCTGCGGATGCGGCAGACAGCACCATTACTATTAGTGGGAATGTTCGGGACAACGCCTGCGCGGTTGCGGCGGAGTCGAAAGATTTCACCGTCGATCTGATGAATAACCCGGCCAAACAGTTTTCTGCGGTGGGAGCCACCACCGCGCTGGTGCCATTTCGCATCGTGCTTTCCCCGTGTGGCGGCCTGGCTACCGCGGTGAAAGTGGGCTTTACCGGCGTGGCGGATAGCGTCAACACCAGTTTATTAAAGCTGGATAGCGGCGCGGCAGCGGCGGCAGGCATGGGGATACAAATCCTGAACAGCGCCCGGACGCCGATGCCGATCAACGCGGGATCGTCGGCAATTCAGTGGACCACGCTGGTGCCCGGCCAGACCAACGTGTTGGGTTTTTATGCGCGCCTGATGGCAACGCAGCTGCCGGTCACCGCCGGGCACGTAAATGCGACCGCAATATTCACACTTGAATTTCAGTAACCGGAGGCGGACATGAAATGGATTCTACCCGGAAGGGTGCTTGCCGGAGTGCTGCTGGTGCTCTCTGCCACGACAAAGGCGGATGACGTCACCATTACCGTGAACGGCAGGGTAGTGGCGAAGCCCTGCACGATCTCGACCCCAACGGCCACGGTCGATCTGGGCGATCTCTATACCTTTAGCCTGGTGCAGGCCGGTGCTACATCCGCCTGGCATGATGTTGTCCTGAGCTTGACCAACTGCCCGGTCGGGACCTCTAAAGTGACCGCGACGTTCAGCGGCACGGCGGATGCGACGGGGTATTACGCCAACCAGGGCACGGCGCGTAACCTCCAGCTCCAGCTGCGGGACAACGGTGGGGCAACGCTGAATAACGGTGCCAATAAAACCGTGCCGGTGGATGCCGGCAGTCAGGCGACGAGTTTTCCTCTGCAGGTCAGAGCGATAACGGTCAACGGCGGGACTACCCAGGGAACCATTCAGGCGGTGATCAATGTCACTTACACCTGGTCCTGATCGCAAGGAGGATGGAATGAAAAAAATCATCGCGTTATTGGCCACTCTGGCCGGGCTGGGATGGTCAACCGCAGGCCAGGCCTTTACCTGCCAGTCGCTGGGGACTTCCATCAGCGGCTCCGGCACCGTGAACGTCAATGTTAATCTCGTGCCGTCCATTTCGGCAGGGCAAAACTTAGTGGTCGATCTTTCCCAGTCGATTCAGTGCAAAAACGATGCCCCAAGCCAATATACCGATCCGGTAAGGATCCGATCCGGCTCGGCGTATCAGGGCGTGCTCTCTGCTTTCAGAGGATCATTAGGTTACTTCGGGGTGCAATATCCTTTCCCGACCACAACGGAAACCGCCTGGGTGAACCACACCTGGGGGGATTATCGTGGCTGGCAGGCGGTGCTGTATTTAACGCCTATCAGCACCGCCAGCGGCGTAGTGGTTAAAGCCAACACCATGATTGCCCAGCTTATTCTGGAAAAAGAAGATTCCATTAACGGGAATCGCCAGATCATCAACTGGAATATCTACGCGAACAACGATGTTGTGGTGCCAACCGGGGGCTGTGACGTGTCCGCCCGTAACGTGACGGTGAATCTGCCTGATTACCCGGGCACGGCGCCTGCGCCCGTCACCGTGCGCTGCGCGCAGAATCAGAGAATCGGTTACTTTTTGTCTGGCAACACGCTGGGCAGCGATAGCTCAATTTTCACCAATACCTCTGCCAGCTCGCCTGCTCAGGGAATTGGCGTTCAGCTTTTGCGAAATGGTGCCGCTTTGGGGGCCGGCAGCGCTAACACCGTTTCGCTGGGAACGGTAGGGACGACCCCCGTTAGTCTGGGGCTGACCGCGACCTACGCGAGAACGACCGGGCAGGTTACGGCGGGTAATGTGCAGTCGATCGTTGGGGTGACGTTTGTTTACCAGTAGCGGCACACCTGGAAAAGTAAGCGAGCGCGTGGCCTACATTCTCTCGCCCTGCAACATGATGGCGTGCGGGCTGGCGAATTTGTTATCAGCAAGTCAAACCCGCACGGTATTTTTCCCAGGCTTAGGGGAAGAAAGAATGCGGGAAGAGAGCGGGGCGCGGTTTGTGGTCTATCTGCCCGATCAACCTTACTGGCTGCTTGTCGTCTTGCGGCAGGTGGCGCAGCTGCTCGATCGCCATGATGGCCAGCTCCCGATGCTCATTTTGAGCCGAAGTTCAGCCTCATGGATCTGGCGTTCGCTGCAGAAATTAGTGAAAAAAGACGGTTATCTTGGCGGCGTGCGGGTGGTGCCGTCCGATCTGCCCTGCGCCAGCCTGGCCGCGCTGCTGCTCGGGGACTGGGATAACAGCGTCAGCCTCAAAAAACACGCTCTTGAAGAGGAGCTGGTGAGCCAGATCCGGCCCGAAGGTTTGACCCGAAAAGAGCTGGATGTGCTGGTGGACTCTCTGGCCGGCCAGACGATTCAGGAGCAGGCGAAACAGCGCGGCGTCAGCCATAAGACGTTGTATGTGCAGCGAATATCCGGGTTAAAAAAAATGGTTCATCCGCTGCTGCATGAGAAGGCGCCGATGGCGAGTAATCAGCAGAAAAAAGGAGACTCAGCGGGGACGCTGGCTGCCCTTTCACCGTTTGAAAGGGAGCTGGTTTATGCCATCCACAACCGCCAGATTTACCCGGTATTCCAGCCTATTGTGAACGGTGGGCTGCAGCTCAAAGGGCTGGAAATCCTGGCCCGCTGGCATCGAAACGGGCAAACCCTACAGCCCGCAGAGTTTCTGCCGCAGATCCGCTCCAGCTATACGTGGCGGCTGTTAACGGCCTTTATGCTGCAAGAGGCGGTGGGCGGTATTAATCAGTACCAGGGGGAGTATTATTTCGCGGTGAATATTCCGGCCGCGGTTTCCAACAGTGAAAGTCTGTTCGGCATTATTAAACAGCTGAGTACCCGGCTGATAAATCCATTCTGGACGGACAGGCTGGTGCTGGAAATCTCAGAAGATCTGAATTTGAATCAGCATCAGGAGAGTCGATTCTTTATTACTCAGCTTCAGCACCAGGGATACCGGGTGATGCTTGATGACTGCTTTTCGCAGAGCAGCGTTTATTTCCCGGTGCGGGCGGTGCGGTTCAACGATTACAAACTGGATCGCAAAGTCGTGGCCGACGCGCAGTATGAACCTCACGCGCTGGCGCTGATCAAAAGCCTGGCGTACTACTGTGAATTAACGGGAAGTTACTGCGTTGCCGAGGGGATTGATAGCCGCGAGAAATTAAGGTTGCTGCTGGCATCCGGGGTGCATCTCTTTCAGGGGTTCAGTATCTCTCAGCCCGTTTTCAAGTTTGAACTGCGGCAAATGATCGCGGCTTTGAAAAAAAGAGAGACGGTGCAGCCTATAGTCTGAATCAGCGCTTTTACCCTCACCTTAACCCTCTCCCTGGAAGGGAGAGGAGATAAATCACGTTCCCTGCCTGGCCTTTTCTCCCTCTCCCCTTGGGGGAGAGGGCCGGGGTGAGGGGCAGAACTGTTCCCGAATGTTTGGGAGAGAACAGTTGGGTTTAGCGATTCTCTTCAATATAACGCGCCAAATCCGCCGGGGTTTTCAGCACGGTGGCGACTTCCGTCGGCGGGATCATGCAGCCGTACACATCCTGCACTTCCAGCACCAAATCAACGGCCAGAATAGAGTCGAGAATATCGGACTCGATCAGTTCATCGTTAAAACCGACCTTGCGGGATAACACTTTTTCAAACAGGGCGAGAATTTCTTGTTCCATCTTATTTTCCTGGGTCATTAATTCGTGCGAGCCTGGGTATCCAGCAGCTTGCGGTCGATTTTGCCGTTAGGGTTCAGCGGCAAAGCGTCTTTAATAATGATTTGTGAAGGCACCATATAAGGCGGGATCACCTTCGCGAGCGAAGTCTTGATCGCCTCCGGGGCAAGGCCAGTGACGCAGAACGCTGCAATGCGCAGCACGCCGCCACCGGACTTCATCAGCGGCAGTACCACGGCTTCGCTAATACCGGACATCGCCAGCAGGCGGTTTTCAATTTCGTTGATTTCAATGCGGTAGCCGTTCAGCTTGATCTGGCTGTCGTTACGGCCCTGGCAATACAGCAGCCCGTTTTCGTAGCCGAGATCGCCGGTGCGGTAGCCGCGGTATTGCTCGCTTTCGCGGTGCAGCAACTTAGCGGCGTTTTCCTGCGGCAGGCCGAGATAACCGCGCATGACGTTTTTCCCCCAGATAATCAGCTCACCTTCGGAGGTAATCTCCATGTGGGATTCCGGCATCATGGTGCCCACCGGCAGCACGTCGTTTTCGCTGTGCAGGATCTCGTCGGTGATTTCAATCACCGTGGTGGCGATGGTGGCTTCCGTTGGGCCATAGGAGTTCAGGATTTTGGCCTGCGGGAAACGGCGGCGCAGTTGCCTGACCAGCGCCTTATTCAGCACTTCACCAATAAACACAAACACGCTCAGCGCGGGCAAATACTCGGCGCTGAACTGCGGGGAAAGCAGCTTCTGGTAGGCAAAAGAGGGCGTGGAAACCCAGGCCGAAACTTCGTTGGTTTTCAGGCGATCGAGCCAGTTTTCAGCGGCAATATCTTCCTTGGCGTTCAGCACGATGTGCCCGCCGGTGGCGAGATTCGCCAGCAAAGGAATAAGAGACAGGTCGAAGCTGAACACCGCGTGGTTCATTAATACCGGCACGTCCGGCAGCGCAAAGTCATTGCGCACCCACTTCATGAAGTGCCACAGGCTCTCGCGGCCAATCTGCACGCCTTTCGGTTTCCCGGTGCTGCCTGAGGTAAACATGATGTAAGCCAGATCGGGCTCGGCCAGCACGCTGCCGGTTTCTCCGGTCGCCACAAACTGCTTCGTCACGACGTCGTAGTAATAAGGGGCTCTGGCAAGCTGGCAGATCTCTTTCAGCCGCTCCTGCGGGTAGATGCAGTCCACCGGAATATACGGGATGTTGTGCAGCAGGCAGCTGTAAATTGCCACGGCAAATTCGGCCTGCTGATGCCCGTATAAAACCACCGGCGTGCCGGCGGGTTGTTCGCACTGCGCGTAGCGCTGCGCCCAGTCGGTTGCGGCGACGGAAAGCTGTTGCCAGGTCAGGGCGGTATCGCTGCCGCTGATGGCTAACTGGCTGGGGCGCGCGGGGTCGAGTAATGCCGCACGCAGAAAATCCTGCAGTTCCTGAAGCTCTGGATGAAGGTTCATAGAGGTGACATTCCACTAAAGATGTAGAGGGAGACCGCGGCGCTAGCCAGCGTCAGAATTCGTCCAAAAAACGCGATAACCGGATGGCGTAAGCCGTTACTCAAGGCCGGGCTGCGTTTGGCTGACCAAAGCAGCATGTTATGGGCAACGGAAATGGCGCCGAACAGCGCGCCGCTGATGACGTAGTGTCGTTCAAGCCCGTTCCAGGCCCCCATGCAAAAGAGCGTGCAGAAGATGCCCACGTTCTGTGCCAGGGTTTTGTTTTGACGGAAGAAATCGAGCTTCATCAGATTCATGTAAATCGGCATAAAGACCACGTCGCGCAGCCACTCAGACAGGCTGATGTGGAACCGGCGCCAGAAGTCCTGCGGGTTTTTGGCCAGAATCGGCATATTGAAGTTGGCCGGAATATTCAGGCCAAACAGCCGCCCGGCGCCGATAGCCATGTTGCTGTAGCCCGCAAAATCAAAGTAGAGATAGGCGCTGTAGGCGACCGACATCACCACGCCGACGGTGAGCGTGAACGGCCGGTGGCTCCAGGACTCAATCACCAGATTGTCGATAAGCATCGCAAACAAAAACTTTTGCACGACGCCGGTGACGATTTGCTCCACGGCCAGTAAAAACTGTTCGCGGGTCAGCCTGAATACCGGCTTATTAATATCCCCGACCCAGGTTCTCCAGCGGTACATCGGGCCCGCAAGAATAATAAACGGCATAAACAGATAGCAGAAATAATGCAAAAAGTTCTGGCCATCTTTTTTGCTGCGGTAAAGCAGCACGTCAATGGCGCGGAAGGTCATAAACGACAGGCCAATCATGCCCCAGTGATTATTCAGGTGTAACTTCACCAGCAATAGCGGGAGCAGCGTGAGGGTGACTGCTTGCCAGGTTTTTAACCAGCCTTTCTCTTTCAGGGTGACGAGAAGATAAAACGCAAAGAATACCGCCACCGGAACCAAGTAATCACCCTGGAAAATATATCCCCAGGCCAGCGCCGCCAGCACGGAGAATGCCGCCAAATAAGTCAGCCGGTAATGCAGAACGCGGTTAACCAGCGCAAACAGCAGCGCCGATGAAAACAGAAAGAAAAAAAATGCCCCGGAGCTATACATCATTCATCCTTCAGAATTTTTGATATTCAAAATGCACTTTGATACTCATGCTGTCGTCCACGGAAGACCATGCGATCACCGTGATGGCCAGCAAGAGGTAAAGCACAAACAGGCGAACGGCAGTTTTCATCGTGTAAAGCTCTCGGCAATAAAGCGGTCCATAGCAACCCACGCCAGCTCGGTGGGATGCAGGCGATCCCAGTTCCAGCCGTTTTGATAAGGCTGGGCGTACATATCGAAATAGCGCACCTGGTTTTGCTCGAGATACGCCCTGACCTGGCGGTCAACGGGCTGGAATTTTTGCGTGTTTTTCAGCGCCCACGGGTTAAGCGGATCGACGATCACCACGAACTGGGCATGGCGAGATTTGAGCAGATCGATGGTGGCCTTGAAGGCTTCCATCTGGCGGTTTACCACCGGCGTTTCATACCACTCTTCCGCCGTTTTTCCGTCTTCATAAACGCTTTTGTCCATCCACAACGTGGCGGCACTTTGCTGGCGAACCTGATTCAATACGCGGGCATGGGCCAGCTGTTCGTTCCAGTCTGGCGCGGCGTACTTATCAGCGGGAGCGGGCCATGGGCGGTGAGGTTCAGGCGCAATGCGCAGCCACGCCAGCCAATGGTTTTTTACCAGGGTGCAGAAGTTAGCAAACTCATAATTAATAGACTGCCAAATTACTTTTGGCCGCCAGCCATATATTTTCATTTCGCCCAGGGTTAAATGGCTGATGTCCTCTTCATCAATATGGTGTAAGTAATTGACCAGGAAAGGACGGGCTTTTTCATCCGCCATCAGTGGGTTAAAAATAGCGGCCGGGAAATGATCGGCAAAAATAGCCGGAGGAATAGTGTCAAAATAAAAACTGTCCGGGGCAAACAGCAGAACAATTTTACTGTTGGCATTTATATCGTTTTTAAAACGTGAGAGCAGCAGGAATTGTGTGATGTTATCGACATAACTATCCCCGTAAGCCACCACCGGCTGATGTAATTGCTTATTAAAGTAATTATATACAGCGTAATGTTCATCTTCCGATGTCGACACCTCAGAAGCGCCGAGGAAAAATAATGCATTACCTTGTAATGCATGGGAAATTGTCGCTATTTTCTCTGATTGCTCTTTCGCTGTACCGTCCATGCTTTTAATCAGCGGCTGGAATGTTAGCGGCGTGAACAAGCCCGTCACCAGGGCCGGAACGCATAAGACCAGAACGGCAAGCAGCGCCATCAGGATATGTAGGCAGAGAGTATTCTTGATTTTCATTATTAATATGAGGTTACATGACTACCATTTGTTTAAAATTTGTTATTTTTTATCAACACAACAAATCATCCCTGTGCATCGCTGCACTATATACCAGCCTTTCACCGATGATGAGCGTTGCTGTGTAACGGTATGTACAACGAAGTACGTATTGTAATAATTCCCGCTACGCTTTGATGACGGGGGAAGTTGTATGGCCTGGCCGCGTTGGCTTATGGACTTACGTCAGGTATTTTTCTGTCAACATCCCGCCACGTTCGTGAATTTCCTCAGTCTTTCGTTAAAAGTAGCGGATGACTCAGTACGCTCTTGATGAAAATAATCTCGCGCTCCTGAGTGAGCGCAGAATTTGATCTGAATATAAAAACTTCCCCCGGCAGGGCTATCGGCAAGAAAGATTCAATGACAGTATCTTGAAAGAAAAATAAAGCCATAATCCTAAAATAGACCTGTTGCCCGTAAGGGCATGGAGTTTGCGATAAAATACAAGCTGGCAATTATTTGGAATGGCTCAATATGTGCGTAATTAACTGGGATTTTATTGATAAAATTGTCTATATCAATCTGGCGAAACGTCAGGATAGAAAGGCTGAAATTATCGCAGAATTAAAAAAGGTTCAGGCCCCGGAAGAAAAAATTATCCATTTTCAGGCCATTGAGGAAGAAGAGGGCGCGCTGGGCTGCGCAAAGTCCCACCTGAATGTCCTGATCATGGCGCAAATAAATGGCTGGAACAACGTCCTGATTCTTGAAGATGATATGGTGTTCAATGAGGATCCCCAATCTATTGAAAGAGCTAATATTTTTCTGGGTGAGTTAGCACGCACTGACTGGGATGTGGGGTTTCTTTCGGCCAGCTATTACATCATTAAAAAGGTGAGTTCCGCTTTTTATAAAGTCGAATTCGCTTTTCTGGCAAACAGTTATCTGGTGAACAGGCCTTATTATCGAACGCTGATGCACAATTATTCTCGGGCCATTTATCGAATGGAGCAGGGCGAAGCGCGCAATAAAGCCGGACTGGATACCAACTGGTTAAAACTGATGGCTCAGGGAAACTGGTACGGCGTATATCCCTGCATCGGGCATCAGCGCCCCGGGCTCAGTGATATAGAAAATACGGTCATGGACAGACGAGAGTATTTTAAACGGCCAATTGAAGACATTAAACGCTACGGCTCATTTTAATCCTGGCGAAGAATGAAGGGGCTGAAGCATCAGCCCCCGAAAAGAAGGGATGCTTCAGCGGGAGGGTTATTCGCTTTCGCCGAGGGGGGCTTCCAGCGGAACAAAGCTGTTAATAATCCGGACATAATGTTTACGCTGTGCTTCGGTGAAATCATTATTTACGGCCAGGGTAAACACCAGCAGCTTACGTTTATTCGGGTTCAGCACCGGGTGCCCCGGAAGCGTAATGATAGACGAGACCTGGCGGATCCAGGTGCCGTCCTCGAGAAACTTATTCGCGGTTTGCAGGACCGGCAGTTTGGCAGGCCCGATCTCATGCCTGAGGTTCTTCCCTTCGACCTCGAATCCCGGGACGAAGCGTTTCATTTTATCCCACTGTTTTTCACAGAACTGATCAACGGTCTGCTCTTCTTCAAGAGTGGTGCGGTTGATCAAGATGTTATAGGGATTGTGATCCTCATCCATGTAGCGAAGGATATTGATCGACTGATCCTCCTGCGGATTCAACGTCACGAAACTGCCCTCATTGAGGGGGTAGGTCACAGGTTTGTTACTCATAAGCGACTCTCTCAATCCTTGTAGTCTTGCATAGATAACGGAATGATTTCGACGCGGCGGTTTTGCGCGCGTCCTTCCTGGGTGGCGTTACTGGCTATCGGGCGAGAGTTGCCCGCGCCTTCAACGATAAACTGGCTGGCGGCCAGGCCCGAGTGTTCCACCAGCCAGTCGCGGATAACGCGAGCGCGCTCTGTGGACAGGGCCATGTTGACAGTGGCAGAGCCGGTGTTGTCAGAATGGCCGATGATCAGATACATCTGCAGCGGATTGCGCGCCATCTCAGGCACCAGCTGCGTCAGAATGTGCTGGCTTTCCGGCATCAGGTTACTGCTGCCGTTCTCAAATAAAGGCGCGTTGTTCACGAGCTGCAGGAATGCCGATGCATCGGGTTTGTCATTTATTCCCAGTAGCCTTTGGATCGGCTTTATCTGGCTAATCTGGCCGCGAATTTCCACCGCATCCTGCTGTATGGCGTAGCCAATGCCGCCCGCGAGGCACAGCAGTAGCAGGGCGGCGACTGCTTTAGGCCAGCGTCGGCGGCGTGGGATCTCTACCGGCAGTGGAATCGGCGCAGGAGAGGGGGCAGGAGGCGGCTCTTCAACCGGCGGCAGGGGAATCTCCGGCAGCGGAGGCAGGGCGATAGAAGCCGACAGGCCGGGCAAAATACCGTATCGCTCTGAAAGCCACAGGGACCAGGCCCCATGTCGGGTGAATCCCTGGCCGTGATCGGCGAGAGTGATGCCGGCAAAGTCAAGCTGGGTGCTGTCAAACAGGGTCTGTAACACGTTCATGATACGGCTTTCAGCCAGCCAGGAGAGCAGCGTGCTGGCTACCGCGTGGCGCTGAATGGCGTAGAGATCTTTCCCGTCGTCATTAGCCTCCAGCTCGGCCAGCAGGCTCGCCCACTGATGCTCAAGCTTGAGGTGGCCGTAAGGCGGCTCGGCAAGCCCGCCGGTCCAGATAGCCCGATCCGGATCGTGGGCGGAGCGCTGCTGGCTGAGCCGGGTGTAGAGCCCCAGCATGCAGGGTAAAGGCTCAGAAAGGCGGATGGATGAAAAGGCGTATTTCCAGGCGGTAATTTGCTCGATCATGATGCTACTGCTTTCAAAGCCGTCGGCAAGCAGCGGGAAGTAAGCCATCGTAGCAAGGGCGATGTTATTTTTCTTTAAATATGCCATCCGTTTGGCCAGCCCGTTGGCGTTCTCCTCAATCACCCACAGAATCCCATGCTCGCTGCCGGATGACAGGTTTGACTGGCTGAACCATTTTCCAGCAAAGGGCCCGATGACGAAGATCATTAAGCGCGGGGATCCTGCCGCCCCGGCCCGCGGGCTCACCCAGGATGCCGTTGCGTGTTCCGAAGGAGGCGTCTCTGTCCGGGCGCGTGAAAAATAGCGGGCGCGTTTAGCCGCCCGCAGCGAGACCAGGGCATCGGTACTGCCTTCAATTTGCATCACCAGCGTCAGCAGCTTCCAGGCGTAGCGAAAAATGATCTCGCTGTCGGCGTTGAGCAGGGCATCCAGCCGGGCGGAAAGGGGGAGCGCTTCCTCGCTGTCAACAAAGCCATAGAAATACTGCACCAGCGAGTAGCGTTGCCAGGACAGAGAGTTGTTTTGGGCATTACTGCTCAAGCGCTTATCAAAATAATCACACAGCGCCCGGCACAGCGCCTCGCTTTCTTCAGGCGCCTGGTTTTCCACCAGCAGCGCCTTGTTGAACTGCTCAATCAGCGAGATCAGCCTGAGCTGAAAGTCCGGCGCAGAGGGAATAATGCCGTCAAAAGAAAACAGGGTATCCACGCTGACTAATCGACAAAAAAGGGCTTCACTTTTCACCATGTCTTCTCCGTGACGGTGCCCCAGCCCAGGCTGTCTGACCAGGTGCACAGCCTGATCGAGCCTGGTTTGCTTAGGCTGGTGGTTTTAAATTCCACCGGAAGCGAGATGTCTTCCGAGGACGTTTTTTGGCGTAGTTCATGCAGTTCGCTGCGGGTGAGCGTTTGCCTGTGGAACAACTCGTTTTGTTGGGTATAGACGCTGATATGCAGTGCTCTTACGTCGCCGTTGTCTGCTTCATAATCAGTCTTGCTCAGCGTAAGGGTCTTCTTATGCCAGGCATATTGCCGACGTAGCCATTCGGCATGGTCGGCGGGCGGGTCGGAGAAGAAATTCACTTTATCCTCGGCCATGACTTCCGGTAAAACTGTGCCGTTTTTCAGGCAAATACCGGCCTGATATTCAAACTGTGCCAGCGTTCTGATCTTTCCCAGCCCATAGGGGGCCAGGCCGCCTTCGGGCTCGCTCTCCAGACCCAGCACGGTTCTGACTCGCTTTTTCGACGCGGCATCGCGCTCCCACCAGGCCTTCTCGACGGAGCCCTGTTCTTTGGCCTGATTCGTGTGGTCGCCCCAGACTTTGCTGTGCTCTTTGCGCTGATAGTAGTGCCATAGCAGAGGCTTATGGGGATGGTAGATATCGTAGCCGTGGCTAAACGCGCGCACGGCCATGGCTATTTCCTCACCGGCGAAGAAAATCTGTGGGTCGTTGGGGATCTCTTTTACGAAGTCCCCACGGGTAAAAATAAATCCTCCGGCCAGGTAGCTGCCCCTGACGGGTTCGGGAGACTCAAAAGGCGTGGAGCTGAACATCGGGAGCCCCTGCGGGTTGAACTCCCGGAAGATTAAGCGGCTCACATAACGTTTTTTACTGGCTTCTTCGTCTTCTCCGGGAACAAACGCAGGCGGGTAGGAGGAGAGCACTGGCCGGGGAGATTTCGCCGCTAGCTGGCGCAGTGTGGTTATCATTTCGTTATCCCAGCCGGGGATAAATCGGCAGTGGGAATCAATTTGCAGAAAATAGTCTGCTGCCTCAAATAGCGATTCCGCGAGGCTCCGCGCCCAGCAGGCCCCCTGGCTGGCATAGTAGTGCACGCTGATGAGTTCGATTCGGGCCTGCTGGAAACTGAAAATAAACGCCTCGTGTCCGGCAACATGCCGGCTGCCCATGGGGACGAAGCCGTGTCGCGTAAAGAGGCTGAGATCCTCATCGTCCTGCCAGCACACGGCAATGTGCAGCCTTCCAGGCTGACTGGCGTGGCGCAGCATATCCTGAAGCGTCGGGATCAGCTGCGGATCCCGATAGCTGGCAATGCTGATAAAAATTGTCGCGGGGTTGCCCATATTTCCTTCTTCCCTGGCTTACTGAATACTAAAAATAATTTCTGCTTTTGCCGTGAACAGGCCACCGGCAGGTGCCGTGCCGTTGCCCTGGAGCAGCGTCGCTTTCCAGGCAAATTCAGCCGGACCCTGGCTGGTGATAACCCGTGAGGATTCAGAGGTGGACCCGTCGACTTTCATGGTTTTGTTGTCGCCGTCGGTGATGCGGATTTTTAAGCGATCCATATTGCCGTCAGAGTCTTTGATACGAATAAAACCGCCGTCTGCCGTAGGGGTATCGGTAATCATCGACGCGGAGGCCGAGTAGGATCCATAGTCACTCTTACAGACGATGGCGAAGTCCAGGCTGCGGGTAACCCCGGCTTTTAGCAGCGTGGGCGTCACGTCGTTAAAGTCGATAGTTTTAGCGTTATCCGCAGTGCAGGCCGGGGTACTGATAATTTTCATTTCCCCGATAGAGAGGCTATGGGTGAACGACGCGGGGTTATCTGACAGGATATAGTTGTAGCCAATTTGTCCGGCGGGCAGGATGGTATCCCCCGTCGCGGCATTGGCCAGGCGCAGGTTATTGCTGAGTTTATAAAACTCAATTCGATAAAAAGACTGCGGTGGAATATCGAGTGAACCAACCGAGCTGCCGTTTGAGAAAGTCAGATAACTGGTCGACGGGAAATTACCAAACGCCGAGCCGTTGCTCGCCAGCATTTTGATGCCAATGCCCGGAATGTTGGTCGCATAAATTTTTGTGGATGTATCCTGCCCGGACAGCGACACGGCGCGTTTGCCGTACTCTGTTCCCTTAATACAGTCGTCATAACCTACGCCAGCGCCACCCACCGTCGGGCTGTCATATTGAGCTATTGGCGTAGAAGTACTCACCGGCGCATCAGCGGAAATAATGATTGTCTTAGCGTCAATGGTGAGCGGCGTGGGGGTCCCGCGCGCCAGCGTACAAACGGCCCATGCGCCAGGCGACATCAGCAGCCCGGAAATCAGAAGGGTGAGTATCCTTAACATTGTTTATTCCTTTTCCTGGTTCAGCATTGCGATAACTTCTGGGGGATACATTTTTTGCAGCTCGGCGAAGCTCTTGCCTATGCTTTCCTCCGCGTATTTCAGCACCGGCACCAGCGGACTGCTTGGCTCTGCCACGGCAAACCAACTGCGGATTTCCTGCAGGCGCTGGAGCGCTTGCTCGCGCGTATTAACCCCTTTTTGCGGTTCGTGCCGCGCAGGACGAGGCACCGGGACAGGAGGCTGCCAGGCCGCTTCGTCAGCCGGGACGGCTACCTGACCAGGGGGCTGCGTGGGCAAAGGCTCCGGCACGCTTTCGGGGACTTTTTCCAAAGGGAGATCTCTGGCGGGCATTTCGCTGCCAAACTCGCGGCTAAACATGCCAAGAATGCCGGACAACAGCGGCAGCTCAGGTGCCTCGTGTCCCAGCGTCTCCGCCAGGATCTGTTTTATCTGCTGCACAAAGTAATGGGCCTGCGTTAGCGGGCGAATCTCTTCTCGTGCGCTGGTGTGCCATTCGCGAATGATGGCGGCGACGGCCTCGTCCGACAGCGCCCCTTCTTCTCTCGGCAGCTGGTGGGCTTTTTCAAATTCTTTAACGGTAATTTGCAGCCCGGAAGCTTTGGGCAGCGGCTGGTTGCGCAGATCCGTCAGTAGACCACCAATATCCTCCAGCTCGGCGAAGGCGTTTGCCCGCAGCATTGGCTCGAACTCCCCTTCGTCAAGCAGCTGTGGATGAAGGTCGTCCGGCCAGCTTTGCAGCAGGGCAAGCAGCGCCTCCGCGCCTTCGGCCAGCGCAGACAGCCCGCGCTTACGCAGGCGGCAGCGCATCAAAATAACCACCAGGCGAACATCTTTGCTTTTTTGCAGCAGGGCCTGGCAGTCGCGTTCGGTTTCCGTCCAGTTCACCGGCTCAGCGGCTTCAACGAAGTCGCCGTATTCGGCCCCAAGCTTTGGCTGCAGGCGCGACTGCAGCATGATAAAAGCAGGATCGTAATCGAGCGCTTCGCCGCAGGGCGAGTCGCCCGGAAAGGGCTGCATCAATGGCTGGTAATAGTCCGAGCAGGTCAGGCTTTCGTATTGATTCATGTGCGTGTCTTTTCATCCATGGTTACGTTCTCTTCCAGGCGAAGGGCTACCGGCGGTACATCTCGGGCTCAAAGCTCATCCCGAAAACGGGGGTTTCGCTGGCCTCTCTTTCCAGCCAGCTCGCATAACCCAGCTGGTGGCTGCCGTCTAATGTGGCCTGGGGCACCTGATCGGCGGCAAGCACCAGCTGCACATCCCAGGCATACTCAAAGCCGATAAAACTTCGAACCAGCTCGCGCAGCACCGCCATATCGCTGCCCCAGGGGCTGAACAGCATGTACTGAGCCAGCGTGAGCGGGCCCATCATCAGCTTGAATTTATGCTGCCGGTCGAGGACGGTATTCCCGAGGATGGCCCCGTCGCCCAGCAGCGCGGCGTAGCGGTCGTCGCCCAAAGCGGTTTGATCTTTTCCCTCAAGGAAAATCCACTGCAGCTCAAACTCTTCCATCTGCACCGGAACCTGGAAGTAGTACTCCATGGCGCCTAGCAGGCCATCAGGGTTGCGTGCTTCTCGAATCAGGTGCGCGGATGACGCAAGGCGGGCGTGAATCGGCAGCGGGGCGGGATCGAGCTCGGAGGGATCCAGCCCCACCAGGCTGCCCACGTAAAATGAAAAACGCTCGTCTTCTTTACGATCGAGCGAGGCGGTGTCCTGCGATAAGAACCAGGCCCGATAAAACTGGCTCAGCGCCCGGTGGTGGAAGATATCCACGAAATCAATCAGCGTCGGGTCGTGCTGTTCGTAGCGGGAATAAGCCAGCTCAGAGAGGTGCAGCGGCATTGCCCCCTGAGCGCCCCAGATCCCCAGCCCAAAAAGCTGCAGTTTGATTTTGTCGTCCTGCTGATGAATGGCCGCTATCTCTCGAGGGGAGAAGGCCATGCTGGAGATCTGGCCGAGCCTGAAGCGCTCCTGAGAGGGGAGCGCGGCCTTACCCGGCGGCGGCAGAGACGGCGTGCGGGCGGCAATAGCCCGCATAATGCTGATAAATCCCGCATCCCAGGGGGCGCTGGGATCGAACCAGTTTTCCAGCCCTGGCGGTAATGACGAGGCCTGAGGCAACTTCGGGAGAGTCATAGCGCGCCTCGCCTGCCCGGGCGCGCTTTCCAGCGGGCGACCAGGCCTCGCTGCATGGAGTGCAGCTCAGTTTCGGTAAAAATATTGATGGCGGCATGCCGCGACAAATAGTTCTCCATAATCAGCCCAAACAGATAAGGGCTGACCCCGGAAAACCCTTCTTCGTCAACCGTCAGGCTACAGTTCACGCCGCGCCCGTAAACCAGCAGCCCCTCATCCGAGAGGCGGCGAACCACCGGGCGGGTCTGGCAGCCCACGAGACTGTTAATTTGTGCCATGGACTCCAGATCGGAGGCGGTAGTGAACAGCCGCAGCATATTACGCAGCGCCTCGCCCCCTTGAGCATGGTCCATATCCGACAGCGGCAGATAGTTGAAGCTAAGCTGACGAATCAGGCGCCAGGCCGTTTCACCGAGAGCAAACGGTGAGCGGGGCGCGCTGGGCGAACTGACAAAGCGCGCGCCGTGAATGGGAACCGAGTCCGACATTGTCAGATCGAGGCTGCCGCTGCTGGTCAGCAGGCGGGGCAAATCACGATTGGTGACCATCGCATCGACCAGCAGATAGCGAATATGCTCGCCGTAAGGCGCTTCTTGCTGATCAACCAGCGAGATGAAGATTTCAGTCCCGCTGTAGGGCGTGCGGGTATCGTATTTTCGGCTGCTGGACTCTTTGGTTCTCACCGTGCGGTTGACGGAAAAATAGCGGCCAAAGTTGCCGGTATCGCTATGGCGGGTCTGATAGAGCGGGTTAAAGGTCAGCTCTTCGCTGGTTTCGGCCTGCAGACCAAACACTTTATTGACCGAGAACACCTCATAGTCGAGAGGACGGCTGCGGTCCGGCACGATATGAAAGTTATTGAGCGCCCGGTTAACCTCAATCCTGTCGACACGTTTAGGGAAAAGGTTAATGACGGGCGTGCAGAACAGCAGAAAGCGCGATGCGTCCAGGTGGGCGACTAAATCCTGCGGTAACTTATTCAACAGGATAATTATCTCTACTTCATTGGTGTTATTATCCGCAAAGGATTCAGCCAGCTGTGTGAGTGAGAAAAAATAAAATCTTTCGCGGCAGGAAATATATTCCTGAATCAGCGTATGGCCATGAAACATATTCCACTGTAGCGGCAATAAGCTCTGATCTGGCGCCATGCCTTCAAATTTCAGCGGCTGTTCATTGATGACATGATAACGGTTTTTTTCCCGTTCTCCGCTGCGTACCACCATCGCAACGTGGCTGCCGTGAAGCAGTTCGAACGTATGAGAGACGATACGCTCATCGCCCTGGATATATATCGGCAGTTCATTCAGTCCCTTCAGTTCAGAAAAGACCAGCTCTCCCTGCAGCTTTAGTTTAATTCGCAAAGCACCTTTTAATTGATGATGCTTAATGCGGTAATGTTCAAGGTTAGGGATATCCGGGGGGATTGAGGTCAGGCGTACCTCGGCAATTTCCAGCGGCCAAAGCGTCACATCCTGGTTATTTCTGAACTCGCAGCGGGTCATCTCACCGGGCAAAATACGGCTATAAAAGGCGCTTTGTTTTGGGATCCTGTAGCCCTGGGTGAGATCGCCCTCGCTGAGGTTAGGCTCCAGCTGCACCACCCCCATCGAGGGGGTTGGGGAGTTATAGTTCGGATAGACAATGTCCAACAGGCGCTGGGTAAATTTGGGAAACTCAGCGTCCAGCTTTATCTGCGTTCTGGCGGATAAGAAACAAAACGCCTCGATTAAACGCTCAACGTAAGGATCGGCAATCTCAATGCCGTTCATCCCCAGGCGCCCGGCAATCTTGGGATGACGTTCGGCGAACTCTTGCGCCATTTCTCTGACGAAAGTTAGCTCCCGGTTGTAGTAATCCAGAAAGTTGTGTTCCACTTGTCACCCTGTCAATTATTACAGCAAATATGTTTTTGCCATGCTGGAGATAAATATTTGAAGACAGAAAAAATCTTTTTTGTCGGAGGCGTTCTTCTGTTTATGAATCCGATTCTAAAAGTAAACGTTAAATTTTCGTATGCCTGCATCATGCGTTTTAGAGAATTTAAGAATGGCTTTCGGGCGTAATTCTTAAAACCCGTGATGTTGGCCAGCAAGGGTTTTTATTTTAATTTTTGTTAATTACTATGCCCTCCAGGTAACGTTCCGTAATGCGCTTAATGCGTTGTTTCGGCTCTCTGATCCACGTGGATAAGTGGATGAATAAAACAATCGAATAATCGAATTAAAACAGGGCGAGTTTTATCGTGGCGATAACCAGAAAAAACCTATTCGGTAAGCTAAATACCATCTTGTTTAAAGGCGTAGAGAGCGCCACAACGCTGTGTAAATTACGCGGTAACCCTTATGTTGAACTGGTGCACTGGTTAAATCAGATATATCAGCAGCAGGATAGCGATATTCGGCACATCATTCGGCACTTCGAGCTTGATGCGGAAATGCTGGAGCGTGATTTTTCTCAGGCGCTGACTCGCCTGCCTGCCGGGGCCAGCGCTATCTCTGATTTCTCCTATCACATTGAGCTGGCCATTGAGCGCTCGTGGGTATTTGCCAGCCTGGAATGCCATAACAATTGCATCCGCAGCGGCCATTTGCTGATTGCCCTGCTGACGACGATGGAGCTGCGCCGTGCGCTGTTCGCCATCTCTCCGGCGTTTGAAAAAATCCCTCTCGAATATTTAAGTAAGGATCTCGGGTACATCACCCGTGAGTCGGCGGAACAAAATGATTTAGCCGGTGGCGCAGCGGTGTCCGACGAGGCCGGGGTGCCTGGCGAAGCCAGCCACGCAATGGGCAGCGCTCAGGGCGGTGGGCTGGCGCAGTATTCTACCGATCTGACGGCGCTGGCGCGGGAAGGAAAAATTGATCCTGTGCTGGGGCGCGATAAAGAGATCAACACCATGGTCGATATCCTGCTGCGCCGTCGCCAGAATAACCCGCTGCTCACCGGTGAGGCCGGGGTAGGTAAAACTGCGGTTGTGGAGGGGCTTGCTCTGGCGATTGCGGCCGGGGATGTGCCGCCTTCCCTGCAAAAGGTTCGCCTGCTTACGCTGGATGTGGTTGCCCTTTCTGCAGGCGCCAGCATGAAAGGTGAGTTTGAAGCTCGCCTGAAAGCGGTGCTGGAAGAAGCGGTCAATTCGGCTGAGCCCGTTATTCTGTTTATTGACGAAGTTCATACGCTGGTGGGGGCTGGCGGTAACGCCGGAACCGGCGACGCCGCGAACCTGATGAAGCCGATGCTGGCCCGTGGTCAGCTGCGTACTATTGGCGCGACGACCTGGAGCGAATTTAAGCGTCATATTGAGAAAGATCCTGCGCTGACGCGCCGCTTCCAGGTTCTGCAGGTTGAAGAACCGTCAGAAGCGCTGGCGATTGCGATGGTGCGAGGCCTGCTGCCGGTGCTGGAGAAGCATCACGGCGTGTGGATCATGGATGAAGCTATTCGCGCCGCCGTCAGGCTCTCACACCGGTATATTCCGGCCCGCCAGCTGCCAGATAAAGCGATTAGCCTGCTGGATACCGCCTGTGCCAGGGTTGCCGTGGCCCAGCACGCGCCGCCGGCCGAGCTGCAGATGCTGAAGTTCCACAGCGAGTCGGCCCAGGCCGAGCTGTCGCTGCTGGAAAAAGCCATCGGCTTTGGCAAAGAGGACGATAAGCGCAGAGAGCCTATCCAGAACGCGATTTCTGAACATGCCGAAAACGCTAAGGTTCTGGACAGCCGCTGGAGTCAGGAATGCGAGTTAGTCTCCAGCATTATCGACACGCGTCAGCAGCTTCTTGCGGCCACGGTTGAAGATACCGAAGTATCAGAAACGGAAAAGGTGGCCTATCTGCAGCAGCGTTTAGGAGAGCTTGAAACCACGCTGAGCGAAATTCGCGGCGAGCAGCCGCTGGTGCAGGCCGAAGTGAATGCCGACGTGGTGGCTTCGATTGTGGCGAACTGGACGGGGATCCCGGTCGGGCAGGTGCTTAAAGATGACGTCAGCGCGGTGATGGAGCTGCCGCAGCGTTTGGCCGAGCGCGTTATCGGGCAGCAGTACGCGCTGGACTGCCTGAGCCAGAACATTCAGACCGCTCGCGCAGGGCTGGCGGATCCGAAAAAACCGTTTGGCGTCTTTATGCTGGTGGGGCCTTCCGGGGTGGGGAAAACTGAAACGGCTTTGGCCATTGCCAGCCAGCTGTATGGCGGTGAGCAAAACCTTATCACCATTAACATGAGCGAATACCAGGAAGCCCACACCGTCTCTTCCCTGAAGGGCTCACCTCCGGGCTACGTGGGCTACGGCGAGGGGGGCGTATTAACCGAGGCCGTCAGGCGTAAGCCCTACAGCGTCATTCTGCTGGATGAAGTGGAAAAGGCGCACTCAGACGTGCACGAATTGTTTTTCCAGGTCTTTGATAAAGGATCGATGGAAGACGGTGAAGGCCGGCAAATCGACTTCCGTAATACCATTATATTGCTAACAAGTAATACGGGGAGCGACATTATTAGCAGCGCTTGTGCGGATCCTGAAACCATGCCGGGCGAAGAAAGTTTGCTGAAGGTTATTCAGCCTGCTTTGCTGAAAGTCTTCCCGGCAGCATTTTTAGGTCGAGTTACCGTAATACCTTATTTACCGCTGGCAACGCCTTCACTCCAGCGCATTGTTAATATTCATCTTAATCGTATTGCCGAACGTGCTAAGGCGAATTATGACCTTGAATTAAGCTTCAGCGAAGAACTGGTGCAGCACGTTGTGGAGCAGTGCCCGGTGGCGGAAACCGGGGCAAGGATGCTAATCCGCTTTATTGAGAAAAACATTTTGCCGAAAATTGGCGTAGCTATCTTAAATTCGACTGGCGCAGCTGCTACACAAAATAAAAATGTGGCCATGCGTGTGGCTTATTCACATGAGAAAGGCATTGAACTTATCCATCAAACGGAGGAATTGCCGACGACGTAATTTAAGAAAGTTGCACCAGGAATTATGTATCTACTGTTTATAAAGTTTTTAATTACTGAAATATAGGGAATTATATCATGCGCAATTTTAAAATGACGCTGTGCGCCATGGCTTTGGCTGCGGTATCAACTTCTGCTCTGGCGGCGGATGAAACGCAGGGCACCGTCACCTTCAACGGTGAACTGATTGCCGAAACTTGCACCATCGCCAGCGATTCTGTCGATCGCCAGGTTCAGCTGCCAAAGGTGTCTATCCAGACCCTGAATGCCTCCGGCACAACCGCGGGTTCTAAAGGTTTTGATCTGAACGTTGAAAACTGCCCTACCGGCATCACTCAGGTGGCGGCGCACTTCGAAGCCGTCGGCAGCAGCGGCGTAAACAGCCAGACCGGTAACCTGACCAACAGCGCGACCACCGGTGCCGCAACCAAAGTTGAAGTTCGTCTGTACAACTCCGACGAGCAGCAGCTGAAGCTGGGCGAAACCGGTGCTCCGGCCCCTGTAACTGGCGGTAAAGCGACTATGCGTTACTACGGTGGTTACTATGCGACCGATGCCACTACCGCAGGTTTGGTTCAGGCGAAAGCTAGCTACACCCTGGCATACCCATAACAGGTTTGCTTCTAAATGAAGTGCGGGGCGAGCAATCGCCCCATTCTTAAAACCTGCTTTCATTATCAGGTAGATGTTATACGCGCAGGGCCGTGCTATGAAATATCAATATGCAATATTCTCAAAACTGGCAGCTTTATTTATCCTGCTGCTGGCCGTCTCCCAGTCGGCGTTTTCCGGGATGACGATATCCGGTACCCGGATTATATTTCCCGGCGGTGAAAGAGAGCAGACGGTGCGTACGACAAATAAAGGCCCGTCGCCTTTGCTGGTACAGGTTTGGGTCGATGATGGTGGTAAAAATGACGACATTAATAAGATAAAAGTTCCTTTTACCACTACGCCGCCCGTGTATCGCGTTGATCCGGGAAAAGGGCAAAGTATCCGTCTGATTTACAATGGCATGAATCTGCCTCAGGATCGTGAATCTGTATTTTGGTTCAATATGTTAGAGATTCCACCGATGAAAGAGGGGGCCAAAGAAACGGACCATCTGGAGCTGGCCTTCCGTACCCGAATTAAAATATTTTACCGTCCGTCGGTCTTGAAGAGCAGCAGCTCTCAGGAGATTGGTAAATTGACCTGGGAAAACCTGGGGGCAGGAAAAGGCATAAAAGTGAACAATCCTACGCCTTACCATTTCTCTTTTGATAGCGCATCGCTGATGTCCGGGACGGTAAAGCAGCCATTGGCAGTGGATATGATCGCGCCCTTTAGCAGCAAAGTATTTTTACCAGAAAATAAAGGTTCTGTATCGGGTGCTATTAGCGGTGCAGTCGTTCGTGTCATTAATGATTATGGCAGCGTAATTGAATATCGCTTAATTCCCGCCTCGGGAAATACCTTAACAATAGAAAGAAAGTTGCAATAAATTTCATCGGTTTTTCAACTGAGCCAGAAATGCTTTTTATTTAAGACCGGATAGCCACGCTTTGTGGTCAGGGAGTCAGGGACGTGAGACTAAAAGAAAGCAAGAAATATGCACGACGAGTCACGCGCGAATCGAAAGTCGCGTTTGCTGTTCGCCATATCCTTATGGCTTCTTTAGGAGCTAGCTTTTCCGTACTGGCTCAGGGAAATACCGCCAGCCTGCCGACCAGAAATGAACAGAGTTCTCGCCCGGAAAGCGTGAAATTTAACAGCGCCTTTATCCATGGGCAGAGCGTTGATGTCTCTCGGTATTTTGAAGGAAACCCTGCACCAGCCGGAGAATACAGCGTACAGGTTGCGGTCAATGGAGAAGGGCGGGGCCAGTACAAGGTTCTGTTCAAGGACGTAAACGGCAGCGTCGGGGCTGTGCCCTGTTTTAGCCAGGAGCAGCTGGGTCGAATGGGCATTAAAGTGTCACATAACCCGCTCGACGGCGCGGCGTATACCGCGGGAGACGGCGGAGACAAACAGTGTGCCACGCTTGACCGCTGGGTTGACGGAGCCAGCGCCAGCTATCAGCCCGGCGACTTCTATCTCGATTTGACGGTTCCCCAGGCCTCCACGGTTCAGTACCCAAGGGGCTATACCGACCCCAATACGTGGGATTCTGGCGTACCCATTGGATTGTTGGATTACAACTCCAACGTCTATGTGCAGCAGACTAACAACCGGTTTGACAGCAAAGACGGGCATTCCGTAAGCGGAAATCTTGGCATGCTGGCGGGACTTAACTTTTTCGACTGGCGGCTGCGTAAACGGTTCAATACCAGCTGGAGCAACGATCAGTCGTCCCACAGCCAGTCCCTGTTTACGTATCTTCAGCGCGATATCCCGGTGTTAAAAAGCCAGCTCACGCTGGGCGACAGCACAACCAGCGGCGATCTGTTTGACAGCATGACGGTGAGAGGCGTCCAGCTCCAGTCCGACGATCGTATGCTGCCGGATGGGCTTCGCTATTACACCCCGCTGGTGCGTGGCTTTGCGGAGACCAACGCCAAAGTTCAGGTCAGGCAGCGAGGGCAGGTCCTGTATGAAACGACCGTGCCACCTGGCGCGTTTGAACTGAGCGATATCGGGGCAATGGGCTATGGCGGCGATCTGCAGGTTACCGTGACCGAGGCTGACGGGCGCCAGAGAACCCAGATCGTACCGTTTTCCTCACCGCCGATGCTGCTTCACGATGGCGTATCACGCTTCGGCGTCGCCGTGGGCAAATTGAAGGATGACTCGCTGAAAGAAGAGCCGGGGCTGGCGCAGGGATTTTACCAGTACGGCATCGGCAACATGTACACGCTATACGGCGGCGGGCAGCTGGCCGATAACTACAGCGCGCTGGGGATTGGTCATGCCTTCAACACGCCGCTGGGCGGGGTTTCGATGGATATTACCCGCGCACGCAGTGAGCTTGGTAATGGCAGAGTCTCCACCGGGAATAGCTATAACGTTGGCTTCAGTAAATATCTGGATACGACGTCTACCGACGTTACGCTTGCGGCTTATCGCTACTCTTCGAAAGGGTTCTATAGCCTGAGGGACGCGGCGTTAGATCGCTATGGGGCTAAAAGCGATAATTTTATCGTCGATTACCGGACCAAAGAGCGCTTTACCGTGAGCGTCGGGCAGCCGCTGTGGAATGGCGCCAGGCTAAATTTGTCCGGCAATTTCTATAGCTACTGGGACGACAGGTCTTCCACCAGCCAGTACATGCTGTCGTACAACAAATCCGAGCGCTATTTCTCCTGGGCGGTGTCCGCGTCCCGGGCCTATAACAGCGACGGGGAGAATATCGATAGCGTGATGCTGTCCGTCAGCGTGCCGCTGGGCCGAGCGAGCATGACCAGCAAACCGCTGTTTAACTCGCTTTATTCCTCGGTCAGCCACGATAACCAGGGCGGCAGTGCGGTACAGATGAACGCCATTGGCAGCCAGGGCGAGCAAAACGAACTGAGCTACGGCGTCGGGACTTCCGTTAACAAAGCGAGAAACGCTGGGACGCGCAGCGCGTTCAACGGCAACGTGAACTACAACTCGCCGTTTGGCCAGTTCGGATCAACGGCCTCCGTCGGGAATAAATCGAACCAGCTCTCGCTCTCGGCCAACGGCAGTCTGGTGGCGCACCAGGGCGGGATCACTGCCGGACCTCGCCTGGGCGACTATCCGTTTGCCCTCGTTGAGGCGGACGGCGCCAAAGGCGCGAGAATGCTGAATGGCTATGGGTCGCAAATTGATGGCAATGGGTTTGCCATTGTGCCTTCGCTGACGCCTTACCGGGAAAATATTGTGGCGGTGAATACCCGCGGCCTGCCGGACACGGTAGACGTCCTGGAAAGCGAGAGCACGGTCATCCCGCGCATGGGTGCGGCGGTAAAAGTGAATGTGAAAACGCTCGTCGGTGAGCCGGTCGTATTGGTTGTGAAAGATAGCAAGGGTGAGCCGCTGCCAATCGGGATGGATGTTTACGATGAGCGTGACGCCAGCCTCGGCATTATTGGCCAGGGAGGCATGGCCTTTATTCGTGGCTGGCAGGCTGAGAAAAATAATCTGTATTTAAAAAGTGCTTCCGGTCAGCGACTTTGCACTATTTATTCCGATAGCAATATTGCCAATAAAATGAAGGGCGCGCGTGGCTCTATTACTCAGGTAGAGGTCTTATGTCATTGATGAATACTCTTGCCGGCGGGCGAGGCACTTTCCGTGGCCTGTGCTATGCGGCCCTGGTGGGCGCTCAGTTTTTCGCAGCGGCGAACGCCTGCTCAACGAATTGTTCGATAGATGTTTTCTTTACCGGTAATTACACCGATGAAACCTGCAATGTGGCGATCAATAACGCCAGCAGCAATGAAATTGTGACGCTCCCGCGTGTCGCCGTGGCCTCGCTTAGCCGCGACGGCAATGAGGCCGGCAGCGTTCCGTTCGATATTACGCTCAAGGATTGCCCGGCCAGCAGAACGATAACGGTATTTTTTAATAGCACCATTTCTGCAGCTGATACCGAAACGGGAAACTTAGTGAATAGCAGCGGAACGGACTTAAGCCGCGGCGTTCAAATTAGATTGCGTAAAGAAAATAGTTCGCAGGTCATTATTGATAGTGCTGATTCAGGGCAGGATTACGTTATTTCCGCCACGGCCGAACCATTGAGCCACAGATTTACAGCGAGCTATTACGCAAAAGGGAACTCGACCGTCACTGCGGGCCAGGTTCACGCCGTGGCGGGGGTCGAGCTTGTTTATAAATAACAGGGAGGCTTGCTGATTATTTGAACGTTAACCATCCGACAAGCGACGGTTTATCCATAAACGGTTATTAAAGAGTATTGACTACTATGAGCAAAAGCAACTCGCAAAAATTCATCGCACGAAACCGTGCTCCGCGCGTACAGATTGAGTATGACGTGGAAATTTATGGCAGTGAAAAGAAGATTGAACTGCCGTTTGTTATGGGCGTTCTGGCGGACTTGTCCGGCAAGCCACTTGAGCCGCTTCCCCCGGTCGCCGACAGAAAGTTCCTCAGCATCGACATCGATAACTTTGACGAGCGTATGAAGGCTATGCGCCCGCGCGTGGCGTTTGCAGTCCCGAATACCCTGACGGGCGAAGGACAGCTGATGGTTGATATGACCTTTGACAGCATGGACGATTTTGCCCCCGACGCCATTGCCCGCAAAGTCGATTCGTTATCCCAGCTGCTTGAAGCCAGAACCCAGCTTGCCAACCTGCAAACCTATATGGACGGTAAAGCCGGGGCGGAAAGCCTGGTCATGAAAGTGTTGAACGATAAGTCGCTGCTGAACACGCTGGCTTCGTCGCCAAAGCCAAAACAGGCTGATGAAGCCGCGTCCCAAAAGTGATGAAGAGAGATAATAATGGCTACTCAAGCAGAAACAAATAAACAGGCAGCCCCGCAGGCCGCCACCCAAAGCGACTTTAACGCTTTGCTGACCCGTGAATTTAAGCCAAAGTCCGATCAGGCGAAAACCGCGGTCGAAATTGCCGTAAAAACCCTGGCAGAGCAGGCGCTAAGCACCTCGATCACCATGGCCGATGACGCCTATAAAAACATTGCCGCGATCATCGCCGAGATCGACATGAAACTCTCCGAGCAGATCAACCTGATCCTGCATCACGAAGAGTTTCAGCGCCTCGAAAGCGCATGGCGCGGTTTGCATTATCTCGTCTACAACACGGAGACGGATGAAAAGCTGAAGCTGCGCTTTATGGACATCTCTAAAAACGATCTGCGCCGCAACATGAAGCGTTACAAAGGGATTGCCTGGGATCAGAGCCCGCTGTTCAAGCAAATCTACGAAGAAGAGTATGGCCAGCTTGGCGGCGAGCCCTACGGCTGCCTGGTGGCGGATTACCATTTCGACCACAGCGCGCCGGACGTAGATCTGCTCTCGTCCATCGGTAAAGTGGCGGCTTCTGCCCATATGCCATTTATTACCGGCGCGGCGCCGTCCGTTATGCAGATGGATTCCTGGCAGGAACTGGCTAACCCGCGCGATCTGACGAAAATCTTCACCCAAAACCTGGAATATGCGGCGTGGAACTCGCTGCGCCAGTCAGAAGATTCTCGTTACATCGGCCTGGCGATGCCGCGCTTCCTGGCGCGTTTGCCTTACGGCATCAATACCAATCCGGTGGATGATTTTAACTTCGAAGAAACCACCGACGGGGCCGATCACGGCAAATATGTGTGGTCTAACGCCGCTTATGCGATGGCGGTGAACATCAACCGTTCATTCAAACATTACGGCTGGTGCACCATGATCCGCGGCGTAGAAAGCGGCGGCGTGGTGGAGGATCTTCCGTGCCACACCTTCCCGACTGATGATGGCGGCGTGGACATGAAGTGCCCAACCGAAATTGCTATCTCTGACCGTCGTGAGGCCGAGCTGGCTAAAAACGGCTTTATTCCGCTGGTGCATCGCAAAAACACTGACTATGCGGCCTTTATTGGCGCCCAGTCGCTGCAGAAACCTTCCGAATATTACGATCCGGACGCAACGGCGAACGCCAATTTGTCCGCACGTCTGCCTTACCTGTTCGCCTGCTCGCGTTTTGCGCATTACCTGAAGTGTATCGTGCGCGACAAGATCGGCTCCTTCAAAGAGCGTGAAGATATGCAGCGCTGGTTGAACAACTGGGTCATGAACTATGTGGACGGTGACCCGGCAAACTCTTCTCAGGAAACGAAAGCTCGCCGCCCTCTGGCCGCGGCCGAAGTGGTGGTTGAGGATGTTGAAGGCAACCCGGGTTATTACCAGGCGAAGTTCTTCCTCCGTCCACACTTCCAGCTGGAAGGTTTGACGGTGTCACTGCGTATGGTAGCCAAATTACCTTCGCTGAAAGACGTTGCCTGATAAGGCAATTTAAAAATGGTTGTCTGATTCAGGCAATTTAAATAAAGAATAATCACTTCATTATTCTTTAAAGGTGCGGCCGCGCCGGGGATTCTTGCGCGCCGAAAATGTTGTAGAGAATTTTCATCATAATGAAATTGCTTCTACGACTTAATTTTAACGTTGCACACTGTGTGACACTCTTAAATGAGAGCTGAAAAGGAAATATTATGGCTCAGGATATGTTTATTAAAATTGATGGCATCGAAGGCGAGTCTCTGGATGCTACCCATAAAAATGAAATTGAAGTGCTCGCATGGCGTTGGGCCAGCTCACAGCACTCAAATATGCACAGCGGCTCCGGCGGCGGTTCCGGTAAAGCTACGGTGGACGATTTCTGCTTCGAGCACTATGTCGACAAGGCCAGCACCAACCTGCTGAGCTACTGTCTGTCCGGTAAGCACATCAAAGATATTCAGTTTGTTATTCGTAAAGCCGGTGGCGATCCGCTGGAATACCTGACGCTGAAATTCACCGATGTGATTATTACTCACGTTGAAACTGCGGGCTCCAGCGAAGACGAAACGCGTCCACGTGAGAAGGTGACCTTCGCCTTCACCAAACTCACTCAGGACTACGTGATGCAGAATGCAGAGGGCGCTAAATCCGGCGTTATCTCTACCAGCTACGACGTTAAAGCTAACCTGCGCAGCTAATACTGCCGGGTTATCAAGGGTTTTGCCGCTTCGGCGGCAAAACTTTCTCCAGGCGGGGGAGCGGGATATTTCCCTCCCTGCGCGGGTCGCGCGTTAATTCGACACACATCGTTCAGGAAATAAAGTGCGTGGATAGGGATATGTTTTGCAAAACAGAAATAAAGAATTGCCGGGTAGCGCTTGTGAAGTGTTTGCTGATTATTGGGCTGGGGACTTTGTTATTTTCCTGCAGCAGCAGTAACGATAAACAGCCTTCTGGCAGTGAAATAAAAATTAATCTGGTTGCAGACAAAGATATTAATCCTAACGATGGCGGCCATCCGGCACCGCTCAACATATTTATTTATAACGTCAAAGAGCGGGATGTTTTCACCAATGCCGATTTTTTTGAAATTGTAGAAGGAAATAATAAAACCCTGCAAACCGCTATATCAAAAGAGTACGAGGCCATCCTTCAGCCGGGTGAGTCGCGTAGCGTCACAATTAAGCCTGATGGTGACGGCAGAACCCTGGGGTTTATTGGTGCTTATCGTGACCTAAATAATGCTATCTGGCTGGCGACATGGACGCGACCGGAAAAGGAAACATCGTGGTGGCGGAACATGTTCAGCGACGACTCGCTGACCCTGCAGGCACATTTCCAAAAAACAGCAATTACAATTAAAAAAATGGATTAAACCATGAGAACAAATAAAGTCGTCTGGAGTGAAGGGCTGTTTTTGCGCCCGCAGCTTTTTCAACAGCAAGAACGCTACTTTGAATATTTTGCCCACAAAAGAGCGTCGACGCTCAGCCCTTTCTTTTGGGGGTTCTCGCAGTACGAAATCGATCGTGAGGCTTTGTCATACGGCAAACTGGTGCTGCGCGCCGCGCGCGGCGTCCTGCCCGACGGCACGCCGTTCGATGTCCCCGATCATGCCGATTTGCCTGAGCCGCTGACGATCCTGCCTGAACATCTGGGCAAAATGATCTATCTGGCGGTGCCGCTGCGTCTGGATAACAGCGATGAAACGATCTTCAGCCAGCATGACGCCAGCTCGCTGGCGCGTTTCCGCGCTCAGGAAGCCGAGCTCTGCGATACCAACGCCATTCGTCAGGGGCCAAAACCCGTACAGATTGCCCAACTGAGGCTCAAGCTGGTCTCTGAAACTGAAATGACCGAATCGTGGATTGGTCTTCCGCTGACGCGGGTGAAAGCGATTCAGCCAGACGGGAGCGTGCTGCTTCACACGGATGACTACATCCCGCCGGTGACCGGCTATGCGGCGAATCCTTTGCTGGGTGAGTGGCTGACGCACCTTAATGGTCTGGTAAAAATGCGTGCCGGCATGCTGGCTAATCGCCTCTCCTCCTCTGACGGCAAAGCCAGCGCCAGCGCCGAAATTGTTGATTACCTGCTGCTGCAGATCTTCAACAAGTACGAGCCGATTCTTGACCATTTACGCCACATACCCGAGCTACCGCCCATTGTGCTTTATGAAGAGCTGGCCAAGCTGGCAGGGGAGCTTTCGACCTTTGTTCGAACCAAAACGCGTCGGCCAAAACCGGCGCCGGGATACGATCATGCGCGGCTTTATCCCTCGATCCGCCCTCTGGTCGATGATGTACACGATTTGCTGAACCAGATTCTGGTTCGTGCGGGCCAGCTCATTGACCTGCAGGCGAAAGGCAACGGCGTTTGGGCGGCTTCCGTGCTGCCGAACGAGCTGCGTTCCTTCTCTAACCTGGTGCTGGCCGTTCACGCGCAGCTGCCGATGGATGTGCTGCATCAGCAGTTCCAGGCCCAGGCCAAAATCAGCGCGCCACAGCAGCTGCACGAGCTGGTGCGTTCCCACCTGCCGGGGCTGGTCCTGCAGGGGCTGCCGGTACCGCCGCGGCAGATTCCCTACAGCACCGGGTACGTGTATTTCGAGTTGCTTAAAAACGGACCTTTCTGGGAAAAAATCTCGGCAACCGGCGCGCTGGCGCTGCACGTTGCCGGTGAGTTCCCTGGCCTGAAAATGGAACTTTGGGGAATCCGGACCTGATGAAAGACGAGATTAATCAGCACGCTACGCCAACGCCGGGGGGCATGCAGGATGACGATACCTCTCCTCAGGCGCTGGGCCGTTTTCTTCTTGATGAGCAGGGGGACTGGATCCAGGAGCCGGAAGCCACGCCGACGGCTCAGGGCCGTGCCGGGGAAAATAGCGAGACCAGGACAGGCGATGACCGGGCGTTAAGAAGCGAAAGCGTTCAGCAGCGCATGATTAAGGTCAGCGCCGCTGAGAATCCGCTGCTTGAAGCCGCTCAGCCGCTGCTGCGTGCGCTGAGCGATATGCCGGAGCAGATTGGCGATTTAACGCACGTTGAGATCCTGAAAAATACGCTTAAGAGCCAGATTAATCTCTTCGGCATCGTCTGCGATGAAGTGAACATCCCGTGGAAAAAAATGGCGATAGTTCGCTATTGCCTGTGCACCGCGCTGGATGAAGCGGCACACACCGCGCCGTGGGGGCTCGAGGCGGGCTGGTCTCAGAGCAACCTGCTCAACCACTTTGAAGGGGATAACGATGGCGGGAACAAGTTCTTCCTGCTCATCGGTCGCCTGTCGATGAACCCGACCGAGTTTGCTGACGTCCTTGAGGTGCTGCTGCGCATCCTTGGCCTCGGCTTCGAGGGCCGATACAGCATCATTGAGGACGGGGATCGCCAGCTCACCAAGATCCGCCAGCGCCTGTTGACCCTGGTACAAAGCACGCGCAACACCACGCCGCCTGCATTGTCGCCGCACGGGCTTCAGCCTCATGGCCCGGCCCGGCGGGAAAGGCTGATTGTGCCTGTCCGGCTGACCGCGCTTTGCGCGGGCATTCTGGTGGCCTCGGCCTTTATCTGGTGTAAGTACTCGTTGCTGGTGAATAGCACGAGAATCATCAGCGATATCAATGCGATGAAGAACATTAAGGTCAGCGCGCCGCCGGTGAAAATGCGGCTCAGGCTGAGCGTTTTGCTCCGCAACGAAATTCAACGGCAGCTGCTCAGCGTCGATGAAACGCAAAAGCAAAGCAAAGTCGTGTTGAAGGGCGATTCCCTGTTCTTATCCGGCTCAACCAAAGTCCAGCCTGAGATGATCAACGTGATTGAACGCGTGGCCCGTGAAGTCCGTCGCGTTAACGGCGAGCTGGTGATTGTCGGCCACACCGACGCCACGCCGATCAGCCGGCCGGGCTTACCCAACAACGTAGTGCTTTCAGAAAAACGAGCCGCCGAAGTGGCCCGCTACTTTATTGAGGCGGGCGTGCCGGAGAGCAAAGTGAAAGTCGAAGGGGTGGGCAGCAGCCAGCCGGTGGCCTCTGATGCTACCGCTCAGGGACGGGCGAAGAATCGCCGCGTAGAGTTTTTTGTCACGTACTAACGAGAGCGACAATGTCTTATTTGAATAGAGTCTTCGCGGCGCGGTTTTTGAAGACGCTGCTGATTATGTGCTGTATCGGGCTATTGGTTGCCGCTATCTGGTTCCTGGGGCCATTCTTTGGGTTTGGCGAGTCGCGCCCGCTGCTTAGCGTTGAGTCACGCATTATTTTTATCCTGCTGGCGGCATTTTGTCTCGCCGGGATCTGGCTACGCTGGCCGGTCTTCATCATGGTGATTGCGGCACTTTGCGTGGTGGTCTGGGTGCTGGGGCCGTTCCTCCTGGTGGGCGAAAAACATCCGCTGGAGCCGGTGAGCATCAGGCTGATGGTCATTGCAGTTATGCTGTTTTTGGCGCTGCTTTACGGTCTGTGGTTGCTGCTGCTGGCGCTGAAAGACAACCCAAAACTGCTGGATAAACTCACCCGCGGCAAGACGTCTACGGTCGAAAATGATACGTCAGAAGCGGCTGCCGCCATTGGCAACGCCGTCGACTATGTGAACAAAAATCGCAGTACGCTCTCTTTTTTCCAGCGTGTGATTTTAGCGCGTAAGCCGCTCGATCTGCTGCCGTGGTACATGGTGCTCGGCACTGATGATGCCGGGAAAACCTCGGCGATTCTGGCTTCCGGACAGAACTTCCCGGTACCGGAGCAGCTTAATCAAGTGGGCAAATCCGCCGTGCAGACGCGTAACTGCAAATGCTGGTTCGCCAATGACGCCATCTATGTGGATACCGCAGGCAAGTACGTTAGTGACCCTGAGCAAAGCCTTGGTGAGTGGCGGGCCATACTCAAAGCGTTAAAAAAACACAGGCCGGTCAAAGCGCTGAATGGCGCCGTCGTCACTTTTTCCGCCGCCGATCTCCTGGGGCGAAGCACCGCCGAACTTTTTGAGCTGGCGGCGAGCCTGCGTGCCCGAATTGAGGATCTGCGCCAGACGCTGGGCGTGCGTTTCCCGGTTTATGTCCTCGTCACCAAACTCGATCAGCTTCCCGGTTTTGCCGAGTATTTCAGGATCCTGACCGAGCAGGAACGTGAGCAGGTCTGGGGCGTGACTTTCCCTTACGGCGAGGCGCGCACCGAGCCTGTATCCGAGCTGAGCGGGCAAATCAGAGACGAGCTGGCCCTGCTGGAAGAGAGGATCGAGCGTGACATGATCGTTCGTCAACAGGAAGAGTACGATAACCGCGATCGCAAAAAAATGTATGCCCTGCCGCAGGACTTCCATTTGCTCTCCGGCCTGGTGGCGGATGTGGTGCATAACATCTTCTTTGCCTCCCGCTACAACGAGTCGCAGAGCTATACCCTGCTGCGCGGGATCTATTTCTGTAGCAGCCATCAGCCGGTCGACTTTAGCCTGGTGAATAACCAAAGCATCATGCGCAAGTGGTTCAACTACGTGGAGCATAAAACGCCGCCGGTGATGGCCACCCTGATTGCGCAGCCAAAAGACAGGGACTTCCTGATAAGCGACGTTTCATACGGGCGTCAGTACTTCCTTAAGCAGTTGTTCAGTGACGTGATCGTCAAAGACAAAGACCTGGCGCGCCATAACCTGGCGAATGAATCGAAGTTCCGTTTACAGCGTTTGCTGGGCCACACGCTTAGCGTTGTTATCGCCTTTATTCTGCTGAATGGCTTCTACAACAGCTACGGGAACAACAGCGAATACCTCGCCGAGGTAAAGAGCCGGGTTGCCGTTTTGGGCGGTGAGGTCAATCGATTCGTCAGCTCGGCAAACGATAATTTGCTGCCGCGTACCTTAATGCTGGCGCAGTCTCTGCCGGAGTATGGCTCTCTCGACGTCTTTAACCCGACCCTCGACTGGCGCTATGGCTTGTACACCGGCACGGATGTGGTTGAGGCCTCGGGTTCGCTGTACCAGTATTTCCTGCAGCGTCTGCTGCTGCCGCAGATTGAACAGCAGGCCACGCTGGCGTTACAGGAAGCGGTTGATGGCGGAAAACCTGAACGTATCTATGACCAGCTGAAGCTGTATCTGCAGGTTTTTGGACAGGGCAAATTCGATCGTCAGTCTCTGACGGAGAGCATCACTAACCTGTGGGAGGCTCGCGGTAAGCTTCAGCCTTACGAAGAGCGCCAGATCTTTGTTTCCCATCTGAGAAATCTGCTTTCTTCTCCGGATTGGCGCCGCTATGGCCAGCCCGCTGACGACGGGCTGGTGAAATATGCGCGCGCCATACTGCAGCGTCAGGACCTGGCCAGCCGGCTGTATGAGCGTCTCAAAGACGCCGCCGCTCAGGATGCGCCTGCTGATTTAACGCTCAGTGACATGGCGAAGTCGCGCAGCGGTGAGCTTTTCTCCGTTATTGATGAACACGCTGAAATCGCCATTCCCGGTTTATTTACCCGTTCGGGTTACTACGACGTGTTTAAAAAAAAAATGGATCCAGGCCTGATGTGGCTGGAGCGTGAGGATGCCTGGGTGTCCGGGAATGGGGAAGAGCAGGGCAGCCAGGAGGCAAAGCCGCAGGTAAAAATGGCCGGCAACGGCGTGCTGGTTAATCCCATACAGCAGCAGGTTCTGGCGCTCTATCTCGATGAGTACACGCGGCACTGGCAGGATTTTCTCAGCAATATTCGTATCAAAACGGACGTACTGCCGCTGGGCTACGGTAGCGCGGGAGTGGCGGCAGATATTTATATGCTGCGGGCGCTGAGCGCCTCTGATTCTCCGCTGGCAAGCCTGGTGACCCTGGCGGTGCGGGAAACGACGCTGGTCGGGAAAGAGGATAAATCGCTGCTCGATAACGTCCCGAATAAAGGACGGATCCTGAATGCCGCCGCTAAGGTCAGCCTGGCCTATGCCGCGATGGAAAAAAAGCTGCTGCGGGAGCGGGTGGATGACCACTTTTCTCCACTACGCGAGTTTGTGACCGGCAGCCGTGAACCGGCTGAAGGAGAGCGTGACGCGGGGCCGGGGGCGGAGCTGAGCAAGCTGCTTGGCGCGTTAAGCGAGCAGTACACGCTGTTCGTTATTTACGATGATGCGCTGAAGAACGGTAATGCCGTGGCGTTATCCGGCACGGCCAGAAAAATCGGCGCAGAGTCGCAAACCTGGCCCGATCCGTTACCCAATGTGATTGCCCCTCTGCTGGACGGGGCATGGACGCGGGCCAACCAGGAAGCCATCGCCAAAAGCAGCGAAGGGATAGATGAAAATCTGGGGCGCGTTTGCCGCGCAACTTTGCAGGGGCGTTACCCGTTTGCCTGGAGCCAGCGTGACGTAAAACCGTCTGATTTCGAACGCTTCTTTGCCGCTGGTGGCCTGGTGGATGAGTACTTCAAAAAGAACCTGGCGGACAAGGTGGATACCTCTTCTCATCCGTGGCGCTTTAAGGGTGACGTCGAGGGCAACGAAGACACTCTGGAGGTGTTTGAGCAGGCCGCTGAGATTCGCGACGCGTTCTTCCAGTCTGAAGGCGGGCGCAAACTTTCCCTCACCTTCGACATTGCTGTGCCTTATTTGGATCCGGCCATTACGCAGCTGAACATGAATTTTGACGGCAAACAGGTGAGCTATGCCCACTGGCCGGTTGCCCCTGTATCTCTCGCCTGGCCTGCCTCGCGCATGACGTCAAGGGTCAGCATCAATGCGACTCCACGCGTGACGGCGGGAACCTCGTCCCTGAGCTTCAGCGGGCCGTGGGCGTTATTCCGCTGGATGGACAGCGCCGACGATATGGTAGCCAGCGAAGGTGATGACACGGTGCTGGTTTATAAGCTGGATTCGCGACGGGCAAATATTCAGGTTTCAGGCCTGACCTATAAAGACATCCCCGTCCGGGATCTCTTAAAAGCGTTTCGCTGCCCCGGAGACGCATAGCCGTCTCCACCATTCGCCAGAGGAAAATATGTTGCTACGCCTGTATTTACTTGTCGATGAGTCGCGGGCTGGCCTGTTTCGCAGAAGAGGGAAAAAGCAGCGAGAGGTGCGCTCCATTATTACCCAACAGATTCTGCCGGGCATTGGCTCCTCATTACCGGACGACTATTTACCTGAGCACTATCCGTGGTCGTTTGTTATTTCGTCACCTTCGTCGCGAGGGCACGACGCTTATTGCGGTGCTTTTATGCTGCGGCCTGGAAAAGGAGGCGTTCCCTCGCTGGTCATTATTTATGGCGAAGCGCCCTGGCCGTGGCTGAAGAAAAATTTGCAGGATGAATGTCCACTGCCCTTTTGGGCATCAAGGATTTTAAACAATGTGCCCGATAGCGACGTGGCCGGGCAAAACTGGCGCCCGCTGTGGCAGTGGGTTAAAGCGCTGAGGCGAGCGTATTCGCCGCTCTGGGAGAAGCTGGTGCTGACGCCAGCCTGGCAGTTCAAAAATCATTCTCAGGTGTTACTCAGGGAGGGGTCACAGGAAGATTATCGCATTCATAACCGTGATGGTGTTGAGGCTATGCCGTGGAAGAACTGGCCCGACTGTATTGAGCAGGAGGCGGGTATCTGGATTTGGCGGCAAAGCCGGCACAGAAAAATAGTGGATTCTCAGAGGATCCCTTTACGACGCGCTGAGGCTAAACCGCCCGACGCATCCTTCTAAGTTATTGACAACGCATCGGGTGATTACATGTCACGCACTATTAGATTAAGCAGCCCGGCGATGCCTGTGCTGCTTGGGGAACCCGCGCTGGTTATCTCGAAGCTGGAAGGGGAAGAGTCACTTTCCTCCCTCTACAGCTACGCGATTACCGCTAAAACGCCAGCCAATCCCCAAATACCCTGGCAGTCAGCTTCTAATGTCGACCTGAAGTCGCTGATTGGTAAAGAGATGACGGTTCATATTGAACTCGACGGGAATGGGTTGGGAGACGTTCACGGTGTCGGTCAGGAGATTCGTGAAATTTCCGGCATGGTTCAGCGTGCCCGCTATGTTGGCCGCGACGGCTATCAGGCGTTGTATGAAGTTATTATTCGCCCCTGGCTGCACCTCGCTGAGCTGACGGCTGACTTTAAAATTTTCCAGCAGAAATCGGTGGTGACCATTATCGATGAGGTGCTGGGCGACTATAACTTCCCGTTTGAGAAGCGCCTTGCAGGGAATTATCCGCTTCTCGATTTCCAGGTTCAGTATGGCGAAACGGATTTCAATTTTATTGAACGCCTGATGGAAGAGTGGGGAATCTATTGGTTCTTCGAGCATAGCGAGGGCAGCCATAAGCTGATCCTCGTGGATAACGTGGGCGCGCATAAGCGATTCTCCAGCGAGGCTTATCACGTTATTCAGTACGCTTCAGACCGTCCAAAAATGGATCAGGAATACGTCAGCCAGTTCCATTTCCAGGAGACCATTACTTCCGGGAAATGGGTAACGAATGACTACGACTTCACCAAATCACGTGCCGATATCATGGCGCTGGACAGCAAACCGCGGAAGACCAGCTTCAACCAGATGGAGATCTTCCACTGGCCGGGAGATTACGAACAGCCGAGCATCGGGGAGCAGCTTGCGCGCGTCCGCATGGAAGAGCGTGGCGCCTTAGGCTCCCGCTGTGAAGGTTCCGGTGAACTTCGTGGGATTGTCTGCGGCTGCGACTTTGAGCTTGTTAACTATCCCGTTGAAAAGGCCAACCGTGAGTACATGGTGCTGCGTAGCCATTTACTGGTTGAGGAAATCGATCAGCTCTCGTCGCACGATGAATTCCTCTATAGCTGTAACTTTACCGTTCAGCCGACGACCAAGATTTATCGTCACCCGATGACGGTGGCGAGGCCAAAAACCAGCGGTCCACAAACGGCTATCGTCGTTGGCCCTCCGGGGGAAGAGATCTGGACCGATGAATATGGCCGGGTAAAAGTCCGTTTTCTTTGGGATCGCTACGGCAAAAACCGTGAGTCGGACTCCTGCTGGCTGCGAGTGAGCCAGGCCTGGGCCGGCAACAATTTCGGTGGGATTTACATTCCCCGCATTGGTCACGAAGTGATTGTTGATTTTATCAATGGCGATCCTGACAGGCCGCTTATCACCGGCAGCCTCTACAACAACGTCACCATGCCGCCCTGGGATCTCCCGGTTAACGCCACCCAGAGCGGGCTGGTTAGCCGGACCGTAGGCGGCGGTCGCAGCAATTTTAACGGGATCCGTTTTGAGGATAAGCCGGGGCTGGAGCAGTACTGGGAGCAGGCTGAACGCAACATGAGCCGCCTGACGAAACAGAACGAAGACCAGACCATAGGCATGAACTCTAACGTGAATGTTGGCCTGTCGCGCAACCTCTTTGTCGGGGCCAACTACATGTCTGACGTTATCGGGAACAGCAGCGCCATTATCGGTGCGGCGCTGGCAATCCAGGTGGGCGGCAGCCAAAGCGACAATGTTTTAGGGGCAAAAGGCATCAACGTCGGCGGCGCATTTATGACTGCCGTTGGGGGCTACCATTCGCTTTCCGTTGGGGGCGCACATCAGGTCAACGTAGGCGGTTACCATTCCCTGGCCGTTGGGGGCGCGAGCACCATGGTGGCCGGCGGGGCGATGACGCTTTCCGCGGGGGGCGAGCTGGTTATTTCCGCGAAGAAAATCAAAATCGTCGGCTCAGACCAGGTGATTATCCAGGGCGGCGAAGTGGATATTAACCCTGGCGACTGCGGTGACAACTGCGGAGGCGGCGGAGGCGGTGGTGGGGGCGGCGGCATGATTGGTTTGCCGGGGCTGCCGGCTATTACGGCTCTGTTTGGCGTGGTTATTCCTTTACCACCGCTGCCAACGCCAGAGCCGCCGCCGCCAACGATAACGCCAACTCAACCGCCGACGGAAACCCCAACGGAGACGCCGACGGAAACGCCAACGGAGACACCGACGGAAACCCCAACGGAAACGCCGACGGAAACGCCAACGGAAACGCCGACGGAAACACCAACGGAGACGCCAACGGAAACACCAACGGAGACACCGACGGAAACCCCAACGGAGACACCGACGGAAACCCCAACGGAGACGCCGACGGAAACGCCAACGGAGACACCGACGGAAACGCCAACGGAAACGCCGACGGAAACGCCGACGGAGACACCGACGGAAACGCCGACGGAAACGCCGACGGAAACGCCAACGGAGACGCCAACGGAGACGCCAACGGAGACGCCAACGGAGACGCCAACGGAGACGCCGACGGAAACGCCAACAGAGACACCGACGGAAACGCCGACGGGAAGTGAAACAATAGAGCCTTAACATTCAAATGATTACGGCGGTGGTCCGTTTGCCTCCGCCCTGACTGTTTTATTAAGGAGAGCGAACGATGCAAAACGCAGGACGAGTAGGCGATGCGACCGCGCATGGCGGAGCATTATGCAGTGGATCGGGTGACGTCTATATCAACGGATTGCCGGCGGCAATGGCTGGTATGAGCGTCGCGCCTTGTGCTTTGGGGCACGGGGCGGCCCCCGTAGCGACAGGCTCCGGGTCGGTCTTTATCAACGGTTTACCGGCAGCGCGCCTGGGGGACGTGACCGGCTGCGGCGCGGTTGTCGCCACCGGTTCCGGCGATGTCTACATAGGCTAAGCCGTGAATATTCACTTTGAATGGCCTGCTTCACGCCCGCCTGTCGCGCTGCCCAGAAACCTGACGGCCGAGACGGCTGCCGTGTTTGATGTAGCCAGTGGCTGTTTCGGCATCCATAACGCCCATTCCGGGCAGGATGCCGTCATCTTCTACTGGCATCTGGCAAGACCGGTGATGTTAAGCCTTTGCTTGCACCATGTGTGCCTGCTTGATGGCTGCGAAGTGGCCTATGGGTGCAGCCAGCCGCTGAACGATAAAAGCCAGCTGCAGCTAGGCCACTTCAAACTGGGCTTTGTCAGCCAGGACAGCACTGACGTCGATGAGCAAACTTTCTATCGGCTGATTTACCCCGGCGGGGCATGGCAGTCTGCGAATAAGGTGCCTGAGGTTGAAGATATCCTGCCCAACGGCGGGCATTACATCAACGACTTACGCTATTTCAATGACGTTATCCTCGCGCAGGCCAGGGGCAATGATGTGCTGAAAACGCTTGAGGTTGAATACAAGCGTTTTCTCATCTGGCGCGAGCAGGATGGCGGCTATTCAGGTGGAATGGCTCAGCACGCCGATTACATCATCAAAACGGATCTTCGATTTGATGATGTCAACGCGCAAATCAAAGGCAAGACGCTGACCGAATGTATTGTTGCTAAAGATTTTCTCATGGAGAAGGTGTGGCCTGAGCTGGAACGCGGCGAAGCGGCGGATGACATTTTTAGCGAGGAGGAAAAAACCGACTTGCTGCTTGCCCTGTCGCCCGAGCACATTGCGGCCAAAGGAAAAAATACGGTGCCTGAGCTGGTATTTCAGGACTTCAACAAAGTGGGTCTGGACTCTTATTACTAATAAAAGGAATTGTCATGATGCAGGATTTTACTTCACTTACCCAGGCGCTTAAAAACGCGTCATTGAATGCGCTGCTGGAGCAGGTGCTGGCGCAGGTTAAAACGAATCCACAGGATCTTAAAGCTCGTGAAGTGCTGTTTAAGCTCTACTGCGTCGAGGGGAGCTGGGACAAGGCGCTGTTGCAGCTGCAAACCCTGGCGCTGCTGGACGATGCCCTGCACAAGCAGACAGAGCTGTATAAAAATCTGGTCTTCAGCGAAATGCAGCGTTTGCAGGTTTTAACCGGTGAACGGCAGGCTGCGACGCTGCAGGGAGAAATGCCGTTATGGATGGAAAAGCTGCATCAGGCGAACGTCGAGCATTATCAGGGGCAGACCCGACTCGCGGCGCTTTCTCGCGGTGAGGCTTTTGAGCTTGCGCCTGAAAGCGCAGGGCAAAGCGACACGCTGGCGGCGTTCAAGTGGATAGCCGACAGCGATGGCCGCCTGGGGCCGGTCTGCGAATTTATTTGTGCAGGGGGCTATCGTTGGCTGCCGTTTGCCTCAATACAAACGCTCAGCGTTTCCACCCCTGGCGATTTGCTTGATCTGATTTGGCTGCCTGCAACCATCAAGGTTGCCGATGAGGTATACCACGGGTATATCCCTGCCCGTTACCCCGTAGAACCTCAGGACGATCAGCAAAATAAACTGGGACTGAAAACAGAGTGGATAACGCTGTCTGAAGATCTTTCGGCGGGGACCGGGCGTAAAGTGCTGGTGACCGATATTAGCGATCGTTCAATAATGGAAGTTGGCGACATTGTTTTCGAATAATCCCTCAGAACGAAAGCAGCAATATCTTCCCACGCTGCTACAGCGCCTGCAGGACGATGAACCCAAAAGTCCTCACGATCGCGCGAGATTAATTGACATAAAGGGGATGCGGAGTCTGGTTCAAAAGGAGATTGTTGATCTTATTAATCATACCAATATAGAAGATAGACTAAATGAGCAGCAACATAAGCTAATTATGGCTTCTGTTCTCAATTATGGGGTGCCGGCCTTGATAGGCACCCAGGAAAATCACAAGAATTGGAGTGTTATAGAAAAAACGATTCGTAACACTATTTTACGCTTTGAGCCAAGAATTATTCCTGAGACGCTTATCGTCCGCTCACTGCAGGATAAGGAGGGTGTAGCCCGGCATGCCGTTATACCGTTCGAGATCCGCGGGCTCATATACTGGCAGCCCAGGCCGGTTGATTTATGCATGAGCGGTCGCTATGACTTTGAGTCTGAAAAAGTCGATTTGAAGTTGCTATAAGTGCATCACAGATTTACTCTTTGGGGTATGCCCATTTCTGGGTATTCTTATCTTTAAGAAATGTGGTCGGGCTTTTTTCCTGGCTACTTATCTCAAAATATCCTCATAAGATAAATCCCCATGCTTCCTGTGTAATAAATTGCTGCGCATTATATTAATGTGCGCGGCTGTTTTTATTGTTTGTAGTTTAAAAAACTATATTTAAGCCTATTACCTAGACGATAATTTTGAAAAAACGCATGTTAATGATATATTTGATCGTTTTATGGGTTGGGGGTAAACTTAAGTCCGACTTCCAACAAAGTCTTAATCTAAGAATAGGAGGGGCGTTTATCCTCCTGCACCAATTTTTTGTGTCTCATTAAAATTAGTCTCTATCTCTGGTTGGTTTAATCATATAGGCTGTTTTTCTAGCTTTAACAGTATGTTAGCTTAATCTTTCTCATCTTCGTATGGAGGAAAATATTTAAGGAAGGCATTACGTCAGGGGCCGGATAGGTTATGTCTGAATGGCTTAACTTACCATAAGTTGTTTCTATTCGCTCACTTTGTCTTTTCTGACAAGCATTTCGTATGCCCTGGAGTAGCTGCAACTTGGATGGGAATCGCAACACATGGGTGTGAAGTATGTTGAACATATTATTATTGGATTCTAACTATTACCAGACATCGGGACTGAGCCTCTTAATTACTAACCAACTTGCTGAGGAAAGCCTCGGTGAGGTCTGTTTTTTATTACCGTCCGAAGAAATGAGTTATGACATCGCTAACATTATCTTTCAGGATGACAGAGTAACGATTCAAATTAATAACCAACGGAATAATGAAGTTTCGTTTGATGGCGGATACAAGGAGAATGAAAAAATAATTGTCCATGTTCCATTTTTAACCAGAAACCAAACGCTTAACGACATATCCATGAAGATCGGCAAGATACTTGCGATTGCGCGTTCGGATTATAACCTGCTCATCAACAAGGAAGAGGCCTACTGGAGCCTGGGGCTAAAGAAATATGCACAGCTCTCTGATACTGAAAATAATGTAATGATTCTGATTGGTCGGGGGTACAACAGCACCGATATTTCAAGGATCCTTAATCGCTCAAGAAAAACCATTAGCACGCATTATCGTAACGCCAGCCGAAAAATGGGGGCGGCAAATAGAGCCGAATTTTATCGGTTTGCATCATTTATTGCCCGCTGCGGACGCGATGAAAGAAACACCCTTTGCCTGTGAGGCAATGATCAACTTAAAAGGAATTGAAAATGAAGTATAAAATATACATCAAATGGAGATTAAACCCCTTACTGCCCCAACGGCTGTGTATTTTAAGCGTACTTGCGGCCAGCTGTTCGCCCGCGTGGGCGGCCAATAATGACACGATTATTATCAACGGCGGTAATAGCACCCTAAGCAACACGACGTTGAATAATGAGGTTACAGGCAATTTTATTGTCCAGGCGCGAAATAATGCGACCGTCTCTGCCTCTCAATTGGTTCTTAATAGTTCCGGAAAGAATGGGGGAGGCGCGTGGATAGATAATAGCGAATTCAACGTGCAGGACTTGCAGGTCAACGTGACCGGCAAGGGCGGCAGCGGGGTTTACTTTGCCAATGACAGCCTTGGAACATTAGATAAATTTAACATTACCGGGCAGGACAACGCGCTGGGTCTGGTGCTGGACGGTTACTGGACGGCAAACCAGGGAACGTCGGTGGTGCAGGCATCCAATGGGGCGATCGCCACACAGGGCGGCGATGCTATCAGGGTGATGGCCGGGGAGCTGACGCTGAATAACGTCTCTGCCAGTACTGAGGGCGATCACAGCTACGCGGTTAACGCGAATTTAGCCGCAAAAATTGCGATTGAAGGCGGTACTTTCAGTACCGAAGGCGCATACAGCGATGCCTTCTGGGTGGCATCCAGGGACTCCTCCGTCGCAGTGAACAACGCGAAAATCGCCACAAAAGGGGATAACGCAATTGCCGTTAATGCCCAGCGGGGTGAGGCCCGGATGACCCGCAGTACCATTGAAACGTTGGGGGATAATGCCCACGGTCTGTACAGCGAATACCTGATTACCGGCGATAACCTGTCTGTCACCACTTCGGGCAAAGGCAGCGTGGGCATGTTTACCGCCCGCGGTGGGCAAGGCAGCTTAACAAATAGCCATATCTCGACGTCGGGCGAGCTTGCCCCGGGCCTGCTGGCCTACCCCAATGCGCAAATCAAAGCGGACCATGTGCAGATCGAAACCACGGGCAAAACAAGTTTTGGCCTCTGGAGCCAGGGGGGAGAGCTTGACGTCAGGCACAGCACGATTTCTACCACAGGAGAGGACGCGAGCGGCCTCTATGTGAATGGCAGTTCATCGTCAACGGCAATCAGTAACACCGTGACGCTGGAAAATGTGGGGCTGAATACCGCCCAGGCTCGGGCCATTGACGTTACGGCGACCGAGCTGCTGCTGAACGTCAAGGATTCCGACATCAGCGGTGGCAACGGCCAGCTGATGACGGTTGAGCACTATGATGACGGGGCCAGCGGCGTCAACAACGTCTACAGCATGGTGACATTTAATGCCGCCAGCAGTGCGCTGAAAGGTGACATTGTGGTGGACGATCCGGCCAATAGCGTGGCGGTAAATCTGACATCCGGCTCCGTGCTGACGGGAGCCGTGACCCATGCATCCTCGCTGATGCTCGACGAGAGCAGCCGTTGGAATATCAATAACCGCTCTGTCGTTGGGCAACTGACCAATAATGGCACGCTCGTTTTTACCGACGAGAACAATTTTGACTCGCTTACCGTAGCAGGCGATTACGCCGGTGATGGCGGGCAGATGGTGATGAACAGCGTGCTTGGCGACGATAATTCTCCGGCGAATAAGCTGATAGTTCAGGGCGACGTTCTGCCCGGCACAACGCACGTTAGCGTGAATAATTTGGGGGGACACGGGGCCAGTACCGTGGAAGGCATCGAACTGGTTGATGTGCAGGGAACGTCCCAGGGCAGCTTCGTTAAGGCGGGTCGTATTGTTGCGGGAGCCTACGACTACGATCTGGTTCGGAAAAACGACAGCTGGTATCTCACCAGCCAGCTTACCCCGGTGGATCCCGAACCTACCCCCGAGCCGGCACCTGAACCGAAAGTCGATCCGATCGTTCGACCTGAGGGCGGGAGCTATACGGCTAACCTCGCGGCAGCGAATAACCTGTTTATCATGACCCTGCATGACCGACTCGGAGAGACGCAATTTATTGATGCGTTAACCGGCCAGCGGGAGGTGACCAGTCTTTGGCTACGCCAGGTTGGCGGCCACAATGTCTGGCGCGATGGCAGCGGGCAGCTAAAAACACAAAGTAACCGTTACCTGACGCAGATGGGCGGCGACGTGGCCCGCTGGAGCACGGACGGCACCGACCGCTGGCATGTCGGGGTTATGGCGGGTTACGGGAAAAACAGCAGCACGACGGAGAATGGATCCAGCGGCTATCGTTCAAAAGGCACGGTGGACGGCTACAGTATTGGCGGCTACGGCACCTGGTACGCTAACGAAGAGGATCGCACCGGCGCATGGCTGGACAGCTGGCTTCAGTACGGCTGGTTTAATAACGAAGTGAAGGGCGATAGCCTTGCGACGGAAACCTATAAGTCGCATGGGATAACCGCCTCGCTGGAAGCAGGTTATGCCTGGAAACTGGGCCAGTTTTGGGGCAGCCAGGGTACCGTCAACGAATGGTTTGTGCAGCCGCACGCCCAGGCGGTCTGGATGGGCGTTCGCGCAGACAAGCATCAGGAGGAGAACGGCACCCGCGTCCGCCAGGAGGGGGACGGCAATGTGCTGACCCGCTTAGGGGTTAAAACCTGGCTCAAAAGCCACCACGCACGCGATGGCCATAAGCAGCGTGAGTTCCAGCCCTTTGTTGAGCTGAACTGGCTGCACAACACGCGCAGTTTTGCGACAACCCTTGATGAGGTTCGCATCGGCCAGAATGGCGCGACCAATATTGCAGAAGCCAAAGTTGGGCTCGAGGGGCAGATCAGCGCCCGGGTGAATCTGTGGGGCAATGTCGGCGTGCAGATAGGGGATGCGGGCTACAGCGACGCTGCGGCGATGTTTGGTATGAAATACAATTTCTAAGCCCTTAAATTCGGGCAGGCTAGCGCCTGCCCGAATGCTTTTTATGGGTTGAGGTGATGACGGATATGAGAATCGTTGCAAAGGAATGTTTTTATCTGGACGGATTGTTAACGCTGTTAGAAAGAATGCATCTCGACTACACCGAATGGGGTATCTGGATCACCGGACAGCGTTTTATCCCGTTTTTTATTTTTACAGAAAATAACGCCTACGCGCTTTATAACAGCGTGTTTCGACACAGAATACCTTCGCCGTCGATCATATTTTGTTCCGACCGGGCGAAGACTTTCCTTCAGGATATTTGGTACAGGGAAGAAATCTATTTTATTTCGTTGAGCGATGATTGTTATACGATCGGCGGAAAAATCAACTCAGCCATTGCGAAAATACTGTACCCTAAAAGGCAGCGTATCGTGCCTTCCTGCCCGTACTGCCGTTTAGACTGCGATGAAATAAATGTTATTCGCTTTTTGTTAAAAGGCTATAAGCCCGCCATGATTGCAGACTCTCTCAGCATAACGATTCGGCAGATCAGCCTCCATAAGCGTTCAGCAATGAGTAAGCTCCAGGTGAAAAGTTTCGCGGAGCTCTACTTTAAGGTTAAGTTATTAGACGCTATCGCTTAAATTCAAATTTTGATGGCAAAAATCTTCTTTGTTGGGGGAAAGGCATGAGTATGAAAATACGTAAAGCAAGGCTGGAAGATGTGCCGCTCTTAGCGAAGTTGGGGAGCGAAAGTTATCGCCATCACTTTGAGCGACACTGGGTTTCTGCTGAGGAGCTTCAGGCTTTTATTGAAGAGGAATACGCTCCGCAGACGCTGGCCGAGAGCCTGGCCTGCCCTGAGGTCAGCTGGTTTATTGCTGAGGTAGAAAAGCCGGTGGGATTTGCCAAAATCAGCTGGAACCTGCCGGTGCCGGAGCATTCGTTTTCCGGCGCCCTGCTTAATAAGCTCTACCTCGCCCCAGGTGAGACGGGGAAAAACTACGGCAAGCTGATTTTCGAAGAAATGCTTCGGCTGGCGCGGCGGCGAGAACAGCATTATCTCTGGCTACAGGTTCTGGAAGGGAACGAAGGCGCCCGGCGCTTTTATGAGGCCCAGGGCATGCGCCACCTAACAAACGAAACGTTTTCCAGCGCCACGCAAGCCAGCACTTTATACATTCTCGGCAGAAGTATTTAGCCTGGGGGAATCAGGTTTTAAATCTATAGCCCAACTATCTGGATGATAGAGGCTGAGTTCCAACCTGCTGTCTTCTATTTTTGCCCTTCATTCCTATAAGCCTGTACGTGAGCCTATATAAAGTTCGGGGGATCGTTATTTTTATTTCTGTCCCACGCGTATCACATCAGGACACATTCAGTTCATTATTTTTAATCCAGATACGAGCAAGGTCTACCCAGCCATAGCCTGCCAGACCCGTGCCGTGCAGGCGATGGTTTGCCGTGTAGCCCACTCGCTCAGTAGCCTGGGGCCAATGGTGTTCTCTTTAGGGCTGATGGCCGGGCTGGAGAGAGGGATATTTTTGCTGATGGGCGCGCTTTGCCTGGCCGGTATGCTGCTGGCGCTTTACAGCGAAAGAGTGCGTCTTCGGCAGGAGCCGGGCACGTTCACCGCAGCCCGGAGTTGATTTCGTGATTTGTTATGTTATAACGTTTTCTTTTTCGTGTAAGGAATACACAGGGGAACAGTATGATCATGAAAAAATCGGCGTTTATTCTGGGCATGGGCGTGTTACTGGCGAGCCATCAGGCGCTGGCGCACGGCCACCATCACGGCAAACCGCTCACGGAAGTGGAACAAAAGGCGAGCGAAGGGATCTTTGACGACGTTAACGTGAAAGATCGCGCGCTGTCCGACTGGGACGGGATCTGGCAGTCGGTCAATCCCCTGCTGCTGAGCGGCGACCTCGACCCGGTGCTGGAGAAAAAAGCCAAAAAGAGCGGCAAAAGCGTGGCGGAGTATCGGGCGTATTATCAAAAGGGCTATGCGACTGACGTGGAGATGATAGGGATTGAAAATAATGTCATCGAGTTTCACGTCGGCAAAGCGGTGCAAAGCTGCCGCTATGATTACGCAGGGCATAAAATCCTGACCTATGCCTCGGGAAAGAAGGGCGTTCGCTACCTGTTTGAGTGTAAAGATGCGCAGTCCAAAGCGCCAAAGTTCGTGCAGTTTAGCGACCATATTATCGCCCCGCGCCAGTCGCAGCATTTCCATATCTTTATGGGGAGCGAATCACAAGATGCTTTGCTGAAAGAGATGGATAACTGGCCGACCTATTACCCGTACAACATGACCAAAGCGCAGGTTGTGGACGAGATGCTGCATCACTAACAATGTAAAAGGGCGGCCCGGTGGCCGCCTTATTGTTAGAACAGGTAGCGAGCACCCAGAGTGAACTCGCTGGAGGCCAGGCGAGCTTTCATCTGCTCATCCTTCAGGCCACGCACGTTCCCGAAGGTGTTATAGCCGCTTTCCACTTTCCCCATATCCACGTAGCGATAGCCCACGTCGAAACTCAGGCGAGCGACCGGTGAGTAGCTGATGCCCGCGCCCAGCGAATAAGCGAGATTGTTTTGCGTGCTGTCGGCGTACTCACGGGCGGCGTTGCCCTGCCAGCCGCCGGCCTTCACTTTCGCAATACCTAAGCCAGCGGTGCCAAACAGCGACACGCCATAGCCAATGTCATAATCGCGATAGACGTTCAGCATCAGCCGCTCGGTGTTCAGCTTCAGGTGGTTCAGGCTGGTCGGGAAGGCGGTTGAGCCGCTGGTAAATTCAGTTTTCTGGCGGAAAGTGTATTCTCCTTCGGTGCGCCAGCCGTTGCCGTACTGGTAGCCAGCCGCCAGTGACGCACCGCCGAGCCTGTCTTTCTCTTTACCGCCAACAAACTGGCCAACGCCGGGACGGCTGCTGGTGTCCTGGTCACTGGCGCGCTGCTCGCTGTGTACATATTTCGCCGAAGCGTAGTAGCCTTCATCGCTGGTGGCTGCGGCGGCATGGCCTGCGCTCAGCAGAAGCGCCAGCGTCAGTAAGTTTTTCTTGTCATGCATGTCCTGCTCCTTGTGGTGTTATCCCGCGTTCAGTTCTTTCTCAATATTGTTTAAGCCTGCCAGGGCACAGGCCTGATCCAGATGGCCGCCCGGTGCGCCGCCGACGCCGACCGCGCCAATCACCTGTTCACCCGACTTCACCGGCACGCCGCCCGCCAGCAGCAGGAAGCCTGGAATATCACGCAGGTTGGCCGCGCCTGCATTGGACTGGGAACCCTTCATCACGTTGTCGGTTGGGTTTTTGGTGGTCAGCGAGGTGAAGGCCTTCATGCGGCTGGCTTCCACGGTATGCGGCCCGGCGTTGTCCATGCGCTTCATCACCAGCGGCGTGCCTGAACGATCGACCACGGTGACCGCCACGTTGTAGTTGTCTTTGGCACAGGCCTGAAGGACGTTTTGCGCCAGCTTATCGGCGAGGTCGAGGGAGATGTTTTTCTGGCTGAGCACGCCGGTGGCGGCGCTGGCCGTGGAGACAAGACCGCCCAGCAGCAGGGCGCTTAACAGAAGACGTTTCATGATGTTGCTCCAGAGTTGTTGGCTATGGGGCAATACTATGCAACGCGGAGATAGCGGGAAATTGGCGCGAACACCTAACTTTCCAGGTAGTTTTACTTAGTCTCTTTGGCGATGTCGCCGTAGGTTTTCAGCAGTTTGGGCAGCGAGTTGACTTCCAGTTTGGAGAAAATATTGGCGCGGTGCGCTTCCACGGTGCGCGGCGACAGCGAACACAGCTGCGCGATCTCCTTACTGGAATAGCCCTGAATAAGCTGCCCCAGCATCTCTTTTTCCCGCGCGGTAAGCGTGGCCAGCTTTTCCTGTAGCGGCTGCCATTGCTGCCGGGCTTCAACTTTCGCTTTCTGTTGTTCCATTGCGGCACCCACGACCTCGAACAGCAGATCGGCATCAACCGGCTTGGTCAGGAATTCAAAGGCACCGTTCTTAAAGGCGCGGCGGCATAAATCGATGTTGCCGTGTCCGGTCATGATAATCACCGGCAGCGCCAGGCCTTGCTGCGTCCACTCCTCCAGCAGCGTCAGCCCGGTTTTCCCTGGCATGCGGATATCGAGCAGCATACAGCCGTCGAGCTGGCTTAAGTCACCGGCGTTTTGCTGAAACGCCTGGGCGCTGTCAAAAGCCTGGGTTTGCCAACCGACGGTGGCAAGCAGCAGACTCAGCGAGTCACGAATGGCGGCGTCATCGTCAATCAGCCAGATACATGGTGCCATTATTTCTCCTCATCCTTAAGCGGGAACCACAGGCGGAAGCAGGCTCCGCCTGCTGATGTGTTGCCGGCCTCAATGGTGCCGTTCAGGCGCTGTACCAGCGTGTCGGCGAGCGCCATCCCCAGCCCGACGCCCTGCGCTCGGGTGGTGAAGAACGGAATAAAGACCTGTTCCAGCGCCTCAGGAGAAAGCCCCGGCCCGCCGTCGGTTACCGTCAGCGCGATGCCGTTATTATCCGAGCTTGCCTCCAGGTGTACCCAGCCTGCGCCGTTGGTTTGTGCCTGAATCGCGTTGCTGGCGATGTTATGCAGGATTTGCTCAACCCACAGCGGCGGGGCGATGAGCGGCGGCAGGTCATTGGCAAAATGGCTGGTGACGCGGATTTTGCTGTGGCTCAGTTCGTTATCCAACAGTGTGCATACGCGCTGCCAGAGCGACGGGAGATCGACCCGCTGGTGCTCGGCGCGTTCGCTGGTTAGCTTCTGGCGAAATTGGCTAAGCAGGCCGTCGATGCGCTTTATCTGCAGCACGGCGGCGTCCAGCAGTTCTGGTACCTGAGCCGGATTATCCTGTTTAATCAGCCGTACTGCTGCCTGGTTATAGCTCATGATGGCGCTCAGCGGCTGGTTCAGCTCGTGCACCATGCCGGCCGCCAATTCTCCCATGGTATTGAGGCGCGTCAGTTCGGCGTAGCGGGCGCGCAGGTCGGCAATGTCCCGGCGGCGTTTGTTAGCCTGATATTGCGTCAGCAGGTAGATCGCCAGCGCCCAAAACAGCGCCGGGGATGCTATCAGCCACCAGGGCAGTTTCGCCCATGCCGGGCTGTCGCTGGCCGAAACTAAAAACGGCTGCGTCTGGCTGGCCACGGTTTTATCCCACTGCCAGTAACCCTTGTTGGCGGTGCCCTGTTCGCAAAGAAGAGTGTTATTCCAGCTGATGCTGAGGTGTTGAAACGTCTTTTTCTCGCCCAGGGTGTCGAGCAGCGTCGGGAGATCGATCAGCAGCGAGAGGTTAGGGCGGTTCAGCCAGTAGCGGCCATTGGCTTCTGGCACAATCGCCAGGCGAGGCTCCGGGTTGTCATGCCGCCGCCACTCGACGATCTGCGGCAGAATGTGCTGCACCTCAACGGCGTTTTGGCTGACGGGCAGCAGAGGAATGATGGCATCGTGCTGGGACAGCTTAACCGTGATTTCGCGGTAAAGAATGCGGAAGTCGGCGGATTTATCTTCGTACTGCTGCTGTAAAAACCAGGCGCCAAGTCCCGCACAGCTAAGCAGCGTGAGCAGTAGCCAGCTGATTATCCTTAACATGTGAAGTCCTTGCGTTGGCGTTGGCTGAAATATGGCCTCAGTATGGGGTAACTTTGGGGCAAAAAAAAGCGGGCACCGTAGCGCCCGCCTTATTATCAGTATTCACTGAAATCAGTGCTTGTTACAGCCCGCGCACTGTTTGTTCTGAATCTGCTGGAAGAAGTCGTTGCCTTTGTCATCCACCAGGATAAACGCCGGGAAGTCTTCCACTTCGATTTTCCAGATAGCTTCCATACCCAGCTCAGGGTATTCCACCAGTTCAAGGCTCTTGATGCTGTTTTGCGCCAGCACCGCTGCCGGGCCGCCGATGCTGCCGAGGTAGAAGCCGCCGTGTTTGTGGCAGGCGTCGGTCACTGGCTTGCTGCGGTTGCCTTTGGCCAGCATGATCATGCTGCCGCCGTTGGCCTGCAGCTGGTCTACGTAGGAGTCCATGCGGCCTGCAGTGGTTGGGCCCAGGGAACCGGAAGCGTAACCTTCCGGCGTTTTAGCCGGGCCAGCGTAGTAGATCGGGTGATCTTTCACGTACTGCGGCAGCGCTTCGCCGTTATCGAGGCGTTCTTTCAGCTTCGCGTGGGCGATGTCGCGTGCCACGATGATGGTACCGCTAAGCGACAGGCGAGTGGACACCGGGAAGTCGGACAGCTGCGCGAGGATCTCTTTCATCGGGCGGTTCAGGTTCACTTTCACCGCTTCGCCTTCTCCGGCCTGGCGCAGCTCTTCCGGGATGTATTTGCCCGGATTGCTTTCCAGCTTCTCAATCCAGATGCCGTCTTTGTTGATTTTCGCCTTGATATTGCGGTCGGCGGAGCAGGAGACGCCCATGCCGATTGGGCAGGATGCGCCGTGGCGCGGCAGACGAACGACGCGGATATCGTGGGCGAAGTATTTGCCGCCGAACTGCGCGCCCAGGCCAAGCTCCTGCGCTTCTTTCAGCAGCTCTTGCTCAAGCTGCACGTCGCGGAACGCCTGGCCGTGCTCGTTACCTTCGGTTGGCAGGCCGTCGTAGTAATGGGTCGACGCCAGCTTCACGGTTTTCAGCGTGGATTCTGCGGAGGTACCGCCAATCACAAACGCGACGTGATACGGCGGGCAGGCTGCGGTGCCCAGCGTGCGCATTTTCTCCACCAGGTAATTTTTCAGCTTCGCCGGGGTGATCAGTGCTTTAGTTTCCTGATACAGATAGGTTTTGTTGGCGGAACCGCCGCCTTTGGCGACGCACAGGAATTTGTATTCATCGCCGTCCACGCTGTAGAGATCAATTTGTGCAGGCAGGTTGGTGCCGGTGTTCACCTCTTTGTACATATCCAGCGCGGCGTTCTGGGAGTAGCGCAGGTTATCTTCTATGTAGGTGTTGTACACGCCCTGAGACAGCGCCGCTTCATCGCCACCGCCGGTCCAGACGCGCTGGCCTTTTTTGCCCATGATGATAGCGGTGCCCGTATCCTGGCAGGTCGGCAGAATGCCCTTGGCCGAGATGTCTGAGTTACGCAGGAACTGCAGTGCGACGTACTTATCGTTTTCGCTGGCTTCCGGGTCGCTCAGGATATCCGCCACCTGCTGCTGGTGCGCCGGACGCAGCATAAACGCCGCATCGTGAAACGCCTGCTGAGCGAGCAGGGTCAGCGCCTGTGGCTCAACTTTAAGGATGGACTGGCCTTCAAATTCGCTGACGGAAACGTGGTCGCGGGTTAACAGGTAATATTCGGTGTCGTCATGCGCCAGCGGGAAGGGATTTTGGTAAACAAAAGGTTTGTTCGACATAGCTCGTTACTCCATAAAAATAAACCGCCGGAGGTTGCCCTCCAGCGGCTTTAAATCAGAACATCAGGGACATCCACGGATAACCAATCACCAGCAGCGCGGCCAGGAACAGGCCACCGAAGATGGTGCCCAGGCGCCAGTAATCTTTGGTTGGCAGGTAGCCGCTACCGTAGTAGATAGGGCTTGGGCCGGTGCCGTATGGGGTGATGATGCCCATGATACCCAGCGAGGTCACCATCAGCAGACAGAACACTTCCATATTCATGCCCGGAATGGTGGAGGCGATGGTCAGCATCGCCGGCAGCAGCGCGGTGGTGTGCGCGGTGGTGCTCGCAAACAGGTAGTGCAGCAGGTAGAACGCCAGCAGCAGGACAATGGTCGCGGTGCCTGGGGCGATACCGGTCATTAGCGCGCCGCCTTCTTTACCCAGCCAGGAGATAAAGCCGGTAGAAGACAGGCCATCGGCCAGGGCAACCAGGGTGGCGAACCAGACGAAGGTGTTCCACGCCGCTTTGTTATTGGTGATGTCGTTCCAGTTCAGAACGCCGGTCCACAGCATCAGCACGATAACCAGCAGGGCCGCAAGCGCAGGTTCAATCCAGCTTGCCGCGAAGATCCACATCACCAGCGCGGAGCAGACGAACACCAGCAGCAGGATTTCGTTGCGTGACAGCTTGCCCAGTTTTTCCAGTTCACGGCTCGCCCATTTTGGCACTTCGTCGTTCACTTTCACTTCAGGCGGGTAGAGCCAGTAAGCCAGCAGCGGCATAGTCAGCAGTAACAGCAGGCCCAGCGGCAGGAAGGCAAGGAACCACATGCCCCAGGAGATGTTGATGCCAACGATGCTTTTCACCAAAGCCAGCGCCAGCAGGTTAGGGGCCAGCGCAGAGAGGAACATTGAGCTGGTGATACAGGCTGCGGTGATAGCCACCCACATCAGGTAAGAACCGATTTTACGCGCGCTTGGGTCATTAGGTTTTGAGCCATACAGCGGCGGCAGGTTAGCGATAATCGGGTAGATGGTTCCGCCGCTGCGTGCGGTGTTGGACGGGGTAAACGGTGCCAGCAGCAGGTCGGCGAAAGCAATGGCGTAGCCCAGCGTCAGGCTGCGGCGGCCAAGGTATTTCACCAGAATCAGCGCCAGTCGGCGGCCAAACTGGGTCTTATCGTAACCGGCAGCAAACATAAATGCGCCGAAGATAAGCCAGACGGTGGAGTTCCCGAAGCCGCTGACCGCCCATTTAAAGGAGGCACCCGCCAGCTTGAATTTCGGGTCGGCCATTTGCTCCGGGCTGAACAGCAGCCACTGACTGCCGAGCGAAATGACGACGATCCCGGTCAGGCCGATAACGGCGCCCGGCAGCGGCTCGAAGATAAGCCCGACGATAACGCCGACGAAGACAGCGAAGAAGTGCCAGGCGTACGGCGGCAGGCCGTCCGGGACCGGAACCAGCATCAGCAACAGCGCCACAATGATGGGCAGGGCCATCATCAGCCAACGTTTGTTGTTGCCTGCTTTTTTATTGCTCTCTTTGAGCGGCGGTAGATTGGTGGTTATTACACTCATAATGACACCGTTATAAGGAGTTAAGGATTCGTTTTATATTTCCGCTTACTTTAGTTTTTAAACTTACTTTATTAATTAAATGTTCTTGGTTAGCGGTTACGGAAATAGGTATTCATCGCTTTTTATCGGCGGTGAATTAAATTTTATGGATAGTTATATATTGCGCTTTCGGGGTATATGACAATTGATCGAGATCAAAAAAACAGATTCTGGTTATTCTTTTCGTAAAAAATAATAGTTCGTGTTTTAGCAGGGTTATTTACGGCGAAAAGTTATCAGTTTGATCATTAAAAAAGCGGCGCTCAGGTCATTTTTGATGTTTTTTGCTGACTCGATTCCGCTTGCCGCATGGTCTGGCGTGTGTTCACGGTGTGCATCTGGTAGGTAACTAAAATGTTATATTAATTTAATAAGCTGTTATCTTTTATATTTTAATTAATAACACGTTGTGGGTAATTGTGTTATTACGGTTCTTCAATAGTTTTTAAACTAACGTAAATAGTTTGGTAACTAAAAATAGTCTTATATTGTTGATATGCGAAATGGCCAATAACCAGAACGAAAATAGTGCCAGCAACCGAATTCTCAGTTTTAAATTTTAAAGTTTGGAGTCGACATTATGAGCACCGACAAAAACATGTTAAGCCCATTTACTTTACCTAACGGTACGGCGTTAAAAAATCGTCTGCTAATGGCACCGATGACTACCTGTACCGGGTATTTTGATGGCACCGTGACCGAAGAGCTGGTGGAGTACTACCGCGTCCGCGCCGGGAGCATCGGTACCATCGTGGTGGAATGCTGCTTTATTGACGATTTAGGCCTGGCCTTCCCTGGCGCTATCGGGATAGACACCGACGAAAAAATTGCTGGCCTGGCGAAAATCGCCGCCGCGATTAAAGCTGAAGGCTCCAGAGCCCTGCTGCAGATTTACCACGGCGGCCGCATGGTCGACCCTAAACTCATCGGTGGCCGCACGCCGGTTGGCCCAAGCGCGCTGGCCGCACCACGTGACGGCGCTGCAACGCCGCGTGCCCTGACCACAGAAGAAGTGGCGGGCATGGTGACTAAATTTGGTGAGGCCGTTCGCCGCGCCATTCAGGCTGGTTTCGACGGTGTGGAAATCCACGGCGCGAACACCTATCTGATTCAACAGTTCTACTCCCCGAACTCAAACCAGCGTGATGACGAATGGGGCGGCAGCCGCGACAACCGCGCTAAGTTCCCGCTTGCCGTGCTGGATATCACCCATCAGATGGTGCGTCAGTTTGCTGACGATGCATTCATCATCGGCTACCGTTTCTCCCCGGAAGAGCTTGAGGTGCCTGGGATTCGTTTCGACGACACCATGTACCTGCTGGAGAAATTGGCCGCGCGAGGCCTGGACTACCTGCACTTCTCTCTGGGTTACTCGCTGCGTCCGTCCATTAACGACACCACCGACCCGACGCCGCTGATCAACAAATACTGTGCAATGCGCTCCGACGCGCTGGCGCAGATCCCGGTGATGGGCGTGGGCGGCATCGTGAATGCTTCCGACGTGGAAACCGCGCTGGAGCACGGGTATGACCTGGTGGCCATAGGCCGCGCCTGCATTGCCTACCCGGACTGGACTGCCCGCATTGCCAACGGCGAAGTGCTGGATCTGTTTATCGACAGCACCAAACGCGAAGAATTGACCATCCCTGAGCCGCTGTGGCGCTTCTCGCTGGTCGAGGCAATGATCCGTGACATGAGCATGGGCGGTGCCTCTAAATTTAAACCGGGGATCTTCGAAGAAACCGTCAGCGATGACGTCAACCAACTGGTGATTAACGTCAGCCTCGACAGCGATCGCATCGCCGATATCGCGCTGGCTGCTGGCCCGCAGGACGACGTGGAGTTCACCACTAACTTCGAAGAAATTCGTACCCGTATCCTGACCGCCAACTCGCCGTTTGTGGATGCCATTTCCGGCGCGACTTCCCAGAGCGAAGCGGTGAAAAAAGCCGTTTCTAAAGCGATGGTGAAATCCAGCAAGCAGCAGGCGTTTGAAGAAAGCGGCGGCGTTAGCGCCCCGCAGAGCTACGACGTGGTTGTGGTCGGCAGCGGCGGTGCCGGTCTGGCGGCGGCGATTCAGGCCCACGACGAAGGTGCCAGCGTGCTGATCGTTGAGAAGATGCCGTCCATCGGCGGGAACACCGTTAAGGCATCTGCCGGGATGAACGCGGCGGAAACCCGCTTCCAGCGCGTCAAAGGTATCTTCGACAGCAAAGAGCTGTTCTATGCCGAAACCCTGAAAGGCGGCTACAACAAAAATAACCCAGAGCTGCTGCACCGCTTTGTGGAAAACGCCCCGCAGGCCATTGAGTGGCTGGCGGATCGCGGCATCATGCTGAACGACATCACCACCACCGGCGGGATGAGCATTGATCGCACCCACCGCCCACGTGACGGATCGGCGGTCGGCGGCTACCTGATCAGCGGCCTGCTGCGTAACATCAACAAACGCAGCATCGACGTGCTGATGGAAACGGCGGTAACGGAAATCCTGTTTGACCAGGGCGCAGTCAGCGGCGTGGCGCTGCTGACGGACGAAAACGAAGCGCTAACCATCCACGCGAAAAGCGTGATCGTGGCGACCGGCGGCTTCAGCGCCAACAGCTCGATGGTGGTGAAATACCGCCCGGATCTGGAAGGCTTTGTCACCACTAACCACAAAGGCGCCACGGGCGGCGGTATCGCGCTGCTGGAAAAACTGGGCGCAGGCACCGTGGATATGGGCGAAATACAGATTCACCCAACCGTGGAGCAAACCACCTCGTACCTGATTTCCGAGTCCATTCGCGGCGGCGGTGCCATCCTTGTGAACCAAAAAGGCAGCCGCTTCTTCAACGAAATGGAAACCCGAGATAAAGTGTCGGCGCAGATTATCGCGCTGCCGGAGAAATACGCTTACATCGTGTTCGACGAGAACGTTCGCACTAAAAACAAAGCGGCAGATGAGTACATCGCCAAAGGCTTTGTGGTCAGCGCCCAAGGGCCTCGCGAACTGGCGGAGAAACTGGGAATGGATTACCACGCCTTCCTCGCCACGCTTGAGCGTTACAACGGCTTCGTGGAAAATCAGTACGACGAAGATTTTGGCCGTAAAACCGCGCTGCGCAACCCGATTAAAGATGGCCCGTTCCACGCCATCCGCATCGCCCCTGGGGTGCACCACACCATGGGCGGCGTGACCATCAACGCCGAAACCGAAGTGCTGGATAAACAGCATCAGGTTATCCCTGGCGCGTTCGCGGCGGGTGAAGTGGCCGGTGGTATTCACGGCGGCAACCGCATCGGCGGTAACGCGGTGGCGGATATTATTGTCTTTGGTACCCTGGCGGGCCATCAGGCGGCAAGCTGGGCAAAACGCTAAGCCCAACTGCGCTCCGGCTCTCGCCGGGGCGCAACCTTTTCAGCAAAAGGAGCCCGCTATGTCGCAACCCGAAGGTGTTTATGGCTACTCCGCCGTTTTAATGGGCTCGCCCATTCTCCTCAAGCTGTTCGAACCCAACGAAACTCTCGCCTCTCAGGTGTTCCGCCTGATCAAACAATACGAAGATCTGCTCACCGTGAACCGGGCCGAATCCCAGGTGATGAGCATTAATCACGCGGCGGGCAAACATCCGGTTGCCGTCAGCCGTCCGGTGTTCGAGCTAATCAAATGCGCCAAAGCCGCCAGCCAGTTCCCCGACAGTATTTTTAATCTCGCCATTGGCCCGCTGGTGAAGCGCTGGAAGATTGGTTTCAAGGGCGATAGCGTTCCACCGGCAGAAGACATCGTCGCGCTGCTGCCGCGCACGCAGCCGCATCAGGTGGTGCTGGACGAAGCCGAAGGCAGCGTTTATCTGGCACATCGCGGCATGGAAATAGACCTGGGCGCGATAGCCAAGGGCTATATTGCCGACCGGGTACGCGACTTCTTGCAGCGGCAGGGCGTGGCGCAGGGGCTGATTAACCTCGGCGGCAACGTGCAGACGCTGGGCTCGCCGGAAGGCGGTTGGTCCATCGGGCTGAAAAAGCCGTTTAGCGACCCGGAAGAGATGCTGGGCGTGATTGAGGTGGCGAACAAATCGGTGGTGACATCCGGCGTTTACGAGCGCTATTTCGAGCTGGACGGCAAACGCTATCACCATATTCTCGACCCGCGCACGGGCTACCCGCTGGATAACGACCTGGATAGCGTGACGATCGTCTCGACTGACTCGCTGGATGGGGACATCTGGACGACGTTGATTTACGGGATGGGTTTAGAAAAGGGCTGCGCCGTGCTGGCGAATCGCCCCGATATCGAGGCGATTTTTGTCACCAAACAGCGAGAGATTATTCTCTCTTCCGCCAGCCAGTTCCGCTTTACGTTACTGGATGACAGCTACCGGCTGATTACTGGCAGTACTGCTTGAGCAGGCCAAGCTGTTCGGCCTGCAGGCGATAGCGGTACACCGGGCGGCCGGTCATGCCGTAATGAATGCTGGTGAACAGGATATTGATCTGCGCCAGCCAGATCAGATACTTACGGCATGACACGCGAGAGATATTCACCGCCGCCGCCAGCTCGTCGGTGGAGAACTCTTCCGTCGGATGGGTGTCGATCCACTGGCAAATGGTGCGCAGCGTTTGCGGCGTCAGCCCCTTCGGCAGGCGCTTGGCGTCCGCCACCACCGGGGAGCCACCGTGCAGCAGTCTGTCAACATCCGCCTGCTCGTAGTATTTGTGGGTGCCCATCAGGTTTTTCTTTTCACGCCAGTTGGTTAACGCTTCTTCAAAGCGCGGGAACTGGAACGGTTTGATCAGGTAATCCACCACGCCGTAGTGCATCGACTTCTGGATAGTCGCCGCGTCCGCCGCCGAGGAGATAACGATCACATCGATGGTTTTTCCCGCTTCGCGCAGCGTTGGCAGCAGATCCAGGCCGTTGTCCTGCTGCATATACACATCCAGCAGGATCAGATCTATTTTTAGCTCCGGGTTGCTGACCATCTCCCGCGCCTGTTTCAGCGTGGAGGCAGAACCGCAGCAGCTAAAGCCCGGGATTTGGCTGACGTAGGCGCGGTTAAGCTCCGCGACCATCGCATCATCATCAACAATTAAGACATTAATCACGCATTGTTCCTTTCACTATCCCAGGGTAACTGCACAAAGAATTGGGTGAAGACGCCGGGTTCTGACTCCACCTGAATATTGCCGCCAAGGCGCTCAAGCTGCTGCCTGGCAAGGAACAGCCCCACGCCACGCTGCTCGCCTTTGGTGGAGTATCCTTTGTCAAAAATAGACTGAATATGGTCCGGATCGATACCCGGTCCGTCGTCGCTGACTTCCACGCTTAGCACGCCGTTCTGGTAGTGCAGCAGCACGCCCACTTCCCCATCAGGCTGGTCGCCCATCGCGTCCAGCGCGTTTTCTATCAGGTTGCCCAGCGCGGTAATCAGCGCCATCACCTGAAGTTCGTTCGGGTTGTCCGGCAGCTGGCATTCGTCGGCAAGCGCCAGATGGTGGCCCGCTTCCCGCGCGCGGTTAATCTTACCAATCAGGAACCCGGCAATCACCGGCGACTTAATTTTGCTCTGCAGCGTGCCAATTTCCGTCTGGTAATTGCTGGCGGTTTGCAGAATGTACTCTTCAAGCTTGTCGTAATGTTTAAGCTGCAGCAGGCCAAGAATGACGTGCAGCTTATTCATAAATTCGTGCGAGCGTTCGCGCAGCGCGTCGACATAATTCACCATGCCGTCTACACGCTGGGTCAACAAATTAATTTCAGTCTTGTCGCGGAAGGTGCTGATGGCGCCGATCACCTGATTATTTATACGAATTGGCACCGCATTACACAAGACCAGGCGGCCGTAGCTGATGATTTGCCTGTCCTGAATCGGCGTGCCGGTGTGCAGCACTTCGCACAGCGTGGCCACCAGCGGCCCCGGCGGCACGGTTTTACCGAGGCGGAAATCGTCCGGGGAGAGCAGCATTTTGCGCGCCGCGTGGTTGATAAGCGTCACGTGGCCTTCGCGGTCAACGGCGATAATGCCCTCTTTAACGGACTGCAGCATCGCCTGGCGCTGCTCGAACAGCGCGGAGATTTCATACGGCTCGAAGCCGAACAGAATGCGTTTCAGTACCCGCACCAGCACCCAGGTGCCGAGCGAGCCGAATAGGGCGCTGAACAACACAGTCCAGAGCACGCTCCAGCGGCTCTTGCTGATCTGCTCGTCAACTTTGCTCAGCGAAATGCCGATGGCGACCACGCCTATCTGCTTATGCTGTTCGTTATAGACCGGCGTAAAGACGCGCAGGGCTTCCGCCAGCACCCCGTGGTTGATCGACACATTCTCTTTGCCCTCCAGCGCCGGGAAAATGTCGTCGCCAATAAAATGCGAGCCAATATTGCCGGGTTGGGGGTGCGAATAGCGAATGCCGTTCATGTCGGTCACCACCACGAACAGCAGGTCGTTACGCTCCTGCACGCGGGTAGCTACCGGCGGAATAATGTCTTTGCTGTGGGGCTGCGTCAGGCCGTATTTGATCGTCGGATCGTCGGCCAGGGTTCTTGCCACCGCCAGCGCGGTATCTTTCAGGCCGCTGCGGGTGGCGTTGCTGATCTGGATAAAGTACAGGGCGTAAACCACAAGCAGCACCGAGCCGATAACGGCGCACAGCATCAGCGTCACCGAGGTGCTGAGTTTCATCGGGCGCTTGGCCGTCGTTTGCGGGGGCTTCGTGTCGCTCATGGTTGTTCCGGTCCGGGGCGCAAACGGTGATTATCGCCGATGGAACCGGATTGTAAAAGCCGTGTCAGAGATAGCGGCCAATATACCTCTGCGGGGAAACGCCCAGCTTTTTCCTGAACATAGCGATAAACGCGCTGCTGCTGGCGTAGCCGAGCGTGCTGGAAAGATTGCTGATGGTGGTGCCGCGCGCAAGGTGGCAGACGGCTTCCACCAGGTGCATTTGCTGCCGCCATTCGGTAAAGCTGAGCTGAGTCTCTTCCCGGAACAACCTCGCCAGGGTTCTTTCGCTTGCGCCGACCCGTTTTCCCCACCAGGCCAGGGTTTCCCGCTGGGAAAGGTCGCTGCACAGCGCATCGCAAAGCTGGCGAATACGCCTGTCGTGGGGGAGGGTGATATGGCACAGGGCAATATCCTGCAGGCGCAGCAGCTCGTTGTGCAGCAGGTCGTGCAATAGCTGACTTCGCTGCGGGTCGGCGGGTTTTTCCAGGCCAGCGACGGTCAGGGACTGAAACAGCGGCGTGACCGCCAAGCTGCGGCTGTGGCGGCTGAACGCGGCAGAAGCCGCTGGCGTCATGTAGAGATTGTGGGTGACCACGTTGCCGATAGCTTCCAGGCCGTGAGGCAGGCGCCCCGGCAGCCAAAGCGCGTGGCCAGGGGCGACGACCCAGACGTTTTGCTCGCTGCGGATCTTCGCCACGCCGCTGACCGGGTAAATCAGCTGGCCCTGCTCGTGGGCGTGAAACGGCTCCTGGCTTCCTGCGCTATAATGGAGTTCTCGTACTTCCAGAAACGCTTCCTGCGGACTCTGCTGTGTGAATTGCTTTATCATTTGTTGTCTGCCGTTCGTCCGATTCTCGCCATTTCATGATGCAGTAGCGCGTTAAGACAATCTCTGTCCGCTTTGCGATATCCCGTCAACCAATCGCGCTATTCTGCCACGGGTGCTCTTCTCTTTTAAAGGTGAATAATTATCATTTCGATCCTCTTCTTATAACATGATACGGTCGATATGAAACAGGGCGGATGGGTAAACGGGAACATGCCTTTAAAGGCGTTAAGTTGTGCGGTCTTTGCGGCGTGCGCGGGCTTTGCCCATGCAGCGGACAAACCGGCGGCACAGGACAGCACGATGGTTGTGACGGCCACGGCACCTTCTTCTTCCGGGCAGGAAGATGAAACCAATGTGGTGACACATGAGGCGGTGGCTGGCACCAAATCCAGCTCGCTGATTAGCCGCACGCCGCAGAGTATTTCGGTGGTGACACAGGCGCAAATCGCGGCCATGGCGGCAAAAAATATTCCCCAGACGCTGCGCTACGTCGCGGGCGTCTCCTCGGAAGATGCCGGCCCGGATACCCGCTTTGACACCATCATGGTGCGTGGCTTTGAAGCCGACGAATATCTGGACGGCCTGCGCCTGCCGCGCGAAGCCTGGTGGAGCCGCCCGGCGTGGGATCCGTTCCTGCTCTCCCGCATTGAAGTGGTCAAAGGTCCGGCTTCGGTGCTCTACGGCCAGGCCAACCCCGGCGGCGTAGTGAATCTTGTCAGCAAAACGCCGCAGGCCCAGCCGGGCGGCCAGGTTTACGTCAGCGCCGGGAATAACAGCCAGTTTGGCACAGGCTTTGACGTCACCGGCCCGCTTACCGACAGCAAAGAGTGGCTTGGCCGCGTGGCGGGCACCTTCTTCGACACCAAAACGCAGGTCGATCACACCCGGTACCAGCACTACGACATTGCGCCGTCCGTGACCTGGCAGCCAAACGATCGCACCAGCCTGACGCTGCTGGCCCAGCTGCGCCAGGATCCTGACACCGGTTTCTACAACATGCTGCCGGTCAAAGGCACGCTGGTGAACAACCCGAACGGTAATATTGGCACCCATTTCTACGGCGGCCAGCCGGGCTTTGATACCTACACCCGCAGGCAGGGCAGCATCGGCTATCAATTCCGTACCGAATTGAACGACAACATTACGCTGCGCCAGAACGTGCGTTACATCAGCAGCAGCGCCGATTACCGCATGGTGTACCCGTTCGGGACGTACCCAACCCAGCCGCTGGTTGACCGCTACTCCATGAACCTTACCGAAACGATGAGCAACTTTGCGGCGGATAACCAGGGCGAGTTCCGCTTTGATACCGGCCCAGTGTCGCACACCGCGCTGCTCGGCGTGGATGTGATGCACTCCTCGGTGCGCAGCCAGGCGGGCTACGGCGACGCTGCGCCGCTGAATTACCTCAACCCGGACTACAGCACGCCGGTCGAGATCCCGGCGTTTACCAGCAACAGCCATTCGACGATGGATCAAACGGGGCTTTACCTGCAGGATCAGCTGACGCTGGACAACTGGGTGATGAGCCTCGCCGGGCGGTATGACAGCGCGCAGACCAAAGCGACCAACCTGCTGGACGGTTCTCACCAGACGCGCAATGACTACGCCACCACCGGCCGCGCGGGGCTGTTGTACCACTTTGATAACGGCATTGCGCCGTACATCAGCTATTCCACCTCGTTTGTGCCAAGCGCGGGTACCGGGTTTAACGGCAATGCGTTTAAGCCAACCAAAGGCAAGCAGACCGAAGTTGGGCTGAAGTACGATCCGGTCGGTATGGACGCGCTGTTTACCCTGGCGTTGTTCGATTTGCGTCAAACCAACGTCGCCACGCCGGATCCCGATCATGTGAACTACAGCGTGCAGACCGGGGAGATCCGCTCCCGTGGGATCGAACTGGAAGGCAAAGTGAACGTCACGCCAGCCTGGCAGATCCTCGCCTCTTACTCGCTGACCGACCCGAAAGTGCTGCAGGCGAACGACGGCAGCGAAGGCAAACACCCGATGGGCATTTCCCGCAACCTGGCTAAGCTCTGGAGCCAGTACGCGTTCAGCGGCCCGCTGGATGGTTTCTCCCTCGGCGGCGGCGTGCGCTATGTCGGCCCAAGCTATGCGACAACGGATAACTCGCTGCAGGTGCCGGGCGCCACGGTGTATGACGCCCGCATCGGCTGGCAGTACCGCCAGTGGCAGGTTGCCCTTAACGCCGCTAACCTGACGAACAAAACCTACCTTGCAGCCTGCCAAAACAACGGCTGTGAGTACGCGGTTAAGCGTCAGTACGTGGCAACGTTAAGCTACCAGTGGTAAGCGAATGCTCTCCCGCAGACGTTTACTGACCTTTGCGCTGGCCGCCCCGTTTATCGGGGCGGCTGGTGCCGTTTCCGGGCCTCCGCAGCGCTTGGCGGTGCTGGACTGGGGGCTGACTGAGCTGATTCTGGCGCTTGGCGTGACGCCACAGTCGGTATCTGCCCCCGACTGGTATCGCAAGCTGATAGGCACGCCGGAACTGCCCGCCAGCGTGGTGGATATCGGCCTGCTGTTTCAGCCCAACCTCGAAACCCTGTATGCGCTAAAGCCCGATCTGATCGTTATCACGCCGGGTCACGCGCTTCTTAAGCCTCAGCTGGATCGTATTGCACCCACGCTGACGCTGCCAACCGGCAGTCTCGCCGAATGGCAAATTTCCCTCGATAAGCTGGCTGTTGTACTCCAGCGCCAGGCGCAGGCTCGTGCGGTCACGGCGGCTTTTGAGCAGGCTGCGATTCGTGCCAGAGAATCCGCTTCTGCTTATCAACGTCCGCTGTTTATCGCCACGCCGGTAGACGCGCTGCATATGCGGCTTTACGGCGCGGGCAGCCTTGCCGGAGATGTACTGTCGCGCTGCGGTTTCAGCAATGCCTGGCGCGGCGGCGTTAACGCGCAGGGCGAGGCTATGGTCGAGCTGACGCGCATTGGGGCAGACAATGCCGGGCTGATTCTATTGCCGGAGGACGGGCAATGGCCGCAGATCCAAGGCTGGCAGAGTTCACTGCTCTGGCAGCGTCTGCCGCTCACTTCTCAGACTCAGCTGGCTTTCCCGGCGCAAAAATTCAATTCCGGTGGTGCGCTGGTGACGGCCACGCGCATTGCCGCAGCATTGGGGCAAATCGTGGCGGGGTGGCAGCATGGCTGAGACGGGAAAAACGACGGCTTCCTGGCTGCTGATCGCCGGGCTTTGGCTGGCGAGCATCGTCATGGCGCTGCAAAACGTCGCGAAGCACGGCGGGCTTCTTCACGGCCTGAACGTGCTGTTTAGCTCGAAAATGGCCGACGCGCAGGCGGTGATCCTGCACTCCATGTGGTTCCCACGCCAGGTGATGGCTTTACTCGGCGGCGCCGTACTGGCCCTTTGCGGCTGGCTGATGCAGCGGGCGCTGCGCAATCCGCTGGCGGAACCGATTACCCTCGGCATGACTTCCGGCGCAACGCTGGCTTTGGGCGTGGCGTCGATGTGGTTCCCGGCGACGCTGCTCTCTGCACGAACCGGCATAGTGATTACCGGGGAAGTTGTCGCTTTGCTGCTGGTGTTGCTGCTTTCCTGGCGGCAGCGTCTGTCGCCGCTGGTGATGATTCAGGCGGGGATGTTGGTCAACCTGTGGTGCGGCTCGCTGACGATGATCATGGCGGTGATCAACGACCGTTTTCTGCTGTCGGTGCTGATGTGGGGCGGCGGTTCGCTGGCGCAGCAGGACTGGAGCGGCGTGACGGCGATTCTGCCCTGGCTCGGGCTGTGCGGCCTGGCTTTGCTGTTGTTGCTGCGTCCGCTGGCGCTGCTCAGGCTGCCGGAGGCGATGGTGAGCAGCCTGGGCGCATCTCCGCTGCTGATCCGTTCGGCGGCGATGGCGCTGGCGCTGGTGATGAGCGCCTTAATCATTAACAGCGTCGGGGTGATTGGTTTTATCGGCCTGGCCGCCCCGCATCTGGCGCGCTTGGGTGGGGCGCGTACCACCCGGCAAATGCTCAGCCACTCGCTGCTTATCGGGGCCGGTTTGCTGTGGTTCACCGACCTGTGCGTCAGCCGTATCACGCTGCTGGACGGGCAGCTGCTGCCGGTGGGGATGTTAACTGCCCTGACCGGCGGGCCGCTGCTGATCCTGCTGGCGGGCAAGGCCCGGCACCAGGTACTGGATACCACGCCTTCGGCTTATGAAGGCGAAGCCGGCGGCGTGCGCTTCCCGGCGGGCATGGCTTCTGCGCTGCTGCTGGTGGCTGTTGTGCTGTCGCTGTTTGTCGGCCAGGGGCTGCACGGTTGGCACTGGACGACCCTTGCGGAACAGCCCGCTTTGTTGCCGATGCGCCTGCCGCGCCTGCTGGCGGCATTGAGCGCCGGAGCTTTGCTGGCGGCGGCGGGCGTATTGATGCAGCGCGTGAGCGGTAATCCGCTGGCAAGCCCGGAGATCCTCGGCATCGGCGGGGGAGCGGCGATGGGCGTGACGGCATTTCTGTTGCTATTTCCGACGGGTGGGACGGGGCTGATGATCCTCAGCAGCGCCGCCGGGGCGCTGACCAGCCTGCTGGTAACGCTGTGGAGCAGCCGCCAGAGCGCCTTTAACCCGCAGCGGGTGCTGCTGAACGGTCTGGCGCTGAACGCGCTGTTCCAGGCCATCGCCAGCATTGTGATGCTGAATAACCGCCAGGCCAGTTCGATGCTGCTGCAGCTGATGACCGGCAGCACCTACTACGTCAATAACGGCATCGCCATCGGCGTGTTCTTCGCCATGTTGCTGCTGTTGGCGGTTTCTCCGCTGTGCAAACGCTGGCTACTGCTGCTGCCGCTCGGGCAGGTGAGCGGCTCGCTGGGCGTGAATGTCGCCAGGGCGAGGATTAGCGTGCTGGCGCTGGCCGCACTGATGACCGGGCTGGCCACGCTGATCGTCGGGCCGGTGTCGTTTGTCGGGCTGCTGGGGCCGCATCTGGCGAGAAAAGCCGGCGCGAAACGCCCGATGGCGCAGCTGTTCACCGCCGCGCTGCTGTCCGCGCTGATTATGGTGCTGGCGGACTGGATGGGCCGCAATTTTCTCTATCCGCGTCAGCTGCCCGTGGGGCTGGTGGCGTCGCTGGTCGGCGTACCGCTGCTGGTATGGCCGCTGATCCGTAGCCGGGCGCATATACATCAACAATAGCGCCGGCAGAGTAATGTCGAAAAGGAAGTAACAATGTCTCTGTTAATGATGCTGTTCCGCCTGGTGGGCGGCTGGCTGGTGCTGGCGGCGTTTGCCAGCGTGGTCAGCGGGCTAAGCAACGCCTCGCTGCTGGCGGTGATCAACCATAGCCTGACGCTGCCGCCCGGCGGGCTGGCCGACGTGGCGCTGAAGTTTGTGCTGCTGGCCGCGTTAATGCTGGGCACCCGCGTGCTGGCCGAAACGCTGTTTATGTGGCTCGGGCAAAAAGTGAAGGCCACGCTGCGCAAAGACGTGGTGGATCACGTCAGCGAAACCGCCTGGGCGCAGCTGGAGAAAACCGGTATGGCAAAGGCGGTGTCCATTCTGACCCAGGATCTCGACACGCTGGTGGTCTTTTTCGTCAGCCTGCCGGGGCTGCTTATCTACGGGGCGGCGATTGTCGGCTGCCTGATTTACCTCGGCACGCTGTCGTGGCAGGTCTTGCTGCTGGCGCTGCTGGTGCTTGGCCTGGGGGCGATGGGCTACCGCGCCGCCCACGGTAAAGCGTTGGGGCTGTTGCGTAGCTCGCGGCAGCGGGAAGATACGCTGATTGCCCAGTGTAAAAAACTGTTCGATGGCGGGCGCGAGTTTCGCCTGAACCCGTCGCGCAGGCGGCATTTTGTCGACGGACCGCTGAGCGAGAATATCGAGGCGGTGCGCATCGAACGCACCCGCGGGTATGTGTTTTACGGCCTGGCGAAGAGCTGGGGTAGCGTGCTGTTCTTCGCGTTTATCGGCGTGGTGCTTTACTGGCTGCGGGAGTCGCTGGCGCTGAGTTCGGCGGTGATGACCGGCTACACGATGATTTTTCTGTACATGATTGTGCCGGTGGAAGGCGTTTTGTCGGCGCTGCCGACGGTGACCAGCGCCCGCATCGCGCTCCAGCGAATCGCCCAGCTTAAAACCGATCTGCCGCAGGAAAAGCTGCTGCCGCTGAAAAGCCCGCCGCGTTTTGACGGCCTTGAGCTGGCCGATATTCGTTACGAATATCAGGGCGAAGAGGGGGAACGTTTTACTCTCGGGCCGCTTAATCTTCGTTTCACTCAGGGCGAGCTGGTCTTTCTGGTGGGCGGCAACGGCAGCGGGAAAACCACGCTGGCCAATCTGCTGGTGGGCCTTTACCCGCCGGACAGCGGCGACCTCCGACTAAACGGCAGGCTGATAACGCCCGAGCAGCGTGAGATCTACCGCCAGCATTTTGCCGTGGTATTCAATGATTTCTTCCTGTTCGATGACGTGGATAACGTCCACGAGCGCACGGCGGACCAGGTGAACAAGCTGCTGCACCTGCTGAAGCTCGACCACAAAGTGGCCTTCCGGGACGGGCGTTTCTCGACCACCGCGCTTTCTCAGGGGCAGCGTAAACGTCTCGCGTTGCTGCAGGTATGGCTGGAGAACCGGCCTTTTTATCTGTTTGACGAATGGGCGGCAGATCAGGATCCCGGTTTCAAAGAGGTGTTCTACAAAGTGCTGCTGCCGATGCTGAAAGCGGAAGGCAAAACGGTGCTCGCCATTACCCACGATGACCGCTATTTCCCGCTGGCGGACAGATTGATCAAGCTGGAGTCAGGGCAGGTGGTGGCAGACAGCGTACTCAGGCCGCTGTCTGCCTGAATCACAGAGCTAAACCAAATGACACGCGACGCGATGAGCATCGCCCACTTCCCGCAGCGCCGGGACTTCCTGGCGGCATCGGTCGGTGACCAGCGGGCAGCGCGAGGAGAAGCGGCAGCCGGAAGGCGGGCGAGAAGGATCGGGGATTTCGCCCTGAATGGCGGCCACCGGCTCGCTGTCCGGATCCAGCGTCGGAACCGCGGCTAACAGCGCCTGCGTATACGGGTGCAGTGGTCGGCTGAACAGCGTGTCGCGGCTGGCGGTTTCCACCAGTTGGCCGAGATACATCACCGCGACGTCGTCGCAGAGGTGCTCCACCACGCCGAGATCGTGCGAGATAAACAGAAACGTCACGCCGCGTTCGTCGCGCAGATCGGAAAACAGGTTGATGATCTGCGCCTGAATGGAAACGTCCAGCGCTGAGATCGGTTCGTCCGCAATAATAAAATCGGGGTTAAGGATCAGCGCGCGAGCAATACCAATGCGCTGGCGCTGGCCGCCGGAAAACTCATGCGGGAAACGGGAGTAATGCTGCGGTGCCAGCCCGCAAATCTTCATCACTTCCAGCACCTTGTCCCGCAGTTCGGCGCGGGTGCAAAGCTTGTGCTCCAGCATCGCTTCCCCGATGGCATCGCCCACGCGGATGCGCGGGTTTAAAGAGCTGTAAGGATCCTGAAATACCAGCTGGATTTTGGGGCGCAGCGCCCGCGATTCTTTGGCGCTCAACTCACTCAATTCTTTGCCGCGATACTTCACGCTACCGGCGGTTTTGTCATACAGGCCAAGCAGGGTGCGGCCAACGGTGGTTTTTCCGCTGCCGGACTCGCCCACGAGGCCGAAAATGGTGCCCTGGCGAATGTTGAAGCTGACGCCGTCGACCGCGCGCAGCTCGCCAGTTTGTTGGCCAAAAAGCCCGTCGCGCAGAGGGAAATGTTTTTTGAGTCCTTCGACTTCAATCACGTACTGAGTGTTCACGATGCGGACTCCGCTAACTCACTGTAAAAACAGGCGGCCTGGCGCTGCTGGCCGAGCAGCGCTGGAATGCCCTGGCGGCAGCGCTCGGTGGCACGTTCACAGCGATCGGTAAAGGCGCAGTAGGGCGGCAGGGCGGCTAAATCGGGCACCTGGCCGGGGATCGAATAGAGCCTGCGGCGGCGCTCGCCCGGGATTGGCCGGGAAGAGATCAGCCCTTTGGTATAAGGGTGCAGCGGATTGCGGAGCACCTCCGCCGTTGGCCCCTGCTCAACGATGCGCCCGGCATACATCACCACGACGTGTTCGGCCATCTGGGCGATAACGCCGAGATCGTGGGTGATCAGCATCAGCGCCATACGGTGCTGGCGCGCCTGATCCCGCAGCAGACGCAGGATCTGCGCCTGAACGGTGACGTCCAGCGCCGTCGTCGGCTCATCGGCGATCAGCAGCTTTGGCCTGCAGCTCAGCGCCATGGCGATCATCACGCGCTGTAACATCCCGCCGGAAAGCTGGTGCGGGTAGCTGGCCATCAGGCTTTCCGCTCGCGCCAGCCCGACGTCGGCCAGCATTTGTGTCGCCAGCTGCCAGGCGGCCTTGGGCGTTTCGCCCCGGTGGCGGATCAGCGGCTCGCAAAGCTGGTCGCCGATAGTCAGCACCGGGTTCAGGGCGGTCATCGGCTCCTGGAAAATCATCGCCAGTTCGTTGCCGCGCAAATCTGCCATCTGCGCGGGCTTCAGGCCCAGCAGATTTTTCCTCTGAAACAGGATTTCGCCGCCGTCGATACGCGCCGCCTGCGGAGGCAGCAGCCCCATCAGCGACATGGCGGTCACGCTTTTGCCGCAGCCTGACTCGCCGACGACGCCGACGGTTTGCCCGGCGCGAACGGAAAACGACACGTCCTGCACGGCACGCACGCGCCCCTGCTCTCCGGCGAAGGAGAGGGAAAGGTTATTAAACTCAATCAGCGCTTCGTTCATTTCGCGCCTCGCTTCATTTTCGGATCCAACGCATCGCGCAGGCCGTCGCCCAGCACGTTAATGGCGATCACGGTGATAAAAATGGCGATACCCGGCGGCATCCACAGCCACGGGCGGCGCTGGAAGTCGATCAGGCTGTTGGCGCTGTCCATCATGTTGCCCCACGAAGGCGTGGGCGGCACGACGCCGAGGCCGAGGTAGCTCAGCGCGGACTCCATCAGAATGGCGTTGGCCACCGCCATCGTCGCCATCACCACCAGAATTGGAATGGTGTTCGGCAGCAAGTGCCCGAACAGGCGGCGGCGGGCGGAAAGGCCTAATACGCGGGTCGCCAGCATAAAGTCGCGTTCGCGCAGGGAGAGGATTTGCCCGCGGACCAGGCGCGCAAGCTTTGGCCACTCCAGCAGGCTCAGCATGATAACCACCATGTAAATGCGCGATTCCGGCGAGAAGTCGAGCTCCGACAGCATCGCGCCCGCGACGATCAGCAGCGGCAGGCTGGGAATGGTCATCACCAGATCCGCCAGGCGCATAATCAGTTTGTCGGTCCAGCCGCCGAGATAGCCGGAAACCGCGCCGAGCAGGTAGCCGAGGGTGACCGAGAGCAGCATGGTCAGCAGGCCGATAATTAATGAAATGCGCCCGGCCAGCAGCAGGCGGGTGTAGACATCGCGCCCGAGGAAGTCGGTGCCCAGCCAGTGGATTTCGCCCGGCGGCTTGTTGATCATCAGGGCGTCGGTGGCGTCGTCCTTCCACGGCGACCAGAGCGGCCCCAGGGCGCACCAGATTGCCATCACTATCAGAAGAATCAGGCAGAACATCGCCAGGCGGTTGCGCCTCAGCGCCTGCCAGGCCTGATGCCACGGGGAAGGCGTCACCTGTGCCAGCGCCGGAATTTCGGCTTTGCGCAGGCGGCGGTTGGTAGAAAACAGAGAACTGAGCATCACGACCTCACCCGAATGCGCGGGTCGGCCCACGCGTAAAGCACGTCGGCAATCAGGTTGCCGAGGATGGTTAGTACCGCCAGAAACAGCGTGAAGCCCATCAGAACCGGGTAGTCACGGGCGGCGAGGGAATCAATATGAATGTGGCCGGCGCCCGGCCAGTTAAAGACCTTTTCGGTAATGATTGCCCCGGAGAACAGCCCCGGCAGCTCAAAGCCCAGCAGGGTGATGATCGGCAGCAGCGCATTGCGCAGGGCATGTTTAAGAATAACGGTGCGTTCGCGCAGCCCTTTGGCGCGAGCGGTGCGAATAAAATCCATCTTCACTACGTCCAGCATACTGGCGCGGAAGTAGCGCGTCAGGCTGCCCGCCTGCAGCATCACCAGCGCGAGTACGGGCAGCACAAGGTGGGCGGCAACCTGCACGACCCAGGCCCAGCCGGTGGCGTCGCTGCCGGTGTTGGTCATGCCGCCGACTGGCAGCCAGTGCAGATCTACCGCGAACCACTTGATCAGCAGCAGGCAGAGGAAAAAGGTCGGGAAAGACATGGCGGCGAACACCAGCACGCTGACCAGATGATCAAACAGCGAATTGGGTCTCATGGCCGAAACAATCCCCACCGCCAGACCAATCCCCCAGTAAAACACCAGCGCAATGGAGGCCAGCAGGAAAGAGTTCCAGATGTACTGGTTCAGCAATTGGCTAACGGGGATTTGATATTGCAGAGAGAAGCCCAGGTCTCCCGTCAGCAGTTGCCCAAGCCAGTGAAGGTAGCGGGTGAACAGCGGCTGGTCGAGGCCGTAAATTGCTTTGAGCTCGGCAGCGCGGGCGGCGGTCAGCGTAATATTGCCGTCGATAAAATCACCTGGCGTTTTCGCGAACAGCATAAAGATGATAAACGAGGCGAGCAGCAGCATCGGCAGGGTTTGCAGCAGGCGGCGCAGAATAAAATTTTTCATCACGTTCTCACTGCCGCCGCCCCGGTGAAAGGGCGGCGGCAAGGGTTACTGCGTTACTTAACGATTTTCACATCAGGCAGGCTGCCGGTCAGGCCGTTGTAGATATCTGGCTTAAAGCCGGTGACGCGGGCGCTGCTGGCGGACAGGATTTTGCGGTTGCCAAGCAGAATCACCGGGGGATCTGCCGCCAGCACTTTGTACAGCTCGTGGTAGATAGCTTTACGCTTTTCCTCGTCGAGCGTGGCGTTGCCTTCGTTAATCAGCTTGTCCACCTGCGGGTTGTTATAGCCGGACTCTTTGGCTTCGGTGCTGTAGTAATCCCACACGCCGTCGTGCGGATCGTTCAGCGTGCTGGTGCTAAAGGAGGCCAGATCGTAGTTGCCCGCTTTACGCTGCGCCATCAGGGCATTGAAGTCGACAACCTGCGGTTTCAGCAGCACGCCGATCTGCTGCCAGTTCTCTTTGGCGATAGGGATCAGCGCGTCGTTCAGCACTTTTTTGCTGGCCAGTAGCGTCAGCTCCAGGCGCTTGCCGTCCTTCACGCGGATGCCGTCCGGGCCAGGCTTCCAGCCTGCTTCATCCAGCAGTTTTTTCGCCTGCGCCTGATCGAATTTATACGGGTTCACGCCCTCCGGGTTATAAGCCCAGGAGATCGGCGAGATCGGCTCGTTGGCGACCGTGCCGTAGCCCTGGTAGACCACGTCGATCAATTTCTGGCGATCCAGACCGTAGATCAGCGCCTGGCGAACTTTTACGTCCTGCAGCGCCGGGCGGCGAACGTTGAATTCGACCTTGCTGTAGTCGCTGGAGCCGTAAAGGTTGATATTGGCGAAGCCCAACAGTTTCAGCTGCTCAACATCGTCCGGGCGGGAAGTAAAGGCGTCGTAATCCGTCTCGCCGGTCTGGAACAGCTGGAAGTTGGTGGACGGGTTAGTCACGCGGTAAATAAAGCGTGGCGTTGGCGGCGTACCTCGATAGAAATGGGTGTTGGCGTGGAAGCGAATTTCCTGCCCTGGGATGTATTTCTCATACACATACGGGCCGTTGCCCAGCGGTTTGCCGTGCAGGGTACGCAGGTAATCCAGATTGCCGCGCTGGTAGCCTTTGCCATAGTAGGCCTTCGACAGCACCGGGCCGCCAATTTTGCCCAGCGTGGTCGCCCCAGGTTGGGTGGTGGTGACCTGCAGCGTGAGCGGATCAATCACCTTCAGGCCGCTGACGCTGTCGGCTTTCCCGGCTTTGTATTCGGCCCCGCCCGCGATGTTGGCAAGCGTGATGTCGGTATCGCCGTCATATTTCGGGTCATACAGCACGGTGAGCGTGAACGCGACGTCTTCGGCGGTCAGCGGGGAGCCGTCGCTAAAGGTCAGGCCAGGGCGTAACTTGATGGTATAGACTTTGCCATCCGGGCTGACCGTCCAGCTTTCGGCAAGGCCAGGGACCAGATTTCCGTGGCTGTCCCAGTCAATCAGGCGCGAGAAAATGACGTTGGTGACGTTTTCATCCCAGCCGTTAACGAAGAAGTAAGGGTTGAAGATGCCCTGAGGTTCGGAAATCCCGGCGACCACGGTGTCTTTGCGTAGTTTAGCCGTGGCCGGGATTTGGCTGGCGTCGGTGGCGGGCGTGGTGCCCTCTTTTAAGATGTCATCGGCCGCCGCCGCGCCGGAGAAAACCACCACGCTGCTAATCAGGGCTGCCTGTAAGGCCAGGCGAAAGCGCGTGGGTTTTGTTTGTAATGCGTCAAGTAACCTGGCCAATAGCATTCCCTCAAGATTTTTTGCTGTAAAATTTACAAATCATGACGAAAGATAAAAGCCCAGATCTTGCCTGTCTAACAACGAAACGCTATGCCTTATAGCGATTTGTTCCTTTGCTCCCACAAAGCGTATTAGTTGTGCTGGAGCAAATCCCAGCGGTTGCCGTAGAGATCTTCAAAGACGGCAACCGTGCCGTATTCTTCTTCTCGTGGAACTTCGCAGAAATGCACGCCGTTGGCCGTCATCATGGCGTGATCGCGCCAAAAATCATCGGTGTGAAGGAAAAGGAAAACCCTGCCGCCGCACTGATCGCCAATAGAAGCCTGCTGGCGTTCGTTGGTGGCTTTGGCCAGCAGCAGGTGACAATCACTTTCCGGGTTTGGCGTGACGACGACCCAACGTTTCCCTTCCTGAGGCGTGTCCTCCACAAGCGTGAAGCCCAGTTTTTGTGTGTAGTATTCAATCGCTTTGTCGTAATCATCCACAACGATAGCCACGCAGCCCAGCGCCCGTTTTTGCGTTTTCAATGCCTGCTCCTTTCCTCTGGTGATAAATGGGGGCGAGCATAACATTCACCAAGGATTATTTCCGAAGTGTAACCATTCCTTGCCACTCTTAGCTTCAGGTGTTAAAAGGTGCCCCTTTGACAAATCACAAAGGAGCAGGGCGTGAAAAACACGTCAGTCGCCTCTGAGCCACAGGGCCAGGGTGCGGGGCCGGAGGATGGCCATCAATTACAGCGCGGCTTGCAGAATCGCCATATTCAGCTGATTGCGCTGGGCGGCGCGATCGGCACCGGACTCTTTCTCGGCATTGGCCCGGCGATCCAAATGGCGGGGCCTGCCGTCCTGCTGGGCTACGGCGTGGCGGGGATCATTGCATTTCTGATCATGCGCCAGCTCGGTGAGATGGTGGTTGAAGAGCCGGTTTCTGGTTCGTTTTCGCATTTTGCCTATAAATATTGGGGGCCGTTTGCCGGCTTCCTGTCCGGCTGGAACTACTGGGTGATGTTCGTGCTGGTCGGCATGGCAGAGCTGACCGCCGGCGGCATTTATATGCAGTACTGGTTCCCGGACGTGCCGACCTGGACCTGGGTGGCGCTGTTCTTCGTGGTGATTAACGCCGCGAACCTCGTGAACGTGCGCCTTTATGGCGAGATGGAGTTCTGGTTTGCGCTGATTAAGGTGCTGGCGATTGTCGGCATGATTGGCTTCGGCATCTGGCTGCTGGCTTCCGGCCACGGCGGCGAGCGCGCGGGCGTGAGCAACCTCTGGCAGCACGGCGGCTTCCTCGCTACGGGCTGGCACGGGCTGATTTTGTCCCTCGCGGTGATTATGTTCTCGTTCGGCGGGCTGGAGCTTATCGGTATTACGGCGGCCGAGGCGCGTTCGCCACAAACTACTATTCCGAAGGCGGTAAACCAGGTGGTGTATCGCATTCTGCTGTTTTATATCGGCTCGCTGGTGGTGCTGCTTTCGCTCTACCCGTGGCTGGAGATCAAGTCCAACAGCAGTCCGTTTGTGATGATTTTCCACGAGCTGAACAGTAATGTGGTTGCCTCGGCGCTCAACTTCGTGATTCTGGTGGCTTCGCTGTCGGTTTATAACAGCGGCGTGTATTCCAACAGCCGCATGCTGTTCGGCCTCTCCGTGCAGCGCAATGCGCCAAAATTCCTGGCGAAAGTCAGCCGCGGTGGCGTGCCGGTGAATTCACTGCTGCTGTCTGGCGCGATCACTTCGCTGGTTGTCGTCCTCAACTATGTGCTGCCGCATGACGCCTTTGGCCTGCTGATGGCGCTGGTGGTGGCGACGCTGCTGCTGAACTGGATCATGATTTCGCTGGCGCACATCAAGTTCCGTCGCGCGATGCGCCGTCAGGGGCATGAAACCCGCTTCAAGGCGCTGCTTTACCCGTTCGGTAACTACCTGTGCATCGCCTTTATGATGATGGTGCTGGGGCTGATGTGTACCATTGACGGGATGCGCGTGTCTGCCATGCTGCTGCCGGCCTGGATAGTGTTCCTCTTTATTGCCTTTAAGCTGCTGCGCCGTAAAACCCACTAAAGTCCCCCCAAATAACGCCAGCTGCTTTTAATCGGGTTGGCGTTATTTATAATTAAATATTAATTAAGTTTTTATTTTATATTCTCCAGTGGCAATTTACCTCCTGATTTGAGAGATTATATATAATCGAGAGGGGTTTGTTTTATGAGTTATTATATTTAATGATGTGATGTCTGGGTAATATAATCCTGATGAATAAAATAGGTGGCTGCATAAGTTAAATCTCATCCATCAAACAAGGAGTGTAAAGCGATGAGCAAGCGGAGTGATATAAAGGGCAGTGATTCAGCACATATAGCTACCTATGGACTGATTTATACCGAAGTGCTGGGATGGATCGATTTAGGTCATGCTCAAGGGACCGATATACGAAATTTGTTGCGGGACATTGACTCAGGGGAAAGGCAGGGGAAAGAATATTACGATGTGAGCTACTCACAGTCTATGTCTGAATGGGTAAGTAACATAAAAACGGGCAAGTTTATTAAATGGCGGATTAAACGTGGCCGTACCCTGCTTGAGCGCAGAAGTATTGCGCTGGCAATGATGGTGTCATTGACGCGCAAGTTCGAAGGGCTGCAGGCGTCATTTCCCGTTAGCCTGGTGACGGACAGTGGATTCAGCGGCGAGGATCTGGTGTCAAATTTGCTGGGGTTCTATCGGGTTGTTTCTATCCCAAAACCTTTTGGCATGTTAGGTGTAGTCAGCCGAGAAAAGGCGCTTAAACGCTGGGATCATTACGGCAAAATAGGCGGCTGGAAAAACGAGTCATTCCGGCCGCTGCTGTTTCCCGACCCCGATATCTTCCCCAACGGAAGGCCCTATAAAGGCAACTTGCCAAATTTTATGCAAACCGTCAGGCCGTGGAGCGATTTCCGCTCAGGCATTGTCAGGATTGCCAGCGCCGATGGCTCATATATCGATAAAGCAAAGGGAGGGACGTTACCTTATGCGTAACGCTTTAAAAGTGCTTATCGCGGTCGCTGTGGTGATTACCGCCGGGCTGGTTTGGGCCTGGCCCTATATAGAGATGAGCTTTGAGGGTAGCGCCCATTACACCGAACAGGACAAGCGGGAATATAAATTTTACACCCCCGATATCCTGCGAGAAATGCCGCGTATTTCCCCCCGCTACGACTTTAACTATGTGAATATTACCGGGCCTGCCGCATTTATCCATGTAGTCAGCTTTTATGATATTGATGACTCCAGCAAAGTTGATCTTTATCTGGAGGGAAAGGGATATACAAAACAGGATGATTGTTTTATCGATGGAACGTGCTGGAAAGGAAGCGATCCCGAGGAGACGATTACGGTTGCACACCACGAGAAAAAAAAATTCATTCAGGTAAGTGTCATTTACAATCTACGATAGCCGCTGATTATGCTGTGCCAGACATTGCCTATCGCAACGTCCGTCTCCTTCCCGGATTTAGGATAATTTTATGCAAACCGTCAGGCCGTGGAGCGATTTCCGCTCAGGCATTGTCAGGGTTGTCAGCGCCGAGGGCTCATATATCGATAATGGAAGAAACGGGGTACTACCTTATGCGTAACGCTTTAAAAGTGCTTATCGCGGTCGCTGTGGTGATTACCGCCGGGCTGGTCTGGGCCTGGCCCTATATAGAGATGAGCTTTGAGGGTAGCGCCCATTACACCGAACAGGACAAGCGGGAATATAAATTTTACACCCCCGATATCCTGCGAGAAATGCCGCGTATTTCCCCCCGCTACGACTTTAATTATGTGAATATTACCGGGCCTGCCGCATTTATCCACGCAATCAGTTTCTATGATATTGATGACTCCGGTCGGGTTGATGCCTATCTGGAAGGAAAGGGATATATAAAACAAAAGGAGTGTCATATTAAAGCGATATGTTGGCGGGGGAGCGATCCCGAGGAGACGATTACGGTAAGCAATCTGAAAGAAGAAAAGATTATCCAGGTCGCCGTTATTTATAATTTCTGATTGCCGCTGCTTTTGCTGCGGCGGACGTTGCCGATAGCAACGTTCGGCTCCTTTCGGTATTTAGGATAACTTTATGCAAACCGTCAGGCCGTGGAGCGATTTCCGCTCAGGCATTGTCAGGGTTGTCAGCGCCGATGGCTTATGTATCGATAAAGCCAAGGGAGGGACGTTGCCTTATGCGTAACGCTTTAAAAGTGCTTATCGTAGCTGTGGGGATTATTACCGCTGGATTGATATGGGTCTGGCCCTATATAAAGATGGATTTTGCAGGCAGTGCCCATTACACCGAGCAGGACAAGCGGGAATATGAATATTATACCCCCGATATCCTGCGAGAAATGCCGCGTATTTCCCCCCGGTACGACTTTGACTATGCGAATATTACCGGGCCTGCCGCATTTATCCACGCAATCAGTTTCTATGATATTGATGACTCCGGTCGGGTTGATGCCTATCTGGAAGGAAAGGGATATATAAAACAAAAGGAGTGTCATATTAAAGCGATATGTTGGCGGGGGAGCGATCCCGAGGAGACGATTACGGTAAGCAATCTGAAAGAAGAAAAGATTATCCAGGTCGCCGTTATTTATAACTACTGATAGCCTCTGCTTTTGCTGTGCCGGACGTTGCCGATAGCAACGTCCGGCAACTAATCCTCCCTGATTTACGCTATCATGCTGCCCTAAAGAAACGGGTGTTAAAAGGGCAGGGGAATGAGCGTTAGTCGGAAAGGGATGCTGTATGTGTTGTTTGCGGCGGTGCTGTGGGGAAGCTCCGGGGTTTGTGCGCAGTACATCATGGAGCAAAGCCATATTTCCTCGGCGTCGCTGACCATGCTCCGACTGCTGTTCTCCGGCCTGATTCTGCTGATGCTGTCGTTTATGCACGGGGACAAAATCTTCGCCGTGTTTAAGCAACGAAACGACCTGATTTCCCTGCTGATTTTTACCCTCTGCGGCGCGTTGACGGTGCAGCTGACCTTCCTTTTGACCATCGAACAGTCCAACGCCGCGACAGCGACGGTGCTGCAATTCCTTTCGCCGACCATTATCGTGGCCTGGTTTGCCTTTGTGCGGAAAAAGCGTTCCGGCAAACTGGTTTATGCCGCGATTGGCACCTCGTTAATCGGGACGTTTGTGCTGGTGACTCACGGCAACCCAGCGTCGATTACCATTTCCGGCAGCGCGTTGTTCTGGGGTATCGCCTCCGCGTTTGCCGCAGCGTTTTACACGACTTATCCCTCGAAGCTGATTGCTCGCTACGGTACACTGCCCGTCGTGGGCTGGAGTATGCTGCTGGGCGGCGCGGCGCTGCTGCCGTTTTACGCCAGCCAGATCGGCAGTTTCACCGCCACCGGCGGCACGCTGCTGGCCTTCTTCTACCTGGTGATAGTCGGCACGGCGATCACTTTCAGCCTCTACCTGACAGGGGCGCAAATGATTGGCGGGCCAAAGGCCAGCATTCTTAGCTGCGCGGAGCCGCTGAGCAGCGCATTGCTCTCGGTGCTGCTGCTGGGCATTAGCTTTACGCTGCCGGACTGGCTGGGGTCGCTGCTGATTATCTCTTCGGTGGTGCTTATCTCTCTGGATTCCCGGGGCAAGCTGCATTCACACTAAGTCGCTACATTTTGCAAGGTTTAATTACCGGCAGAAATATCATATTTTGAGGGGTAGAAGTTGCCGTTGTGATACGGTAAAAAGTGCGCTTCCCGGCGCAAGTCTGCACCTCCGATAAAGGTATTTCAGTGTGATGATTGATAATCTGATTGAGCGAATCTCTTCCGCTTTAGACGCCGAATACACCCTGGAAGGTTTGGTCAGACAGCTGCTGGAAATGCTGGAGCTGGTGACTAACATGGAATCCACCTACCTGACCCGCATTGATGCGGAGGGTAGCCAGCAGCAAATTGTTTTCTCCCGCAATACCAGGGCGATGAATATTCCCGAAGGGCTTTCCGTGCCCTGGGAAGACACGCTATGTAAACGCGCTTTAGACGAAGGCCGCCGCTATACCTGCGATGTCGCAAGCGTATGGGGTGACTCTGAAGCGGCAAAGGCGCTGGGGATTGTGACCTACGTCAGCACGCCCGTGACCCTTGCCGATGGTTCGCTCTACGGCACGCTCTGCGCCGCCAGTTCTGAACAGCGCGAGCTGACCGATCATAGCGAACAGGTCTTGCAGCTGTTTTCTCAGCTGATTGCACAGCAGATTCAGAATGAGCAGCTATTGAAAAAGCTTCAGCAGGCCAACGTCGCGCTGACGACCGCCAGCTACACCGATGAATTAACCGGGTTGCCTAACCGCCGCGCGGTCTTCGATCAGCTGCCTCGTTTGTTCTCGCGCGCCAAAGATGACGCCCGCTACGTGCTGGTGGCCTTTGCCGATCTGGATGGATTTAAACAGATAAACGATCTGCACGGGCATGAAACCGGGGACGATTTCCTTTGCGCCATCGGCCAGCGGCTGAAAGAGGGCGTGAGGGGGGACGAAATATTAGGTCGCCTGGGCGGCGATGAGTTTATCGTTGCCGGTGCGGGGCCTACGGAATACAGCGAAGCTCTGCGAGCGACCATGGCTTTTCGTGCCAGACTGGCAGAGCTGCTGAGCGGCGAGTATCAGCTAAAATCCTGCGTGATTGATTATGCGGGGCCCAGCATCGGGGCTATCGCCGTGAATCCGGCTACTATCACGCCGGACGATGCGATACGCGAGGCGGACACGCTTATGTATGTGGATAAGAAGCGCCGTAAAAATGGCGCGGCGGTAAGCTAAACGCCGCGCGCAATCCTCAGGATGCTGGTGCTACTACAGCCTTATTACCGCTAAGTTCAGTCACCAGATCGTTCACACCGTCGCTCATGTTAACGAAGCGAGTCAGCGGCGAGCGCGTGACCACCACAAAAACGCCCACGTTATTCTGCGGCACCATCGCCATATAGGTAATGAAGCCGCCGCCGCCGCCGGTTTTCTGAATAATGCCCGGGCGGCCCTCTTTCGGTGACATCCAGACCCAGCCCATGCCCAGCGCGTCAGCTTTCCCCGGCACATCCATGCCAATGACCTTATGCAGCTGGCTGCGCTGATAAATCAGGGTTTGCATTCTGTCTGCCTGGCTGCCGCGATGATGGAAGTCGGAAGAGAGGAATTGCTGCATCCAGCGCATCATATCGCCGGGGGTAGAATAGACGCCGCCGCTGCCCACCGCCGCCAGCGTGTTATCGCAAGGGCTGGCGCCTTTCTCGGCAATCATCAGGCGCTTGCACTGGTCTGGTGACGGGGTAAAGGTGGTGTCTTTCATCCCCAGCGGGCGAGCGATTTGCTCATCGAACAGGTCGGCATATGGCCTGCCGGTTGCGCGGGACAGGGCATCAGCCAGCAGGTCAAACGCCAGGTTTGAATAGGCGGCCACGGTGCCCGGGGCGGCTTTCAGCGTGGCCTGCGAGAGCCAGTTCCAGCGCTGATCCCGCGTTGGCCAGGTGAACACCGTGCGGTGCACTGCGCCGCCGGGCTGTTCGCGCGGCAGGGCGCTGGTATGCGTGGCCAGGTTAATCAGCGTAATCGGCTGGCCGTTAAAGGTCGGCACCCGGGCGCCGGGAGGCGCATATTTGCTGAGCGGATCGTTGAGCTGAACCTTCCCCTGATCGAGCATTTTTACCAGCATTTCGCTGGTCATCAGCTTTGTCAGTGAGGCAATGCGGATCACCGAATCCAGCTGCGGGCGAACGTTATTGCCTGGCCGGGTATCGCCGAAGCTGCGAAACACCCGCTGGTTACCGTCAATCACCACGATAGCCATGCCGGTGGCTCCGCTGCCGTAATAAATATGGTTGGCATAGCGATCGACAACGTCGGCGGCAAATTCAGGTGCCGGAGACGGTTGCGCAAAACTGAGCGCCGGCAGCAGCGCAGCGGCCAGCAAAAGAAGACGAGGAAGACGAGTTTTCAACGCAAAAATCCAGTTTAAAAAATAAGGCGGTATAGCAGGTATTTATACTACTCCGCGCCCTTATGCAAAGCGTCAATTCAGCCTTTACGGCCTGAAAAGCGTAACCGTGCGTTACATCACCAGATGGCGCACAAAAGTTTGTCAGTTGCGGTTTAATAAAGCATTTTTTGCCTGTTTTTACACTCCGGCTGGCGCTGTTGCCCGGCGACCATAAAGAAAGATCTTAAATAAGATTAAAGACCGATGATTTCGCTACGCTGCTTTAGCAAAAAGTGCGTATTATCCTGCTCGTTATTAACGGTCTGAGTGCAACTATTTCTGAACCCCGGAATCTTAGTAACGGCTTAAGGCGTACCGCGATTGATTCAATTCTTTATGCGATACATCATCCCCTCGCATTAAAGAAGTGAATATGTCTACTAACCCGCTGTTTTATAAGTGCCTCCTGCATCCTCGCTATTGGCTGACCTGGTTTGGGCTGGGTGTGCTTTGGCTGTGGGTTCAGCTTCCGTACCCGGTATTGATGAAAATGGGCGACCTGATTGGCCGTTTCTCAATGCATTTTCTCAAGCGCCGGGTCACCATTGCCCGCCAGAATCTTCACCTTTGCTTCCCGCACTACAGCGAAGCGCAGGTTGAGGCCACCGTGCAGCAAAACTTTGCCTCCCTCGGCATGGGACTGATTGAAACCGGTATGGCCTGGTTCTGGCCGGATGAGAGAGTGCAAAAATGGTTTGATGTTCGTGGCCTGGAGCACATCAATGCCGCCTGCGACAAAGGCAAAGGCGTGATGGTTATCGGCGTGCATTTTATGTCGCTGGAGCTGGGCGGGCGCGTCATGGGGCTGTGTCGCCCGATGATGGCGATGTACCGGCCGCACAACAACAAAGTCATGGAATATGTGCAAACCCGTGGGCGCTCGCGCTCCAACAAAGCGATGCTCGACAGGCGTAACCTGAAGGGAATGGTGAAAGCGCTGAAATCCGGCGAGGCGGTGTGGTTCGCCCCGGATCAGGACTATGGTCCGAAAGGCAGTTCTTTTGCGCCTTTCTTCGCGGTTCAACAGGCTGCGACAACCAACGGTACCTTTACTATTGCCCGCCTGGCAAAACCCGCCATTCTGACCACGGTTTTGATCCGCAAGCCTTGTGGGACGGGCTACCAGCTGGTCATCGAGCCGGAGCTCTGTGATTATCCCGGCGAAGATGAGCAGGCCGCCGCAGCCTATATGAATCGTAAAATTGAGCACGAAATTATGCGCGCGCCGGAGCAATATCTGTGGCTGCACCGCCGTTTTAAAACCCGACCTTTTGGCCACGCCAGGCTTTACACGATTTAATCTTCAGGCAGGCGTGCCACGTTTTTGAAGTGCGTTGGCAGGCCTGAACCCGGCCTTGTGGTAGCGGGGAAGAGGCACAACGGTCTCCTGGCCCCCGCATAAAAACGGCCGAGGCCATTCTCAAAGGCTGGCGCCAGCTTATGTAAGCCTCTCTCACTCCTTGATACAACATTCTGCAAGCATTATCGTAGAACGTTCGCTATAACCGGCAGATATAACAACAAAAAGTCGTACCAGGAGTGTTGTCATGTTCAAATCTTTCTTCCCGTCGCCGAAGCTGTTTTTTCTTTCGGCGGCAATATGGGGACTACTCGCAGTCATATTTTGGCAGGCCGGCGGCGGCCTGTGGTTGGAAAACCTTGCGGGCGCGAGTCAGCAGGTTCCCCTCAGTGCAGCCCGCTTCTGGACGCTAAAATCCTTTGTTTTCTATGCTTTTTATGCCGTATGTGTGGGGCTTTTTGCCGGGGCATGGGCGCTGATAAGCCCGCATCCATGGCAGCGCTGGTCAGTCCTTGGCTCCTCGCTCATTATATTTGTGACCTGGTTTTTAGTCGAAGTTGGGGTGGCGATAAACGCCTGGTATAACCCATTCTATAACCTGATCCAGACGGCGCTTAGCGCACCGAATAAGGTATCCATCAGCCAGTTCTATAGTGAAACGGGCGTGTTTCTTGGCATTGCTCTGATTGCGGTGTTGGTTTCCGTGCTGAATCTCTTTTTTGTCAGCCACTATGTCTTCCGCTGGCGCACCGCAATGAACGACTACTATATGGAACACTGGCAGAAGCTGCGCCACATCGAAGGGGCGGCCCAGCGTGTGCAGGAAGATACTATGCGTTTTGCCGATACGCTCGAAGGTCTGGGGGTGAGTCTGCTGCAGTCGGTGATGACGCTGATTGCCTTCCTGCCCATCCTGGTGTCGCTTTCTCCGCACGTTAAGGAATTGCCGATTCTTGGCGCGGTGCCTTATGGTCTGGTGATTGCGGCCGTTATCTGGTCATTAATGGGGACCGGATTGCTTGCCGTGGTAGGGATAAAACTGCCGGGGCTACAGTTTAATAACCAGAAAGTCGAGGCTGCATATCGTAAAGAGTTGGTGTATGGCGAAGATGATGCCTCAAGAGCCACTCCGCCGACGGTAAAAGATCTGTTTAGCCATATTCGCTATAATTACTTCCGTCTCTATTTCCACTACACCTATTTCAATATTGCCCGCGTTCTCTACTTACAGGTTGATAACGTTTTTGGCCTGTTCCTGCTGTTTCCATCGATTGCTTCCGCCGCGATCACGCTGGGTTTGATGACCCAGATAACAAACGTATTCGGTCAGGTTCGCGGGGCTTTCCAGTATCTTATTGGTTCGTGGAGCACGCTGGTTGAATTGATGTCTATCTACAAACGTCTGCGCAGCTTCGAGCGAACGCTGCAGGATGTGCCGGTGCCGGGCACCGAAGAAGCCGTCTGAGGCTAAAAGAAAAGGGATGGCGCAATGCCATCCCTTTCAGACTGGTGGTAAACACTGTGGACAGAAGAAATACCGGACAGCTTGTTAAAAAATCAGGAAAATCAATTTATTGATTTTCGGCTGATAACCACGAAGAGGGAAAAACCACGCTTTTTCCCCTCTTCGTCAGCAATCGTAAAGGGATGGCACAATGCCATCCCTTTTTACTGGTTCTTTCTGATCAATGCCCTGCGGAAGGAGCGCCCGGCGCTCCAGCCCGTATAAACGGCGGACGGGCAAACCAAATCACGACAATCAGCGCCATAAAGCCCCAGCCCAGCAGCCAGAAGTAGTCGATGGTCGACATCATATAGGCCTGCTGCTCAATGGTTTTATCCACCACGGCCAGGTGCTGCTGCGTGGCGCCGCCCATCTTGTGCAGGTAATCCACCGCCGACGGATTGTAGGTTGAGACGCTCTCTGTCAGGTTGGCATGGTGATAAACCTCGCGGCGCGACCAAATCCAGGTGGTCAGGGACGAAGCAAACGACCCGCCAAGCACGCGGAAGAAGGTTGCCAGCCCGGAGCCTTCCGCGACCTCAACGCCGTGCAGGTTCGACAGCACAATGGTGGTGATCGGCATGAAGAAGAACGCCACGCCAATCCCCATAAACAGCTGCACTTCGGCGATGGTGCGGAAATCCACGTTGGTATTAAACTGCGCGCGCAGCAGGCACGAAGCGCCCATGGTCAGGAACGACAGCGTGGCCAGCAGGCGCATATCAACCTTGTTGGCGTAGCGCCCGACAATCGGCGTCAGCAACAGCGGCAACACACCCATCGGCGCGGCGGCCAGCCCGGCCCAGATGGCGGTGTAGCCCATCTGGGTTTGCAGCCACTGCGGCAGAATAATGTTGATGGCGAAGAACGCCGCGTAACCCAGCGTCAGCGACAGCGTCCCGATGGCGAAGTTGCGGTCGGCAAACAACCGCAGGTTGACTATCGGGTGGCGCTCGCCCAGTTCCCAAATGACAAACGACACCAGCGAAACCGCGGAGATAACCGACATGGTGATGATCTCCGGCGAGGCGAACCAGTCGAGATCATTCCCCTTATCCAGCACCACCTGCAGCAGCCCCACGCCCAGCACCAGCAGCGCAATCCCGATGTAGTCGATAGGGGCTATAGTGGTCGTTTCTTCACGCTCGCGCAGCTGCGTCCAGACCACGATGGCGGCAAAGATCCCGATCGGCACGTTGATGTAGAAGATCCACGGCCAGGAATAGTTATCGGTGATCCAGCCGCCGGTGATTGGCCCGACAATCGGCGCGACAACCGTCACCATCGACAGCAGCGCCAGCGCCATACTTCGCTTGCTGGACGGGAAGATAATCAGCAACAGCGTCTGGCACATCGGGAACATTGGCCCGGCGAAAAAGCCCTGCAGCGCGCGGAAGATAATCAGCTCGGTCATGCTGTGGGCAAAGCCGCACAGGAACGAGGTGAGGGTGAACAGCGCCACGGAGCCGACGAACAGTTTGAGCTGCCCGAACCGGCGGGTAAACCAGCCGGTCAGCGGCAGGGCAATGGCGTTACACACCGCGAACGAGGTGATAACCCATGTACCCTGGTCGGCGCTGACGCCGAGGTTACCGGCGATCGTCGGCAGCGCCACGTTAGCGATGGTGGAGTCCAGTACCTGCATAAACGTCGCCAGCGACAGTGCGATCGTCGCCAGCAGCAGGCTGGGAGGCGTAAACGCCGCCTTATCTTGCATAACGTCTCTCTTAGCGGTTGGCTGACGCTACCGGCTGGCTGTTGTCATGAAGGATTTTGGTGACCAGTTGGTCGGCTTCGTCCAGCGCGTTCTGGTAAACGTCGGTGGTAAAGCGCGGCGCGGCGACGGTTTTTTGCGGCAGCAGGTGGCCGTCTGCATTGCGAATATCAACGCGAGCGAACATCGACAGGCCTACCCGCAGCGGGTGTTTCTGCATGTCGTGCGGATCAAGCGTGATGCGCACCGGCAGACGCTGAACGATTTTGATCCAGTTCCCGCTGGCGTTCTGGGCCGGTAACAGCGAGAAGGCGCTGCCGGTGCCGATGCCAAGGCTTTCAATGGTGCCGTGATACTCCACGTCGTCCCCGTAGAGATCGGCGGTGAGCGTTACCTTCTGCCCCAGGCGCATGTCCTGCATCTGGCTCTCTTTGAAGTTAGCGTCAACCCAGACCTGGTCCAGCGGCACAATCGCCAGCAGGGTGGTGCCGGAATCAACCCGCATTCCCAGCTGAACGGCGCGTTTAGCCACAAAGCCGCTAACCGGCGCAACGATGGTACTGCGTGCGTTATCGAGGAAGCGCTGGCGCAGCGTGGCTACGGCGCTTTTAATTTCCGGATGGCTGTCGATAACCGTGTCATCCACCATCGCTAAATTAGTGCGTAATGCCTGCTGGGCGGCGGTGAGATCGCTTTGTGCGCTGGTGACGGCATCGCGATAGTGGGCCAAATCTTCAGCGGCGATAGCGCCGGTGGCAAAAATCTTCTGGCGACGAGCGTAGTCGCTCTGTGCGGTTTGCAGCGCAACTTGCTTCGCGGCGACCTGGGCCCGGTAGTTATCCGCGGTGCTGTAAAGCCCACGTACCTGACGCACGGTATTTGCCAGGTTGGCTTCTGCCTGCTGGAGCGCGATTTCGGTGTCGCTTGGGTCGAGCTGCACCAGCGGCTGCCCTTTTTCGACGTAGTCACCTTCATCGACGCTGACCTGAGTCACCGTGCCGCCGATTTGTGGCGTCAGCGTGACCTGGTTGCCGTTGACGTAGGCGTCGTCGGTGGTTTCGTAGTAGCGCGCGTAAAGCATGTACCACGCCACGCAGCCGGCGCCGATCAGCAGCAGGATAATGAGAAAAATGGCGAAGTTACGCTTGCGCTTGCTCGGCGCGCGTTCAACCTGCTCGGTAGAGGTTTGCATTTTTATGTGGCCTTAATCAGAAAGCTTAGAGGTGGCGCTCGGTGATCTCATCCGGGAGCATTTTGATCAGCAGCTCATTGAGCTGCTTTGCTTCTTCAGGCGTCAGGCGCTCGGTAAGGGTGCCGATGATCGACGCCAGCGCATCGTTCTGGAAAGCTTCGCACAGCTCTTGCCCTTTCTCGGTCAGCGCCAGAATGACCTGGCGTTTATCTTCGGGATTCACGTTTCGCACGATCAGATCTCGCTTCACCATTCGTTCAAGCATGCGGCTCATGGCGCCGGTATCCATCACCAGGTTTTTGCTGACTTCAACCGGGCTGTTAAAGCCCTTAAAGATGCTTATCAAGACTTTAAATTGCGCACCGGTGATGCCCATCGGCGAAAAGTACTGGGTGATGAGCTGGTCTTTGAACTGGTTCGACAGGTGAATCAGCAGGCCAAGGTGCAGTTTGGAATAGGGATTATCCGTAGTATTACTCATGGTATTTGCCTGGTCAGTAGTTGCAAATGAAATTACTGACCAGGCATCTAGTTGTCAATCGGTGATTTCCAGTAGCGCACAAACTGAAAAACAGGCAGGGTGGTGCGGTTGATGATGAAAGGGAGTGAAATTAACATGGTGGGTTCTTTCTTTCCGGCCCGGCGGCTTGCCGTGCCGGGGCTGCTGTCACTGCTTGTGCTGGCCGGTTGTACAACTAAAACCACAACGCCGGGTACCACGACAACGGCGGCAAAACCGGTAGATATCGAAACCCTGGCCCAGCGTAAAATCCCTGACGGGGTGAAGGACCGCGCGGGGCTGGCAAAAGATCTGCTGACGACCCTGAAAAGCCAGAACCTCGAGCAGAGCGAAGAGAATATCTGTTCGGTGCTGGCGGTGGCGCTGCAGGAGTCTAATTTGCAGGCCGATCCGGCGGTGCCGGGGTTGAATAAAATTGCCTGGAAAGAGATCGATCGTCGCGCGGAAAAAATGCACATCCCGCCGCTGCTGGTGCACACCGCGCTGCGCATTAACTCCCCCAACGGCAAAAGCTATAGCGAGCGGCTGGATAACGTCAAAACCGAAGGGCAGCTCAGCGCTATTTTTGATGATTTCCTGACGATGGTGCCGATGGGGCAGAAGCTGTTCGGCAGCTTTAACCCGGTACGCACCGGCGGCACGATGCAGGTCAGCGTGGCGTTTGCCGAGAAACATACCGATGGCTACCCGTGGAAAATAGAGGGGACGGTGCGGCAGGAAGTTTTCACCCGCCGCGGTGGGCTTTGGTTCGGGACTTACCACTTGCTTAATTACCCGGCTAACTATACGAAACCGCTTTATCGCTTCGCCGACTACAACGCGGGCTGGTACGCCAGCCGCAATGCGGCTTTCCAGAGCGCAGTGAGTAAGGCGACGGGCGTGAAGCTGGCGCTGGACGGGGATCTGATCCTTTACACCAGCGATAAACCGAGCAGCACCGAAATGGCGGTACGTAAGCTGTCGAAACAGCTGGATATGAGCGACAGCGAAATCCGCCGGGCGCTACAAAAAGGCGACAGCATTGGGTTTGAAAAAACCAGTCTTTACAGGCAGGTCTTCGCGATAGCGGAGAAAAAGGCGGGGCAGCCGCTGGCCAGAGAAGTGCTGCCGGGGATCGTGCTTGAAAGCCCTAAAATCACCCGTAATTTGACCACGGCCTGGTTTGCAAAACGCGTGGACGACAGGCGGGCAAGCTGTATGCAGAGGTGACGATGGCGGGCGGAAGCGGCAAAGCTTCCGCCTTTTTGATTAGTAATACCAGGCGGAGTGGCGGCGCTTTCTCAGGCGTATTGTCAGGGCGACAATGCCGATGGCGACAGCGCCAAGCAGGAAGGGAATCAGCCCGAACAGGGTGCTGACCGCCAGGCCCATCTCAATGCGCGGGCGGCTGGCATCGTTGCCTTGCGCCAGGTATTCCAGCAGGCCGGGCGCCTGCACAATAAGATTCAGCATTTGGGTGGCCACCCAGAAGCAAAAGAGAACGAACAGCGCATAGGCAATATTGCCCGGCACCGATCTTTCTGATTTTGCTGTCATTATGACCCGAGTAGCCGGAATAACGGCTTTCGACAATGAAATATCAGGCATCACGACCTCCCGTAAAAATGCGATCTGAACCGAATGTGGGACATCTCATGGCGTGAATTTTGGCAGGTGATAAGCGTTGTCAATATCAGATTGCTGGTAATTTGGAGGCCAGAATCCTCCTGGATTTGCATTTTTTGCTCAAGTTCACATTTTTGTAACCTAAGGCAAATCTCGTTAACATTATGCTAGCGGAGTGCGTGGCAACCGCGCGTTTCTCTGCCGCCGATGTGCGACAATGCCAGCAGGCTTATTTTTGAATGCGTGAGGCGGCTATGTTAACCCTGAAAATGCGTCGGGACTGGCACTACTATGCGGTGGCGATTGGGCTGATTTTTATTCTGAATGGCGTGGTCGGCCTGCTGGGCCTGGAAACAAAGGGCTGGCAGAGCTATGCGGTGGGACTGGTGAGCTGGGCGATCGGTTTCTGGATTGCGGGCTTTATTATCCGCCGTCCCCGGGAAGAGTCGGACACGGCGGAGCCTTAAGGATTACGAAGTGATCGAGCTTTTCAGCGCGCAATCCTGCTGGTGGCGCTCAAGGGCAAGCTCAATCAGGCGGGTTATCAACTCCTGGTAGCTGATACCGCTGGCCTGCCACAGCTTGGGATACATGCTGATGTTGGTAAAGCCCGGCAGCGTGTTGATCTCATTGATGATTACGTCGTTATTTTCCGTCAGGAACACGTCGACACGGGCCATGCCGCTACATTCCAGCGCCTGATAGGCACGAACCGCAATTTTACGGATTTTGTCGTTAACGTCGGCGTCGAGCGCTGCCGGAACGACAACCTGTGCCGCCTGCTCATCAATGTACTTGGTGTCGTAAGAATAGAACTCGCTGTTCACCACGATCTCGCCGCAGGTGCTGGCCTGCGGGTAATCATTCCCCAGCACGGCGCACTCGATTTCACGGCCTTTAATGCCGGTTTCAACCACCACTTTATGGTCAAACTCAAAGGCTAACGCCACCGCCGCGTGATATTGCTCTTCGGTGCTGGCTTTGCTGACGCCGACGGAGGAACCCTGGTTGGCTGGCTTGACAAACAGCGGCAGACCCAGCTGTTTTTCAACCTCGGCGAAGCTGATTTTGGCGCGGTTAGCGCGGGTTAGCGTGATGAACGGAGCCACGTTCAGGCCCGCATCGCGCAGCAGGCGTTTGGCGACGTCTTTATCCATGCTGACCGCTGAGCCCAGCACGCCGGAGCCGACGAACGGCAGATTGGCGACGCGGAGCATGCCCTGCAGGGAACCGTCTTCGCCCAGCGTGCCGTGCACAATCGGGAAAATCACGTCAATTTGGGAAAGCTGTTCTGCGGTGCTGGTTTCAATCAGCTGGTGTTCGGTCTGGCCGGGGACCAGCGCCACGTTTTTCTCTGACCGGTTCAGGGCGATAAGCGCCGGATTGTTGGCGTTCAGCAGGTAGCTGGACGCATCGTTGATATGCCACTGGCCCTGTTTATCAATCCCCAGCAGCACAACATCAAACTTCGACTTATCAATGGCGTCGACGATATTTTTTGCCGACTGCAGCGACACCTCGTGTTCTGCCGATTTTCCACCAAACACGATACCAACCCGCAGTTTTGCCATGCCTTTAATCCACCCATAAACTTTACGAAAGAGGACAACATAGCACGCTCATTCCGGGGATTCATGTGGTTCCTGCAACAACCTGTCCGGTCGGGCAGGATATGTGCTTTAGTAAGCAATCATGTCTGGATCGTAATGACAGCGCCGGGGCGCTGACGGCAATATTCATTAGTGTGATAAGCTTTCCAGAAATCGTTCTATTCTGGTTGCATCCCATTTGAAAAAGCGCGCTATGGAGTCCTGGAAGGTCAATCTCATTTCGGTCTGGTTCGGCTGTTTTTTTACCGGCCTTGCGATCAGCCAAATTTTGCCTTTTCTTCCGCTCTACGTTGAGCAGCTTGGCGTCACTTCCCACGAAGCCCTTTCCCTCTGGTCCGGCCTGACGTTCAGCGTCACGTTTTTGGTTTCGGCTATCGTTTCGCCGATGTGGGGCAGCCTGGCCGATCGCAAAGGGCGCAAGCTGATGCTGCTTCGTGCCTCGTTTGGTATGGCTGTGGCGATTCTTCTCCAGGCCTTTGCCACCAACGTTTGGCAGCTGTTCCTGTTGCGCGCGGTAATGGGGTTAACGTCGGGTTATATTCCTAATGCGATGGCGCTGGTTGCCTCTCAGGTGCCACGCGAGCGCAGCGGCTGGGCTATCAGTACGCTCTCAACCGGGCAAATCAGCGGCGTGATTGTGGGCCCGCTGCTCGGCGGTTTTATGGCGGATCATCTTGGGCTAAGGCCGGTATTCTTTGCCACCGCGGGGCTGCTGATGGTCAGTTTCCTGGTGACGCTGCTGCTGATTAAAGAGGGCGCTCGCCCGAAAATCAGCAAAGATGAGCGCCTGACCGGGAAAGAAGTTTTCGCCACGCTGCCTTACCCCTGGCTGATCCTCAGTTTGTTTATCACTACGCTGGTGATCCAGCTCTGTAACGGCTCAATTGGCCCGATTCTGGCGCTGTTTATCAAACAGCTGGCCCCGGACAGCAACAATATTGCGTTTATGAGCGGATTTATCGCCGCCTTGCCGGGCATATCCGCGCTCTTTGCCGCACCTAAATTGGGCAAACTGGGTGACCGGATTGGCACTGAACGTATTTTGATGGCAACGCTGTGCTGCGCCGTAGCGTTATTCCTTGCCATGTCCTTTGTCACCTCGCCGATGCAGCTTGGCATCTTGCGCTTTTTGCTGGGCTTTGCCGACGGGGCAATGTTACCGGCGGTGCAAACGCTGTTGCTCAAATACTGCAGCGACCAGGTCACCGGGCGTATCTTCGGTTATAACCAGTCGTTTATGTATTTGGGGAATGTCGCCGGGCCTTTAATGGGGGCGGGGGTTTCCGCAATGGCCGGTTTTCGTTACGTTTTTGCGGCAACCGCCGTGGTTGTGCTGCTCAATGTCTGGCAGCTGGCGGTGGCTTTTAAGCGCAAGAATGCCCGTCAGGTGCAGGACGTGTAAAGCACTTAACCACCGGTCGGCTTCTCTGCCTGGGATATTAATGAGCGAAATATGAAGATTGATTTCGACTTATTATTCATTTAGTCCGCCGCTGTAGATTTAGAGAATAATATTCCATTATTCTTTTTTTGTGGTGCAAAAGATTCGTTGCCGGGATTATTATCAGAGAGAATCATTTTAATATTGCCGCTATTTGATTTGATGCACATATTTAACCTGGGATATTGCTCTCAGGTGGATCTGAGTGTTAACGTCATGCCTTAACCCCGCAGGGACTGAGAAAATGAAAAATCTTATTGCTGAGTTATTGGTTAAGCTCGCCGAAAAGGAAGAAGAATCGAAAGAGCTGGTTGCTCAGGTTGAAGCGCTGGAAATAGTGGTCACAGCCTTATTGAGACGCCTTGAACAGGGAGAACGTTCGGCGCTGGTTGCCAGCATTGAAGGGGCGTTAGATGATGCCTCCCCAAAGACGGCAGTGCCGGACCAGGATACCGAATTACTCCGACAATATTTAAAAAAGCTCCTTATCCATCCCCGTAGTTGAATCAAATTTCACTGTCATATTAGTGTCATAAGTCATTTTTATACTCGCTCTGTTTTTATTTATATTCAGTAGTTACTACATGGAGAAAATAAAGTGAAACAGAGCGTAATTATCGCCAGCCTGCTGCCTTTGCTGCTTGTCAGCGCCCCATCAAAATCACAAGAAACATCCTCTTCCCCTCTGGAAAATCGCGCCGCTCAGGGAGATTTAACTCAGCCGGGTGGTGCTCGCCGTATTACAGGCGATCAAACTGAAGCGATCCGTGCCTCGCTCAACAATAAAACAGCGAAGAACATTATTCTGCTGATTGGCGACGGAATGGGCGATTCGGAAATTACCGCCGCCAGAAACTATGCCGAAGGGGCTGGTGGTTTCTTTAAAGGAATTGATGCCTTACCGCTGACCGGGCAATACACCCATTATTCTTTAGACAAGAAAACGAAAAAGCCGGATTACGTCACCGATTCTGCTGCTTCCGCCACGGCGTGGAGTACCGGCGTGAAAACCTATAACGGTGCGCTGGGCGTGGACGTTGACGGGAAAGATCACGTCACCATCCTCGAACTGGCGAAGGCGGCCGGTAAGGCGACGGGCAACGTATCCACGGCGGAAATTCAGGATGCCACGCCAGCGGCGCTGGTTTCCCACGTGACGGGGCGTAAATGCTATGGCCCAAGCGCGACCAGCGAAAAATGTGCCACTAACGCGCTGGAAAACGGGGGCAAAGGCTCCATTACTGAGCAACTGCTGAATACCCGCGCCGACGTGACGCTTGGTGGTGGGGCAAAAACCTTTAGTGAAACGGCAAAAGCCGGTGAATGGAACGGGAAAACGCTGCGCGAGCAGGCCGATGCCCGTGGCTATCAGTGGGTGGACAACGCCGCCGGCCTTGCGGCGGTAACTGAAGCTAACCAGCAGAAACCGCTGATCGGTATGTTCGCCGACGGTAATATGCCTGTGCGTTGGGAAGGACCGAAGGCCACTTACCACGGGAATATCGATCAGCCAGCCGTGACCTGTACGCCTAATCCGAAGCGCGACAGCAGCGTGCCGACCCTGGCGCAGATGACCGAAAAAGCTATCGACCTGCTGAAAGGAAACGAGAAAGGCTTCTTCCTTCAGGTCGAAGGCGCTTCTATTGATAAACAGGATCACGCCGCTAACCCATGCGGGCAGATTGGCGAGACGGTCGATCTCGATGAAGCCGTGCAAAAAGCGCTGGAGTTTGCCCGTAAAGACGGCAATACCCTCGTTATTGTCACCGCCGATCACGCCCATTCCAGCCAGATTGTGGCGCCGGACACCAAAGCGCCTGGCCTGACTCAGGCGCTGAACACCAAAGATGGCGCGGTGATGGTCATCAGCTACGGCAATTCCGAGGGTGAATCTCAGGAGCACACCGGCACCCAGCTACGCGTGGCGGCCTATGGCCCACATGCAGCCAATGTGGTGGGGCTGACCGATCAGACCGACCTGTTCTACACCATGAAATCAGCGATGGCGCTGGAGTAAAGGTGAGCTTGCGTAACAGGTAAGAAAAAAATGCGGCGGAAACGTCGCATTTTTTTTGCCTTAGGCCAGACTTTAAACGTCACAATAAAAAAGGAATAAGGTATGAAATTTTCATTATTAGCGGTGTTACTGGTAGGGCTGGTTGGGTCAGCAACGGCGGCGGATAAAACGATGACGCCGCAGCAGCAGCGTATGACGACCTGTAATCAGCAGGCGGCTTCGCAGTCTCTGAAAGGGGACCAGCGTAAGAGCTACATGAGCAGCTGTCTCAAAGGGGAAGCGCCTGCCGCGGCGGGGAAAACCCTGACGCCTCAGCAACAAAAAATGAAGGACTGTAATGCGGACGCGGCGAAGCAATCGCTGAAGGGCGACGCCAGAAAAACCTTTATGAGTAATTGCCTGAAGAAAAAATAAGTTGTTTTGAATCACCCTCACCCCGGCCCTCTTCCTGAGAGGGAGAGGGGGAAACGGTTGATTTATGCTCGATCTAATCCCCTCTCCCCCGCGGGGAGAGGGTTAGGGTGAGGGGCTATATCAAAATCAGGACTTCCCGAGCAGCTCTGACTTCGCCATACACTTCACCATCGCTTCCATCACGGCGGCGCGGAAACCTTTCTCTTCCAGCACTTTGACCGCTTCAATGGTGGTGCCGCCAGGGGAACAAACCATGTCTTTCAGCTCACCCGGATGGGTACCGGTTTCCAGCACCATCTTCGCCGAGCCCATCACCGCCTGAGCGGCAAACTGATAGGCCTGTTTGCGCGGCATACCGCCCAGCACGGCGGCATCGGCCATGGCTTCGATAAACATAAATACGTAAGCCGGGGCAGAGCCGCTGACGCCCACGACCGGGTGGATCATCGCTTCGCTTACGACTTCGGCCTGGCCAAAGCTGCGGAAAATGCTCACCGCATCGGCAATGTCTTCCGGCGTGACTAGCGCGTTTGGCGTGACCGACGTCATGCCCGCGTTCACCAGTGCAGGGGTATTCGGCATTGCCCGGATAATTTTCCGGTCATGGCCCAGCACTTTGGCCAGGGTTTCCAGAGTGATACCCGCGGCAATGGAGATAATCACGGTGTCTTTGTTCAGGTCGGAGTTAACTTCGTTCAGCACCTTAAGCATGATGTTTGGCTTCACGGCACCAAAGACGATGTCGGCTATCTGCGCAACTTCCTGCGCACTTTGCGCCGGGTTAATACCATATTCTTCGCACAGGGCCTGAACTTTGTCCGGCGACGGGGTGTAAATCCAGATATTGCCGGCAGGCACAAGGCCGCTGGAAATCAGGCCGCCGAGGATGGCTTTGCCCATGTTACCGCAGCCAATAAACCCTATTTTCTTGTCCATAGCATGACTCCATGGTGATGTGTTTTGTTATTTGATGGTAATAGCTTAACCAGACTTCTGACAAATCTAATGGGGATAAAATTCTGCAATGTGTCGCCATAAAAATAAACTGGAAAATCAATTCATTGATTTTCGGCTGCTCACCACAAAGAGGGAAAAACCACGCTTTTTCCCTCTTTGTCAGCAATCTCTTAACGCGCTTTTTACCGCTTAGGCTATGTTTGCACGCAACGGCGAACGGCCGGGGTGGAAACAGATAAATTTTGTCATTCGATAAAAGCACGGCAAAATCGCCCCCATTCCCACCGAAAGTCAGGAGCCATAATGCAAATTTGGGTGGATGCCGATGCGTGTCCAAAAGTCATCAAAGAGGTGCTGTTTCGCGCGGCAGATCGCGCTCAGGTTATGGTCACGCTGGTGGCTAATCAGGGGATGAAAACGCCGCCTTCGCGGTTTATTCGCAGCCTGCAGGTTGCCTCTGGATTTGACGTGGCGGATAACGAAATAGTGCGTCGCTGCGAGAAAGACGATTTGGTTATCACTGCCGATATTCCGCTGGCGGCAGATGTGCTGGAGAAAGGGGCGGTGGCGCTGAATCCCCGGGGCGAGCTTTATACCCCTGCAACCATTCGTGAACGCCTGACGATGCGTGACTTTATGGATACTCTGCGCGCCAGCGGCGTGCAAACCGGCGGGCCGGACAGCCTGAGCCAGCGCGACCGCCAGCAGTTTGCCAATGAGCTGGAAAAGTGGCTGCTGAAGGTCGCGCGGGCGCAAAAGTCTTAGATAAAGCTGTCGTCGTCGTCGCCGTAATCGTCGCCGCCAAAATCATCGTTACCGTAATCGGTATTGTCCTGCGACTGCCAGCCGCCCTGGTTCAGGAACTGACGGTCGTCGACCTGGCTGTAGTCGTTGACCGAGTCGAATGAGCTGTTGTCGAAGGTCGGCGCCGGTTCATTGATAATATTGACGATCTCTTCCGGCTGGCTGCGGTGGAACATGCTGGTCAGCATTTCTGCCACCACGACACCACCGGCTACGCCCGCTGCGGTTTGCAGCGCACCAGATAAGAACCCGCCTCCAGCACGTGGAGCGCTGGCTGGGGCAGCCTGTTGCTGTGGTGCACCATATCCGGCAGGGGCACCATATCCGCCCTGTTGTGGCGCGCCGTAGCCTGGCGCAGAAGAGGTGCCATAGTTCTGGCTACCCGGAATCGGATCGGAGCCACGAGCAGTATTATTACTGTTGCTGCTGCCGCCGCCGAACAACCCGGCAAGGAAACCGCCGCTGCTTTGCTGCTGGCGAGATTTCTGCTCCAGCTCGCTCACCTGCGCTTCCAGGGCCTGAATTTTGCCATTCAGCTGCTTCATGGCCGCTTCCTGGATAAGGATCGTCTGCGTCATGTAGTAGGCGGCACCCGGCTGCTGGCTGAGGTGTTGCGCAATCCGCTGTTCGGCGGCCGCATCGCGGGTGGCACTTTGGCTTTCGGCCTGTTTCAGACGGTCAAAAAGCCCGTCAATAAGACGCTGCTCTTCAGCTTGCATGGTTCATACCTCTGTCATGATGAAATCTTAAAACGAGTCTGGATCACATTCAGCGTAGGTGAAACGCCTTAATCGTAAAGCTAACCATAAATGTGTTACCGAATCTCAGATTAAGGGTTGTCATTGGCCTGGCGTTTAAAGTATTGTGGCGCAGTTAGCAGGTGGTGGATTTAGTTTACACTTGTTACGTATCAGTTAATGCCGTTATAGCTGGATTTTAAGCGACAGGTTTCATTTTTTGTAACTATAAGTTTACACTTGTCGCGTACTAGTTTAGTGGTATTATCGCATTCTGTTTGCCTGCTTTTACCCCTTGTGGCCTCAGGCCCGCATTTCCGAGGATTATCTTTGATGACTCAACCCCTATTCTTAGTCGGCGCTCGCGGCTGTGGTAAGACGACCGTCGGTCAGGCATTGGCGAGAACGCTGGGTTACGCCTTTGTCGATACCGATAGTTTTCTGCTGAACCACACCGGCAAGAGCGTGGCGGAGATTGTGGCCGAAGAGGGCTGGGAAGGGTTTCGGGCTCGTGAATCTGATGCGCTGCAGCGTGTGACGGCCCCGGCGACCGTGGTGGCGACCGGTGGCGGTATGGTGCTGGCAGAGGGCAACCGGCAGTTTATGCAGGAAAACGGCATCCCCGTTTGGTTACATGCCCCGGCGCAGGTCCTGGCTTCACGCCTGACCGTCTCTCCGGAAGAAGGGCAGCGCCCAACGCTCACAGGGAAAGGCGTTACCGATGAAATCGTTGACGTGCTCGCGGCTCGCGAAGGGCTCTACCGGCAGGTTGCCCGCCACATTGTGGACGCCACTCGCTCTCCTGATGCGGTAGTGGAAGCAATCCTCAGCGCGTTACAAATGGCCCGCGCCAGTTAGCCTATACTTAACGCTCATCCATAAGAAATTGAGGACGAGTGATGGCCATTCAACTGCTTTCCTTCGGGTGCCTGACCTGCATCTTCAGGCGTACGCCGCGCGTGCGACCTCCTGCATAAGAGAAACTTTTATCTCATTCATTTAGCTAAAATATATTCCTTAGAGATGTTGCTCAGTAGTTGATGTTTCGTTAAGGATTTCGATGTCGCTCTGGTTGTATGCTTCGGATTGTGGCGATCGAAAAACGATCGCCCCGGCGGAGTTATTTCATAGCGGACGTGGAGCAATGCAGCGAAGAGGGCGGTAACTGAGTAATAGCGGAGCGAAGCATGAAACCAACTGTAGCCATTCTCACCGTCGGCAAAGTGTCAGTCAGTGAGGTTTTACCTTTTTTAACTGAACATATCTCTGAACAACAAATCTCCCAGGTCAGCCTGTTGGGCAATCTCTCCCCCGATGAGGTTCGCCGTCAGTTTTCCCCGTCCCCCGGTGAAGAAACGCTGCTCACGCTATTGGCGGATAACACCATTACGTCAGTCGGGCGGGATAAAATCTCCATTGCGATGCAGGGCATCATCGAACAGCTGGATAATCAGGGCTACGAAGTTATCCTGCTGATGAGCACGATGCCGCTGACGGGGTTAAGCGCCCGCAATGCTATCCTGCTGGAGCCTGAGCGCATCATTCCTCCGCTGGTGGCGTCGATTGTGGATGGTCATCAGGTAGGGATCATTCTGCCGGTTGCAGAAATGATTAAGTTTCAGGAGCTGAAGTGGCGCAAGCTGACCCATCCACCGCTTTACTCGCTTGCGAACCCGATCCACGGTAGCGAAGCCGAGCTGCTGGAGGCCGGAAAAAAACTGATGGCTGAAGGGGCGGATGTTCTGGTCCTCGACTGCCTTGGCTACCATCAAAAACACCGGGATTTACTGCAAAAGCAGCTGGATGTGCCGGTGCTGTTATCCAACGTACTGGTGGCCAGATTAGCCGCAGAATTGCTTATCTGAACGGAATTAACAATTTGCGTGACAGGCCGGAGAGTTCGCCTCTATAGTGGTTTTTTCACTAATGTCGATAAAGGGCCTGTCCATGCTTCAGAGTAACGAGTACTTCTCCGGGAAAGTAAAATCCATCGGTTTTACCAGCAGCAGCACTGGCCGTGCGAGCGTTGGGGTGATGGCGGAGGGGGAATACACCTTCGGGACCGCCCAGCCGGAAGAGATGACCGTAGTGAGCGGTGCTTTGCACGTTTTGCTGCCGGGGGAAACAGAGTGGAAAACCTATGCTGCGGGCGAAGTCTTTAACGTTCCAGGCCACAGCGAGTTTCATCTGCAGGTTGCTGAGCCAACGTCCTACCTTTGCCGCTACCTGGCCGATAAATAACTGACTTTCAGGCCCCTCGTTTCACCGCGAGGGGCTTTTTTTATGCGTTAGCCACGGCAATTAACGCTGTGCTTCTCCGCCGAGGGCTTCCACCAGGTTGGTAATCAGCGCCGACAGCTCGCCGGTCATCAGAATAAAATCGGCGTCGAAACGCCCGCCAAAATCTTCCCGGTCGATATCGTCGTTCTGTTCGCGCAGGATATCGGCAAACTTCAGGCGTTTGACTGAGCCATCGTCCGCCAGCACGAACTGAATACGCTCCTGCCAGTCCAGCGCCAGCTTGGTGACCACTTTGCCGGTTTCAATGTGCGCGGCGATTTCATCGCACACCAGCTCTTGCTGCTTGCAGCGGATCACGCCGCCGCCTTCAAGGATAGCCTTGAGCTCAGCTTCGTCCATCAGCGCAAAACCTGCCGGAACATCCCCTGAGCGGACCCACTCGGTCAGCGTCAGTTCGATAGGGTTTTCCAGCGCCAGCGGGACCACCGGCAGAGAACCCAGGCTTTTACGCAGCAGGGCCAGCGTATCTTCCGCTTTTTTGGCGCTGGCGCAGTCAACCATGATCAGGCCGTTGACGGTGTCTATCCACATCATAGTCTGGCTAAAGCGGCTGAAAGCGCGCGGCAGCAGGGAGTGCAGCACTTCGTCTTTGAGGGAATCTTTCTCGGTCTTCTTCAGCTTGCGGGCCTGTTCCGCTTCGAGCTTATTGATTTTGGCTTCAAGAGCCTGTTTGATGACCGGAGCGGGCAGAATTTTTTCTTCTTTGCGGGCGCAAATCACAATCTGGCCGTTGGCAACATGGGTTAATGCATCGCTGTGCGAGCCCATCGGCGACACCCAGCCGGTTTTGGCCATGTCCTGGCTGCCGCAAGGGGTGAAGGTGAAGGCGGCTAACTGTTTTTCCATTGCATCCGCCGTCAGCGTGATGTCACGGCTTAAACGGTAAACCATTAAATTTTTAAACCACAGCATGATTCTGTCCCAGGTTGTCAGTTAAACGCAGCGGGCATGATAACGAATTGACGGCCTCGTTTCATTGTCTTTGCTTGGCCTGCATTTTAGGTAGTTGATAATTATCACCAAATGAGGAAGTTCTTGTGCGTATAGGTATCGATCTCGGTGGGACTAAAACAGAAGTGATCGCGCTGGCAGACGACGGTAAACAACTTTATCGCCACCGTTTGCCCACGCCAAAAAACGACTACCACGCCACCATCAAAAACATTGTTGAGCTGGTGCGGCTGGCGGAAGAAGCCACGGGCGAGACCGGTACGGTAGGGCTTGGGATCCCGGGATCGATCTCCCCTTATACCCGAGTGGTGAAAAATGCGAACTCAACCTGGCTGAACGGGCAGCCGTTTGACAAGGATCTTAGCGTGGCGCTCAAGCGCGAAGTCAGGCTGGCGAACGATGCTAACTGCCTGGCGGTGTCGGAAGCGATTGACGGCGCTGCCGCAGGGGCGCCGATTGTCTTCGCGGTGATCATCGGCACCGGCTGCGGCGCGGGCGTGGCGATCAATGGCCGGAGCCTGATCGGCGGCAACGGCACCGCGGGCGAGTGGGGGCATAACCCGCTGCCGTGGATGGATGAAGACGAACTGCGTTTTCGGGAAGAAGTGCCTTGCTACTGCGGTAAGCAGGGGTGCATTGAGACCTTTATTTCCGGCACCGGATTTGGCACGGACTACCAGCGCCTGAGCGGAAAAACGCTGAAAGGGCACGAAATCATCAGCCTGGCAGAGCAGCAGGATCCGCTGGCAGAGCTGGCTATCAGCCGCTATGAGACGCGTCTGGCGAAGGCGCTGGCGCATATCGTCAACATTCTCGATCCGGATGTGATCGTGCTGGGCGGCGGGATGAGCAACGTGGAGCGTTTATACCGGACGGTGCCGCAGCTGATCAAACCGTGGGTGTTTGGCGGCGAGTGTGAAACGCCCGTTCGCAAAGCGGTGCACGGGGATTCCAGCGGCGTTCGCGGTGCGGCGTGGCTGTGGCCGATAGAGAAGTAAATCGCCCCTCACCCCGGCCCTCTCCCCATGGGGGAGAGGGAGAAAACAACCGGTCAGAACGGCAGGCAATCTATTCCCTCTCCCCATGGGCAAGAAGGGGATAAAGAAGCTGTGGGAAACTATTCATCCCCTCTCCCTTTTAGGGAGAGGGTAAAAAACCAGAAGCGATACTGCGGTTTAAGTTAGTGCCGGAGATAAAGCGATCCGGGACAAGGATCACTCCACCGCGAAAGCCTTATCCAGCCGGCTGACACCTAACCCGTTAATCTTCTTCACCTTAATCTGCACCGGGATCCGCTCCTTCATCGCCTCAACGTGGCTGATCACGCCGATGGTTTTGCCGCTGGCGTTCAGCGTATCCAGCGCGTCGAGTGCGGTATCCAGCGTCTGCGCGTCCAGGGTGCCAAAACCTTCATCCAGGAACAGGGAATCAATACGGGTTTTATGGCTGACCAGGTCGGATAACGCCAGCGCCAGCGCCAGGCTCACCAGGAAGCTTTCGCCGCCAGAAAGCGTGCGGGTGTCACGTACCGCATCGGCCTGCCAGGTATCGACCACCTGTAATTCAAGTGCTTCGCTGTCTTTACGCTGTAACAAGTAGCGCCCGTGCAGGCGATTGAGCTGATTGTTTGCCAGCCAGACGAGGTTATCCAGCGTCAGGCCTTGCGCAAATTTGCGGAATTTATCCCCTTCTTTGGAACCGATAAGCGCGTTGAGGTAGCCCCAGTCTTCCGCCTGTGCTTCACAGGCTTTTATCTCCTGCATCAGCGTTTGCTGGCGAACGCGGTTTTCCTCGTCGTGCCGCAGCTGCTGGGTAATTTGACCCTGTTGTGAAGCATTCTCACGCAGCAGGAGGGCAAGCGCCGAGATTTTCGCCTCCAGTGCGCCAGGATCTGTTTCTTCATGCAGATTTTCTGGCCGCGCCGATAAGTGTTGAGTCAACGCACTTTCCGCCTGTTCCAGTAGAGTGACCTGCTGTTGATGCTGGCGTTCCAGCAGCAGTTTACGCTGTTCCAGCTCAAGGCGCTCGGCCTCTTCCAGCAGAGCGCTGCGGAAATCGGCTTCGTCGCTGAACTGGCTGGCCAAAAGCGCATTCCTGAACTGCGTTTGCGCCGCCGTGCTTTCTTCTTCGCTTTGCTTCAGTTGCTCCTGCAGAGACTGGCGCTGCCCTTCCAGCAGGTTGCAATCGTTATGCAGCGCTTGCCAGTTTTGCAGCGCCGCCTGATGCTCGTGTTCATCCAGCGGCAGCGGGGCGGAGCCATCGTCCGCAAGGGTTGAGAGCAACATGTCGAGAGCGGAGAGCTGCTGGCGAAGCTGCGGCAGCTTGTCCTGCTGCTGCTGCCATTGCTGAGATTCCTTGTGGCGAGCCTCCAGCCAGGTTTGCTCTTCGCCAGACTCAGGATGCTGGAGGCCGGCCTGCTCCAGCCCCGCTTGTAGCGACGCGCGCTGTGCCACAAAGTCTGCGTTTAGTTTTTCATGCTGCTGGCTGTCGCGCTGATATTGTGCCTCCAGCGCCTGCCGCTCTCCAAGCTGGCGCAGCTGCAGCTCGCGCTGTTCCTGCTCGTCAAGCCAGGCGCTGAGATCGTCCTGAGGCGTTAAAGCGATAGCGAGTTCCGCACACTGCTGCTGCCAGCGGGCTGACAGTGCTGTTTTTTCTGCCTCAATGGCGGCGCTGGCCTGCGTCAGTTTTTCGCGCTGCTGGCGCTGGGTATCAAGCTGACCTTTAAGGGCAAAGCCAAGCTCTGCGAGTTTAGCCACTTCTTGCTTAAGGGCGGTCAGGCGCTGTTGGTTCTCCCCAGGTTCGAGAGCCTTATACGCCTCTACGGCCGGGTGTTGGGTTGAGCCGCAAAGCGGACACGGCGAGTCAGGCTGCAGGCGTGCGCGCTCGGCTTCAAGGCTTTGGATGCGCTTTTCCTGTTCGACGACTTTTTCCAGATCCGCTTCGTGCTGGCGTTTGTCTTTGTACTGCTGGCGCTTTTGCCCCAGGTCAAGGTCTCGCTCGGCAATCTGTTTATCCAGCTCGGCAAGCTCGCGCTGTTGCTCGGTTTTGCGTTTCTCCAGCGTGGCAAACTGCGGCTGCAAAGTAGCCAACAGCTGGCGGGCAGGCCGGGTTACCAGCATCCGCTGTAAATGAGCGCTCACTTCATCTGGAGAAAGGCTAAGCTTTGGCTCCGGCAGCGCCTGCAGCTTTTGCCGACTGGCCTCGAGCGCCTGCTTTAGCTCAGTAAGCTGTTTTTCGTCGCGCTGCTGCTGCGTGAATGCCATGCGCCAGCCCGTCAGTTCGGCAGACCAAAGTCGATAACGGTCATTCGCCGCGAGCCAGTCTTCGACCTGCTGAGCTTCTCTCTTCAGCCGCTGAGCCTGTTCGGCGGCCAGCATTCGGGTTTGCTGCCGGCGGATGGAAAGCTGCTGTAAGCGGGTATTCACTTTCTCCGCCGCCTCGCTGTTGTGCTTCAGCGACTGCTGCTTTTCCTGCAGCCGCTGCCAGTCAGGGCGAAGTTTTTCGGCGGGCAAAGCTCGGGTCAGTTTCGCCAGCATGGGCTCTGCGTCTTTGACCGCCTGACTGGCTGTGCCCAGCGCCTGCTGCTTTTGGGCTTTGTCGGCAGAAAGCCGGGCTAGCTGAGTGAGCCACTGCTGGTGTTGCTGCTGCTGTTGGTGTTCAACGGAAAGCTTTTTCTCTTCCAGAGTGAGCGCCTGCAAACTCTCTGTAAGCTGCTGTTGCTGCTCAGCGGTTAGTAGCGCGACGCCGGAAGCCTGGGCCAGCAGGTTTTCAAGGCGGCTTTTGATTTGCTTATGATTTTCAAACACCGCGGCGGAAACTGTGCCGTAAATCTCCGTGCCGGTCAGCTCTTCAAGCAGCGAGGCGCGGTCGTTGGCATCGGCGTTTAAAAAGGCGGCGAACTGCCCCTGGGAGAGCATCATTGAGCGGGTGAAACGGTCGTAGTCCAGCCCGGTGAGCGCGGCGATAATCTCCAGCTTGTCTTTGATTTTATCCGCCAGGATTTTGCCGTCGCTGATTTGAGCCAGCTCCACGCGCGGCGCCTGAAGATTGCCGTTTGCCGCGTTGCGGGCGCGGTTCTGGCTCCAGAAGGCGCGGTAGCCCGTACCCTTTACCTCAAACTCGACTTCGGCCAGGCATTCTGCGGTGTCGCGGGTCATTAAGTCATTTTGCGACTGCGACACGGTGCTGAGGCGCGGTGTCTTGTGGTACAGCGCCAGGCAAATCGCATCCAGCAGGGTGGTTTTGCCCGCGCCCGTGGGGCCGGTGATGGCAAACAGCCCGTTGCTGGCGAAAGGCTCCCGGGTAAAATCAATTTTCCACTCGCCTTTCAGGGAGTTAATGTTTTTTAACCGCAGGCTGAGGATCTTCATGCCTGTTCCTCCTGCTGGTGCAAATCTGAAAGGGTTTGGGCAAACAGCGTTCTTAGCCTGGCGGCGCGCTCCTCGCTGGTTTCTTCCTGACTCAGCCGCCGCTCAAAAACTTCTTCAACGCTTAACTCGCTCAGCGTCTCTTTATGCTGGCTGGCAATCACCCGCTCGCGTTGTTCACGGCTGCGACGCAGCAGGACAACTTCGACCGGCAAATCGTCTGTGAGCGCCTGCACCTGGCGCTGCATGTCGTGCAGATATTCGTCGGTGGCGATTTCGATATCCAGCCAGACTTTGGGTTCAGCAGGTGCGTTTCGCCACTGCTCTAGCTGCCGCTCGATTTCACTCATCGACCCTTTCACGATGGCCAGCGGCTGGCTGATGGGGACTTCCAGAGGCTCGACGCTGGTTAGCGCTCCGCCGCTGAATGTCACCAGAAAAACGGTTTTTGCTTTGCCGGTTTCGTCGAAGCTCAGCGGAATCGGCGAGCCGCTATAGCGAATATGCTCCGTGCCGCCAATTTTTTGCGCGCGATGGATGTGCCCGAGCGCAATGTAGTCGGCGGGCGGGAAGTGCTGCGCCGGGAAGGCATCCAGCGTGCCAATATAAATGTCACGCACCGCATCGGATTTCGTGACGCCTACAGTGGTCAGGTGCCCGGTGGCAATTATCGGCAGCGGCTGGTCACCGCGAAGCGCCACGGCGGCGGCATAGCATTGCTGGTAATGTTCGCTGATGGCTTCCATTAAAGATCGCTGTTTTTCATGGCCGGACAGCCCCGCCTGGCTGCTTTGAATGTCGCGAGGACGCAGGAAAGGAATAGGGCAGAGAATCGCCCCCGGCGTGCCGTCTTTTTGATTGAGCAGCAGCGCCTGTTCGTCTTTGTTATGGCGGGCGCTGGCAATGACGCGGGTGTTCAGGCAGGCCAGCAGCTCGCGGGATTCATTCAGGGTAGCTACGGAATCGTGATTCCCCGCCAGCACCACGAGCTGGCAGCCGGTGCTCTGCAGCTGCACGACAAAACGGTTATACATTTCACGGGCGTAGCTCGGCGGCGAGCCGGTATCAAAGATATCTCCCGCGACGAGGATCGCATCCACCTGATGCTCGACCGCGGCGTTTAACAGCCAGTCGAGAAAGGCCTGATGTTCAGAAGCCCGGCTTTTGGTATAGAAGTTTTGGCCGAGGTGCCAGTCTGATGTGTGGAGAATGCGCATAACCTGTCCCATGGCAAAGAGGCGAATTACCGATTATAAGCTATTGAGCTGGCAGCGTAACCGTCAGTAAAAATCAGTGGCTGTCATAATTCAGAAAGGTGAAATATCTGGCCGTCATCTTTTTCATAAATCTGTCACAAATCTGACGCATACTGGCGCACAATTAATAAGAGATGGTCTCTTTTCAACAGGGTAAATCATGGCGAGACGCATTTTAGTCGTAGAAGATGAAGCTCCGATTCGTGAAATGGTGAGCTTTGTGCTCGAGCAAAATGGCTTCCAGTCGGTAGAGGCGGAAGATTATGACAGCGCGGTTAACCTGCTGATTGAACCTTTCCCCGACCTGATCCTGCTGGACTGGATGCTGCCAGGCGGTTCCGGGATCCAGTTTATCAAGCACCTGAAGCGTGAAGCGCTGACCCGCGAAATCCCGGTGATGATGCTGACCGCACGTGGCGAAGAAGAAGATCGCGTGCGTGGCCTTGAAGTCGGTGCCGATGATTACATCACTAAGCCGTTCTCGCCTAAAGAGCTGGTGGCGCGTATTAAGGCAGTGATGCGCCGTATTTCCCCGATGGCGGTGGAAGAAGTGATTGAGATGCAGGGGCTGAGTCTTGACCCGTCCTCACACCGCGTGATGACCGGCGAAGATCCGCTCGACATGGGGCCAACTGAATTTAAGCTGTTACACTTCTTTATGACCCACCCGGAGCGCGTTTACAGCCGTGAACAGCTGCTCAATAACGTGTGGGGAACGAACGTTTACGTTGAAGACCGTACCGTAGACGTGCATATTCGTCGCCTGCGTAAAGCGTTGGAAACAAGTGGTCATGACAAAATGGTGCAAACAGTTCGCGGCACGGGTTATCGTTTTTCAACCCGTTTTTAATATGCTGACAGGAGCGTGACGCGTGCTGGAACGGCTGTCATGGAAAAGGCTGGTACTGGAGCTGGTGCTCTGTTGTATGCCAGCGGCAATTCTCGGATTGATTTTTGGCCACCTGCCGTGGTTTTTACTGGCGGCGGTGACCGTCCTGTTAAGCTGGCATTTCTGGAATTTACTTCGTCTTTCCTGGTGGCTGTGGGTTGACCGCAGCATGACCCCGCCGCCCGGGCGGGGAAGCTGGGAACCTCTGCTGTACGGGCTGCACCAGATGCAGCTGCGTAATAAAAAGCGCCGCAAAGAGTTAGGCAACCTGATCAAACGCTTCCGAAGCGGAGCCGAATCGCTGCCCGATGCGGTGGTGCTGACCACCGAAGAAGGCACCATTTTTTGGTGTAATGGCCTGGCGCAACAGCTGCTTGGCCTGCGCTGGCCTGACGACAGCGGCCAAAATATCCTCAACCTGCTGCGTTACCCTGAATTCTCGCAATACGTGGCGAAGCAGCAGTTTGGTCGCCCGCTGACGCTGATACTCAACAATGGCCGTCATCTTGAGTTCCGCGTGATGCCCTACGCCGACGGGCAGTGGCTGATGGTGGCGCGAGACGTCACGCAGATGCACCAGCTTGAAGGCGCTCGCCGCAATTTCTTTGCCAACGTTAGCCATGAGCTGCGCACGCCGCTGACCGTGTTACAGGGTTACCTGGAGATGATGCAGGATCAGGCTCTGGAAGGGCCGTTGCGGGATAAAGCGCTGCATACCATGCGCGAGCAAACTTCACGCATGGAAGGGCTGGTGAGGCAATTGTTAACGCTGTCGCGCATCGAAGCCGCGCCCACGCTGTCGATGAATGAGAAAATCGACGTGCCGCTGATGCTGCGCGTGGTGGAACGAGAGGCGCAGACGTTGAGCCAGCAGAAGCAAACGCTCACTTTTAACGTTGAGCCAGGGCTGCAGGTTTACGGTAACGAAGAGCAGCTGCGCAGCGCGATCTCTAACCTGGTGTATAACGCGGTGAATCACACGCCTGCCGGGACGCACATCACCGTCACCTGGCGCAGGCTGCCTCACGGCGTAGCGTTCAGCGTGAAGGATACCGGGCCGGGGATCTCCGCCGAGCACATTCCGCGCCTGACGGAGCGTTTCTACCGAGTAGATAAAGCGCGTTCCCGGCAGACCGGAGGCAGCGGGCTTGGGCTGGCCATCGTGAAGCATGCCCTTAGCCACCATGATGCGCGGCTGGATATCGAAAGCGTACCGGGGCAGGGCTCGACGTTTTCGTTCATCCTGCCCGAGCGCTTAATCGCCCCTGAGTCAGCGGTGGCTGCACATTAATTCACCGCAACCGTCAAGTACACTTTCCACAGGCCAGTTTTCTGGCCTTTTTGTTTGTATTTTCACCACTCGTTAAGCGATGAAGATCGAATTGATGCTTTTTTGTCCGCATGATAAGCCATAACAAAAGCGTATAATCAACTTTATTCACTGGTTATGCGTATTTTTAAAGGATATATTTCTGGTTTCCCGATCCCTTCTTGTCTTCAAACGCTATAAGCGTTTTAATTGCCCCCCTGTTATTACCAGACCGACTGAAATTGCGTGGTAATTCGACTAACTATTCTTCGCCACCGATCCGGAGAAGCATATTCCGCTGTCGTTACCGGTAATAACCGCGTTTTTACCGAACGTTATTTGGGCTGAACGTCGGTTTAAAAATTTGAGCATTTTCAACACAACACATCCACAGGCTGCTTTATTTTATGACCTATCATTTGAAATCTCGTGACATCATCGCTCTGGGCTTTATGACCTTTGCGCTGTTTGTGGGCGCGGGCAACATCATTTTCCCTCCTATGGTTGGCTTACAGGCTGGCGAGCACGTCTGGACGGCGGCGCTTGGCTTCCTGGTCACGGCGGTAGGTTTACCCGTTCTGACTATCGTGGCGATTGCCCGCGTGGGCGGCGGTATTGATAGCCTTAGTTCGCCGATTGGCCGCCGCGCCGGTATTTTGCTGGCGACGGTCTGTTATCTCGCCGTCGGGCCGCTGTTTGCCACGCCTCGTACTACCACCGTTTCCTTTGAAGTGGGGATTGCTCCGCTGACCGGCATGGGCGATATGCCGTTGTTTATTTACAGCCTGGTGTACTTTGCGCTGGTGATCGGGATTTCTCTTTATCCGGGTAAGCTGCTGGATACCGTGGGCCACGTGCTGGCGCCGGTGAAAATCATTGCGCTGCTGATCCTGGCGGCCGGGGCGGTGCTGTGGCCAGCAGGTGGCCTGAGCACGGCGACTGAAGCCTACCAGAATGCGGCGTTTTCTAACGGCTTCGTGAACGGCTACCTTACGATGGACACGCTGGCTTCGCTGGTGTTCGGGATTGTTATCGTGAATGCCGCGCGCTCTCGCGGTGTGACCGAATCTCGCCTGCTGACCCGCTACACGATTTGGGCTGGCCTGATTGCCGGTATCGGCCTGACGGTTATCTACCTGGCGTTGTTCCACCTCGGTTCCGACAGTGCGAACCTGGTCGATCAGAAAGCCAACGGTGCGGCTATTCTGCACGCTTATGTGGCACATACCTTTGGCGGGGCCGGTAGCTTCTTCCTGGCGGCGCTGATCTTCCTGGCTTGTCTGGTTACCGCCGTAGGCCTGACCTGTGCCTGTGCGGAGTTCTTTAGCCAGTATCTGCCGCTCTCTTACCGCTCGCTGGTGTTTATCCTCGGCCTGTTCTCGATGGTGGTATCTAACCTGGGCCTGAGCCACCTGATTCAGATTTCGATCCCGGTACTGACGGCAATCTATCCACCTTGTATTGCCCTGGTGGTGCTGAGCTTCACCCGTCCGTGGTGGAACAACTCCACCCGCGTTATTGCCCCGGCGATGCTGATAAGCCTGCTGTTTGGTATTATTGACGGTATTAAGGCATCGGCCATCAGCGACATGCTGCCTGGCTGGGCGGCGAAACTGCCGCTGGCGGATCAGGGACTTGCCTGGCTGCTGCCGACCGTTGCGATGGTGGTGATCACCGCTATCTGGGACAAAGCTGCGGGGCGCCAGGTCACCTCCGCCGCCCATTAAGTTTTTGATTGCTAAGTAACCACGGAGTCGTCCTCCGTGGTTTTTTTATTGTAAAGCGTGGAACCTGGATTCATGGAAAACACCAACAAGCTCAAGCGCGGTTTGAGCACCCGGCACATTCGATTTATGGCGCTGGGGTCGGCGATTGGCACAGGGCTGTTTTACGGTTCGGCGGACGCCATCAAAATGGCGGGGCCGAGCGTTCTTCTGGCGTATATCATCGGCGGCGTGGCGGCCTATATTATTATGCGCGCGCTGGGCGAAATGTCGGTGCACAATCCCGCTGCCAGCTCGTTTTCTCGCTATGCTCAGGACAACCTTGGGCCGCTGGCTGGCTATATTACCGGCTGGACCTACTGCTTTGAGATTTTGATTGTTGCCATCGCCGACGTGACCGCGTTCGGGATCTACATGGGTATCTGGTTCCCGGCGGTGCCGCACTGGGTCTGGGTGCTGAGCGTGGTGCTGATTATCTGCGCCATCAACCTGATGAGCGTGAAGGTGTTCGGCGAGCTGGAGTTCTGGTTCTCATTCTTTAAAGTCGCCACCATCATCATCATGATTATTGCCGGGATCGGCATTATCGTGTGGGGGATTGGCAACGGCGGCCAGGCGACCGGTATCCACAACCTGTGGAGCAACGGTGGCTTCTTCAGCAACGGCTGGCTGGGCATGATCATGTCTCTGCAGATGGTGATGTTTGCCTACGGCGGGATTGAGATTATCGGCATCACCGCAGGCGAAGCGAAAGATCCGCAAAAATCCATTCCACGCGCGATAAACTCCGTGCCGCTGCGTATTCTGGTGTTCTACGTGGGGACGCTGTTCGTCATCATGTCCATTTATCCCTGGAACCAGGTGGGCACCGAGGGCAGTCCGTTTGTGATGACCTTCCAGCATATGGGCATTACCGCTGCAGCCGGCATTCTGAACTTTGTGGTTATCACGGCTTCGCTCTCGGCGATTAACAGCGATGTGTTTGGCGTGGGCCGCATGCTGCACGGCATGGCCGAGCAGGGTAGCGCGCCTAAAATCTTCGCCAGGACTTCCCGCAACGGTATTCCGTGGGTCACCGTTGTGGTGATGGCCTGCGCGCTGCTGCTGGCGGTTTACCTGAACTACATCATGCCGGAAAACGTCTTCCTGGTGATTGCGTCGCTGGCAACGTTCGCCACCGTTTGGGTCTGGATTATGATCCTGCTGTCGCAGATTGCCTTCCGCCGCCGCCTGTCGCCGGAAGAAGCGAAAGCGCTGAAATTCCCGATCCCCGGTGGCGTAGCGACGACCGTAGTGGGCCTGGTGTTCCTGGTGTTTATTATCGGGCTGATTGGTTACCACCCGGATACCCGTATTTCGCTGTACGTGGGCTGCGGCTGGATTGCGCTGCTGCTTATTGGCTGGGTTGTTAAGCGCCGGGTTAAGGCGCAGGCATCGGAGAGCATCGTTCCTTAGCCTCAAATAACTTTCATGTGGGACGGCTGATATTCCGTTCACTTCCAGCCTTACTTTACATGCAGCCATCGCACTGGTGAACGTCTCGGGGGAATCACCGTCATTCCCCCGAGGCCCCGGACTCCCGGCGAAATAAATCGACCGCTAAAGCGGCAGACCTCCGTTTTATCTCCCAGTCCTGGGTCGGCTGAGATGTATTCCCGACACTCTCAGCCTCCGGCCGTTCCCGACGGCCGGACCCTGGCCAGTCGGAGAGAAAACGGAGGCGATTTAAGCCGGAACCGTGCCTCGCTATTCGCCCAACGTTTCACCCAGCCACTGCGTCGCTTCTGTTTTTTTGCCCTCTCTCTGGCCGGAAGAGGGGATAAATAGCGTTCTCCTCATTCGCTTTTCCCCCTCGCCCCTTTGGGGAGAGGGCCGGGGTGAGGGGAATAATTTCTCCCGCCTCCACCCCTCCTGTCCTCCCCCAAATTAACCCGGAATGATGAGTGATAAAGCCTTATGCTGTGGCAAGGTGGCGTCATTTTTAAGCGATGGGAAAGTTACTATGTTGAATGCCTGGCACCTGCCGGTGGCGCCGTTTATCCAGAAGCGGGAACGCAGCCTTGTCATTACCCTGTGGCTGGAGGGGGACGATCTGCCGAAAAAAGTGATTCTGCGCGGCGAAAAGGATAACGAAGAGATTTCTCTGGTCATGGTACGCCAGAAACAGGCTCCCCTTGAGGGCGTTGTCGCCTGGAAAGTCACCCTCGATACCGCCGAAGGGCAGCCGCGCCGTCGCTACAGCTTTAAGCTACTCTGGCAGGACAGGCAGCGCTGGTACATGCCTCAGGGCTTCCAGAAAACGCCGCCGGCCCGGCTGGAACAGTTCGCTTTTGATACGCCGGATGACGGCCCGGATTGGGTGCAGGATCAGGTGTTCTATCAGATCTTCCCGGATCGTTTTGCTCGAGGATCGAATCGTCAGCCGGAGCAGGATAACGTTTATTTTCATCATGCAGCCGGGCGGGATATCGTCCGCCGGGAGTGGCATGAGCCTTTAACCGGGGAAGCCGGAGGATCGACGTTTTACGGCGGCGATCTGGACGGGATCAGTGAAAAGCTGCCGTACCTGAAAAAACTCGGCGTGACGGCACTTTATCTGAACCCTATTTTTACCGCACCCAGCGTGCATAAGTACGACACTCAGGATTACCGGCAGGTAGACGAGCAGTTTGGCGGTAATGCCGCTTTCCTGCGGCTGAGGGAAAATACGCGCCGGCAGGGGATGAAGCTGATGCTGGACGGCGTTTTCAACCACAGCGGCGATACGCACGGCTGGTTTGACAGGCATAAGAAGGGTGAGAATGGCGCCTGCCATCACCCACAGTCTCCGTGGCGCGACTGGTACAGCTTTTCTGACGAAGGGTTGGCGCTGGACTGGTTGGGCTATTCCAGCCTGCCTAAGCTGGATTATCGCTCGGCCACGCTGGTGGATGAGATCTATCGCGGCGAGCAAAGCATTGTGCGGCACTGGCTGCGGGAGCCCTGGGGCATTGACGGCTGGCGGCTGGACGTAGTGCATATGCTGGGAGAGGAAGGCGGGGCGAAAAATAATCTTCTGCACGTCAGCGGCATTACCCAGGCGGCAAAAGAAACCAAACAGGATGCTTACGTCCTCGGCGAGCACTTTGGCGATGCCCGGCAGTGGCTGCAGGCCGATGCCGAAGATGCCGCCATGAACTATCGCGGTTTTACTTTCCCGCTGTGGGGATTTTTGGCAAACACCGATATCTCTTACGAGCCGCAGGATATTGACGCCCAAACCTGTATAGCATGGATGGAAGAGTACCGCTCGGCACTTTCCCATCAGCAGCAGCTGCGCATGTTTAACCAGCTCGACAGTCACGATACCGCCCGTTTTAAGTCGATTCTTGGTAAAGATGTTGCCCGCTTGCCGCTGGCCGTCATCTGGCTGTATGCCTGGCCCGGCGTACCCTGTATTTATTACGGCGATGAGGTGGGGCTGGATGGCAACAACGATCCTTTCTGCCGCAAGCCTTTCCCGTGGCGGAAACAGGATCAGGATTTAGATCTGCTGGCGCTTTATCAGCGGCTCGGCAAGCTGCGCAAGCAAAGCCGGGCGCTCCGTCACGGTGGTTGCCGGGTCATCTACGCTGAGCAGGACGTCGTAGTGTTCGTGCGTGCTTATCAAAACGAACGTGTTCTGGTGGCCATCAACCGCGGCAATGCAGTTCAGGTCATCCTCCCGTGGGATGCCCTGCTGAGCGGCAGGGCCTGGGCGCAGACCGAAGGTGAGGCGGCGCTCAATAACCGCGAGCTGAGCTTGCCTGCCGTCAGCGCTGCGGTCTGGCGCAGTCTTTAGGTCTGCAACCCGGCGGGGAGAGGTTTAGCTCTCCGTCGGGGGCTGATAAAGGGCGTTGACCAAATCCCCTTCAATGATCTTTTCTCGCCACCAGCGTGCGGCCAGGCCTTCACCCCGGTTATGCCAGCCGATGTAGGTCACGTCGGTCTGGCGGAACGATACAACCGGTTTTTCAATTAATTTGCCGCTGCTCAGGAGCGGCTGGGCGATGTGGCGGGGTAAAAATCCGCAGGCCAGGCCCGAGACTAAAATAGCGACCTTGCTCGGGAAGTCGTACACCACCACGCGTTCTTGCTCTTCAATGTAATTGGTGTTGATTGGCAGGCAGTAACGTGCCGTATCGCCGATAATGGCCGCACGATGGCGGCAAACTTCGTCACTGGAAAGCACATGTTCCGCTTTTGCCAGCGCGTGCCTGGGTGAGACGACAAACACGTTGTCCAGCGTGCCCAGCATCTTGTAGGCGTACTCGGATGACGTCGGCGGCTCGTTAATGGCGCCGAGAATAATGTTCGCGCCGTTGTGGGTCAGCTCTTCCCAGGCTCCTGCCAGCGTATGGTGGGTAAAATTAAGCGTGGTTTGCTGGTCGAGGGCGTAGAACTCCTCCATCAGCGGCAGCAGCAGGTGGAAGGGAAATGAACCGTCCAGCGCAATAGTCAGCGTTTTTTCCCAGCCGGAGGTGGAGCGCAAAGCCTGGCTTTCCAGATCCTTCGCGGCGCTGAGCACCACCCGCCCTTTTTCCAGCACAATCCTGCCGGTGTCGGTAAATTTTGCCCGATGGCCTGAGCGATCCAGCAGTTTAATATTCAGATCGTTTTCTAGCTTCTGCACCATATAACTCAGCGCCGCAGGCGTTTTAAACAGCGTTTCAGCGGCGGCGGCAAAACTGCCGTGCTTATCTAAGGCATCAAGAATGAGCAGCACATCTAAATTTACACGCATAGTGATAATCCGTTCGGGCTTTGGCCTTGCAAAAGTCTATCACCAAAAAATTAAATAAGACGTTAGAAAATTCCGGCTATCAACCCTGCGGCTGTATGCAGAAAATAAAGGCGTCGTCCAGAGATGGATGCCTTAATAACTCATTGATAGCTGAGGGAATAAAATGTCTATTCGTGAACTGATTGACCCAACTAACTCCGCCCTTATTTTTATCGATCACCAGCCGCAAATGGCTTTCGGCGTGGCGAATATCGATCGCCAGACCCTGAAAAATAACACCGTGGCGCTGGCAAAGGCGGGCAAGATATTTAAGGTGCCGACGATTTATACCTCCGTCGAAACCAAAAGCTTCAGCGGCTATATCTGGCCTGAATTATTAGCCGTTCATCCTGAAATTAAGCCCATTGAGCGTACTTCCATGAACTCCTGGGAAGATAAAGCCTTTGTTGAGGCGGTGAAGGCGACGGGCCGTAAAAAACTGATTATTTCAGCGCTGTGGACCGAAGTGTGCCTGACCTTCCCGGCGCTGATGGCGCTGGAAGAAGGCTTTGAAGTGTATGTGGTGACCGACACTTCCGGCGGGACTTCTGTGGATGCCCACGAACGCGCCATTGATCGGATGGTGCAGGCCGGTGCCGTGCCGGTTACCTGGCAGCAGGTTCTGCTGGAGTACCAGCGCGACTGGTCACGCAAAGAAACTTATGACGCGGTGATGAACCTGGTTCGTGAGCACAGCGGGGCTTATGGCATGGGCGTCGACTACGCTTATACGATGGTTCACGGCGCCCCGGAACGTAAAGCCTGATGGATCACACTCGGGGCGGGTTCGCCGCTCCGTTTTTCCTCCCCATTCTGACTCAGGAATTGCGGCATGGCCGACAACAATACCGTTACGCTGGTGATCACCCACGCAATCCGGCCAGGCGAGGCCGCTCGCTACGAACAATGGCTGGAAAAGATCATGCCGACCGCCGCTCGTTTCCCCGGTCACCTTGGGGTGCATGTGATTCGCCCCACGGCCGGGAACGACACCTATAACGTGGTGATTCGCTTCGACACGCTCGAGCATCTCAATGCCTGGACTGACTCCCCTGAACGCCATCGCCTTGTGGCAGAGATCAAATCCTCCCTTGCCGATGACGACAAAGTGCAGGTGCACACCGAAACGGCCTTCTGGTTTACCCCGGAAAGCGCGACGGTGAAACGCCCGCCGCAGTGGAAGCAGTTCCTGATCACGCAGCTGGTTATCTTCCCCAGTACCAACCTTGTGCCGTGGGTGACGGGTATGTTGTTCCCAGGTTTACGCGGCACGCTTCCCGGGCACTTGCTTAACGATGCCTGCGTGGTAGCGCTGGTGGTCTGGCTCTGGATGCCGATAGTGACGAAGCTATTTGCCGGTTGGCTAAAAAAAGCATGATTTCTCAGGAGTCCCTGATTATGTCTCAACATGCCTCACTGATTTTAACTCATGGCCAGTTTCACACGCTGGATAAAGAGAATCCGCTTGCTGAAGCGGTAGCGATTAAAGACGGTAAAATTCTGGCGGCGGGCAGCACCGCCTATGCGATGAGCTTTGCCGGAGAAGGTAGCCAGGTCGTCGATTTGAAAGGCCACACGGTGATCCCCGGCCTGAACGATTCGCACCTGCACCTGATTCGCGGCGGGCTGAACTACAACCTTGAGCTGCGCTGGGAAGGCGTACCTTCGCTGGCCGATGCCCTGCGCATGCTAAAAGAACAGGCGCTGCGCACGCCGTCTCCGCAGTGGGTACGCGTGGTGGGGGGCTGGACAGAGTTCCAGTTTGCCGAACGCCGCATGCCTACCATCGAAGAACTTAACGAGGCCGCGCCCGATACGCCGGTATTCGTTCTGCACCTGTACGACAGAGCTTTGCTCAACCGCGCCGCGCTGAAAGCGGTGGGCTATACCAAAGAGACGCCAAACCCGCCGGGTGGCGAGATTGTCCGTGACGGCAACGGGAATCCGACCGGAATGCTGGTGGCGAAGCCTAACGCGATGATCCTTTATTCCACGCTGGCAAAAGGGCCGAAACTGCCGCTGGAGATGCAGGTGAACTCAACGCGGCAGTTTATGCGGGAGCTGAACCGCCTGGGCGTGACCAGCGCTATTGACGCGGGCGGTGGTTTCCAGAACTACCCTGAGGATTACCAGGTTATCGACGAGCTGCACAGTAAAAAGCAGATGACGGTGCGCATTGCCTATAACCTGTTTACCCAGCGCCCTCAGCATGAGCTGGAAGATTTTGAAAAATGGACCGACATGCTGACGCCGGGGCAGGGCACCGACTTCTACCGCGCCAACGGGGCCGGTGAAATGCTGGTGTTCTCGGCGGCAGACTTTGAAGACTTCCTGCAGCCACGCCCGGATTTGCCGGACGGCATGGAACAGGAGCTGGAGCGTGTGGTGCGCCATCTGGTTGAACACCGCTGGCCGTTCCGGCTGCATGCCACCTACAACGAGTCCATTAGCCGCATGCTGGACGTGTTCGAAAAGGTCAATCGCGATATTCCGTTCAACGGTCTGCACTGGCTGTTTGACCACGCAGAAACGATTACCGAACGCAACATCGACCGGGTTAAGGCGCTGGGCGGTGGGATTGCGGTTCAGCACCGCATGGCTTTCCAGGGCGAATACTATGCGGAGCGCTACGGGATTGAGGCGGTGAAACAAACGCCGCCGGTGGCGAAAATGCTAGCCGCAGGTGTGCCCGTGGGGTTAGGCACCGACGCCACGCGCGTGGCCAGCTACAACCCGTGGACGGCGCTTTACTGGCTGGTGTCCGGGCGCACAGTGGGCGGTATGCAGATGTACGACGAGAATAACCGTATGTCCCGCGATGTCGCCCTTGAGCTATGGACTGCAGGCAGCGCCTGGTTCTCAAACGAGCAGGGCAAGAAAGGGCGGATTCAGGCGGGGCAACTGGCTGACCTGGTTGTGCTGTCTCAGGACTACTTCAGCGTGCCGGAAGAGGCTATCAAGGGTATTGAATCGGTGATGACCGTGGTGGATGGAAAAGTGGTTTATGCCACCGGAGCCTTTACGCCTCTGGCACCACCAGCTATTCCTGTTGTGCCTGACTGGTCGCCTGTGGTGAACGTGTCGGGGCATTACCGCTCCGCGCCACCAGCGGCGGCAAAAGTGGGGATGATGGCATCGGTGCATCAGTGCTGCGGGAGCTGTAACGTCCACGGGCATCAGCATGATGTGGCGCGTAATTCCTCGATTCCCGTCGGCGATGAGACGGCGTTCTGGGGCGTGATGGGCTGTTCCTGCTTCGCCTTCTGACAAAAATAAAAAAGGCCGCAATCGCGGCCTTTTCTTCGAACTTGCTTAGCGATTACAGCTTAGCAACGTTCTCGCTCAGGTACTTAGCAACGCCGTCCGGAGACGCGTTCATGCCTTCTTTCCCTTTTTCCCACTGAGCCGGGCACACTTCGCCGTGCTCTTCGTGGAACTGCAGCGCGTCAACCATACGCAGCATTTCGTCGATGTTACGACCCAGCGGCAGATCGTTCACAACCTGGTGGCGAACGATACCGGCTTTGTCGATCAGGAAGGAACCGCGCAGCGCAACGCCCGCTTCCGGGTGTTCGATGCCGTAGGCTTGCTGGATTTCACGTTTGATATCAGCAACCATCGCGTATTTCACTTCGCCGATGCCGCCTTTATCAACCGGGGTTTTACGCCATGCGTTGTGAACGAACTCGGAGTCAAAAGATACACCAACGACTTCTACGCCACGTTTCTGGAATTCTTCGTAACGCTTGTCGAACGCGATCAGTTCAGACGGGCAAACGAAGGTGAAGTCCATCGGCCAGAAGAACACAACGGTGGCTTTACCGTTGGTGTGTTTTTTGAAGTTGAAGTTTTCAACGATTTCGCCATTGCCCAGAACGGCAGCAGCGGTAAAGTCAGGGGCTGGACGAGTAACCAGGACCATATGTACTCCTGTTAATTTTGTTAAAGTGAAGGTTAACGCAACGGGGGGAGTATAGGGGCTCCATTCCATGTAGCTCAATGGCATCTTGCCAATCAATCAGATAGGTTTTGGCTATCAAAAAGGCGCTTATGTTGATGCCGATAACCAAGATAGCCCTTTTTTCGAAAAGGGCAAGTTGTTCTAACGTGAACCCGGAACGATCACAAACTTTTTTGTTTCGCCATCGCCATCATGCGTGGATAGAACTGCCAGAACAATTCCTCCAGCTGGTCATAGTGGGCGTCGAGATCGTGCCAGGAATCTCGCAGGGTATCAAGTTTTGGTCTACGGCTCGCTATCCCATTGAGAACGTCAGCAATAAAGTCCATATCCTGATAACGCTCCAGCCAGCGTTCGCGCCATAAATAGTGATTAAGATTAATGAAACGCGGGGGCGTGTCGTTAAGCTTGGGCTCAATTTTCCCGCGAGCATAGGCGACAAAATCCTCAAGCCCGATATCCGGGCAGACTTTATGCCAGTGGCGCGACAGGAAGTGGTCCCACATGACATCCAGAGAAATCGGCGACACTCGCCGCGTCTTTGGGCTGAACCAGCCGCGAGCTAGAGCCACTTCCGGCAGTCCGTCCGTCAGGACATCGACTCTGCGGTGCATATAAATGCCGGCCACGACCTCGGGCGAAAAGCTGTCGTCCGGGCTACCGCGCACGAAATCCGCCAGCAAATTTCCCAGCAGTGAACTTTGGGCCAGATGTGCCAAATGCAGGTGGGCGAGAAAATTCATCGAATAGTTATTCCATTTATGGCGTTAAAACGGCCTGAGCAGGGTAAACGTGTTGCAGGGAAAGCCCCCTGCCACTAGACTAAGCCGCCTGTTTTTAAGTCTGAGTGCTATACCATGCGCGTTGCTGATTTTTCCTTTGAACTGCCTGAATCCCTGATTGCTCATTATCCGCAAGCCGAGCGCAGCAGCTGCCGCTTGCTGTCACTTGACGGGCCGACGGGCGCATTGGCGCATGGCACTTTCACCGATTTGCTCGACAAGCTCAACCCCGGCGACCTGCTGGTGTTCAATAACACCCGCGTAATTCCGGCTCGCCTGTTTGGCCGTAAAGCCAGCGGCGGGAAAATTGAAGTACTGGTCGAGCGTATGCTGGATGATAAACGCATTCTGGCACACATTCGCGCCTCTAAAGCGCCAAAACCTGGGGCCGAGCTGCTGTTGGGCGATGATGAAAGCGTACACGCCACCATGGTTGCGCGCCACGATGCGCTGTTTGAGGTCGAGTTTAACGACGCACGCGCCGTACTGGATATCTTAAATAATATCGGCCATATGCCGCTGCCACCGTACATCGACCGCCCGGATGAAGAAGCCGACCGCGAGCTTTATCAAACGGTTTATAGCCAGAAGCCGGGGGCGGTTGCTGCGCCGACAGCTGGTCTGCACTTTGACGAGCCGCTGCTGGAAAAACTGCGCAATAAAGGTGTCGATATGGCGTTCGTCACGCTGCACGTCGGGGCGGGGACGTTCCAGCCGGTGCGCGTGGACAGCATCGAAGATCACATCATGCACTCTGAGTATGCCGAAGTGCCTCAGGACGTTGTGGACGCAGTGCTGGCCTGTAAAGCGCGTGGCAATCGCGTTATTGCAGTCGGAACTACGTCGGTACGATCCCTGGAAAGCGCCGCTCAGGCTGCGCAGAACGACCTGATCGAGCCGTTCTTCGGCGATACCCAAATCTTTATCTATCCGGGCTATCAGTACAAAGTGATCGACGCGCTGGTGACGAACTTCCACCTGCCGGAGTCAACGCTGATTATGCTGGTCTCCGCGTTTGCCGGTTATAAAAACACAATGCACGCTTACCACGAGGCGGTGAAAGCGGAATACCGCTTCTTTAGCTACGGCGATGCGATGTTCATTACCTGTAATCCGCAGGCGATAAACGAACGCCCGGGGGCGTGATTGCCCCTCACCCTGGCCCTCTCCCCGCGGAGAGAGGGGATAATAAGGGATGTATCCTCTCTCCCCCGTGAGAGTATTGGGTAACAGAGAAAGTATTCTCCCTCTCCCTTCCAGAGAGAGGGCCGGGGTGAGGGTAACCCACCCCCGCTTATTCCGCCGTGAGCACCGCCCACGGCGTTAATTGACTCACCAGACTGTTTCTCTGGTGCTGGAGGAAATGTGAAATTTGAATTAGATACCACCGACGGACGCGCACGACGCGGTCGCCTGGTCTTTGAACGTGGCACCGTCGAAACCCCGGCCTTTATGCCGGTGGGTACTTACGGCACCGTAAAAGGGATGACGCCGGAAGAAGTTGAAGCCACGGGCGCGCAGATTATCCTGGGCAATACCTTCCATTTATGGCTGCGTCCTGGCCAGGAAATCATGAAACTGCACGGCGACCTGCATGATTTTATGCAGTGGAAAGGCCCAATCCTGACGGACTCCGGTGGTTTCCAGGTATTCAGCCTGGGCGATATCCGTAAGATCACCGAAGCGGGCGTACATTTCCGCAACCCGATCAACGGCGATCCTATTTTCCTCGATCCTGAAAAATCCATGGAAATTCAGTACGATCTGGGTTCCGATATTGTCATGATCTTCGACGAATGTACGCCGTACCCGGCGGACTGGGATTACGCGAAACGCTCCATGGAAATGTCCCTGCGTTGGGCGCAGCGTAGCCGCGATCGCTTTGATTCCCTTGGGAATAAAAATGCGCTGTTCGGCATTATTCAGGGCAGCGTTTACGAAGATTTACGAGATATCTCGGTAAAAGGTCTGGTAGAGATTGGCTTTGATGGCTACGCTGTCGGCGGCCTGGCGGTAGGTGAGCCTAAGGAAGACATGCACCGTATTCTGGAGCACGTTTGCCCGCAGATTCCTGCCGATAAACCACGTTACCTGATGGGCGTAGGTAAGCCGGAAGACCTGGTTGAAGGGGTTCGTCGCGGTATCGACATGTTCGACTGCGTCATGCCAACTCGAAATGCGCGTAACGGTCACCTGTTCGTGACGGACGGCGTAGTGAAAATCCGCAATGCTAAGCATAAAGATGACACCGCCCCGCTCGATGCCGAGTGTGATTGCTATACGTGTCGCAATTATTCACGTGCCTACTTGCATCATCTTGACCGTTGCAACGAAATACTGGGCGCGCGTCTCAATACCATTCATAACCTGCGCTATTACCAGCGTTTAATGGCTGGTTTACGCCAGGCCATTGAAGAGGGTAAATTAGAGCACTTCGTGACGGATTTTTACGAGCGGACAGGTAAGCCGGTTCCACCTTTGAACGTTGATTAATTTAATAATGAGGGAATTTTAATGAGCTTTTTCATTTCTGATGCTGTCGCTTCTGCGGGTGCTGCTCCAGGACAGAGTCAATGGACTTTGATTCCAATGTTGGTGGTGTTTGGCCTGATTTTCTATTTTATGATCCTGCGTCCGCAGCAAAAGCGTACCAAAGAGCATAAAAAACTGATGGACTCCATCTCCAAGGGTGATGAAGTGCTGACCAACGGTGGCCTGGTTGGCCGCGTAACCAAAGTAGCTGAAACTGGCTACATTGCTATCGCGCTGAACGATACCACCGAAGTGGTTATCAAACGTGATTTCGTAGCTGCCGTTCTGCCGAAAGGCACCATGAAGGCGCTGTAATTTTCGTTTTCCCTAAGGGAACTACACGTGTTAAACCGTTATCCTTTGTGGAAGTACATCATGCTGATCGCCGTGCTGGCGATTGGCCTGCTGTATGCGCTTCCCAACCTGTATGGTGAGGATCCGGCAGTTCAGTTAACTGGCGTGCGCGGTGCCGCCGCCAGTGAACAAACGCTGATCCAGGTCGAAAACACCTTAAAACAAGAAAATATCACCGCTAAGTCTGTGGCGCTGGAAGAGGGCGCTATTCTCGCTCGCTTCGACTCTACCGATACCCAGCTTCGTGCGCGTGAAGCGCTGATGAGCGTGATGGGTGACAACTATGTCGTGGCGCTTAACCTTGCTCCTGCTACCCCTCGCTGGATGTCGACTATCGGTGCGAACCCGATGAAGCTCGGCCTTGACCTGCGCGGCGGCGTCCACTTCCTGATGGAAGTCGATATGGACACAGCGCTGGGCAAGCTCCAGGAACAAAATATCGATGGCCTGCGCAGCGACCTGCGTGACAAGGGCATTGCTTACACCAACGTGCGTAAAGCCGACAATTACGGCGTAGACATCGTCTTCCGTGATTCAAGCGCGCGCGACTCAGCAAGAGATTACCTCTCCTCCCGCCATCGCGATCTGGTGTTCTCCAACCAGGGTAGCAATACGCTGCGTGCCGTGATGAGCGATGCTCGCCTGAGCGAAGCGCGTGAGTACGCGGTCCAGCAGAACATCAACATCCTGCGTAACCGTGTCAACCAGCTTGGCGTCGCCGAACCGCTGGTGCAGCGTCAGGGGGCTGACCGTATCGTGGTTGAGCTGCCGGGTATTCAGGACACCGCACGTGCGAAAGAAATCCTGGGTGCAACCGCTACGCTGGAATTCCGCCTGGTGAACACCAACGTGGATGCCTCTGCAGCAGCCTCTGGCCGCGTGCCGGGTGACTCCGAAGTGAAGCAGACTCGCGAAGGTCAGCCGGTTGTGCTGTACAAGCGCGTGATTCTGACCGGGGACCACATCACTGACTCCACGTCCAGTATGGATGAATACAACCAGCCTCAGGTAAATATCTCCCTGGACAGCGCTGGCGGTACCATCATGTCTAACTTCACCAAAGACAACATCGGCAAGCCGATGGCAACCCTCTTTGTGGAGTACAAGGACAGCGGTAAGAAAGACGCGAATGGCCGTTCCGTCCTGATGAAAGAAGAAGAAGTTATCAACGTGGCGAACATTCAGTCTCGCCTGGGTAACAGCTTCCGTATCACCGGGATCAGCAATCCGAACGAAGCTCGCCAGCTCTCTCTGCTGCTGCGCGCGGGTGCGCTGATTGCGCCGATTCAGATTGTTGAAGAACGTACCATCGGTCCAACCCTGGGTCTGGAAAACATCAAGCAGGGCCTGGAAGCGTGTCTGGCGGGTCTGGTGGTCTCCATCATCTTCATGGTCTTCTTCTATAGGAAGTTTGGCCTGATTGCGACCTCTGCGCTGCTGGCTAACCTGGTGCTGATTGTGGGGATCATGTCCCTGCTGCCGGGGGCGACGCTGACCATGCCGGGTATTGCGGGTGTCGTCCTAACCCTTGCGGTAGCGGTGGACGCCAACGTACTGATTAACGAACGTATCAAAGAAGAACTGCGAAACGGACGTTCGGTACAGCAGGCAATTGATGAAGGCTACAAAGGCGCGTTCAGCTCCATTTTCGATGCCAACATCACCACGCTTATCAAAGTTATCATCCTGTATGCCGTGGGCACCGGGGCGATCAAAGGGTTTGCTATTACCACCGGTATTGGCGTTGCGACCTCGATGTTTACCGCAATCGTCGGCACCCGTGCCATCGTGAACCTGTTGTACGGCGGCAAACGCATCAACAAGCTGTCTATCTAAGGAGTGCGTTGTGGCACAGGAATATACTGTTGAACAATTGAACCACGGCCGTAAAGTCTATGACTTTATGCGCTGGGACAACTGGGCCTTCGGCATCTCCGGCATCCTGCTGATCCTTTCCGTCGCGATTATCGGCGTGAAAGGCTTCAACTGGGGCCTGGACTTTACCGGCGGTACGGTTATCGAAATCGGGTTGGAAAAACCAGCCGAGCTGGACACCATGCGCGCTGCGCTGCAGAAGGCAGGCTTTGAAGAGCCGCTGGTGCAGAACTTCGGCAGCAGCCGTGACATCATGGTGCGCATGCCGCCTGCTAAAGGCGAAACCGGCGGCCAGGTGCTCGGCAGCAAGGTTGTGAGCGTGATTAACGAAGCGACCAGTCAGAATGCGGCAGTGAAGCGTATTGAGTTTGTCGGCCCAAGCGTGGGTGCGGATCTGGCTCAAAATGGTGCGATGGCGCTGCTCGTCGCGCTGTTGTCGATTCTGGTGTACGTTGGGTTCCGCTTCGAGTGGCGTCTGGCTGCCGGTGTGGTTATCAAGCTGGCGCACGACGTGGTAATTACCATGGGCGTGCTGTCGCTGTTCCACATTGAGATTGACCTGACCATCGTCGCGTCGTTGATGTCTGTTATCGGCTACTCGCTGAACGACAGCATCGTGGTTTCGGACCGTATTCGTGAAAACTTCCGCAAGATCCGCCGCGGGACGCCTTACGAGATCTTTAACGTCTCCCTGACCCAGACGCTGCAAAGGACCTTGATCACTTCCGGTACCACCTTAGTGGTTATCCTGATGCTGTATCTGTTCGGTGGGGCGCTGCTGAAAGGCTTCTCCCTGACGATGCTTATCGGTGTCACCATCGGTACCGTGTCTTCTATCTACGTCGCCTCTGCGCTGGCGTTGAAACTGGGCATGAAGCGCGAGCACATGCTGCAGCAAAAGGTAGAGAAAGAAGGGGCGGATCAGCCGTCCATTCTGCCGTAATAGCGTTAAGCGTTTGATAAAACCGCAGCCTTCAAGCTGCGGTTTTTTTTCGTCCGGTGTTTTTCTCCTGACAGTATGCTGTCAGGAGGGGGCCAGTAGACTCGTGGTTACTGACAACACAGGAGAAAAACAATGAGCACACTCATCAACTGGTTTGAGATCCCCGTTACCGATATGGCGCGAGCGGTCGCTTTTTACCAACGAGTACTGAACGCTGAATTTCGTCGCGAAACGATAGCCGGCGTGGAGAATGCTGTATTTTCGTATAACCAACCGGCCACCGGCGGCTCTTTAGTGAAGGGAGAACGGCATGTTCCTTCTGAGACAGGCGCGGTGATTTATCTTTATACGCCCGATATTGTTAAAGCATTACAGCAGGTAGAGATGGCGGGAGGCCGGCTGGACTTTGGTCCTCAGGTGCTGCCCTATGATATCGGCACGATTGCGTTAATGATCGACAGCGAAGGCAATCTCGTTGGGTTGCATCAGCCTGCTTAAGCCTCAATACTGACGCTAAAGCCTGCCGCTCGGGCAGGCCTTATTTCCCCCGGAACATCCATGAGCCGAAGAGCCGATCGATTATTTCAGATAGTGCAAATCCTGCGCGGCAGGCGCCTGACGACGGCTGCACAGCTTGCCGAACGGCTGGAAGTCTCAGAGCGAACTATCTACCGCGACATTCAGGATCTCTCCTTATCCGGCGTGCCGATAGAAGGGGAGGCGGGCTGCGGCTATCGCCTGCTGGCCGGGTACGATCTTCCTCCGCTGATGCTGACGACCGGAGAGGTGGAGGCGGTGATTGCGGCGTTAAGAATGGTGCAAACCTGGAGCGGAGAAACGCTGGCGAAATCTGCCGAGTCCGTGCATGAAAAACTCCTCGCAGTGCTCACCCCGGAAAAGCGCCGGGTTGCCGAACGTAGCCGTATAATTTCGCCTAATTTTAACAAGTTTCCGCAGGTTAAATCCCGGTTCGATCTGTTTCATTCCGCCATCGACAAATGCCAGGTTGTTCATTTGCTGTATGAGGATGAAAAAGGGGAATTGACGGAGCGGGATATTCACCCTCTGGGGCTGTCATTTTGAGGGAGAGGTCTGGCTGCTGGTGGCCTGGTGCGAAGCTCGGAATGATTATCGTAGCTTCAGGCTGGATCGCTGCCGGGATATTCATTTAACAGGAAATGTGTTTCAGGAGCGACACGATCGTTCTCTGCAGGCTTTTATTGCCCTTCAGAAGGCCAAAGGTTACCTGCCTGAGAAATAAAAAAACCGGCCAGCGGGCCGGTTTTTTTACACGGTGTGGCGATTAGAAGTTGTAACCTACCACGAAGTAACCACCCCAGCCGGTTGCGCGGACGGTTTCAGTCATCCAGTTCAATTGGGTGCCGTCGTTCCATTGGCCGCCGTTATGGAAGTAACGGGCTACGATGGAGTAGTGCAGGTGATCGTAGTTCAGCGACAGGATGTGGCTGGAAGCGATGGAGTTGCTGGTACGCTGCTTCAGACCGTTAGTACCGTAGTCGCTGTCTTTGCCGAGATCTGAACCCCAGTCAAAGTTGGTGAAACCAATGTAGCTCAGGTTACCGCCCCACAGGGAAGTAATCGGCACGAAGTATTTCACCTTGAAGCGGTAGCCATCCCACTCGTTTTCGTTGCTCGCTTTATAGTTCTGCCACTGGTATTTGGCATACACGTTCATCGACAGGCTCATCGGCAGGCCGGTATCGATGTCGGTACCCAGACCCATGTACCAGGTACTTTGGCGACCCGTCGCGTTACGGCCCATATCGTAGATATAGTTGTTCGCGAAGTACCACTCTTTGAACGGACCAAAGCTCAGATCGGTCCCGGTCAGCTTGTCGATGGAGAAGCGAGGTTCGATTTCCATAAACAGTGGGGAGCCGTGGTTCCAGATCCCTTTCGCCTGGGTGTTGCCGCCGAAGAAGACTGGCGCATCCATATAGCCGTAGAAATCGAACCAGTCTTTTTTGGCGAACGCTTCATATTCCAGGTAGGTATCGTTACGCAGCTGCGGCCCGAAACGGGTGTGATAGCTGCCGACAACGTTAACGCTCTGGTGCCACCAGTCGGAGAGGTATTCGCTGTTTTTTGCTTCTTCTGCGCTGGCAGAGAAAGAGCTGGAAAGCGCCAGAACGGTGCCGGCTGCCAGAATAATTTTTTTCATATTTTTAGCCACTGTTTACGTAATTTTGGTGCGATGCGGATGTGAGATGTCATCCCTGGCCGCCGGTCTCAGGGAAGGACCTTTGCAGCGCGACTATTATAGAAATCCCTGCTCACAAAAATATGTTCTATTTCACATTCTTCTCATATGCGTAATCGATTGCGTTCACGTTTGCGCACATTAAAAACGGCGTGATTGTACCTGCTTCGACAAATTACGCAAACGTATGCCCGGTTGTTACATATAAGTGTGATATGGATCACTATAAAGGCGAGATGATAACAGGAGGTTTGCTTCACATATTGTGCGGGGGGTGTGAAAGAGTGTGACAGGCGCGCCTCGCCGGAAAATGTCTCTTAGTCATCTTTTGCTTTCACATTTGCGCAAGAGTGGGGTGACTTCAACCCTCAGCCCGGCCCTCTCCCAGAGAGAGGGGGGAAAACCGCCGATGATTTATACCCTCTCCCTTTTAGGGAGAGGGCCAGGGGGAGGGTAAGAAGCGAAGCTGTGGTTGAAGCGAGCGCCGGACAAGGGAGTGAAAGAATTATTGCGCGGGTGCTGGCTGCGCGGAAGAAACTGGCTGGATATCATGAACGCGCACAAACCCTAATTGATCGGGTGTGATGCCGGACAGGCGAAGCGGAATCGACACGTCGCTTGGGGCGAGAATGCTGGCCGGGGCGTCTATGGACTGCGTTTGAACGTTAACTTCCTGGAAACTGTCGGTGGTGCCCTGGATCTGCCCCCATTCCACTTTGCCGCTGAAAGCCGGCAGCGGATCGTTGGATTCTCCCTGAATCAGCAGCGTGGCGCGGGTGCAGTTGGCTTCAGCCGCAACGTTTGTCAGCGACATTTTCAGGTTACCAATCTGGCTGTTGAGGCGCGCTGCCGTGTTTGAACCCGGTAGCAGATAAACGCCGCTGGTCGACTTCGCGTTCAGGGCATTCTGCTGGGTCAGCTTCACCGTTTGCTGGCTAAGTTTGGTCATTTCCTGATTTAACGAACCAATTTGACTGCGCATCTGACGCACTTCAGTTTGCTGGGCACAAGCGGTCAGGCTTATCAGGCTTGAAACCAGGATAATTCTTAAGTAAGTCTTTGTCATGGTTAGTTTTTCCTTGCTAAGGTTCGCTGATTTAAGCGTAGTTCTTCGCGCTTGAAAAGTCATATTTGATGTTGCAGGGGCGGCGCTGTCTTTGTACTCCCGCAACTTCGCGGTAAACTATTGTTCATCTTTATAATCCCAGCAGGAAACGCTATGCATTGCCCATTCTGTTTCGCCGTGGACACCAAAGTTATCGACTCTCGCCTGGTGGGTGAAGGTTCCTCCGTACGCCGTCGGCGCCAGTGTCTGGTCTGTCACGAACGCTTCACGACTTTCGAGGTTGCGGAGCTGGTGATGCCGAGAGTGGTGAAGAGTAATGAGGTGCGCGAGCCGTTTAACGAAGACAAACTGCGCAGCGGCATCCTGAAAGCGCTGGAAAAACGTCCGGTCAATTCTGACGACGTGGAAATGGCCATCAGCCATATTAAGTCGCACCTTCGAGCAACCGGCGAACGCGAAATCCCGAGTAAACTCATCGGTAACCTGGTGATGGAGCAGCTCAAAAAGCTGGATAAAGTCGCCTATATTCGCTTTGCTTCGGTCTACCGTAGCTTTGAAGATATCAAAGAATTTGGTGAAGAAATCGCCCGTTTACAGGATTAATGCCGATGTCCCTTGATGAACAGTTTATGGCTCGAGCGCTTGAGCTGGCTAAGCGCGGGCGTTTTACCACTGCACCGAACCCGAATGTCGGCTGCGTGATAGTGAAAGACGGCAAGATTGTGGGGGAAGGGTTCCACTTTCGCGCCGGGGAACCTCATGCGGAAGTTCACGCTTTGCGCATGGCAGGCGAGCAGGCCCGGGGCGCAACGGCCTATGTTACTCTCGAACCTTGCAGCCACCATGGCCGCACGCCACCGTGCTGTGATGCCTTGATTGCCGCGGGCGTTTCTCGCGTGGTAGCCGCCATGCAGGATCCTAACCCGCAGGTTGCCGGCCGGGGCCTCTACCGCTTGCAGCAGGCGGGCATTGAAGTCAGCCACGGCCTGATGATGAACGAAGCTGAAGCGATGAACCGCGGGTTCCTCAAGCGTATGCGCACGGGTTTTCCATTTATCCAGCTTAAGCTTGGTGCTTCGCTGGACGGCCGTACCGCGATAGCAAGCGGAGAGAGCAAATGGATTACCTCTCCCCAGGCGCGTCGCGATGTGCAGCGCCAGCGCGCGCAAAGTGCCGCGATTCTTTCCAGCGACGCGACCGTATTGGCAGATAACCCGTCATTAACGGTGCGCTGGGATGAGCTGGATAGCGCCAGCCAGGCTATTTATTCCCTACAGGATTTACGTCAGCCGATTCGCATTGTGCTGGATCGTCAAAACCGGGTAACGCCGCAGCACCAAATTATTGCCAATCCGGGGCAAACCTGGCTTGCCCGCAGCCAGGCGGATGAACAATCCTGGCCGGAGGACGTCGAGCAACTGCTGGTGCCTGAACATAATGGGCATCTTGATTTGGTCGTGTTAATGATGCAGCTTGGCAAACGCCAGGTGAATTCGGTCTGGGTTGAGGCCGGGGCAACGCTTGCCGGGGCGCTGTTACAGGCAGGCCTGGTGGATGAGCTGATTGTCTATGTTGCGCCAAAATTATTAGGCAATGATGCCCGCGGTTTGTGCGAGCTTCCTGGCCTTGAAAAACTTGCTGATGCGCCGGAGTTCAGCTTTAGCGAAGTCCGCCAGGTTGGCCCCGATTTGTGCCTGCATTTGACGCCCATTTACGGACGCCAGTAAAACGTAAGCAGTCACGAAAAGATTATGATAAAATCCGCCCCCCTGCGGGGCTAAACAGAACCCGTAAAGGAAGATTATGAACATTATTGAAGCTGCTGTTGCTACTCCTGACGCTCGCGTCGCCATCACCATCGCGCGTTTTAACAACTTCATCAATGACAGCCTGCTGGAAGGTGCTATCGACGCCCTGAAACGCATTGGTCAGGTGAAAGACAAAAACATCACCGTAGTTTGGGTGCCGGGCGCTTACGAGCTGCCGCTGGCCGCTGATGCACTGGCTAAAACCGGTAAATACGATGCTGTTATCGCGCTGGGTACCGTGATTCGCGGAGGCACTGCACACTTCGAATACGTTGCCGGCGGTGCCAGCAACGGTCTGTTAAGCGTAGGCCAGGACAGCGGTATTCCCGTTGCCTTCGGCGTGCTGACCACTGAAAGCATTGAACAAGCCATCGAACGCGCTGGCACCAAAGCCGGTAACAAAGGTGCAGAAGCTGCACTGACCGCGCTTGAAATGATTAATGTATTGAAAGCCATCAAGGCCTGATTTTTGTAAGGGGAAATCCGTGAAACCTGCTGCTCGTCGCCGCGCCCGTGAGTGTGCCGTCCAGGCGCTCTACTCCTGGCAGTTGTCTAAAAACGACATCGCTGATGTTGAATACCAGTTCCTGGCGGAACAGGACGTCAAAGACGTTGACGTTGTCTACTTCCGTGAGCTGCTGAGCGGCGTGGCTACCAACAGCGCGTATCTGGATGGGCTGATGAAGCCTTACCTGTCCCGTCTGCTTGAAGAGCTGGGCCAGGTGGAAAAAGCGGTACTGCGCATTGCGCTGTTTGAACTGTCCAAACGTGATGATGTGCCATACAAAGTGGCCATCAACGAAGCGATTGAGCTGGCGAAAACCTTCGGCGCCGAAGACAGCCATAAGTTCGTTAACGGCGTTCTCGACAAAGCTGCTCCCGCTATTCGTCCCCACAAGAAGTAATCTCCTGGCCGGGTTTTCCCGGCCTTCTTTTTTCCTGCAACTGACATTCCTGAGGTATCACGCATGGCATGCGGTGAGTTTTCCCTGATTGCCCGTTACTTCGATCGCGTTACAAGTTCTCGTCGTGATGTGGAAGCCGGTATTGGCGACGACTGTGCGTTGCTGTCGGTACCCGAAAAACAACTGCTGGCGATCAGCACCGATACGCTGGTGAGCGGTAATCACTTCCTGCCGGATATCGACCCGCGCGATTTGGGCTACAAAGCGCTGGCGGTGAATTTAAGCGATCTGGCCGCAATGGGCGCAGATCCGGCCTGGCTGACGCTGGCGATCACGCTCCCGGAAGTGGATGAAGCCTGGCTGGAGGCATTCAGCGACAGCCTGTTTGAACAGCTGGATTATTACGATATGCAGTTGATTGGCGGCGACACAACCCGTGGCCCGCTCTCTTTGACGCTGGGTATTCACGGCATGATCCCGGCTGGCCGGGCGCTGAAGCGCAGCGGTGCAAAAGCAGGGGACTGGATCTATGTCACCGGCACGCCGGGCGACAGCGCGGCTGGTCTGGCAATTCTGCAGAAGCGTCTGCATGTTGGGAATACACAGCATGCGGATTATCTGCTTAAGCGGCACCTGCGCCCAACGCCACGTGTTTTACACGGGCAGGCGCTGCGCGATCTGGCCAACAGTGCCATCGATCTTTCAGACGGGTTGATTTCCGATCTCGGTCATATCCTGAAGGCCAGCGACTGCGGGGCACGTATCGATCTCGATTTGCTGCCGTATTCCGAAGCGTTGCGCGAGCATGTTGAACCAGAGCAGGCGCTGAAATGGGCGATGTCCGGCGGGGAAGATTATGAGCTGTGCTTCACCGTGCCGGAGCTAAATCGCGGGGCGCTGGAAGTGGCTATCGGCAATCTGGGCGTGCCTTATACCTGTATCGGGCAGATTGTTTCTGCCTCTGAAGGGCTCCAGTTTACCCGTGAAGGGAAGCCGGTGACGTTGGAGATGAAGGGTTACGATCACTTTTCCTGGTAGCCGACCGCAACCCTCACCCCAGCCCTCTCCCTAAAAGGGAGAGGGCGCCAAAACAATACAGTTTCCTCTCGGTCTTCCAGATAAGGGGACTTAAAGGCAGGAATAGTTTCCCCCTCTCCCTTTGGGAGAGGGCCGGGGTGAGGGGGATTATTTATATCCCGCCACGGGATGCCGTTGATACGGCGTCTCCAGCTCGGCAATCTCCTCGGATTTCAACGTTAAATCTACCGCACCAAGCAGGTCGTCCAGCTGTTCCTGCCTTGATGGGCCAATAATTGGTGCGGCAATACCCGGTTTGCTAAGCAGCCAGGCCAGCGCTACCTGCGCGCGTGAAACGCCCTTGTCTGCGGCGATATTTGCCAGCCGCTCGGCGATAAGCGCGTCGTTTTCGTTATTGGTCTGGTACAGCGATTTGCCCACTTCATCCGAGACAGATCTTGCCGTGGTGTCTCCCCAGGGGCGGGTCAGCTTGCCGCGTGCGAGCGGGCTCCAGGGGATCACCGCAATTTTTTCTTTGTAGCACAGCGGGAGCATCTCCAGCTCTTCTTCACGGTAAATCAGGTTGTAGTGATCCTGCATGGTAACGAATCTTGCCCAGCCTGCCTGAGACTGCAAAGTCAGGGCCTGAGCAAACTGATCGCTGCGCATTGAAGAGGCGCCGATATAACGTGCTTTCCCGGCCTTAACCACGTCGTTAAGTGCCTCTAGCGTCTCTTCAATGGGCGTGCTGTAGTCCCAGCGGTGGATTTGCAGCAAATCGACGTAGTCGGTGCCGAGCCGTTTCAGGCTTTCGTCGATCGAACGCAGGATCTGTGGGCGGGAGAGGCCCTGAGGCAGATCGCCAACTTTGTTGTAAACCTTAGTGGCAACCACAACGTCCTGGCGACGAGCGAAGTCGCGCAGCGCGCGGCCTAAAATCTCTTCGCTGCTGCCGTCGGAGTAGTTATTTGAGGTGTCGAAGAAATTGATGCCGTTTTCCAGCGCGTGGCGGATTATTTCCCGGCTGCTCTCTTCGGGAAGCGTCCAGGCATGGCTACCGCGATCCGGTTCGCCAAAGGTCATACAGCCGAGGCAAAGGCGGGAGACGTTAAGGTCGGTGGTGCCTAACGGGTTGTATTGCATGATATCGCTCCTGCTGATGTTGTAGGGTTATCCTAAAAGCATAGCAGGCCGTACACGTCATCCTTCAAACCACAGCGGTGTTGGCGGCGCTCTCATACCCGAATCACTTACCTAAGTAAGCTCATCGGGATATGCTCACTTGCCGTCGTGCTGTGGGTTTAATTATTTAGTGTACGGATGAAGTTAACCCACCCAGCTCCGAATCCTGGCTTCGATCCCGGCCGCATCAAGGCCAATCGCAGCGCGCGCTTCTTCCTGGGTGCCCTGAGGAATGAAGAAATCAGGCAGGCCGAGGTTAAGCACCGGAACCGGTTTACGGTGAGCCATCAGCACTTCGTTTACGCCGCTCCCAGCCCCACCCATAATGGCGTTCTCTTCAATCGTCACCAGAGAGTCGTGACTGGCGGCAAGTTCCAGAATCAGGGCTTCATCCAGTGGCTTAACAAAACGCATATCGACCAGCGTGGCATTCAGCGCTTCGGCTACCGCTGCGGCTTCCGGTAGCAAAGTGCCGAAGTTGAGCAGCGCAATTTTTTCGCCTTCGCGTTTCACTACACCTTTACCCAGCGGCAGCTCCACGAGCGGTTCCAGCTCTGCTCCGGTTCCGGTCCCACGCGGGTAACGCACGGCGCTTGGGCCTGCGCTGTAGTGGTAACCCGTGTGCAGCATCTGGCGGCATTCGTTTTCGTCGCTTGGCGTCATGATCACCATGTCCGGGATGCAGCGCAGGAAGGAGATATCAAAAGCGCCCTGGTGCGTCTGGCCGTCAGCGCCGACAATGCCTGCACGATCGATGGCAAACATCACCGGCAGCTTCTGAATCGCTACGTCGTGAATCACCTGGTCGTAAGCGCGCTGCAGGAAGGTGGAATAGATCGCAACCACTGGCTTATAGCCACCAATCGCCAGGCCTGCAGCGAAGGTCACTGCGTGCTGCTCGGCAATCGCCACATCAAAGTACTGGTCAGGATACTGGCGCGAGAATTCCACCATGCCGGAGCCTTCACGCATGGCAGGCGTGATTGCCATCAGTTTGTCATCGTGGGCTGCGGTTTCGCAGAGCCAGTTGCCGAAAATCTTCGAGTAACTTGGCAGGCCTCCGGTGCTTTTCGGCAGCGTCCCGCTCTGTGGATCGAACTTCGGCACCGCGTGGAAGCTGATCGGATCTTTTTCTGCCGGGGCGTAGCCGCGCCCCTTTTTGGTCATGATATGCAGGAACTGCGGGCCTTTCAGGCTGCGCATGTTCTTCAGCGTATTCACCAGGCCAACGACATCGTGGCCGTCGATAGGCCCGATATAGTTAAAGCCGAGCTCCTCAAACAGCGTCCCTGGAACCACCATGCCTTTGATATGCTCTTCGGTACGCTTCAGCAGCTCTTTGATTGGCGGCACGCCGGAGAACACTTTTTTGCCACCCTCGCGTAGCGTGGAGTAAAGCTTGCCGGAAAGCAGCTGCGCCAGATGGTTGTTCAGCGCGCCGACGTTCTCGGAAATCGACATTTCGTTGTCGTTAAGCACCACCAGCATGTCCGGGCGGATATCGCCGGCATGGTTCATCGCTTCGAAGGCCATCCCGGCGGTAATTGCGCCATCGCCAATCACGCAAACGGTTTTCCGGTCTTTCCCTTCCTTTTCAGCGGCAACGGCGATCCCGATACCCGCGCTAATGGAGGTGGAAGAGTGACCCACGCTCAGCACGTCGTACTCGCTTTCCGCGCGCCATGGGAACGGATGCAGGCCGCCTTTCTGGCGAATGGTGCCAATTTTATCGCGGCGGCCGGTCAGAATTTTGTGCGGGTAGGCCTGGTGGCCGACGTCCCAGATGAGTTGATCGAACGGCGTGTTATAGACGTAGTGCAGCGCCACGGTCAGTTCGACCGTGCCGAGACCGGAGGCAAAGTGCCCGCTGGAGCGGCTTACGCTGTCGAGCAGGTAACGGCGCAGCTCATCGCAAAGCTTAGGTAAGCTCTCTTTAGGCAGCACTCGCAGATCCGGGCTGGCATCCACCAGAGCGAGGGTCGGGTATTTGGCGATATCAAAACTCATCAGAAATCTAAACTCATCGTTGTTATACGTTATTTATCACGGTGGATAATGTAGTTGGCTAACGCTTTCAGTGCCGCCGTGTCCAGCGACAGCTCGGCAAGTTCGGCCAGAGCCTGCAGTGCTTCCTGATAGAGATCCTGCGCTTTTGCCTGCGCCTGTTCAAGCCCCAGCAGCGCCGGATAGGTACTTTTGCCCAACTGCTGGTCGGCACCCTGGCGTTTGCCTATCGTAGCGGTATCGCCGACAACGTCCAGGATGTCATCCTGAACCTGGAAAGCGAGGCCGATGCTTGCAGCATAGCGGTCCAGAATCGGCAGGGCTTTTCGGCCTGCTTCACCGGCGCTCAGCGCGCCCAGGCGAACGGCGGCGCGAATCAATGCCCCGGTTTTATGGCGGTGAATGCGTTCCAGGGAAGCCAGGTCAACTTGCTTGCCTTCGGCTTCTAAATCCAGCGCCTGGCCGCCACACATACCTGCCACACCGCTGGCGGTGGCTAATTCCGAAACCATGGCTAAGCGATCGGCAATATCAACGCTGGGCATTGGTGCATCACTCAGTATAGAAAACGCCAGCGTTTGCAGGGCGTCTCCGGCCAGAATGGCGTTCTCTTCGCCAAATTTTATGTGGCAGGTCGGCTGCCCACGACGTAAATCGTCGTTATCCATGGCCGGTAAATCATCGTGAATCAGGGAGTAGGCGTGAATGCATTCCACTGCCGCCGCAGGCGCGTCGAGCGCTTCGTCGGCGACGCCAAACATTTCGCCGGTGGCGTACACCAGGAACGGGCGCAGGCGTTTACCGCCCAATAGTGCGCCATAGTGCATCGCTTCAACCAGTGGACTGTTCTGAAACGGCAGCGGCGCCAGAAAGCGCGCAATAGCGTCGTTAACCCGTACAACGTGGGCCTGAAGCTGTTGATTAAAATCCATATTACTCGGCGTCCGGGGTAAAGGGAGTCAGAGGGGCGTCTTCGCTGTCGCTCAGTAAGATCTGTACGCGCTGCTCTGCCTGCTGGAGTTTCACTTGCCCCTGGCGAGCCAGCTGCACGCCGCGCTCAAATTCGTTTAACGCCTCTTCAAGGGCAAGATCGCCGCTTTCCAGACGAGTAACTATTTGCTCCAGTTCGACCAGTGCGGTTTCGAAGCTGGCCGGAGATTCGGTTTTTTTCGGCATGGTGAATGTCTGACTCTGTTTTAATTCGACGCCGACATGGTAGCGGAGTCAATGTGATTATCAAGCTAGCTCGTGCAAGTCGGTTAAGGTGCGCAGTCTTTGTGGGATGGTGATATACTTGCGCGCCTCGGATGCAGGTGGCATGACGCCGCTGCAAGTACTTCTTTCTATGCCCGCGTGCTGCGCAGCCAGCCCGGCTGACTAAACGAACCCTTACCGCCATGAAGTTTATCATTAAATTGTTCCCGGAAATCACCATCAAGAGCCAATCTGTGCGCATACGCTTTATTAAGATGCTCACCGGGAATATTCGTAACGTTTTAAAACACTACGATGAGAGCCTGGCGGTTGTTCGCCACTGGGACAACATTGAAGTTCGCGCCAAAGATGAAAACCAGCGTATCGCCATTCGTGAAGCGCTGACCCGCATTCCGGGTATCCACCACATTCTTGAAGTTGAAGATGTGCCGTACACCGACATGCACAATATCTTTGAGCAGGCGCTGGAACTGTACCGCGACAAGCTGGAAGGTAAGAGCTTCTGCGTGCGCGTAAAACGCCGTGGCAAACACGAATTTAGCTCCATTGACGTTGAACGCTACGTTGGCGGCGGCCTGAATCAGCACATCGAATCCGCACGCGTTAAGCTCAACGATCCGGACGTGACGGTTAACCTTGAGATCGAGAACGATCGCCTGCTGCTGGTTAAAGGCCGTTACGAAGGCATCGGCGGTTTCCCAATCGGGACTCAGGAAGACGTACTGTCGCTGATTTCCGGTGGTTTCGACTCCGGCGTGTCCAGCTACATGCTGATGCGTCGCGGCTGCCGCGTGCATTATTGCTTCTTCAACCTGGGCGGTGCTGCTCATGAAATCGGCGTGAAGCAGGTGGCACATTATCTGTGGAACCGCTTCGGCAGCTCTCACCGTGTGCGTTTTGTTGCCATTAACTTTGAGCCAGTGGTCGGCGAGATCCTGGAGAAAGTGGAAGACGGGCAGATGGGCGTTGTACTGAAACGTATGTTTGTGCGCGCTGCCTCTCAGGTTGCCGAGCGCTATGGCGTTCAGGCACTGGTGACCGGCGAGGCGTTAGGCCAGGTGTCCAGCCAGACGCTGACCAACCTGCGCCTGATCGACAACGTTTCCGATACGCTGATCCTGCGTCCGCTGATCTCTCACGACAAAGAGCACATTATCGATCTGGCCCGTGAAATCGGTACCGCTGATTTCGCTCGCACCATGCCAGAATACTGCGGCGTGATCTCGAAAAGCCCGACGGTGAAAGCTGTGAAGGCGAAGATTGAGGAAGAAGAGCAGAAGTTTGACTTCTCGATTCTGGATCGCGTGGTTGCCGAGGCGACCAATATCGATATTCGCGATATTGCGACCCAGACGAAGCAGGACGTCGTGGAAGTCGAAACGGTTAATGCGTTCGGCGCCAACGAGGTATTGCTGGATATTCGCTCCAACGACGAAGTGGACGAGAAACCTTTCGCGCTGGAAGGCGTTGAGGTTGTGGCGCTACCGTTCTACAAGCTGAGCACTAAGTTCGGCGATCTCGACCAGAGCAAAACTTACCTGCTGTGGTGCGAGCGTGGCGTGATGAGCCGCCTGCAGGCTCTGTATCTGAGCGAGCAGGGCTTTAAGAATATTAAGGTTTACCGCCCGTAAAGGACTGACCCTCACCCCGGCCCTCTCCCTAAAAGGGAGAGGAAGAATTCAGGGGGCGTGTTCTTTCCCTAAAAGGGAGAGGGAGAATTTAGGGGGAGTATTCTCTCTCTAAAAGGGGGAGGAAGAATTCTTGTTAAAACTCTCTTCCTAAAAGGGAGAGAGTTCTGGTTAGCTCGATTTCTCGGAAGAAGAGGGTGTGCACCGTCCTGGTTCCCTCGCCCCTCTGGGGAGAGGGTTAGGGTGAGGGGCTCTTACTGGTAATCCCTGAAGCTATAAATCCCCGCCGCCAGCACCAGCTGCTGCGACACTTCATGAGCCTTTTCACGGCTGACCAATAAGTCGATAATCTTCAGCGCAAAATCAATCGCGGTTCCTGGCCCCTGGCTGGTGAGCAGGTTAACTCGTGGGTCCCAGACGACGCGTTTATCCTGCCATTGCCCTTCGGGAATGGTGTCCTTCAGGCCAGGGAAACCGGTCATGTTGCCTATCGGGAACAGCTCGTGCGGGACCAGAACAGTGCCCGCCGCCGCACAAATGGCGGCAACGATCCGGCCTGACAGATGAAACTGGCGCACGGTTTCGACCAGCAGCGGGCTGTCGCGGAAGCATTCGGCACCTTTCAGGCCGCCGGGGAGCACCACGATGTCAAAATCGCCGTCGGCCACTTCAACCAGCGGCGCATCCGCCAGTAATTTCACGCCGCGTGAGCAAACAATTTTCAGGTCGCCATCGGGAGCAACGCTCGCCGTCGTCACCTTGATCCCGGCGCGGACCAGCAGATCGATAGTGGTAACCGCTTCGGTCTCTTCAGTGCCAGGTGCCAGGCAGACCAGCGCTTGTGCGCTCATATTCATTCTCCTTACGTTTAACCTGCTCATAGAGCCGGGCATTCACAGGCACAGGGACGCCGTGAGCTCTCGCTCTGCGCAGCAGGTAGCCGGTGATATAGTCAATTTCCGTGTGGCGCTCCAGGCGGATGTCCTGCAGCATCGATGAGGTATTTTCTGCCGTGCTTTCTATCACTTGCCCGACATAATCCAGCAGGCTTTCGGGCGAGGTATGATGGCCCTCGCGCGTCATCACCTGAGCGACTTCTTCACAAATGCTGGTCACCTCATCGAGATGATTCTTCAATTCGCCGTTAGTGCAGTTGTACAGCGTGGTCAGCGGGTTTATCACGCAGTTTACCGCGAGTTTGTTCCAGCTCGCCGGCTGGATATTGTTGTGCCAGGCCACATCGGGCAGCGCGGCATGGAGTGTATCTGCAAGGTAGCTGAAGTCGCTGGCTTTAGCGTTCCCCGGGCCAACGTGAGTGATGCCGGAAGCGACGTGCACAATCACGTTTCCGTCTCTTTTCGCGGCCTGAGTGGTTAATCCGAGCAACAAAGGTTGGGGCAATCCGTTTAGCTCATCCAGCGTCCCCATCCCGTTATGCAGCAACAATATCGGGCAGCTCGAAGGCAGCTGGGCTGCCAAAGTGCGCACGGCATCAGAAACCTGCCACGCTTTGAGCGTCACCAGCAGGAGGTCGCTGGTGGCAAGAAATTCGGGATCGTTAGCCGTGAAGGACTCGTTAAAGACGCTGCCATCGGTGGTATCGAGCAGATTGACGTGGCAATACGGCTGCGGCACACGCAGCCAGCCCTGAAGCTCATGCCCTTGCTTGTGAAGTGCGGTCAACCAGAGCTGACCCAGCGCACCGCAACCCAGCACGGTGATTTTCATTATTGCCTCCCCATTCGCACACTACGCGAATGCTAAACTTACTTTCTATTATAGCGTTATCGGCTTCCCGGCTCTTTAACAGGTTGTTTTGCGCAGCCCAGCGGGTATTATGCAACGCAAACCAGAGAGGGAGAAAACACATGCCATCTTTTGATATCGTTTCTGAAATCGACCTGCAGGAAGTAAACAACGCGGTAGAGAACGCCGAGCGCGAGCTGGCGACCCGTTTTGACTTCCGCAACGTGCCGGCAAGCTTTGAGCTGAATGAAAAAAATCAGACCATCAAAGTTGCCAGCGAATCTGACTTCCAGGTAAACCAGCTGCTGGATATCCTGCGCGCCAAGCTGCTTAAGCGCGGCATCGAAGGCAGCTCTATTGATGTGCCTGAAGAGTTTGTTCACAGCGGCAAAACCTGGAGCGTGGAAGCTAAGCTGAAACAGGGTATTGAAGCAAGCGTTGCGAAGAAAATCATTAAGCTGATTAAAGACAGCAAGCTGAAGGTTCAGACCCAGATTCAGGGCGAAGAGATCCGCGTGACGGGTAAAGCTCGCGATGATTTACAGGCCGTAATGGCGCTGATTCGTGGCGGCAATCTGGGGCAGCCGTTCCAGTTTAAGAACTTCCGCGATTGATTCACTCCCTCTCCTGAAAAATGAGAGGGAATGCTGCTTAATCCCTCACCGGATCAGGTGAGGGATGTTCTATCCTTTCACCACCTGCTCAATCTCATATCTGTTTGTCAGCTTGCTGTCGATTTTCACATACGCGCTGCGTTCTTCTGGAATGATGTTCGCTTCACTCACGCCTGGCTGAGCCAGCAGCCTTTCGCGCAAATGTTCGTCGTTCGCACTGCTTTCTGGCAGCTCAATGCGCAGGCTGCTGACGTAAGGCGGCTCCTGCATCGTCCAACTGACGAATAGCCAGACCATCGCCAGCACCGCGCCTGCCAGGAAGACGGTTTGCGAATCAAACAGCCCGTTCAGCCAGCCGCCGAGCGAGCCGCCGATGGCTACGCCGATAAACTGGCTGGTGGAGTAGATGCCCATGGCTGTGCCTTTGTAGCCCGCCGGAGATTCTTTGCTGATAAGCGAAGGCAGAATCGCTTCCATCAGGTTAAAGGCGAGGAAGAACAGCTGCACGCCAATCACCAGATCCCAGAAGTGCGGGCCCGCGCCCCAAAGCACGATCTCAGCAATCAAAAGTACCGCCACGCAGCCGACAAAGACGTGCTTCATGCGGCGTTTAACTTCGGCATAAATAATAAAGGGTACGACCGAAACAAACGAAATCAGCATGGTGCAAAGATAGACTTTCCAGTGCTGAGCCGCCGGAAAGCCTGCCTGTTCAAGCTGGCCCGGTAGGGCGACAAAGGTGGACATCAGCATGATATGCAGGCACATGATGCCGAAATTCAGCTTTAGCAGCTTCGGCTCCATCATCACTTTGCGGAAGCAGCCTTTGACCATTCCCGACTCGCGGTTAAGCACGTGCGTTTTGCTATTCGGGACCAGCCAAATCGTAATCAGAATGCCGCAGCTGGCTAAGACGGCAATCATCCAGAACAGCGCCTGCAGGCCAAGCGCCTGAGTAATGATCGGGCCGAGCACCATCGCGATGGCGAAGGTTACCCCGAAGCTGACGCCGATAAAGGCCATCGCTTTGGTTCGGTTCTGTTCACGAGTTAGATCGGAGAGTAGCGCCATAACAGCGGCGGCGATTGCGCCGGAGCCCTGCAGCGCACGGCCTAAAATGACGCCCCAAATGGAGTCGCTCAGGGCGGCAATAACGCTGCCGAGCACAAAGATAGCCAGCCCGCCAACGATCAGCGGCTTGCGGCCAATACGGTCAGAAAGCAGGCCAAAAGGGATCTGGAAGACGGCTTGCGCCAGGCCATAAATGCCGATTGCCAGGCCGATGAGCGCTTCGCTTGCGCCCTGCAGCGCCATACCCCAGGTGGTAAGAACCGGCAATACCATAAACATACCCAGCATACGCAGGGAAAAGACAGTGCCTAAACCCCACGTCGCACGCAGCTCGACGGGCGTCATTTTGTAATCGTTCATTACCACCTCAGATAAAAAGTCGGCCTTAGTGTAGTGCGAGGGCAGGGGAGGGTAAATCGTTAGTTATTTAGCAGATATTACAGGGTAGGTGCTTTGATGATACTGATAAAAAAGGGCACCGAGGTGCCCTTTTATGCTTTTCGCGACTTACCAGACGTAAGTCAGCAGATTATGTGAGTCTGGCACCATAAAATCGACCGACATCATGACGCTCAGCGAGGTAATGGCCACGATAGAGAAGATGAACAGCTTGCGCGCCCAGACCTTATCGTCTTCCACTTTATAGCCCCGCAGCGCCATACCCAGCCACCAGACGCTGACCGCCGCGGCGACGATCAGGTATTTGTATCCGGCATAGCCGCCCAGAGAAAGCATCAGCGTCGCCACCGCAAAAGCGATGATGTACAGCGTGATGTGGTTCTTGGCGACGGAAATGCCTTTTACCACCGGCAAAACCGGAATATTGGCAGCCTGGTAATCTTTAAAGCGGAAGATGGCAATCGCATAGGAGTGCGGCATCTGCCACAGGCTAAAGATAGCCAGCAGGATAGCGGCGCCGGTGTCGAACTCGTTGGTCACGGCACAGTAGCCGATAACCGGAGGAGCCGCACCGGACAAGCTGCCGATGAGCGTGCCGTAGACCGAGTGGCGTTTCATGTAGAGGCTATACACCCCGACATACACCACGAAGCCCATCACGGCCAGCCACATTGCCAGCGGATTAGCACCAAACCACAGCAGCATGAAGCCAGCAATACCCAACACGGTGGCGTACACCAGCGAAATTTTCGGTGAAATCAGGCCTTTAACCAGCACCCGATTTTTCGTTCTCTCCATTTTCTGGTCGATATCGCGGTCGATAAAGTTGTTGTAAACACAACCTGATGCGACCACCAGTGATACGCCAACCAGCGTATAGAGGAACAGCGGGTAATTAATATTGCCCTTCGAGGCCAGTAAAAATCCCCCAATGACAGAAATTAAATTACCGAAAATAATTCCTGGTTTCGTTACTTGCAGGTATTGCTTAATCATACATGCCGCTCTTAGTGAACCATCATGTTCAGGTTGAGGTTCCACATAATCCAGATCGAGCCAATCACCAGAATGGCAATAATCAGCACCGTAAAGGCGAAGGCCACCAGGTTCCAGCGCTCACTCGACGAGGTGTTCAGATGCAGGAAGCACACGAGGTGCACCAGAATCTGGACGACTGCAGTCACCAGGATCACGGCAAGCATGGTGCCGTGAGAGGCCGTGCCTTCCATTACAATCCAGAACGGAATAGCCGTCAGGATGATAGACAGGATAAAACCTGTCATGTAGGTCTTCACGCTACCGTGGTGGGCGCCGCTATGTTCAGTTGAATGACTCATTACATTGCCCCCATCAGATAGACTACAGAGAATACGCAGATCCAAACCACGTCAAGGAAGTGCCAGAACAGGCTCAGGCACATCAGACGCGCACGGTTGGTGCTGGTCAGGCCGCGGCGGGAAACATGAATCATCATGAATGCCATCCACACCAGACCGGAAGTTACGTGCAGACCGTGGGTACCGACCAGCGCGAAGAACGCTGACAGGAAGCCGCTGCGATCCGGGCCGAAGCCTTCTTTGATCAGGTGATGGAATTCATAGATTTCCATCCCAACGAAGCCTGCACCGCACAGGAAGGTCAGCGCCAGCCAGGAGATAACCTGGCTTTTGTTGCCTTTATTCATGGCGATGATCGCCATGCCGTAGGTGATGGAGCTCACCAGCAGCAGGGCAGTTTCAACGGCCACGAACGGCAGCTCGAAGATGTCTTTCCCTGCCGGGCCACCTGCGGTGCCGTTCACCAGAACGGCATAGGTCGCGAACAAGCAACAGAACAGAATGCAGTCGCTCATCAGGTAGATCCAGAAACCAAAGACCTTATTGGTTCCCGCATCGTGGTGCCCGTGCTCCGCGGCGTGGGCGTTATTTACAGTCTCAGTTGCCATTTTTCAGCCCTGCTTTGGTGAGTTCTTCGAAATGCTGATTTTCCAGTTTTTCGACTTCAGCCACCGGAACATAGTAATCCACATCTTCGTCGAAGCTTTTCGCAATCCAGGTGATAACGATGCCGGCAAAGCCAACAATCGCCAGCCACCAGATGTGCCAGATCATGGCAAAGCCAAACACGGTGCTGAATGCAGCGATGATGATACCGGCTGCGCTATTACGCGGCATATGAATCTCTTCATAGTGCGCAGGCTGCTTGTACGCTTCACCTTTCTCTTTCATTTCCCAGAATGCATCACGCTCGTGAACGTGCGGCAGGTGGGCGAAGTTATAGAACGGAGGTGGGGAAGACGTTGCCCACTCCAGCGTACGGCCACCCCATGGGTCACCGGTCAGATCGCGGTTCTGCTCGCGGTCACGGATAGAAACGTAGAACTGAATCAGCTGGCACAGAATGCCCAGAGCGATCAGCGCCGCACCACAGGCTGCAACAACCAGCAGGGTGTGGAACTGTGGATCGATCTGCTGGCTCAGACGACGGGTCATGCCCATGAAGCCCAGCACGTACAGCGGCATAAATGCCACGAAGAAACCGATAATCCAGAACCAGAAGGCGCGTTTGCCCCAGGTTTCGTTCAGCGTGAAGCCGAACGCTTTTGGCCACCAGTAGGTCAGACCCGCGAAGCAACCGAAGACCACGCCGCCGATGATAACGTTGTGGAAGTGTGCAATCAGGAACAGGCTGTTGTGCAGCACGAAGTCCGCGCCCGGCACCGCCAGCAGAACACCGGTCATCCCACCGATTGAGAAGGTGACGATGAAGCCAATGGTCCACAGCATCGCGGAGTTAAAGACGATGCGGCCCTGATACATGGTGAACAGCCAGTTGAAGATCTTCACCCCGGTCGGGATGGCGATAATCATGGTGGCAATACCGAAGAAGGCGTTTACGTTCGCCCCGCTGCCCATGGTGAAGAAGTGGTGCAGCCAAACGATGAACGACAGAACGGTAATCGCGATGGTCGCCCACACCAGGGAGGTGTAACCGAACAGACGCTTTTTAGAGAAGGTTGCAACCACCTCAGAGAACACACCAAACACCGGCAGCACCAGGATATAAACTTCCGGGTGGCCCCATGCCCAGATGAGGTTGATGTACATCATCATGTTGCCACCCATATCGTTGGTAAAGAAATGGGTGCCAAGGTAGCGGTCCAGGGTCAGCAGCGCGACGGTCACGGTGAAGATTGGGAACGCGGCGATAATCAGTACGTTAGTACACAGCGAAGCCCAGGTGAACACCGGCATTTTGAACATAGTCATACCCGGGGTACGCATGTTCAGAATAGTCACGAAGAAGTTAATACCGGTCAGTGTCGTACCGATACCGGATAGCTGGAGACTCCAGATCCAGTAATCGACCCCGACGCCCGGACTGTACTCAATCCCCGATAGCGGTGGATAAGCTACCCAGCCGGTCTGAGCGAATTCGCCCACGCCCAGTGACAGGTTAACCAGCACCACGCCGACAACGGTGAACCAGAAGCTCAGGTTGTTCAGGAATGGGAAGGCAACGTCACGCGCGCCAATCTGTAAAGGCACAACGATGTTCATCAGGCCGATAACAAATGGCATCGCCACGAAGAAGATCATGATAACGCCGTGGGCGGTAAAGATCTGATCGTAGTGGTGAGGCGGCAGGAAGCCTGCTTCGCCGGCGGAGGCCAGCACCTGCTGGCTACGCATCATTACCGCATCGGCAAAGCCGCGCAGCAGCATGACGATAGCGACGATAACGTACATCACGCCGAGGCGTTTGTGGTCAACGGAGGTTAGCCACTCTTTCCATAAATATTCCCACTTACCGAAGTAAGTGATAGCCGCAAGCAGCGCCAGTCCCCCGACGATGATTGCCGCAACCGTAACCATGACAATTGGCTCATGGTACGGGATTGCATCCAGTGTAAGTTTTCCGAACATCGTATTATTCCTCGGCCCCTTAGTGAGAGGTTTCCGCGTGACTCATGTCCATGCCTTCCATACCTTCCATGCCTTTCATATCGTCATGGGAAGCCTGTTCACCTTCCGGCTTGGTCATGTGCATGCTCCCGTGTCCCATAAATTTGTTAATCACGTCTTTAAACAAATCAGGTTTAACACTGGAGAAGTATTCGACTTTGTTGTATTCGCTTGGCGCGGCCAGTTTCTCGTAGGTCGCCATATCGTTCATGACTTCAGGAGACTGTTTCGCTTTAGCAACCCATTGGTTAAAGGTGTCCATGTCCGGCGTGGCGATAGCCTTGAACTTCATGCCGGAGAAACCTTTACCGCTGTAGTTTGACGAAATACCGTCGTAGGTGCCGGCTTCATCGGCAATCAGGTGCAGTTTGGTCTGCATACCTGCCATTGCGTAGATTTGGCTACCCAGGCGCGGAATAAAGAAGGAGTTCATCACCGAGTTAGAGGTGATTTTGAATTCCACTGGGGTATTGGCCGGGAAGGCGATTTCATTCACCGTAGCGATACCCTGCTCCGGATAGATGAAGAACCATTTCCAGTCCATGGCGATAACTTCGATGGTCACCGGCTTCGCTTCATGTTCCAGCGGGCGGCTAGGTTCAAGAGAGTGAGTGGTTTTCCAGGTCAGTACCGCGAGGAAGATAACGATAAGGATAGGAATCGTCCAGACTACAGCTTCCACTTTGTTCGAGTGCGACCAGTTAGGGCTGTATTTGGCGTCTTTGTTGGATGCCCGATACTTCCAGGCAAAACCGATAGCCATTGCAATTGCAGGGATAACGACAATCAACATCAGGCCGATGGCCGTCAGTATCAGTGAACGTTGTTCCAGTCCGATCTGTCCTTTGGGATCCAGGAGTGCAGAATCACAGCCACTGAGTAAAAAAGCGCCTGCGATTAATGACAACCATCCCAAACTTTTATTGTATTTCCTGAGTCTCATTTAACGACCTCAATTCCAGGGAGCTCTATTGTCGTTTAAAGTGTGCCGGCATTTTACGGGAAGGTTACATTACTGTAAACATGAATGGCGCAGTGTCAGTAGGGTGTTACCGGGTTCTGCCTACGATGTCACACAGAATGCAACAAACTGTAAAATCTAGCGTTGGTGCGCGGGCTCCGCAGGTTATAACGAAAACCTATGTTGGCGGAAATAGTCCGGGGAAATGAGTATAACCAGTCAAATTAAAATACATTTAATTAACAATGCGGCAGCATTTGTCACACGTTTCCAACAAATATTAATTTCTCACCGGGCTGAATCGTTAAGGATAATCTTTTAATGCTTATTGAACAAAGTAATTAAAGAAAACTGTATTTAATTACGATAAATAGTCCTCGACGGTAACACTTTATGGCCTGGGTAATTAATAGACAAAAAAAGTAACTATCCGGTATTAATTACATTTTCTTAATCACAAAGCAGGTGAAAACGACAGGGTTAAGGGCGTTAAGTAGCCACTTTATAATCAGGGATAAGATCATGGCAGGACATATATCACCCATTATTGGTATCGATCTCGGCACATCCAATAGCGCCGTGGCCTGGTTTGGTGCTGCAGGAACAACGTTAATTTTGGGCCGCCGCGGTGAGCGTTTAACCCCTTCCGTTGTCGGGCTGGATGACGATGGGCATCTGCTGGTTGGCGAGGCGGCAAAGGCCCGACTGGTTAGTCATCCTCATCTCACTGTCGCCAGTTTCAAGCGTTATATGGGCACCGATAAAACGTTCGCTCTCGGCCAGCGGTCATTTCGTGCTGAAGAGCTTGCCGCGTTAGTGCTGAGAAAATTAAAAGCGGATGCCGAAGTTACGCTTGGCTGCAGCGTCACGCGTGCGGCCATTACCGTACCGGCTTACTTCAACGATACCCAGCGTAAAGCGGTGAAAGCTGCAGGGCAGATGGCCGGCCTGGACGTTGAGCGCCTTCTTAATGAGCCCACCGCAGCCGCGCTGGCCTACGGGCTGGCCGACAGCCGTGAGCAAAAATTCCTGGTCTTCGACTTAGGCGGCGGAACGTTTGATGTCTCCATCGTCGATATGTTTGAAGGCGTCATAGAGGTGCGCGCCAGCAGCGGCGATGCCTGGCTGGGGGGCGATGATTTTACCGAAGCAATCCGCCAGTGGATGCTAAGCCACTATCCCCAGCTAACGCTTGATGACCCGGCGTTTGCCGCAGAACTGACCCGCCAGGCAGAATCGTTAAAACGCCAGCTCAGCAATCAGGAAAAAGCCACTGCGAAACTGACTTACGATGGTGAGGAATACGGCTGGGATATGGCCGAAGAGGCTTTCCAGGAATGTTGCAGTGGGCTGCTGTCCCGCCTGAAAAAACCGGTGGTTCAGGCGTTACAGGATGCGCAATTTGACGTTGCGCAACTCGACCACGTTATTTTGGTGGGCGGCGCAACCCGTATGCCGCTGGTTCGCCAGCTGGTGACCCGCATGTTTGGTCGCTTCCCTCGTAATGAACTGAATCCTGACGAAGTGGTGGCGCTGGGCGCCGGCGTTCAGGCCGGACTTATAGCCGAAGACAAAGCGCTGGACGACGTGGTGCTCACCGATGTGATGCCTTATTCATTGGGGATCGAAGTGGCCCGCCGGCACGGGGACAAAATAGAAGAAGGCTTTTTCTCGCCGCTGATTGAGCGCAACGCCTTCGTGCCGGTTAGCGTGATGCAGACCTTCAGCACCATGAATGATAACCAGCGCAAGATCGATATTGAGGTTTATCAGGGCGAATCCCGCAAAGTCAGCGACAACCTGCGCCTGGACAGCATGTCGATTCAGATCCCGCCGCGTAAAGCGGGGGAAGTTAGCGTGGATGTGCGTTTCACCTATACCCTTGACGGCATCCTGGAAGTGGAATGCAGAGTCAGCGGCGAGCAAACCGCGTCCACAATGGTGATCGAGAAATCGCCGGGCATGCTCAGCGCTGAGGATATTGCAAACCGCTTAAAACAGCTGGACGCTCTTAAACAACATCCCCGGGACGTGCCTGAAAATCGCCAATTGGCTGCCGAAGCAGCAAAACGCTATGAGCAGACGCTGGGAGACAGACGCCAGATTATCGATCATTATGCGACGCAGTTTGAACAGGCGCTGGACCGCCAGGATCTGCGTGTTATTGCTGCCGCGCGGGACGACCTGCGTCGGGTGTTAGACCAGCTTAACGACGGACTGTAAAGATGGCGACGATATGGGATGTGCTGGGCATTGAGCCTACAAGAGATGAAAGCGAAATTCGTCGGGCTTATGCCCGGGAGCTAAAGCTACGGCGGCCGGACAAAGATCCAAAGGGCTTTCAGGCGTTGCGCGAGGCGTTTGATAGCGCCAAACGCTATGCCAGTTCGACGGTTGTTCTGAACGACGAAGATGAGCATTTCCCGGATAAACCTGAACCTACGCCGATGATGGATTATGTTCGGGAGCTGATGCAGGAGCAGACCTCTCAGCCACATACACTCTGGAGCAAAAGTGAACTCTGGGAAAAGGCGCAGTCAGTTTCGACTCTGTTAATCAGGGATGAACTTGAAGGATTGGGGGCGCTGCATCGTTACCTTGATAATGAAATCCCCGATGCACTTGAAGCCCGACACGCGTTTAGCCTGATGCTCGCCGAAGCACTAAGCGAGCAGAAGTGGCTTAACCGCAGCCTGTTAAATGAAGTCTCTGCGGTGATGGACTGGCAGATTGACAGCTACCGCTCATCTCAACTTCCTGACTGGCTGGTACATGCCCTCGAACAGCAAATTGCTATAACTAACCGGGAGAACTACTGGCAGTATCTGGCCAGGCAATATGGAGGCAATCGTTATGCTCAGTTCAAATGGCGGCTGCTGACGGAAAAAGGGATGGCGATTCCAGGGTGGGTAAGGCTGGTTCCCGATCTGCTGTCGCAGCTGGCGAAGCAGGTGGGGGAATTACGCCAGCAGCATCCTGCATTATTGGAGCGCCTTAATCCTTCACTCCTTGAGGTGCTGCAAAAACCAACCCTGGCGCTAAGCTGGGGAGCCATCATTGCCGTAGTTTTCTGGGGGTATACGGCCTGGCTAACGGGCCATGAGTCACCGAAAGCCGCGTTTCAGTCAGGCGTCATGCTGGCCGTAGTGGCGACTTTTCTCTGGGGATATCCGTTTCTTGAACGCCGGTTTAAATCCGGAGGAGCGGCAAGCAAATGCGTCCATACTGTTTTCTGGCTGGCATCGTGGCTGCTTCTTGCGATGGCATTTTATAGCGCATGGCGTGGAGCGAGCGCATGGCAGGGAAAAGATGTCATAACGATGCGGGCGCTGGTTATCCTGCTCTTCCTTGTTATCCCGGTGGGATGGGCGCTTTGGCAAAGACGTGGAGACTGGCGTAACTTACCTGTCAGGATTGTGGTTGTTGTCCTGATGTTCCCGGTTTTATTTATCCGTCAGCTTCCTCCCCTGGTGAATCTATTGGGCATGATATTGCTGCCTATGCTTTATGGCATCACCATCGAAATGGTTTATTTCATAAAATAAAAAAGCCCCCGGTTTATGCCGGGGGCTTTTGCATCAAACGTTGTGCATCAGAACATCAGCACCATCCACGGGTAGCTGATAAGCATCAGCGAACAGAGGAAGATAGCGCCAAAGATGGTACCCATTCGCCAGTAATCTTTGGTTGGCAGGTAGCCGCTGCCGTAGTAAATCGGGCTTGGGCCGGTGCCGTACGGGGTGATGATCCCCATCACGCCGAGTGAAGTCACCATCATCAGGCAGAAGACAGGCATATTGATACCCGGAATTGATGCGGCGATGGTCAGCGTGGCCGGCAGCAGGGCGGTGGTGTGCGCTGTGGTGCTGGCAAACAGATAGTGCAGCAGGTAGAACGCCACCAGCAGCATCACCGCCGATACCTGCGGGTCGAAGCCGTGCAGCAGAGCGGCACCTTCTTTACCCAGCCAGGCAATAAAGCCCACGCGCGCGAGGCCATCGGCCAGCGCCACCAGGGTGGCAAACCAGGCAAAGGTATTCCAGGCCGGTTTATTGCTGATAATGTCGTTCCAGTTCAGCACGCCGGTCCACAGCATCAGGATAATAACCAGCAGAGCGGCCATGGCAGGTTCAATCCACGCGGCGGCAAAAATCCACATCAGCAGGGCGCTACAGACAAACAGCAGCAGCAGGATTTCGTTGCGCGACAGTTTGCCCAGTTTTTCCAGCTCTGCGGCAGCCCATTTCGGCACTTCGTCATTCACCTTCACTTCCGGCGGATAGAACCAGTAAGCCAGCAGCGGCATGGTGAGGATCAGCAGCACGCCCAGCGGCAGGAAGGCCAGGAACCACATGCCCCAGGAGATCTCAAAGCCGATGATGCTTTTCACCAGCGCCAGCGCCAGCAGGTTCGGTGCCAGCGCGGAGAGGAACATCGAGCTGGTGATACAGGCGGCGCTGATCGCCACCCACATCAGGTAAGAGCCAATTCTGCGCGAGCTTGGGTCATTGGGCAGAGAGCCATACAGCGGCGGCAGGTTAGCAATAATCGGGTAAATAGTGCCCCCACTGCGCGCGGTGTTAGACGGAGTGAACGGGGCGAGAAGCAGGTCGGCGAAGGTGATCGCGTAACCCAGCGTCAGGCTACGTCGGCCCAGGTACTTCACCAGGATCAGCGCCAGGCGGCGGCCAAACTGCGTTTTGTCGTAGCCGGCGGCAAACATAAAGGCGCCGAAGATCAGCCAAACTGTGGAGTTGCTAAAGCCGCTGACCGCCCACTGGAAGGACTGGCTCGCCAGCTTAAATTTAGGATCTGCCAGCTCGGCCGGGCTAAACAATAGCCACTGGCTGAACAGCGCGATAACCACGATGCCTGTCAGCCCGATAACTGCTCCTGGTAAGGGTTCGAAGATAAGCCCGACAATCACGCCGACGAAGATGGCGAAGAAGTGCCATGCGTAGGGCTCTAATCCGGCTGGAACCGGAAGCAGTAATATAATGATGCTGATAAGGATAGGTAAAAATAGCAATATCAAGCGCTTTTTATTCCCCGCATCCGGGGGCGATGCTTTCGCTGTCGCGCTTATTGGTGAGGTGTTAGTCATAGCCTGTGCCTTAAAGTTATCATGATGAATTCGATTAATATTCCCTGCAAAACCTGTTTCCCGACTTTTATTTCCACCTCATCTTTTATAGGCAGAATTTTATACATTCATGATAGTTTTTTTAACCGGTGCAAATCTGACCGCTCATCGCACCTGCTCCCTGCCTCCATTTAACCTCATATTTATTAAGTGATAAGCGATTGTTTCTTGAATCCTTCATCATACTGAAACAATGGGAGATTATCCCTTCTTTTGCGCTCCTGCTGGCCGTGTCAGGTATTTGATTTTGGTTTCTGTATAGCAAAAAGCCAACGATTTTATTTAACTAAAAAATCAGCTTCATTTATATCCATAGTCTTTAAGTGGTTAAAGATCAAATCGTAACCTGATGTAAATAAGCCGCTTCGCTGATTGCCATCGACTATTCAGTAGAAGCAAAGTGATATAAAACCTTTTGTTATTTATGGTTATTATTTGTATTTGCTTTTTTTAAGGCGTTGACTAACATTCGAAAAATATATCCCGCAAAATTGCCGTTTCTGTTCTCTAATTCAAATTACGTTACTCCCTGATAATTGTGTTGCCTGCCGGGGCTATTCATTGAGTGCCGGACAATGTCGACCTCACCTGCTGGAATGATAAAGAATGAACTCCAAAACTCCGATCCTGAAGCCACTCACCTTGCCCAACGGCGCGGTGCTGAAAAACCGCCTGATCATGGCGCCGATGACCACCTGTACCGGTTTTTACGACGGTAGCGTGCCGAGCGATTTGGTTGAGTATTACCGCGAACGCGCGGGCACCATCGGCACCGTTATCGTCGAATGCTGCTTTATCGATCCTAAAGGCCCCGCTTTCCCCGGTGCGCTGGCTATCGACAGCGACAACAAAATCCCAGGACTCGCGCGTATTGCCAGTGCGATTAAATCCCGCGGCTCTAAAGCCATTCTGCAGATTTATCACGGCGGCCGAATGGTTGAGCCGGAGCTGATTGGCGGCAAGAAGCCCGTCGCGCCGAGCGCCATTGCCGCACCGCGTGAAGGGGCCACCACGCCAGAAGCCCTGACCGCCGAAGAAGTGGATGTGATGATCACCAAGTTTGGCGATGCCGTTAACCGTGCGATCAAAGCCGGATTCGACGGCGTAGAGATCCACGGCGCAAACACTTACCTGATTCAGCAGTTCTATTCGCCAAACTCTAACCAGCGTGACGATAAGTGGGGCGGCAGCCGCGACAATCGCGCCAGGTTCCCGCTGGAAGTGCTCGAAATCACCCACAAAATGGCCAGCCGCTTCGCCGATGCTTCCTTTATTATCGGCTACCGTTTCTCGCCGGAAGAGATTGAGGTGCCGGGCATTCGCTTCGACGACACCATGTACCTGCTGGAAAAGCTGGCGGAAAGGGGCGTTGATTACGTGCACTTCTCCGTGGGCTACTTCAAGCGTGCGTCGATCGTCGATACCAAAGATCCGACCATGTTGATCGACAAGTATCTGGCGATGAGGTCTGAAACGCTGGCGAAAGTGCCGGTTATCGGGGTGGGCGGGGTTGTTAACCGCAGCGATGCCGAAGAAGCGCTGGGCCTGGGTTACGACCTGATTGCCGTCGGGAAAGCCTGTATTGCCTACCCGGACTGGGCCGATCGCATTCTAAAAAATGAAACGCTGGATCTGTTCATTGACAGCACCAAGCGCGAAGAGCTGCTGATTCCTGAGCCGCTGTGGCGCTTCTCGCTGGTCGATGCCATGATCCGCGACACCAGTACCACTGGCCGCAAATACAAAGCCGGGGTCTTCCAGGAGAAAGTGGAGGCCGAAGCGCTCAAGCTCAAAATCAGCGTCACGCTCGACACTGACCGTATCACCGACATTACTCTGGTGCAGGACGATTCGGTGGATGTCGATTTCACCCCAAGTTTCGAAATTCTGCGCTCGCGTATGCTGGTGGCCAACAGCCCGTATGTGGATGCGGTGACCGGGGCAACGGCACAAAGTGAGGCCCTGAAGAAAGCGGTCTCCCGCGCGATGACCACCTCCAGCAAAGAACATGTGATTGAAGAAGGCGGCAACCCGGATGCGCCACAAAGCTACGATGTGGCGGTGATCGGCAGCGGCGGTGCAGGCCTGGCGGCGGCTATTCGTGCTTCCGACGCCGGTGCCCGCGTGGTGATCATCGAGAAGATGCCAACCATCGGCGGCAACACTATCAAAGCCTCCGTGGGCATGAACGCCGCGGAAACGCGCTTCCAGGCGATGAAGGGCATCAAAGACAGCAAAGAGCTGTTCTACGATGAGACGCTGAAAGGCGGTAAATTCAGAAACAATACCGAGCTGCTTAAAGAGTTCGTCGAGCGCGCGCCAGGCGCCATTGACTGGCTGGCAAGCCTGGATATCGTCCTGAACGACATTACCATCACCGGCGGGATGAGCATTGACCGTACACACCGCCCGGCAGACCGCTCGGCCGTTGGTGGCTTCCTGATAAGCGGCCTGGTCAACAACGTCAACCAGCGCAGCATCGACGTACTGCTGGATACCACCGTGGAAGAGATTCTGCATGAAAACGGCGTGGTAACCGGGGTTAAGGTCGCGAACGAATATAACGAACACCATATTCTGCTGGCGAAAAGCGTGGTTGTGGCTACCGGTGGCTTCAGCGCCAACCGTAAAATGGTTGTTCACTACCGCCCTGAGCTGAAAGGTTTTGTGACCACCAATCATAAAGGTGCGACCGGGAGCGGTATTGCCCTGCTGGAGAAGATCGGCGCCGGTACGGTGGACATGGATCAGATCCAGATCCACCCGACCGTGGAGCAAACGACTTCTTATCTGATCTCCGAGTCCATTCGTGGCGGCGGGGCTATTCTGGTCAGTCAGGAAGGACAGCGCTTCTTCAATGAGCTGGAAACCCGTGACAAGGTTTCCGCAGAGATTATCGCTCTGCCGGAGAAAAGTGCCTGGATCCTGTTTGATGAGCAGGTACGCCAGAATAACAAAGCGGCGGATGAGTATATTGCCCGTGGGTTTGTGATCAGCGCGCCAACGGCGGAAGAGCTGGCGGTGAAGCTGAATATGGATGCGCACGCGCTGCAGCAAACGCTGGATCGCTACAACGGCTTTGTGAAGCAGAAAAAGGACGAAGACTTTGGGCGTACCACCGGGATGCGTTTCCCACTGGACACCGGGCCATACTACGCGATCCGCATTGCGCCAGGGGTTCACCACACGATGGGCGGTGTCACCATTAACACCAGCGCAGAAGTGGTAACCGAACAGCATCAGGTGATTCAGGGCGTCTGGGCCGCAGGTGAAGTGGTGGGCGGTATTCACGGTGCAAACCGCATCGGCGGCAACGCCGTCGCCGATATCATCATCTTTGGTACACTTGCCGGGCAAAACGCGGCAGCGCACGCGCTGGCTTAAGGCGATAAAAAAGCCGGCAGGGTGACCTTGCCGGCTTTCTCAGACCGGGCGTTTATCCGCCCGGTTTTTTATTCTTATCAGATAAGTGCCGTTTTGCGCAGGGCGAGGAAGTCCAGCAGGCCGCCAAACAGAATCCCACCGATGGCGAACAAAGCGCCCCATTCCAGCAGCTGTAAACCAAATGCCCATTCGGTCAGCCCAAGCGCATTGCTGATAATAACCAGCAGCCACGCAGCCAGCAGCAGGCAGCCAAAGCCCAGAATACGCAGCGCCAGGCGGTAAGCCGGAGCAAATTCACTGCGCGTCATGAAGGTTTCGTTTTGCTGGGTGAACTCCAGCGTGCGCTTACAGACCAGTAATAATAGGATCCCCGGTACTGCGGCGACTACAGAGAACAGGTAGAACGTCGGCCAGCCGTGGGCTTCCACGAACCAGCCGGCAATCGGGCCGACATACACGCGGCCCACGGCGGAAAGCGCGGAAAGCAGAGCAAACTGGGTGGCTGAGAATGACTTATTGCACAGCGTCATCAGCAGCGCCACGAAGGCTGCAGTGCCCATGCCGCCGCAGAGGTTCTCGAAGAACACCGCGCTCGCCATGGTAATCATGTCTTTATCCGTTACCGACAGCAGCCAGTAACCGGCGTTGGACACGCCCTGCAAAATGCCGAAGATCAGCAAGGCGCGGAACAGCGTCAGCTTTTGCATCAGCATTCCGCCAAGCAGCGCGCCGAAAATGGTGGCGCACAGCCCCAGCGTTTTATTCACCACGCCGACTTCACCGGCATCAAAGCCAACGCCGCGGATCAGGAACGTGGTGGTCAGGCTCATGGCGAAGGCATCGCCCAGCTTATAAAGCACAATCAGCAGCAAAATCAGCCAGGCATTGTTGCGGCCAAAGAAGTCACGCAGCGGTTCAACGACGGCGCGCTCCAGGCTTTTAGGGACGGGGACGGCATCTGTAGGCTCTGGCGCCAAAAGCGTGGCGATAATACAGGGCACAAGCAGGGCTGCCATCAGCCAGTAGGTGGCCTGCCAGCCTAAATAGCGGTCCGCCAGCCAGAGCGCGAGACCGCCGGAAACCAGCATTGCCAGGCGGTAGCCCAGCACGCTGATGGCGGCACCGGTCCCGCGTTCCTCGGCAGACAGAACGTCAGTTTTCCAGGCATCAAAGACGATATCCTGGGAGGCAGAACAGAAGGCGATGATCACCGCCAGGGCAGCCATCCAGCGCAGCTGCGAGGAGGGTTCAAGGAACCCCATGGCGGCGATTGCCACCAACAACAGAATTTGCGTGATTAACAGCCAGCCACGACGACGCCCGAGCAGCGGCGGGGTAAAGCGGTCCATTACCGGCGACCAAAGAAACTTAAAGACGTAGGCCTGGCCCACAAGCGAGAAGAAACCTATGGTTTTCAGGTCGATGTTTTCGACGGTCATCCAGGCCTGAAGCGTACCTGAAGTCAGGGCTAGAGGCAGGCCGGACGCAAAGCCCAGAATCAGTAAAATGGCTGATTTTGGCTGCTGAAAGATGCGCAGATAATGATTGGACATAGGGGAATTGTACAAACTCTGTTGTTGGCCCGCGTGAGCAGGCCAACGGGGTAAAAATTAACGAGCGTTCTGCTTAACGAAGTCGTGAACGCTGGTGTCCTGAGCCATATCCGCAATGGTATCGGTCAGCACGGAGTTAACCGCGTCAGCGATATTTTTATTGGTAGCCTGGAACGCGCCTTCAACGTTATAGCTGGAGCGGTAGTTCTTGGTCATCTTGTTACCGTTCTTCGCGGTAGCAATGATGGAGATATCCGCTTTAGTGGCGATGTTGTAGCGCACGTTACCCTGGGAAACGTCTGCATACAGCTGGTTAACGATGATCTGCAGGTCAACCGGGCTGTTTGGCCCAATCATATAACCGCGCGCGGTCATCTGCTTCTCCAGCACTTCCTGCAGCAAGAAGCGCAGATCGCGGGATGGTGTCAGCGTGACTAGCTGATTGTCGCGGGTCACCTTCGCCAGCGCCTGGCTGGTACGCTGATCGGCACCGTTGATGCTTAGCGTCACGCCCATCAGGCTTGGATCCTGCTGTGGCAGGGTGATCTTTGGTGACACTTCAATGGTGGTTGGCGGTGTTGCGCAGCTGGCCAGCATAAACATGGCAACCAGCGGGAAAAGTAATTTTTTTAACATGTTCGCTTTCTCAATGTACTCAAAGGGCAGGCTGATAAAAAATCACGCCATCATAACACTGCGGTCGTGCAGGGGAAGTGCTTAACGCACGGAATTTCATCGCGTTGCCATTTTTCTGGGCTTCAGCAAAACCTTCTGACACTTTTCATTCGGTTTAGTGCCTTAACCCTATGAACGTTCTGATAACCGGGTGAAGAAAGGCTCGAGAAAGTTAAATTTTTGTTGTGTTCAAAGCAAAATCTGGCTAAAAGCGGCTAACATTTAAAGGGATGAGTGGCATCTCTACGTTGTCGAGGAGAAAGTTCATGCTGATACGCGAGCAGATAGAAGAGAAGTTAAAAGCCGCCTTTACCCCCGCGTACCTGGAAGTCGTGGATGAAAGCTATCGTCACAATGTCCCGGCGGGCTCCGAAAGCCATTTTAAGGTGGTGCTGGTTAGCGATCGTTTTACCGGCGAACGCTTTTTAAACCGCCATCGCATGATTTATGGCACATTAAGCGAGGAACTGGCAGGCCCGGTACACGCGCTGGCGCTGCACACTTACACCGTCAAAGAGTGGGAAGGGCTGCAGGACACGGTGTTTGCCTCCCCGAACTGCCGTGGCGCGGGCAGCATTGCCTGATTAACTGCTAAGCGTTTGCAACTAAGGGAACTTTTCCGTTATGTTGCGGTATGTATACTGCGTTTCCAAAAACGGCCTGCGGGCCGTTTTGTTTTGTCCGTCTCTTTAAGGGAGCGGGCAAAGAAGAATAAATGACAAAGAAGTGTGAAAAAGGCCGCAGCCGAGCGCTATTGCCGTTCTCGACTCACCCCAGCGATGCCGCTATAATGCTGCGTCTTATTTTTTGAATGTCTTCGGGATGATTCTGACGACAGGGAATGTGTTTCTGATTCAGAGAACATCCTGGTTCTGTGAAGCCACAAGGGCTTCCAGAGTTGACCGAGCACTGTGATTTTTTGAGGTAACAAGATGCAAGTTTCAGTTGAAACCACTCAGGGCCTTGGCCGCCGTCTCACGATTACTATCGCTGCAGACAGCATCGAAACCGCTGTAAAAAGCGAGCTGGTCAACGTAGCTAAAAAAGTACGTATCGATGGCTTCCGTAAAGGCAAAGTGCCGATGACCGTCGTTGAGCAGCGCTACGGTGCTTCCGTTCGTCAGGACGTGCTGGGCGAGCTGATGAGCCGCAACTTTATTGATGCGATCATCAAAGAGAAGATCAATCCGGCTGGCGCACCTAACTATGTGCCGGGCGAATACAAACTGGGCGAAGACTTCACCTACGCGGTAGAGTTTGAAGTGTACCCAGAAGTTGAGCTGCAGGGTCTGGAAGCCATCGAAGTTGAAAAACCGGTTGTTGATGTGACCGACGAAGACGTTGATGCGATGCTGGACACCCTGCGCAAGCAGCAGGCGACCTGGAAAGACAGCGACGCTGCAGCGACTGCAGAAGATCGCGTTACCATCGATTTCACCGGTTCCGTTGACGGCGAAGTGTTCGAAGGCGGCAAAGCCTCTGACTTCGTGCTGGCAATGGGTCAGGGTCGTATGATCCCTGGCTTCGAAGACGGCATCGTTGGCCACAAAGCGGGCGAAGAGTTCACTATCGAAGTAACCTTCCCGGAAGAATATCACGCTGAAAACCTGAAAGGGAAAGCGGCGAAGTTCGACATCGTGCTGAAGAAAGTTGAAGCGCGCGAGCTGCCAGAATTCACCGAAGAGTTCATTAAGCGTTTCGGCGTTGAAGATGGTTCCGTGGCTGGCCTGCGTACCGAAGTGCGTAAAAACATGGATCGCGAACTGAAAGGCGCCGTGCGTAACCGCATCAAGTCTCAGGCAATCGACGGTCTGGTTAACGCTAACAACATCGACGTGCCAGCTGCGCTGATCGACGGCGAAATCGACGTTCTGCGTCGCCAGGCTGCACAGCGTTTCGGTGGCAACGAGAAACAGGCTCTGGAACTGCCACGTGAACTGTTCGAAGAGCAGGCTAAACGTCGCGTTGTTGTTGGTCTGCTGCTGGGCGAAGTGATTCGTACCCACGAGCTGAAAGCTGACGAAGAGCGTGTTAAAGGTCTGATCGAAGAAATGGCTTCTGCCTACGAAGATCCGACTGAAGTCATCGAGTTCTACGGTAAAAACAAAGAGCTGATGGACAACATGCGCAACGTTGCGCTGGAAGAGCAGGCTGTTGAAGCCGTTCTGGCTAAAGCGAAAGTGTCCGAAAAAGCGACCACTTTCAGCGAGCTGATGAACCAGCAGGCGTAAGTGCTTTTTGGCTTATTAGCCAAAAAACGCAGCATCGGGCCCGTCACCTTTTGGTGGCGGGCTTTTTTATTGCTAAATCACACGATAAGCCATCAATAAAACCCCATTTCAGGGTTAGCGTAACAACAAAAGGTTGTTATGCTTGAAACAGGGCAAATCATCCCCATTATTCGGGTGAGGTTCCATTAACAATCCCTGACTGACTCCGTCCAGAATCGGCGCAAGGAACATAGTCAATATCCTGCGTCTCAAGTAGAATCAGTACAGTAGGCTTAATTACTCCAGGAGACGGACATGTCATACAGTGGCGAACGAGATCAATTAGCACCCCATATGGCCCTGGTGCCGATGGTTGTTGAGCAAACATCCCGCGGCGAACGTTCATACGATATCTATTCTCGTCTGCTTAAGGAGCGCGTCATCTTCCTGACCGGTCAGGTAGAAGATCATATGGCTAACCTGATTGTGGCGCAGATGCTGTTTCTGGAAGCAGAAAACCCGGAAAAAGATATCTATCTTTACATCAACTCTCCGGGTGGCGTAATTACGGCCGGGATGTCGATATACGACACCATGAAGTTTATTAAGCCTGACGTCAGCACCATTTGTATGGGCCAGGCTTGCTCGATGGGCGCATTCCTGCTGACCGCTGGGGCAAAAGGTAAGCGTTTCTGCCTGCCGAACTCCCGCGTCATGATTCACCAGCCGCTGGGCGGCTATCAGGGCCAGGCGACGGATATCGAAATCCACGCTAAAGAGATCCTGAAAGTGAAAGCACGTATGAACGAGCTGATGGCGGAACATACGGGCAAATCGCTTGAACAAATCGAGAAAGACACCGAGCGCGATCGTTTCCTCTCCGCAAGCGAAGCGGTAGAGTACGGTTTAGTCGATTCGATCCTGACTCACCGTAACTAATGCCCGAAGCTTTAGGCCGCTATACTATAGTCAACGTCGCGGCCTGACTTAACGCTTCACTATCGGCTGCGCCGTAGAATGGCACTTGTGCTACCGGTGGTAGCACACAGAAACAGAGAAGAGGTTTTACTGATGACAGATAAGCGCAAAGACGGTTCAGGCAAACTGCTGTACTGCTCTTTTTGCGGCAAAAGCCAGCATGAAGTGCGCAAGCTGATTGCCGGGCCGTCAGTGTATATCTGCGATGAGTGTGTCGATTTATGTAACGACATCATTCGCGAAGAGATTAAAGAAGTTGCGCCGCACCGTGAACGCAGTGCGTTGCCAACGCCGCACGAAATTCGCCACCATCTTGACGATTATGTTATCGGCCAGGAGCAGGCGAAGAAAGTGCTGGCGGTTGCGGTTTACAACCACTACAAACGTCTGCGCAACAGCGACACGTCCAACGGCGTTGAGCTGGGTAAAAGCAACATCCTGCTGATCGGCCCGACAGGTAGCGGTAAAACGCTGCTGGCAGAAACGCTGGCTCGCCTGCTGGATGTGCCATTTACCATGGCCGATGCAACCACGCTGACCGAAGCAGGTTACGTGGGCGAAGACGTTGAAAACATCATTCAGAAGCTGCTGCAGAAATGCGACTACGACGTACAGAAAGCCCAGCGCGGCATCGTGTACATCGATGAGATCGATAAAATCTCCCGCAAATCTGATAACCCGTCCATCACCCGTGACGTGTCCGGTGAAGGCGTACAGCAGGCGCTGCTGAAGCTGATTGAAGGCACCGTGGCTGCCGTTCCACCTCAGGGTGGCCGTAAGCATCCGCAGCAGGAATTCCTGCAGGTTGATACCTCCAAGATTCTGTTTATCTGCGGCGGCGCATTTGCAGGCCTGGATAAAGTTATTGCCAACCGCGTGGAAACGGGTTCTGGTATTGGCTTTGGCGCAACGGTAAAAGCGAAGTCTGAGAAAGCCAGCGAAGGCCAGCTGCTCGGCCAGGTTGAACCGGAAGATCTGATCAAGTTTGGTCTGATCCCTGAGTTCATTGGTCGTCTGCCGGTGGTCGCAACCTTAAGCGAACTGAGCGAAGACGCGCTGATCCAGATCCTGAAAGAGCCGAAAAATGCGCTTACCAAACAGTATCAGGCATTGTTCAACCTGGAAGGTGTAGAGCTGGAATTCCGTGATGAAGCGCTCGACGCGATTGCGAAGAAAGCGATGATCCGTAAAACCGGTGCTCGTGGCTTGCGTTCCATCGTGGAAGGCGCGCTGCTGGACACCATGTACGATCTGCCATCTCTGGACGACGTGGAAAAAGTGGTGATTGACGAGTCCGTCATCGCTGGCCAGTCCAAGCCGCTATTAATTTATGGTAAGCCGGAAGCACAGCAGGCATCCGGTGAATAATTCGCCAGAATAACCAGTCAGTTAATAAGAAAATGGGGGATTTTATCCCCCATTTATTTTTCCTGCATTCCCACAGTTGAATGTCCGGGAAACAGCCCCATATACTGATTTACTTGTTGGTGGAGCGGAAGCGTTCACCAAATCACCTGGCGGACATTAAACTAAGAGAGAGCTCTATGAATCCTGAGCGTTCTGAACGCATTGAAATCCCCGTATTGCCGCTGCGCGATGTGGTGGTTTATCCGCACATGGTTATTCCACTGTTTGTCGGGCGTGAAAAATCCATTCGCTGCCTGGAAGCTGCAATGGACCATGATAAGAAAATCATGCTGGTGGCGCAGAAAGAGGCTTCGACGGATGAGCCAGGTGTTAACGACCTGTTCACTGTGGGTACCGTTGCTTCAATTCTGCAAATGCTGAAACTGCCTGACGGTACGGTAAAAGTACTGGTAGAAGGGCTTCAGCGCGCGCGTATCACCACGCTGTCTGACAACGGCGACCACTTCTCTGCGCAGGCGGAGTACCTGAACTCGCCGGCGATTGAAGAGCGCGAGCAGGAAGTGCTGGTTCGCACCGCAATTAATCAGTTTGAAGGCTACATCAAGCTGAACAAAAAAATTCCACCAGAAGTGCTGACGTCGCTGAACAGCATCGACGATCCTGCACGTCTGGCTGATACCATTGCCGCCCATATGCCGCTTAAGCTGTCGGACAAGCAATCTGTGCTTGAGATGTCCGATATCAACGAGCGTCTGGAATACCTGATGGCGATGATGGAGTCGGAAATCGATCTGCTGCAGGTGGAGAAACGCATTCGCAACCGCGTTAAAAAGCAGATGGAAAAAAGCCAGCGCGAGTACTATCTGAATGAGCAAATGAAGGCGATTCAGAAAGAACTGGGCGAAATGGACGACGCGCCTGATGAAAATGAAGCGCTGAAGCGCAAAATTGACGCGGCAAAAATGCCGAAAGAAGCGCGCGAGAAAACCGAAGCCGAGCTGCAGAAGCTGAAAATGATGTCGCCAATGTCTGCGGAAGCTACCGTGGTGCGCGGCTACATCGACTGGATGGTTCAGGTTCCGTGGAACGCCCGCAGCAAGGTCAAAAAAGATCTGCGTCAGGCGCAGGAAATCCTCGATACCGACCATTATGGTCTGGAACGTGTGAAAGATCGCATTCTGGAATACCTCGCAGTCCAAAGCCGTGTCAACAAGCTGAAAGGGCCAATTCTTTGCCTGGTTGGGCCGCCGGGGGTAGGTAAAACCTCTCTGGGCCAGTCCATCGCTAAAGCCACGGGTCGTAAATACGTGCGTATGGCGCTGGGCGGCGTGCGTGATGAAGCTGAAATCCGTGGTCACCGCCGGACTTACATCGGCTCCATGCCGGGTAAACTGATTCAGAAGATGGCCAAAGTCGGCGTCAAAAACCCGCTGTTCCTGCTGGATGAAATCGACAAGATGTCTTCCGACATGCGCGGCGATCCTGCTTCTGCGCTGCTGGAAGTCCTTGATCCAGAACAGAACGTGACGTTTAACGACCATTACCTGGAAGTGGACTATGACCTCAGCGACGTGATGTTTGTGGCGACCTCTAACTCCATGAATATTCCGGCTCCGCTGCTGGATCGTATGGAAGTGATTCGCCTGTCTGGCTATACCGAAGACGAAAAGCTGAACATTGCCAAACAGCACCTGCTGCCGAAGCAAATTGAGCGCAACGCCCTGAAAAAAGGCGAGCTGAAAGTGGATGACAGCGCCATTGTGGGCATCATTCGCTACTACACTCGTGAAGCGGGCGTCCGTAGCCTGGAGCGTGAAATCTCCAAACTGTGCCGTAAAGCGGTGAAGCAGCTGCTGCTGGATAAATCGCTCAAGCACATCGAAATCAACGGCGACAACCTGAAGGATTACCTTGGGGTGCAACGCTTTGATTACGGCCGTGCCGACAGTGAAAACCGCGTAGGCCAGGTGACCGGGCTGGCGTGGACGGAAGTGGGCGGCGATTTGCTGACCATCGAAACCGCCTGCGTACCGGGTAAAGGCAAACTGACTTATACCGGCTCCCTCGGTGAAGTTATGCAGGAGTCTATCCAGGCGGCGCTGACCGTCGTCCGTGCTCGTGCGGAAAAACTGGGTATCAACGGTGACTTCTACGAAAAACGTGATATTCACGTTCACGTACCGGAAGGGGCAACGCCAAAAGACGGCCCAAGCGCCGGTATCGCAATGTGTACCGCGCTGGTGTCCTGCCTGACAGGGAACCCGGTTCGTGCCGATGTGGCAATGACCGGTGAAATTACCCTGCGTGGCCAGGTATTGCCGATTGGTGGCCTGAAAGAGAAACTGCTGGCAGCGCATCGTGGCGGCATCAAAACCGTGCTGATCCCGGACGACAACAAGCGCGATCTGGAAGAAATTCCGGACAACGTGATTGCAGACCTGACGATTCATCCTGTGAAGCGTATTGAGGAAGTTCTGGCCCTCGCGCTGCAGAATGAGCCTTCCGGCATGCAGGTGGTCACCGCAAAATAGTGACCTGACGCAAATACAGTCAATAAAATTAGGGCTGGTAAGTGAATTGTCACTTGCCAGCTTTTTTTTGTGTCGCTAATTTAGTTGCTGGCTGAGCTTATCGTCCACAACTCCTGTTGTAAGGGCATGACGAGCCTGTTATAACTGCTGCGCGGTCGCGCCTGAGGGATATCAGGTGCGATATAAATTATAAAGAGAGGAAGAGAAGAGTGAATAAATCTCAACTGATAGACAAAATTGCCGCAGGTGCTGATATTTCTAAAGCCGCGGCTGGACGTGCATTAGATGCTGTTATTGCTTCTGTTACTGAATCTCTGCAGTCCGGGGAAGACGTAGCACTGGTAGGTTTTGGTACCTTTGCTGTTAAAGAGCGTGCTGCCCGTACTGGCCGCAACCCTCAAACCGGTAAAGAAATCACCATCGCCGCAGCAAAAGTACCAGGCTTCCGTGCTGGTAAAGCGCTGAAAGACGCTGTTAACTGATTTATTGGCCCCGACTGACTGGGGTAGATGGTGTCAGGTATCGCAGGGGCGCATCATTTGATGTGCCTTTTTTATTGCCTGAAGCCGAATTTTACGCAGGTGTTGATGATTTGCAGCGGGTTTCTTGTCACAATACGCCCTTGCGCGCAGCACAGGGCAGCTTGAGTCATTAAGGATGCCAGCTTAGCGCCTGCGCAGGTTTACCAAGTCATACTACAGCGGAGTGTTGTTACACCATGATGGACAATTTACGAGCGGCGGCTAACCATGTCGTGCTCAAGATCATTCTGGGTTTGATTATCTTGTCATTCGTTCTGACTGGCGTGGGTAGCTACCTGACTGGCGGTAACAATAATTATGCCGCAAAAGTAAATGGCCAGGAGATTGGCCGTGGCCAGTTCGAAAATGCCGTAGCGAACGAACGTAATCGTCAGCAGCAGCAGCTGGGCGACCAGTTCTCCGTTCTTGCCGGTAACGAAGGCTACATGAAGCAAATGCGCCAACAGGTTCTCAACCAGCTGATTGATGAATCGCTGCTTGACCAGTACGCCAAACATCTGGGCCTCGGTATCAGCGACGAGCAGGTAAAAATGGCTATCTTCAGCCAGCCTGCCTTCCAGACTAACGGCAAGTTCGATAACGCTCGCTATAACGCCATCATCGGCAACATGGGATTAACTGCCGACCAATATGCACAGGCGCTGCGCAATCAGCTCACCACCGACCAGCTGATCAAAGCCGTGGTCGGCACCGACTTTATGCTCACCGGCGAAACCGACGAGCTGGCGGCATTGGTCTCCCAGCAGCGCGTCGTGCGTGAAGCCACAATCGACGTGAAAGCGCTGGCCGCGAAGCAAGACGCTTCCGAGCAGGAAATCAACGCCAACTACGAGCAGAACAAAAACCGCTACATCACCCCTGAACAGTTTAAGGTTAGCTACATCAAGCTGGACGCGGCTTCCATGCAGGAAGAGGCCAGTGATGCGGACGTTCAGGCTTACTACGACCAGCACAAAGACGAATTCACCCAGCCGCAGCGTAACCGCTACAGCGTGATTCAGACTAAAACCGAAGATGAAGCGAAAGCGGTTCTCGACGAGCTGAACAAGGGCGGCGATTTTGCTGCACTGGCGAAGGCCAAGTCTGCTGACATCATCTCTGCCCGCAACGGCGGTGATATGGGCTGGCTGGAAGCCTCCACCACGCCTGACGAACTGAAAAATGCCGGTCTGAAAGAAAAAGGTCAGCTGTCCGGCGTCGTTAAATCCTCCGTTGGTTTCCTGATCGTTCGCCTGGATGACATCCAGCCTGCCGTTGTGAAGCCGCTGGCGGAAGTTCGCGATGGCATCGTGGCTAAAGTGAAGCAGGAAAAAGCCGTTGATGCTTACTATGCGCTGCAGCAGAAAGTGAGCGATGCCGCGAGCAACGACAACGAATCTCTGGCAAGCGCTGAGAAAGTCGCAGGGGTTAAAGCGGTTGAAACTGGCTGGTTCGGTCACGACAACCTGCCGGAAGAGCTGAACTTCAAACCGGTTGCCGATGCTATCTTCAGCGGTGGTCTGGTGGGTGAAAACGGTTCGCCGGGCAGCAACTCAGACATTATCACCGTCGATGGCGATCGCGCTTTCGTCCTGCGTGTTTCCGAGCACAAAGCTGAAGCGGTTAAACCACTCACCGAAGTGCGTGACCAGGTGATTGCCGCCGTGAAGCAGCAGAAAGCGGAGCAGCAGGCGAAGCTGGATGCTGACAAACTGCTGAACGCGCTGAAACTGGGCAAAGGCAGTGACGAACTGAAAGCGGCGGGCCTGAGCTTCGGAGAAGCGAAAACCCTGAGCCGTACCGGGCAGGATCCGATCAGCCAGGCCGCCTTTGGACTGCCTCTGCCGGCGAAAGACAAGCCGAGCTATGGCGTCGCCAATGATATGCAGGGCAACGTTGTGCTGCTGTCTCTGGATGAAGTGAAAGCAGGCTCTATGCCGGACGAGCAGAAAAAAGCGATGGTGCAGGGGATCACCCAGAACAATGCCCAGATTGCTTTCGAAGCGCTGATGTCCAACCTGCGCAAAGAAGCGAAGATCAAACTGGGCGATAGCATCGACCAGCAGCAGTAATCCTCGCAAATTTTTGCAACGCAGTGTAATACCTGAAGGCCGCTTTCGCGGCCTTTTCCACATTTTAAATCCGGCGTTTGTTCCTGATTTTTATCCTCGCTATGGTGACCGGGCTGTCAACATACATGGAGGACACAGCATGACATCAGGCATTAAAGCATTTTCACTTTCCCTCGTTCTGGCTGGTTTACTTGGCTGCGCCCCGGCACATGCCGCCGCAGAAAAAGCCGGTTTGGCCTCGGCCAGCTCGGCAGCGACGCAGCCTAAAGCTGCCCCCGCCAAAACGGCGGAGCAAGGGGAGGGGCTGGTGAGTATCAATAGCGCCCCGGCGGAAGAACTTGCCCAGAAAATGAATGGCGTGGGATTGAAAAAGGCGCAGGCCATCGTCAGCTACCGTGACGAGTTCGGCCCGTTTAAAACGCTAGATCAGCTGCAGGAGGTCCCGGGCATTGGTGCATCGCTGGTAGAACGTAATCTGGCTCGCATAAAACTTTGAGTTTACGTGCTCAGGCTTCCACCTGAAGAGGAAAGTTTGCTACGCTGAGTTAGAGGTCATACCAGTTGTCGGGGTATGGCCTCGCTTACCTTCACCTGATGACAACAAAAAGAGAACAAGGGCTTCGCGCTATGCAGACACATATCAAAGTTCGTGGATACCACATGGACGTCTATCAACACGTTAACAACGCCCGTTATCTTGAGTTCCTCGAGGAGGCCCGCTGGGAAGGGCTGGAAAAAACGACGGGCTTCCAGTGGATGACGGAACACAACATCGCTTTTATCGTGGTGAACATCAATATTAGCTACCGCCGTCCGGCGGTACTTGGGGATCTGCTGCGCATTGACAGCAAACTCCAGCAGATTAACGGTAAAAGCGGTGTGTTGAGCCAGGTGGTGACGCTGGAGCCTGAAGGCGAAGCCGTGGCCGACGCGCTGCTGACCTTCGTCTGCATTGATTTAAAGACGCAAAAGGCCGTTCCGCTGGAAGGTGAACTGCGTGAGAAACTGGAACAGATGATGAGCGCCTAAAATCGCCGACAAAGAGGGAAAAGCCTGGTTTTCCCTCTTTGTTATTATCAGCCGAAAATCAATGAATTGATTTTCCAGTCTTTTTTACAAACTGTCCGGTATTTCTTCTATCGACAGAGGCTTGTGACCACGCCGTTATGTTTTATTTGAGGCCTGTTTTTTGCTTCATTGCGGCCATGACTGCGGGTTTATTGGCCAGATAGTGGTTCAGGCCCTTAGCTCGCAGATTACAGGCGGCGCATTCGCCACAGCCGTCGCCCTGGATGCCGTTGTAGCAGGTCAGCGTCTCCTGGCGGACCGTTTCCAGGCTCTGCCAGTAATCGGCCAGCGCCCAGGTTTCCGCTTTGTCCAGCCACATCAGCGGCGTTTCAAACCGGATATCTCTTGCCATCCCGAGGCTTACCGCATGGTTAAGTGCTTTGACAAACTCGTCGCGGCAGTCCGGGTAGCCAGAGAAGTCCGTTTCGCAGACGCCGGTTATCACGGACTCCGCTTCAACCTGATAAGCGTAAATCGCCGCCAGGGTCAGGAACAGGATATTGCGGCCTGGGACGAAAGTGCTTGGGATGCCTTTGTCCTCCGGGTTGTAACCCGGCACCGGAATGCTGTCTCGCGTCAGGCTGCTCACCGCCAGTTCGTTCAGCAGGGTAACGTCCAGGACTTTATGCGCACGGGCGCCAAGCTTCAGCGAGAGCTTTTGGGCCACGTCAATTTCTGCCCGATGGCGCTGACCGTAATCAAAGGTCACGCAGTGGACTTCATCGTATTGCTGTAAGGCCTGAATCAGGCAAGTGGTGGAGTCCTGTCCGCCGCTGAAAACCACGACTGTACGTTTCATTCTCTATCCTGTCGTTCATTAGGGTGTCTGGAAAAGGGTATGGTAACGTCCCGCCAGGGCGTGAGCCAGCTTCTTCATGTCATTCCCGGCGGTGGGAGCCAGGCTTCGCAAAAATCAAACCAGCCCCAGGCATTCAGTTCAATGCCGTTCACGCCGGGTGGGGCGCTTATCTGGTAGCGATAATTAAACAGCGGTGTGACCACGGCATCCCGCATCAGGCCATGAAAAACGTCTTTCAGCCCTTCGTTACGTTCATAAGAAGGAGGGGAAGCCTGCACGGCATCCAGCGTGGCCTGCAGATGGGCATAATGGCCGGCGCTTAAAAAATTGGGCCACAATACATCGCTGCGCAGCCATTGCTCCAGGGTGTATTCCGGCGCTTCGCCAATCAGCCTGTCGCCCATCACGATATCGGCCTGGGCTAAATCTTCGCAGCCAGCCCAGGTTTTAGCGTCGTGAAAAATTACCGTCAGTTCGCAGCCGCGCTCTGCCAGATAGTGCCTGAGCTGAAAAGCCATCGCATGAAGCTCGACCGGCAAATGGTAAACCAGCGTCAGTTTTTTCGGTAACGTGACGGCTGTGTGCGCATCCCAGCCGGGAATCTGCCAGCCAGGGATCATCTCCCTATTGGGCGTGATCAGCTCACTGTTAAGCGGCAGCGAGCCTATCATCTCTGGCTCGCGGACAATCTGCATGATTGTTCTGGCCTGCTCTGCGCTGAGCCTTCCCTGTGGCCTGATGCCTAAATAGCAAAAGCCCAGGCTGATGCTATTACTGACCGGGCGCAGGTTCTCCAGCTCATCCTGCTGGCCGATGGCGATTTGCACCGGATGCAGGCAGCTTGTGCCGAGCGTGGTTTCGAAGAGCTGCGGGGTGATCCAGTATTCGATGGCTTTCAGCAGCGGGTGTTTCAGATGATAACTTTCAAAGCTTTCCAGCCGCACCAGGTTCGGCTTGAAGCTGACAATGCGGAATGGGCCGCAGCCCAGTTGTGTATCCTGCGGATGGGCCAGGCGGCTGCAGTAGCTCGCCAGGCGATGCGCGAGCCAATAGTCCGGCCGATGCAAAATAAAGCGCAGGCACTGTGCGTGAGGGATCTCAATACGCTTGACGCTGATAAACAGTCGCCGCAGGGCGGGCAGCTCGAGCAGCAGCATCAGCCGCTGTTGAAGCTGATGGGTTTCTACGGGCTCACCGTTGTGCCAGTGCAGGGTCGAGCGAATAAAAAAATCCCAGCACAGGCCATTGTTTGATATTTGCCAGTGGTGGGCGAGGTCAGGCTGGGGCTCCGGGCTTTCACGGGTAAAACGCGTGAGGCCGGAAAACACCTGCCCGGCGAGGTGCTGCTCGGCTCTACCCGGCAGAAAACCAGGGGCAACGGGATCGAGAGGGCGATAATAAGGAATACGCAGCGTGGGGACATCGTTTTGCCACTGGCCGCCGAGGAACGGCTGTAATAGCTGGCGAAGCTGTTCCGGCGCAAGCTGAGCCAGCTCCAGCGCATTCTGATGCTGGCCCTTATCCAGAACCTGCTCCATCATGCCGGAACGCACGTTTTCCGGCGAAACCAGAAACGTCAGGTCACCGCGTTTACCGCGGCCAGACTGTGCACGCCAGCGCAGCCAGCCCGCGTCTTCAAGCTGATTAAGCAGCGTCCTGACGTGGCGATCGCTACAAAAACAGCGCTCGGCCAGCTCGGCAATGGTCACCTGCTGCGGTTCCCCGCCGGAAGGCTGCCATAAACGCTGGAATTGATTGAGCCGATTCAGAAGTCGCATAATAAACCCGGAACATTTTTTCCCAAGTATTCACTATTAGTTCCGTATATTCCAGAGGATACTTTTGCCTGTCACGATCACTTCTGGAGTAACCATGGCTCGTCTGGCTGCATTTGATATGGACGGCACGCTGCTGCTGCCCGACCATCACCTTGGGGAAGCAACCCTGAATACGCTGAAGCGCCTGCGTGAAGAGCGCCAGATAACCCTGGCTTTTGCAACCGGTCGCCACGAGCTGGAGATGCGCCATATCCTCGGCAAGATCGATCTCGACGCTTTCCTGATCACCGGCAACGGCACGCGCATTCACAGCATGGAAGGTGAGCTAATGCACCGCAACGATCTCTCGCCGTGGGCGGTAGAGACGGTGCTGCACGGCCATTGGGATACCGAAGCAAGCATGCATGCCTTTAACGATTCAGGTTGGCTAACCAGCCATGAAATCCCGGAAATGCTTCATGCACACGTATACAGCGGTTTCCAGCCACATATCGTCGATCTTCGTAGTTTACCTGCTCACGAGGTCACCAAGATCTGCTTCTGCGGCGATCATGACGATCTGTGCCGCCTGCGCATTCAGCTCAATGAAGCGCTGGGCGATCGCGCATTTCTTTGCTTCTCGGCAATGGACTGCCTGGAAGTGCTGCCGGTGGGCAGCAACAAGGGCGCAGCGCTTGGTGTACTGAGCGCTCACTTAGGACTGACTCTGCAGGATTGCATGGCATTTGGCGACGCGATGAACGACCGCGAAATGCTCTCGGCGGTTGGGCACGGCCTGATTATGGGCAACGCCATGCCGCAGCTTAAAGCGGATTTACCCCATCTGCCGGTTATCGGCCACTGCCGTAACCAGGCGGTCTCGCACTATTTGACGCACTGGCTGGACACTCCACATCTCACCTATTCCCCCGAATATTGAGACCTTACAGCGCCGGGCATTTAGCCCGGTTTTTTTATACCTGTTATACTTCAAGCCGCAGCGGTGTTAACTTCACTCCTGAACCCCAGCCACTGACTTTAGTCAGCTCCTGGGAATTCACTCCCTCGCTGCCTGGCTGTAACTCGAATTATTTAGGGTATTGATATTAATCGGGAAATTTCAGCCTTGAACGGTGAGAGATCGCCGATATGATCGTTGACCCAGGCTGAATTGTAGTAGGACTCAAGGTAGCGTTCGCCGCTGTCGCAAAGCAGCGTCACGATAGAACCGCTCCGGCCTTCCTCACGCATTCTCGCGGCAAGCTGCAGCACACCCCACATATTGGTGCCGGTTGAGGCCCCCACTTTGCGGCCAAGCTGGGATTCCAGCCATTGCATAGTGGCAACGCTGGCGGCGTCCGGCACGCGCATCATCTCGTCAATCACATCGGGAATAAACGAAGGCTCGCAGCGCGGGCGACCAATCCCTTCGATTTTGCTGCCCACTGCGCTTTTCAGGCCACAGTCGCGCTGCTGCCAGTAATCAAGAAATACTGAGTTCTGCGGATCGACGACGACCAGCTTTGTGTCGTGGCCCTGGAAGCGAAGATAACGACCAATGGTGGCTGAGGTGCCGCCGGTCCCCGCGCTCATCACAATGTAATCCGGTACCGGATGCGGCTCATGGGTCATCTGGCGGAAAATACTGTCGGCGATATTGTTGTTCCCGCGCCAGTCGGTTGCCCGCTCGGCGTAGGTGAACTGATCCATATAATGGCCGTTCAGCTCGCGGGCAAGCATTTCCGAAGCGGCGTAAATTTCGCAGGCGCTGTCTACAAAGTGGCAGCGGCCGCCGTAGAATTCGATCTGTTCAATTTTGCGTTTTGCGGTGCTGGCGGGCATCACCGCAATAAACGGCAGACCAAGCAGGCGAGCAAAATAGGCTTCTGACACTGCGGTTGAGCCAGAGGAGGCTTCGATAATCGTGGTGCCTTCTTTAATCCAGCCGTTACACAGCCCGTACAGGAACAGGGAGCGCGCGAGGCGGTGCTTCAGGCTGCCGGTCGGGTGGGTGCTCTCATCCTTCAGATACAGCTGAATACCCGGAAAAGCGGGCAAAGCCAGACGGATAAGATGCGTATCCGCAGAGCGTTGATAGTCGGCGTTAATCTCGCTGATGGCGTTGGTCACCCAGGTGCTGGTCATGGAAAATTCTCATTTATCAATTTGTGCTTAGCGTAATCCAAAGTCAGGATAAAAAAGTTGCCATTTTGCCTGTTTAGCGCTTCCATTAGAGAAAATATTTCTCTCCGGTGATCTCATGATAGATAAAATTGACCAAAAGCTGCTTGCGATGCTGCAGCAGGACTGTACCCTGTCTTTGCAGGCGCTGGCGGATGCCGTTAATCTGACCACCACCCCGTGCTGGAAACGCTTAAAACGCCTGGAAGACGAAGGCTATATTCGCGGCAAAGTTGCGCTGCTGGATCCGGAAAAACTTGGGCTGGGCCTGACGGCGTTTGTGCTGATTAAAACCCAGCAGCACAGCAGCGAGTGGTACTGCAAATTTGTCTCGGTGGTGGAAGCCATGCCCGAAGTTCTGGGGTTTTGGCGCATGGCCGGCGAATATGATTATCTGATTCGGGTTCAGGTGGCAGACATGAAGCGGTACGACGACTTTTATAAGCGGCTGGTGAACGGCATCCCGGGTTTAAGCGATGTCACTTCGAGTTTTGCCATGGAACAGATAAAATACACCACAGCATTACCTCTAACTTCCTGATTCCGCACAGTGCGGAACAGTAGCCTCTACTCTTTTGCCCTGGCCGGCAGGCAGCATTTCAGGATCTAAACTTCGTGCGATTATTTGCTCAGTTAAGCTGGTACTTCACCCGCGAGTGGCGACGCTACCTCGGCGCGGTGGCATTGCTTATTATCATCGCTATTTTGCAGCTCGTGCCGCCAAAAGTGGTGGGCGTGATTGTGGATGGCGTCGTGCAGCAGCGTCTCTCCTCTCAGCAAGTGCTGATGTGGATCGGTCTGATGCTGCTTATTGCCGTAGTAGTTTATCTTGTGCGCTACGTCTGGCGCGTCCTGTTGTTCGGGGCGTCTTACCAGCTTGCCGTTGAGCTGCGGGAAAACTATTACCGCCAGCTAAGCCGCCACCACCCTGAATTTTATCTCCGTCACCGTACCGGCGACCTGATGGCGCGCGCGACTAACGATGTCGATCGCGTGGTATTCGCCGCGGGGGAAGGGGTGCTAACGCTGGTGGACTCGCTGGTCATGGGATTGGCGGTGCTGATAGTCATGTCCACCCAAATCAGCTGGCAGCTCACATTGCTGGCGCTTCTGCCGATGCCAATCATGGCCGTGGTGATCAAACGCGACGGCGCACGTTTACACGATCGCTTCAAAGTGGCGCAGGCGGCATTCTCAGCCTTGAACGATCGTACCCAGGAAAGCATGACCAGCATCCGCATGATCAAGGCGTTCGGCCTTGAAGACAGGCAGTCGGCGCTGTTTGCCGCAGAAGCTCAGGATGCCGGGGCGAAAAACATGCGCGTCGCGCGCATTGATGCCCGTTTTGATCCCACTATTTATGTCGCGATTGGGGCCGCAAACCTGCTGGCCATCGGCGGCGGAAGCTGGATGGTTATCGAGGGCTCGCTTACCCTGGGGCAGCTCACCAGTTTTGTGATGTACCTCGGCCTGATGATCTGGCCGATGCTGGCGCTGGCCTGGATGTTCAATATTGTCGAACGAGGAAGTGCGGCCTACAGCCGTATCCGCGCGATGCTGGAAGAAGAGCCGGGCGTGGTCGACGGCGATAAAACGCTGCCGGAAGGGCGGGCTGAACTGGTGGCTTCGATTCGCCAGTTCCACTACCCGCAGACAGCTCAGCCGACGCTGCAAAACGTCAACTTCACCCTTAAACCGGGTGAAATGCTTGGCCTGTGCGGGCCAACGGGGTCCGGTAAAAGCACGATTCTCGCGCTGATCCAGCGTCATTTCGACGTGGAAGAGGGCGATATTCGCTACCACGATATTCCGCTCACGGCGCTGAAAATTGACGGCTGGAGAAGCCGTCTGGCTGTCGTGAACCAGACGCCGTTCCTGTTCTCTGACACCGTGGCCAGCAACATTGCGCTGGGTAAGCCGGGTGCTACGCAGGAGGACATAGAGCGTGTCGCTCGCCTGGCCAGCGTGCATGAGGATATCCTGCGCTTGCCGCAAGGGTACGATACCGAAGTGGGTGAGCGTGGGGTCATGCTTTCCGGCGGGCAAAAACAGCGAATTTCTATTGCCAGGGCGCTGCTGCTTGATGCCGAAATCCTGATTCTGGATGACGCGCTTTCCGCAGTAGATGGCCGCACCGAGCACCAAATTCTGCACAACCTGCGCGAGTGGGGTGAACACCGCACGGTCATTATCAGCGCCCACCGCCTGTCTGCATTAACGGAAGCCAGCGAGATTCTGGTGATGCAGCACGGGCATATCGCCCAGCGTGGCAGCCATGACGCGCTGGCGTCTCAGCCGGGCTGGTATCGGGATATGTACCGCTATCAACAGCTGGAGGCCGCGCTGGACGAAGCCCCGGAGCAGGAAGACGTCAGGGAGAGCGCCAATGAGTCGTAAACAACAGTGGCCTACCATTAAACGCCTGCTGGCTTACGGATCGCCGTGGCGCAAACCGCTGGGTGGGGCGATGCTGATGCTCTGGGTTGCGGCTGCCGCTGAGGTTTGTGGCCCGGTGCTGGTGAGCTATTTTATTGATAACCTGGTGGCGAAAAACCAGATGCCGCTTGGCCTGGCGGCCGGGCTGGCGGTGGCTTATATCCTGTTGTCGATTAGCGCTGCCGGGCTGCACTACCTTCAGGCGCTGCTGTTTAACCGCGCGGCGGTAGGTGTGGTGCAAAAACTGCGTACCGATGTCATGGACGCTGCGCTGCGTCAGCCGCTGAGTGCGTTTGACACGCAGCCGGTAGGGCAACTGATCTCGCGCGTAACAAACGACACCGAAGTGATCCGTGACCTGTATGTCACCGTTGTGGCAACGGTGCTGCGCAGCGCGGCACTGATCGGCGCTATGCTGGTGGCGATGTTCACGCTCGACTGGCGCATGGCGCTGGTGGCGATCACCATCTTCCCAGCGGTTATCGCCGTGATGTTTATCTACCAGCGCTACAGCACGCCGATTGTGCGCCGGGTGCGCAGCTATCTGGCGGACATCAACGACGGCTTTAATGAAGTCATCAACGGCATGAGCGTGATTCAGCAGTTCCGCCAGCAGGCCCGCTTCGGCGAACGCATGGGGCAGGCAAGCCGCTCTCACTACCTGGCGCGGATGCAAACCCTGCGGCTTGATGGCTGGCTTCTGCGGCCGCTGCTTAGCCTGTTTTCGGCGATGATTCTGTGTGGCCTGCTGATGCTGTTCGGCTTCACTTCGCGCGGCACTATCGAAGTTGGCGTGCTATATGCCTTTATTAACTACCTTGGCCGCCTGAACGAACCGCTGATTGAGCTGACCACCCAGCAGTCCATTCTGCAACAGGCGGTGGTGGCCGGGGAACGCGTGTTTGAGCTGATGGACGGCAAACGTCAGGATTACGGCAATGACAACCGGCCCCTGGCCAGCGGCGCGATCAGCGTCGATAACGTCTCATTTGCCTACCGTGGCGATCGCCTGGTGCTGCAGGACATTAATCTGGAAGTGCCTTCGCGGAGCTTTATTGCCCTGGTCGGGCATACCGGCAGCGGAAAAAGCACCCTGGCCAACCTGCTGATGGGCTATTACCCGTTAACGAAAGGCGAAATACGCCTCGATGGCCGGCCGCTGGACTCCCTCAGCCATGAAACGCTGCGCCGCGGCGTGGCGATGGTGCAGCAGGATCCGGTGGTGATGGCCGATTCGTTCTTTGCCAACGTAACCCTGGGGCGGGACATCAGCGAAGAGATGGTCTGGCAGGCGCTGGAGACGGTTCAGTTGGCCGAACTGGCGCGAGCGCTGCCGGAAGGTATCCATACCCGCCTGGGCGAGCAGGGGAACAATCTCTCCGTTGGCCAGAAGCAGCTGCTTGCTCTGGCGCGCGTGCTGGTTGAAGCCCCGCAGATCCTGATCCTCGATGAAGCCACGGCGAATATCGACTCCGGCACCGAGCAGGCTATTCAGCGGGCGCTGGCGGCAGTTCGTCAGCACACAACCCTGGTGGTGATTGCCCACCGTTTGTCTACCATCACTGATGCCGACACGATTCTGGTGCTGCATCGCGGCCAGGCCGTGGAGCGCGGTACGCACAGTGAACTTCTGGCGCAGCAGGGCCGCTACTGGCAGATGTATCAGCTTCAGTTAGCCGGTGAGGAACTGGCCGCCGCCGCACAGGAAGAATCGCTCACGGCCTGATGCACCACAACCATGCAACGTGTCGCATAAAAACCTTCGCTTCTCCGCGTTGGTGCAAAACGAAAACGCATCCTGCACTGCAGTGGTGCGTTTTTTCTTTTCAGACTAATCCCGCCCGATCCGACGCCTTCATCTGGCTTTCCGGTAACCCGCCTGAAGCCTGAAAACGTGCTGAATAACCCTGGTTTTTTATTCCTGGCATGGGCTTTGCTTTGCTCTCTACGTGCAGGTAACGACCTAATTCTGAGTGGAGAGAATTTATGAAGCTGGTAACCGTGGTAATCAAACCGTTCAAGCTTGAAGACGTGCGTGAAGCGCTCTCTTCAATCGGTATTCAGGGGCTTACCGTGACCGAAGTTAAAGGTTTCGGCCGCCAGAAAGGCCATGCGGAGCTTTACCGTGGCGCCGAGTACAGCGTCAACTTTCTGCCGAAAGTAAAAATCGATGTTGCTATTGCTGACGACCAGCTCGATGAAGTTATCGACGTGATCAGCAAAGCCGCCTACACCGGCAAAATCGGTGATGGGAAAATCTTCGTTGCAGAACTGCAACGCGTTATTCGTATTCGTACCGGCGAAGCCGACGAAGCCGCTCTGTAACTGCTGGCAAGCCTTGATTGGGATGGGAAAAATGAAAAAATTAGCTGCACTCCTTGGTTTAGGCGCCCTGGCATTACTGCCAACGCTCGCCTTCGCTGCGGACGCGCCTGCGGTCGCGGACAAAGCCGACAACGCCTTTATGATGATATGCACCGCGCTGGTGCTGTTTATGACCATCCCAGGCCTTGCGCTGTTTTACGGCGGTCTGATTCGCTCTAAAAACGTGCTGTCGATGCTGACGCAAATCTCCGTCACCTTCGCCCTGGTTTGCGTGCTGTGGGTCGTGTATGGATATAGCCTGGCGTTTGGCACCGGCAATAACTTCTTCGGCAGCTTTGACTGGGTGATGCTGAAAAATATCCAGCTGAAAGCGCTGATGGGCACTTTCTATCAGTATATTCATGTGGCGTTCCAGGGCTCTTTCGCCTGTATTACCGTTGGACTGGTGGTCGGGTCTCTCTCTGAACGCGTTCGCTTCTCTGCCGTGGTAATTTTTGCTGCCGTCTGGCTGACGCTCTCTTATGTGCCAATTGCGCACATGGTCTGGGGCGGCGGTATTCTGGCTACGCACGGCGCGCTGGACTTCGCGGGCGGTACCGTGGTGCACATTAACGCCGCTGTTGCTGGCTTAGTAGGTGCTTACCTGGTGGGCAAACGCGTTGGCTTCGGCAAAGAAGCGTTCAAGCCGCACAACCTGCCAATGGTGTTTATCGGCACCGCAATCCTCTACTTCGGCTGGTTCGGATTCAACGCCGGTTCTGCAAGTGCGGCCAACGAAATCGCTGCACTGGCGTTCGTGAACACCGTTGTCGCCACTGCGGCGGCGATTCTCTCCTGGGTCTTTGGTGAGTGGGCGCTGCGCGGTAAACCTTCTCTGCTGGGTGCCTGTTCCGGTGCTATCGCGGGTCTGGTGGGTATTACCCCGGCGTGTGGCTACGTTGGCGTGGGCGGTGCGCTGCTGATTGGTCTGGTGGTTGGTCTGGCTGGTCTGTGGGGCGTGACGACGCTGAAAAAATGGCTGAACGTGGATGACCCATGTGATGTGTTCGGCGTGCACGGCGTCTGCGGCATCATCGGCTGTATCATGACCGGTATCTTTGCGGCAACTTCTCTGGGCGGCGTGGGTTATGCAGAAGGCGTGACTATGGGGCATCAGCTTCTGGTTCAGCTTGAAAGCGTGGCAATTACCATTGTCTGGTCTGGCGTGGTGGCGTTCATCGCGTTCAAGATTGCTGACCTGACCGTAGGTCTGCGTGTTCCAGAAGAGCAGGAACGCGAAGGCCTGGATGTGAACAGCCACGGCGAAAACGCGTACAACAACTGATTCGTTATCAAAACCTCGCCCGGTTGGACGAGGTTTTACTTCTCTCTGAATGCCACCTGTTATGCAGGTGGTTTTTTTATTTCAGCGTTAACTACCCGCGATGGCGCATGACGCCTTCCTGAACCGTCGACGCGACCAGCACGCCATCCTGCGTATAAAACTCTCCACGGACAAAGCCGCGAGCGCTCGACGCGGAGGTACTTTCCACGCTATACAGCAGCCATTCGTTCATGTCGAACGGACGATGGAACCACATTGAGTGATCGATAGTCGCGACCTGCATCCCCGGTTCCAGGAAACCAACTCCATGCGGCTGTAGGGCGACCGGCAAGAAATTGAAATCGGAGGCATAGCCGAGCAGATACTGATGCACGCGCAGATCCTGCGGCATGTTGCCGTTCGCGCGGATCCAGACCTGGCGGGAAGGTTGATCGACATGGCCTTTCAGCGGGTTGTGGAATACGGCCGGGCGAATTTCCAGCGGCTTTTCGCTAAGAAACTTCTCTTTCGCATGCGGCGGGAGGAATTTTTCCAGCGAGCGGGCGATGTCCGTTTCGGACGGCAGGCCATCCGGTTTTGGCGCTGGGGGCATCTCTTTCTGGTGCTCATAGCCAGATTCAGGGGCCTGGAATGACGCGGTCATATAGAAAATCGGCTTGCCGTTCTGCACCGCAGCAACGCGGCGGGCGCTAAAACTGTTGCCGTCGCGCAGGGTTTCTACGTCATAAACAATGGGCTTTTGGCTGTCGCCCGGGCGTAAAAAATAGCTGTGGAAAGAGTGAACAAGGCGATCTTCCGGTACGGTTTCTTTAGCTGCGTAAAGCGCCTGGCCGACCACTTGCCCACCAAACACCTGACGCAGGCCTAAATCCTCGCTTTGGCCACGGAACAATCCCTCTTCAATTTTTTCCAGGTTAAGTAACGCCAATAAATTGCTGAGCGCCTGACTCATAAAATGTCCTCAATAAAAGGGAATGCGGCAAATTTTCTCGATTATAACATGCCCGTAAACAGCGTATTTGATGCACTGCCGCTGGGAACATTCCTGGTTTTCAGCAGAATTCAGTGATCTGTGCCACACTTAAGCCGTTAAGCGCGTTTTTCAACGGGGTTAGTCCCCGGCGCGACATTGATAATAAGGAGAAAAAATCAATGAAACTTGTGCCTATGTTAAGTGCTTTGGCTATCGCGGTTGCTGTTGCAGGTTGTGCACACAAGAGTGCTGATGTGCCTACTCCTGCGCCGAGTGCATCCGCTGGGGCCGCATCTGCCCAGCAATCTAACATCGCAATGCCTAACGTCTCCGGTACGGCATGGATCCGTCAGCGGGTTGCTCTGCCGCCAGATGCCGTGCTGACGGTGACCGTCTCTGACGCTTCACTGGCCGATGCCCCTTCGAAAGTCATTGCCCAGAAAGTCACGCGTACCGAAGGTAAACAGGCGCCTTTCAGCTTTGTGATCCCGTTCAACCCGGCTGACATTCAGCCGAACGCGCGTATCCTGCTGAGTGCCGCCATCACTGTGGACGGTAAGCTGATGTTTATCACCGATACCTTCCAGCCGGTGATCAACCAGGGCGGGACGAAGGCCGATCTGACGCTGGTGCCGGTACAAAATACGGCGATTCCACTTCAGCAAGGCGGTGGGGCGGCAACAACGGTGCCATCCACCTCGCCGACTCAGGTCACGCCATCTTCGGCAGTGCCTGCGCCAACAACTTACTAAAGCGAAACGCCCCCAAATTGGGGGCGTTTTAATATTTCCAGCGGTAACGCAGCATATCGATATGACCGTCGCCTGACACCATTACCCCTTCAGAAAGCAGCGCCTCGCGCTGACGCTGGAGATCGGGTCCGGTCAATGAAATCACACCCTGCCTGTTCACCACCCGATGCCACGGTAAACGGCTGCCTTCGGGCAGGCGCTTGAGCACGCCACCCACCTGGCGGGCTGCCCGGGGCGACCCGGCAAGCGCGGCAATTTCGCCGTAGGTGGTCACGCAACCTTCGGGAATGGCGGCAACAATTTGGTAAATGCGCTGTGGAAAGGAATCGTGCTTATCCATAGAGAGCTCCTGACAAAATCGCTTCTAAGGATAATCGGCGACGGAGAAAGCACCAAGTTAAACCGTTGATGCGCAATAAACCAACACCTGACCGCCGCTGGCTTGCAATTCGCGGGGGGGATGTGGATAATGCGCCAGCGCGTTGGATAACAACGCTCTCAATGGGGGCCCTGTTGGTTCTCCCGCAACACTAACTTGTGAACTCGGTCAGGTCCGGAAGGAAGCAGCCGCAGCAGGCGACGTGTGTGCCGGGATGTAGCTGGCAGGGCCCCCACCCATTTCTGGCTTACCCCTTCGCCAGTACCGTTTTCGTTCTGCGCTTTTCTCCCCATCCTAAGTTGATCCCAGCCGCTGCCAGCAAAATCATCGCGCCACCGATAAACTGAATCGGGCTCAGACTGTGATGAAAGACGAAGCGATCCACGATCACCGCCACAATGGGGTAGATAAAGGAGAGTGAGGCGGTAATCGACGTCGGCAGCTTTTGAATCGCGCCATACAGCAACTGGTACATAATGCCGGTATGCACTATGCCCAGCGTGGCTACGATTCCCCAATGAGTGAACGTCATATGCGACTGGAAATCTACCAGTGGCAGCAGCAGCAGCGTGCCGACGGCCACCTGAACGAGTGCGATTTGCTGTGGAGGAATGCCCCTCAACTGGCGTGTGATCAGCGCCGTCAGGGCATAAAAGAACGCGGCGCCCAGCGCCAGCACGATACCCAAAAGCCAGCCACCATTCCCGTCATGATTTAGCCCGCTTGAGAGCACAAGCAGCATGCCGATAAAGGATGCTCCCAGCCAAAGCCATTTGCTGCGGCTGACTTTCTCTTTCAGGATAAAAACGCCCATCCCGACCAGCATCAGCGGCTGCGTATTGTACAGGACCGTGGCAAGCCCAATGGACGTTCGTGAATAGGCGGCGAACAGCAGCAGCCAGTTGACGACCAGCGCCACGCCGCCGAGGGCGGATATCGCAACGACCCTGCGGGTCAGATGGCTGCGCCAGTTACCGCTCACTAGGCCCAATATGAACAGCGTAATAGTCGCAAACACGCAGCGCCAGAAAACGACGTTGGCGATAGGCTGCTGAGATATTACTACGAGGGCGCCGATGGTGCCGGAGATGAGCATCGCCACAATCATTTGCAGGCTGCCGGTTCTTATCTCGCGAATCATTTTGTCTCTCCAGAATAAAGAACTTTATTCTGCGCACTGCGGCGAACTCGTTGAAGTGTCAAAATTAGGTTATAAGATACTTTTTCCTTTATAAATGAGATAAAAATGAGTGATTACCTTCCCGATGATATCGACAGGCATATTCTGACTATTCTTGCGGCGGATGCTCGTATCTCCCTGAAAGTGCTTAGTGGAAAAATTGGTCTCTCTTCACCGAGCACGGCAGAACGAGTAAAGCGGCTGGAGGAACGCGGCGTGATTAACGGCTACACCATGAACGCCAATCTCACGGCTCTGGGTTACACCCTGCAAGGACTGGTTCGCATGAAGCCGTTACCGGGCATGCTACATAAAGTGGAGAAGATGATTCAGGCGATTCCCGAGTGTATAGAATGCGACAAAATCACCGGTGAAGATTGCTTCATCATCCGGCTGGTGATCCGCTCTATTGAGCAACTTGATGAAATTCTTGATGAGCTGGCCGAGTTTGCCCAGTGCAATACGTCTATCGTCAAAAGCACGCCGGTGAAACGCAGGCTGCCGCCTTTGTAAATAAATAAACCTGATATATTTTCCGGGTATTTGAATTATGACAGAAATATTAAATTTATCTCACTGGCTGGATCTTATTTATTCTCTATAGTATTAAACACCAACCTCTGTTTAAGCACTAAGGATTTGCAATGACGACGGCTACGCTGAACGTAAAAATAAGCATCGAGTTAAAAGAGAAGATTCGTCACTATGCGGAAGAGAATAGTGAAACCCTGGCAAGCGTAACGGAACGACTTCTGTCCAAAGCCTTTGACGAGCTCGACAGCGATGTGGGCGTCGATGAAGATGATGTGGACAGTCAGCATACTTCTGAGGCCCGCGTGACGCCATTAAACGATCGTGAGATCAAGGCATTGCGTAAACTGTTGAAGAAGAAAAAATGAACGCCGGTACGGACAGTACCGCCTACAGCTATCAGCAAGCCTGTGAGTTATTGCGTTCAGGTTACCTGAAAAAAGTGAAGCTGGGCTGGAATATTGGCAGCGATGAGTTTTTCCGCATTGCTTCAGACTGGTGCGATACCGGGGCCAGTATTAAAAAAGAGGGTGAACATTTCACCATCACCCTAAAAGGGTTCGCTATTCCCAGAATTTCACAAAACTAATTTATTGCATCGCCTTATTGCTGTGCTTGCAGAATAATATTTCCCTCTTTTATTTTAGAGGGAAATATTTCGCTTTCTAAAATACTATTCCCCGCAGACTTTCATTTCTTGTTGCCGCCAGGTGATGCCATAGCGGCTGCAGCCGCTGCAGGGCAAGCTGCATCTCAGCGGGGTCAAGGCTGAAGGGAAGGCGTAAAAAGCGCTCAAAAGCCCCATCGACCCCAAACCTTGGCCCGGCACCGATCCGAATACCCTGACTCTCGGCGGCGGCGGCAAAAATCGTGGCCAGCGGTTTCGGTAATTCCACCCACCACGACAGCCCGCCTTCCGGGGGCGATGTTTGCCAGTCCGGGAACAGCGCTTGCATCGCGGCGAAGCTGCTTTCGCAGCGTTGGCGCAGCATCTCTCTGCGCTGAGGCAAGAACTGCGCCGCGTCGGCAAACAACTGCGTGGCAGCCAGTTGCTCCAGCAGAGGCGTCCCTAAATCGAAGGTATTGCGGATTTGTATCAGCGAACTGATGGTTTTGCCTGAAGCCCTTATCCAGCCGAGGCGTAGCCCGCCCCAGAAACTTTTCCCGGCGGAGCCGAGCGAGATGGTGTGTTCTTCCGGGCCAAAAGCCGCCAGGGGAGGAGGAGGAGGGGCATCAAACCAGAGATCTGCCATCGTTTCGTCCACAACCAGCGTGGTGTGGCTGCGGGCGGCTATTTCGTTCACCTTTTGGCGCGTGGCCGCGTCCATACAGCGGCCAGTTGGGTTATGGAAATCTGGAATCAAGTAAGCCAGCCGGGGAGAAGTTTGGGCGATAGTCGCCGCTAAACCGTCAACATCCCAACCGCTTGCGGGCAGGCTGACCGGCACGGGGCGGCAGGAGGCGCCGCGAATCGCCGCCAACGCCATCGGGTAAGTGGGATGGTCTACGACTACGCGATCGCCCGGGCCGGTGAACAGTCTAAGTATTAGCCCCAGGCCGCTGACGGCACCGTTGACCATCATGATTTGGTCAGGCGTCGTGGGTAATCCCCGTGACGCATAATGCCGCGCAATTGCTTCTCTCAGCTCCGGCAAGCCCTGGCTGTCATAGCCGGTTGAGGACAAATGTTCCGGCAGGAAAGTGAGCGCGGTGGAGTAGGCTCGATGAATTTCCGGCCCGGCGCTGAGGGCGGCGGTGGAGAGATCCAGTACCGGAGCATTGCCGGGCAAGGGGGAAATGGCCGGGCTGCTTTCGGGCAGCATGGTGACGGAGCCTGAGCCCTGGCGGCTCAGCAGATACCCTTCCTCCCGGAGCTGCGCCAGCGCGGAGGCCACCGTGGTGCGGCTCACGCCCAGCGCGCCAGAAAGCTCTCTTTCCCCCGGCAGCCTGCTGTCGAGCGGTAAGCGGCCATCCAGGATCAGCAGCCGCAGTCCGTCCGCCAGTTGGCGATAGACCGGCGAGCGGGATGACGCCTGATGCCAGTGGCCCAGCAGGCGGGTTAAAGATGAAATTCCGATTCTGCGCAGCGTCATAGCAGTCCACTTTCTGATAACTGGACCTTAATACTAAGTCCATTTTGCGAGAGGGTATAGCCATAAAAACACACTGAGGATCTTTGTCATGATGGCTCGTCGCCTGCTGCAGCTTTATACCGGCCTGGTCTTTTACGGCATTTCAACCGCCATGTTCGTGCGTGCCGATCTGGGCGCGGACCCGTGGAACGTTTTCCACCTCGGCGTGGCCAGGCTTTTTTCGCTCAACCTCGGGCTGGTGATGATTATTGTGGGGGCGCTGGTGTTGCTGCTGTGGATCCCGCTGCGTCAGCGTCCTGGTCTTGGCACCATAAGCAACGTGATTGTGTTGGGGCTGGCGGCGGATGCTACGCTGGCGCTAATGCCGCCGCTGGAATCGCTTTTGGCGCGATCCGTTTTGCTGGTCGGTGCTTTGGTAGTGAATGCTCTTGCGACGGGCATGTATATCGGCGCTGGTTTTGGTGCCGGGCCGCGAGATGGGCTGATGACCGGGATCCATGCCAGAACGGGCTGGTCGGTGCGCAGCGTGCGTACCGCCATCGAAGTGACCGTACTGATCTCCGGCTGGCTGATGGGCGGTAGTTTTGGCGTGGGCACCGTGCTTTATGCGTTAGCAATCGGGCCTCTCATTCAGCTTTGCCTGCCGTGGTTTCGCGTTAAGCCGTTGAATAACACAGCGACTCCTGCACAGGAAGCTACATTCTGATGCCGTAGCTGTGCTAAACATTATCTTCCGGAGAATAATAATTGCTTAAAACGGGAGAGAGTATGCGGCACGAGATTGTGAGTAAACCCGCGCTGAACTGGAACAGCTTTCAGCTGGCAGAGATTTTAACCCACTGTTTTGAACAGTACGTGGTGCCTTTTCGTCTGGAAGGGGATACGTTCGGCTGGCGTTTTGCCTCAGAAGATCTTTTCCCAGGCGACAGCCCTGTCTGGCTTTACCGTGGAGAGCCCAAAGCGATGGCGCTGGTGACCCGACGCGGGCAAACCTGCCGCCTGGCCGCGTTTGCGATTCGTCCGGAACTGCGCGGGCAGGGTTTAGGCAAGTTCTTCATTCAGCAGCTTATTGATGCCGCGCGCGAGCGCGGGGATAAGCAATTTTATCTGGAAGTGATTCTAGGCAACGAAGGCGGGCTGGCGCTCTATGAGCGAATGGGCTTTGTGCCCCAGCAAACGCTGGTGGGCTTCCAGTCTGCTGGTGTTCCTGAAGGCGAGGCTGACGGCGAACTGCTGGAAATCGATCCGCTGCAAATGACCCATAGAATGATGGCCGCTAACGATGCGCCGCTGCCGTGGCTTTGCGCGGCTGAAACGCTGTATAAGCTGCCCGGTAAGGCTTTTGTACTGGATGAAGTGGCTTATGCGATGGTCGTTCCCGGCGAAATACCGAAGCTCAGAGGGCTGTTTGTTGAGCCGTCTGCGCGACGAGCCGGGAAGGCAAAAAAGCTGCTGGTTTTACTTCAGCGCCAGTTCCCTGGATTAGCGACTATTCCCAGCCTGCCCGAAACCGTTTCGCCGGTGTTTTTAGGCAGCGGCTTTACCCTGGATAAGATTCGGCAATACGAGATGAAGCTTACCTTGTAGGCAGAGAAGGTGAGGGCGAGGCCCTCACCCTGCAAGTTACAGCACGCCCTGAGCCAGCATCGCGTCCGCAACTTTTACGAACCCGGCGATGTTCGCGCCGCGAACGTACTGGGTTTGTTTTCCTTCGCCACCGTAATCCACGCAGGCCTGATGAATATCAAGCATGATGTGGTGCAGGCGAATATCTACTTTTTCGGCCTTCCAGCTCAAACGGGCCGCATTCTGCGCCATTTCCAGCCCGGACGTTGCCACGCCTCCTGCGTTTGCCGCTTTACCCGGCGCGAACAGCACGCCAGCTTCCACAAACAGATCCGTTGCGGCAATCGTGGTTGGCATATTTGCCCCTTCGGCTACCGCCTTCACGCCGTTAGCGATAAGCGTTTGGGCCGCCTCGACATCCAGCTCATTCTGTGTTGCACAAGGCAGAGCGATATCGACCGGCACGCTCCACGGCTGCTGGCCTTCCAGATAAGTCAGGCCAAACTCTCGGGCATAGTCGGCGACGCGGCCATCGCGGCTGGCTTTGATTTCGCACAGGCGGGCCAGTTTCTCTGCGTTAAAGCCTGCTTCATCTACCACAGTGCCGTTGGAGTCAGACGCCGTGACCACGCGAGCGCCGAGCGACATGGCTTTTTCAATCGCATACTGAGCGACGTTCCCGGAGCCGGAAACCGCCACGCGCATGCCTTCAAAGCCCAGGCCGTGGCGCTGCAGCATGGCATCGGTGAAGTAGATCAGGCCGTAGCCGGTCGCTTCCGGGCGGATCAGACTGCCGCCGAACGACAGCCCTTTGCCGGTAAACACGCAGGCGGTGTTGTTGGAGAGCTTTTTCATCATCCCCGCCATGTAGCCGACTTCGCGACCACCAACGCCGATATCCCCCGCCGGGACGTCGGTGTCCGGGCCAAGGTGGCGATAAAGCTCCAGCATCAGCGCCTGGCAAAAGCGCATGATTTCGCCTTCGCTTTTGCCCTTCGGATTAAAGTCGCTGCCGCCTTTGCCGCCGCCCATCGGTAGCGTGGTGAGGGCGTTTTTAAAGGTCTGTTCAAAGCCGAGGAATTTGAGGATCGACAGATTAACGGAAGGGTGGAAGCGCATGCCGCCTTTGAACGGGCCAATGGCCGAGTTGAACTGCACGCGCCAGGCCCGGTTCACCTGCACCTGATTGTTGTCGTCCACCCAGGCGACGCGGAACTGAATCACGCGCTCTGGCTCAACCAGACGTTCGAGCAGCGCCTGCTGGCGGTATTGCGGGTTGTTTTCCAGAAACGGCCACAGCGTGCTCATCACTTCGCGAACCGCCTGAGCGAATTCTACCTGGTGCGGATCGCGGGACTGTACTGAGGTTAAAAAGCCTTCGAGGGATAATGCTTGAGCCATCAGAGGTAACTCCTTGTTGAAAATTATGTTGTCTGTCTTTTTTTGGGTGATTTTTCGACTATAACATTTTCTTATGAACGGGCATCAAGCGATTTTTTCACCGGAAAGGCAATAAAGAAAGGAAGCGTTTAGTCGGGCTATTAACCCTAAAAAAATCTAAATTTCGGTCTAATAACAGACAATAAATTGTCTTCTCTGTTTTTCGGCCGTTGGCGATCAATTTGGGAGGCTTATTAGCCTCCCGAACCGAGCTTAGAAGTGCGTATTGACGCTCATGTAGTACGTGCGGCCAGGCTCGTTGTAGGTCTCCGCGCCAGCGCCGTACATGTAGGATTTGGTCGTGTCATTCCCGGTGGTCTGGGCGTTACCTGCGCGCCAGTGGCGCTTATCCAGCAGGTTGTCGATCCCGGCGGTGAAGCTGACGTTTTTGGTCGCGTCCCAGGTCGCGCTCATGCCAAGGATGCTATAAGGGCTGACCTCGTTGGTGTCGCTGCCGGTGACAGGAACTCCCTTATAGTTGTACTTCTTCGGTGTCTGTTTGCCGTACCACGTCAGGGTGCTTTGCAGCGAAATGTCCGGGCGAACCTGCCAGCTTAGCGTGGAGTTAAGCGTGTATTCAGGGATGATCGACAGGCGATCTCCGGTTTCCTTATTTTTACTTTGCAGCATGTAAGTCAGGTTGTTATTCCAGCTTACGGTCTCCGTCAGCGGCAGATTAATCGTGCCTTCAAGACCTTCCACCACCGCTTTAGGCACGTTGCCCCACTGGTAGATGTCGGTTTTCTTGCTGTTAGAGGCAATAGGTGAATAGCCGGATTCAATTTTGTTGCGATAGTCGTTCCGGAACCAGGTGATCCCGGCCTGATAGCCGTCGCGCTTGAACTCCAGGCCAATTTCTTTGTTGACGCTGGTTTCGGCTTTCAGATCCTCATTCCCCATCAGATAACACGCCCCACCGCTGGCCGCACAGCCCTGACCGCGGCTGTAAAGGATGTAGTTCGGGTTGGTCTGATACAGACTTGGCGCTTTATAAGCCCGGGCAATACCGAGCTTCAGCGTCAAGTCTTCCACCAATTCCTGGCTCAGATTCAGCGACGGGCTCCAGTTATCCCCCACGATAGAGTGATGATCGAACCGAAGACCCGGCGTCAGCATGGTGCTGCTGGTTAGCTCCATATTGTTTTCGGCAAACAGAGAGAAGATCTCCGCTTTGGAATAAGGGCTTCGGCCGGTGGATGAGAGACCCGGAATCGGCCCGCCTTCGCTTAACGACTGGGTGTTGGACGTACCGTCTTTCATGCGCTGCTGATTCCATTCGCTACCGACGGTGAGGTTTTGATTCACCAACAGGGTAAACGGAATGCTTGCTTCGCTGTGCAGCATGACATCGCTGAGATCGATATCTGAGAACTGGTTGTTGGAGAAAATCCCCTCCGTGCCGCCCGCCAGGCCCTCATTCATGCGCGAGTTACGGGTGTGTTCGTATTGCGCATAAGTGTTGGTGGTGACGCCGTTATCCCAGCCGCCGGTCCAGGTCACGGCATAGGTCTGGCGGTAGAGGCGATTGGTCTCTTTGCCGTAGTTGTCCTTCACCAACTGGCTGGTATTCGTATTTTGTGTATCACCTGAATAGAGATTCCCCTGGCGACTATAGCCGGTTTCAAACTCCAGCGCCTGCATCGGGGCAAATTCCCAGCGGATCATTCCGTTCAGGTCTTTATGGATAACGCCTTCGCGGCCCGCTGGCAGCGTGTTGGCGTAAGACCCGGTGCGCAGTGACTGGTGCCCCTGGTTGATGTCCCAGGCGTCCGCCTGCGTTTTATCGAGGTTGCCGTAGAGGCGGAAACTCACGTCGTCACCGAGCGGCCCGGTCAGGCTGAAATTGGTGCGTTTCGTTGCGCCTTCATCTTTGTGCTCCGGGGCGTTGAAATAGGTGTTCCAGCTGCCGTGGAACTCGTTGCTGCTGCGTTTGGTGATGATGTTCACCACGCCGCCTGCCGCCCCATTGCCATAGCGGGCTGCTGCCGGGCCGCGCAGGACCTCAATGCGTTCGATCATTTCCGGTGGAACCCAGGAGGCATCGCCGCGGGTATCACGCTCGCCGCGCCAGCCCAGGCGCACTGAATTGCGGCTGGTGACGGGTTTACCGTCAACCAGGATCAGCGTGTTTTCTGGCCCCATACCGCGAATGTCGATCTGGCGGCCGTTGCCGCGCTGCCCGCTGGTGGAGTTGCCGGTCAGGTTAACTCCCGGCATGGTGCGAATGATTTCAGAGACATCGCGCGCGACCGGGTGCTTCTTTAATTCGTCGGAAGTAATCACCGACACGCCGGGTGCCTGCAGCGTTTGCTGGGCTGCGGTGACGACGAGCGTGTCTTCGTTTTCAGCGGGGGTTGCCTCTGCTGCTGCCGCTGAAAAAGCGGTGCCGTAGAGGCCCAGACTCACCAGTGTGGCGAGGGAGTACGATAATGTATTGTTCATTATTTATCCTGAGTGTCACCGCCTGCGTCCCTTAAGTTCCTTTCCCAAACGAGGAAGGACGCGGCAAAAGTGCCTGGAGTTGAAAGTGCGGAAACACGCTATTGCAAATGAAAACAATTATCAATGTCTTTATCAATTGCATTTTTGCAATCTATTAAAGCCGCTAATTAATCAGCCCTGGTTATTACTCCCCGTATTAATCATTCATTAACCTGATGCTCCACAATTGACCTTCCGCTGTTACGGTTCCGATACATATTTAGGTGATCTCATTAACAAACTGAGGTAAATGCCCCGTGTTTTGCCCCCTTCCGATTGTGAGAACCGCTATTCCAGGCTAGAAACAAAATGTAACAACTCTCAGTATCCACTTAAAAACGGACAAAATTGATGGATAGATTTGGGAAACACCTCGTCTGGGTCGTGCTTGCTTTGATCGGCGCATTCGCCCTCGGCTACATCGCACTGAATCGCGGTGAACAGATAAATGCGCTGTGGATTGTTATTGCCTCAGTTTGTATCTACCTGATTGCCTATCGTTACTACGGTTTGTTTATCGCTAAACGCGTGCTAACGGTGGATGCCACGCGCATGACGCCGGCCGTGCGAAACAATGACGGCCTTGATTACGTCCCAACGGATAAAAAAGTGCTGTTTGGCCACCACTTTGCCGCCATCGCCGGGGCGGGGCCGCTGGTGGGACCGGTGCTTGCCGCGCAAATGGGTTACCTGCCGGGCATGCTTTGGCTGCTGGCAGGCGTGGTACTGGCGGGCGCCGTGCAGGACTTTATGGTGTTGTTTGTCTCCACGCGTCGCAACGGGCGTTCGCTGGGGGAGTTAGTTAAAGAAGAAATGGGCAACACTGCGGGGGTTATCGCACTGGTCGCCTGCTTTATGATCATGGTGATTATCCTGGCCGTGCTGGCAATGATCGTGGTGAAGGCGTTAACCCACAGCCCGTGGGGAACTTACACCGTGGCCTTCACCATCCCGCTGGCGCTGTTTATGGGCGTCTACATTCGCTATTTGCGCCCGGGGCGTATCGGCGAAGTGTCGGTGATTGGCCTGGTGATGCTGGTGTTTGCCATTATTTCCGGCGGCTGGGTAGCGGAGAGCCAGACCTGGGCGCCGTACTTTGATTTTACGGGCGTGCAGCTCACCTGGATGCTGGTAGGGTACGGTTTTGTCGCCTCGGTGCTGCCGGTGTGGCTGCTGCTGGCCCCGCGTGATTACCTCTCCACCTTCCTGAAAATCGGCACCATCATCGGGCTGGCTATCGGCATTTTGATCATGCGTCCGACGCTGCAAATGCCATCATTAACAAAATTCATTGATGGCACCGGCCCGGTCTGGAGTGGGGATCTGTTCCCGTTCCTGTTTATCACCATCGCCTGTGGGGCCGTTTCCGGCTTCCACGCGCTGATTGCTTCCGGCACCACGCCAAAAATGCTGGCGAACGAAAATCAGGCCTGCTTCATTGGCTACGGCGGCATGTTGATGGAGTCCTTCGTAGCAATCATGGCGCTGGTGGCAGCCTGTATCATCGATCCGGGCGTGTACTTCGCGATGAACAGCCCGATGGCGGTATTGGCGCCTGCCGGCACGGCGGATGTCGTCGCTTCTGCCGCGCAGGTGGTAAGCGGGTGGGGCTTCCATATCACTCCGGAAACGCTGACCAACATCGCTAACGAAGTGGGCGAACAGAGCATCATCTCCCGCGCCGGTGGGGCACCAACGCTGGCTGTTGGCATGGCGTATATTCTGCACGGCGCGCTCGGCGGGCTGATGGACGTCTCGTTCTGGTACCACTTTGCCATCCTGTTTGAAGCGCTGTTTATCCTGACGGCGGTGGATGCCGGGACTCGTGCGGCACGTTTTATGCTGCAGGATCTGCTGGGTGTAATCTCTCCGGGACTGAAACGGACGGATTCGCTGCCGGCCAACCTGCTTGCCACCGGGCTTTGTGTGCTCGCCTGGGGTTACTTCCTGCATCAGGGCGTGGTCGATCCGCTGGGCGGCATTAACACGCTGTGGCCGCTGTTCGGTATCGCCAACCAGATGCTGGCGGGCATGGCGCTGATGCTGTGCGCCGTTGTGCTGTTCAAAATGAAGAAGCAGCGCTATGCCTGGGTAGCGCTGATGCCGACCGCCTGGCTGCTGGTGTGCACGTTAACCGCAGGCTGGCAGAAAGCGTTCAGCTCGGATGCAAAAGTGGGCTTCCTCGCCATCGCCAATAAGTTCCAGGCGATGATCGACAGCGGTAATATTCCTGCGCAGTACACGCAGTCGCAGCTCAGCCAGTTGGTGTTTAACAACCGCCTGGATGCGGGGCTGACCATCTTCTTTATGGTGGTGGTTGTGGTGCTCGGCTGGTTCTCGCTGAAAACTGCGCTTAAGGCGCTGAAGTCTGAGCAACCGACGTCGAGCGAAACGCCGTATGAGCCGATGCCTGAGAATTACGAACAGATCGTGGCGCAGGCGAAGAGCGTACATTGATTTTTACCCTAACCCTCTCCCTGAAAGGGAGAGGGGATAAATTGGTTTTTACCTTAGCCCTGAGCGGAGAAGGGCGAATTTTTTTATCTTTTCCCCCTCTGCCCTTTGGGGAGAGGCCCGGGGTGAGGGGCAACCCACTGGAGGTACCATGTTCGATAGTCTAGCCAAAGCCGGGAAATACCTCGGTCAGGCCGCGAAGCTGATGATTGGTGTACCCGACTACGACAACTACGTGCAGCACATGCGCCTGACGCACCCTGAGCAGACGCCAATGACCTATGAAGAATTTTTCCGCGAGCGTCAGGATGCCCGCTACAGCGGTAAAGGCGGCGGACGCTGCTGCTGAAACTTAGCATTTAACAAAAATGTGACATTTAGCTCGTTTTTTAGCTGACGGTAAAAATCCTGTTGTGCGAAACCAGCGAGTATGATTTTATCAATATCGACTTTTAACCTTGATTCAGGAAACCCATGACTCATTCCCTGCAGACTTCGACCCTACTAGTTACCGCGCTACCAGCCGCGGTGGTCGTCGTGCGTGTGGTGGTGGTCGTCGGCAATGCGCCGTAGGGACTGAATCAACGCATCGATTCCAAACCCCGCCGGCGCAAACCGGGCGGGGTTTCTTGTTTTAAGTGCCTGCCCAGAAGCGAACCGGCTAATTAGAAGGACTGGAGCATGGCAATTTCGGACACACCCACACAACGCATCACCGGCGCCCAGCTGATTGTAAAAATGTTGGAGCATCATGGCATTACAACGGTTAGCGGCATTCCCGGTGGCACCGTACTGCCGCTGTACAATGCCTTGAGCCAAAGCCCCCGCATTCGCCACGTTCTGGCTCGCCACGAGCAGGGCGCGGGATTTATGGCGCAGGGCATGGCTCGTACCAGCGGCAAACCGGCGGTCTGCATCGCCTGCAGCGGGCCGGGGGCCACAAACCTTGTCACCGCCATTGCCGACGCGCGTCTCGACTCTATTCCGCTGGTTTGTATCACCGGCCAGGTACCCACTTCGATGATTGGTGCCGATGCTTTCCAGGAAGTGGACACCTACGGTATTTCGATTCCTATCACCAAGCATAACTACCTGGTGCGCAGCATTGACGAGCTACCGCAGGTGATTACCGACGCTTTTCGTATCGCACAGTCCGGCCGCCCAGGGCCAGTCTGGATCGATATTCCTAAAGACATTCAGACCGCTGAAATCGACATTGCCGAACTGCCTGCGGTAGCCGCGCCTTCCGCTGCCCCGGCCTTTGACCATCAGGATATCGCTCGTGCGGCCGCAATGATCAACGAAGCCAAACGCCCGGTGCTTTATCTGGGAGGAGGCATTATCAGCGCGGGAGCGGCGGAGCAGGCGAGAGAGCTGGCGGAGCGTGCCGGGCTGCCGACAACCATGACGCTGATGGCGCTGGGGACGATCCCCGCCCGACATCCGCTCTCTCTGGGAATGCTGGGAATGCATGGCGCGCGGAGCACCAACTTTATCCTGCACGAAGCCGATCTGTTGATCGTGTTGGGCGCACGCTTTGACGACCGTGCCATTGGTAAAACCGAGGAGTTTTGCCCGAATGCCAAAATTATCCACGTTGATATCGATCGCGCGGAGCTGGGCAAAATTAAGCAGGCCAACGTGGCAATTCGCGGTGACGTACGTGAAGTGTTGAGTCAGCTTATTCCGCAGACCAAAAACGCCCAGCGCAGCGAGTGGCTGCAAACGGTGAGCGATTTGCAGCGTGAGTTCCCATTTGCCACGCCGGGGGCAGATAATCCGCTGATGCCTTATGGACTGATCAAAGCCGCAGCGGCCTGCGTAGACGATGAGGCTATTGTTACCACCGACGTAGGCCAGCACCAGATGTGGGTGGCTCAGGCATATCCGCTCAACCGTCCGCGTCAGTGGCTGACGTCCGGCGGCCTGGGCACCATGGGCTTTGGCTTACCGGCTGCGGTTGGCGCGGCGCTGGCCGAACCAGGCCGTAAAGTGCTGTGCTTCTCCGGCGACGGCAGCCTGATGATGAATATCCAGGAGATGGCGACGGCGGCGGAAAATAATCTGGATGTAAAAATCATCCTGATGAACAACCAGGCGCTGGGGCTGGTACACCAGCAGCAGACGCTGTTCTACCAGCAGAATATCTTCGCCGCGACTTACCCCGGCATGACGGATTTTCTGACCATTGCCCGCGGCTTTGGCCTGGCAACCTGCGACCTGAACCAGGCGGAAGATCCTCAGGCCGCGCTGCAGGAAGCGATTTCTCGCCCTGGGCCTTGCCTGATCCACGTGCGTATCGACGCCGATGAAAAAGTCTACCCAATGGTGCCGCCGGGTGCCGCCAACACTCAGATGATTGGAGAGTAAGTCATGCAGCAACCTATCACTAAACAATCCACCGTCATTCTGGAACTCACGGTGCGCAACCACCCGGGCGTGATGTCACATATCTGCGGCCTGTTTGCCCGCCGCGCATTTAACGTGGAAGGCATTCTCTGTTTACCGCTGCCGGAAGGCGATCAGAGCCGCATCTGGCTGCAGGTAGCAGACGATCAGCGGCTGGAGCAGATGGTCAGTCAGGTCGATAAGCTGGAGGATGTGGTGCAGATCATTCGCCACGCCGATGACCCAGGCATCTTTAACCGCCTGACCGCATTTGTGCAGTAAATAAACCAGGGGCTTTCAGGCATATTTTTGAAAGCCCCGCGCCAGGATGAATAACTCCCCGGAAGCCGTGCCGCAAACCCTGCATACCAAAGAACGATTTCAACCAACCTCAAGCAAGAATTCGTTAGCCTGCCCTGAGAAAAATAAGCGCGATTAAATTTTGTTCGTGCTTATCCGTTGCTTTAAAGCTACACTCAGGGAGTCAAGGATGTACATGATTACGTTCTTCAAAACGACAGAAGGAAAAACGCCGTTCAAAGCCTGGCTAAAGGCGTTAAAAGATGCGAGGGCAAAAACCAAAATAGTCATGAGGATCGACCGACTTTCTTTTGGCAACCCTGGCGATCATAAACCCTGTGGACAGGGCGTCTGGGAAATGCGCATCGATGAAGGGCCTGGCTATAGGGTGTACTACGCCCAGGACGGCAAAGCAGTCTGGCTGCTACTGGCGGGAGGAGATAAACGCAATCAACAGGCGGATATCGAACGTGCAAAAGAATGGTGGCTTGAACATCAAGGGAGAAAAAATGAAATTTAGCGAATTTGATCAAACGGTTATTGATATGCTCCGCGACGATCGTGCCTTCGCCGTGGAGTACCTGAAAGAAGCTTTTATTGGGCTGGACGGTGACGACGGCGAAGCGGTGTTTCTCATTGCCATGCGCCGGCTGGTAGAAGCCAGAGGTGGTTTTACGGAGATTGCCAGAGCGGCAAACCTAAACCGTGAAACGCTGTACCGCACGCTGTCCGAGCGTGGAAACCCCACCATCAAAACCACCAAAAAGGTTCTGCACGCGGTGGGGATTCATTTTTCAGAGATTGCGGGCTGACCGTACGCTATAAACCCTGGCGAACCAGCAGGTCAGGGGTGATTTCGGCAATGGACTTCGCGCCGGTGAGCGTCATCGCCACGCGCATCTCTTTCTCCATTAAGTTCAGCAGATTGCTAACGCCAGCCTCACCATGAGTGGCGAGTGCATACAGGAAAGCGCGCCCCAGCAGCACAGTGTCAGCGCCAAGCGCAATCATACGCACCACGTCCAGGCCATTGCGGATGCCGCTGTCCGCCAGAATGGTAATATCGCCTTTTACCGCGTCGGCAATGGCGGGCAGGGCGCGGGCGGAAGAGAGCACGCCGTCCAACTGGCGGCCACCGTGGTTAGACACCACGATCCCGTCGGCGCCGAAGCGCACCGCATCGCGAGCATCTTCCGGGTCGAGGATCCCTTTAATCACCATCGGGCCATCCCAGAATTCGCGGATCCACTCCAGATCTTTCCATGAAATGGACGGATCGAAGTTATTGGCCAGCCAGCCAATATAATCCTCCAGCCCGGTTGGTTTACCGAGATAGGTGGAAATATTGCCCAAATCGTGAGGGCGGCCATTTAGGCCAACATCCCATGCCCACTGCGGGTGCGTCATCGCCTGGAAATAGCGGCGCATCGCGGCATTAGGGCCGCTCATGCCTGAGTGAGCATCACGATAGCGCGCCCCTGGGGTCGGCATATCGACGGTAAATACCAGCGTGGAGCACCCGGCGGCTTTCGCTCTCTCCAGCGCGTTGCGCATAAAACCGCGATCTTTCAAAACATAAAGCTGGAACCACATCGGGCGGTTAATTGCCGGTGCGACTTCTTCAATTGGGCAAACGGACACCGTCGACAGAGTAAAAGGAATGCCTTTTGCTGCGGCAGCTTTTGCGGCCTGAACTTCTCCCCGGCGGGCGTACATCCCGCAAAGCCCCACAGGGCCGAGGGCGACGGGCATAGCGAGCGTTTCGTTAAACAACCGGGTTTCCAGGCTCAGCGCCGACATGTTTTTCAGCACGCGCTGCTTCAGCGCCACCTGCGCCAGATCTTCCACGTTGCGCTTCAGCGTATGCTCGGCATAGGCTCCTCCGTCAATGTAGTGGAATAAAAAAGGCGGCAGAATGCGCTCGGCGGCGGCACGGTAGTCGGTTGCTGCGGAAATAATCATCGTTTCTTTTCCCTTATTTCATCACTTGCTTCGTCCGGGAGGCGGGTAATGCGTGCCTGACGGGCTTCGTCTTCCTGCAGAGTTTTGATGGTGGTGTGGACGTAGCCGAGGTGCGACTGGGCGGCTCGCCTTGCGCGCTCGGCGTCTCCGGCCAGAATCGCCTGCAATAATTCGTCGTGCTGCTCGGTTAGCCCGGCAAAAATGGCCGGGACGGTGTACATGCGCTGGCGGCTGTGCAGCACCGAAGATTGCAGCAGGTCGAAGAACCCGCGCATGGTCTGCAGCAGCACGATATTGTGGGAGGCTTCGGCAATCGCCAGGTGAAACCTGACGTCGGCCTGGGCGGCTAAATCCGGGTCATCGCTCTCTTTAAATTTGAGCGTGGCATCGAAGCAGGCGATCAGCTTTTCTTTGTCGGCCTGCGTCGCCCGCATGGCGGCGTACCAGGCCGTACTGCCTTCTATGGAGTGCCTCGCTTCGAGGATATCCAACTGGTAATTGGGGTCGCCCTCAACCAGCGTTTTCAGCGGCTGTACGATGCGCTGTTCCGACCATTGTTCGGTCTGGTAGCGCAGATAAGTGCCGCCGCCGCGCCGGCTGGCCAGCACGCCTTCGCCAATCAGCTTTTGAATCGCCTCGCGTAAAATCGAGCGCGAACAGCCCAGTTCGGCGGCCAGCTGGCGTTCTGCGGGCAACCGCATGCCCGCCTCCAGGTTACGTTCTTCAATCAGCGCCTTAACACGCTCAACCATCTGGTCGGCAAGGCGCGGCACAGCTTGGGTCATGGGATCATCCAGGTTAAAACATAGGCCTGCAGCGTGGTAATTACCCCCACCATACAGGTGAAAATCAGGCTGTGCTTCACGGTGAAGCGGAACAGGTCTGACTCTTTCCCGACCAGCCCCACCGCCGCACAGGCAATGGCTATCGACTGCGGCGAAATCATCTTCCCGGTCACGCCGCCGGTAGTATTGGCCGCCACCAGCAGAAGGTCCGACACGCCAATCTGCTGCGCGGTCGTGGCCTGCAGCGCGGCAAACAGCGCGTTAGACGAGGTGTCCGACCCGGTGAGGAACACACCCAGCCAGCCAAGGAACGGCGAGAAGAAAGTAAAGGCGTGGCCGGTATGCGCCAGCGCCAGGGCCAACGTCGCCGACAGCCCGGAATAGTTGGAGATAAAAGCAAACGCCAGCACCATGCCAATGGAGTAAATCGGCAGCGCCAGCTCCTTGAGCGTTTCACCGAAAGTAACCAGCGCCGCTTTCGGTTTCATGCGCAGGTAAACAATTGAGATCAGCGCCGCGACCAGGATTGCCGTGCCGGTGGCTGACAGCCAGTCGAACTTAAACACCGCGGCGTAAGGCGCACTGGCGGTAACGACCGGCGGCATTTTGGCGACAAGGTTATCCAGGAACGGCACGGAGAAATTATAGACCCAGTCCGCCATCGCGCCGCCTTTGGCGAACAGCGCTTTAAACGGCGGAATGCTCCACAGCGTAACCGTGGCCGTTAAAAACAGGAACGGCATCCAGGCTTTGACAATCTGCCCGGTCGTGTATTTCTGCGCTGTCTGCGACTGCACGGTTGCTGCCGCGTTCTCGCTATCAAAGCGGAAAATGCGCACCGGCTTCCAGACCCGCAGGAACGCCGTCAGGCACACCAGCGACACCAGCGAAGAGATGATGTCCGGCAGCTCGGGGCCGATAAAGTTAGAGCTGAGATACTGGGCGATAGCAAACGAGCCGCCTGCTACGATTACCGCCGGCCAGGTCTCTTTGATTCCGCGCCAGCCGTCCATAATCGCCATGATCCAGAACAGCACAATGATCGTCAGGAACGGCAGCTGGCGGCCCACCATCTGGCCGATTTCGAAGCTGTCCAGGCCGGTAACCTGCCCGGCAACGATAATGGGGATCCCCATCGCGCCGAAGGCCACCGGCGCGGTGTTCACTATCAGGCACAAACCTGCGGCGTACAGCGGCTTAAACCCGAGGCCGACCAGCAGGGCTGCGGTAATGGCAACCGGCGCCCCAAACCCGGCAGCCCCTTCCAGAAATGCGCCGAAAGAGAAACCGACGATCAGCATTTGCAGGCGCTGGTCTGGCGTGATCGACAGGATAGAGGAGCGAATAATGTCGAACTGACCGGTTTTGACCGAAATTTTGTAGACAAACACCGCGGCCACAATAATCCAGGCGATGGGCCACAGGCCGTAGAAGAAGCCGTACACCACCGAGGCAAGCGCGCGATCCACCGGCATGCGGTATAAAAACAGGGCAACCAGCAGGGCGATAAATACCGTGATCGTTGCCGCTTTGTAGCCCTTCATCCGCAGCTTAATCAGCGCGAAGAAGAAAAACAGAATAGGGAGCGCGGCAATCAGGCTCGACAGCCAGATATTCCCGAGCGGGTCGTAGAGTTGGGGCCAGACTTGCATGCAGGTGTTCTCCAGGGTGAGGCGTTTATCGTTTTTTATTAGATTGGTAGGACCAATTTTGCTTTGTAGAGCAAATGATGGCTAATGGTTAATCTTGTGTTAATGAAAGGCAACGGACTGACGAGTGTTTATCAGCGTTTTGTAGAAAAGGGCACGTTTTTAGTTTAATTGGTAGGACCAAAGGGTGCTGCTTCGGGACAGTGGTTTTAGCGAGTCAGCATTAGGGCGCTGCTGGAAATTCGACGATGTAAAACAGAAATACTCACGAACCCTTTTTTAGCCCTGTTTGTAACTTATTGATTTATCAATTCTGCAGAGGTGCATTTAAAAAAGGGTATTTAGCGAAAAACAGGCGGCTTTATCTATTGCAACAAAGAGTTACCTGTGAAAAGCTCTTGTTCACTGCCGTACAGGCAGCTTAGAAAAAGTTTAAATATTGCCTGGCGCTTGAAGATGCGTTCACTGCCGTACAGGCAGCTTAGAAATTGATCCAATGCGAGCCTTCCCTATTCCATTGGTTCACTGCCGTATGGGCAGCTTAGAAATGCTCCAGGGAATCTTATTGATGATATACAGAGTTCACTGCCGTATAGGCAGTTGGCGCGACATAGACAAGGTCAGTGCCGCGCCTGCATCCCCTCACGCCAGCCTCAGAACCCTGTCCAGCGACCAGCGGCCAGCGCCACGGGCGATCACCAGCAGCAGTAATCCGCCCCAGATCAGGTGCGTGGGCCATGCGTCCGGGTAGACAAAAATTTCAATCACCAGGGTCATAAACAGCAATCCCGTTGCAGCGAAGCGTGAAAACAATCCCAGCACCAGCAGAACAGGGAAAGTATGTTCGGCCAGCGTGGCCAGGTGCGCGGCGATATCATAGGGGATAAGCGGCAGTGCATATTCGGTGCGGAACAGCTCGTAGGTGGACGGTTTTAGCGTCATAAACCCCGTTACTTTTGTGCGGCCAGAAAGGAAGAAAACGGCGGCAACGCCCACGCGGGCTATCAGCAACAGCAAGTTGTCGCCAACGCCTCTCTCGATGCGATCCCAGAGTCTATTCCATAGCGCTCTCACGCCTTGTTCTGTCATTTGTTGTTCAGATACTTTCATCATTTAGCCTCAAAAGGTGTGATTAAAATGCGGCGAACACGCCGCGACTAAGCAGGTTGGTGAAAAAAGGGCCGAGGGCGAGGGCTGGCTCGGCAGCCAGGGCCTGTTCGCTAGCCTGATCGAGGGTTGCCCCCAAGCGGCAGGCAGTCAGGAAGACCGATCCGCCCTGGCTTAAGGGTTCGGCAAAAATGCGCTGCTGGCGGCGAACCAGCAGAGCGCCTTCGCCCTGCCAGTGAATCGTCTCCGGCGCGGCGGTTTGTTCGCGGTTGAACGTCCAGAGCGTGAACACCGGCAGCGTGGGGTGCCAGTACCAGCGAACGCTGTCCTGCAGCCGTAATGATGTGGTGCCCAGGGTATCCGCCGTGGTGTTTGCCAGTGCATGTACGTCCAGCGGGGCCGAGGCCGGGGCACAAAACACCTCCAGCCACAGCTTGTCCAGCTCGGCCACGGTGCTTAAATAAGCCAGTTCTCTGGCCGGAGGATAAGCGCTAATAAAGGCGGGGAAGGCGTCGCCATAGCGAACCAGTTCACCTTCGTATGGGGGGCGTTCAAGCGCATAGCCGCGCGCCATTTCACGGAAAAAATCGGTTCCGGTAAGCCTAGATACGCTGGGGAAGTTAGCTTCCAGGGCGTCAACGCAGGCTTTGATCACGCTGTTGCGATAAACGGCAAGGCCGGGCTGAGTCTGGAAATGGCTAAGTTCGGGGCGGGCTTCGCCATATAACAGGCCAATAAATGCCTCGTGGTAGCGGCTTAACCGAGTGCTCATACGGCGGCTCCCATTGTGTCGAGGATGCGCTGGGCACGCTGCTGCTCGGCCAGCAACACGCTAAACGCAGGCAGGTTGTCATCCCGTTCAATAAGCGTGGGTTTTGCTCCCGCCCGCTGAATCAGTTGCGTATACAGCCGCCAGACCTCCTCGGATATTGACTGATCGTGGCTGTCGATCAGCAAATCGCTGCCCCCTTCGTCGGGGCTAAAGCCCGCCAGGTGGACCTCAGTCACACGTTCGACCGGGAAACAGCTCAGCCAGGCTGCGGCCTCAAAGCCGAGGTTGTGGGCGCTGAGCCAGACGTTGTTCAGATCCAGCAGTAGGCCGCACCCGCTCCGGCGGCTGACTTCGTCGAGAAATTCGATTTCATCCCATTCGTGTTCCGGCATCTGCAAATAGTGCGTAGGGTTTTCCAGTGAAATCTGGTAGCCCAGCGTGTCCTGCGTGCGGTTAATGTTGTCGATAACGCGGTGCATCACCCGCGTTGTCCTCGGCACCGGCAGCAGGTCAGGATAATAAATCCCGTTCCAGCGCGACCAGGCGAGGTGCTCGGAAACAAGCGCTGGTTTGATGTCAGTCACTAGCGCTTTTAGCTGCGCGAGCAGTTGAGCGTCCGGCGGTTCGTCACCGGCGAGTGAAAGCGAAACGCCGTGTAACGAGATTGGGTGCTGCTGGCGGATGGCCGCCAGCCACTCTCTGCGCGGGCCACCCGCCATGAGATAATTTTCACTGTGAACCTCGAACCAGAGAGAGGATGGACTGGCCCAGGCGTCGGCGTAATGCTCGGGCTTAAGGCTTAATCCGGCGCCTAAAGAGTGTGTCATCGTCATGGGAGTGGCCCTTTGATTAGCCTTCGGTCAGCGAGCCGTGGCCATTCGGCGTCTGGATCGCGGTGCAGGTCCCCGCCGGCACCATTTTGTAGGCATTTTTCTGGTAATCGACTTTGGAGGTTCCCGCGCAGGTGGTGCCGGCGCCGGCCTTACAGTCGTTGTCTGCGGCTTTGGCAATGCCAAAGCAGCGCTCAAGGTTTGGGCCGGTTAATTCAGCGGCAAAGGATGCCGCGCTGAAAGAAACCAAAGACAGGGCAATCGCGGACATAGCAATACGGTTCATCGTGTTCTCCAGATAGTTAAAATGAATTTAGGGACGGCAATAATCGGCTATTTATTGAGAGCGTTATTTCCTCCTCATTGAATAAGCTGCGTTAATTTCCCGACGTAATGTTCACGGCTTTAAATATCGTGCGGGCGACATTTTTCGGGTCGTACAGCATCGGCACATGGCTGACCGGTAACTCGGTGACGTGGGCGTGAATTTTCTTCGCCATCGCTCGCTCCAGGTCCGGGTTGATCATCCGGTCATTGCTGCCGACCAGGAACCAGCTCGGTTTCTGCTGCCAGGCAGCGGTGGTCACTTTTTCGGTAAAGCTTGCGGCGGCGATCGGCATCTGGGTGATGCCAATAATGTTCTGCGCTTCAGGCGTCGCGTCCTGGGCAAAATCGGTGCCGACGGCCTTCGGATCGAGGCTCAGGAAGCCGTCCGCACCCTTGATGATTTTTGCGCCGCCGGGCGGGGCCGGGAAGCTGTTGGCCAGATCGGCCGTGGACTGACCCGGCGATGGTGCAAAGGCATTGATGTACACCAGGCCTTTCACTTTCGGATCGTTACCCGCCTCGGTAATTACCGTCCCGCCCCAGGAATGACCTACCAGAATAACGTCGCCTTTGGCACGGGCGATGGCGCGTTTGGTCGCCGCCACGTCGTCTGCGAGGGAGGTTAATGGGATCTGCGCGGTGATGATTTCGTAATGGCGCGTTTGCAGAACCGGGATCACCTGCTCCCAACTGCCGGTCGCGTCGGCGAAGGCGCCGTGCACTAACACGATGGTGTGCTGAGTTTCCGCCTGGGCGGCAAATCCGGTCATCAGGCCAGCCGCAGCCAGCGCCAGCAGCGTTTTACGCGTGGGTTTCATCTTCTTTTCCTGTTTTAGGGGGAGGGAATAAATCAGCGGTAAATATCGGCGCTACCGAAGTAGCTGTTGTTGCCGCCGGCGGAGACCACTCGCCAGGCGCTGGCTCCGGCTTTTTCAGCTTTTGCAGCCAGTTTTTCATTGAGCTGGTCGAGAGACAGCGTGGTGCTATCGCTTTCTGTGACGGTGCCAATTTTGACCAGGCCCTGAGCGCTGTGGACTTCTTTGGCAGCAAAGGCAGGCGCTACAGCAGCGGCCAGGACGAGCGGGAGAATAACGGTGCGGAACAGTTTCATCATAAGCCTCACATATCGGGTCGTTGAATACGTTGCCGCCTGAAGGTGGCGGATGCGCTTATTTAACGCCTGGTTTGTATGTGGGCTGTGTCAGAGGAAAGGGGATTTGTTTTGTTGTTTAGCCGTGGGCGGAGTGGATACAAAACAACACAATTCTTTTGTGCTGAACCGGGATAACCCCTCTCCCCGGGCGGGAAGAGGGGAAGCGAGCGGTTATTTTATGCCTTTCCGGCTCTCTGTTTTGGCTTCTTCGGCCTCGATGGCGCGATACCAGCGCGGGTGGTGCTTCTTCGCCCAGCGGCGGCTGACTTTGCCAATGACCATGCCTTTAATCGATCCTTTCACCCAAAACGCCATGTACATATGGATCAGGATGGCGTGGATCAAAATAATGGCTGAAGCGGCGTGGATAAGCAGGCTGTAGCGAATCATCCACATTGGGAAGTAGTGCGCAAACCAGGGCCGCCAGATAATAATCCCGGTCACCAGCAGCACGAAGATCATGCTCATGATGCTCCAGAACATCATCTTCTGCCCGGCGTTGTATTTGCCCACGTCCGCCACTTTATGCTCGTTGCCTTTCAGCACCTCAACAATGCCCTTCAGCCAGGGGAGATCCTGTTTGTCGGGAATGTTGTGATGCACGAAGCGCACGAACATAAACATCAGCGCCACAAAGATAGCCACGCCGAAGAACGGGTGCAGAATGCGCCCCATCTGCGGCGTGCCGAAGGTTTCCGTCAGCCATTGCAGCGTCGGGAAGAACAGGGCTATGCCGGACAGCGACACGAGGAAGAAGCAAATCACTACCGTCCAGTGGCAGGCACGGTCGATGAATTTGGTTCTGACGATCATCTTACTCATGCTTGTCCTCCTCATCTTCGTCCACCTCTTCGTTCGGCCCGATCCCGACATAGTGGAAAATCAGGGCCGCGAAGGTGGCCACAAACCCGGCAGCCGAGAGCGGCTTCAGAATGCCTTTCCACAGGTTGATTGGGGTATCAATCTTCGGCTCTTTCGGCAGGTTGTGGTAAAGCTCCGGCTGGTCCGCGTGGTGCAGCACGTAAACGACGTGCGTGCCGCCCACGCCCTGCGGGTTGTAAACGCCCGCATGTTCAAAGCCGCGTTTTTTCAGCTTCTCAACGCGCTCCTCTGCCATGTCCAGTATCTCTTTGCGAATACCAAAGCGAATCGCACCTGTCGGGCAGGTTTTCACGCAGGCAGGTTCCTGGCCTACGCTAACGCGGTCAACGCACAGGGTGCATTTATACACGCGGTTATCGTCTTTGTTCAGGCGAGGGATGTTGAACGGGCAGCCCGCGATGCAGTAGCCGCAGCCGATGCAGTGCTCCGACTGGAAGTCCACGATGCCGTTGGCGTACTGAATAATTGCCCCGGCGGACGGGCAGGCCTTGAGGCAGCCCGGATCTTCGCAGTGCATACAGCCGTCTTTGCGGATCAGCCATTCCAGCTTGCCGTTTTCACGGGTTTCTGAAAAACGCATCAGCGTCCAGGACTTGGCGCTCAGGTCAGCGGGGTTGTCGTATACCCCCACGCAGTGGCCGACTTCGTCGCGGATATCGTTCCACTCCGAGCAGGCCACCTGGCAGGCCTTGCAGCCAATACAGCTTGTGACATCGATGAGCTTGGTGACTTCTTCCTTGAAGTCACGCGCTCGCGGCGGCGGGGTGAAGCTGTTGGTCGCCGAGCGTTTGATAATATCCTGAGATTGCATGGACATTGTTTCCTCCCTTACGCCTTCTCAATGTTGACCAGAAACGCCTTGTACTCCGGCGTTTGCGAGTTGGCGTCACCTACCGACGGAGTCAGGGTGTTGGCGAGATAGCCCTTGCGGGCCACGCCTTCAAAGCCCCAGTGCAACGGGATCCCGATGGTTTCGATTTCCTGGCCGCCCGCCTGCAGGGTTTGCAGGCGTGGCGTCACCACGGCCACGGCTTTAATAAAGCCGCGTTTGCTGCTGACTTTCACCCGATCGCCGTGCGCAATGCCTTTCGCTTTCGCCAGCCCTTCGCTTATTTCTACGAACTGTTCCGGCTGCACGATGGAGTTCAACCGCGCGTGCTTGGTCCAGGTGTGGAAGTGCTCAGTCAGGCGATAAGTGGTGCCGACATACGGGAACTGCTGCCTGTTACCCATGCGTTTAGCGTCCGCTTCGTACAGGCGCGCCGCCGGGTTGGAAACCACTTTCGGGTGCAGCGGGTTGGTGCCCAGCGGCGTTTCAAACGGCTCGTAGTGCTCCGGGAACGGCCCTTCGGCAAGCTTGTCGAGGGCAAACAGACGGCCCAAACCTTCCTGCTGCATGATGAACGGCCCGACGCCGCTGTCCGGGGCGGCGGTGCTGAAGTCCGGGATATCGTTCCCGACCCATTTCGTGCCGTTCCACTCAATCAGCATGCGTTTGGCGTCCCACGGCTTGCCCTGCAGATCTGCCGAGGCGCGGTTGTACAACACGCGGCGGTTCATCGGCCACGCCCATGCCCAGCCCAGCGTATTACCCAGCCCGGACGGATCCGCGTTGTCGCGGTTTGCCATCTGGTTGCCTTTGCTGGTCCAGCTTCCGGCGTAAATCCAGCAGCCGGAAGCCGTAGAGCCGTCATCACGCAGCAGCGCGAAGGAATCAAGCAGTTGGCCTTTTTTCGCCAGCAGGTTGCCGTTGGCGTCAAACAGATCTTCCAGCGCGTAGCCGTTGCTCTCTTGAGCGACTTCTTCGGACTCGGGATGATCGGGCTGCTCGTAGTGCCAGCGCATTTTCATCAGCGGCTCAATACCTTTGCCGCCTTCGGCCTGGTACATCTGGCGCAGCCGGTGGTAAAGTCCGGCAAGGATCTCCCCGTCATTCAGCGCTTCACCCGGCGCATCCGCGCCTTTCCAGTGCCATTGCAGCCAGCGGCCCGAGTTGGCGATGGAGCCATCTTCTTCCGCAAAGCAGGTGGACGGCAGGCGGAACACTTCGGTCTGGATTTTCGCCGGGTCAACGTCGTTCATCTCTCCGTTGTTTTGCCAGAAGTTGGAGGTTTCCGTCACCAGCGGGTCGATAACCACCATGTACTTCAGCTTGCTCAGGCTGGCGACAACCTTGTTTTTATCCGGGAATGAGGCGACAGGGTTAAAGCCCTGGCACAGGTAGCCGGTGACGAGGTTGCGATCCATCATGTCGAAGTACTTCAGCACGTCGTACGCCTGATCCCACTTGGGCAGCCAGTTAAAGCCCCAGCCGTTCTCTTTCTGCGCGTCGTCGCCGTAGAAGGTTTTCATCAGGCTGACGAAGAACTTCGGATAATTCCCCCAGTAGTTCACCTGACCCGGCAGAGTCGCTTTTGGCGTGTTGGCGGCCAGGTAACCGTCGAGCGTGGTTTGCTTGTCGGACGGTAAAGAGAGGTATCCCGGCAGGCTGGTGGACAGCAGGCCGAGGTCGGTCAGGCCCTGAATGTTGGAGTGGCCACGCAGCGCGTTGACGCCGCCGCCCGCCATTCCCATATTGCCGAGCAGCAGCTGGATCATCGCCATGGTGCGGATGTTTTGCGCGCCCACGGTGTGCTGAGTCCAGCCCAGCGCATACAGGAATGTGGTGGTGCGATCGACCGCGCTGGTTGACGCCAGCACTTCGCAGACTTTGAGGAAATCTGCCTGCGGCGTGCCGCAGATATGCTCGACGACGTCCGGCGTGTAGCGGGAAACGTGCTCTTTGAGCAGGTTCCAGACGCAGCGCGGGTCGGTTAGCGTGTCATCTCGCTTCGCAAAGCCGTTTTCGTCGAACTGATAGTTCCAGGTGGTTTTATCGTACTGGCGCTTTTCTTCGTCGTAGCCGCTGAACAGGCCATCTTCGAAGCTAAAGTCCTCACGCACCAGCAGGGCCGCGTTGGTGTAGTGTTTGACGTATTCGGCATTGATTTTGTTATTGGAGAGCAGGTACAGAATTACGCCCGACAGGAAGGTAATGTCGGTGCCGGAGCGGATCGGCGCGTAAATGTCCGCTACCGATGCCGTGCGGGTGAAGCGCGGATCGACCACGATAAGCGTGGCGTCGTTGTTGTTTTTGGCTTCCATCGCCCAGCGGAAACCAACCGGGTGGGCTTCAGCGGCGTTACCGCCCATTACCATCACCACGTTGGCGTTTTTGATATCAACCCAGTGGTTGGTCATCGCACCGCGACCAAATGTTGGAGCAAGACTTGCTACCGTTGGTCCGTGTCAGACGCGCGCCTGGTTATCTACCGCCAGCATGCCCAGCGAGCGGGCAAACTTCTGGGTTAACATGCCGGTTTCGTTGCTGGCCGCCGAAGCGCAGAGCATCCCGGTGGAAAGCCAGCGGTTAACCGTCACGTTCTGTTCATTTTTCTCGATGAAGTTGGCATCGCGGTCGTCTTTCATCAGACGGGCAATACGGGAGAACGCCTCGTCCCAGCTGATGCGCTGCCATTTGTCTGACCCTGGCGCACGGTATTCCGGGTAACGCAGGCGATTTTCGCTGTGAATGTAGTCCAGCAGCCCCGCGCCTTTCGGGCACAGCGCGCCGCGGTTGACCGGATGATCCGGGTCCCCTTCGATATGGAAAATGCTGGATTTGGCATTTTTCGAGCCATCCCCGAGGCTATACATCAATAAACCACAGCCAACAGAACAGTAAGTACAGCTATTGCGAGTCTCTTTTGCACGCAGCAGCTTGTAGTTGCGCGTTTCCGCCAGCGCGGCTTTTGGGACAAAGCCCAGCACCGCCGCCGTTGTACCTGCCATTCCGCCGGCGCAGATTTTGAAAAACTTCCTGCGACTGACGTTCATCGTCACCTCATTGTTATGACGTTTTTAGTGCGGGCGAAAATAGCAGCTATAGCCATTCAGATATTGCGTGAAATCAATTCGATAAACATTGGGTAGAGGATTACCCATTTAGGATTAGTGGTTATTTGACAGAGATAACACTGGCGTGTGCCAGGGATAGAGAAAAGGGGAGTAAAGATAGGCAGTCATAAGCGGTGCCGTTTAGCCAGGAAACGGCACGCTGAAGGCGTTGAGTCAGATGCGGGTGATCGAGAACCAGCGGCGCCAGATAAAGCGCAGCAGATAATATTCAATGGTGCCCAAAGCGAGGAACCAGATGCAGAACAGGATCACGTAGAGCTGGCTTAGGTCGACCAGGTGGAAAGTGTCGATCAGCTTTTGTGCCAGCGTCAGCGTTAACGCCGGGGCCGGGAGCAGCAGGCACGACAGAAAGGCCAGCAGCAAAATGCCGCCCGCGCTCAACAGCGCTTGATGTGGATGGTTCATGACGTTGTTAGCCTGAAGTTAAAAGGCTATTGTCCGGGAAAGTGTACCCGGGTGTAAACCATTTGAGAAAGGGTAAAAAGCGGCCCCTGCGAACAGAGGCCATCATCATCAGTTAAAAACGTTTTGCAGCAGCGTGTACATCTGGGTGAAAGCGCGTTTTGCCACTTCCGGGTGGTATTTCGCCACGCCTTCAACGTTCGCACCCGGGTCGGTGAATGAATGCACGGCGCCGGCGTAGCTTACCAGCTGCCAGTCTACCGATGCGGCGTTCATTTCGCTGACAAACTCGCTCAGCTGCTCGCGCGGCACCAGCGGATCTTCCGCACCGTCCAGCACCAGAATAGAGGCTTTGATCTCTCCGGCGGCGTGGGTTTTTAGGGTATTCAGCGTGCCGTGGAAGGAAACAGCCGCTTTGATATCCGCGCCGCTTCTTGCGAGCTCCAGCGCGCAGTGCCCGCCGAAGCAAAAGCCCGCTACCGCCAGTTTGCTGCCGTCGACGGCTGCAATTTTCTGCGTGGCAAGCGTGTCCAGCGCGGCCTGCATACGGCCTACTTCCGCCGGGGTGTCCTTCACGCCCATCATCAGGGCACCGGCTTCATCGGCGTTGGTAGGGCGCTTGCCCTGGCCATAGAGATCGGCGATTAGCACGACATAGCCCTGGGCGGCGATCCCTTTGGCCTGTTCAACCGCTCCAGCGCTCACGCCCATCCAGTTGGGAGCGATCAGGACGCCGGGCCGTGCAGCGCTCTGGTTTTCCTGGTAGACCAGTACGCTTTCAAAGGTTTGATTCTCGACTTGATAAGTAACGGGTGTTGAAATAATTTCTGACATCAGAATTAACCTCTAAATAAAATTTATTGGTCGGCAGGTGAAGTCTAATTAATTTCATAATGCTAACAAATTAGCAATTTATTAAATTTACAAGCGCATGAAATGCTATTTAATTTAATTTAAAAAACGTTTATTTGTTAGCGATAAATAATTTATGTGAATAATTGTAATTAACGATGTTCGGGCAGGGAATATCCATTCTATCTCCAGGCCTTATTCACATTAAGGCATCACGCTGCGTCACCGGTAACAGGCGAGAATCTTCCAGCGCCGCCGTGCGATGGCCAATTCCCTGCATACAGGCTTCATTATTCGCAAAGGCCAGAAAAGCTGCGGCACTGCTCTGCCGCACGAGCATAGCGCAGTCCCAGCGTTCATCCTGTGGGCCAATCAGCCAGCTGTCTGCGGCGCCAAGGAAAATAATGTCCCCGCCGCTTTGGCGTAAAAACGGCAGCGTGTGCTGTATATAGCGCTGAAAAGCTTCCGCGCCGCTAATCGGGCTAAGTGGCATTAATTCCGGAGTGGCCGAGTAATCCGCCATTGCCCTAAAACGCAGGAGGTTGAGCATATAAACCTCTCCGGGAATTTGTTTCATCACAAAATGTCGCCCGGCCTGCGGGGTGGGCTGCAGGTAAGGCGTCGTGTTTGAGGATGTGACCATAATTATTCCTGTTATTTTCCAGCGGCAAAATGAGCGAGAAGCAGAGAGGCCACGTCTTCTTCCAGCGCAGGAGGAATTTCATGCCCCATGCCTGCAATGAGCTGCAATTTAGCGGCGGGGATCGTCTCAGCAATGTCCTGCCCGGCTTCTACGGGGAAGAGGGGATCGTGAGTGCCGTGAAGCACCAGCGTGGGGGCTACGATCTGTTTTATCTCCTGACGAAGATCGCCTGTGGCCGCCATCGCTGCAATCTGACGCAGCATGCCGGGCACAGAACTGGCGCGCGCCAGCGAGGTTTTTAGCAGCGCCGTGTAGTACTCCTCGTCAAACGGGAGGTGCGTTGAGGCAATGCGCCTGAAGAAAGCGAGTTGCTGCTCAAGCCAGGCGCTTTGGTGCGAATGCGGATCGGGCTTCGGCCCCATTAGCATTGCCATCACATCCGGGGCCGGAGGCGGGAGCTGAGGATTGCCTGTGCTTGACATGATAGCGCACAGAGACAGCGTTTTTTGCGGATATTGCGCGGCAAACAGCTGGGCAATCATGCCGCCCATAGAGCGCCCAACAATGTGCGCCGCCGGAATACCTGCGTTGTCCAGCGTGAGGACAACATCCGCCGCCATGTCCCGGAGCGTATAGGCGATGGGGATCCTTTGGCCCTGGGAGAGCGCCTGCAGGTCGGGCACGCCCGCGTGGTTCAAAGAGGGGGACAGCCCGCAGTCGCGATTATCGGCCCGTAAAACATAGAAACCTGCGTCGGCCAGTCGCTGGCAAAAGCGCTGCGACCAGCTGATGCTCTGGCTTCCCAGCCCCGGCAGCAGGACTATTGCCGGGTGCTTTTTATCACCGAAGCCGTCGAAGTAGAGGGAGACCGGCAGGTTAGTCGCTTTGCTCATGGGCGATCCTCAGTTTTTGCTGCCAGGTTTCCAGCAGGTTTTCCAGCGCGGCTTTAACGTTTTGCTCATCCGGCTTGACCTTTTCAAGCACGGTGAACTCGAAAGCGGACTCACCATACTGGTTCCAGGCCAGCTGCAGCGCCTTATTGCGGTGCTGCCCGAACTTCAGTTCAAACAGATGGCGGTTTAACACGCCCTGAGCATTTGCGGCGCTGGCGAGCAGCTTATGGCCGGTTTGCGTATTGGCTATCAAATAGATGCCCGCCGTGGTCGGGCTGTCTTTATAGCTCTGCTTCAGATCTTTTTTGTTTAGTGTCTCAGTCATTTTTGGGACTCCTGCTTGCCAAAAGCTAACGTTGCCGCATAGCGGCGAATATCCTGCGGCCAGCCTTCCATCGCGGCGTTGAAGGCCGTTTCGTCATCGGCAAACAGCGCGCGCAGGCAAGTTTCATACTCCGGCAGATCGCCCGCCACCTCATGCATAAACTGGTAGGCGCTTTCGTGCCTGCGGCGCTTGTTGTCCGCCGGTTCGCTGGCTTTTCTGGCCTGTTCGATCAGTCGACGTAAGGTTGCAGAAGCGCCGCCCGGCTGCGTGGCCAGCCACTCCCAGTGGCGGGGCAGCAGGGTGACCTCCTTCGCCGATACGCCAAGCTTAGGCCTGCCGCGAGTTTTAAGCGCAGCGGTCTCTTCGGTTAGCTGTTCGGCCAACTCCGGGTAAGCCGCAATGGCGCTGGCTTCATCCCCGTGGACGTGGATATCCAGCCGTTTGCCGGTCTGGTCATTGAAGATAAACACCGGCTCATTACCGATTGGCATGGCCTTTAGCTGCCGCAACAGTTCGTTCAGGTTGCCGTGGGCAATCAATTGCCGCTGCATAAAGGCGGTAAGGGTGACAGAAGACATGGGGGACCTATTTTATCCGGGTAAAAATAGTAGCCTATCGGGGTAGCCCGATCTTGTCAATTATACCCGGGTAAAATAGGTGGGAGAGGTCAGGCCTGGTGCATCAAGTCCTGATACAGCTCTGCGAGCACGCCGCCGGGGCGAAATTGTTGTTTGATCCAGCGGGTGACCTGGCCCGTCGCCGCGTGCTGTGTGGCAAGCAACATGCGGGAATGCTGGCGTGGGTTATGAACCTGGCGGGTCACCAGCAGGCCGTTTTCTACCTCGCGACGCGCCATGTAATCCGGCAAAAAACCGATGCCATCACCTAAAATCTGGCACTGGCATTTGGTCGGGAAGTCCGGTACCACCACGGTTTCCTGGCCGTGCAGCAGCCAGCCCACTTTTTTATTAATGGTGGAGGCGGTGTCTTCCACCATGATATTCGGGTACAGCCTGAGCTGGCTTTCGGGGATCGGTTCCTGTGCCGCGGCGAGAGGGTGAGCTGGCGCGATAGCGAACGCCCAGCGGATAACGCCAATCTCCGTGTAGTCAATGCCGCCCCCGCCCAGCAGCGCATCCGGCGCGCCGATTGCAATATTCACCTGATTGTTGAGCACCGCATCCCAGACGCCGTTGTACACCTCGGTGGTGACGGCAATCTGGCAGCCTGGGAACTGCTTTTTCAAAATATTCAGCAGCCTGGCCGTGTGCTGAGGCGTGTACAGCAGATGGTTAATGCAGATCCTGACTTTCGCTTCAATGCCCTGCGAAATGGTCTCAATGCCCCGCCGGATCCCTTGAAAATCACTCAACAAGTCGCTGGCCTTGCGGTAGAGATAGATCCCGGATTCGGTCAGCTCAATGCTGCGGGTGTTGCGGATAAACAGCGGCGTATCGAGCCACGTTTCCATGCGTTTTATGGTGTAGCTGATGGCGGAGGTGGTCACGCCCAGCTCTTCGGCAGCCCGGCTGAAGCTGCCGTAGCGGGCGGCGCAGGTGAAAGCCTGCAGGTTCTCTTCGGTAAAGATGGAGTGCATTCCGGGCTCCCTTCGATGACGCGTGATGCGGGGAGTTTGACACATTCTGAAAAAGATTATTAAAACACATTCAACAATAGCGGCATCAGCGATGAATCTTTTTTAAGCGGATGTTTTTCCCGCCAGGGCGTTGTTATTCTCGAATTTCGGCCATAACCGCGAACGACAGGAGAACATGATGTCTGACAACGAGCTGATAACCGGGTTTTTGACGGCGGCTTTGAACGGGGACGCGTCAACGCTGAAAGCATGCGTGGCGCAGGGCGTGGATATTAACGTCACCAACCGGCAGGGCAGAACGGCCATCACCATCGCCAGCCTGAACCAAAAATATGACTGCGTGGCGCTGCTTATTGAGGCGGGTGTGGATATTAATCAGCAGGATGAAACCTGTTTTAATCCCTTCCTGATTAGCTGCCTGAATAACGATCTCAAGCTGTTGCGCCTGTTGCTACCCGCGAAGCCTGACCTGACTCGCTTAACGCGTTTTGGCGGGGTTGGCATTACGCCTGCCAGCGAGAAAGGTCACGTCGAGATTGTGCGCGAGCTGCTGGTGCATACCGAGATTAACGTCAACCACACCAACTTCCTCGGCTGGACGCCGCTGCTTGAGGCCATCGTGCTGAACGACGGCGGCAAAAAGCAGCAGGAGATTATCTCGCTGCTGCTGGAACACGGCGCCAACCCGCACATGACGGATAAATACGGTAAAACGCCGCGGGAACTGGCCGAAGAAAAAGGCTACCGCGAAATCGCTCAATTGCTGAGAGAGGCGGGAGCTTAGCCGCTGTATGCCTGACAACCACCATCACACTCTGGGTAGAAAAATAATAATGACTGAGATTGAGAAAAGCCGTCGCGACTTTATTAGCGGAAGCGGCAAGGTCGCCGCAGCCTGCGCGCTGTTTGGGGCTAGTGGCACCGCAGCCTGGGCCGCGAAAACACCTGCAACCGCCTGTGAGAGCAGCCACCAAATGAATGCTATCAGCGAAAAACACTATTACCTCGACAATGTGCTGCTGGAAACCGGGTTTAATTATGAAGGCGAAACCGCCGTCAGTACCCGCACCGAACTGCACACGTTAGAAATCAAAGACGGCAAAATTGCGGCAGTTCGCGCCAATAAATCGCACCCTGACGGCACGCTGCACAGCTATGACGCCGGGAGTAAGCTGTTGCTGCCGGCGATGCGCGATATGCACATCCATCTGGACAAGACGTTCTATGGCGGCCCGTGGCAGGTACATAACCGCCCGGAAGGCACCACCATCATGGATATGATTGCCTTGGAGCGTAAAATTCTGCCGGAGCTGCAGCCCTACACCCGCGAGCGCGCCGGAAAGCTTATCGATCTAATCCAGTCCAAAGGGTCGACGATTGCCCGCAGCCACTGCAACATTGAGCCGGTTTCCGGGCTGAAAAACCTTGAAAACCTGCAGGCGGTGCTGGCGGAGAGAAAGTCAGGCCTGAACTGTGAAATTGTGGCGTTTCCTCAGCATGGCTTGCTGCTTTCAAAATCTGAACCGCTGATGCGCGAAGCGATGCAGGCCGGGGCCCACTACGTAGGGGGGCTGGATCCAACCAACGTGGATGGCGCGATGGAGAAATCCCTTGATACCATGTTCCAGATAGCGCTTGATTACGACAAAGGCGTGGATATTCACCTGCATGAAACCAGCCCGGCGGGCGTGGCGGCGGTGAATTACATGGTGGAAACGGTTGAGAAAACCCCGCAGCTTAAGGGAAAACTGACCATCAGCCACGGTTTTGCGCTGGCGACCCTTACGCCGCAGCAGGTGGATGATGTTGCCACGCGCATGGCTGCCCAGCAGATCAGTCTCGCTTCTACGGTGCCCATCGGGACTTTGCATATGCCGCTGAAGCAGCTCCAGCAAAAAGGCGTGCTGGTAATGACCGGCACCGACAGCGTGATCGATCACTGGTCGCCGTACGGGCTGGGCGACATGCTGGAAAAAGCCAACCTGTATGCGCAGCTCTACGTTCGCCCGAGCGAGTTTAGCCTGTCGCGTTCGCTGGCCATTGCCACCGGCAATGTTTTGCCGCTGGATGATAAAGGTAAACAGGTGTGGCCGAAGGCGCAGGATGAGGCGAGTTTTGTGCTGGTGGATGCATCATGCTCAGCGGAAGCCGTGGCGCGTATTTCGCCGCGTACCGCGACCTTCCATCAGGGCAATTTAGTCTGGGGAAGCGTGATTTAATGCGAGGTAGAATAGCCTGCAAAAGCAGGCTATTTATTGACACCTTACCGAACGACAAAGACCGGGAAGCGGGCATGGCGAATAATGCTGGAAGCGTTGGAGCCGAGCAGGTGAGTGGAAATAGACGGGTTCTTCGAACCTACAATGATCACATCCGCATGAATGTCCTGTGCGACTTCGTTCACTTCGTCCCTCACCGAGCCGTAGCGAATCTCCAGCACGACGCGTTCTTTAGGCAGTGAGAAGTGCCCGCGCAATTCTTCCATCTTTTCTTCGGCGTTTTTCTTCAGGTATTCGTCGAATTTACGGATGTCAGAGGAAAAACCGTGGGTATTAAACAGCGGGGATTTAGGCAGAACGTAAAGAAGGTGGATTGTGCCCTCAGACTCTTTCGCCAGATATTCGGCATGGCGAATAGCTTTATCCGTGAGCTCCATTTCAAAAACATCCACCGGCATTAAGATGGTTTTATACATCGTTCAGCTCCTTTTGGTAACGTTTCAACCATTCTGGCACTAACGATGCGGTTTCGCCGTGATCTGGCGGGGAAATAAGGCATTTATCCCCTTTCCCTGGAAGGGATAGGGGATAAACCATGTTTCCCATAGCTTTTGTTTTCTCCCTCATCCCTTTGGATAGAGGGGGTAACTAATGTTTCCCAGGGGTTTTATTTTCTCCCTCGCCCCTTTGGGGAGAGGGCCGGGGTGAGGGGCGATCGCGCCTAGTTACGACCCGCCATCACGCCGCCGTCAACGTCCCACAGGGCGCCTGTCACCCAGGTGGTATTGTCGGACAGCAGGAAGCTCACTACTTCGGCAACGTCGCGTGGCGTACCTACGCGGCCAATCGGGTGGAAGCTATCAAAGCTGCCCATCACGCCCGCCACATCCTCTTTAGGGATAAAGCCTTCATAAATTGGCGTATGTACCACGGCAGGAGAAACCGCATTGACACGGATACCGTGTGAACCCAGCTCAATGGCAAGATTCTTCGTCAGCGCATGCAGACCGGCTTTCGCCATGGAGTAGGCGGAAGAAGGCGTGGCACCGATGGCCTGCTGCGCCCACATGGAACCGATGTTGACGATTGAGCCTTTGATGCCGGCGGCAACCATGTTTTTCACCACTTCGCGGGTAATGAAGAAGGTCGCGCGGTTGATGTTCATGTACATGTCGTAATCCGCCTCTTCGTGTTCGGTAAAGGCTTTCGGGAAGAAGACCCCGGCGGCGTTCACCAGCAGGCTGATGTCGCGGTGCTCGGCATTAATCACGTCCATCACTTTATGCATCCCTTCGCTGCTCATCAGGTCTGCGACGATGACGGACACTTCCCCGAGGGCAGACAGCGCCTGGCGTGCCTGTTCGGCTTTCTCCGCGCGATTCCCGACCAGCACAACTTTCCCGCCGTTTTCCAGCACCTGACGGGCGCTTTCCAGACCCATACCGCTGGTGCCGCCAACAACTAAAAGTTTCTTACCTGCGAATGATGTAGACATGATGACCTCGTTTCTCTTTGCTTAATAAAGTGAAGCAGCCTGCATAGCGCTTCGGAATGGCGACAGAATGCCAAACCTATTTCGGCCTGACGAAGCATAAGAACTTGCATATCGAGAAAGAAAAACTATCTTGTCGGTATGTCGTCCTTGTCGAAGAGAAAATATGAGATCGCTGAATCGCCTGAAATGGCTGCACGCCTTTGAAGCCACGGCGCGCCACGGCAGTTTTACCGGCGCGGCGGAAGAGCTGGGCGTAACGCCCGCCGCTGTGGGGCAGCTTGTTCGTTCCCTGGAAGAGTGGGTCGGCCATCCGCTGCTGCACCGCACGCGGAGCGGAAAAGAAAGACTTACGCTGGTGGAGGAAGCAAGGGAGGCGCTGCAGGACATTACCGTTGGGCTGGACAGCCTGGAGCAGGGATTGAATAAGCTGCGAGGTGCCAGAGCCCGCGCGGTGGTGGTGATTACCGCTTCTCAGGTACTGATGATGAACTGGCTGATGGAGCGCCTCAACCGCTTTTCCGAGGAGCATGACAGCATCGACCTGCGCCTTAACGTCACGGAAAAACTGACCGATGTGCTGCACGGCGAGGCCGATGTCGGCATACGCTGCGGTCCCGGCAACTGGCCCGGTTTACAGTCAACGTGGTTAATGGACGAAGAGGCGGTGATTGTCTGCAGTCCGCATTTGCTGACTGGCGTCACCGAAGCTGACTGGCTGTCGAAACAGAAGCTTATCTATGATGATACACCGCATCCCGGGGCGAATTTCCCGGAGTGGGAAACGATTTCTCAGGACATTGGCGTGGCGTTGTGTGAGCAAAACGGCCTGCACATTAACTCTACGTCGGCCGTTATCCTGGCTGCCCTAAGCGGGCGTGGTGTGGCGGTGGTGCGCAAAGCGCTGGTCCAGCAACTGATCGATCTTGGGCAGCTGCGCCAGCTTTTCCCGCAGCACAAATGGCCGCTGACCTGGTCCTATTTCATCGTGCGTTCAGAGCGCTCCAGTCGACGCCCGGAGGTGACGCTGTTCCATGACTGGCTGGTGGCAGAGACGGGCGCTACGCTTAGGTAATGGAAAAACTCATCGAATTAAAGCGCGCCAAACGGCTGGCGCTCTCGCTTTTGCTGATTGCCGCCGCGACGTTTGTCGCCACTTTGTTCTTGCCGCCTAATTTCTGGGTGAGCGGCCTGAAAGCAATTTCTGAAGCGGCGATGGTCGGCGCCCTGGCCGACTGGTTTGCTGTGGTGGCGTTGTTTCGCCGCGTACCGATCCCGTTTATCGCCCGGCATACCGCCATTATTCCGCGTAATAAAGACCGTATCGGCGAGAATCTCGGCAAGTTCGTGCAGGAAAAGTTTCTGGATACCCAGTCGCTGATTGACCTGATTCGTCGCCATGAGCCGGCGCAGATGATGGGGAACTGGTTCCGGCAGCCCGAAAATGCTCAGCAGGTAGGGCGGCATATGCTCAAGGTGATGGAGGCCTGGCTGTCTCTGACCGATGACACGCGGATTCAGGGGCTGATTCGCCGGGCGGTGCACAAAGCCATTGATAAAGTCGATCTCAGTTATTCCAGCGCGCTGCTGCTGGAAAGTCTGACCAAAAACAACCGCCATCAGGCCTTGCTAGACTCGGTCATAGCTCAACTGCTGGCGCTGCTCGAGAAACCGGCCAGCCGGGAATTTATTGCCCGCCAGATCGTCCACTGGCTGGAAACCGAGCACCCGGTTAAGGCCAGAGTGCTGCCCACCGAATGGCTGGGTGAGCAAAGCGCAGAGCTGGTGTCCGACGCCGTTAACTCTCTGCTGGATGACGTGAGCCAGGACAAAACGCATCAGCTTCGCCGGGCATTCGATCGCGCCGTGCAGCGGCTTATCGACAGCCTGAAAAATGACCCGGAAATGGCGGCTAAAGCGGAAACGATCAAAAGTTACCTGAAGGAGGATGAGAAGTTTAATCTCTACCTCGGCGAGCTTTGGAATGACCTGCGGGGCTGGCTGAAAACAGATATCGCCCGCGATGATTCGCGTGTTCAAAAGCGCATTGCCGAAGCGGGGCAATGGCTCGGAGAAACGTTAACGGCCGATGCTTCGCTGCGGGCCTCGCTGAATGAGCACCTTGAGCAGGCTGCCCGGCATATCGCGCCGGACTTCTCAGCTTTTCTCACCCGGCACATTACCGACACGGTGAAAAGCTGGGACGCAAAAGACATGTCGCGGCAGATTGAACTCAACATCGGCAAAGATCTGCAGTTCATTCGCATTAACGGCACGCTGGTGGGGGGCTCGGTCGGACTGGTGCTCTATTTACTTTCACAATTGCCGGGCGTGATTGAGGGCTGGGGGCTGCGGTTTTAAGGCACAGGGCGCGAGGCCCTGTGCAGCTGGGTTAGCCCTGATGAGGCATCAGTTTTGGGTCACCGGCAAAAGCAGGTTTACTGCTGCTTAGAGCCTGTTCGTCAGCGCCTATCGAACCGCTGTTATCCGCCCAGACACCTTCCTGCGTTTTGCTGATAGCCTGATGCTGGCCGTTAAGGTTTTGCCCCATGGCGGCGATGTGCTGGCTTTCGGTTCCACCGCTGTTGTCGGCCCAGGGAATGACGGGGTCGGCCGCTGCGGCGAATAAAGGCAAGCAAATCGAGCTGGCAAGCAGCATTTTGATGGCTTTATGCATGTTATTCACCTGCTGACATTAGCGTTTTGGGTGCCAGCTCCGGAGGAGATGGCGGTACCGATAAGTCTACTGCGGCGAGAAATATGCGCTGGCGAGGAAAAGTAAAAGAGCGTGTCATTTGCCACAATTGCTTACCGACGATCTCAATCTATTCAATAAGATAGACAGTGAATATGTTTCTTGTGAAATAATTAATTGGCTAATGATAATGGCCGTAATTTATTAAGTGACTGAACCGCCGAACAACCCGGCAGGACCCATAAACAATTTTTAGGTATCATTTCGTCTTATTTTCAATGGCATATTACTGCGGTAACTGATGACCCTTAACCATTTCTGCTATTTTCTTCTGATGTTCGCCGCACTGGGCAGCGCTTTTATGCCTCACTCTTTGGGCATGTGGTTTGTACTGGTGAATGTGCTCACGCTGCTGGTTTACGGTGCTGACAAGCTGGCTGCGGTAAAAGGCTGGCGGCGCGTGCCGGAGGCAACATTGCTTCTCTTTGGGCTGACGGGCGGTTGGCCCGGGGCGATTCTGGCTCAGCAAAGTTTTCGCCATAAAACTCAGAAACAGCCGTTCAGACGCTGGTTTTTTATTACTGTGATAATAAATTTAATTACCGTTATTGTCGTGGCATATGAGTTTTATTTACCCGGGTAATATTAATTTTGTATGTTCATGAAAGCAATAAACGCCGGGGATGATTCGGCAAAAAATAGTGGCGTGATAACAGTGGACACGTTAAGCGATACGCGATTTACCCTCGATGCCAGCGTGAATCAGTCCCCACGCCCGGATGTGTATATTTTTAATGTTGCCGGTGAATGTTTTTCGGTTGAAGCATAAAGCAGGATAAATTAAGAAAGCTAGATGCCATGTGGATAATACATGGCATTTTTATCTTCCTGGCTGCAGGGGGCGTATTGAATGAATACGCTTTGATAAATATTCATATTCTGAATACTGAAAAACCCTTAACGCTATTTAAGTTAAGGGTTTTTTCTTTGGATGTTATTTATTAATTAAATTCCATCTTCCATTTTCAATAGCAAAAATTTACTTTTCAATCCTTCTATTTTGGCTGATAGCGCATACAGTTGCGCCGGTGGTATCTGCCTGTCGTTATCTTTTAAACGTTGGACCTGATTGAGCTGATTCTCTACCATGGTGCTCTGCCGATGAACTGTTTCACGTAATTGATATATTGCCGTTTTTAACTCGGAAATAGTCATATATGAGGTTCGTTTTTGTTCCGCCTCTAAAAGTCGTTTTTCAATGGCTGTAAGCTGCGAAATCAACTCTTCATAGGTTGTATTAGCCGGCGCAGATTTGCTGGCAATTTCCTGCTTGTTTTTCCATTGAGTGACCAACGGATTATCTTGCCAGATGCGGTTGGTCACTCGCAGTACGTCTGGATTATCGGCACTTTGGTAGAGGGACAAAATGGAAAGTGCAAAGGCTGCGCCAGCTGCACTCCAGCAAAGCTTATTGAGCCAGGTTAATGGCCGGGATTCGGGGAGCTGCAGGTGTGTTATCGTGGGTTCCAGCTTTGGTGCCGGTACGGCGGGTTTGCTCTGCTGGGTTTGCTGCTGGAGCATTTTGATGTTCATCTCCAGCCACAGTGAGAGCTGCCGAAAAACATCCCCCTGGGAAGATTGCAGCTCAACGGCCTGGGCTTCTAACATCCCCGATGACATTAGCAACTGTTCCATCGCCGGGATGTTGTCCGTCTGTAGCGGAAGGCAATAAATTAACGGCGTTAGGTACCGGCAGTAGCTATCGATCATTTGGCGACGCAGATCGAGAGCTGACAGGGGAGGCCAACAGGGAGGATGCTGTTTGGCAAAACCACTGGTAAAGACCTGGGTTGCACTGGCAACACCTTTCCAGCCATTTCGCTGACAGGCAATCAGGCAGTACCACATCCCAATTTGAAGGTCGTAGCCAAATTTTTGGAATAGATGATTGCAATCCTTTTCCCGTTCTACCCACCAGTTACCGTCTTCTGAATAAATCTTCCAGCGGTGCATGTCGTTGCTGAACTGGAGAAAAGTATGATGGCCACGCGGATCGTGGCTGTTAATTTTCAGCGTGCGGGTATGCTCAGAATTGATGGACTCGCTCATGTTGTTACCTTCTCTGCGCGCAGGGTGAGGACTTTTTTACTGACGTCGATTCTTAAGGGGATTCCCGGCGCGCCATGCAATGCGCTGTCGGCCATCAGCGGGAGCAGATGCTGATTCAAAACCTGATCAATATCGCGGGCACCACTTTGAGCCACTCGGCAGCGCTCGGCAATCCAACTGACGGCTCGTTTGCTGTAACCAGGCTGCACGGAGGCATCTGCTGCTTTCTGGTATCGCTGGCACAAACGCTGCAATTTAAGACCAATGATTTCATTCATCGCGTCAGAAGAGAGTGGCAGATAGGGCGTCAGCGTCATGCGTCCCATGAGTGACGGGCTAAATACGCGTTCAAATTCCGGGCGAATGGCATTACACAGCGCTTCCGGGCTGATTTCCCCTGAATCATAGGTTGCCATCAACGTTTCGCTGGCGAGATTGGACGTCATAATAATCAGCGTATTGCGGAAGTTGATCTGCTGGCCTTCTGCGTCCTCGATCGTGCCCTTATCAAAGATTTGATAAAATAGCTCCATAACGTCCGGGTGGGCTTTTTCTACTTCATCAAGCAAGACGACAGAGTACGGATTGCGACGAACAGCTTCAGTAAGCACGCCACCCTGGCCGTAGCCGACATAGCCAGGAGGGGAGCCTTTCAGGCCGGAAACTGAATGCGCTTCCTGGTATTCGGACATATTGATGATCACCATGCTTTCCTCACCGCCAAACAGCAATTCGGCCAGCGCAAGCGAGGTTTCCGTTTTTCCCGTGCCGGATGGACCTGCCAGCATGTAGACCCCCATTGGCTTGAGCGGGTCCCCCATACCCGCCCGGCTGATTCGTACCTGCTGCGCGATCTGTTTGAGAGCGTGATCCTGACCAATCACTCTTCCGGCCAGTCGCTCAAATAAGGCATCGATTTGCTGATGCTCTTTCTCCAGCATTCGCCCTAGTGGAATGCCCGTCCAGTCGGCCACTACATCTGCAATGCAGGTCGCATCGACACATTCAAATACCATGGCATGTTGCTGATGTCGGGCCGACAATCTCTCCCGGCCGTGGGAAATAAATGCGGCATCTTTGCTGTTCAGCAATTGCTGAACCAGGTCATTTTGTTCCCTCCATTCCCTGGTAAGGGCTTCAAGCTTTTGCGTTAACTCTGTGGTTTGCCGCGTCAATATTTCAAGGCGCTTTGGCGCTGTGTCTTCTCGTCTCAGGGCTTCACATTCACTGCTAATCGCCCGTAGCTGGACGTTGATCGCTTCAATCTCTTTGGGTTCGTGGGTTTGAGACACGGCGACTCGGGCACAGGCCGTATCCAGCAGACTGACGCACTTGTCCGGCATTTGCCGCCCGGCGATATAGCGATTGGAAAGAGTAACCGCCGCATGGATCGCGCTTTCTAATACGGGCACACCGTGGTGTTGTTCCATTGCCGGAGACATTGCTCTGAGCATGGTTGTCGCATTTTCGATATCAGGTTCTGCGACTTTGACAACCTGGAAGCGGCGGGTTAATGCGGCATCTTTTTCGAAGTACTTTTTATATTCAGCCCAGGTAGTGGCGGCAATCATGCGCAGTTCGCCGCGAGCCAGGGCGGGTTTCAGGAGATTGGCTGCGTCGTTCTGACCCGCCTGGCCACCGGCGCCAATCAGCATATGGGCTTCATCAATAAACAAAATAATGGGTTTGGGGGCACGCGTGATTTCTTTTAGCAATGCCTGAAGACGGTTTTCAAATTCTCCTTTTACGCTGGCTCCGGCCTGCAGCAACCCAAGATCCAGGGTCAAAACTTCCATCGCTCTCAGTTCAGGCGGGACCGTGCCCTCGGCAATCCGTAGCGCCAGCCCTTCGGCGATAGCCGTTTTACCCACGCCCGGTTCGCCCGTCAAAATCGGGTTGTTTTGCCGGCGTCGCAGCAGGATATCGACCATTTGCCTTATTTCAGATTCACGTCCGAGCACGGGATCCAGGGCACCTTTTTGGGCCAATTCGCTCAGATTGCGGGTATATTTTTTCAGTGAACAGTGCGCGGTAAGGTGGTCATTATTTTGCTGGGAACTGGCTGGCGCAGAAGCACGAAGAAGTTCGTTAACTTTGTCCGATTCGCAGTGCAGGGCATGCTGAACCTGTTTAGTGAAAAGCGGTTTAACAATATCGCTGAACGCACTGGCAATTAACGCTTCGGGCGTTAGTGAGCCGCTTCCCCACTGTGCGCTGGCCAGCATCCACCCATTTGTTAACCACTCCACCAGCTCGGTGGAAAATACCGGCGTGGGCACCTGCGCTTTATTCGCCTGGGTCAGCACATGTTGCAGCGCACTGAATAACTGGCTGACGGGCAAACCTGTTTGCAAACTTAGCGTTTCAAATAAGGTGCTTTGCTGCTGAATGATAGCCAGCAGCAGGTGCTCTGGCGTCACCTCCGTATGTTGCTGGGAGGCAGCATGACTAACGGCAGTATCGAGCGCGGCTCGGGTATCGGTATTAAGTTTGCTGATAATAGATTTTAAATAATGGTTCATCATTTTTCCCATCAGGTGTTAATTGCACTGAGCGATATCGCCGGGCAGCGCTGAAATAGGGTTGCTAAGTTGTGTTTCTGAACGAAAGGCCAGGTCGGCAATTTGCGTGTTAAGACTGTCAATGTTTTGCGCCAGGGCATCCCAGCTTTGCCAGGCCGTTTCCAGTTGGTTCGTGTCGGAGAGGGCAAACCGCACCAGCAGATGTTTGATTCCGGTCTGTTTGAGCAAGTCTTCATCGTCGCCAAATTCATCGCTTTGGAATAATGCTTCGCCGGAAATAAAGCGGCGAATGAAGGCCGGCCAGGCGCCTTCGCCATATAGGCGATGGTGGACGGTGAACCCAGGGAACATGACGCTGACAGTGACGTCGGTACACTGGCCGGGCTGCCAGCTAAAGTCATGCTTGTCGGCAAAGTTCATGCTGAGAAATTTCTGTTCACCCTTCTGGCAGCTCAGCGTTAGCTGCGTACCGGTAGGCACTAGCTGTGCGCCACCTGGCACGGAGGCTGGCATACTGGCGACATTGAGCTTCCAGATTTTTTTCGACAGCGTGGTTTGTTCGCCTTCCAGGGTGGCCACTTTTGCCACCAACGCCGCCATTTGGTCTCCGTCTCGCGTTGATTGCCGGTCCTGAACTTCCAGAAGCTTTTCTGCCGAAAAATTGTGCCTGACGAGATGAATAAACTCCTCTGTCAGAGGAGCCCGTATGCCGATAAAACTGACTGCACCCAGGCCGTTTTTAGCTTTTACGAGGAAAGGGCTGGCGGGGCCACGCAGAAAATCGCCTACCAGCTGTTGGCTTAGCGCCTGCTGCTGTTCGTAGTCACGGGTTTCGTTATTTTTCCCCAGGGGCCAGATGACAGATCGTTTCCATTGTTCATTAAGCCAGCAGGTGCTCTGATGGATGGCATTCGCCGCTAAGCGGCGGGCATCATTTTGATAAAACAGCCATACGGCGTTGATTCCTGCGTCGGTATTCTGAGGTGTCAGGTTTTCCTGAAGCGCGGTGAGGGCCGGTAATAAATCGGTTAGCGGATTACTGTCACCGTTATCATTTTTTGCAAAAAGGGCTCGGGTCAGGTGTGCGTCAGAGGTCCCCTGTGATACGGCCTCTTTGACGGCTTTGTTTCGAACGTCCTGCCAGTGAAGCCATGCCCGATCGGCGGGCGCGGAACTGCCGGGGATGTTGTTATCTTTACTGCCTTGTAGCCAGGCGATAAAAGACTGGCGAACCTGCCTGTCTATTTGCCGGGTACGGCGTACCATGACACTGGCGTTTGCATCTGCCGACAGTTGCTGAAGCTGGCGAAGCGTTTGCAGCCATGGCTGCGCCTGGGCAGCCGTTATGCCCTGAAGTTCGTTCAGTGTGCGGTGCATAAATTGCATCGCCGCACTTTTATTTTGCCCCATTGCGATGAGATGCGGATGCGACACCTTTGAGGGCGTTGTAGGAGACAAATGGGCACTCACCTCAATCAGATATTGCTGCCAGGCATCCTGTCGCCGTGCCGGCCATCGCATTTTTTCCTGCGTAAGAATAGGCAGGGGATGAGCGACCGCTTTTTCCAGGGTATTTATCCACCCGAAATAGGTTTTTTCGCCCTCGAGTGTCCAGAGACTTGAGAGCGCTATCGAATCGGAGAGCGACGGCCACCAGGCCGCTGCCTGAAGTGGGGATGGCATAGCGCCAGGTGCAACGAGCCACTGCAGAGCAGGATCGTGATTCACTAAACTCTCCAGCAGCCGTTGGGCCGTATGCAGCCACTTTTCGCCGTCCGGGCTGCGCATGAAGTGGCGTTCTATCGCCATAACAGTCAGCGGAGAGAGCGTTTGTGGGTAATCACGCTGCAGCAAGGCTTCTTTTACCGATGCGTTTTTTTGCAGTTCATCAAGCGTGGCGCCAGCCCGCATTTGCTGCCAGGTAATTACCGCATTGGCCAGGGAGAGGATAAGATCTCGCTGCTCTTCAGGGGCCGCACGTAATACCTGCCATTGATAGGCATCCAGAGCAGTCTCTGGTTGACGTTTACTAGATGGCGACTGCACTAAACGTGTTTCTGCTTTCTCTCGCCGCTGCTCAAGTAAAGGCAAAAACGGCAGATAGCGAGGGGAAAGAGAATGTCGCGTTTCATCTTTGGCTAAAAATGCCGCCAGGCTATCGGGGGACTGTTGGGGGGCTTTGGCGTTTAGATAGTCAAAGCTTAGCCACGCGCTGGCCGTGATCCAAACTGCGATAAATGCGATTGCTACGGAGCATATTTTTCTGGCATGGGAACGCTGGAACCAGTGTTGATTGCCCCGACGCAGGCCAAGATCTTTTAAATGGTGAGCCAGTAGATGATGAATAAAAAGCCCCGTCCGGCGGCTGCGATTTTCCTCTAAAGGTTCCGTCGCACAGAACCATATGCTGCTGAGAGTGGTGTGTCGAAAATACGCGTTGGGTTCGCACAAAGACGCCACGGTATAGCAAAGTGAAGGCTCCAGCCGCGAGAACGCTTCCGGGAAGTCGAGTAGCGTGGCGTATTCAGTTGCCGTGAGACCGTCAGAGCGTCCCATGCTGAGCCTGATGTGTGACATACCTTGTCTTAACGCTGAAAACAGCGGTTGCAGGATCTGCTCATCTTGCCCATCTATATGCGGGGGTTGGCTCCATGTGTAGCCCAACGGCTGTAGGCGTTGCTCAGAGGAGAGCTGCTGAGCCCAAAGGCTGAAGCCGGGAAAACGATCGCATTGGGTGATTAAAATATGCAGCGGCAGCTGTTCACCAAAACGACGAACCAGCGGCTCGAGAAGCGCTCTTTGCTGGCGGATAAGTGAATGCAATGCGCTAAGATCCTGGTTTAGCAGCGAAGTTACCGGAATCGCAATAATCACGCCTGCGGGGGCAGGCATACTTGTGCACCATTGCACCAGCCTTTTCCATGCCTGGGCGATAGCTGGTGAACCGGAAAGAAAATTACTGGAGACGTCCAGGACGCAAAGTTGGCGGAAGAACCACCAGCGCAGCGTTCTGGTTGGTCTTATCTCGGTATCATCGGCGCTATTATAAAATGTTGGCAAACCTGCGCTGGCCAACAGCGTGCTCTTTCCGCAGCGATCGCCCAATATCAAATATAACGGGACTGTCTCTCGCTGACGGCGTGCCCCTTTGATAATGCTGGCCCCGGTTTTCCAGTGCGCTTTCAGCACAAATTCACGGCGGGAAAGACGATATTTTTCAAAGAGGCGTCGCCCTTTTTTGCCCTTTATTATCAGAACAAGGCCATGCCCAGCGCACCATAACAAGACGGTAATGAGCAGCATTGACAGGCAAAAGACCAGTATTGAGGTTGTACTCCAGTTTTGCCATAAGCCGAGGGTAAAGCTAAATAAAACCGAGAAACAAAGAACCAGCAGCCAGCCGGTAAAACACGCTAATTTTTTAAGCATAGTATTCAGGACATATTGTAAAGGGCGAAAAAGAGAATCGAATAAAACAGGAATACGCCCAGCGCGGCCAAAAGAAGCGGGCGCAGACGCTGGGAGATGGAGGTGGATTTTGGCATTCGTTCCGGCATGATTTCCGCCTCATTCGGCCATTTTTGCCATTTTTCGGGTAAGCAAAGTTTTCGCTGTTCTTCGATCACGATATGAAGAGGCTGTTTGTCTTCAGACGTGCTGTACTGGCCCTGAAAACCTTGCTGCAGGCAAAAGAGAAACACTTTGCGTGCCTGGCCATACGCGGGGTTAAGCTTCTCAAGCTGAGTAAAAAAAAGTTCTCCTGCCGTCGTGATATTTAAATACCGCCGCTGCAGCAGCTCACTTCTCCAGTGATGCCGCCAGGGAATTTCAGAACTGAGAATGGCTTCATCCAGCCAGGCGATAACGGCGATACGTGCCGCTTCTTTTTCATCCCCGCAGGTATCCTGTAGTGCAGCGTCCTGTTCTGCTTTTTCGAACAGCTTGATGCAGAGCTGACGGCTTTGCTCATAGTCGGTCAGCTCGTTTCCCCCCGTGATATGTAATACCTGCTTGAATACCGGAAGATAGCTGTCAAGGAGTTGCATTATTCCGCCCCCATAAAAATCACCTGAACCACAAGGTCGTCAGGAGCGTCATCCCAGTAAAAAACAATATTTTTTTGATTTTCAATGCTTTTCCATAGGTCATCTTGCTTTTGTATCATGAAGTAGAAAGCATCCTTACGGTTAGGTACGCCTCGTGGGGTTGGCGTTAGCCGGGAAACTGGAATGCCCGGTAGGGCATGCTGAATCAAGGTGTGAATGGCCGATTTTGCGGCAACTTTAAAGTTTGAACTGTCCGGGTTGGACGCGGTTTCTGAACTCAGCATTAAGAGAACATTGCCGGTTTTTTCCCACGGTAATGCCTGCAAATCGCCGTAAAAAACGCGCTGCTCGTCTGCGACTAACGACACCCAGGTGTTGTCTTCTAACGTCAGGTTACTCAGAAGGGCAAGAATGAATTTTCTGGCGCTGGTGAAGCAGGCGCAGAGGTTGAAATGGTCGTACGGCAGTAAAGGGGTTTCACCTTCCCACTCACCGTTGAATGAACACTGCTCGCTAAAGCTGGAGAGCTCACCGATAAGCTGCAACAGTTGCCCATAAATGTGCCATGGATGCATGGAGGGTACGCGGTAGCAATGCTGTAACAGAGGAAGAGCGCGGTTTAATGAACGCATGACCAGCAGTTGAGTCATGTCCCCCGAGCTGGCGTTTTTGAGCTGATCCGAACGTTTGTATTCGGCTAGCTGGTGTGAGCGATTAGCGAGTTCAGCATACAAACCGTCCAGGAGCGTTTTTAGCGCCGGCGACCCATTCAGCGTGATTACGGGGGGCGCAAAGTTTGGATCGATGACTACCCTGTCATTTTCATAGCGAAGCCTTAATAAAGGTAAAAATTCACAGTCGACGACGGAGGCTTTTTCATCGTCACTAAGGATCTGAACATTATATAAAATTCGGGATACGCTACATTCCGGGCCATTGAAGTAAACGTCTTTCATGACATCTTCCTGGCGAGGTTTTAGCCATCGACTGTTGGGGGAGTCTCCAACATTGGCATGGCCTGGATCGAACCGGCGTAAAGCTAGCCAAAGCGTGAAGGGCTTTTCAATTTGCTTCCAGGCTTCACGGAACATGCGAGGCTGTAAAAAGCAATTTCCGGGATATTCGAGATAATCACCGGACGGCAATATAGCCTGCAGTCGGTCTATTTTGAGGGTGAAGTCCACCAGTGTTTCAGGATTGAAATCACAGTGAATAAGGCCGGTGTTCCAGGGTTGCGACAGCTGGCGATGCCGCGCCAACATGTAGTTGTGGTGTAAATCAACTGACTGTAGATGCTGTGGCTGAAGATACACGCCGGAGTACCAGTAGATCTGTTGAAGTTCTGGATACACGTTATTCTCCTGTGTCCGTTGGCGCGGTGTTATTGAGCGTGAAGGGTGCTTTTTCTGCCCCGGAGAACTGGCTAATACTGTCGCTGCCAAGCCGAATATTCAGCGTGACGGGAGTCAGATGTGCTTGCCAGTCAGGCCGCAACCAGCCTGATTTTGTGCTGGTGACGGGCACGGGTACGAGGGCCATATGCTGGCTCTGTGGAAAAGGGTAATACCCCGCCACGACGGCAAAAAAGCGCGTATTCTCGCTGCGGTCTATATGCAGAGTGGCGTTTTGCCCCGGCATGGCGGCGTAGCGATCTATCTTGAGAATGTCGTTATGGCTGCCGGCGGCACGGAACAGGTTTTTCAGCGTCAGAGGCGTTGAAAATAGCTGTGTTAGCGTCTCAGCCTTGTTTGCCTGAATAATCAAAACGGTGCAGCTGTTTGCAATCCCATTCAGAGAATTGAGATCCGGATCCGCCTGAAGTTGTATCGTGATGGCTCCGGATGAAAAAGGTGCTTTAACCTGCTCTATAGCCAGTTTTTCAGATGCCTGTGATTCGGCATCGGCAGCGCAGCCGCTTAGTAACACGGCGGAGAGGAGCGCGATTAACATGGTTGCTCTGCACATCAGTCCACTTTTCCTGTCAGTACATTATTGATTTCCCTGATACTGCCGCTGTCTTCGATCATTTCCTGCAGCCAGTCAGTTAGCGTCATGTTTGCCCAGCGTGCGGCTCTTTCCATCAGGAAAGGAACCGGGCTGGAGGGTTCTGACTGGCGAAAATAGGCCGCGATCGCCAACATTTGGCTGATGGCAAGCTCACGGCTCATTGCCTGTGGTGAATGGCGCACTGGCGCTTCTGTTGACTGCGGCGGAGAGTCTTCAAGAACTTGGGTAAGCGTGAGGGCTTCATCAGGAAGTGGGATCGCACGCTGTGTCAGGCGCTGAAGGTAGTCTCTAAGATCGCTCAGCGTTTGGCGGGTTAGGGGAAATAATTCCCCCTCCGGATCCTGGCTCAACGAGGCATAGCGACTTTCCAGCGATTTCAATAGGGTGGTGATTTGTTCTACCCGAGCGGCCTGCTGACTGATTTCAATGGAGGAAAATGCGGCGGCCTGTTTGTCAAAGGTCGCCATCGTCAGATCCCCTTCTTGCTCTATCAGCGCATCAAGGGACTCCGGATTGCTATTGATTTTGTGTTCAAAGGCGAGGATTTGCCGCCATTTTGCCAGGGTGGTGTTGGTCTGGCGCAGCATCGGCTGGGTAAATAAAATTTGATTGAGCTCGCGATCCAACCGCACCAGCTTGCTACGGCGGATGGTGAGACCTTCTTCTTCCAGCGATGGCCAGCATTGATACCAAAAGCGAGCCATGAACTCGCTCAGAAAATCAATACTGCCCAGCAGGCCTTCCAGCCCTTTCTGGTGGCATGTTGCTTCGACAAACCAGCACGCAAGCTGCAGGTCTTTACTTTGTTCCGCCAGCGCTTGTTCACTCAAGGATTGAACAAGATGCCAGTCCGCCTGGCGAGGCTCGCTAACGGCCCAATCACCTTGGGGAAGTTCGTCCTCATCGCTTTCTCGCGCCTGGCGGATTTGGTCAAAGACGGGTTCGTACTCGAGGTGATTTCCCATAGGGTTGTCGAGCGATATTGGTGCCAGCAGAGTTGAAAAATCTGACTGCATAGAGAACCTCAATTATCCAATTAATACTTTGGGACATCCGGCCACGATGGTGCCGCCGTGGGCGCAGCTATCGCCCATACGCGCTGCTGGTTTTTTGCCGATCAGCACCTTTGTGCTGCCCATCACAATGGAGTCCACCGGGCCTACGCAGGTTGCCATTGAACCTACCGTCGCCGCGGGTAACCCACCGATCAACACGGTGGGAGCGCCGGGGGGTAAAATGGGGCCGCCTACATGAGGCAGAGGCGGGAGACCCGGAGCGACCATCGGGCAGACATGCATGTCAGAGACGCGGGCTGCAGGTTGAGCCATTAGGAAGCCTCCTTAGTCAGGCATCGCTGTATAAGGTGACGAGCGCCTTCAACAGGAGTTTCTCCCAGCTCGACGGCCAGCATAACGAGCGCACACTCAAGCATCCGGGAGGAAAGCTGCGGCTCGGGATACACCGGAGGCAGATCGTCTGGGCTCATGCTACCGTTGGCCCAAAACAGCGAAAGTGCCAGGGCACCCGTGGGGGAGTTAAGATCCTGGCTTTGAGCCTGTTCAAAAATACGCCACCTGCGCGCGTTATCGTACTGACTAAACTGCTGATTCATTTCGCTAAGGAGTGGATGTAGGCTCGTCGGAACGGCTTCGTGAAGCAATGCGACGAGCTGCGAACCGAGTCGATTGGCGGGCAGGGAATGTGCCCAGCATTTTAGAGCCTCCTCCCACCGACCTTCCTCCAGCAGCTTGTCTGGATTGAATTCGTTCTGTGTCATGGTTTGTTTTTATCCAATGTTGATAATGCCGCCAGAGATAGTGGTCATGCCGCTGCCAGAAACGGTGGCCATCGCGCCTTTAAGTTCGGCGGTTCCGCTGCCTTCAACTTTCACCATGGCGCCCTTCAGTTCGGCCGTTCCGCTGCCCTCAACTTTCACCGTTGCGCCTTTCAATTCAGCGCCAGCGCTGCTTTCAACCTTGAATGCCGCACCGTTGATGGTGATGCCACTGGTTGAAATGGCTATCTTGTTGTTGCCGACTTTTAGTTCGATAGACTGTGTGGATTCAATGCTTAGCGCTTTCTCCGTTTTGACGCTGCCACTGCCGCCTGCGACGTCGAGGATGTAGTTGCCATTTTTAATTTTGGTGGTGATGTCCCCGCTGATTTCCTGTTGCCAGTTCCCTTTTTCCAGGGTGAGGTTCAAATTTCCCTCTTTCAGCAGCAGCAGGTCATTACCTTTGGTGAGTTCGGTGTTGCGGTTGGCTGCGATGGTGCTGGTAACATCATTTTTAACGGTCAGCTCGAGATCCTTCTGGGCGACAATGGTCATTAACTCTTCGCCCTTTTTGTCGTCGAAGCTCAGGCGGTGCCCGTCTTCGACGCTGCCTTTTGTTGCGCTGCGGGTCACGAATCCGCTCTGTGTTTTTTGCGCCGGCAGGTCGAAAGGTGGTTTGTTTTGACCGTTGTAGACCATACCGGTGACCAGGGGATAATCGGGATTTCCCTGGATAAAGCTCACCAGAACTTCGCTACTGACTCTGGGAATAAACTGCGCCCCAAACTTCCCACCAGCCCAGGTTTGCGCCACGCGCACCCAACAGGAGCTGGCATCGTCGTTTTTGTTTTCTTTATCCCAGGGGAACTGGATTTTGATACGGCCATACTCATCGGTGTGGATCTCTTCCGAGTCGGGGCCGACGACGGTGGCCGTCAGAATGCCTGGGATTTGGGGCTGCTGGTGGAGAAAAGGGGGATGCCAGGGTTTGTCGGCGTGGGTGGCTTCAATCTGGCATTGTCTACTGCTGCTGCTGCCATCAAAATCATTGCTTACCACAATGCTTATCTCGTGGATAAGGTATGCCTGGTCTCCGGCGGGATGTCCTTTAAGATCAAACGTTTCCCCTGCATTTAACCAGTGAGCCTGCACTGTTGCAGAAAAGAACTGATTATTGGCTTCATAGGCCGCAAGGGTGTTTTTGGCTTCCTGAGTAATCAGCGCGCGTTCACCCTGCGGGGTGATGTCGATAAACATGACGGACTCGTTGTTAGCCGCTTTGCCGCTGGTTTTTTGTAGATCTTCAATTGCAGCAGACTGCTGCATATTGACGCCATGCAGCGCCACGCCTCCTGGAAGCAGCGTTGCCGAGGACTCAAGTTTGGTGATGGTGGCCTCAGAAATCACATCGCCATGATGGTGCCAGAGTAACGCTTTCCCTGGCGTCGGCTTATGGCCGGCTGCGTGATCGGTCAGGACTAAGGTGTGCCCGCTTTCACTGTGTTTGAAGTAGTAGTAGATCCCTTCGTCTTGCAAAAGCCGCTGAATAAAGTCAAAGGCCGATTCGCGGTATTGCACGCAATATTCGCGTTTGTCATAAGTGCCGTTGAGCTGAAGATCTAGCTGGCTAATCTTGTGTTCATTGAGCAAGTCATGAACCAGATCCGGTACGCTGATATTTTGCCAGACGCGCATTCCCCGGCCGTGTTTCAGCTGAGAAAATGCAGGCTCCAGCGTCAGGATGCATTCGCCTTCTTCAGATGTGCGTTGGGCATAGCGAATCCGGGTCACAACGCCATGCAAAACGCGCTGGGGGAGTTCATTACCGCCGCCCCCTATCTGGCAGGAAACTTCCTGCCCGTGCCAGCGCAGTAATTCCGCTTCCTTTTTATGCGTCACCGAATGGAGTTCGTATTCATAAGGAACGAACAACGACTCCTTTCCAGCCAGAGAAACGAGGAGCAGGTCGTTGGCGATATCCCCATTCCACCGAATGAAGTGGTTTTCCTGATCCGTTTTAAGTTGATTGCTATTTAACATGAAGTACATCCTGATGAGAGGACAGGGGCAGGGAGCCGTACCAGATGCAAGTGCGACTCGTTATTTTGTCCAACGCAGAGATCTAACCCTAAGGCACTCATACCAAGCCCACGTGGCGCCAGGTTGGCGCTACTGATTACCAGAGAGACAGAGAAATCCACCACGGGACCGACATAGTCCCGGATGCAAGACCAGACGACCTCTCTGGCCTGGCCTAAAGAGGCAAACTGGCGTGATACTTCTGGTGACATGGGGCCAAGTATCACGTCAAAATGGGAATGGACTTCGAGGCGCGCGCTTCCAATCATTGGCGCCGTGGATAATGTTTGGGTTGGGTTATTTAGTTTGCAGCGCTCTTCTTTTTCCACTTCACGCCATCCGCCAGTGAAGGGCACGATGCTGGCCTCAACGCCAAATCTTTGGCTAAGCCAGCGCTCAAGATTCACCATTGATCTCACGGGGGATGAAAAAAGAGGGGCATGCATTGTTAGCGCCTGCGGGTTAGCTTCAGCCAGCAGGCCTGTTAACGAAAGCAGCGCAAGCTGCAGCGGTTTTTCCTCTTGAGATTCTGCCTGGGCGCAAAGGTGATGCTTTTGCCATGCCAGGTAATCAAGGCAATAAAGGCGGTGCCCGAAGAGATCGATAAAGGCCTTAGCGCTGAGATCGCTGTAACGGTACTGGCGTTCAATCATCCATTCCGTATACGCCGTCGGAAGTGCACCCATTGCACCCGTTAATCCGTTGATCAAGGTACTAACTGCGATGGGGGCATCATGAGAGGCCTGGCTCAGGGCTTCGACTTGCCCATCGGGTGCATCCATCGAAAGCGTGGATGTTATTCGTAGTTTTTCATCAAGCAGCTTTTCATCAGAAATATTGCCCTTTCTCAGCTTACGTAGCAGCAAGCGGATCTGCTGGTACAAGTTGAATTTGCTGATAACGGGAATCATAGCCATGACAGTCTCCCCGCTCTCACGGGCCAGATGCGCGTGGTTTGTGATTCTTGTTCAATGACGGTTGTCAGGCGGGTGAAGCTGTTGACCGGTGCGTAAAGCGCCAACAGGCGATCGAGTAAGCAGCAAAGCAGGTAATAATCGGGTTCTCCCAACGCATCGTGGCAAAACGTCAGGGATATTGATATTCCCCGTGCAAGCGAGTGAGGATCGTTGCTAATCAGCCTGGCCGTCACGGGTTCACAGGATAAGTGCTTTATCATATTGACCAGGCGGGCTTTTTCGGTGTCTCCTGCAATATTGTAAAGTGCCAGCATATCTTTCAGGCGTTGAGCCCCATTCACGCCATCCAGCAACTGATGATTGAGTGAAAGCTGTGAAAGGAAACGCCAGCGCAGAGCGCTTTTTTCCAGTGGGCTTATCGGGCTGGTAGGGTGCGTGAGGCAGGTAATCTTCAATCCTGCAATGGGGGCTGAGGAGTCAAAATCGCCCTCATGATGACCATACTGCAGTTGATGTGGCAGCGCGTGGTTAGTACAGGTCGTGTTGATGGTAATAATTTCTGGGCTTTCAGAAGGTTGACGCGTTTTGTGTTCGCTAAATGCGATAAAGTGTTTTAATTCCAGACGGGTTCCGGTGGGGAGTTCACGACGTAATACCTGCCAGCTAAGTCCAGCGTCCTGCTCGTTGGCTGAGGCAACGTGGCTCTCTAAGAGAGGCTGCACGGGCAGATGTTCAATACTGTTATTCACTTTCCGCTGCAGGGAAACTTGATGCACTGCCCACACATGTATCTGATTTTGATGACGAGCATCGGGCACAATGGGATAGTCTGGCTGGCTATTGGTCAGCGTGATCGGTTCTGCTCTCTGCGGAAATAGATTAATGGCTGGTGTGCAGTTTAGGCGGAAAAAGTTTTTGTCGACTAATTCGGCCAGTTTTTCCAGACGTTCAGTTAATGCATTCCGTTTTATTACTGCCTGTAATTCAAATACCCCATTGCCCTGTACGCTGAAGCCATCAGGAAGCTGGATGTCGATAAAAGAGAACTTCTGTGGAAACCAGAAATAATCCATTAATAAGATATGAATGGGGGCGATGCGGGGATCTGGCGTGAGCAGGGCTTCACCAGCATCAAATCCCACTGAGGACAATACATGGGGCTCTAAAGATATGCTGATATCATTTTGGCGGAGAAATAACCTTTCAACCTCAGAGCAGAGTAAAGTGTAAAGCGTATTTACGGCATTAACGGGACCATGCAGATAAATACGCACTCGCTCGTTAGCCAGTTTTGCTCCAGGCCAAACCTGGAAAAGTAATTGTAGTTTCCAGCTTAACTCATCGCTGTCAAAGCTAAGTTTTGCCTCGTTAACAGACAAAGGTAACAACGTTACCGGATAGATTGTTTGAAATTGATAAGGTAGCTCTGGGCTTTGTCGTGTAAAAAGAGACGTACCTGCATCAAACATATTTTTGTCCGTAATCCCGGAACGCAAAGTATCCGGCGTGATCGTTACAATACACGTTGACGGTAATGTCCGTAGAAATTGAGGTGCAAGGGTGTTGAGTAATGCATCAACAACTTCGGGGATGTCATCATCCAGCCGTTGATGGATGCGGGATGTTAATAGTGCAAAAGACTCAATGAGGCGACTGATATGAGGATCTTCTGACTCACCTTCAACAAATCCGAGACGACGCGCGATTTTCGGAAAACGGTATGCAAAAACCTTTCCGTGTTCCTTTAAAAACCGAAGTTCTTTCTGGTAATAAGAAAGTAATTTATTCATGGAGATAAAATCTCCCGTTACAGTCGTCCCATTCCAGCTCGAAGAGCACAGGGGATTGATCGTAATATCCTTGCAGCGTGAAAATAATGTTTTGGTTATTGCCCGTATGGCTTGCTACCGAAATGCCCGTCAGACGGGGTTCAAATCTGTCAATAGTATTCATTAAGCGTTTTTCTATTGTTGATTTACGCGTATTTACTTCATGTACTCTGCTGAATGATTCGTCTATGCCATAATTTAATATCGATGCGTTAACATACTGGACGGTTTCAATGTCTGGAGTGCGTGAGCGGGAAGTCAGCAGCATCATCAGCTCTTTTAATAATGTATCCTCTGGCCTTTCTTCACAGTAGTAATCATCCTCATGTTCAAAAGGATGATTATCACTGAGTCTGGAAAGAAGCGAAGGTATCATTATGGCGTTCCTGTTCCCGCCCATAGGGACTATGGGCGGGGGATTTTTATTTCAGCACTTTTTCTGGAATGCTATATTTAACCGGCCCAATCTTATCGAGGCCTGATTCTGTAGCATTGGCAACATTTAAAACAAATTCAATCATTCCTTCAAATGAGAAGGTCAGGTTCATGAAAAGTTGGTCACGCATTTCAATATTAAGGCTTTGAATTATACAAGCGGAATATACAGTGCGCTGTATTTCATAGTCTGCGTCAAATTTATCAGAACCACGGTGTACGATGGTGATCGTAACGTCTTTGTGACCTCTTTTTAGATAATTTTCATATATCTTGCTGGTTTCTTTCGTTACCAGAATAGACATCTGAACGGATTCAAAATAGGTTCCATCAGGGCCAGAAAAAGTATTCAGGCCAACAGGGGAGTAGCCCTCCATCCATTTGCTGTATTTCTTCTCTTCTGAAGAGCCTGCAATGGCTTTTCCATCAATCTTAACTTCAATAAATTGGCAATCTTGCAATTTAGCCATAAAGAACTTCCTCTAGTGGTGATATTAACAACATGAAATAATTAGCCCGCAGCAGATGGCAATTCAGCTACCAGGCGTAGAGACATACTTAATCCCTCAAGTTGGAAATGAGGTTTTAACCATGCAATTGCTTTGTATGTGCCCGGTAATCCTGACACTTCTACAACATTAATTTGGGCTTCACGGAGTGGAAAACGTGCTTTGGTTTCAGGGCCTGCATTATCTGAGGCGACGACATATTGCATGATCCACTTCTGCAAATATTCCTCACATTCACTGCGGGACATAAAGCTACCGACTTTGTCCCTGACGATAGATTTGAGGTAATGCGCAAAACGGGATGTCGCAAGCAAATAAGGTAGCTGGCTTGATAAGCGAGCGTTGGCATTTGCTTCATCGGAGTTGTAAAGACGTGGTTTATTAATAGACTGTACGGCAAAAAAGGCCGCATAGTCGGTGCCTTTACAATGTACTAAGGGAATAAAACCAAGATCGGACAGTTCTTTTTCGCGACGATCGGAAATGGCTACCTGCGTTGGGCACTGCAAAGTACGCTCTCCGCTTTCAGAAACATAGGTATAAGCCGGCAGTGACTTAACCAGTCCGCCGCCTTCTACACCACGAATGGATGCACACCAGCCATATTCTTCAAATGATTCAACAATACGACCCGCGAGTTCCCACGCGGAGTTAATCCAGAGGTAATCCTGTCCTGCGGCGTCTTCCTTAATGGACTCTTCAAAAGTGAAAGTTTCCGCCGGGATTGTTTTTGTACCGTAAGGGAGTCGACCAAGGACGCGAGGCAGCGTAAGGCCAATATAGCGACTGTCGTCATTTTGACGGAAAGAACGCCAGCGGGCGTAGTCGGTGGTGTCGAACATTTTTGCAAGATCGCGCGGGCGTGGGATCTCAGAGAAATCATTCATTGACAGCATGCCAGGGGCTACGGCGCTAAGGAACGGTGCATGTGCCGCAGCGGCAACGTGCGAAATTTGCTCCAATAAAGAGATGTCCTGAGGGGTATTGTCGAACTGGAAATCACCGACAAAGGCAGAAAAAGGTGTGCCACCAAATGTGCCATACTCACTTTCGTAGACACACTTAAAGAGCATCGACTGGTCAAAATCACTGGCGGATTTAAAATCTTTAATCAGATCCTGCTTGGTACATTGCAGCAAGCGAACCTGCGTATTTTCAGTTACGCTGGATTGGATGAGTTTATGCAAACCGCGCCAGGAAGATTCTTTTTTCTGAAACTCTGGAGCATGAATAATTTGGCTCACTTGTTCAGACAGCAGGGCGTCAATAGCGGCAATTCGCTGTTCAATACTGCCAATCAGATCGCTGGAGATAACAACTTCGCCGGAAAGGACTTCGGACAGGAAGTTATTCAGCTGAGACTTCATACGGTCGCGGTCGGACTCACGACGAATAGCCTGGGTATTATCGATAACCTGATTAAGATAATCATCGTTAAACGAGGATTCTACAACTGCTTCCTGCATTTGTTCGGTGCTCATTCTTGATCGTCCCCACCTATCTCAGCTTTACCTACTAAGGTATTTTGCTCTTTAGCCATTTCCAGGAGTTGTTCTTTTAGACGTTCATTACTTGCAGCCCGATTTTTGAGATCGCTAAGCTGCTCACGTAAATCCATGAGCTTTTTAAGCGGTTCTACCTGGCGTACAACATTGTCTGGAGAAAAATCATCAATGCTATTGAAGGTCAGCGAAACGGCCAGTTTTCCATCCGCACCTGTAAGCGTGTTATCCACCAAAAACTCAGCTTCAGGTTTCATTGAACTCATAACCTCATTAAAGTTGTCTTTATCAACATTAATGAATTTACGATCTTTTAATGTATCGGAACTTTGGGTGAAATCACCCATCACACCCACAACCAAAGGGAGTTCCTTTGCTGTTTGTGCATCACCTATTTCAACATCATAGGTAATTTGTACTCGCGGTGGGCGAGCTTTATCCAATTTATGTTGTGTATTGCTCATAATTTTATCCATTAAATAAAAGATTGAGTATTAAAACATTATTTAGCAAAAAAAAAGCCATGCAGTCAGCGTCAAGGCCGTTGGAAGCCATTTTTTAAATGTGGTGTTATGAAAGAAAACACCGACGACGAACAAATATTTAACAAGTCTACTGAGGTTTTTATAGCTAAATCCTCATAATCAGAATCATGAAATGATATAGCTATGATTCTTATTTATCATATCTGTGACCAGTAAATGTAATCGTCATTATCCGTTAGTTGGGAAATTAGACAGGAAGGTGTATTTCTTCGCAATGAAAATGTTATTAATTAATCATTATTAATCAAAACAGTAAAAGTTAATGCGTAGGGAATTAAATTTCCAGTCTTAATTAAGACTGGCCTTAACTTGTTTAGCTTTTTGTCTTTGTGTTAAGATCGTTATTTGGGTATGGTCCTTCCTCCGGTGCCGTTGCCTATTGTGGTTTCCCATAATTGAATAGTACACGGAGTTGAATACATGCCTATTGGAGACTAAGGATAAGTGGAAATGGAGCAGTGTAGCTCGAGTGGTTCATATAACTATATGATTAATGATGAGATAATCTTCAATCCTGATAAGCGGGTTTTGTATCGTGTGGATAACGAGGCCAATGTTGAAACTCTTAATACCCCCACAACAAAATGCTTTTTTTTATTAATATCACGCAACGGAATTGTTGACCAGGCAACTATATACTCATATGTCTGGGGTGAAAATGAGAGCATGATCACACCCAACAATCTATATCAAAATATTTCGCTCATTCGCCGCGCGCTATCAAAGTTAAGTCCAGGTCTCAATTTAATAAAAACAATCCCCAGAATAGGTTTTTCGATAGATACTGAGATAAAAGTTGAAAAAATTTCTTCGGAGAAAGTTGAGTATGATGAAAGCCATGAGCGCCATGAAAATCCGATAGAGGTAAAAAAAGAGCCAGCTCCTGGTGTTAATGTTGCACCAAACGACGTTGTAAAAAACAAAATGCTCCATCCTATGGTCATCATTTCATTGGCTGTTTTGACTACCATTGCCTCGGCGTTATTTGTTTCCAGTACATCACGTCAGTCTTCGTACTTTCTTAGCTATCATGCGTACCTTAATAATGATGGTTGCAATATATATACCTCAGTAGCGACACAAAGAGATATCAAGTTTGTTACCGATAAGTTAATCAGCAAATGTGAAAAAACGCCATGGAATTATGTTTCCTACAGTAATCTATTTTCTGATGTTTCTGTTATTTCATGTGCGCAGCCGCTGGGAAGCAATAAAAAAAATAGTTGCAAGTCAGCTTATTTTTTTGTAGGGAGTTGATGCGTGAATAATAGGCAATATTTAATGATGATATCATTCCTTGTTTTTTTACTTATTATTGTCATCTCGGTGGGCGGGCTACAGCGTTATGATGCCAATCACTTTAGCTGTAATGGGGTATATTCTGTATCCTACAATGACGTTGTGCTTCATATTAATGCGCGAATGACATTTTTCGGCAGTGAAGGAACGGCTGTTCTAAGTGGAGTACTTGAAAGTGATTCAACTAAAGTCAGTAATATTGTTATTTCTACAATGTTTGATGTTAAGAAGGTTAACGAATCATTTGTACTGACTGCGACAAAAAATACAGTTGAACTAAGTGATGAAAAAGAAAGGATTGAAAGGATTTTGCCGGAGTTTTATTATAACAAAGGGTCGAGCGTGATTTATGATATTCTCCCTCAGGGAGACGATTATCTTTTTTTAAGAGGAGGGATTCCGGTATTTTTCTGCAAGCGATAATAGAGACTTATTCATTTAGAATTCAGGCTATCTTAAAAAATAACACGTTATGCCACCTCAAGCGTGGGGTGGTCTTTTTCTATATATGTAATTTTTATTTAATAATGGTGAAATGGTGTTGCTTAATATCAAATAAGAATGTCATTGTTATTCAGTGAATGCAATTTTTATTGCATTGATCTGTTTATTTAGTTGACCTGGATGGTAGTGTCTTCTAAATTGATACCGGCGCACCAAAATAGTATCCTTGCATATAATTTACTCCGCATTTATAAAGTAAATCTCTTTGATTTTTTGTTTCAACACCCTCAGCAACGAGTATGGTATTGACCAGGGAGGATAAATAAACTAACGATTTTATCGTACTTTCATATATCAGACTGTTACCATGAGTTAGAGACAATTCCCTGTCGAGTTTGAGCATATAAAAACCCATTGCTTCAATGTATTTTATGGATATGGAGTTATTGCAAAAATCATCAATTGCAATATCTATATTGTTTTCTGACAGTGATTTTATTGCATCAATCATGCTATCTGTCAGTATTGCTCCATTGCCTTCCACCAACTCCAGAACGAGTTTTATGTCTTCTCTTATCTTTTTCCTGAACGAGAGCAAATACTTCATGAAAGAGGCGGACAATAGTTGATTGGGAATAATATTGAAGCTGATGAAGCCATCAGGCGGTAGCTTGTCAGTGATCTCCTCTATTCGCTCATTGACATGGTTCATTAAGCATATCGTCAAGTGGTTGTATTCTACGTTTGACTTGAAGGTGTGTACCAATGAGTCTGGTGATAAGTATTTTTTAATGGGTGTTTCCTTCATCACCCTAAGTAATATTTCAAAGCCAATAATGCTGCCTGTGTTACAGTTTGTCACTGGCTGTGAATACGGTTCTATAATATATTTAAACACTGTGAGCCTTTATAAGTGTATTGAATCTAATAGAAAGTAATACCGCATAATTTCCCTTCAGATAATTTTAGGTGGAGTTGTTATTGACTGTTTTCAGTCTTTTTGATGTCTTTTTGATGTCTTTTAATGATTGGATCCTTTTTAATGACACTAAGCAGGGCTAAACTTTAACGATAAAACTGTTACCGGTAAATAAATAGAAACTTAATTTTCCCAGTTTAGTCTTAAGCGCCTGGTGGAACAATGTGAGGGTGTTAAAAATAATTCTTATTTTTTTAGCATCGGAAAAAAGAGTCTTAACGGGGCGATTTATGCGCAGTAGTTCGTGAAAAGAGAACTTCGCCGTTTTGCTATGCATAAAGGCTTACCGTCAGCATTTTTTCATCGAGTTTACTAGCCGTTAGGACTGAAAAAACGGTTATTTTTACTAAAAACAGATGCATGTCCCTAGGCTTGCTTTACACTATGTGGCAAACAAAGAGCTGCGTCCGATAGGGAAAAAGATGGCGACATTGAAAGACATTGCGGTTGAGGCGGGCGTTTCGCTGGCGACGGTTTCACGGGTGTTGAATGACGATCCCAGCCTGAATGTGAAAGAAGAGACCAAGCGGCGGATCCTTGAAATCGCGGAAAAGCTGGAATACAAAAACAGCAGTTCGCGCAGAATGCTGGCTAATCCCGTGGGTCAGCATCATTTTTTGGCTCTCTACGGCTATCAGCAAGATCTGGAAATAAACGATCCCTACTACCTGGCTATTCGCCACGGTATCGAGACGCAATGTGAGAAACTCGGGATCGAACTAACGAATTGTTATCTAGGGCATTCTTTGCCTGAGATGAAAAAGGTGACCGGCGTCCTGGTGGTGGGCCAGCCCTCCGACGCGACGCGCGGAACCTTGCGCGTGATGACAGATAATCTCTGCTTTATTGACTTCCATGAACCGTGTAGCCAGTACGATGCCGTAGACATTGACCTGGTGCGCATTGCTAAAGAGGTGATCGATTTCTTTATTGCCCAGGGCATGTCGCGCATCGGTTTTATTGGCGGTCAGGATAGGCCGGGAAAAGCCGATATTCGTGAGATAGCATTTGCTGAATATGGCCGCCTGAAGGGAGTGGTGTCCGAGAGCGACATCTGGCGCGGTGGTTTCTCGAGCTCATCAGGTTACGAACTGGCAAAAGCGATGCTCGCCCAGGAAGATTACCCCTCTGCGCTATTTGTGGCATCTGATTCCATTGCGATTGGCGTATTACGTGCCATTCACGAGCGCGGACTAAAGATCCCGGACGATATTTCGCTGATCAGCGTGAACGATATCCCCACCGCACGTTTTACCTTCCCGCCGCTTTCCACGGTGCGCATCCATTCCGAAATGATGGGCAGCCAGGGCGTTAATCTGCTGGTTGAAAAGGCCCGCGATGGCCGAGCTCTGCCGCTCAATGTCTTTGTTCCCAGCGTGCTTAAACTACGCGGTACCACGCACTAGCTTACTTTCACGCCGGAGAACAATCGTTTTCCGGCGGTCTCCCTGGCCTGTCGATATCCCCCTATCCTGAACGCTCATTTTGTGATCGAGTTAAAGCAAATCGGCTTCGATCGTTTTATTTAGTAAAAATTTTACTAAAATTAAGAGTGATTATTTAGTCAGTACAGGGAGGCGAGATGAATCGCTGGGAAAATCTGCAACTTACTCATGAAAACAGGCTGCCGCCGCGCGCCTATTTCTTCGCTTATGATTCACTGGCGAAGGCCCGTTCGTTTGTACGTGAAAACAGTAGCCACTTTTTGTCTCTTAGCGGGCAGTGGAACTTCCGTTTCTTTACTAATCCGCTCTTAGTTCCAGAGGCATTTAGCACAGAGTTGATGGCGGAGTGGGGCACGATTACCGTGCCGGGAATGTGGCAGATGGAAGGCCACGGCCAGCTGCAGTACACCGACGAAGGTTTTCCTTTCCCTATTGATGTGCCGTTTGTGCCGAGCGATAACCCAACGGGGGCGTACCAGCGGATGTTTACGCTGGGCGAAAACTGGCAGAATAAACAAACGATTATCAAATTTGATGGCGTAGAAACTTACTTTGAAGTCTACGTGAATGGCCGGTACGTTGGGTTCAGCAAAGGGAGCCGCCTGACGGCCGAGTTTGATATCAGCGCGGCGGTGAAAACCGGCGATAACCTGCTGTCTGTCCGCGTCATGCAGTGGGCGGACTCGACCTATATTGAAGACCAGGATATGTGGTGGACGGCGGGGATTTTCCGCGATGTTTACCTGGTTGGGAAACATCCCCTGCATGTTCAGGATTTCACGCTGCGTACCGATTTCAGCGACGACTACCGCAACGCGACGCTTGCCTGCCAGTTGATGCTGGAAAACCTCACAACCCAGGCTGCCAGTGCCACGCTGGAATACACCTTGTTTGATGGCGACACCGCGCTTTATCGCGGGGTGAAAGAGCATTTAACGGTTGATCGGCAGCTCAATATCGACTTTTCGATTGACGTCAAAGCACCTCAGCAGTGGTCAGCGGAAAATCCTTATCTTTACCAACTGGTGATAACGCTCAAAAATGCGATGGGTGAGGTGCTGGAAATCATTCCCCAGCGCGTGGGATTCCGCGATATCAAGGTGCGCGATGGCCTTTTCTACATCAACAATCACTATGTGATGCTGCACGGCGTTAACCGCCACGACAATGACCACCTCAAAGGCCGGGCCGTGGGGATGGATCGCGTTGAAAAAGACCTGCAGCTAATGAAGCAGTACAACATCAATTCAGTGCGAACGGCACATTATCCAAACGATCCACGTTTCTATGAGCTGTGTGACATCTATGGTCTGTTCGTCATGGCGGAAACGGATGTGGAATCGCACGGTTTTGCCAACGTCGGTGACCTGAGCCGCATCACGGACGACCCCGCCTGGGAGCACATCTACGTCGAGCGCATTGTGCGTCACGTCCATGCCCAGAAGAACCACCCGTCGATCATCATCTGGTCACTGGGAAATGAATCTGGCTACGGCTGCAATATCCACGCGATGTATCGCGCCACAAAGGCGCTGGATGACACCCGGCTTGTGCATTACGAAGAGGATCGTGATGCCGAGGTCGTCGATATTATCTCGACCATGTATACCCGCGTCCCGCTGATGAATGAGTTTGGCGAATATCCCCATGCCAAGCCACGCATTATCTGTGAATACGCCCACGCCATGGGCAACGGCCCCGGCGGGTTAACGGAATACCAGAACGTCTTTTATCAGCATGAAAGTATTCAGGGACATTATGTCTGGGAGTGGTGCGATCACGGTATCCAGGCCACCGATGAAACTGGCGCGGTGCGGTACAACTACGGCGGTGACTATGGGGATTACCCTAACAACTATAACTTCTGCCTGGACGGGCTGATTTTCTCCGATCAAACGCCGGGGCCGGGGCTGCAGGAATACAAACAGGTTATTGCGCCGGTTAAAGTCCGGGCCGAAGATCTTCCGCGCGGCTTGCTGCACGTTGAAAATAAACTGTGGTTCTCAAGCCTGGACGATTACACCCTGAACGTCGAAGTGCGTGCCGAAGGCCAGACACTTTCCAGCCAGCGGCTAAAAGTTGAGGGACTGGCGGCCAACAGCGGCCGCGATGTAGCCATAACATTGCCGGCGCTCGACGAACGCGAAACCTTCGTCAATATCACCGTGACCAAAGACTCCCGCACGCTCTATAGCGAAGCCAACCACCCGATTGCGGTCTATCAGTTCCCGTTAAAAGCGAGCACGTTGGCAAAAGTACCGCACTGCAATACCAACGCGACGCCGCTGCAAATCGTTGATGACCGCCTGAGCTATCGTGTCATCGGCCACAATTTCCAGGCTGTGTTCTCAAAAGTCAGCGGCAAGCTTACGGCGTGGCTGGTCAATGGGGTCGAACAGGTGACGCGTGAGCCGAAGATCAACTTCTTCAAGCCCATGATAGATAACCACAAGCAGGAGTTCGAGGGGCTGTGGCAGCCGGCACATTTGCCGATTATGCAGGAGCATTTACGCGGATTCAGCGCTGAAATGCACGGCGATGCCGTGACGATCGTTACGCAGACTATCATCGCCCCGCCGGTGTTTGATTTTGGTATGCGCTGTACCTACCGCTGGCAGGTCACCCCGCAAGGGCATATCAACGTCGAAGTTCAGGGCGAGCGCTACGGTGATTATCCGCATATTGTGCCGTGCATTGGCTTTACGTTAGGCATTAACGGCGCCTTTGAACAGGTGGATTATTACGGCCGTGGCCCGGGCGAGAACTACGCCGACAGCCAGCAAAGCAACATCATTGACCTCTGGCATACCACCGTGGACGACATGTTCATCAATTATCCCTTCCCACAAAATAACGGCAATCGCCAGCACGTGCGCTGGGCTTCATTGACCGATCGCCACGGCAGCGGGCTGCTGGTTGTGCCGCGTCAGCCTATCAACCTCAGTGCCTGGCATTACACCGCTGAAAATCTGCACGCCGCGCAGCACTGCAATGAGCTGCAGCGCAGCGACGACATCACGCTAAACCTTGACGCTCAACTGCTCGGACTCGGCTCCAACTCGTGGGGAAGCGAGGTGCTGGACAGCTGGCGCGTGTGGCTCCACGCCTTCAGCTACGGTTTTACGCTGTTGCCGCTGGAAGGCGGGCGTAACACCTCGCAGGCGCTGGTTAATCACGATTTCGGCGCAGATTTCTTTTCTCCTGTTTCACATAGCGAGGCTGAACAATGAGAGTTCTCGAGAATTTAGAACAGTTTAAGCAGATCTATCACAGCGGCCGGAAGTGGCAGCGCTGCGTGGAAGCTATCAATAACGTCGACAACATTCGTCCCGGCGTGGCCCATTCCATTGGTGATTCCCTCTCATATCGGGTGAGCACCGACAGCTGCACCGACGCGCTGTTTGTGGGGAGTCGTCGCTATTTTGACGTGCACTACTACCTTCAGGGTCGGCAAAAAATTGAGTTTGCGCCGAAAGGGCAGTTGAAAACGGTGGCCTGCTACCGGGACGAAACCGACCGGGAATACCTGAAAGGCATCGGCGACATCGTGACGGTGACCGAAGGGCAGATGGTGATCTGCGACCCCGAGGAAGCTTACCGTTTCATCAGCGATGAGTGGGTAAAAAAAGTGGTCCTCAGAGTCACGATTGAAGACGGCTATTTCCTTAATAAATAAAGCCAGTTTCGATGCGTACCACGGCCAGCGGTATACTCCGCTGGTCTTCCCTGTACCCTCCCCATGACGGGGATGTGAATTTTCGGAGGACTTATGTCCACATCCATTCGGGCAAAAATAGGCAAGTTTGCCCTGCTGTCGATGGCGTTTACGGCGGTCTTTAACGTACGAAACATCGTCAATAACAACATTGAGTTAGGCCTAAGCTCGGCGCCGATTTTCTTATTTGCGACGGTGGTGTACTTCATTCCCTTCGTCTTTATCATCGCCGAATTTGTCTCGGCGAATAAAAATTCTGAATCAGGCATGTACGCCTGGCTGAAACAGCCGCTGGGCACGCGGGCGGCCTACCTGGGGTCGTTTCTGTACTGGTTTGTGAACCTATTCTTTTTCCTGTCGCTGCTGCCAAACGTGGTGGCCTACGCCTCCTACGCCATCATGGGCTACGCCATTCCGTTCTCACCGATGATCACGTCGCTGATTTCGATTGTGCTGTTTGCGATGGCGACGCACATCTCGACCAAAGGGGCGACGTGGCTGGGGAAAATCTCAGAGTGCGTGGCCTATGGTGTCTTTGCGCTGTTTGCTATCTACGTGGTCGGGGCATTAACGGCGTTGGGCAGCGGGCACGTTCCTGCGCAGCCGATCACGCTGGAAGCGATGGCACCAACCATCAACTGGGCCACCTTGGGCATTATGTGCTGGATTTTCCAGGCGGCAGGCGGGGCAGAAACCGTTGCGGCGTATCTGAACGACACCAAAGGGGGCCAAAAATCCTTCATCAAAGTGATCATTACCGCCGGGGTGCTGATTGGCGGCATGTACGCGCTGGGCTCGCTGTTGGTGAACGTTTTTGTCGCGCGGGAAGATCTCACCTATGCGGCCGGTATGGTAGAAATCTTCACCGGCCTGGGCGCATATTTCCATGTTTCTGAAGCATTAATGGGGCGATTTGTCGGCATTATTCTGTTTATTGCCATTTTCGGCAGCATGATGATGTGGACTGCCGCGCCGGTCAAAATCCATTTCTCAGAAATTCCGGAAGGCATTTATGGCAAGAAAACCACTGAGCTGAATGAGCACGGCGTGCCGGTACGGGCGGCCTGGTGGCAGTTTGTCTTCGTACTGTTAATGCTTATCGTCAACGGTTTCGGTTCCGCCAGCGTCCAGCAAATGATGAACACGGCCATTAACCTGACGGCGGGCACGGCCATGCTGCCGCCAATATTTATTATGGCGGCTTACTTTGTCTTCCGTTGGAAACACGATGACACGCCGCGAGATTTCCGTATGGGGTCAAGAAAAGTGGGGATGGGGGTTGTCTCCATGCTGATGCTGATCTTTGTCGTCAGCATGACCGCCTCGGCATTCCCACCGGGGGTCGATCTGGTCAACGCGTTCTTTATTAACGTCTTTATGACGGCCGTATTCTCGGGCCTGGCCTGGTGGTGGATCAGCCGCTTTGAGAATAAACAGAAGGCAAAACGGCAGAGCAGCCCGGATTTCGCCTCCCGACCATCGAAATAATTCCGCCCCTGGCCAGCCGTTTTGTGGCTGGCTAAGCCTTCACCCTCCCGCCATTTTCGCGATGGGGTTAAAGCAAACTGGCTTCGTGTTTTTTACTAAATTTTTACCAAAATAAATTCTAAAAATTAACGTCCTCTTCCCTACAAAAGAACGCAGCCCTGAAGACTGCGTGGAGATGTGTTATGTCTGAGACGAAGCGTAATACTATCGGTAAATTCGGTCTGCTCTCCCTGACGTTCGCGGCCGTATACAGTTTTAATAACGTCATTAATAACAATATCGAACTTGGGTTAGCGTCGGCGCCGATGTTTTTCCTGGCCACGCTGCTTTATTTCATTCCGTTCTGTTTAATCATCGCCGAGTTTGTTTCGCTGAATAAAAAACTCGGAGGCCGGGGTTTATGCCTGGGTTAAAAGCGCGCTGGGGGGCCGCTGGGCTTTTATTACGGCCTACACTTACTGGTTTGTTAACCTGTTCTTTTTTACTTCTCTGCTGCCGCGCGTTATCGCCTATGCGTCCTACGCGTTCCTCGGATATGAATATATGCTGACGCCGGTCGCCACCACGGTGCTGAGCATGGCGCTGTTCGCCTTATCAACGTGGGTTTCAACCAATGGGGCAAAAATGCTGGGGCCAATCACCTCGGTGACATCCTCCCTGATGCTACTGCTGACGCTCTCCTATGTCTTATTGTCAGGGGTGGCGCTGGTGGGCGGTATTCAACAGGCAGACCCCATCTCCGTAGAGGCGATGATTCCCAACTTTAACTGGGCATTTCTTGGGATCACAACCTGGATATTTATGGCGGCGGGCGGGGCCGAATCGGTGGCCGTGTACGTCAACGACTTGAAAGGCGGGTCTAAATCCTTTGTGAAAGTGATAATCCTGGCCGGAATATTTATCGGCGTACTGTATTCCGTCTCCTCGGTGCTGATTAATGTTTTTATCAGCAGTAAAGAGCTGAAATTTACCGGGGGATCGGTACAGGTTTTCCACGGCATGGCGGTCTATTTCGGTCTCCCGGAAATCGTGGTCAACCGCTTCGTGGGCCTGGTGTCATTTACCGCGATGTTTGGGTCGCTGCTGATGTGGACGGCAACGCCGGTGAAAATCTTCTTCTCGGAAATCCCCGGCGGTATTTTTGGTGAAAAAACCGTGGTGCTAAATAAAAACGGCGTGCCCGCGCGTGCCGCCTGGATTCAGTTCCTGATTGTGATCCCGATGATGATTATCCCCATGCTGGGCTCCAGCACCGTCCAGTATTTAATGAACACCATAATCAACATGACAGCCGCCGCTTCCATGTTACCCCCGCTGTTCATCATGCTGGCGTATCTCAATTTACGCCGTAAATACGATCATCTGCCGCGTGATTTTAAAATGGGATCGCAGAGAACAGGCATGGCCATTGTCTCAATGCTCATTGCGATTTTCACCGTCGGTTTTATCGCCTCCACGTTCCCAACCGGCGGCAATATATTGACGATCGTTTTCTATAACGTCGGAGGGATCGTTATTTTTCTTGGTTTTGCGTGGTGGAAATACAACAGATACATCAAAGGATTGACTACAGAAGAGCAAGTAAAGGAAGCCTGGCCGGTGGTGCATTCGGTCTGATCTCAACGGCACGTCATCGCAGACGCTGGCTTCAATCAAGGCTGGATGCCCCCGGACAGAACAGCCGGGGGCAGTTTGACATACTGGGTCGGAACATCATTAATCAAAACTGACAAACCAGCAGGGCAAACAAAACGGCAACCGCCCGGCCAATCCCCCGGTAATAACAACGACTTTACCGGCAAGTAACTTCATAACGTTCCCCATTTCATTCATGAGATTCCGAATCTCAATATGAATCTTTCTGTTAATTTTCCTGATGTGTGTCGCCGGGTGATTTCAACGGCTTATCCGTAAGCCTATGTTCGGGCTGTGCAATAAAAACCCTGGTTCTTGCTTTTTAATTCAATGCCGGGTGGCTAAGAATGGAAACGTCTCACTCTCCTTCAGAACGGAAACATATACGGTTGCTCTAAGAGGAAGATTTTCGCCTTAAATAGCGGGGGGCAGGCTTGAGCCTTAACAAGGCCATGCAGCAGGACGCTCTGGCAAAAAAGAATCGGCAATGCGGTGGTGGCGTTGTTTCACAGTGGCTTGCAACAAGGGGGCGTGAAGATAATGGGGCAGAGAAAAAGCGAATTCAGTAGAGGTGTGTTGACATGAATTTGGTACGCCCTACAGGGTTCGAACCTGTGACCTACGGCTTAGAAGGCCGTTGCTCTATCCAGCTGAGCTAAGGGCGCACGGAGTAATGCAGAGAAACATTACGGCTTGATGCGGGGTGGATTATACGGTCAGCACCTCTTGAGTCAATGGCTTTTCAACCACCTGCGCGACAAATGAGCATAAACCCACATCAGTGCCTGACAGCGGGCCGCGCATCTGACAAAATAGCCGCAATCCCCTTCCTTTAAGTTTACAGATGGAATTCTCTCTCTGATGGCAGCAAAGATTATTGACGGTAAAACGATTGCGCAGCAGGTCCGGCTTGAAGTTGCTGAAAAAGTAAAGGCCCGAATTGCCGCAGGAAAACGTGCCCCTGGTCTGGCCGTTGTATTGGTGGGAGCGAACCCTGCGTCCCAGATTTATGTCGCGAACAAACGCAAAGCCTGCGAAGAGGTTGGTTTTGTCTCCCGCTCTTATGATTTGCCGGAAACCACCAGCGAAGCGGAGCTGTTAGGGCTGATCGATGCGCTAAACGCGGACGCCGAGATTGACGGCATTCTGGTACAGCTGCCGCTGCCTGCCGGGATCGATAACGTCAAAGTGCTTGAGCGTATCGACCCGGACAAAGACGTGGATGGCTTCCATCCATACAACATTGGCCGCCTGTGCCAGCGTGCGCCGCGCCTGCGCCCATGTACGCCACGCGGTATCGTGACGCTGCTTGAGCGTTACAACATCGACACCTACGGCCTGAATGCGGTGATCATTGGTGCGTCCAACATCGTGGGTCGCCCGATGAGCATGGAACTGCTGCTGGCCGGTTGCACCACGACCGTAACGCACCGTTTCACCAAAAATCTTCGCCAGCATGTTGAGAACGCCGATCTGGTGATTGTCGCCGTGGGCAAACCTGGCTTTATTCCGGGTGAATGGATTAAAGAAGGCGCTATTGTGGTGGACGTCGGCATCAACCGTCTGGAAAGTGGGAAAGTGGTCGGGGACGTAATTTATGATGAAGCAGCCGCCAAAGCCTCGTATATTACGCCGGTTCCGGGTGGCGTAGGCCCAATGACGGTTGCCACCCTAATTCAGAATACCTTGCAGGCCTGCGAGGAATATCATGATGTTGATGGAGAGTAATAATGGCGACCTTCTCATTAGGTAAACACCCTCACGTTGAACTGTGCGACTTGCTCAAGCTGGAAGGCTGGTGTGAAAGCGGCGCGCAGGCAAAAGCGGTGATTGCCGAAGGCCTCGTGAAGGTGGACGGTGAAGTTGAAACCCGCAAGCGCTGCAAAATTGTGGCGGGGCAGACCGTCGTCTTTGAGAGCCTGAGCATTACCATTCAGCCTTAATCGCGCGCGCCCTTTTCTGAACGAAAAGGGCTGGCATCAACTCTCCTTGCCGTTTGGGTGAAGGAGAGTTGCAGAGCCTTTCCCGCCTCAGAACCAAATTACCTTATCAATACCAGGCTTAAAAACCTGCGTCACTTCAAATATTCGATAACAATATGGCAACAGCGCAGAATTCAGTTGCGGGGCAAAAACCGTTTCGGCACTCTAGGTAGAACGTTCTACTAGAACGTTCTACCTACCATAAAAACGCGTGAACAGACAAAACGCGGTTACTGCGTCTGCACCGGGGGAAACGTCCATGAGTCTGTTGTCCAGTGTTGTTAAATCGTTATCAAAGCTTTCCATGATTGGCCGTGCGTTAATGCTGCCTATCTCTCTGCTGCCTGCCGCAGGTTTACTGCTGGCGTTCGGCGATAAGTTTCACTTACCGCTGATGATGAACGCGGGCGGGGTTATCTTTGATAACCTGCCAATGCTGTTTGCTATCGGTTCTGCCGTGGGTCTTGCTGCAGAATCGGGTATTGCCGCGCTGTCGGCGGCGGTGTCGGTGTTTATCATCAACATTACCATTGGCACCGTCATGCACATCACGCCGGAAATGGCCTCTGCGGGCGGGAAATATGCCATGGTGGTCGGCATCCCGACGCTGCAAATGGGCGTTTTTGGTGGGCTAATCTCCGGTATCCTGGCGGCGTGGTGCTACAACAAATTCCACACCATGCAATTGCCGGAATTCCTCGGCTTCTTCTCCGGCAAGCGTTTTGTCGCCATCGCGACGGCGTTTCTCTCCTTCCTGTTGGGGATGGTGCTGCCGTGGGTGTGGTCGTACATTCAGTCCGGCATTGATGCGCTGTCGGTGGTGGTTAACGGGGATAATCAGGCCGCATCAACCTTTATCTTCGGGCTGGTTGAGCGCGCATTAATCCCGCTGGGCCTGCACCACATCTGGTATCCGTCCTTCTGGTACTCCTTCGGGGAATACACCACCCATACAGGGCAGGTGATTCACGGCGACCAGACGATTTGGTTCAAAATGCTGGAAGAGGGCGTGAAGTCCTTCAGCAGCGACAGCTACCAGAATGCCGGTAAATTCATGCAGGGCGAGTTCCCGCTGATGCTGTTTGCGCTGCCTGCGGCCTGTCTGGCGATGTACCATGAAGCCAACACCAAGAATAAGAAAATTGCCTCCGGTATTCTGTTCTCCGCGGCGCTGACCTGCTTCCTCACCGGGATCACCGAGCCCGTTGAGTTCACCTTCATCTTCGTGGCTCCGATTCTGTATGTGTTCAACGCGGTGATGGCCGGCCTGTCTTATATGTGCATGTACCTGCTGCATGCCCATATCGCCAAATCGTTCTCCGCCGGGATGATCGACTACATCTCCTTCGGGATCCTGCCGTCGTTCAACGGCTACCAGACTAACTTCCTGATGGCGGTGGTCGTGGGCGTGCCGATGGCGCTGATTTACTACTTCACTTTCCGCTTCGTGATTCGCCGTTTCGACGTGAAAACGCCGGGCCGTACCGAAGTCACCGCTAATGCAGGAGACAAAACCGACACCGAACTGGCGGGCGATATCATCGGCCTGCTGGGCGGGGCACCAAACATCAACTCCGTGGGGTCCTGCATCACCCGCCTGCGTCTGGAAGTGGACGACAGTTCGATGGTCGACAAAGACGGCCTGAACAGCCTGGGCGCTCGCGGCGTGGTATTCGTCGGCGATTCGGGGATCCAGGTCATATTTGGTGCCAGAGCGCAATTTATTGCACAGACAATGTCGACGATGATCGGTAAATAATGTAATACCTTTCGGCCTCCTGTATGTTTCAGGGGGCTGAAATTTATGGATGTGCGGTTACAGGGGTGGAATGAAAAAGGTCAACATCATTGATGTCGCTGAGCTGGCGGGCGTATCGGTTTCGACGGTTTCGCTGGTGCTTCGCCAGAAGGGCAAGATCTCTGAGGCGACCATTGATAAGGTCAATGCCGCTATCAAGGAACTGGGCTACGTGCATAACGTTGCCGCCGCCAATCTTCGTTCCAGCACCTCTAACCTGATCGGCCTGGTTATTCGTGACTTTAACAACTCTTTCTCCGTCAACGTCACCGCGAGCGTTGTTCAGCAGCTCGAAAAACAAGGCTACATGGTGTTTCTTGGCCAGCCGCGCGACGGAGAGCAACAGCTGCGCAACTGCCTGACCTCGTTTAGCCAGCAGGGCGTTGCCGGGGTCATTTATCTGGCCGCCGACTGCCACTCCGCGCAGGTTCCCCAGGCCATTACCGACTGCCCGCTGCCCACGGTGGTTATCTCTGAATCAACCATTACCAGCACCCGCGATGTGATTGGGCGGGATAATCGTCAGGCCGGTAACCAGGCCACGCGTTTTCTCATTGAGCGCGGCCACCGCAATATTGCCTGGCTGGGAGGCACAAAAAACTGTCTGATCCGCGCCGAGCGGCTGTCTGGCTACCGCAGCGCCCTGCAGCAGTATGGCTTGCCGTTCAGAGAAGAGTGGGCGCCGGAATGTGCAGACGACACATCGGCTTCGGCTTTTGCCACGCGTCTGATGCTGGAAAAGAGCAACCAAATTACCGCCATGCTGTGTCATTCTCCGGCGGCGATCATCGGCGCCATCACCGGTATTCAGCAAGTGGGCCGCACAGTTGGGAAAGATGTTTTCTTAACGCAGCAGGTCTCGCTGATTGGTTTTGAGGATATGATGTACATTAATCTGACCTCGCCGAGCTTTACCTATGTTTCTGCCTCCAGTGAAGAGACCGGGCGACAAGCCGCTTCGCTTATCGTCAGCAAAATTAAGCAGCCGGAATTACCTGCCCAGCGCATTATCATTTCCGGAGAGCTGGTTTTGCGTGGTTCGGCTTAATTTCATTTTATTAACGTATATTTTTCATTATGTTATAAATCAATAATGATTAAGGCATTTAGATTGCAATGGACATATAACCCGGTCAAAATAGCATTCCGTCACTAAGAATTTTCTGTGAAAAATGCTAAGACGATTCGCGCTCATTTTGCTGGTTTGCCTCGGTTTTTATTCCGGTAATGCTTTGGCAGTCAACTGCCAGCGGGCCGCAACGCCGCTGGAAAACACCATCTGCAATAATGACAATCTCCAGTGGCTTGACGCCACGATGACTATTATCTACCGTGCGATGCTTATCAAGTCTGACGCTCCTACGGTACATAAAGAGTACCTGGAGTGGGAGAAATCGCTTGAAAGCTGTACCTCGGATAGCTGCATTGAGCGTGCCTACTACGAAGGCATTAGCCGTATTTCAGATACGAATGAAAACTTTGACTGGCAGGGCAAGTGGTGGAATACCACAGCGCCAAACCGCAGCGGCGGCACTTTAACTTTTAGCCGCAATGCTGAATGGTCTTTAACCGTTGATATCCGGGCCTGGGCCGGGGTTAATCGTGACGATTTTACCGCCGAAGCGAGAAAGCTTTACGGCCTAGCGGTGGTGGAAAAAGTTGAAGATACCAGCAACTGTAAACTGCTGTTGATTCCTCGCCAGGATGGCTCTATCCAGGTTAACAGTAACGCTGACTGGGGCTGTAGAATGTCGATGCCGAACGGTGTTTTCGTGGATGGTCGCTATGTGAAAAGCGAGACCGACCCGCGCCCGAAGGCCACGCTACTATCAATTGGCGTTTTCCCGGATGAAGCAACGGATACCCGCTTCCGGGAGATGGTTGGCGAGGATTATCAGCGCTTTGTTGATACCGCTAATGTTTATATTTATCAGGATGATATAGATAATATTGGCGCGAAGGTGATTTTAATGTGGGTGCGAGGCCAGGCAAACCGTCACACCGCAATTATTATGTATACGCCGGAAGGCAAAATGTGGGCCGCCCGCACCACTCCGGGTAAAAACGGCGTGCAGGAAGCCAAGTTTTACCGTTCTAAAGGCAACGAGAAAGGCCCCCTTCCTCGGACGCTTCAAAGCTGGAAGCTAAGGTTTTTAGAGAAGTAATTTTTACCCTCACCCCAAGAACTTTACCGGCCTGCTGGGCCTGGTTCAGCGCGTTTGTTTGGCGTCGGTGAATCACCTTTAGGCCTTTGGATCCGTGCGTTCAGACAACGCGGTACCGCAGGACTGGAGCACCGTGCTGCCCGCACTTATATTCAGGCATTCAGGTTATCCGCTACATAATGAAAAATAAATGCAGCTGCGCGGAGGCTTCCGCGCACTTTGACATCCCCAATGAAACGCGCATCCAGTAATGGTTAAAAGGTTATCGTGACGGTGGGGCTGAGGCGCTTCATCCTGCAAATATCGGAGGTCGTGTGTCAAAAATAAAATCCCCTTCTGACTCAAAATCTTTCAGCGAGATGACACAGGATGAGCTTGAATATCTGCGGGCGGAACCGTTGTAACCAGAAGAGATAACTTCTGAAGGTTGGTTATGCTCCGTTCACCTGCGCAGCAAGAAAACTCAATGCAGCGGATAAAGAAATATAATTCCGCTTTGCCCCACTACCAGCGACTGTCCGTTAAGCTTCAGCGGTTGCATCCAGACATCCATATTCATCATCAAATCCACCAGACCATCTATCATCAGGCCTTTGCTGGGAGTGCTGTAGTAAATCGGTGACCACGAGAACCACTCCTGGCCATGCCGGGAGTCGATGCGGGTGAATTTTCCCTTGAGCATAAAACGCGGATCGTCCGGGCTGGTGATGGTGGTTAAAATCGTGTGGTTCACCGTCTCCATGCGGGAGCCGTAAACTTCTTTACGGTGTGACATCAAGTCATAAAAACCCATTTGAACGTCGCCGGTAACCTGCCGGGCTGGTGCTTCGCCGCTGTATGACCAGTTGTAAAAGCCGAGCATACTCAGCACCAGTACGGCAATTAATGTACTCAGGATCCACTTAACCAACGGTACAGCCCTCCATTTCGCCAATTTTTCGTCTGGTTTCACGCAGGATCAAATTGTTGAGTTGATTGCCGTCAATGCGCCAATGGTAGATGGCCATCGCCAGCTGTTTGCGGTCGCAGCTGCTCTCCAGCGAAAAGGTGTAATTCAGCGTCTGGTCGACACTCTGATAGTAAATATTCATCATGATGGACTGCCCTTTTAGCAGCTGATTCATCTGGTAGAGCGTGTCTTTTAGCTTGGTATAGAGCTGATCTTTGTCAACATCGTCGTGGCTGGCGGGGTAAATTTCGTAGAAATTAATATTGCTGTAGACGTTGCTCTCTTGTTCTCTGTACATCAGCCGATTACGTCCGGAGTCAAAAAAGAACCAGGTGGTGCTGGAAATAATCAGTATCGCTGCGACAGTCAGCAACGCAATGCCCGATATGTTTCGCCACCGGCGGCGGCTCGGCTCGGCGGCCACGATAGGCTGAGGAAGTGCTGGCTCTGATTGCAGCGGGACTATTTCCGCTGTTTCTGGTTCAGCGTCAGGCTGTTCGGCATAAAGAGTGCTTTCGCTGAGCAGGATGCCATCTGAGTTATCACGAACCTCTTCTTCTTCTTTTTCAATAACGCAGCAATAATCCTGCTCCAGCAAATAACCCTTTTTAGGTATGGTCTTGATTATTCGTTGTTTTTTTCCATCATCTTCAAAAGCGGTGCGTAAAGCATGAATGGCATTGGGTAAACTATTATTACCAATAACCCTGCGCTCCCATACTAGCGTGGTGAGTTCTTCCCTGGTGAGAATCTTACCCGCGTTTTTTGTAAGGGTATCCAGTAGCTTTAATTGATATTCGCCGAGGCGTTTACGCTCCCCGGTGGTTAAATTGAGGATTGAGCCAGAGCTGATATCAATTAACCAGTCGTTTACTGAACAGTAGTGTTTATTCATTTTTTGGCAGCAGCCATTCCTTTAGTAATTAACGGATATCACCTGTGACATAAGCCTGACGAGGTGAATTAATACGTCATCATTAAGTCCATTTAGAATTCATCACTGAATTGCCGCTCGCTGCGGAGGGAAAGAAAGAACTGCCTGTTCTTGTGTATGGGGACAGTTTTAACGGTGTCAAGGCGGAAGTAAAGTGTCAATTGACAGGCCATAAAAAGTGAAATGTCCTTCCTGCCTTCTTTTTTACGCTATAAAAATGTGATTGGCAATGTGTTTTGAAATAAATGATTCGAATTCTTATTAAATATCCTGAGGTAATGTTAACAAATGTGATGCTTGGGATTGAATGTTATAAAAATAACAATAAATGTGAAAGTGATGTTTTTTGTTGCTAATATAATTAACCATAATAATAAGGTGATGGCTATTTTGCTTTTATTTTTATTATTTATTGATTAAGGAGCTTCTTAAATGTGTCGTTATTGTTTTCTTTTGTATTTTCTGTTTTTTTTATTTTCAGTGTAAATGAGAATGACTATTAGTGCTGGGTGAGGTAATTGTCTAAATATAAAGGATTAGGCAGGAGTGGCGGTGAAGTGCGAAAAAATATTGCTGCTTGATTTAATTTTTTGAGCCAGATGTCGTTTTATCTCAGTACAACATCAAGGGACCTGATGGTCAGGTTCATTAAGGAGAATATAAAATGGCATTATCAATTTTCACCAGCGGCTCTTCCATGGCGTACATCAACGCGCTGAATAAATCTAACAGCATGCTGTCCACCGCAATGGAATGTCTGGGTACCGCAAGCGCATCAACTCTGCGGCCGACGATGCGGCAGGTTTGCAGATAGCTTCCCGCCTGCAAGGCCAGAGCAACGGTATGGCGGTTGCACAGCGCAACATCTCTGATGCCACCGCAATGCTGCAGACAGCTGAAGGCGCGTTCGATGAAGTGAGCAACATCATGTACCGCATGAAAGACCTTGCTACTCAGGGCGCGAACGACACCAATACTCAGGATGACCGCAACGCAATCAACTCTGAGCTGGCCGAGCGCGTGGCGCAGCAGCCCTCCGCGGCACGCTAAGTTTTCAGGTATTTGTGTTGCTTATGTCTATTTCCTCCTCAATTGTCTCCACTTTTTCGCCTGCGTCCGAACTCTCCCGGCGTAGGGCGGGATTTTTTTTCTGCTGCTATTCGTCCTGTTTTCGTCCCAGGCCTGGGCTTCACCCGAGAAAAAGTCTAAAGCAAGCGTGAAGCGCACACAGATCGCTCAGCCGCAGAGTAAAGAAGCCCGTGAACGGATGAAAAAGCGTGCAAGGCTGCTTACCAGTGCCAAAAAGCGCCTTGCAGTTGTCCCGCCTGCGCCCGAACAGAAAAAGCGTCAGGCTGCTGAAAAACTGGTCGCTCGTGCCCTGAACCGTGAGCAGCTCGCCCTGCACACTCGCTGGCGTCCTGGGCTGATGGGGGCTCAGAAGGTCTGTGGCCGTTGGCGACCGAAGCGCTTATGGCTGAGATGGTAAGCCCGCGTGTGGAAGCCACTCTCCACAAAGTGATAGCGCGGCTCAGGCAACAGTTGGGCAAACCCTATGTCTGGGGTGGACAGACGCCCGAGCAGGGCTTCGACTGCAGCGGGCTAATCTATTACGCCTATAACAAGCTGCTTAGCCAAAAGCTGCCGCGTACCGCCAACGGTATGTTTCAGGATCGGCGATTAAAGCGAATAAGTCAGCGCCAGCTTCAGCGTGGCGATCTGGTGTTTTTCAGTATCAAAAGCCAGGATCGCGCCGATCACGTCGGGGTTTATTTAGGAGAAGGGCAGTTTATCGAGGCACCCAGAACCGGGCTGAATATTCGCATCAGCCAACTGGCAGACAATTACTGGCAGGATCATTACCTGGGGGCGAAGCGTATTTTGACTGAGGAGGCGATTCTGTGAGGTCAGCCCCTCACCCCGGCCCTCTCCCAGAGGGAGAGGGGGAAAATAAGAGGGTGGGACAGGACGCAATCTTTTCCCTCTTTCTTCCTTCCCGGGAGAGGAAAATAACAGGGTGGGACAGGACGCAATCTTTCCCCTCTCCCTTTTAGGGAGAGGGTCAGGGTGAGGGTAAGAAGCCGTCCCTCCCGATAGAGAGGCCGCAGCTGCGAATTGAATTAGCGGTGAAATTCACCCGCAGATTCAGGCTGGTAGTGCAAAGCCAGCACTTCAAGGTGAGTCTGGCTGCCGTTTGGCAACGCCCAGTTGATACTATCGCCAACCCTCAGGCCGAGCAGGGCAGCACCGACCGGAGCCATAACAGAAAGCTGGTTATCGCTGTCGGTCAGGTTTGCCGGGTAAACCAGCGTGCGTACGTGGACTTCCTGAGTGCTTAAATCGCGAAACTCTACGCGGCTGTTCATGGACACCACATCCGACGGCATCTTCTCCGGGCTGCACATCTGGGCGCGATCCAGTTCGGCGTTGAGCGCCTCTGCCACCGGGGCTTTGGCGTACTGCGGCTGTTCCAGCAGGCGGTCAAGGCGTTCGGCGTCTAGTTCGTTAATGATGATGGCAGGTCTGGACATAGTTCTCTCCGTGTAAAAAAGCAGGGCACTCATGTGCTGAAATCGTACAAAGAAAAACCCCCACCGAAACCGGCGAGGGTTGTTCATGTAGGAACGATGATACTGAGCTTAGCCCGGAGTTGAAAGCGAGATCAGTCACATTTTGACTTCCCCCGATTCCCTTACAGAATCACGCTTCCCAGCGCCGCCAGCAGGAAGGCGATGGTGCCGATCAGCGTTTCCATCACGGTCCAAGTTTTCAGCGTCGTTTTCTCATCCATTTCCAGGAAACGACCCACCAGCCAGAAGCCGGAGTCATTCACGTGAGACAGGACGGTAGCGCCACCGGCAATCGCGATAACGATAAAGCACAGGTCAAACTGGCTCAGGCCCGTGGTGGCTTCGACCATCGGTGAGACCAGCGCGGCGGTAGTGGTCAGGGCAACGGTGGCTGACCCTTGAGCAACGCGAAGCGCGGTCGAGATAACAAAGGCGGCAACGATAACCGGCATGCCGGTGTCTGAGAGTACGCCAGCCAGCGCGTCACCAATGCCGCTTGCGCGTAGCACGCCGCCGAACATACCGCCCGCTCCGGTCACCAGGATAATGCCGCAAATCGGGCCGAGTGCGCCGTCACATACCTTTTCAAGATGCTGGCGGCTATGTTTGCCGCTGAAGACCATCAGGGCAAAAAAGACGGTAATCAGCAGCGCAATAGGCGTTTTGCCCAGCATGCGCAAGAAGTTCACCAGCGTATTGTCGGCGCTGACCCAGCCGAGCACAGTGGCGGTGTTGAGGCCGGTATCGAGGAAGATCAGCACCAGCGGCATCAGTAAAATTGTCATGACCATGCCGAATGACGGCGGCTGGTGATTCTGGTCCACTTCGACTTTACCGAGGAAAGAAGTCGGCAGAGGAATATCGAATTTCTTCCCGGCGTACAGCCCGAAGAGATAGGCCCCGATATACCAGGTCGGGATGGCGATAATCAGCCCTACCACAACCAGCAGGCCGATGTTCGCCCCCAGCAGTTCGCTGGCGGCCACCGGGCCTGGATGCGGCGGCAGAAGCGCGTGCATCACCGCAAAAGCACCGGCCGCCGGGAGCGCATATTTCAGCGTTGAGCCGCCGAATTGCTTGGCGACGCTGAAGATGATCGGCAGCATCACCACCAGACCCGCGTCAAAGAAGATCGGGAAGCCAAAAAGCAGTGACGCGACGCCAAGGGCAAAAGGTGCCCGGTGAGCGCCAAAGGTCCCAACCAGGGTGTCCGCCAGCACTTTTGCGCCGCCGGAAATTTCCAACAGGCGGCCAATCATGGCGCCGAGTCCAACTAATAAAGCGACGCCTGCCAGGGTGCTGCCAAAGCCGCCCAGGATCGTGGGTACAATTTTATCGAACGGCACGCCTGTGACGAGTGCCACAATGACGCTGACCAGGGTCAGCGCCAGGAAGGCATGTACGCGAAAGCGCATGATCAATACGAGCAGGAGCACGACGGAACAGGCGGCAATACCCAGCAGGCTTCCTGCGCCTAAACTTGTTGTTATTTCGGTCATTTTATTTCCCCAGTGGCAAATTCTCAGATGAATGCACCAAAAGCGTGTTATTGGGTGATGCTGATACCGGTAACATGATATCGGTAACATCCGGTTACCTGTAAATGAACTCTGTAATGTTTGTTAACATTCTGGGACGAAGTTCAAACAATCAAAATAATCAGTGCGAAAGGTGAGCGGGGGAATTGTTTGGCTGGGAAAAATCTGACACGCGCCAGACTTTTATCGCCAGTAAACGAAAGAAGGCGCGGGCCACCGTGCTGCACGGGGCCCGACTGTTTTTAACGAGAATGATGTTCCGCTATCGGCAACATGAGCTCTTTGAGGATTTCATAGCGCTGCTGCGGCGAGAGCCAGATAAACCCCAGCAGCTTTTGCTGGCTGCCTTCACGCTCGAACTGCGCCCTCAGCTGCAGTAAATACCGTTTTGTTCTGTTCATGGTCACCTCCAGGTTCGTTACCTGAAGGCTATAACCAAAAAACCGGAACAAATAGTGACACGATTAATTTTTGACTTCAGTGTTTATCCCGTCAGTAGCCAACTGCGTCCAGGCGGAAGCTCTTCCCGCAGTTGCCGGGGTGTTTCTGTGGGGCGAATGAAGCGGTTTGCAGCGGTTGGTTAATCTTGTCTGCCAGCAGGGAGATCTGCATTTCCGTGAGGTAGGCGGGATTACCGTCACAGGTTAGCTTGATGGCATCCACTGCATCGCTGCCCCAGGTTTGCTTCACGGCTTGGTTAAACGCCTTACGCGTCACCACCTGGCCATAGTTCTGAGCCAGGAACTGGCCAAAAGCGCTGTGTTTCACTTCTCCATTCAGGCGCACCATCGTGCCGAAGTAATCGTCGGGGTTAAAGCCAAAGCAAACGCCGTGCTTGGCGTATTCGTAGCGCTCGAGGCAGGATTGCCCCCCGGCGCCGGGCATCACGCCCGCCAGCTTTGAGGCCATTTCAACGGAAAGCCCGGTATCCGGCGCGGCGCATTTGTTTGAAGCCCTGGCTTCGGCCATATTCGGCACCGGGCGAGTGGCGCAGCCGTAGCGCATCCAGCGTTTTTCATCGACGCCGCGTGACGCGACAGATTTTGGCAGACCGGGCCAGAGGCCGTGAACGGTCAGGAAGGCACTTTTATCCGCCTGTTCCTGCTGGGCTTTACACTCCGCGGGTTCGTTGCGATTGCGGTCGTGCATGCTCTGACAGAAGCCGGTTTGCCAGGAGAGCGCCAGCACGTAGCGATCAAAATCCCCGTACTGGCTGGGCTGCAGGGCGTCGGCAAACGCAAGTGGACTAAGTAAAAGCGGCGTGCAAAGCAGTAAATGTCGCGGTGTGAAATTCATCATTATTCTCTTATCTGTCCTGGAGGCGGGCTTATTATAGGCATAAAAAAAGCGCCTGATGCAGGCGCTTGAAACGATGATGACTGCGGGTTAGTGAACGATCGCTGCAGCAGGAACCAGAATCTCCGTGGCGATAATCACCACAATAAGACCGACGGCGACCGGCACAGACGTACGCTTCACCACTTCGAAAGGTGAGATTTTTGCCATCCCGGCAACGGCCACTACCACGCCGGAAACCGGAGAAATGGTGCGGCCCAGGTTGGAAGCCTGCAGCATCGGAATGGTCAGGTATGCCGGGTTAATCCCTGAAGAGTGAGCCAGTTTCGGGATCATTTCGACGAAGGCATAGAACGGTGCGTTACCGGAGCCGGTGGTCATGGCCGCCAGCATGGTCAGCACGACCAGCACCAGCATCAGAATAATGCTTGCGGAACCGAATGAGGTGGCAATGGAGATCAGGCTCTGAATAAAGCCGATGGTGCTTAAGCCCTGGGCAAAGACGCCGGCGGCAACCAGCAGCATCACCACGTTGGCAAAAGCGTCCGCCATGCCGCGATAGCAAACTTCCATCCCTGAGAAGACGTGCTGCGTATTGAAGCTGCGGAAAAACTCAATCAGCGCGGCGATCAGAATACATATCACCAGGATAGTAATGATATGCAGCTGCGGGCCCCATTTGCCGTCGAAAATCAGTACCCCGACAATCGGCGTAAACGGCAGGATGGCGTAGAAAGCGGGTGCGGAAGTCTGAATTTCACTCACGTCCAGCATTTCGTGGTTGATGTGCTCTTTCTTGTCGAGATAGCGCTGCCAGAAGAAATGCGCGATTGCCATGCTGATGATGGCGGCGATGGAGATAGGAATGGTCGTTTTAAAGGCAAAGTCGACCAGCGACATTTCAGAAGCCTGAGCGGCCAGCACCACGTCTCCGGACGTTGGAGCCAGAATAATCGCCGCCGGGGAAGCGCAAATGGCTGCGGCGGCTCCGCGGCTGATACCGACATTGACCATGACCGGGAACAGCGTAGCCATTAACAGCACCCCAAGCCCGGTTGCGGAAGAGACCGCCAGCGACATCAGGCAGGCGACGAAGTAGGCGGCAATCATCAGTAAGTAAGGCGAGTTGATGAATTTCAGCGGCTTAGAGGCCAGTTTGACCACCACATCGTTGGCGCCGATATGGGTCATGTAGGCGGCAAACCCGCAGAGCATCATGATCATCATGCCAAGATCGCCGCCGCGGCTCATCAGCAGGATTTTGACGTATTCAAAGATGTCCGTGGCGGTGTAGCCGGTGCTTTCCGCGCTGGCGGGCAACACTTTATGCCCCATCAACGCGCTGACGATAAGTAACAATAACCCGCCGACGAACAGCACGCCGGTGGCGGAATAGCCTTTGATGATGTAGCGGGCAACGCCCACAATCACCACGACCCCGATAATAAGTTCCAGAATGGTAAGCATAATATCCCCTGATACGCTAAGGCGCTCTTCGGCGTCCTTACGCTTGCGGCTAAAAGTGGTTTTCTCTCAGAAATTAAAATAGTGATTTTTTACAGGCGACTGTAAAGGGCTAAGAATTTGCCTCAGAACCCGTTTGGAGTTTCTGATAAGCATCAACTTTCGTTGCAACGGATCAACTTTAGGCAAAGCTTTTGTTGGCTGCATTACATTTATCGACGTGGTCGATAAAAAGTAAGGCATAAAAATTGTGCGAGTTTTGGCGGTATAACCGACGATCGGTTATGTAAAAACAATGATTATTTTGCCTGATTGTTAACGAGGGGCTTTTACGTAAAGCAGTTAAAAAAAACTTTAAAACGCGACAGGCTGCCGCCTATACTGCCGATCTCTTTTATGTCGGGGTTTTTATGCTGCACACCTCCCTCTGGTCGACAAGCCGCTGGCGCTTTATCAGGAAGCATCTTTTGATGCTGCTGTTGGCGTTGGGCTGGTTTTTTGTCAACAGTCAGGTGGCGATAGCGTCCTACGATTGCCCGGTTGATATGACCGCTGGCCCCATGGCAGCCCCGCATTCCGACACCATGCTGATGCCTGACAAGGCGATGCAGGCGAAACTCAGTAACCCGCTGTGTGAAAAACACTGCGTGCCTGACGTAATGCAAAAAGACAACGGGCACAGCTCGCTGGTGGCGTTACCGGTTGCAGATACCCTTGCGCTGGTTGAGCCTCAGTGTTCAACGGTCGTTGAATCCGCTCCTTATGTTACCCCTCCCGCAACAGGACCTCCGGCAACCATTCGTTTTTGCCGCTTTAGAGAATAACTCCAGCACCGTCAATGTTTTGGGGCTTTGCCCATTCCCTTTTTGACTGTGTTTTGGAGATTAATCATGTTTAATGCTATTCGTTCTGCTGCGGCCGGTGCGCTGCTTGTTGTTGCCGCTTTCCCTGCTTTTTCCGCTGAAACTTCCCACGATATGTCCTCTATGAAGGGGATGTCTGACATGCCTGGCATGACGATGTCTTCTGATGCGACTTCGGCGACCAGAGTCTACAAAACCGAAGGCGTGGTGAAGACCATCACTGCCGATAGCGTGTCTATTGCCCATCATCCCGTCGCCGAGCTTGGCTGGCCAGCCATGACGATGACGTTCGCTTTGCCGAAAAACGGTTCGCTGCCGGCGTTTAAAGTGGGGGAGAAGATTGCCTTCTCTTTCACCCAGCATGCGGCCGGGTATCAGCTGGCTTCCGCAACCCCGCTTAACTAACCGAGGTTGCTATGAAACAACACACCCTGAGCCTCTGGCTTGGTGGAGTGCTGTTGGCTACGTCTGTCTCCTCCGCTCAGGCGGCGGAGCTCAGCCTGCAACAGACTCTGCTGGCCGCCGAGCACTATTCTGCGGCGCTGTCCGCCAACCGTAATCAGAGCGACGCGCTGAACGCCATGGCTGACTCTGCCCGGCAATTGCCCGATCCAAAGCTGAAGTTTGGCATCGAAAACGTGCCGGTGGGGGGGAGTAATAACCATCGCTTTAGCCGTGACGGCATGACCATGCAGCGCATCGGTATCATGCAGGACTACGTCAGCGAAGATAAACGCGACCGTAAAGCGGACACTATTCTGGCGCAGTCGGCCAGCAGCCAGGCCAAAGCGGAGGTGATTCGCGCCAGCCTTCAGCGCGATACCGCGCAGGCGTGGCTGGATCTTGCCTTGTCTGAGCGAGTGCTGACGGCTGCCCGTAAGCTGGTGAGCGAAACCGAGCAGCAGATTGGCGTCCAGAAAGCCACCGTGGCCAGCGGCAGCTCGCCCGCTTCCGGCGTGGTAGATATTCGTATGACGCTGCTCTCCATGCAGGACAAAGTCACGCTTGCCGAGCGGGATGTCACCCTGGCGCAGACCCGGCTTCTGCAACTGACCGGGCAGACGGTCGATAGCGTGGTGGGGACATTGCCCCGCTACCAGCGGTTACCGGCCGATCCGGCAGTGCTTGAAGAAGGCGTGATGCAGCACCCGGAGGTGATTGAAGCCGCCCGTGAAGCCGACGTTGCTCGTGCGAAATCAGCCCAGTCCGCCGTAGCCGCTAAACCTGATGTTGGGATTGAGGTGTATTACGGACGCCGCGCTGAAGGTTATGACGATATGGCGGGCGTGATGTTCACCGTCGATCTGCCTCTGTTTAAGCCTCAGCGGCAGGATAAAGATTACTCCGCCGACGTTTCCCGGGCGATGGAAGCGAACGATCAGCTGGCGCTGGCTCGTCGGGAGCGTATTGCGCTGGTTCACTCGCTGGTGGCGAATTACCAGGCTGCGCAAAGCGTCTGGCAGCGGCAGCAGGATCAGGCTTTACCGCTTCAGCGCCAGCGTCTGTCTCTGCTGGAGTCGCAGTACCGAGCCGGACAATCCTCTCTGACTGAGCTACTGGCCGCTCGCCGGGATCTTCTGGACACCGAGCTGACCGCCAGCAGTGCGGAAAAAGCCGTGGCCACCAACTGGGCGGCGATCCGCTACCTTACGCCTCAGGATGTTAACTAATGAAAAAATCACTCACTTTTTCCCTGCTGGCGGTGGCGGTTATTGCCGCGCTGGCTGCAGTATATTACGCCGGAAAGCAGCAAACCTCTTACCAACATGCCGAAGCTCAACCCCAGCAAGAAAGCGGCCGCAAAGTGCTTTATTGGTACGATCCTATGGTGCCCGGTCAGCGGTTCGACAAGCCGGGGAAATCGCCGTTTATGGATATGGCGCTGGTCCCGCGCTATGCCGATGAAGTGGCCAACGATGGCGGCGTGACGGTCAGCAACCGCCAGCAGCAAAACCTGGGCATCAAGACTGCCGCCGTTGAGCGCAAGGCTCTGAGCGTGCCGTTCGCCGCTTTTGCCACCGTAACGCTGGACGAACGCAGCGTGCAAATCATCCCGGCCAGCGCTAACGGCATTGTGGAAACGCTGTATGTCAAAGCCCCTCAGCAGTACGTGAAAGCCGGGGAACCGTTGGCGCAGCTGTGGTTCCCGGAATGGACCGCCGCACAGCAGGAGTTTCTGGCGGTGCGCAAGCTGGGAGACAGCGCTTTAACCGCTGCGGCCAGAGAGCGGCTGCAGCTGCAGTTTATGCCCACGGAAGTGATTCGCCAGGTTGAGCGCAGCGGCAAGCCGCAAACCCGCGTTACCGTTCGCGCAAAGCTTGCCGGGTATGTAAATAAACTGGAGGCGCGGGAAGGGCAGCAGGTGACCGCGAATGCCCCGCTGTTCGAAGTGGCAAGCCTTGATTCCGTCTGGATTGTGGTGGATTACCCGCAGTCTCAGGCTCAGGCATTGCAGCCGGGAAGCGAGATTGTGGCGACCGCCGACAGCTGGCCTGGAGAGGTATTCCACGGGCGAGTAAGCGAACTGCTGCCGAACCTCGAAACCACCACCCGCACGCTGAAGGCGCGCATTGTGCTGGATAATCCGCAAATGAAGCTCAAGCCCGGCATGTACCTCAGTGTGCATCTGACAAATCAGCAGCCCCGCGCCGCGGTTCTGGCCGTGCCGGAGGAGTCGCTGATTGAAACCGGAAGCCAAAGCCGCGTGCTGGTTGCCGAAGACGGCGGCCATTTCCGCCCGGTGAACGTGGTGCCGGGCATCAGCGACAAGGGCTGGGTGGAGATTCGTTCCGGGCTGAATGAGGGCGAGAAAGTGGTCACTTCCGGCCAGTTCCTTATCGACTCAGAGGCGAGCCTGCGCAGCGCGTTGCCTGAAACAGACGCTCAGCCAAAAGCGCCGCCTGCAGCAAAAACCTACGACGGCGAAGGCGTGGTCAAAGCGGTGAGTGCGGACGCTATTACTATTGCCCATCATCCTATCCCCGCGCTGAACTGGGGCGCTATGGTGATGCCTTTTGCGCTGACATCGCCGACCAGCCTGAAATCGGGTGATGCAGTCATGTTCAGCTTTACAATGGACGATGAAAAAGGGGCCGTTATTACTCACCTGATGCCGATGGCGGGGGCGCACAAATGATTGCCGCCGTTATTCGCTGGTCGCTTAAAAATCGCCTGCTGGTGGTGCTGGCCGCCATCATTATGGCGGCATGGGGGCTTTGGTCGCTGCAGAGAGCGCCGCTGGATGCGCTGCCGGATCTCTCCGACGTGCAGGTGATTGTGCGGGTCAGCTATCCGGGTAAAGCACCGCAAATCGTGGAGGATCAGGTCACCTATCCGCTAACCAATACCATGCTGTCAGTTCCGGGAGCCAAAACGGTGCGTGGCTTCTCCATGTTTGGCGATTCTTATGTCTACATTCTGTTCGATGATGGGACCGATCCTTACTGGGCCCGTTCCAGGGTACTTGAATACCTGAGCCAGGTGCAGTCTCAGCTGCCGCCGGAGGCTAAAGCCTCGCTGGGGCCAGACGCTACCGGGGTTGGCTGGGTATACGAATATGCGTTGGTGGACAGAACCGGCAAGCACAGCCTGGCGGATCTGCGAGCTCTTCAGGACTGGACGCTGAAGTTTGAGTTGAAAACCGTGCCCAACGTCTCTGAGGTGGCAAGCGTCGGCGGCATGGTGCGTCAGTACCAGATTGTGCTCGATCCGGAGCGCATGAAGGCGCTGAATGTTACCCATGAGCAGGTCATTAACGCGGTGAAAAGCGCCAACCAGGAAGGCGGTGGTTCGGTGATCGAGATGGGCGAAGCCGAGTATATGGTGCGGACCTCTGGCTATCTCAAAAATCTGGATGACTTCAAGCAGGTTGTTATCACCAGCCGGGACGGCGTGCCGGTGCTGCTTTCCGATGTCGCTTCCGTGAGGCTTGGGCCTGAAATTCGTCGGGGCGTGGCGGAGTTTAACGGTGAAGGCGAAGTCGCGGGTGGCATTATCGTGATGCGCTACGGCAAAAACGCCCTTGAAACGATTAATGCGGTAAAAGCAAAGCTGGCTCAGCTGCAGAAGAGTTTGCCCGCCGGCGTTGAAATTGTGCCGGTGTACGACCGCTCGCACCTTATTGAAAGCGCGATTGAAACGCTCTCCCACAAGCTGCTGGAAGAGTTTATCGTGGTCGCCATTATTTGTTCGCTGTTCCTGTTCCACTTCCGCTCTGCGCTGGTGGCAATTATTACTTTGCCGCTGGGGATTTTAGGGGCGTTTATCGTCATGCATTACCAGGGCGTGAACGCCAATATCATGTCGCTGGGCGGGATAGCAATTGCCATTGGCGCGATGGTCGACGCGGCGATAGTGATGATTGAAAACATGCACAAAGTGCTTGAGCAGTGGCGGCACGATCATCCGGGAGAGCAGCCGCGCGGCGAAGATTACTGGCAAATTTCCCAGCAGGCTGCGGTAGAAGTGGGGCCGGCATTATTTTGCAGCCTGCTGATTATTACCCTGTCGTTTATCCCGGTGTTCTCTCTTGAAGCGCAGGAGGGAAGGATGTTTTCGCCGCTGGCCTTCACCAAGACTTATTCTATGGCGGTGGCCGCGGGGCTGGGGATTACGCTGGTGCCGGTGCTGATGGGCTGGTTTATTCGCGGCAAGATCCCCGATGAAAAGGCCAACCCGATTAACCGCTGGCTGATTGCGGCCTACGAGCCTGTACTGGAAAAGGTGCTCGACAGGCCGAAAACCACGCTTGCTGTAGCCGGTGTGTTGCTGGTCGCCACGCTTTGGCCGCTGAGCAAACTGGGCAGCGAATTTATGCCGCCGCTGGATGAGGGGGATTTACTGTATATGCCTTCCACGTTGCCAGGTATTTCGGCGCGTGAGGCAGGACGATTGCTACAGCAGACCGATCGCCTGATCAAAACGGTGCCGGAAGTTGAAACCGTTTTTGGCAAAGCGGGACGCGCTGAAACGGCCACCGACCCTGCGCCGCTAACAATGATTGAAACCACCATTCGCTTTAAGCCAGGCGACCAGTGGCGGCCGGGAATGACGATGGACAAGCTGGTGAATGAGCTGGACAGCGTGGTGAAGGTGCCGGGCATTGCCAACGTGTGGGTACCGCCTATTCGTAACCGACTGGACATGCTGGCCACCGGGATTAAAAGTCCGGTAGGGATAAAGGTGAACGGCAATAATATTGCCGCCATTGAGTCGGTCGCCGAGCAGATTGAACATGCGGTCAAGCAGGTGCCGGGTGTGACGTCCGCGTTGGCTGAGCGCCTGGGCGGCGGGCGCTATGTGGACATTGACATCGACAGGCGTAAAGCGGCGCGCTATGGCGTTTCGGTTAAAGAACTGCAGTCGCTCGTTGCCACGGTTATCGGGGGGGAAAACATGGGTGAAACTATCGAAGGGCGTGAGCGTTTCCCAATAAATGTGCGCTACCCGCGTGAACTGCGCGATAACCTGCAGAAACTGCGTGATTTACCGGTTATTACCTCCAACGGCAGCCAGGTAGTGCTTTCTGAGCTGGCAAATATTGCGATTACAGAAGGGCCGCCGATGCTGAAAAGCGAAAATGCGCGTCTTTCAAACTGGATCTATGTCGATCTGCGTGGCCGTGATTTGAAGTCCGCCGTGGAAGATATGCAGCGTGCGGTGGCCGCGCAGGTGAAATTGCCTGAAGGCGTTTCTCTTTCATGGTCAGGGCAGTTTGAATACCTGGAACGTGCGACGGCGAAATTAAAAGTTGTTCTGCCTTTTACCTTGTTAATCATATTTGTACTGTTATATGTCACCTTCTCGCGAGTGAAGGATGCGCTATTAATTATGGGGACTTTACCGTTCTCGCTAATTGGCGGCGTGTGGCTGCTTTACCTGTTGGGATATAACCTGTCGGTGGCCGGAGCCGTAGGCTTTATTGCCCTGGCGGGGGTTGCCGCTGAATTTGGCGTGATCATGGTACTTTATTTAAACCAGGCACTGACTAAGCATCAAAAAGCCGATGAGGTAAAGGATGACGGTACGCTGCGGCGCGCCATTCACGAGGGGGCTGTCCTGCGCGTCAGGCCAAAGGTGATGACGGTGGCCACTATTATGGCAGGTTTACTGCCGATTATGTGGGGCAACGGGACCGGATCGGAAGTGATGCGACGTATTGCCGCCCCGATGATTGGGGGGATGGTGACGGCGCCATTGCTGTCGATGCTGGTTATCCCTGCGGTATATATGCTGATTAAAAAACGGAAATAAGTGTTGTTCGCCGGAGCGGATATAGTTATGCGCTCCGGCTTGCAATTTTATTCAACGTTGTCTGACATCTGTTTGGGAATTCAGCGTATTGACAACTGGCAGTGGACAATTTTCTTTACAAGTCATGTGCTGATTTAGCCTTCATTGAGATATAATTCAGTAAGGTACCTGTCGAATTTTAATATGGTAATAAAGACGTGACTTACGCAAATAAACTGTTCTCAATTTTGATTTTTGTTTGCACGCTTGGGTTGAGCGCTTCTGCTGCTGCGGAAGGCGGCTTTTTCAGCAATGCATGGGAAACTTTCTCGGGCCAGGTCTCTAAAACCTGGAATGAGCCAGAACACTACGATCTTTACGTGCCGGCGATTACCTGGCACGCCCGCTTTGCCTATGACAAAGAAAAAACGGATCGCTACAACGAGCGGCCGTGGGGTGCAGGTTTTGGCCAGTCCCGCTGGGATGAAAATGGTAACTGGAACGGTATCTATTTGATGGCGTTCAAGGACTCCTTCAATAAATGGGAGCCAATCGGCGGCTATGGTTGGGAGAAAACCTGGCGCCCGCTGAGCGATGATAATTTCCATTTAGGGTTGGGGTACACCGTCGGGGTTACTGCTCGCGACAACTGGAAATACATCCCAATCCCGGTTGTGCTGCCGCTGGCGTCTATTGGCTACGGCCCGGCAACCTTCCAGATGACCTACATTCCAGGCACCTATAACAACGGTAACGTCTACTTCGCGTGGATGCGTTTCCAGTTCTGATTTTGTCGGCCTGAAGCCGGTGAAAACTGAGGGTTTTTATACCCCTTAAAAAACAAGGTGTAATGCGCAAGCTAGTAAAAAGTTAGCGACTTTTATCACTTTTTAGCAATTCTGGACTGGACAAAAGCCACCACAATTGTTGTACTGATGCCCGACACAGCATTTGTGTCGTTTTTTCATGTAAAGGTAATTTTGATGTCTAAGATTAAAGGTAACGTTAAGTGGTTTAATGAATCCAAAGGCTTCGGCTTCATTACTCCGGAAGATGGCAGCAAAGACGTGTTCGTACACTTCTCTGCAATCCAGAGCAATGGTTTCAAAACCCTGGCTGAAGGCCAGCGCGTTGAGTTTGAAATCACTAACGGTGCCAAAGGCCCTTCTGCTGCAAACGTAATGCCTATCTAAGTCATTACCAGTAGAATATAAAAACCCGCCAAGGCGGGTTTTTTTTTGCCTGTGATTTTAGGCAAACAGATAGGTTTTCAAAAACAGCCCAACGATAACGACGCTTATCAGCACGCTCGCCCAGCCGGTTATTTGCTCTTTCATTGCCCGCTCCGCCAAAGATATGGCTGGGATAGTGGCAGAGAAAAATTAAGCTAACATTAACGCTTCAGGGCTTATTGGGTCACGAAGAGAGAAACCAGCCAAAATGCGAGCGCGGTCATGATAAACGAGCCGGCCAGGTTGAGCAGGACGTTCATGCTGGCCCACATCAATCGCCCATCCTGCAGCAGCAAAACCACTTCCGCAGAAAACGTCGAAAACGTGGTCAGGCCGCCGCAGAAACCGGTGGTTATCAGCAGCTTCCACATCGGGTCGACGTTGCTGAAGCGGCTGAACAGCGCCAGCCCAAGGCCGATGATAAACGCCCCGGTCAGGTTAGCGATTAGCGTCCCGATGGGGATCCCCATATGCAGGGGATTGAACTTCATACTAAGAAACCAGCGTGCTACGCTGCCCATCCCGCCGCCGATAAAGACGGCGAATAGCATCTGAATCACGGTTAATCCTTATTAAACATCAACAATGGGAAAAGTGTAGCGTTCAGGTTGGGAGATTTATACCCAATGTGCTGTAATTCATCCATTGAACGGCGAGGCGAATATGAAGGTGGCGGTCGGGCAGTTTGTGGTGGGGCCAGTCTGGCAGGAAAATGCGACGACCTGTGCCAGTCTTATGGCGCAAGCGGCGGCCAAAGAGGCCGATTTGTTAGTCTTACCCGAAGCGGTGCTAGCCCGGAGTGATACCGACCCGGATATGTCAGTCAAGTCCGCGCAGAAGCTGGATGACGGCTATGTACAACAGCTGCGGGCTGAAAGCCGGAAGAACGAGATGACAACGGTGCTAACGCTGCATGTCCCTACCCGTGATGGACGGGCGGCAAACACTTTGCTGGCCATTCGTGGCGGTGAGATTGTGGCGAGCTACCAGAAGGTGCATCTGTATGACGCTTTCAGCGTGCAGGAATCTAAGCAGGTGGATGCCGGAGCAAGCCTGGCCCCCTTGATTAAGGTGGCCGGCATGAACGTCGGGCTGATGACCTGCTACGATCTTCGTTTTCCTGATATGGCGTTGAGCCTGGCGCTTAGCGGAGCAGAAGTGCTGGTTTTGCCTGCAGCGTGGCTAAAAGGCCCGCATAAAGAGGCTCACTGGGCTACACTGCTCGCCGCTCGCGCGCTGGATTCAACCTGCTACATGGTTGCTTCCGGGGAGTGCGGCAATAAAAATATCGGCCAGAGCCGAATCATTGACCCGCTGGGCGTCACCGTTGCGGCAGCAGCAGAATCAGCCGCGCTGATTTTTGCCGAAATTACGGCAGAGCGAGTGATGGAAGTCCGGCAAATGCTGCCGGTGCTGCGTAACCGGCGGTTTGCGCCGCCGCAAATGTTATGATGTTTTTTTAATCAAATCTTGATTCACCTTGTTACAGATTGCTATTGTGTCGCGCGGACAAATGTCCGTTAATGCAATCAGGTCTTTTATTCGCCGTTGCCACGGCACGCATCACAAAAGAAGGTAGGTATGGGAGAGATTAGTATTACTAAGCTGCTGGTTGTCGGCGCGCTGATCGTATTGCTGTTTGGTACCAAGAAGCTGCGCACGCTGGGCGGCGATCTCGGTTCTGCCATCAAAGGCTTTAAGAAAGCGATGGCTGAAGACGACAATGGCAAAAAGCCCGATACCGAAGCTGAAGCCGCTGCAGAGCAACGCATCGTTCATAAAGACTGAACGACGACGGCAAAATAAAAAACCGGCTCAGAATGGCCGGTTTTTTTATGAATGTCAGTTTATAAGTAACAAGATGTAACCAATGTTACTTCACTTCCATCCCTTTTGCCTGCAGGTCCGCATGGTAAGAGGAGCGAACAAACGGGCCACAGGCGGCGTGGGTGAAGCCCATTGCCAGCGCTTCGGCTTTCATCTCTTCAAACTCATCCGGGCTAACGTAACGCTGTACCGGCAAGTGGTGACGACTTGGCTGGAGATACTGGCCCAGCGTCAGCATGGTCACGCCGTGACGACGCAGGTCGCGCATCACTTCGATGATCTCTTCGTTTGTTTCACCCAGGCCCACCATCAGGCCGGACTTGGTTGGAATATTCGGATGAGCTTCTTTAAAGCGCTCAAGCAGCTTCAGAGACCAGTTGTAGTCAGCACCTGGGCGGACGTTGCGGTAGACGCGCGGTACGTTTTCCAGGTTGTGGTTGAACACGTCCGGCGGCGTTGCGGTCAGAATATCCAGCGCACGGTCCATACGCCCACGGAAGTCAGGCACCAGCGTCTCGATTTTGATGGTCGGGTTCTTTTCGCGAATAGCGCGGATGCAGTCGGCAAAGTGCTGGGCACCGCCGTCGCGAAGATCGTCCCGGTCAACGGAGGTAATTACGACGTAACGCAGACCCATATCGGCGATGGTCTGTGCCAGTTTTTCGGGCTCGTTAGCATCTGGCGCAACAGGGCGACCGTGTGCGACGTCGCAGAATGGGCAGCGGCGGGTACAAATGGCGCCCAGGATCATGAAGGTCGCGGTGCCGTGGTTAAAACATTCAGCGAGGTTAGGGCAGGAGGCTTCTTCGCAAACGGAGTGCAGACCATTTTTGCGCATCGCCGCTTTAATGCCCTGGATACGGGTTGAGTCAGACGGGAGTTTGATTTTCATCCATTCTGGTTTTCTCAACAGCTCCTGGCGCTCTGTCGCCACGTTTTTAACCGGGATCAGAGCCATTTTATCGGCGTCGCGGTATTTAACGCCGCGTTCCATCACAATGGGTTTGCTCATAGGGTGCGTGTTCCAGTTGCGGATAATGAAGTCAGGCTAATTCAAGCTAAGTTAGGATCTATCAACTATTTTTGAATTAATGGCCGGAAGTATATCATCACGGCCAGGGAGAATCAGTATACCCCAACGTGAAATGGAGAAAGAATTGTAAATGGGTTGTTGTTTTGTGCTAAATGCGAGGTTAACGGGCATGGTGTTCACCTCTGAAACGTCCGGTAAGAGGTGAAAACCACTGAGGATCAAGCGAACTCGGTGTGAATGGCTTTGATTATCTCCTGCAAAACCGTGTCCCGGATGCTTAGCTTGTTAAAATGCATGCTGGTTTCCATTGTTTTATCCGCAAACAGATCGCAGTCAACGGCTCGCAGGTTCCAGGTCTCTTTGAACATTTCGTACAGCCGCCAGGGCATGAAGCCCAGCAAATCGCTGCTGCCAAGTAATGAAGACAGGGTGACATAGTTGTAGCTGCTAAACGCTATCTGCCTGTTGGGCAGCCGCTCGCTGATCTCCTGGCGTAGGTCGCGCAGCAAATCATCCTGCATGATCAGGAAGGTGTGCTCCATATTTTGCAGATCTTCGCGAGTGAGCCGCTGTTCAAGACAGGGATGACCTTCCCGGCAGACCACGGCGATACTTTCCTGATACAGCGGCACGCTGGTGATGGTGCGTGCATAGTGGCGACTGGTGTCAATAATCAAATCGGTTTGAAACTGGCTGAGCTGGGACTCACCATCGTTAATGGGCACATTGCGAATAAGCAGATTTGGATTGACCTTGCGGATCGCCGAATAGACTTTAGGGATAACTAAAGCCCCAATAGACGGCTGGGTGGCAATGGTGATGGTGCGCTGCTGGTCATTGCTGTTGTTGAAATCCAGCGCGCCGAGAATGGATTCCAGGCCCTGGCTGATATATTCGTGCAGGTGTGCCGCATACGCCGTCGGCGTGACGCCCTGGCCTTTGCGAATGAATAAAGGATCGGGAAAAATATAGCGCAACTTTTGGATAGACTGGCTGATAGCCGAGGGCGTGAGATTTAGCACTCTGGCTGCATTGACGATGCCTTTATGAATGTAGACAGCTTCAAAAATGGTCAGCAAGTTTAAATCTATGTTGCGTAATGTCTTGAATACGGGATAGTTGTTCTCACCATCGCGATCCACGATTTTTTTCTCAGACAGTGGGTTTTGCCCCATGTCAGGTCTCCGCTAAAAAATAAAGAATATTATATTTATAGATACAAATAGACCGTTTGGGGGAATTAGCATAGCTATTTTGCCAACCCAAGCACGAATGAGAAAAATTAAGCCTCAGAAGCTATTCCCAGCTGTCATATTATTTAAATAATGACGTTGCTGAATTATCCAATTAGTGATTATAACCGATGGGCGAAAAAGTGATAAAAAGACAATATCAGGCCTGCGGGAGGCAGGCCTGACGTTTACTCCACTTCGCGGTATTCGTATGGCGGATGGTTTAGCAGGGAGATAAAGTTTTCTACCAGCCGGGGCTGGATATCCGCTACGGTGATGCCTTCTGCAAAATGGCTGACCTGGGTCATCTCCAGCCCGGCGTAGCCACAGGGGTTAATCCGCAGGAAAGGGGATAAATCCATGTTGATGTTTAACGCCAGACCGTGGAAGGAACATCCCCTCCGAATACGAAGCCCCAGAGAGCAAATTTTGCGTCTGTCGACATACACGCCCGGTGCGTCGGCGCGGGGGTAAGCCTCAATATCATATTCTGCCAGCGTGTTAACCACGGTCTGTTCCAGCATGGTGACCAGTTCCCGTACGCCCAGCTTGCGTCGTTTTAAGTTCAGCAGGAAATACATAACCTGCTGCCCTGGGCCGTGAAAGGTCACCTGGCCGCCGCGATCGCTTTGCACAACGGGAATATCGCCCGGCATCAGGACGTGCTCGGCTTTACCGGCCTGGCCCTGGGTGAAAACCTGAGGATGCTCCACCAGCCAGATCTCGTCGGCCGTCGTCTCATCGCGGGTGTCGGTAAAGTCATGCATTGCCTGCGAGACAGGTTCATAAGGCTGCAGTCCAAGGGTGCGGATCAGGATAGTGTCTTGAGACAAAACAGCGTCTCCGGGAGAAAAGGGTGGCGGGAAGTATATCACAGCTAAAACCCGGCCTGAGCCGGGTTATCAGATTACAGCACCATACGAACGATTTCGATGTTGCCTAACTCTTCATACAGGGTTTCAACCTGCTCAATGTGGGTGGCATTGATGGTAATGGAAACTGAGTGGTAGTTTCCTTTGCTGCTTGGTTTAACCTGCGGCGTGTAGTCGCCAGGGGCGTGGCGCTGCACCACCTCAACGACCAGATCAACCAGCTCCGGTTTCGCCAGGCCCATTACTTTGTAAGTAAAAGAGGTGGGGAATTCGAGCAATTCGTTCAGTTTGGTTTTCATGGTAGCTCCAGCGTTACGGCAATAAAAATAATAACTCCCGCCGGCGGGCGGGAGTTGCTTTGATGCTAAGTATATGGGGTCAGATTCGACACTTTCAAGTGTTCAATAATTAACCGAACCAGTGGTGGAACATCAGCTTGATGTAATCAATGATTCGGCTGAAGAAATTCCCTTCCGGCATCTCCTGCAGCACAACTAACGGACGCTGCTCGATGGTTTTACCGTCCAGCTGGAAGTTGATGGTGCCCACAACCTGGTTTTTCTGCAGCGGGGCATGCAGTTCAGTCGTGGTCAGCACGTAGCTGGCTTTCAGATCTTTCATACGGCCGCGAGGAATGGTCAGGTAAACGTCTTTATCCACGCCGAGGGAAGCACGGTCGTTATCGCCGAACCAGGCTGGCTCAGAAGCAAACTCTTTGCCGGCTTTCAGCGGAGAAACCGTTTCAAAGAAGCGGAAGCCCCAGGTCAGCAGCTTTTTGCTTTCTGTTTCACGGCCTTTGTAGGTGTGCCCGCCAAGAACCGCAGAGATCAGGCGCATCTGGCCTTCGGTAGCGGAGGCCACGAGGTTATACCCTGCCGCATCGGTATGGCCGGTTTTAATACCGTCAACGTTGAGGCTGGTATCCCACAGCAGACCGTTACGGTTGGTCTGACGAATGTTGTTGAAGGTGAACTCTTTTTCTTTGTAGATAGCGTATTCGTTCGGCACATCGCGGATCAGCGCCTGGCCGATAAGCGCCATATCACGAGCAGAGCTGTACTGACCCTCGGCGTCCAGGCCGTGCACGGTCTGGAAGTGGGTGTTTTTCAGGCCCAGGGCTGAAACGTAGCCGTTCATCAGGCTTACGAAAGCATCCTGGCTGCCGGCGACGAAGTCGGCCATCGCCACACAGGCGTCGTTACCTGACTGCAGGTTAATACCGCGAACCAGTTTGTTGACCGGTACCTGCATACCCGGCTGCAGGAACATCAGCGAGGAGCCTTTAAACACCGGATTACCGGTGGCCCAGGCGTCTTTGCCGATGGTGACCATCGCATTGTCGTCGAATTTACCGGCTTTCATCGCCTGGCCAATGACATAGCTGGTCATCATCTTGGTGAGGCTGGCCGGGTCGCGGCGTGCGTCAGCATTTGATTCGGCCAGCACTTTGCCTGAGTTGTAGTCAATCAGGATATACGCTTCTGCATCAATCTGCGGGACGCCCGGGATCATAGTTTTAATGTTGAGGTCGTCAGCTTGAGCAGAGGCCATAGCCGCAAGAGCGAAAGCCGAGGTGAGCGCCAGGCGCTTAACAAAACGTGCAGAAGGAGCTGTATTCATGATGGAACTACGACGTCCGTGATGGAATTAAAAAAAGTGCCTTACTATAGCAAAAGCATTTTTGACTGGCATCTGACTTTGCGCGTGAGTTTGTTAATGGTCTTTACACAAATTTACGGGCAAGAAACAGGCCAGTCATAGCTTTACATAGCGGGAGCGTTGGTCACAAATGACTGCTGTTGCGCTTCCGACATCAGGCGCTGCTGCAGGGCGGTGGCTTCAGTGCGGCTGCTGAACGGGCCAAGCTGAACGCGATACACGGTGCCGTTATGAGACACTGCGCCCGGCACGCCAAACTGCTGGCTTAACTTCTGCTGCCACTGGCTGGCGCGTGCCCCGTCGCTCACGGCACCGACCTGAACAACGTAACGGCCGCTGCTGGCGGGTACGCTTGCTGTAGCTACACTGCGCTGAACGTGACCTTGAGTTGAACCAGGTGCGGTGACTGGCGCAGAAACGGCAGGCGCTGGCTGCTCAACGATCGGCGCTGGCTGTGGGGCTACTGGCGGAGTAGGCGCCACAGCTGGTGCCGCTGTTGCTGCGACAGGTTGCTGCGTCGCGGGGGCTGCTGCAGCCGTTGCCGGAGCATCAGGTGTTTCTACCACGCCTGCCGCCAGTGGCGTAGGAGCACCGAGAAAACCGCTGCTCTGAACAGGTGCGCCGGTGGTGTCTGCGCTTTGCAGCGTCGAGTTGCTGATGGCGCGCACATCGCCCTGTGGTGCCGCTGGCTGAGCAGGGGAGGAGGCGCTTCCCATGCCGCCGCTAAGATCCGGACGGGCCGGCAGCGCATAAGTCTGTTTGGCGATAGTCGTACAGGCCGTACCTGGACCGGACATGGTGCCATCCTGTGCAACGATAATAGGGTCGATACGGACTTTGGTATTGTTTGAGGTGTTCAGCCTGTCTGCTGCCGCGCGAGACAGCGAGATCACCCGATCGTTGCCGTAAGGGCCGCGATCGTTGATGCGAACCACAATCATGCGGCCATTCGCGAGGTTAGTGATTCGCGCATAGCTTGGAATAGGCAGCGTTGGGTGTGCTGCGGTCAGCGCATTAGCATCAAACGCTTCGCCAGAGGCGGTCAGGTTGCTGCCTGGTTCGGCGTCGTAGATAGCCGCGAAGCCTGCCTGGCTGAAGTTTGCAGGATTCTGAACAATTTTGTAGCTTTTGCCGTTGTTCTGGTAATCCTGATTAACTGACGGATTCAGCGGCTCGTAACGTGGCTCGGCGCCGCTGATTTCCACGACTGGACCGTTGCACACGGCCGGCTGTGGCGCCTGATTAACCGGCTGCTGACTCTCATCATTTGACGAACATGCTGCCAGTAACGCTGCTGCGATGCAGACGCCAGCCCACCGTTTTTGCTTACCCATTGCGCACCTCATCCAGTTACACGCTTTTTGATAACATTTTTCTGTGAGTATGTATCGACATGACGATACCAAACCCGGCCATCAGCACGATTAGCGCCGACCCCCCGTAGCTGACGAGCGGCAGCGGTACGCCGACCACCGGTAAGATACCACTAACCATGCCAATATTTACAAATACATAGACGAACAGGATCAGCATCAGCCCGCCGGCCATTACGCGGCCAAAGGTGGTCTGTGCCCGAGCGGCAATAAACAGGCCGCGCATGATCAGCAGCAGATAGAGCGCCAGCAGCACCAGAATGCCGACTAAGCCTAGCTCTTCCGCAAGCACCGCGAAGATAAAGTCCGTATGACGTTCGGGCAAGAACTCTAGCTGCGACTGCGTGCCGTGTAGCCAGCCCTTACCGCGCAGGCCCCCCGAGCCGATGGCGATTTTGGACTGAATTATATGATAGCCCGCGCCGAGCGGATCGCTTTCTGGATCTAACAGCATCATCACGCGCGCGCGCTGGTAGTCATGCATCAGGAAGAACCACAGGATCGGCACGAAGGCGGCTACCAGCAGAACGGCAACCAGAATAAGTCGCCAGCTCATGCCGGAAAGGAACAGCACAAACAGGCCCGATGCGGCGACCAGAATGGAGGTGCCCAGGTCCGGCTGGGCGGCGACCAGCAGGGTCGGCATGAAGATCAGGACGAGCGCAATACCGGTATTTTTCAGCGTGGGCGGGCAAACGTCGCGGTTAATAAAGCGGGCAACCATTAGCGGAACGGCAATCTTGGCGATTTCCGAAGGCTGGAAACGCACGAAGCCCAGATCGAGCCAGCGCTGGGCCCCTTTTGAAATGGCCCCGAAGGCATCAACCGCCACCAGCAGAATAATACAGAAGATATAGAGATAGGGCGCCCAGCCTTCGTAGACGCGAGGCGGAATTTGCGCCATGACGACCATGATCACCAGCCCCATCAGAATCTGGCCGATTTTACGCTCCATCATGCCCATATCCTGGCCGCTGGCGCTCCATACCACCAGGGCGCTGAACACCAGCAGCGCGAGGATGGTCACCAGGAAGGTCGGGTCGAGGTGAACCTTATCCCAAATTGTTTTTTTATTAGGATTGTCAGTCATGCTTATTGATCCTCTGCGGCCGAGGCGGCCGGTGCTTCCGACGGCAGTACCGTGTTGTTATCCCCTAACATGACGTGGTCGAGGATCTGACGCATGATGGTCCCGACGGCCGGGCCTGCGCCGCCGTTCTCCAGAATCATGGTCACGGCGTACTGTGGATTGTCATACGGCGCAAATGCTGTCATCAGCTTGTGGTCACGTAGGCGTTCGGCAATTTTATGCGCGTTATACGTTTCGTTGGCTTTCAGGCCAAAGACCTGCGCAGTACCTGATTTTGCTGCCACTTTATAAGGCGCGTTCGCGAAGTATTTATGCGCAGTACCGTTAGGCCTGTTGGCTACGCCATACATCCCGTCTTTGGCAATTTCCCAATAGCCAGAGTGGATGTCGCCCACCGGCGCTTCAGTCGGCTGCTGCCAGGGAACCTGTTTACCGTTTTCGGTGGTGCTCATCAGCAGGTGCGGAACGCGAACGATGCCGTCGTTAATCAGGATCATCATCGCCTTGCTCATCTGGATTGGCGTGGCCGTCCAGTAACCCTGGCCGATACCGACCGGAATGGTGTCACCCTGATACCACGGTTTTTTAAAGCGCTTCAGCTTCCACTCGCGAGTCGGCATGTTGCCCGCGCGCTCTTCTGAAAGGTCGATGCCCGTCAGGTGACCGTAGCCAAACTTACTCATCCATTCGCCAATGCGGTCGATCCCCATGTCATAGGCGACCTGGTAGAAGAAGGTATCCGCCGATTCTTCCAGGGATTTTGTGACGTTCAGGCGGCCGTGGCCCCATTTTTTCCAGTCGCGGTAGCGTTTTTCCGATCCGGGCAGTTGCCACCAGCCGGGGTCAAACAGCGAGGTGTTGCGGGTGATCACTCCGGCGCTCAATGCAGAAACTGCCATATAAGGCTTCACGGTAGAGGCCGGTGGATACACGCCCTGAGTCGCGCGGTTAATTAACGGCGTGTTCGGGTCGTTTAGCAGGCCCGAGTAGTCTTTGCTGGAGATACCGTCGACGAACAGGTTCGGGTTATAGCTTGGCATAGAAACCAGCGCCAGAATGCCGCCGGTACGCGGATCGGTAACGACCACCGCAGCACGGCTGCCAGCGAGCAGGGTTTCGATGTAGGTTTGCAGCTTCAGATCGAGGGTCAGATAAATATCATGCCCGGCCTGAGGCGGCACTTCTTTAAGCTGGCGGATGACGCGGCCACGGTTGTTAACCTCAACCTCTTCGTAGCCCGTTTGCCCGTGCAGGACATCTTCGTAATAGCGCTCGATACCGAGCTTGCCGATGTCGTGGGTCGAGGCGTAGTTGGCCAGCTTGCCTTCTTTATCCAGGCGTTCAACGTCTTTGTCGTTGATTTTAGAAACGTAGCCAATGACGTGGGTTAGCGCGGAGCCATAAGGATAGAAGCGGCGTTTGTAGCCTTTCACTTCCACACCAGGGAAGCGGTACTGGTTTACGGCAAAGCGGGCAACCTGAACTTCCGTCAGGTTAGTTTTGACCGCAATGGAGGTGAAGCGGTGCGAGCGGGCACGCTCTTTCTTGAAATTCGCGATATCGTCATCGGTCAGGTCAACCACCGGGCGCAGCGCCTCCAGCGTATCCTGAACGTTATCGACTTTCTCCGGCATCATCTCGATTTGATAGATGGTGCGGTTCAGCGCCAGCGGGGTGCCGTTACGATCGTAAATAATGCCGCGGCTGGGCGGGATGGGCACCAGCTTGATCCGGTTTTCATTGGAGCGCGTCTGATAGTCGTTAAAGCGAACGATTTGCAGATTATAAAGGTTGGCGATCAGCACGCCGGTAAGCAGCAAAATGCCGATAAAAGCGACCAGCGCCCGGCGCACAAAGAGCGCAGACTCAGCAGTATAGTCGCGAAAAGAATTCTGTAATTTCATTCGCTGCTTAGTATTACCCGCTCAGGTTTACTCACGATGGTAAGGGTGGTTGGTGGTAATGCTCCACGCCCGATAGAGACTTTCCGCCACCAGCACTCTGACCAGCGGATGAGGCATGGTTAGCGTGGAGAGCGACCAGCTTTGCTCGGCTGCGGCCTTACAGGCTGGTGCTAATCCTTCGGGACCACCGATTAACAGGCTGACATCGCGGCCATCCTGCTTCCAGCGTTCGAGCTGCGTGGCAAGCTGGGGGGTATCCCACGGTTGACCGGGAATATCCAGCGTCACGATTCGATTACCTTTGCCCGCGGCGGCCAGCATCATTTCACCCTCTTTTTCGAGGATACGTTTGATATCGGCATTTTTGCCGCGTTTTCCAGCCGGAATTTCTACCAGCTCAAAAGGCATATCTTTCGGGAAGCGACGCAGGTATTCGGTAAAGCCTGTCTGTACCCAGTCAGGCATTTTGGTTCCAACGGCCACCAGTTGCAGCTTCACCCGTTAGCTCCAGAGTTTTTCCAGTTCGTACAGCTGGCGGCTCTCTTCCTGCATGACGTGAACGATAATTTCGCCCAGATCGACAACAACCCAGTCGGAAGCGTTGATGCCTTTCACGCCCATCGGCGACAGGCCAACTTCGCGAGAGGATTGCACAACGTGTTCAGCAATTGACATGACGTGGCGGTTAGATGTCCCGGTGCAGATAACCATGCAATCGGTGATGCTGGATTTGCCTTTAACATCAATTGCGATGATGTCCTGGGCTTTGAGGTCGTCGATTTTATCGACAATGAAATCCTGAAGTGCTTTACCCTGCAAGTGTTCCCCCTGAGAGAATGAGAGTGTTTGGTTTAGCCCGTAATAACCCTGGACCAGCAGGGCAGGCGGCTTTGGCTGAAAAATTGGCCGACCAGCGCGAATCGCGGGCTATCATCCCATTGCGCGCCGGAGTTTGCATTGCCATTTTTGTAAAACTATTTCAGAAAAGCCGGATTATGGGCAGGAAATTATGGCAGCGGAGCATAACAGCCTGAGAAGTGGTGTCAATGGCTGGCTTTCCCGGTAAATCATAATAGCGTAATCCAGTGCGCTTCACCGTTCTCCTCCCGTAATGTAGACGAGCCCCAACGCTTAGCGATAAAGCCCGTGCTGGAGAATAAAAGCCAGTACATCAGGCGGGAGCAGATCGTCGCAGGGCTGATTGCTCTCAAGCCGATGACGAATGGTGGTTGCGGAGATATCGTAGAGCGGCGTTTGGGCTAGAAAGACTTTCCCGGCGGGCTGCTGGTGCAGTGTTACGACAGAATCAGTGACGTTTTGCGCGAGCCACGTCTGCTGTTCGGGCGTTTCCATGGTTAGCGGATAGCCGGGCCGCTGGGTAACTAACAGGTGGCACAGCGTGAGCAGCGTTTCCCAACGGTGCCAGCGGTGCAGGCTGAGCAATGAGTCCTGACCAATAATAAAGGCCAGCGGCTGTTTTGGCCCCAGCTCGGCGCGAAGCTGCTCCAGCGTTTCCACGGTCCAGGACGGTGTCGTCCGGGTCAGCTCCCGATCATCCAGCGTGAAAAGCGGGTTGCCTGCTATTGCTAGCTCAATCATCTCTTTGCGCTGCGCGCTGCTCGCTTCCGGCTGTGGGCGATGCGGCGGCACGTTATTGGGCATGATGGTGACGCTTCTGAGTTTCACCAGCCGGGCCAGCGCTTCAACGGATTTCAAATGACCATAATGGATAGGATCAAAGGTGCCGCCGTACAGCGCTAACAAAGAGGAATCAGGCATCAATGAAGATTTCCGGTAAGGCTTTATGGCAGATCAGCAGAGAAAGGCCTTCGAGTTCGTCCCAGACTGACTGCCCGTAGTCCTGCTTCAGCGTCAGTTCGATACGCGTCAGTAAACGAACGGCCTGATAAAGCTGTTCCGAAGAAACGCGATTGAGCGCTTCAGTCACCAACTGGCGGCGGTTTTGCCACACGCGTTGCTGATCGAACAGCGTCCGTAAGGGCGTCGTTGCCGACTGACGTTTGAGATTGACCAGCTGCAGCAGTTCCCGCTGCAGGGTTCGCAGCAGAATGACCGGCTCGCTGGCTTCCAGACGAAGCTGCTGCAATATATGCAGCGCTCGTTTGCTCTTTCCGGCGAGCAGTGCATCTACCCAGTGAAAAGGCGTGAAATGGGCTGCATCGTTTACGGCTTGCTCAACGCGCGGTAGCGTCAATTTACCGTCTGTCCAGATGAGCGACAGCCTCTCTAATGCCTGAGAAAGCGCCAGCAAATTGCCCTCATAGCAGTAGCAGAGCAGCTGATTGGCAGCCTCGTCCAGCGTCAGATTCATCTGTTTTGCGCGCTGGGATACCCAGCGGGGCAGATTTGCCTGTTCTGGCGTCTGGCAGGTCACCAACACGGAGCGGTTTGCCAGTTGGGTAAACCAGGTGGCATTTTCCTGCGCTTTCGTCAGTTTGTTGCCGCGAACCAGTAACAGAATATCGTCGTGAAGCAGGCTAACCAGTGTTTCTAGCTGAGCGTTAATGGCGGCGTTGGGACCGTTTTCCGGCAGCAGTAAGAGCAGCGTCTGGCGGCTGGCAAACAGACTCAGAGCCTGGCAAATCGAAAACAGCGCCTGCCAGTCCGTGGAGGCTTCTATCTGAACGGCGTGATGTTCTTCAAAGCCGTTTTGCTGGGCGTGTTTGCGCACCGCATCCTGGCTTTCCTGTAATAAGAGAGGATCGTTACCTAAAAGCAGATACGCCGCGCGCAGCCCTTCATTGAGCTGCGCGTGGAGTTGTTCCGGATACACTCGGATCATTTGCTAACAGAGGTTGCCGGCAGAGTGGTGGACACCCGGCTTGCTGGTTCGGCTGGTTTCACTGCGCTAACGGGCTTTTCCTCGTCTTTTGTTGCTGCAAGGTCAGCCGCGTGAACTGCCATCAGTTTGCGGACCAGCTGTTGGGCAACATTGGTGTACATCTCTTTGATGATCAGATCCTGCTCGGCGTCTTTTGCCAGGGCGGTCAGTGGGTTATCAAAGAATGAACGGTATGTCTTCGCACTGATTGGATAAATATCGTGACCCGGGATCAGGACCTGAGCATTGACGGTCATTACCATCTGGTATTCCGCCGTCTGGCCGTTCTGGAACACTGAAGCTGTGTCCTGACCAAGACCGAAGCCACCCACGCGCAGGGATGGAATATCCTTGCGTACGCCAGTGCCGGTATCGTCAACAATCGTTACGCCGTTTAAGCGCAGCTGTTTACGAATTTCACGCGTTAGCGGGCCGTTAGGATCGCTAGAGTTGAGGACCAGCGTCTTCATCTCTGAAGGGACCTGCGTGTTACCACGCAGGTGAAAACCACATCCAGCGGTGACCAGCACCGCCAGGGTTACTAACAGGGTGATAAAGGGATGTCGCACGCTTCCTCCTGCGCTTAGCCCACAACCAGGTTGAGCAGTTTACCCGGAACGTAAATCACTTTACGTACGGTTACCCCCTCAAGATATTTCGCGACCAGATGTTCCTGACCGGCGCGCTCGCGCACTTGTTCTTCAGTGGCATCGGCAGGCACGGTGACTTTACCGCGTACTTTACCGTTCACCTGAACGACCACCAGGCGAGAGTCTTCGACCATTGCCTTTTCGTCAGCCTGCGGCCACGGTGCGTTATCCACATCACCTTCACCGCCCAGCGACTGCCACATATCGAAACAAACGTGCGGGGTGAACGGATACAGCATACGTACAACGGCCAGCAGCGCTTCGTTCAGCAGCGCACGATCCTGTTCGCCGTCCTGCGGTGCTTTTGCCAGTTTGTTCATCAGCTCCATGATGGCAGCGATGGCGGTGTTGAAGGTCTGACGGCGGCCGATATCGTCGGTCACTTTAGCAATGGTTTTATGCACATCGCGACGCAGGGCTTTTTGATCTTCGCCCAGGGCAGCAATGTCCAGCGCTGGCGCAGCACCACGGTTGGTGTGTTCGTAGACCAGTTTCCAGACGCGTTTCAGGAAGCGGTTGGCGCCTTCAACGCCGGATTCTTGCCACTCAAGCGTCATGTCTGCAGGTGAAGCAAACATCATAAACAGACGCACGGTATCCGCGCCGTAGCGTTCAACCATGACCTGTGGGTCGATGCCGTTGTTTTTCGACTTCGACATTTTGCTCATGCCAGCATAGACCAGTTCACGGCCTTCTGCGTCACGGGCTTTGACAATGCGGCCTTTATCATCGCGCTCAACGATAGCGTCGACTGGGGAAACCCAGTTACGCTCGCCGTTAACGCCGGTGTAATAGAAGGCGTCCGCCAGCACCATGCCCTGGCAAAGCAGCTGTTTGGCTGGTTCGTTGGAAGTCACCATGCCTGCATCGCGCATCAGCTTGTGGAAGAAGCGGAAGTAAAGCAGGTGCATGATGGCGTGTTCAATCCCGCCGATGTAGATATCCACCGGCAGCCAGTAGTTAGCGGCTTTGGAATCCAGCATGCCTTTGCCGTACTGAGGGCAGGTGTAGCGCGCGTAGTACCAGGAGGACTCCATAAAGGTGTCGAAGGTGTCGGTTTCACGCAGCGCAGGCATGCCGTTGACGGTGGTTTTCGCCCACTCAGGATCGGCTTTAATCGGGCTGGTGATGCCGTCCATGACCACGTCTTCCGGCAGAATAACCGGCAGCTGATCTTCCGGGGTTGGCATCACTGTGCCGTCTTCCAGGGTGACCATTGGGATTGGTGCACCCCAGTAACGCTGACGGGAAACGCCCCAGTCGCGCAGACGGAAGTTCACTTTACGCTCGCCCACGCCTTTAGCGGCCAGCTTATCGGCAATGGCGTTAAACGCCTGCTGGAAGTCCAGACCGTCGAACTCGCCAGAGTTAAACAACGCGCCTTTTTCGGTCATTGCGGAGACGGAAAGATCCGGCTCGCTGCCGTCGGCATTCAGAATTACCGGCTTGATTGGCAGGCTGTATTTTGTGGCGAATTCCCAGTCACGCTGATCGTGGCCTGGAACGGCCATTACGGCACCGGTGCCGTATTCCATCAGCACGAAGTTGGCCACCCAAACCGGAACGCTTTCGCCGGTCAGCGGATGAATGGCATTAATGCCGGTGGCGATGCCTTTCTTCTCCATGGTCGCCATGTCGGCTTCGGCCACTTTGGTGTTACGGCATTCTTCAATGAATTCGGCAAGGGTAGGGTTATTGACTGCAGCCTGCTGCGCCAGAGGGTGACCGGCGGCAACGGCCAGATAAGTCACACCCATAAAGGTATCAGGGCGGGTTGTATAAACAGTCAGCTTCTCGGCGCTGTTTTGTACGTCGAAGGTGATTTCCACGCCTTCGGAGCGGCCAATCCAGTTGCGCTGCATGGTTTTAACCTGATCAGGCCAGTGATTCAGCGTATCCAGGTCGTTCAGCAGTTCGTCGGCGTAGGCGGTGATTTTGATGAACCACTGCGGGATCTCTTTGCGCTCAACTTTGGTGTCGCAGCGCCAGCAGCAGCCGTCGATAACCTGCTCATTCGCCAGCACGGTCTGATCGTTCGGGCACCAGTTAACCGCGGAGGTTTTTTTGTAAACCAGACCTTTGTTGTACAGCTGAGTGAAGAACTGTTGTTCCCAGCGATAGTACTCAGGCGTACAGGTAGCCAGTTCACGGCTCCAGTCGTAACCGAAGCCCAGCGTTTTCAGCTGGTTCTTCATGTAATTGATGTTGTCGTAGGTCCACGGGGCTGGCGCGGTGTTGTTTTTTACCGCAGCGCCTTCAGCCGGCAGGCCGAATGCATCCCAGCCGATCGGCTGCAGGACGTTTTTACCCAGCATACGCTGGTAGCGTGCGATAACGTCGCCGATGGTGTAGTTACGGACGTGGCCCATATGTAGTCGGCCGGAAGGATAGGGCAACATGGAGAGGCAGTAGTATTTCTCTTTGCCTTCGTCTTCGGTCACTTCAAAAGTACGGTTCTCTTGCCAGTGTTGCTGGACATTGGATTCTATCTCTTCCGGGCGGTATTGCTCTTGCATGGCAGCCAGTAGTCCTGTGTATGAAAGACGGCTACGAAACGTAGCCTTTAATGAATTCGAGTTTAGATCGCCATAGCATAGCCGATTCGACAGCGGCAAAACAGCCTTTCAACGCCCTCAGTAACCATTTCACCGTTCCGTAACGCTTGCAGTTTTTTACCCAGGGTGTGGCTAATCTAACAAAGCGTTGCCGGATTAACGTCTACTATTAGAGTCAGTTACCACGCCGCAAACGCGGGAATCCTTCAAGGAGGCAGGCTAACGATGAACAAGGTTGCTCAATTTTATCGGGAACTGGTCGAATCGCTAAGTGAACGGCTACGCAAGGGTGAGCTCGATATTGATGCGTTGGTTGCCAGCGCCCGTAAGCAGATGAATGATACAGGCGAGCTGACCCGAACGGAGATAGAAGAGGTAACGCGTGCGGTGCGCCGTGACCTTGAAGAGTTTGCTCGTAGCTACGGGGAAAGTCAGGAAGAGTTCACCGACAGCGTTTTTATGCGGGTGATTAAAGAGAGTTTATGGCAGGAGCTGGCGGACATTACCGACAAAACGCAGCTTGAGTGGCGGGAAGTGTTTAAAGATCTCAGCCATCACGGGGTGTATCACAGCGGGGAAGTTGTTGGGTTAGGCAATCTGGTGTGTGAAAACTGTCATCATCACATTGCGATTTACACCCCTGATGTGCTGCCGGTTTGCCCGAAATGCGGCCATAATCAGTTTCATCGTCGGCCGTTTGAGCCTTAAAAAAAAGCCTTCCCGTTTGGGAAGGCCTTTTACCTGGATTAGGCAATTTGCTTAGTGCAGGATCTTCGCCAGGAAGTCTTTGGCACGTTCAGACTGAGGATTATTGAAGAAGTCGTCTTTGTTCGAGTCTTCGACAATTTTCCCCTCATCCATAAAGATCACGCGGTTAGCCACTTTGCGGGCAAAGCCCATTTCGTGGGTTACCACCATCATGGTCATGCCCTCGTTTGCCAACTCAACCATCACGTCCAGCACTTCGTTGATCATTTCCGGATCTAGCGCGGAGGTTGGTTCGTCAAACAGCATTGCAATCGGATCCATGCACAGGGCGCGGGCAATCGCAACACGCTGCTGCTGGCCGCCGGAGAGCTGCGCCGGATATTTATCGGCGTGTGCGGCCAGCCCTACGCGCTCAAGTAATTTTAACCCTTTAGCGCGGGAAGCTGCTTTATCACGTTTCAGCACTTTGACCTGGGCAAGCGTCAGGTTTTCGATAATCGACAGGTGAGGGAACAGCTCGAAGTGCTGGAACACCATGCCAACGTGGGAGCGGAGCTGCGCCAGATTGGTTTTCTTGTCGTTCACCTGGGTGCCGTTCACCAGAATTTCGCCTTTCTGTACGGGCTCAAGGCCGTTGACGGTTTTAATCAGCGTGGATTTGCCAGAACCAGAAGGCCCGCACACGACGACAACTTCGCCTTTCTTCACTTCGGTGGAGCACTCGGTCAGCACCTGAAAGTGACCATACCATTTAGAAACATTTTTCAGGGTAATCATTACACAGTCCTTTTCTTCAAGTAGCTGACCAACAGCGATGCACTGAGGCTAATCACAAAATAGACCAGGCCGGCAAACAGGATCATCTCGACCTGTGTACCGTCACGCTCGCCAATGGTGGAGGCGGTGCGGAAGAAGTCTGCCAGGCTTAAAACGTACACCAGCGAGGTATCCTGGAACAAAACGATGCCCTGGGTTAACAGCAGCGGCACCATCGCGCGGAAGGCCTGCGGCAGAATGATGAGTTTCATCGACTGCCAGTGGGTCATGCCCAGCGCCAGGGCGGCATTTGACTGCCCTCTGGAAATACTCTGAATACCGGCGCGAATGATTTCCGAATAGTAGGCGGCTTCAAACATGGAGAAGGCGACCATCGCGGAAATCAAGCGGATATCGGTTTTTGGCGACAGGCCAAGCACCGACTGCAGGAAGCCAGGCACCACCAGATAGAACCACAGCAGTACCATCACCAGCGGCACGGAGCGGAAAACGTTCACGTAAGCGGTAGCAAACCACGCGATCGGCTTGAAGCTCGACAGGCGCATGACGGCCAGCAGCGTGCCCCAGACAATACCGATCACCACCGCGGTAACGGTGATTTTGAGCGTAATGACCAGCCCCTGCATTAAGTAAGGCAGGGCAGGTAGAATAGAACTCCAGTCAAGACTGAGCATTATTTGCCCCCCATATTGCCAGGCAGGCGAATTTTACGTTCTACCACATACATCACGCCCATGATGACGGCGTTGATCAGTACATAGGCAAGGGTAATCGCCGTAAAGGATTCATAGGCGTGTGCCGAGTAATCCAGCAGCTTGCCAGCCTGCGCCGCCATATCCACCAGACCAATGGTTGAAGCGATGGCCGAGTTCTTCACCAGGTTCATCATTTCGGAGGTCATCGGTGGCACAATAACGCGATAGGCATTAGGCAACAGCACGTAGCGATAGGCCTGAGGCAGCGTCAGTCCCATTGCCAGAGCCGCGTTCTTCTGGCCGCGAGGCAGGGATTGAATGGCGGCTCGTACCTGTTCACAAACGCGAGCGGCGGTAAACAGTCCGAGGCAAATCATTGACGAGAGGAAGAACTGAATATTGGGATCCAGCTCGGACTTAAACCACATGCCAATGTTTTCCGGCAGCAGTTCAGGCACCACCAGATACCAGGTAAAGAATTGGACGATCAGGGGAACGTTGCGAAAGAGTTCAACGTAGAGCGTACCTAGCCCGGACAGGAATTTGTTAGGGACCGTACGCAAAATACCAAACAGAGACCCCACCAGAAAAGCAATGATCCATGCGGTTATTGACAGGGCGACGGTGACCTGGAAGCCATTCCAAATCCAGCCCAGATAGGTAGTGTTGCCGAACGGGGCGGGCTGTAAAAAGATTCCCCAGTTCCAGTCTATAGACATAACTTACTCCGAGATAAAAAAAGAGGGTAGCGCAGGCTACCCTCGAAGATTGATGAGAAGCCGGTGCCCTGAAGCAGATCTTTGTCTGCGTTTTTGAGCACCTTCACGCTGGTGGGGGAACGACCCACCAACGCATAGTCTGTCCTGGCTTCAGTTCGTCAATCGGGAGGGCGGATTTTTCCGGCCCCTGTGTTTCTAATTAGTTGAGAGCTTTGTCGTTTGGTTCCTTGAACAGCGCTTTCATTTCGTCAGAAAGGTCGAAGTTCATGTTGAGGTTTTTCGGTGGAATCGGCTGTTTAAACCATTTATCGAACCATTTCGCGGCTTCACCTGAGGTTTGTGCCTGCGCGATGGTGGTATCCATCAGCTTTTTAAACTCTGGGTCATCTTTACGCAGCATACAGCCGTAAGCTTCCTGGGACTGTGGCTTGCCGACGATCTCCCAGTTATCCGGCTGTTTAGCTTTCGCACGTTCCCCGGCCAGCAGGGCATCATCCATCATAAAGGCAACCGCACGGCCGCTTTCCAGGGTACGGAAGGAGTCACCGTGGTCTTTGGCGCTGATAATACGCATGCCCATTTTCTGCTCGTCGTTCAGCTTGTTGAGCAGGATTTCGGAAGTGGTGCCAGAGGTCACAACAACGGTTTTCCCTTTCAGGTCAGGGAAGTCTTTAATTGGGCCGCCTTTTTTCACCAGCAAACGGGTGCCGACAACGAAGATGGTGTCGGAGAATGCGGCTTGTTTTTGACGTTCTACGTTGTTGGTGGTGGAACCACATTCAAAATCGAAAGTGCCGTTTTGCAGCAGCGGAATACGGTTTTGAGAGGTGATAGGAATGAGTTTTACCTGCAGATCAGGCTTATTCAGCTGCTTTTTCACCGCTTCTACGATGGCATTAGAGTAGTCCTGAGAGTAGCCAACCACTTTTTGCTGATTGTCGTAGTAAGAGAAAGGTACAGATGATTCACGGTGGCCGACCACGATAACGCCGTTGGCTTTGATTTTATCCAGCGTTGACTGCTGAGGCGTCGCGTCTTCTGCATGAACCATTGTGGCGCTCATGCCCATCACCAGCATTGCCGTGGCCAGTTTACGTAGTTGCATATCCAACTCCTTAATCTTAGTGCCAGAGGAGGCACCGGTATCCGATGTGAGTGTTGTGTTTTGTTGTTTTTTCATGCTGCTAAAAGCGTCATGCAATGCCCTTTTGTTAGCATCTAACCTAGCTGAATGTAAAGAAATTGCTAATAAGATGTTTATTTTTGCGAAGCGCGCCGCACCATTTAAAGGCAAAGATATGCCAGTGCACTATAACGGTGCTTGCGATGTCGCCTTTTGGTGCATGCATTTTTCACTGCCCGATACAGCCAGGCCACAGGGCGTCTTTGCGCCAGCTATTTGATTTCAACTGTTTATATCTAGCAAAGCTTGTGCCAGAAATGAAAAAGGCCAACAAATTTGCCGGCCTCTATGAGCGAGAAGGGTGTGCTACTTTTTGCTGCGGTTACGCAGGCTTATCACCAGTGCGGTGAAACCGAATAAAGCGGTCACCATCCACATCGGCCAGAAGCCGAAGCGTGCATAAGGCGTTAAACCTGTGGTTGGCGTGACTTTCGCTTCCAGCACTTCGCGAGTGAACTGCGGGATGATGTTAGTGATCTCACCTTCGGCGTTGACCACGGCAGTTACGCCGTTGTTAGTGCTGCGCAGCAAAGGCCGCCCCAGTTCCAGCGAGCGCATACGCGCCATTTGCAGGTGCTGCCATGGGCCGATGGATTTACCGAACCAGGCATCGTTGGAGATAGTCAGCAGGAAGTCAGTGTCTGGCCGGAAATTGTCCCGAACTTGTTCACCCAGGATAATTTCGTAGCAGATTGCCGCCGTCAGCTTGACGCCGTTAGAGAGCAATTGCGGCTGAACATAGGGCCCACGGCTGAACGATGACATGGGCAGATCGAAGAACGGGGCCAGTGGGCGCAGAATCGATTCAAGCGGCACAAACTCACCGAATGGCACAAGGTGGTTTTTGTTGTAGCGGTTACTGCTGGTGTAGCTGTAAGGGCTACCTTCACCGAGCGTGATAATGGTGTTGTAGGTATCGTACCGGTTTTGCTTATTCAGACGCGCGTCGACGATACCGGTAATTAATGAGCTGTGTTTTGCCCGCAGCAGGTCATTCATCATGGCAAGGAACTGCTGCTGATTAATTTCCAGATCGGAGATAGCCGATTCCGGCCAGATGATAAGCTTGGCTTTGCCCATCTCCGGCTCTGTTTTATCCAGATAAATTTTCAGCGTGTCCAGCAGCTGGCTTTCATTCCACTTCAGAGACTGGGGAATGTTGCCTTGTACCATCGCTACGTCAACGGAACGCTCTGGCAGAGGCTGGAACCATTGAATGTTGCGCAGCGGCCAGGGTAATAACAGTAAAGCCGCAGAAACCACTGCAGGAGCCCATTTCCGCGCCTGCAGGGCGTACACCAGAAGGCCACTGATAATCATCAGTAGGAAGGTAATGGTGTCGACGCCAAAAATCGGCGCGATGCCTTTTAGTGGGCCATCGATCTGGCTGTAGCCAAACTGCAGCCAGGGGAAGCCGGTCAGCACCCAGCCGCGCAGGAATTCGGTAATTTGCCAGACGACCGGGGCGGCAATAGCTACGCGCCACCACGTTGTTTTTGGCCACAGCTTGCTGAGAATACCAGCGAACAAACCTGTGTAGAGCGACAAATAAGCGGCCAGCAGAACCACAAGGAACACGTTCACCGGGCCCGGCATACCGCCAAACTGTGCGATGCTGACATAGACCCAGTTGACCCCGCTGCCGAACAGCCCAAGCCCCCAGAAGAAGCCAATCGCGGCGCTTTGTACCGGGCGACGGTTAAGCGTCAGGCCCTGCAAGCCAGCAAGAGAAACAATAGCTGCAGGCCAGAAATCATAAGGGGAAAAAGCCAGCGTTCCGCAGGCCCCAAAGAAAAGCGCCAGCAGCAGGCGAATGCGCTGGCGTTGAAGAAGTTGAGCTATAGCCATAGCTGAGTTATTCGTCCAGTTTTGGTTGCGGCGAGTCGTCCGGAATTCTGACATGAACCTGAATAATACGACGGCTATCGGCCATGGCGACTTTGAACTGGTAACCATCTATTTCAATGGTTTCGCCACGGGCTGGCAGGTGCCCAAAGGCTTGCATCACCAGACCACCGATGGTGTCGACTTCTTCATCGCTAAAGTGCGTGTCGAAGGTTTCGTTGAAGTCTTCAATAGAGGCGAGGGCGCGCACCGTCCACGTATGGCGGCTCAGCTGACGGAAATCGCCGTCTTCCTCGTCGTCGTACTCATCTTCGATTTCCCCGACAATCAGTTCGAGAATATCTTCGATCGTCACGAGACCTGAAACGCCGCCAAATTCATCAATGACAATCGCCATATGATAGCGCTGCTGACGAAACTCTTTCAGCATGCGGTCAACCCGCTTGCTTTCAGGCACGACAACCACCTGACGTAACACTTTTTCCATGCTGAAAGGCTCAGAGTCGCTGCGCATGAACGGCAGCAGATCTTTCGCCATCAGAATCCCTTCGATGTGATCTTTGTCTTCGCTTATCACCGGGAAACGGGAGTGAGCGGAATCGATAATGACATCGAGGCACTCGTCCAGCGTCTGGTTGTGTTTGAGCGTCACCATCTGCGAACGCGGGATCATGATATCGCGGACGCGCTGGTCGGCGATATCCATCACCCCTTCGAGCATGTCGCGGGTGTCCTGGTCTATCAGAGAGTTTTGCTCAGAATCACGAATAAGCGTCAGCAGATCGTCACGGTTTTTCGGTTCACCGTGAAACAGCTGGTTGAGAATGAGGGAGAAGAATCCCTTTTTGGCTTCCGGCGTGTCACTATTCTGTGAATTGTCGTCGCTCATGGCGTTAGGTTTTAGGCCTCATATAAATCAAATACTAACAGGCAGCCTGATGGTGCACTGCCTGCGCGTGACGGCGGCAAAGGGAAAGCCCTGAGCCGACTACTCTTTCTCGGCAATGTACGGATCGGCATACCCAAGAGCAAGCATTATCTCTGTTTCCAGCGCTTCCATCTCTTCGGCTTCATCGTCTTCGATGTGGTCGTAACCGAGCAGATGCAGGCTGCCGTGTACAACCATATGCGCCCAGTGGGCTTCCAGCGGCTTCTCTTGTTCTTTGGCTTCCTGCTCAACCACCTGACGGCAGATGATCAGATCGCCTAGCAGCGGAAGCTCGATCCCTGGCGGGGCTTCAAACGGAAAAGAAAGCACGTTGGTGGACTTATCTTTCCCGCGATAGGTCAGGTTCAGGTCGTGGCTTTCGGCTTCGTCTACCAGACGAACGGTGACCTCGGACTCTGGCTGAAACTGAGGAATAACCGCATCCAGCCAGCGCTGAATTTGTGCTTCATCCGGCAGGCCGCTTTCTGCTTCGCAGGCAACCTGTAAATCTAAAATAACCTGACTCATTTGCTCTCCTGAGCGGTAGCCTGCAGGGCAAGGGCTTCACGTTTACGCTCGGCGGCAAGCTCGTCTTTGCGTTTTTGATCGGCAGCTTCCCAGGCTTCATAGGCGTTAACAATGCGGGCCACAACCGGGTGGCGTACCACGTCTTCGCTGTTAAGGAAGTTGAAGCTGATTTCATCCACCTCGGACAGGACGTCGATAGCATGACGTAAGCCGGACTTGAGGTTACGTGGCAGGTCTATCTGCGTCACATCGCCGGTAATCACCGCCTTGGAGTTGAAGCCTATACGGGTCAGGAACATTTTCATCTGTTCGGTGGTGGTGTTCTGACTTTCATCGAGAATGACAAAGGCATCGTTCAGGGTACGGCCACGCATGTAGGCGAGCGGGGCCACTTCGATAACGTTGCGCTCAATCAGCTTTTCGACTTTCTCGAAGCCCAGCATTTCAAACAGCGCGTCGTACAGCGGGCGCAGGTACGGGTCAACCTTCTGGCTTAAATCGCCGGGCAAGAAGCCCAGTTTTTCACCCGCTTCAACCGCCGGGCGGGTCAGCAGAATGCGGCGGATCTCCTGGCGCTCCAGCGCATCAACCGCGGCGGCAACGGCAAGATAGGTTTTCCCTGTCCCTGCCGGACCAATGCCGAATGTGATGTCGTGGTCGAGAATGTTCGCGATGTACTGCGCCTGATTAGGCGTACGCGGCTTAATGACGCCACGCTTAGTTTTAATATGGATAGCTTTACCGTAATCCGGCACGCTGTCGGCCGTTTGCTCCAGCACCCGGCTTTCTTTAATAGCCAGATGGATTTGTTCCGGATCGATATCCTGGCTTTGGCCGCGCATTGGCGCGGTGTCTACGTACAGATGTCGCAGAATATCCGCCGCGGCGTCAACGGAAAGCTCACGACCGGTGAGCCTGAAGTGATTGTCACGGCGGTTGATTTCAATCCCCAGTCGGCGTTCCAGCTGTTTGATGTTGTCATCAAAAGGGCCGCACAGACTAAGCAGACGGGCGTTATCCGCCGGTTCCAGCGTTAATTCACGTGTTTCGATATTCAAACTTATCCTCTGGGTCACTCGGGGCCAGTTAGAGTAAACGGTCTCGCGTAGCCGAAAATACGGTTCGGCTACAGGGAAATTATTTATCCCGCAGCGTGATGGCGCAAGCGTCACAATTGATATTTGGGTTATGCCTTCAGAATGCAAGTGCAAACAATGAGACAGCCCGCTGGGACGCGGAATTAGCGTTCCGGCAGGCCGTGGAGAGAATTAAGGCTGGTAAGTCCCAACGCCAATGTCATTCTCTTTGCGGGTACGAGCAATAACGGAAGCCGGGGTTTCAGCAATACGCAGGCCCATTTCGCTTTCTGTGCGCACCAGCTTCGCGCGCAGGGAGTTAGTCAGGACTTCGGTGATTTCGACATCCACGAATTTCCCTACCATATCCGGCGTCCCTTCGAAGTTCACCACACGGTTATTTTCGGTACGGCCGGACAGCTGCATAATGCTTTTACGCGAAGTCCCTTCCACCAGAATACGCTGCACCGTACCCAGCATTTTACGGCTCCATTCCATAACCTGCTGGTTAATACGATCCTGCAGGATATAAAGGCGCTGTTTTTTCTCTTCTTCCGGCACGTCATCAACCAGGTCGGCCGCCGGGGTGCCCGGACGAGCGGAGAAAATAAAGCTAAAGCTGGTGTCAAAGTTGACGTCAGCAATCAGCTTCATGGTTTGCTCGAAGTCCTGGCTGGTTTCGCCTGGGAAGCCGACGATAAAGTCTGAGCTGATCTGGATGTCCGGGCGCGCAGCGCGCAGCTTGCGGATAGTCGATTTATACTCCAGCGCGGTATGCGTGCGGCCCATCATATTCAGCACACGGTCGGCGCCGCTTTGAATCGGCAGGTGCAGGAAACTCACCAGCTCCGGCGTGTCGCGGTACACTTCGATAATGTCATCGGTAAATTCAATCGGGTGGCTGGTGGTGAAGCGAATGCGGTCGATACCGTCAATCGCGGCAACCAGACGCAGGAGTTCGGCAAACGAGCAGATGCCGCCGTCGTAAGCCGCGCCGCGGTATGCGTTAACGTTTTGACCCAGCAGGTTAACTTCACGCACACCCTGTTCCGCCAGTTGAGCGATTTCAAACAGAATATCGTCGCAAGGGCGGCTCACTTCTTCGCCACGGGTATAAGGCACCACGCAATAGGTGCAATATTTGTTGCAGCCTTCCATGATGGAGACGTAGGCGGTCGGGCCGTCGGCCTTTGGCTCCGGCAGGCGGTCAAATTTTTCGATTTCCGGGAAGCTGACGTCCACCACCGGGCTGCGGGTGCCGCGAACCTGGTTGATCATTTCAGGCAGGCGGTGCAGGGTTTGTGGCCCAAAGACGATATCTACATAGTGCGCCCGCTGGCGAATTTTTTTTCCTTCCTGAGAGGCAACGCAGCCGCCGACGCCAATGATCACGTCCGGGCGTTTGGCTTTGATATGCTTCCAGCGCCCCAGCAGGTGAAACACCTTTTCCTGGGCTTTTTCGCGAATAGAACAAGTGTTCAGCAGCAGAACGTCCGCTTCATTCGCGTTATCGGTCAGCGTAAAGCCGTGGGTGCTGTCCAGCAGGTCGGCCATCTTCGATGAATCGTATTCGTTCATCTGACAGCCCCAGGTTTTTATATGGAGTTTTTTTGTCATCGACTTGCCATTGCTCAAGGTGAAGTCAGGAATTAAGCCGGATAGTGTAATGCTTTGCTATGGATGTGACCAGCCTGGGAAAAGCCAGTAGAATCAGCAAAGATGAATGAAGGAAAGAGACTTATGGTAAATCAACCAATTGAAGTAGCCGTTGTTGGCGGCGGTATGGTCGGCGCGGCGGCAGCGCTGGGGCTGGCACAGCACGGTTTCCGTGTGGCGGTGATTGAACATCATGCCCCTGAGGCTTTTGTTCCTGGTAGCCAGCCTGATGTCCGCATTTCGGCCATCAGCAGCGCATCGGTTGGCCTGCTCAAGTCTCTTGGCGTCTGGGACAGCGTTTTAGCGATGCGCGCACATCCTTATCGCCGGCTGGAAACCTGGGAATGGGAGAGCGCACACGTTAGCTTTAATGCCGAAGAACTGGGTTTACCCGAGCTGGGCTTCATGGTCGAGAATAACGTGCTGCAGCGTGTGCTTTGGCAAGCGCTTGAGGCGCATCCGAATATCTCTTTACGTTGCCCGGCGAAGCTGCGGCAAATTCATCGGCAGGATAAGGGTTGGGCGCTCGAGTTTGATGACGGCGCTTCACCCAATGCTGAAATGGTGATTGGCGCGGATGGCGCGAATTCCCAGGTCAGAAAATGGGCGGGGATTGGCGTACATGCCTGGCAGTATCGCCAGGCCTGTATGCTGATTACCGTTAAATGCGAGTTTGAGCCGGGGGATAGTACCTGGCAGCATTTCACGCCGACAGGGCCGCACGCTTTCCTGCCGCTGTTCGATAACTGGGCCTCTCTGGTTTGGTATGACACCCCGGCACGTATTCGGCAGCTGCAGGGAATGAACATGCCCCAGCTGCAAAAAGCGATTACGGCCGCTTTCCCTCAGCGACTCGGGGCGGTTACGCCGGTTGCCAGTGGGGCATTTCCGCTGACTCGTCGACACGCTTTGCAGTACGTCCAGCCAGGGCTGGCACTGATAGGGGACGCAGCGCATACGATTCATCCTTTGGCCGGGCAGGGCGTTAATCTGGGATATCGTGACGTGGATGCTTTGCTTGATGTCCTGATCGGTGCCCGTAGCCATGCGGAAGCCTGGGCGAGCGAGGCTATCCTGAAACGTTATCAGAGGCGCCGTCAGGCGGATAACTTCCTGATGCAGAGTGGAATGGATCTGTTCTATGCGGGATTCAGCAATAACCTGGGGCCGCTGCGCGTGGTGCGAAATATTGGGCTGATGGCGGCGGAAAGATCCGTTGGACTGAAGCGTAAAGCGCTGAAATACGCCCTGGGATTATAATGAAGACGAGCAGGGCGGTTTCCCGCTCTGCTCATGCTGACTAAATGCCAGATAGCAAAAAGCCCGCTTGCGCGGGCTTTTCATTGTGTGGCTGGGGTACGAGGATTCGAACCTCGGAATGCTGGTATCAGAAACCAGAGCCTTACCGCTTGGCGATACCCCAACAGGGTGCGCTCACAGAGTGAACGACTTTTGAAATTGGCTGGGGTACGAGGATTCGAACCTCGGAATGCTGGTATCAGAAACCAGAGCCTTACCGCTTGGCGATACCCCAACAATTTTTTGGATTTATCGAAGTTAATCAATAATTCCTTTATATGGTGGCTACGACGGGATTCGAACCTGTGACCCCATCATTATGAGTGATGTGCTCTAACCAGCTGAGCTACGTAGCCAAACTCTATCATATTTTTCGATGGCTGGGGTACCTGGATTCGAACCAGGGAATGCCGGTATCAAAAACCGGTGCCTTACCGCTTGGCGATACCCCAATAACCGTTGCGGTGAACCGCATGTATCGAAAAATAATGGCTGGGGTACCTGGATTCGAACCAGGGAATGCCGGTATCAAAAACCGGTGCCTTACCGCTTGGCGATACCCCATCCGTGCAACGCGAGAGATAAATGGTGCGGGAGGCGAGACTTGAACTCGCACACCTTGCGGCGCCAGAACCTAAATCTGGTGCGTCTACCAATTTCGCCACTCCCGCATAAAAAAGATGGTGGCTACGACGGGATTCGAACCTGTGACCCCATCATTATGAGTGATGTGCTCTAACCAGCTGAGCTACGTAGCCATCTTTTTACGCGCTACCTTATCGGCGTTGCGGGGCGCATTATGCTGAGTTGACTCTACAGCGTCAACTAGTTTTTTCCCGAAAACCCGCTCAGAATGCTCGTTTGAATGACTTGCGAACAGCTTGCTTGAAATATCGACAATAACGCACGTTTTTGTTTTTAATTCCGCTTAAAAACAGGGATAAAGCCGCGACAGGAATACAGAAACGACAACGGGCCATAAGGCCCGTTCAGACGGCTGGCAACGCTCTGATGAGAGAGAAAATACCAGACCGCATATCTTTAAAAAAAGGAAAATCAATTCGTTGATTTTCGGCTGCTCACCACAAAGAGGGAAAAACCACGCTTTTTCCCTCTTTGTCAGTAACTTCAACGGGCCATAAGGCCCGTTGTTTTAAGCTAAATCAGCGATTAATAGGCGGCCTGGTGCACACCTACCGCGCGTCCTGATGGATCGTTCATGGTTTTGAACGACTCATCCCATTCGATTGCTTTTGCGGAAGAACAGGCTACTGACGGGCCGCCAGGTACGCATTCTGCCGCGCTTTGCAGCGGGAATAGCTCTTCAAAGATTTCGCGGTACAAATAGGCTTCTTTCGAGCCCGGTGTGTTGTACGGGAAGCGGTAGGCGGCGGTGGCCAACTGCTGGTCGCTAATCTGCTCAGCGGCCACTTCTTTCAGCGTATCAATCCAGCTGTAGCCAACGCCGTCAGAGAACTGCTCTTTCTGGCGCCACGCCACGCTTGCCGGCAGGTAGGATTCGAAGCACTCGCGCAGGACATGCTTCTCCATTTTGCCGTTGCCGCACATTTTGTCCTGCGGGTTGATGCGCATTGCCACGTCGAGGAATTTTTTATCCAGGAACGGCACGCGGGCTTCAACGCCCCAGGCAGACATCGCCTTGTTCGCACGGGCACAGTCAAACATGTGCAGAGCCTGCAGTTTACGCACGGTTTCTTCATGCAGTTCTTTGGCATTTGGCGCCTTGTGGAAGTACAGGTATCCGCCGAATACCTCATCAGAGCCTTCCCCGGACAACACCATTTTGATGCCCATCGCTTTAATCTTACGCGACATCAGGTACATCGGTGTTGAAGCGCGGATCGTTGTCACATCGTAAGTTTCGATGTGATAGATAACATCCCGGATCGCATCCAGACCTTCCTGCACGGTGAAATGGATCTCGTGGTGTACCGTGCCCAGGTGGTTAGCGACTTCCTGCGCGGCTTTCAGGTCAGGAGAACCTTCGAGGCCGACGGCGAAGGAGTGCAGCTGTGGCCACCACGCTTCGCTGCGCTCTTCATCTTCTACGCGACGTGCGGCAAATTTCTTGGTGATCGCGGAAATCACCGAAGAGTCCAGCCCGCCGGACAGCAGAACACCATAAGGCACGTCGGACATCAGGTGGCTCTTCACGGAATCTTCCAGCGCCTGGCGCAGCGCGTTTTTGTCCGTGACGTTGTCTTTTACTTCTTCGTAGCTGAACCAGTCGCGCTGGTAGTAGCTGCGAATTTCGCCGTCTTTGCTCCACAGGTAGCTGCCCGCCGGGAACTCTTTGATGGTGCGGCAAACAGGCACAAGGGCTTTCATTTCTGAAGCGACGTACAGGTTGCCGTGTTCATCGTGGCCCATATACAGCGGGATAATACCGATGTGATCACGGCCAATCAGGTAAGCGTCTTTCTCGCTGTCGTAAAGTGCGAAGGCGAACATCCCCTGCAGCTCATCAAGGAAGTCAGGGCCTTTTTCCTGATACAGCGCCAGGATCACTTCACAGTCTGAACCGGTCTGGAAGGTATAGCGGTCGCCGTATTCGGCGCGCAGAGCCTGGTGGTTGTAAATTTCGCCGTTAACCGCCAGGGCATGAGTTTTTTCGGTGTTGTACAGCGGCTGAGCGCCCGCGTTGACGTCAACGATGGACAGACGTTCGTGCACAAGAATCGCTTTATCGCTGGCGTAAACACCTGACCAGTCCGGGCCACGGTGGCGCATCAGGCGCGATAATTCCAGCGCTTTTTTGCGCAATTCAACTGCATCAGTTTTGATATCCAGAACGCCAAAGATAGAACACATATAACTTCTCCGTACACTTGCCTGAGCGATTTGAGTTGTGGTGCTGCGTTGCCGATTTTTGCTTTTACTGCGGCTTTGCTGCGTTGCTTAGTAATGAAAATGCTCAATCGCTGAAGGGAATGCAAGGCTTTTAGCTTTCAGCTAATAAATAGTGCAATGAGGATTGCTGATTTATGAAAAATGATGATGTTTTGGGCGTGAGAATTAACGGATCGTCAATTTTTAACAATTTGCACTGAGGTTTGCTTCTGCTACGCGGCGATTTTTTATCGATATAAAAATGCCGGCTCTGGACCGGCATTCTGAATTAGAAGATATCGATTTCAGCCACAGAGGGGTAAATCCAGCTCGGCCTGAAGGGCATATCGTCAACGTTGTTCAGGCTGGAGACGCCAGACAGAACAAGGATGGTTTCAAGGCCGGCCTGGAAGCCCGCGAGAATATCCGTCCGCAGGTTATCGCCGACGATAACGGTTTGCTCGGAATGCGCCTGCATTTTGTTAAGCGCCGCGCGGATAATCCACGGGCTTGGTTTGCCGACATAAAACGGCTCGCGCCCGGAGATTTTCTCAATGCCAGCGCAAAGCGCGCCGCAGGCCGGGCTAAATCCGTGGCCGTGGCTGTCAGGGTTGGTGGCAATAAAACGCGCCCCGTTCGCCACAAAGTAAGCGGCTTTATGCATCATCTCCCAGTTAAAAGAGCGGGTTTCACCCACGATGACAAAATCAGGATTGATGTCGGTAATGGTAAATCCAGCTTTATAGAGCTCGTGAATCAGCGCCCCTTCACCCACGACGTAGGCTTTCTTACCTTCCTGACGACGGAGGAAATCGGCCGTGGCCATGGCCGAGGTGTAAAACACGCTCTCCGGCACGTCGATGCCCGCGGAGGCAAAGCGGTTGGCAAGATCCTGGCTGGTCTGGGAAGGGTAGTTGGTTAGCAGCACCAGCGGCATTTCTTTTTCAAGAATACGTGCCAGAAATTCATTAGCGCCCGGCACGGCGACGTTGTCGTGCATCAGCACGCCGTCGATATCACAAATTACGTTCTGGATGGTGGTCATTAACAACTCTGGCTCACGGAATGAAGTCGGTAACTATAGCGTAAAATGCTGCCTGGGCAGCATTAACTTTCCAGCAAATGCTGAAGCAAGACGCCGTTTAGCATTGAGCGCTTAACCAGCGCAAAGGCGCCAATTGCCGAGCGGTCGTCCAGCTTTGAGCAGACGATAGGCAAGTTTTTACGGAAGGCATTCAATACCTGGGTGTTGATGCAGCCTTCGATGGCAGGCAGCAGCACTTTTTCGGCTTCGATTATCTCGCCGGCAAGGACGACTTTTTGCGGGTTAAACAGGTTAATGGCGATGGAGATGGCTTTCCCCAGATGGCGGCCAACATGTTCCAGCACTTCACAGGCCAGCGCATCGCCTTTATTGGCCGCTTTGCAGATGGCCTGAATACTACAATCATCCAGCGTCAGTCGGCTGTTGTAGCCTTGTTCCAGCAAATGGCGGACGCGTTTTTCAATGGCGGCGTTCGCGGCAATGGTTTCCAGGCAGCCAAAATTACCGCAGTGGCAGCGCTCGCCCAGCGGATCGACCTGAATGTGGCCAATCTCACCCACGTTCCCATTACGGCCGATAAAAATCCGCCCGTTTGACAGAATTCCCGCCCCGGTGCCGCGGTGGACTCGCACCAAAATAGAGTCTTCGCAGTCGTGGGTTGCACCGAAGTAGTGCTCGGCCAGCGCCAGACTGCGAATATCATGGCCGACAAAACAGGTCACCTTGAAACGTTTTTCCAGGCTGTCGACCAGCGCCCAGTTGTTGACGGCGATGTGCGGCATATAGCGGATCACGCCGCTTTCGGGGTCAACCAGCCCTGGCAGGATGACGGAAATAGCGATAAGTTCACGGGTTTTACGCTGCCAGGTTTCGATGAAGTGGCTAATGGCGTTAAGCAGCGCATGCTCGAGCGTTTCCTGCGTGCGTTCCGGCAGCGGATAGTGCTCTTCGGCGATGGATTTCGCGCTCAGGTCGAACAGGGTGATAGTGGCGTCGTGGCGACCAAGACGCACGCCAATAGCGTGAAAATTACGTGTTTCGGTGGTAATAGAGATAGCGCGGCGGCCGCCGGTGGAGGCCTGCTGATCGACTTCTTTTATCAGGCCGCGCTCAATAAGCTGGCGAGTAATTTTTGTGACGCTGGCGGGCGCAAGCTGGCTTTGTTCGGCAATCTGGATCCGCGAGATAGGACCGTGCTGATCAATCAGGCGGTAGACCGCCGCGCTATTCAGCTGTTTTACCAGGTCAACGTTACCAATTTGGGCTTGTCCGCCAGTCGTCATGCTATTTACTCAGTTACGACCTCGTTACCATTAACGATGGTCTTGATAATTTTATAGTCGCGGTTAAACACGGTGAGGTTGGCCACTTTACCGGCTTCGATTGCGCCCAGGTGTTTATCCACGCCCATGGCGCGAGCAGGGTAGAGGGTTGCCATCCGCAGAACTTCATCCAGGGCGATGGCCGCGTGTTCCACCAAATTGCGAACGCCTTGAATCATGGTCAGTGCAGACCCGCTCAGCGTACCGTTCTCATCTACGCACAGACCGTCACGGTAGTATATTGTTTTGCCAGCAAAAATGAACTGATCGATGTTGGCACCTGCCGGCGCGGTTGCGTCGGTAACCAGGCACAGTTTATCGCCCTTCACACGTTTTGCGGTGCGGATGTTCGCATAATCCACATGTAAACCATCAGCAATGATGCCACAGTAAACGTCGGCTTCATCAAAAATTGCGCCCGCAAGGCCAGGTTCACGGCCGGTAATATACGGCATCGCGTTGAAAAGGTGGGTTGCAAAGGTGATCCCTGCGCGGAAGCCAATTTTGGCTTCTTTAATCGTTGCATTGGAATGACCGGCAGAAACGATGATGCCTGATGCCACCAGTTTCTGAATGACTTCTGGCTCAACCATTTCAGGTGCGAGGGTGATTTTGGTGATCACATCGGCATTCTGGCAGAGGAAATCAACCAGCTTCGCATCCGGCTTGCGGACGAAGCCTGGGTTGTGCGTCCCTTTTTTCACGATGTTGAGCCACGGCCCTTCAAGGTGCAAGCCCAGCGCCTGATGGCTGTATTTCGCCAGATAGTCGCGCATGACTTTCACGCCCTGCATCATCAGCTCGTCGCTGGTGGTGATAAGCGTTGGCAGGTAGCTGGTGCAGCCCGAGCGTTCGTTTGCTTTCTGCATGATTTCCAGCGTTTCAACGGAAACGGCTTCTGCTGTGTCGTTAAACTGCACGCCGCCGCAGCCGTTCAGCTGTACATCAATAAAACCGGGGGCAATGACGGCTCCGCCCACATCGCGCGTTTCGATATCTGCTGGCAGTGCATCAACAGGGCAAACGCGCTCAATCAGGCCATCGGCAATAACTACCGCGTGGTCATCCAAAATTTCGTGGCCGGTATAAATCCGACCGTGGATTAATGCATACATATCCTACCCCCGGTAATAACGTCGTGCTTTAAGACTGTAAGAGCGCTAATAAAGAGGAAAAGCCGAAACACCTTCCTCTTTATGACTGACTTTAGAAAACCAATGCATTGATTTTCCAGAGCTACTGACGCCCTCAGCGGTTGCCGTTTGAGGCGCATCAGTGGCCGACCAGGCCTTAAAGGCCTTTAATGTTTTCTGCTTCCAGCTCGTTGAAATATTTCAACGTTTTCACCTTCAGCTCCATGGTGGACGGCTCGTCACACACGATCACAGCCTTCGGATGCAGCTGCAGGCAGGTGATAGTCCACATATGGTTAACGTTGCCTTCCACGGCCGCCTGCAGCGCCAGCGCTTTGACGCCGCCCAGCACCAGGATCATCACTTCTTCTGCATCCAGCAGGGTGCCCACGCCAACGGTCAGCGCGTATTTAGGCACCTGAGTCACGTCACCGCCGAAGAAGCGAGAGTTTGCCACGCGTGTGTCATGGGTCAGGGTTTTAATACGGGTGCGGGAAGCCAAAGAAGACGCTGGTTCGTTGAACGCGATATGACCGTCGTTACCCACGCCGCCCATGAACAGGTGAATTTTGCCGTAGGAGCGAATTTTCTCTTCGTAGCGGCGGCACTCTGCATCAACGTCTTCCGCATTGCCGTTTAGCAGGTTGATGTTTTCTGCAGGGATATCAACGTGATCAAAGAAGTTGCGGTGCATGAAAGTATAATAACTTTCCGGATGCTCTTTCGGCAGGCCGACGTATTCATCCATGTTGAACGTGACGACGTTCTTAAAGCTAACCTGGCCTGCTTTATGCATCTCAACCAGGGCTTTGTAAGCTTCCAGCGGCGTGCCGCCGGTTGGCAGACCCAGAACAAAAGGGCGGTCCGCGGTCGGTTTGAATGCATTAATGCGATTTACAATATGGCGAGCTGCCCATTTGCCGACTTGTGCCGGGGTAGCCAGGGGAATCAGTCTCATCATTCACCTCGTAGTTTAAGAGTAAAAATAGGGTTAGCTGAATCGATCTCGATAAGCATAAGGGTAAACCACTTTTATACTGAACCAACAGGGATCAATCCGCCTTGATTTTTTGAATCATAAAATAAGTTTTCGGAGATAGCCAGTGAAGGGGGAGGGTTGAAGCGATATTTGGTGATAAATATCACAAAAAAGGTGTGTTTAATTTGCGGTACGAATTAATTTTTTTCACACTTCACCGTGTGATGTGAATCGTCGCCGTGTATTCAATGTAAGTAAGACAATAAAAACACTGCTTGAGCGAGCCTTAACGGGGTCTCATAGGGGGAATAAAGTGAGTATTCTAGGTTATCTACAGCGCGTGGGCCGGGCACTTATGGTGCCGGTGGCTACACTGCCAGCAGCAGCAATATTAATGGGGGTTGGTTACTGGATTGACCCAGTCAGTTGGGGTGGAGACAACGCGTTAGCGGCGCTCTTCATTAAATCTGGTTCCGCCATTATCGATCACATGTCCGTGTTGTTCGCCATCGGCGTCGCTTACGGTATGTCCAAAGACAAAGACGGTGCCGCGGCACTGACCGGCTTTGTTGGCTTCCTGGTTCTGACCACCCTCTGCTCACCGGCAGCGGTTGCTATGATCCAGAAAATTCCGGTGGATCAGGTTCCGGCGGCATTTGGTAAAATTGAAAACCAGTTTGTGGGTATTCTGGTCGGTATTATCTCTGCGGAATTGTACAATCGCTTCAGCGGCGTTGAGCTGCCGAAAGCGCTTTCGTTCTTCAGCGGTCGCCGTTTGGTTCCTATCCTCACCTCCTTCCTGATGATCGTTGTTGCCTTCATCATGATGTACATCTGGCCGATGATCTTCGACGGTCTGGTGAACTTCGGTGAGCACATTCAGAAGCTGGGTTCTGCGGGCGCAGGTATCTACGCCTTCTTCAACCGTCTGCTGATCCCGGTTGGCCTGCACCACGCTCTGAACTCCGTGTTCTGGTTTGACGTGGCAGGGATTAACGACATCCCTAACTTCCTGGGTGGCGCTCAGTCCATCGAAGCAGGTAAAGCGGTTGTCGGTATCACCGGTCGCTACCAGGCGGGCTTCTTCCCAATCATGATGTTCGGTCTGCCGGGTGCAGCGCTGGCCATCTACCACTGTGCACGTCCTGAAAACAAAGCAAAAGTTGCCGGTATCATGATGGCCGCTGCTTTCGCTGCGTTCTTCACCGGTATCACCGAACCGCTGGAGTTCTCCTTCATGTTCGTTGCGCCGGTACTGTACGTGATTCACGCAGTGCTGACCGGTATCTCCGTATTTATCGCAGCAAGCATGCACTGGATTGCGGGCTTTGGCTTCTCCGCGGGCCTGGTGGATATGGTGCTTTCTTCCCGTAACCCGCTGGCAACCCACTGGTGGATGCTGATCCCTCAGGGTCTGGTGTTCTTCGTTCTCTACTACGTGGTGTTCCGTTTCACTATCACCAAATTCAACCTGCTGACGCCAGGCCGTGAACTGGCTGTAGCCGGTGACGAAGCTGATGGTCAGGACGTGAACGTGAGCGGTGACGCAAACCAGGACGTTTCTGGCCTGGCTCGTCAGTACATCTCTGCGGTAGGTGGCTCTGCAAACCTGACCGGTATTGATGCCTGTATCACTCGTCTGCGTTTGAGCGTAAAAGACTCTTCCGTTGTTAACGAAGCGCTGGCTAAGCGTCTGGGTGCGACTGGCGTTATTCGCCTGAACAAAACTAGCGTGCAAATCATCGTCGGCTTTGCTGCAGAAAAAATTGCTAACGCAATGAAAACCGCGGGCACTGTAGAAGCTGCGGCGCCTGTTGCTGGTGCAGCACCTGCTACTGCGGCTAAACCACAGGCTGTTCCAAACGCGACCAGCACAACTATTGCCGCTCTGGTTTCTCCAGTCACTGGCGATGTGGTTGCACTGGATCAGGTGCCTGACGAAGCTTTCGCCAGCAAAGCAGTCGGTGATGGCGTAGCCGTTAAGCCAACGGACAAAACCGTGGTTTCTCCTGCCGCCGGTACCATCGTGAAAATCTTCAACACCAACCACGCGTTCTGCCTTGAAACAGAAAAAGGTGCAGAGATTGTGGTTCACATGGGCATCGATACCGTTGCTCTGGGTGGCAAAGGCTTCACGCGTCTGGTGGAAGAAGGGGCCGAAGTGGTTGCCGGCCAGCCGATTCTGGAAATGGATCTCGATCTCCTGAACGCCAACGCTCGCTCCATGATTAGCCCGGTAGTTTGCAGCAACATCGACGACTTCAGCGGTCTGGTTATCCAGGCTAAAGGTCAGGTGGTTGCAGGCCAAACGCCACTGTATGAGATTAAAGGCAAATAATCGCTCCTGAGTAAGCATTTGTGCCTTAAGCGGCTGACGTAAATCGTCAGCCGCTTTTTTATTGCTTGCCTTTAGTCGACATGGATAACCCTAATTTATGCAACTAAAGGTTGTTTCCCGAGGCCGCTTATTAGATCATACGCCGTTAACTAAGGTACACGCTTTGAGGAACCCGCGATGAGTGAGGCTGAAGCCCGCCCAACTAACTTTATTCGTCAGATTATTGATGAAGACCTGGCGAACGGTAAGCACACCAGTATTTGCACCCGTTTTCCGCCTGAGCCAAATGGCTATCTGCATATTGGTCACGCCAAGTCTATTTGCCTGAACTTTGGCATCGCCCAGGATTACAAGGGGCAATGCAACCTGCGCTTCGATGACACAAACCCGGTAAAAGAAGACATCGAATACGTAGAGTCCATCAAGCACGACGTTGAATGGCTGGGCTTCCACTGGTCCGGCAACGTGCGTTATTCGTCTGACTATTTTGACCAGCTTTTTAATTATGCCGTTGAGCTGATCAATAAAGGGCTGGCTTATGTTGATGAGCTGAGTCCGGAACAAATTCGTGAATACCGTGGCTCTCTAACTGCGCCCGGAAAAAATAGCCCGTTCCGCGATCGTAGCGTTGAGGAAAACCTCGCGCTGTTCGAGAAAATGCGCAACGGTGAGTTTGCCGAAGGTACCGCCTGCCTGCGTGCTAAAATCGATATGGCCTCGCCGTTCATCGTTATGCGCGACCCGGTGCTGTACCGCATTAAATTTGCCGATCACCACCAGACCGGCAACAAGTGGTGCATCTACCCGATGTACGACTTCACCCACTGTATTTCCGATGCGCTGGAAGGCATTACGCACTCGCTGTGTACTCTGGAGTTCCAGGACAACCGCCGTCTGTATGATTGGGTGCTGGATAACATCACCATCCCTGCTCACCCGCGTCAGTACGAATTTTCTCGCCTGAATCTCGAATACGCCATCATGTCCAAGCGTAAGCTGAACCTGCTGGTGACCGAGAAGATTGTAGAAGGCTGGGACGACCCGCGTATGCCGACTATCTCCGGCCTGCGTCGCCGCGGCTATACCGCAGCATCCATTCGCGAGTTCTGTAAGCGCATTGGCGTAACCAAGCAGGACAACACCGTTGAAATGGCTTCTCTGGAATCCTGCATCCGTGACGATCTTAACGAGAATGCGCCGCGTGCAATGGCCGTGCTGGATCCGGTAAAAGTTATTATCACTAACTACCCTGAAGGTGAAGAAGAGACGGTTACCATGCCGAATCATCCTAACAAACCTGAAATGGGTAGCCGTGAAGTGCCGTTCAGCCGCGAGATCTATATCGATCGCGCTGACTTCCGCGAAGAAGCAAACAAGCAGTACAAGCGCCTGGTGCTGGGTAAAGAAGTTCGCCTGCGTAATGCCTATGTGATCAAAGCCGAACGCGTAGAAAAAGACGCAGAAGGTAATATCACCGAACTTTACTGCACCTACGATCCGGAAACCCTGAGCAAGGATCCGGCGGACGGTCGCAAGGTGAAGGGTGTTATTCATTGGGTGAGCGCGGCACACGCGCTGCCGGTTGAAATTCGTCTGTACGACCGCTTGTTTAGCGTCGCGAATCCAGGGGCTGCAGAAGACTTCCTGTCTACCATTAATGCGGATTCTCTGGTCATTCGCCAGGGCTTCGCTGAGCCTAGTCTGCAGAACGCTGAAAAAAGTAAGGCATATCAGTTCGAGCGAGAAGGTTACTTCTGCCTGGACAGCCGCTATGCGACGGCGGAAAAACTGGTGTTTAACCGCACCGTTGGCCTGCGTGATACCTGGGCTAAAATCGGCGAGTAATTGCCGTTTATTGCCTGATGAAAACGCCGCTAAATGCGGCGTTTTTTCTTTTTGCTTACCTGTTATTAACCTTGTGTACACATTCGCGATGCGAATTAATTCTCATTCACATTTTTGTGAAAATCTCCTCACAGGAAGTCATGCCTTCCCCGTAATCTCCTGATGCTTATAATGAAAGCGCTCTCAATGAAGTTTTATTCTTAAAATCAATCGTAATCAGGGTTAATAATCTGCTGCGCAATTTTGTTACAAATGCACATAGATTATGTGCTCTCTGTCATACTCCAGGAAATCTCTGATACAAAGTCATTGATAATTCGCGTCGCGAAAAATAGTCTATGAGCAGCAGTAATGCGGGTGTGTTAGGCAAAAACCGCTTTTAGCCGTAAGGCAATTTTACTTTTTTTCGTCATTGGCGCTTTTCACGTCAGACGATGATTTTTACGTCAAAGAGGAATTTAACTATGCGTACGTTTAGTGGCAAACGTAGTGCGCTTGCTCTTGCTATTGCAAGCGTTACCGCTCTTTCAGGTTTTGTCGTGGCTCCGCAGGCTAGCGCCGCGGGCTTCGTTGATGACTCTACGCTGACCGGCGGCATCTATTACTGGCAGCGTGAACGTGACCGTAAAGATGTGTCCGACGGTAAGTACAAAACTAACCTGTCGCACTCAACCTGGAACGCCAACCTCGACTTCCAGTCTGGCTATGCGGCCGATATGTTTGGTTTTGATATTGCCGCTTTCACCGCCATTGAAATGGCCGAAGACAGCGCCAGCGGTCACCCGAACGAAATCGCATTCTCCTCTAAAAATAAAACCTACGACGAAGACTACTCCGGCGATAAAGGTGGCATCAGCCTTTATAAAGCGGCGGCCAAATTCAAATACGGCCCGGTTTGGGCTCGCGCAGGTTACATTCAGCCAACCGGTCAAACGCTGTTAGCACCACACTGGAGCTTCATGCCTGGTACTTATCAGGGGGCTGAAGCAGGAGCTGCATTTGACTACGGTGATGCCGGTGCGCTGAGCTTCTCCTACATGTGGACTAACGAGTACAAGGCGCCATGGCACCTTGAAACCGATAAGTTCTACCAGAACGATAAAAAGACCAAAGTTGATTATCTGCACTCCATCGGCGCGAAGTATGACTTCAAAAACGATCTGATTCTGGAAGCCGCATTTGGCCAGGCGCAGGGCTTTGTTGATCAGTACTTCGCTAAAGCCAGCTACAAATTCGACGTTGCAGGCAGCCCGCTGAGCACCAGCTACCAGTTCTACGGCACCCGTGATAAAGCCGCGAACAACACCATCAATGATATTTATGACGGCACCGCATGGCTCCAGGCGCTGACATTTGGCTATAAAATTGGCCAGGTCGACCTGCGTCTGGAAGGGACCATGGTGAAGGCAGAAGGCCAGCAGGGTTACTTCCTGCAGCGTATGACGCCAACCTACGCGTCTTCCAACGGTCGTCTGGATGTGTGGTGGGATAACCGCTCTGACTTCAACGCCAACGGTGAAAAAGCCGTGTTCTTCGGTGCAATGTATGACCTGAGTAACTGGAACCTGCCGGGTTGGGCAGTCGGTGCTTCTTACGTTTATGCATGGGACGCAAAACCATCTACATGGGCGCTTGATGCTTCCGGTAACCGCCAGGATCTCGCTTCCAACAAGATCAAAGAGTCTTCTTACAGCCTCGACGCCATGTATACCGTGCAGGAAGGCCGTGCGAAAGGCACGCTGTTCAAACTGCACTTCACTCAGTACGACAACCACTCCGACATCCCAAGCTGGGGCGGTGGTTACGGCAACATCTTCCAGGATGAGCGTGACGTGAAATTCATCGTGATTGCTCCGTTCACCATCTTCTGATGTGAAACCGGGCGCGCAAGCGCCCGTTTTTCTATAAGGAACCGAACATGAAAAAGATTCTGCTGATTACCGCCGCTGTATTCACGCTGTCTGCCTGCGTTCAACCTCCCGCACCTCCGGAAGATTCACGCCTGAAGCAGGCCTATAGCGCCTGTATCAATACGGCGGAAGGCAATCCGGATAAAATTGAAGCCTGCCAGAGCGTGCTGAACGTACTGCGTCAGGAAAAACAGCATAAAGCGTTTGTTGAGAAAGAGACGGTGAACGTGCTGGATTACCAGAAATGTATCCAGGCAAGAAAGAGCGGCAATGATGAAGCCGCGAAGGTACGCTGCGATAAGATTTGGCAGGAGATTCGCGCCAATAACAGCTGATAGCCTTTTTCAGTCAATAAAAAAACCGGCAAGGGAAACCTGCCGGTTTTTGCTTTTAAACGCCACCGAAGCAGCGTTTGTTAATGCGGATTACTTATTTAGGATCGTGGGCCGTGTCGTCTTCGCGGCAGTCACCTTCAGCACAGTGTCCGTACAGATAGAGGCTGTGGTTAGTCAGGCGGATGCCGTGGCGCGTGGCAATTTCACGCTGGCGGGATTCAATAGAATCATCGCTGAACTCGATCACTTTACCGCAGTCGAGGCAGATCAGGTGGTCGTGGTGATGCTGCTGGGTCAACTCAAAAACGGACTTGCCGCCTTCAAAATTATGGCGGGTCACGATCCCTGCATCATCAAACTGGTTCAGCACGCGATAGACGGTCGCCAGGCCGATTTCTTCGCCCATGTCGATCAGACGTTTATATAAGTCTTCCGCGCTGACGTGATGATTTACCGGCTCTTGCAGCACTTCGAGGATTTTTAATCGCGGAAGCGTGACTTTCAAGCCGGCCTTCTTTAATGCGGTATTGTTGTCAGTCATGCGGAAAGTGTCCTGTTGCTTAACGATTCGCTCAAACTGCAGTGAGCGTAAAGAGTAATGCGTCTCATTATAGAACTGCTACTTCTAAATGGGAACCGCAAGTATGGTGCAAAATAAGGCTGAAAAATCGTGGCGGCGTCGCCATTTACAGTAATTATCAGCCAAGCTATCAGGAAGACATTGTACAGGGATGTACGAGAAAGTTACAAACTTGTAGCAATTATTTTCATTGCTACAAGCTATCAAGATGGCGCAAATATCGCATTTGCGCCATGGAAATCAGGCGTTAATGATATCGGCCAGATTCAGTTCTTCAGAAACCTGTTTAACCCACTTCTCAACGCGCTCAGCGGTCAGTTCCGGCTGGCGATCTTCGTCGATAGCCAGGCCGACAAAATTGTCGTCATCCGCCAGGCCTTTGGAGGCTTCAAAGTGGTAGCCCGCGGTTGGCCAGTGGCCCACAATTGCCGCGCCGCGCGGTTCGATAATGTCGCGAATGGTGCCCAGCGCATCACAGAAATATTCCGCGTAGTCTTCCTGGTCGCCGCAGCCGAACAGCGCCACCAGTTTACCGTTGAAATCGACTTCTTCAAGCGTAGGGAAGAAGTCATCCCAGTCGCACTGGGCTTCGCCGTAGTACCAGGTCGGGATGCCGAGCAAGAGAATGTCGAAACCTTCGAGATCTTCTTTGCTGCTTTTAGCAATGTCATGCACCTCAGCAACGTCTTTACCGAGCTGTTTTTGAATCATTTTCGCGATATTTTCGGTGTTACCGGTGTCGCTGCCGAAAAAAATGCCTACGATTGCCATGAGTAAAATAACCTCTTGAAACTTAATAGTATGCTGGCCGTTCAATGCCCACGTATAGGGCAATCATAGCAGAACAGCTCCAGCAGCGGAAACAGCTATCACGCCCGGGTGCACAGTCTGCAACATGGTTTTGCTCACCCTTTTGAGATTTCAGATAACCCGCAGGGTGGCTGAAGGCGTTACCCGAGATTTTTAAGCTGCTCGAGCAGCATCTCTTCGATCAGTTCGCTGCGGCTGATGTTACGGGCGTCAGCCAGCTGGTTGAGGGCATCGACCGCCTCGTTGTTCAGTTTTAGCTCAACTCGCTTCAAACCACGCACTTTATCGCGCTTCAGCTGATTGCGCTTATTGATACGCAACTGCTCATCGCGCGAGAGCGGATTGGTTTTCGGCCGCCCGGGGCGACGCTCGTCCGCGAACAGATCTAATGTAGTACGGTCCGTTTGTTCTTTTGCCATGATTAGAATACTGACAGGAAATTCTGGCTGCAGGGGCAGGGTGCCGGTGCAATTAAGCGCGCCATCATACATCAGCGCGCCATTCCCGCCAACGCGTTAGCGACTTCAACTGCCCGGTCGGTCTGTTTTTAATCAGTTTTTCTACTCTGCGTCGATAAATCGGTGGATCGCCCGTAGAACGGCATCCGGTTTTTCCGCATGAACCCAATGACCCGCTCCAGCGATGACGTGAGCACGGGCCTGTGGGAACTGACTTAACAGCGCCTCGCGGTGGCTTTCATCAACATATGGAGAATTCCCGCCGCGAATAAATAGTGCAGGATGTTGCCAGGCCGGGACAGGCTGCCAGCCAACGATATTTTCGTATTGCTGCCAAAGCACGGGCACGTTGAACTTCCACTCGCCGTCAGCAAAGGATTTCAGCAGAAACTGAATGACGCCTTCCTCAGCTACGTGGTCGCGCATGATTTGCGCCGCCTGCTGGCGAGTTTTTACGCCCGCTTCGGTGACCGCGCGGATAGCCGCGAAAATTTCGTCGTGACGGCGAACCTGATAGTTAACCGGCGCAATATCTATCATCACAAGCTTATCAATACGCTGAGGGGCGATTGCGGTAAGCGCCATCACCACTTTGCCGCCCATGGAATGGCCAATAAATGTGGCCTTCTCTATACCGTATTCGTCCAGCGTGTCCAGAACATCTCCGGCCATTGCGGCATAGCTCATATCATCACTGCGCGGTGACAGCCCGTGATTGCGCAGATCGATCTGCAGCAACGCATGATCTTTACCCAGATCCCGTGCCAGAACGCCCAGGTTATCCAGGCTGCCGAACAGGCCGTGGATCAGTACGATAGGGGAATTGCTATTCAATTGTTGCGCAGTTTGCAGGCGAGCATTTAATTTCATGGCAAAGTTCTTTATTTTGGTTCGTTTGGTTAGGGTATCATGTTGGCATTCTCGCGGGCGTGCGGCAAATATTCAGTTTACTCTGACTTTGAGTCGCCTCTCCTGTTCGCTGTTGGGATTTGACCCTATAATCCCAACGACTTGTATTCAGAAAAGATATCGCACTGGATTAAGATGAAAACAATCGAAGTTGATGACGAGCTTTACCGCTATATTGCCAGCCAGACTAAACACATCGGCGAGAGCGCGTCAGACATTTTACGGCGTATGCTTAAATTTACCGCCGGGCAAACACCAGCAGCCACTTCTACGCCCGCTGCGCCTGAGCGCGCTGCGGCTCCCGTTGTCGAAGAAAAACCTGCGAACACCGCTCGTAATCGCGTGCGTGCCGTTCGTGAGCTGCTGCTTTCCGACGAGTACGCTGCCCAGAATAAAGCCGTAAACCGCTTTATGATGGTGCTGTCCACGCTGTATCTGCTGGATGCAAAAACCTTTGGCGAAGCCACCGAGTCGCTGCATGGTCGCACCCGCGTCTATTTTGCTGGCGATGAGCAAACGCTGCTGGCAAACGGCAATCAAACCAAGCCGAAACATGTTCCGGGCACCCCATACTGGGTGATCACCAATACGAATACTGGTCGTAAATGCAGCATGATCGAACACATCATGCAGTCAATGCAGTTCCCTGCGGAGCTGATTGAAAAGGTTTGCGGCACTATTTAAAAACCTGGCGTCAGTAAGGAAGAGCCAATGGCTAACCACGATCGTGCGGGCCAACCTGCACAACAGAGCGACTTGATTAACGTAGCCCAGCTTACGGCGCAGTATTACGTGCTTAAGCCTGTGGTGGGGAATAGCGAACACGCGGTGAAATTCGGGACCTCCGGCCACCGTGGCAGTGCAGCACGGCATAGCTTTAACGAACCTCATATTTTGGCGATTGCGCAAGCTATCGCTGAAGAACGCGCAAAGAATGGGATCACCGGTCCATGCTATGTGGGCAAAGACACCCACGCGCTGTCCGAACCTGCGTTTATCTCCGTGCTGGAAGTGCTGGCCGCTAACGGCGTGGACGTCATTGTGCAGCAGGATAACGGCTATACGCCGACGCCTGCGATTTCTAACGCCATCCTGGTGCATAACCAAAAGGGCGGCCCTCAGGCGGACGGGATCGTTATCACGCCATCCCACAACCCACCGGACGACGGCGGCATCAAGTACAACCCGCCAAACGGTGGCCCGGCTGATACTAACGTCACCAAAGTCGTTGAAGATCGCGCTAACGCGTTGCTGGCCGACGGCCTGAAAGGCGTGAAGCGCATTACGCTGGATAAAGCCTGGGAAAGCGGCCACGTTCAGGCGCAGGATCTGGTTCAGCCGTTCATCGAAGGGCTGGTGGATATCGTCGACATGGCCGCGATTCAAAAAGCGGGCCTGAAGCTGGGGGTTGATCCTCTCGGCGGTTCCGGGATCGAATACTGGCACCGTATCGCGAAGCATTACAACCTCGATCTGACCATCGTGAACGATCAGGTCGACCAGACCTTCCGCTTTATGCACCTGGATAAAGACGGCGCAATCCGTATGGACTGCTCCTCCGAATGTGCGATGGCAGGCCTGCTGGCGCTGCGCGACAAATTCGATCTGGCTTTTGCCAACGACCCGGATTACGACCGTCACGGTATCGTCACGCCGGCTGGCCTGATGAACCCGAACCATTACCTGGCTGTGGCTATTAACTATCTGTTCCAGCACCGTCCGCAGTGGGGCAAAGATGTGGCCGTCGGTAAAACCCTGGTTTCCTCCGCGATGATTGACCGCGTGGTAGAAGATCTGGGCCGCAAGCTGGTGGAAGTCCCGGTTGGCTTTAAGTGGTTCGTTGACGGCCTGTTCGACGGCAGCTTCGGCTTCGGTGGCGAAGAAAGCGCCGGGGCATCGTTCCTGCGCTTCAACGGCACCCCATGGTCGACCGACAAAGACGGTATCATCATGTGTCTGCTGGCGGCAGAAATCACCGCCGTGACGGGCAAAAACCCGCAGCAGCATTACGATGAGTTAGCCGCGCGCTTTGGCGCACCGAGCTATAACCGTATTCAGGCACCAGCCACTTCTGCACAGAAAGCCGCGCTGTCCAAGCTGTCACCTGAAATGGTGAGTGCAGACACGCTGGCAGGTGACCCGATCACCGCGCGTCTGACGGCGGCTCCGGGCAACGGCGCTTCCATCGGCGGCCTGAAGGTGATGACCAAGAACGGCTGGTTTGCCGCTCGTCCGTCCGGCACCGAAGACGCCTACAAAATTTACTGTGAAAGCTTCCTCGGCGCAGAGCACCGCGAGCAGATCGAGAAAGAAGCGGTAGAGATTGTCAGCGAAGTGCTGAAAAGCGCGAAGTAATATGCAAAAAGGCTCCCCAGGGAGCCTTTCTCTTTTAACCCAAAGCCACCATCAGTGCGCCGCAGGTGATAAGCGCCACGCCTATCCCGGCAATCAGCGACACTTTCTCACCAAACAGAATCACCGCCAGAATCACCGCGAACACCACGCTTAGCTTATCGATAGGGGCGACCTTCGACACGTCACCACTTTTGATCGCCATAAAATAGAACAGCCAGGACAGCGCCCCGGCCACGCCGCTTAACAAAATAAACAGCAGCGCTTTTTTATCGGCAAACACGGTGCTAATGAGGTTCAGTTTTCCCTGAACGACAACCACCCCAACTAAAAATAATGCCATGACCACAGCTCGAACGGCCGTGGCGGTATTAGCATCCAGATGCTGCAAACCAACCTTACCAAAAATAGCGACCAGCGCTGCCGTAGCGGCAGACAGCAGGGCGTAGACTAACCATGCGCTCATAACGGGCTCCTCTTGAACGAGCCAGAGGTTACTCCTTCAGAGCATAAAACGGTAGCCGATCCCGGTTTCGGTGAGCAGATGGCGAGGGCGAGCGGGGTCGCTCTCCAGCTTCTGGCGCAGGTGGCCCATATAAATGCGCAGATAGTGGCTGTGTTCCACGGCATTCGGGCCCCAAACCTGATTAAGCAACTGCCGCTGGGTCAGGACTTTACCGTGGTTATTCAGCAGAGTGGCAAGCAGGCGGAACTCTATGGGGGTCAGGTGAATCTCCTCTTCGCCGCGGGTAATACGGCGCGAGGCGAGGTCGACCCGGATTTCGGAAAATTGATAAACCGGATCGGGCTGAACGGTGCTGGCATGGCGGCGCAGGGCAACGCGAAGCCTGGCCTGCAGTTCACCGATGCCAAACGGCTTGCTGAGAAAATCGTCTGCGCCAGCGTCCAGGGCGGCAATCTTCGCCTGTTCGTCACTCCGCGCTGACAGGACAATGACCGGCGTCTGGCTCCACTGGCGGAAGTCACGAATAAAATCGATGCCGTCGCCGTCCGGCAGGCCGAGATCCAGAATTACCAGATCCGGCTTGCGGGTAGCGGCTTCAATCAGGCCGCGCTGCAGGGTTTCGGCATCAAACACGCGTAACGATTCATCTTCCAGCGCGGTGCGCAGAAAGCGGCGGATCTCTTTTTCATCCTCAATTATCAGAACCGTTGTCACAGCACCTCAATCATTTCAGGGAGTTCGGGGGGAGGCGATAAAGGTAGCACAACGTGGAAGCTGGCACCGCCTTCCGGGCGGTTAAGCGCATAAATTGTGCCGCCGTGAACTTCAACAATCGCCCGGCAGATAGCCAGCCCCAGCCCAACGCCTGGAATAGCTGACTCTTTGTTACCTCGGGCAAATTTATCAAAAATCAGCAGCTCTTTGCCAGCGGGAACGCCAGGACCGCTGTCCCAAACTTCCAGGTCCAGCTTGTCTGCTGTCGAGGTCGCTTTTATACCGATGTTGGCTTTATAACCGGCATATTTCACCGCATTTTCCAGCAGGTTGATCAGCACGCGCTCGAACAGCGGGCCGTCGACTTCAATCAGCATCAGCGGGTCGGGCAAATTAAGGGCGATATGGCGGCCGCCGAGGCCCGGTTCGAGCATCTTCAGCGCGCTGCCGACGACTTCTTCCAGCGTTAGCCACTCTTTGCGAAGGTTAAAACCGCCCGACTGAATGCGGGCCATATCCAGCAGATTATTCACCAGTCGGGTGGTGTTCAGCACATGCTGACGGATTTCGTTGGCCTGCGGGGCATGTTTTGATCCTTCGCTGGCGAGATCCAGCGTGAGGATTTCCGCCTGGCCGAATAGCACGGTCAGCGGCGTGCGCAGGTCGTGCGAAAGCGCGGCCAGCAGCGAGTTGCGGATTTGCTCCCGTTCGCTGGAAAGCCGGGCCTGTTCTTCGCTGGCGGTGAGCAGCAGCCTGTCGAGCGCGGTGGCGACCAGCAGGGTAAAGGTTTCCAGCAGGCGCTGCTGTTCGGGGATCATCAGCTGGCGCAGATTCTCCGGCTCAACAACCAGCAGACCCAGGGTCCTTTCCGTGGTGCTAAGCGGCAGGATGCGGTAGGGCACGCCCGGCAGCGTATCCGTTCCGGCACCGGCGGGTTGGCCTTTATCAAAGCTCCAGCGGGCAATCGCTTCATCCCACTGAGCGGGTTCCCCTTCGGCTGCGATACGGCTGAGTTTCCCGTGATCGTCCGGCAGCAGCAGCAGGCTGCGGGCCTGGAAGGTGTTGTTAATAAACTGCACGCTGGTGGCGGCGACGTCCTGCGGCGTGCGGTCATCGGCCAGTGCTTTAGACATCTCATACAGATGACGGGTGCGCTGTTCCCGGTAGCGGGCGATGCGTGCCTGATAACGTACCCCGGCGGTCAGATTACCGATCACCAGCCCGACGGTGAGCATTACGCCGAAGGTCAGCAGATACTGAACATCCGACACGGCGAGCGTGCCTCGTGGCGCAATAAAGAACAGGTCGAAGCTAATCACGTTGATGACCGTCGCGAGGACGGACGGCCAGCGGCCATAAAACAGCGCGACCATCACCACGCCAAGCAGGTAGATCATCACCAGGTTGGCGGCATCAAAGGCCACCAGCCACTGATTGGCGATAAAGGTAATAAACGCACAGAGCACCACCGCCACGGCGCAGCCGCGCAGTTGAATGCGCCATTTCTCGCTTAGCGTTCTGGTGTCCGGTGCTCTGGTCGGGGAGGAGAGCGGTTTTTCATCCAGCGCCACAATCACCAGGTCGAGGTCCGGGGCGCGTTTGGCTAATCGGTCGGCAAAAGACGTACGGTGCCACCAGCGGCGCGTGGTATGACGGCCAATAATGATTTTGCCGAGATTGTGTTCGCGGGCGTAGCGCAGCACCGCTTTTTCTTCATTGGGATCGGCAAGCGTGGCGGTTTCGGCTCCCAGCTCCTGGGCGAGCCGCAGAGCGCTTAAAATGGTCCGGCGCTGATGTTCCGGCAGGCGGTGAAGCTGCGGCGTTTCGACGTAGACGGCGTGCCAGACGCTGCCGAGCTTGGCGGCAAGGCGAGCAGCGGTGCGAACCAGTTTTTCATTGCCGTTGCTATGGCCGATGCACAGCAGAATGGCGTCCCTCGTGTGCCAGACTTTTTCCTGCCCCTGGTTGTCCCGCCAGGCGCGCATCTGATCGTCAACGCGGTCGGCTGTGCGTCGCAAGGCCAGCTCTCGCAGCGCTATCAGGTTGCCTTTACGGAAGAAGTGCTCGATGGCGCGTTCGGCCTGGCCGGAGATATAAACTTTGCCTTCGTGCAGGCGCTGACGGAGGTCGTCCGGCGGCAGGTCAACCAGCACGACTTCGTCGGCGGCGTCGAAAATAGGGTCGGGGACGGTTTCGCGTACCTGAATCCCGGTGACTCCGCCCACCACGTCATTCAGGCTTTCCAGATGCTGAACGTTAACGGAGGTCAGGACGTCGATTCCGGCTTCCAGCAGCTCTTCCACGTCCTGCCAGCGTTTGGGGTGGCGCGAGCCTGGCGCGTTACTGTGCGCCAGTTCGTCCATCAGAATCAGGGCAGGGTTGCGGGCGAGAGCGGCGTCCAGGTCAAACTCCTGGACCAGACGCCCCCGGTGGTGAATACGACGAGGGGGCTGAATCGTCAGCCCCTTTAACAGTTCGGCAGTTTCCTGGCGGCCGTGGGTTTCCACCACGCCCACCAGCACATCGAGGCCCTGCGCCCGCAGGCGCTGCGCCTCCTGAAGCATCGCGTAGGTTTTCCCGACGCCTGCACAGGCGCCGAAGAAGATTTTCAGTTTCCCACGCGGCTGGCGGTTGACTTTTTCCAGCAGCTTATCGGGGTTGGGGCGCAGCGGCTCCTCGGTCATAACACGTCCTTTTTACTTCGCCTGGAGATGGTCCAGCGCCAGGTTCAGCTTAACGATATTCACTACCGGCATGCCGATAAAATTCACCAGCGGCGTGGTGGTGTTTTCCGCCACCAGGCGAGCGATTTGCTCCACCGGCAGATTTCTGGCTTTTGCTACCCGTGGGATTTGCCACGCGGTCGCTTCAGGAGAAAGCTGCCCGTCCAGGCCGCTGGCGGAGGTGGTGACTAAGTCAACGGGTACCGCTGGATTAGCCTCCGGGTTAGCCGCACGCAGCGCACTAACGCGAGCCTTAACCTCTTTGTCCAGCTCCGGGTTGCTGGCCGCAAGGTTGCTGCCGCCGGATGCCATTGGATTATAGGGGCTATCCGAGGTGGCAGAGGGGCGGCCCTGGAAATATTTTGCGTTAGTGAAGTCCTGACCAATCAGTTCTGAACCGCGAACCTTGCCGTCTTCAACGATTAACGAGCCGTTGGCCTGGGCCGGGAACCACCATTGCCCCAGCAGCGTGGCGAGGAGGGGATAAACCCCTCCGGTAATCAGCGTCAGGATAATCAGCAGTAATAAAGCGGGGCGTAACGTAGTCATGTTCTTTTCCTCTTAGACCAGACCGAGTACGGTCAGGATCATGTCAATCACTTTGATACCAATAAACGGCACGACGATACCGCCCAGGCCATAGATCCACAGGTTGCGACGCAGCATCGCGGCCGCGCTCAGCGGCTTGTAGCTAATGCCTTTTAGCGCCAGCGGAATGAGGCAGATGATGATCAGCGCATTGAAGATCACCGCGCTCAAGATGGCCGAAGCAGGGGAGTGCAGGTGCATCACGTTCAGCGCGTTCAGCTGCGGGTAAGTCACCGCAAACGCCGCCGGGATAATGGCGAAGTATTTCGCCACGTCGTTAGCGATACTGAAGGTGGTCAGTGACCCGCGAGTCATCAGCATTTGTTTCCCGATGTGGACCACTTCAATCAGCTTGGTTGGGTTAGAGTCCAGGTCAACCATGTTCCCGGCTTCCTTCGCTGCCTGAGTCCCGGAGTTCATGGCTACCGCTACGTCTGCCTGCGCCAGAGCAGGGGCGTCGTTGGTGCCGTCGCCGGTCATCGCCACCAAACGTCCTTCGGCTTGATACTGGCGAATCAGCGCCAGCTTGGCTTCCGGTGTGGCTTCAGAAAGGAAGTCATCCACCCCGGCTTCGGCGGCAATCGCCGCGGCGGTCAGGCGATTATCCCCGGTGATCATCACCGTTTTGATGCCCATCTGGCGCAGCTGTGCGAAACGCTCTTTAATGCCGCCTTTCACGATGTCTTTCAGCGCGATTACGCCCAGCACGTTAGCGCCTTCGGCAACCACCAGCGGCGTACCGCCCTGGCGAGCCACGCCTTCAACCAGCGTGTCGACCTGGGCCGGGAAGTGGCCGTTGTTCACTTCTACGTGGCGACGGATGGCATCCACAGAACCTTTGCGGATCATGCGGTCCTGAATATTGATGCCGCTCATACGGGTTTGCGCGGTAAACGGCACAAACGTTGCCTGCAGGTTCTGCACGTCGCGTTCACGCAGGTTAAAGCGCTGTTTTGCCAGCACTACGATACTGCGGCCTTCTGGCGTTTCATCCGCCAGTGAGGCCAGCTGCGCGGCATCGGCCAGCTCTTTTTCATCCACGCCTGGGGCAGGGAGGAAGGCTGAGGCCTGGCGGTTACCGAGCGTGATGGTACCGGTTTTATCCAGCAGCAGAACGTCGATATCTCCGGCAGCTTCAACCGCACGGCCGCTGGTGGCGATCACGTTCGCACCCAGCATGCGGCTCATCCCGGCCACGCCGATGGCGGAAAGCAGACCGCCGATGGTGGTGGGAATCAGGCAGACCAGCAGGGCCACCAGCACGGTTACGCTAGCCGCCTGGCCGCCGTAGGCAGAGAACGGCCACAGGGTTGCGGTCGCCAGCAGCAGGACGATTGTCAGCGCTACCAGCAGGATAGTCAGGGCGATTTCGTTCGGCGTTTTACGACGCTGGGCGCTCTCCACCATGGCAATCATGCGGTCGAGGAAGGTTTCCCCTGGGTTAACGCTGCACTGGATGACCAGCCAGTCGGACAGAATGCGCGTCCCGCCGGTCACCGAGGCAAAGTCACCGCCGGACTCACGGATAACCGGGGCGGATTCCCCGGTGATGGCGCTTTCATCCACCGATGCGCCGCCTTCAAGGACTTCGCCATCGCAAGGAATGATGTCCCCGGCTTCCACCAGCACGACGTCGCCTTTACGCAGATCGGCAGCCGGAATATGGTCCACCTGGGCATCATGCTGCGGGCTGCGCAGTTTGCGCGCCCAGCTGGTTTTTTTCACCCCTTTCAGGCTGTTCGCCTGGGCCTTGCTGCGGCCTTCTGCCAGCGCTTCAGCAAAGTTGGCGAACAGCACGGTAAACCATAGCCACAGGCTGATGGCGAGCGTGAAGAGGGCATCCCCCTGCTGCAGGCCGGTGAACATCGCTATCCCGAGCAGGGTAGTGATGATGCTCCCCACCCAGACGATAAACATCACCGGGTTGCGCCACTGCACCTGCGGGGCGAGCTTTTTAAAAGAATCAATTAGCGCCTGACGGATCAGACCAGGTTCAAACAGCGCCTGTTGCTTGCGACTCATGGAAGCCTCGTAATCAGAAATTAACCAGAGAAAGGTGTTCCGCAACCGGGCCTAAAGCGAGGGCGGGGATAAAGGTCAGGGCGCCAACCAGCAGCACTGTCCCAATCAGTAAACCGATAAACAGCGGGCCGTGCGTTGGCAGCGTACCGATGCTGACGGCCTGGGATTTTTTCGCGGCCAGGGAACCGGCAATAGCCATTACCGGGATAATCACCCCGAAGCGCCCAATCCACATGCACACGGCCAGCAGCATGTTCCAGAACGGCGTGTTGGTGCTCAGGCCGGCGAAGGCGCTGCCGTTATTGTTTGCGGCGGAAGAAACCGCATACAGCACTTCGCTGAAGCCGTGGATCCCTGGGTTTGCCATGCCGCTGCGGCCTGCTTCCGTCATCATCGCCAGCGCGGTGCCGAGCAGCACCAGGGCAGGGGTGATAAGAATGGCCAGCGAAGTCATCTTCATTTCCGGCACGTCAATTTTCTTACCCAGGTATTCCGGGGTACGCCCAATCATCAGCCCGGCGATAAACACGGCCAGCAGCACGAACAGCAGCATGCCGTACAGGCCAGCGCCTACGCCGCCGAAGACCACTTCACCGATCTGCATCAGCCACATTGGCACCATGCCGCCCAGCGCCGTAAAGGAGTCATGCATGGCGTTGACCGCCCCGCAGGATGCAGCGGTAGTAATCACCGCGAACAGGCTGCTATTCAGAATGCCGAAGCGGCTCTCTTTGCCTTCCATGTTGATGCTGCTGTTGGCACCCAACTGGATAAAGTGCGGGTTGCCCTGCAGCTCGGCCCACATCACTACCACCACGCAGACCACGAAGATAATGGTCATCGCCCAAAGCAGCGCGCGGCCCTGACGGCGGTCACCCACGGCTTCACCAAAGGCGAAGCAGAGCGCGGCCGGGATCAGGAAGATGGAAACCATCTGCACGAAGTTGGTCAGCGCCGTAGGGTTCTCAAACGGGTGAGAGGAGTTAGCGTTGAAGAAGCCCCCGCCGTTGGTCCCCAGCATTTTTATCGCTTCCTGAGAAGCCACCGGCCCCATCGGCAGCAGGTGCTGAACGCCTTCAATGGTGGTGTAAGGCTGGTAAGCAGAGAAGTTTTGCAGCGAACCCTGGCTAATAAAGAACAGCGCCATCACCAGCGAGATTGGCAGCAGGATGTACAGCGTAACGCGGGTTAAATCGACCCAGGCGTTGCCCAGCGTGCTGGTGGAATGGCGAGAGAAACCACGGATCAGCGCAAACACTACGGCAATGCCGGTGGCGGCAGAAACGAAGTTTTGTACCGTCAGGCCCACCATCTGGCTGAAGTAGCTCAGCGTGGTTTCGCCGCCGTACGACTGCCAGTTAGTGTTGGAGACAAAACTGACGGCAGTGTTCAGCGCCAGATGCCAGGAGAGGCCCGGCAGATGCTGCGGGTTAAGCGGCAAACTGTCCTGGAACAGCAGCATCGCGAACAGCAGGATCAGCCCAAAAACGTTAAATGCCAGAATCGCCATCAGATAGCGTTTCCAGCCCATTTCTTCACCTTTGCTGCCCATCAGGGACCACAAAATGGGCTCAATGCGGCCCACGATCGGCAGCGGTTCGCCGTCGATGAGTCGTGCCAGCACGGCGCCCAGCGGTTTCGCAAGGGCAAAGAGCACCAGCAGGAAGCTGGCGATCAGTAAAAATCCGGACGCAGCCATTAAAACGCCTCCGCTTTAATCAGGGCATAAACCAGGTAACCCAACAGCAAGAAGACCAGCACGATGCCGGTTATGACGCCTGCACTCACAATCCACCTCCAACGGTGCGTTAAGCATTTCGCGGCAGAATAGGATTTCGGGTGAAAAGATGTCGTAAAAGTCCGGGGGCGGGGTGTAAAAAAAGTATAAAAATGGCAAAAGCCATTAGTTAACTAATGGTTAGTATTTATTTAACCATTTTGTAACTTAATTACAGGTAAAAAGATAAATAGCGCACAAAAAAGTGCATTTATCTGGTCGGAGGAGTAGTAAGCTTTCAAACAATGAGATAGTATTTTGACCAGATAACAAGTTTCGATTTTCCGACATGCGGTGTCGGTCACACATTATAAGGAGAAGCCTATGTCTTTATACAAAGAATACCCTGCGCATCAGGTCATCCTGCGTCGCACCTTCGCAGTCGCTGCCGGTGTGCTGGCGCTGCCTGTAATGCTGTTCTGGAAAGATCGCGCGCGTTTTTACAGCTACCTGCACCGCGTCTGGTCCAAAACCAGCGACAAGCCGGTGTGGATGGCGCAATCTGAAGCCGCCGCCTTCGATTATTACTAAAAGCTGAATCGATTTGACGAAAGCTACCTCCGGGTAGCTTTTTTGTTGCCTGCGTCTTGCTACACTAAGTTAACAACTGAGACGCGGGCAGCCAGCGATGTCGCTTAGTCTGGCATTGGTATGCTTCTGCTGCCCGGAATAACTTCCAATATTGAACCGTCGCCAACGCGCAATGGCGGCGGTCAGGTAATTAATCCAGGGAGAGTTATGCCCACCCATCTGGTCTGGTTCCGCAACGATCTACGTATTCACGATAACTACGCCTTACACGCCGCCTGCCGTAATCCCGATGCAAAAGTCATCGGATTTTTTGTCGTGACGCCCGAACAGTGGCGGCAGCACGTCATGGCACCAAAACAGGTCGAATTCATCTTTGAGCATTTACGGGCATTGGGTCATGCCCTGGCCGGGCGTGGGATTGAACTTCATATCCAACAGGCTGCGGATTTTGCCGCGTCGATAGACTGTATAAAAGCGTTCTGCGCTGAACAAAAAGTCGATGCACTTTTTTACAACTACCAGTATGAAGTCAACGAGCGTGCTCGTGACGCCGCGCTGGAAAAAGCTCTGGATGTGGACGTTACCGTGCAGGGATTTGATGACAGCCTGCTGCTTGCGCCGGGCAGCGTTACTACCGGCAACCACGAGATGTACAAAGTCTTTACCCCGTTCAGCAAGGCGTTTATTCGGCGCCTGCAGGAAGGGCTGCCGGAATGCGTGCCTGCGCCAAAAGCCCGCGGAGAGTGCGACTTCAATGAAAGCTTTGCGTTTGATATGCCCCGTGAGGCGTTTGACCGCGAACTCTTCCCGGTGGGTGAGCAAGAGGCTATCGGCATGCTGCGTAAGTTTTGCCTGAAGCCAGCTTCTGACTACCCGGAACAGCGTGATTTTCCGGCGATAGAAGGTACCAGCCGGCTGTCGCCTTATCTGGCCACCGGCGTTTTGTCTCCGCGCCAGTGCCTGCATCGTCTGCTAAAAGAGCACCCTAAAGCGCTGGAGGGCGAAGCCGGAGCTACCTGGCTCAACGAACTCATCTGGCGCGAGTTTTACCGCCATCTGATGGTCGCGTACCCAAAACTTTGCCGTCACCAGCCGTTTATTGCCTGGACGGATAAAGTTCGCTGGAGCGGAAATAATGCATGGCTTGAAGCCTGGCAGCAGGGTAAAACGGGTTACCCCATTGTCGATGCGGCGATGCGGCAGCTGAACCAAACGGGCTGGATGCATAACCGTTTACGTATGGTCGTGGCGAGTTTTCTGGTGAAGGATTTGCTGATCGACTGGCGGCAGGGCGAGCGCTATTTTATGTCGCAGCTGATTGACGGAGATCTGGCGGCGAACAACGGGGGCTGGCAGTGGGCGGCTTCTACTGGCACCGACGCCGCGCCTTATTTTCGCATTTTTAACCCGACAACTCAGGGTGAACGCTTTGATGCTGAAGGGGATTTTATTCGCCACTGGCTACCTGAACTGAAAACTGTGCCAGGGAAACAGATTCATTCGCCGTGGGACTGGGCTGATAAACAAAAGCAAACGCTGGACTACCCGCGCCCGATTGTTGACCATAGGCAGGCCCGACTGAATACGCTTACGGCTTATGAAGCGGCAAGAAAATAACCAAAGAGAATAATGATGAAAAACAGTGAACTGGAACGCCTGATTAATGACAAGCTGAACAACGCGGCAATCAGTGATTATGCCCCGAATGGCCTGCAGGTTGAAGGCCGGGAAGCGATCCGCAAGATTGTCACTGGGGTTACCGCCAGCCAGGCGCTGCTGGACGAAGCTGTGCGCCAGCAGGCCGATGCGGTGATCGTCCACCACGGTTATTTCTGGAAAAATGAATCGCCGGTGATCCGCGGCATGAAGCGCAACCGCCTGAAAACGCTGCTGGCGAACGACATCAACCTTTACGGCTGGCATTTGCCGCTTGATGCCCATCCGCAGTTGGGGAATAACGCCCAACTTGGCGCGCTGCTGGGGATTGAAACGAAAGGGGAAGTTGAGCCGCTGGTCCCGTGGGGCGAGTTCCCGACGCCGCTTTCCGGCGTGGAGCTGGCTTCCTGGATTGAAATGCGCTTAGGCCGCACGCCGCTGTGGTGTGGAGACACCGGCCCGGATCAGATCCGCCGCGTGGCGTGGTGCACGGGCGGTGGGCAGGGCTTTATCGATAGCGCGGCGCGCTTTGGTGTGGATGCGTTTATTACCGGCGAAGTTTCCGAGCAGACGATTCATTCCGCCCGCGAACAGGGGCTGCATTTCTACGCCGCGGGTCACCATGCCACCGAGCGGGGTGGGATCCAGGCACTTAGCGACTGGCTAAACAGCGAAACCGATCTCGACGTTATCTTTATCGATATTCCTAATCCAGCCTGATACCGGAGGATCTGTGCAACGAGCTCGCTGTTATTTATTGGGTGAAAAAGCGGTGGTTCTGGAGCTGGATCCTCCCGTAAGTCTTGCCAGCCAGCAGCGCATTTGGGGACTGCTGCAGCGCCTGAATGCCTCTGACGAGGTGAGCGAGGCTATTCCGGGCATGAATAACATCACCGTGGTGCTGAAAGATCCTCAGCGGCTGGCGCTGGATGGCATTGAATGGCTCCAGCGCTGGTGGGAAGAAAGCGAGGCTGTGATCCCTGTGCCTCGCCAGATTGATATTCCGGTGGTGTACGGCGGTGAGGCAGGACCCGATCTTGATGTCGTGGCTCGCCACAATACCTTAACGCCGGAAAAGGTCGTCGCCCTGCATTCTGCTGCGGAATATGTCGTCTACTTCCTTGGCTTTCAGCCGGGGTTTGCTTATCTCGGGGGGCTGCCTGAAGTCCTCGCTACGCCCCGCCGGGCGGAGCCCCGGCTGCAGGTTGCCGCTGGCTCTGTAGGCATTGGTGGCAGTCAAACCGGCATTTATCCGCTGGTGACGCCGGGAGGCTGGCAAATCATCGGCCGCACCTCACTCGATTTGTTTAACCCCAACGGCTCATCACCCACTTTATTGTTGCCGGGTGATACCGTGCGTTTCGTCCCGCAGCAGGGGGGCATATGCTGAATATTATTCGCGCCGGGATACAAACCAGCGTGCAGGATACGGGCCGGGAAGGGCAGCGTCATTTGGGCGTGAGCCGCTGCGGCGCGCTCGATACCCCCGCCATCTCCGTCGCCAATTTACTGGTTGGGAATGCGCCAGATGCCCCGGCGCTGGAAATCACCCTTGGGCAATGCGTGATTGAGTTCGGGCGTAGCGGATGGTTTGCGCTTACCGGGGCGGGCTGCCATGCGGAGCTGGATGGCAACGCCGTGTGGACGGGCTGGCGACTGCCTGTCAAAAAAGGCCAAAGGCTGACGCTGAAAAAACCTACGCACGGTATGCGCAGCTACCTTGCCGTCGACGGTGGCCTGGATGTGCCGGAAGTGATGGGGTCTTACAGCACCGATCTTAAAGCCGGGATCGGCGGGCATCATGGCCGTTTGCTGCGGGATGGTGACCGTTTAGCTTTGCGTAAACCTCAACGTAAATTTCAGCATCCCCGCGGCGTAAAACAACTGCTTTGGGGAAATCGCATTCGCGCCGTGACCGGGCCGGAGTATCAGGAGTTCAGCCAGGCATCTCAGGAGAGTTTCTGGCGATTGGCCTGGCAAATTAGCCCGCAGAGTAACCGGATGGGCTACAGGCTTCAGGGGCCAGAGCTGGAGCGAACGACCCAGCGAGAAATGCTGTCCCATGGCCTGCTGCCGGGCGTGATTCAGGTACCACATAACGGCCAGCCGATTGTGTTAATGAACGATGCCCAGACAACCGGGGGCTATCCTCGCATTGCCTGCGTGATTGAGGCCGATCTTTATCATCTGGCTCAGGTCAGGCTGGGGGAACCCATTCATTTTGTGCCGTGTACGCTGGCGGAAGCGCTCAGAGCGCGCCGCGAACAGGCTATTTATCTCGAGCAGATTGCCTGGCAACTGGCACAGGAAGCGTAACGTTTCAGGGAGGTTAGTATGCCGGAAGGACCGGAGATTCGCCGCGCGGCGGATAAGCTGGAAGCCGCCGTGGGCGGGGAACCATTAACCGAAGCCTGGTTTGCTTTTGAAGAGCTTAAGCCGTTTGAAACGATGCTGGTGGGGAAAACTATCGACAGTATCGAGACCCGGGGGAAAGCAATGCTGACGCATTTTTCCAACGGCTTAACCTTGTACAGCCATAATCAGCTTTACGGCGTATGGCGAGTGGCTGACGTAGGTAAAGTAGCAGAAACGAACCGTGTGCTGCGTGTCAGGCTGCAAACGGCTAAAAAAGCCATTCTTCTTTACAGCGCCTCGGACATCGAAATCCTCGATCAGGGGCAGCTTGAACAACAGCCTTTCTTGCAGCGCGTGGGGCCGGATGTGCTGGATGAAAAGCTGACGGTGGATCTGGTCAAAACACGCTTGCTGTCGCCGAAGTTTCGCCGTCGGCAGTTCAGCGGGTTACTGCTCGACCAGGCTTTTCTTGCCGGTTTGGGGAATTACCTGCGAGTGGAAATCCTTTGGGAAGCGGAACTTGCGCCGCAGCACCGCGCGGAGGATTTAAGCGAAGAGCAGATTGAGCGGTTAGCGACTGCTTTGCTGGCGATTCCACGGCTTTCTTATCAGACCCGAGGCCAGGGAGATGAGAACAAACATCACGGGGCTGTGTTCAGCTTTAGGGTGTTTCACCGGGCGGGTGAACCGTGCGAACGATGTGGAGGGATTATTGAAAGAACCAACCTCTCTTCAAGACCGTTTTACTGGTGCCCTCGCTGCCAGAAATAAAAAAACGCGCCACGGGGCGCGTTTTTTACTCATCAAGTAAGAAATGTTACTTTTTGAGATCGGATTTGAAATCACGTTTGTCGTAGCCGGTGTACAGCTGACGTGGACGGGCAATTTTAATGCCGTCGTCGTGCATTTCGTTCCAGTGTGCAATCCAGCCCACGGTACGCGCCATCGCGAAGATAACGGTAAACATGGAGGAAGGAATGCCCATCGCCTTCAGGATGATGCCGGAGTAGAAGTCTACGTTCGGGTAGAGTTTCTTCTCGATGAAGTACGGGTCGTTCAGCGCGATGTGTTCCAGCTCCATCGCCACTTCCAGCAGGTTGTTATCCTTCAGGTTCAGCTCTTTCAGCACTTCGTGACAGGTTTCACGCATCACGGTGGCGCGCGGGTCGTAGTTTTTGTACACGCGGTGGCCGAAGCCCATCAGGCGGAACGAGTCGTTCTTGTCTTTGGCACGACGGATAAATTCTGGAATGTGCTCCACGGTGCTGATTTCTTCCAGCATCTTCAGTGCAGCTTCGTTCGCGCCGCCGTGAGCCGGTCCCCACAGGGAAGCGATCCCTGCCGCGATACACGCAAATGGGTTAGCGCCGGAAGAACCTGCGGTACGTACGGTTGACGTCGATGCGTTCTGCTCGTGGTCAGCGTGCAGGATCAGAATACGATCCATTGCGCGCTCCAGAATTGGGTTAACTTTGTATTCTTCGCACGGCGTGGAGAACATCATGTTCAGGAAGTTAGCCGAGTAGGAGAGGTCGTTGCGTGGGTAAACAAACGGCTGGCCAATCGAATACTTGTAACACATTGCCGCTACGGTTGGCATTTTGGAGAGCAGACGGAACGCCGCGATTTCACGGTGACGTGGGTTATTCACGTCAAGGGAGTCGTGGTAGAAGGCCGCCAGCGCGCCGGTTACGCCGCACAGCACGGCCATCGGATGCGAGTCGCGACGGAAGCCGTGGAACAGACGGGTGATCTGCTCGTGAATCATGGTGTGGCGGGTAACGGTGGTTTTGAATTCGTCGAACTGTTCCTGAGTCGGTTTTTCACCGTTCAGCAGGATGTAGCACACTTCCAGGTAGCTGGATTCGGTGGCCAGCTGGTCAATCGGGAAACCGCGGTGCAAAAGAATGCCTTCGTCACCGTCGATATAAGTGATTTTGGATTCGCAGGATGCGGTAGAGGTGAAACCTGGGTCAAAAGTAAATACACCTTTAGAACCAAGACTACGGATATCAATTACATCCTGACCTAGCGTGCCCTTTAGCACATCAAGTTCGAGAGCATCGTCACCATTAAGGGTGAGGTTTGCTTTAGTATCAGCCATTTACGGTCTCCTTAGCGCCTTATTTCATAAGACTGCCGGGCGTCCGATTTGCATTCGAACCCACAATGGTTGGTTACCAGTTTTTTAATTGGCTCGCGGCTCTGTTTAGAGGAGTACAACCAGGGTACAGAGCGATGGGCGCTTGCAGGTAACACTCGCTTTGAGGGCGAAACTACAGCAAATCAGCGTCTTAGCAATCAGTATCATTCAAACCTGTATATCACTAATAACTGTCCTGATCTCTCGGGTCAATACCCATCCACTGTTACATAACTATTACTCAGGTGAAAGGCTGACCCTATAACTTTTACGAATTATACGGCTTTTCTGGCCCTGTTTGTAACAAGAATGTTTAACTTTTGTCAAATCAGATGATTAAAATTTAAAATAATGTTGTTATCGTGATCCTGCTCACTGTTCCGAGCAAAACCCTTCAAACATTATGTGGGTTAATTGTAATGATTTTGTGAAGAGCCTATACTGCCGCCAGGTCTCCGGAACACCCTGCTACCGGGAGCCACCCAGCGTTGTAGCCAGATCTCTGGCCTCTGGATGTAGCTGTTTTTTGCATGACGCACAGTTATAGAAAGTTAGCGCTGTCTGACCCCGAATGCAGATCCGGAGGAAGGAAACAATAAGAAGAGCATGTGGGCGCTATTCATGATAAGAAACGTGAAAAAACAACGACCTGTCAATCTGGATCTGAAAACGATCCGGTTCCCCGTCACTGCAATCGCTTCCATCCTCCACCGCGTTTCCGGCGTGATCACATTTGTGGCGGTCGGCATTCTGCTTTGGTTGCTGGGACTGTCACTCTCCTCCCCGGAAGGTTTTCTGACCGCGTCCGCCGTGATGAGCAGCTTTATCGTTAAATTTATAATGTGGGGCATTCTGACGGCTCTGGCCTATCACGTGGTGGTTGGTATTCGCCATCTGCTGATGGACTTTGGCTATCTGGAAGAGACCTTTGTAGCGGGCAAACGATCCGCACATATCGCCTTTGTTATTACTGTCGTGCTTTCAATTCTTGCAGGAGTCCTCGTATGGTAAGCAATGCCTCCGCATTGGGTCGCAATGGCGTGCACGATTATGTGCTGGTTCGCGCTACCGCCATCGTACTCACCCTGTACATCATCTACATGATTGGCTTCTTCGCTGTCACCGGCGAGCTGACCTACGACGTCTGGCACGGCTTCTTTGCCTCTGCCTTCACCAAAGTTTTCACCCTGCTGGCACTGTTCTCTATTTTGATCCATGCCTGGATTGGCATGTGGCAGGTGTTGACCGACTACGTTAAACCACTGGCGATTCGCCTTCCTTTACAGCTGCTGATTGTTGTCGCGCTGTTGGTTTACGTCATTTATGGATTCGTTGTGGTGTGGGGTGTGTAATGAAACTGCCAGTCAGAGAATTTGATGCTGTAGTGATTGGTGCCGGCGGCGCAGGTATGCGCGCGGCGCTACAGATTTCCCAGAGCGGCCAGACCTGTGCGCTGCTTTCTAAAGTGTTCCCTACTCGTTCCCATACCGTATCTGCGCAGGGTGGTATCACCGTGGCGCTGGGTAATACCCATGAAGATAACTGGGAATGGCACATGTATGACACGGTAAAAGGTTCCGATTATATCGGTGACCAGGACGCCATCGAATATATGTGTAAAACCGGCCCGGAAGCGATTCTGGAACTGGACCACATGGGCCTGCCTTTCTCCCGTCTGGAAAACGGCACCATTTATCAACGTCCGTTCGGCGGTCAGTCGAAAGACTTCGGCGGCGAGCAGGCAGCGCGTACTGCGGCAGCAGCTGACCGTACCGGCCACGCTTTACTGCACACGCTGTATCAGCAGAACCTGAAAAACCACACCACCATCTTCTCCGAGTGGTATGCGCTGGATCTGGTGAAAAACGCCGATGGCGCAGTGGTTGGCTGTACCGCACTGTGCATCGAAACCGGTGAAGTCGTTTACTTCAAAGCCCGCGCAACCGTGCTGGCAACCGGCGGCGCAGGCCGTATTTATCAATCCACCACCAACGCCCACATCAATACCGGTGACGGCGTTGGTATGGCTATCCGCGCTGGCGTGCCGGTGCAGGATATGGAAATGTGGCAGTTCCACCCAACCGGCATTGCCGGGGCAGGGGTTCTGGTCACAGAAGGCTGCCGTGGTGAAGGCGGTTACCTGCTGAACAAACACGGCGAACGCTTCATGGAGCGTTATGCCCCGAATGCGAAAGACCTGGCGGGTCGTGACGTGGTGGCGCGTTCCATCATGATTGAAATCCGTGAAGGCCGCGGCTGTGATGGTCCGTGGGGGCCACATGCCAAACTGAAACTCGACCACCTGGGTAAAGAAGTGCTGGAATCCCGCCTGCCGGGCATTCTGGAACTGTCTCGTACCTTCGCCCACGTCGATCCGGTGAAAGAGCCGATCCCGGTTATCCCAACCTGCCACTATATGATGGGCGGTATTCCGACCAAAGTGACCGGCCAGGCGCTGACCGTGAACGAGCAGGGCGAAGATGTGGTTATCCCTGGTTTGTTCGCCGTGGGCGAAATTGCCTGTGTTTCCGTACACGGTGCGAACCGTCTGGGCGGCAACTCCCTGCTTGACCTGGTGGTGTTCGGACGTGCTGTTGGCCTGCACCTGCAGGAATCCATTGCCGAGCAGGGCGATCTGCTTGACGCAACCGACGCTGAAATCGACGCCTCCCTTGAGCGCCTTAACCGCTGGAACGGCAACCGTAACGGTGAAGATCCGGTGGAAATCCGCAAAGCGCTGCAGGAATGTATGCAGCACAACTTCTCGGTATTCCGCGAAGGTGACGCGATGGCCAAAGGGCTTGAGCAACTGAAAGCAATCCGCGAGCGCCTGAAAAATGCCCGTCTGGACGACACTTCCAGCGAGTTCAACACCCAGCGCGTTGAGTGCCTGGAGCTGGATAACCTGATGGAAACCGCTTACGCCACTGCTGTGTCGGCAAACTTCCGTACCGAGAGCCGTGGCGCGCATAGCCGCTTCGACTTCCCGGAGCGTGATGACGAAAACTGGCTGTGCCATTCCCTGTATCTGCCAGAGACGGAATCCATGACGCGTCGTAGCGTTAACATGGAACCGAAACTGCGTCCGGCGTTCCCGCCGAAGATTCGTACTTATTAATGCGGAGACAGGACAATGAAACTCGAATTCTCAGTTTATCGTTATAACCCGGATGTAGACGACGCTCCGCGCATGCAGGATTACACCCTGGAAGCGGAAGAGGGTCGCGACATGATGCTGCTTGACGCTTTAATGCAGCTGAAAGAAAAAGATCCTGGTCTGTCATTCCGTCGCTCTTGCCGTGAAGGCGTTTGTGGCTCCGACGGCCTGAACATGAACGGCAAAAATGGGCTGGCCTGTATCACGCCAATCTCGGCGCTCGGCAACGGTAAGCAGAAGATAGTCATCCGTCCTCTGCCAGGCCTGCCGGTGATCCGCGATCTGGTGGTAGACATGGGGCAATTCTATGCTCAATATGAGAAGATTAAGCCTTACTTGTTGAATAATGGGCAAAATCCACCCGCTCGCGAGCATTTGCAATCGCCTGAACAGCGTGAAAAGCTGGATGGTCTGTACGAGTGCATTCTTTGCGCTTGCTGCTCGACTTCTTGCCCGTCGTTCTGGTGGAACCCGGACAAGTTTATCGGCCCGGCCGGTTTGCTGGCTGCGTATCGCTTCCTGATCGACAGCCGCGACACCGAAACGGACGCGCGTCTGGACGGCCTGAGCGATGCTTTCAGCGTATTCCGCTGCCACAGCATTATGAACTGCGTCAGCGTTTGTCCTAAGGGGCTGAACCCGACGAAAGCTATCGGCCATATTAAGTCGATGCTGTTGCAAAAAAGCGCTTAAGTCAGAAAAGTACCCTCTCCTTGCAGGGGAGAGGGTACAAATTGCAGGAAATCTTTAAAAACTGCCGACGATCTTCCCTCTCTTATAAGGGGAAGGGGTGAGGGGAAACCCTTCAGACAGTTTCTAAAGGTTCCTTCGCGGGCCGCCCTCCACGGCAACAGGCTCGAAGAAAGTGAACCCTGGAACGTATACCTGTATACCCTACGGTGTGCGTTATAGTTATCCACGGCGAAATAAGCATAAAATGCTTAAGGGATCACGATGCAGAACGGCGCGATGAAGCCCTGGCTGGACTCTTCCTGGCTGGCGGGCGCAAACCAGTCCTACATAGAGCAGCTCTATGAAGACTTCTTAACCGATCCTGACTCTGTTGATGCGCACTGGCGCACGATGTTCCAGCAGTTACCTGGCACCGGAGCCAGACCGGATCAATTCCATTCAAAAACGCGTGATTATTTCCGTCGTCTGGCGAAGGATGCCTCACGTTACTCCACCGCAGTCACCGATCCTGACACCGATGCTAAACAGGTAAAAGTGTTGCAGCTGATCAACGCCTGGCGTTTCCGCGGCCATCAGGCTGCTAATCTCGATCCGCTCGGGCTTTGGCAGCAGGAAACGGTTGCCGATCTGGATCCGGCGTTCCATAACCTGACCGAAGAAGATTTGCAGCAGAGTTTCAACGTGGGATCGTTTGCCATCGGCAAAGAGACCATGAAGCTTGCCGACCTGATCGCTGCGCTGAAGCAAACCTACGGTGGGTCGATCGGTGCGGAATACATGCACATCACCAATACCGAAGAAAAACGCTGGATCCAGCAGCGCATCGAATCGGTAGCCGGGCGTTCAAGCTTTACTCAGGAAGAGAAAAAACGTTTCCTGAGCGAGCTGACTGCAGCTGAAGGTCTGGAACGTTACCTGGGGGCTAAATTCCCTGGGGCCAAACGCTTCTCGCTGGAAGGCGGCGACGCGCTGGTACCGATGCTCAAAGAGATGATTCGCCACGCCGGTAAGAGCGGCACGCGCGAAGTGGTGCTGGGTATGGCGCACCGCGGTCGTCTTAACGTGCTGATCAACGTGCTGGGTAAAAAACCGCAGGATCTGTTTGACGAATTTGCGGGCAAACATAAAGAACATCTCGGCACCGGCGACGTGAAGTACCATATGGGCTTTTCTTCCGATGTTGAAACCGAAGGCGGCCTGGTTCACCTGGCGCTGGCGTTTAACCCGTCTCACCTGGAAATCGTTAGCCCGGTGGTTATCGGTTCCGTGCGTGCGCGTCTGGATCGTCTGGATAAGCCAGGCAGCAACCAGGTACTTCCGATCACCATTCATGGTGATGCCGCGGTAGCCGGGCAGGGCGTGGTTCAGGAAACCCTGAACATGTCCAAAGCGCGTGGTTACGAAGTGGGCGGTACCGTGCGTATCGTGATCAACAACCAGATTGGTTTCACCACCTCTAACCCGCTGGATGCGCGCTCCACGCCATACTGTACCGACATCGGTAAGATGGTCATGGCGCCGATTTTCCACGTTAATGCGGATGACCCGGAAGCCGTAGCTTTCGTTACCCGTCTGGCGCTGGACTTCCGTAATACCTTCAAGCGTGATGTGTTTATCGACCTGGTTTGCTACCGCCGCCACGGCCATAACGAAGCTGACGAGCCAAGCGCAACGCAGCCGGTGATGTACCAGAAAATCAAAAAACATCCGACCCCGCGTAAGATCTATGCTGACAAGCTGGAGCAGGACAAACTGGCCACGCTGGAAGATGCCACCGAAATGGTGAATCTGTACCGCGATGCGCTGGATGCCGGCGAATGTGTCGTGCAAGAGTGGCGTCCGATGAACATGCACTCCTTTACCTGGTCGCCGTACCTCAACCACGAGTGGGACGAAAGCTACCCGAACAAGGTTGAGATGAAGCGCGTTCAGGAACTGGCTAAGCGCATCAGCACCGTGCCGGAAGCCGTAGAAATGCAGTCCCGCGTGGCGAAAATCTACAGCGACCGCCAGGACATGGCGAACGGCAACAAACTGTTCGACTGGGGTGCAGCGGAAAACCTGGCTTATGCAACGCTGGTAGATGAAGGCGTGTCCGTTCGTCTGTCCGGCGAAGATGCTGGCCGTGGGACCTTCTTCCACCGCCACGCCGTGATCCACAACCAAACCAACGGCTCTACCTATACGCCGCTGGCGCACGTTCACAACAGCCAAGGCATCTTCAAAGTCTGGGATTCCGTGTTGTCTGAAGAAGCGGTTCTGGCCTTTGAATACGGCTATGCCACGGCAGAACCTCGCACCCTGACCATTTGGGAAGCGCAGTTCGGCGACTTCGCCAACGGGGCACAGGTTGTGATTGACCAGTTCATCAGCTCCGGCGAGCAGAAATGGGGCCGTATGTGTGGCCTGGTCATGCTGCTGCCACACGGCTATGAAGGCCAGGGCCCAGAGCACTCCTCCGCGCGTCTGGAGCGTTACCTCCAGCTGTGCGCCGAGCAGAACATGCAGGTATGCGTGCCGTCGACTCCGGCTCAGGTTTACCACATGCTGCGTCGTCAGGCGCTGCGCGGGATGCGCCGTCCACTGGTCGTCATGTCACCGAAATCTCTATTGCGCCATCCGCTGGCGGTATCCAGCCTCGACGAACTGGCCAACGGCACGTTCCAGCCGGCAATTGGTGAGATTGACGAACTGGATCCGAAAGGCGTGAAGCGCGTTGTTCTGTGTTCCGGTAAGGTGTACTACGACCTGCTTGAGCAGCGCCGTAAGAATGAGCAGAAGGATGTGGCGATTGTGCGTATCGAGCAGCTCTATCCGTTCCCGCATCAGGCGGTACAGGAAGCGCTGAAGCCGTTCGCGCACGTACACGACTTCGTCTGGTGCCAGGAAGAGCCGCTGAACCAGGGCGCCTGGTACTGCAGCCAGCACCACTTCCGCGAAGTGATTCCGTTTGGGTCCGCTCTGCGTTATGCAGGTCGCCCGGCCTCCGCCTCTCCGGCGGTAGGGTATATGTCCGTTCACCAGAAGCAACAGCAAGATCTGGTTAATGACGCGCTGAACGTCGAATAAATTAAAGGATAAATAATGAGTAGCGTAGATATTCTAGTTCCTGACCTGCCTGAGTCCGTAGCCGACGCGACAGTGGCAACCTGGCATAAAAAACCGGGCGACAGCGTCAAACGTGACGAAGTACTGGTTGAAATCGAAACTGACAAAGTGGTACTGGAAGTACCCGCGTCTGCAGACGGCGTTCTGGATGCGGTACTGGAAGATGAAGGCACAACTGTGACCTCTCGTCAGATTCTGGGCCGCCTGCGTGAAGGCAATAGCGGCGGGAAAGAAACCTCCGCGAAAGCTGATACCAAAGAGTCTACTCCGGCTCAGCGCCAGCAGGCTTCCCTGGAAGAGCAGAGCAATGATGCCCTCAGCCCGGCTATCCGCCGCCTGATCGCAGAGAACGACCTCGACGCCAGCGCTATCAAAGGCAGCGGCGTAGGTGGCCGTCTCACTCGTGAAGATGTTGAAAAACACCTGAGCGAAGCGAAAGCTAAACAGCCTGCACAGGCAAAAGCCGCCGAAGCCACTCAGGCACCGGTTGCGCCACTGGCTGGCCGCAGCGAAAAACGCGTGCCGATGACCCGTCTGCGCAAGCGCGTAGCCGAGCGTCTGCTGGAAGCGAAAAACTCTACCGCCATGCTCACCACGTTCAACGAAGTGAACATGAAGCCAATCATGGAACTGCGTAAGCAGTACGGTGAAGCGTTTGAAAAACGTCACGGTGTGCGTCTGGGCTTCATGTCCTTCTACATTAAAGCGGTTGTTGAAGCGCTGAAACGCTATCCGGAAGTGAATGCTTCCATTGATGGCGAAGACGTGGTTTACCACAACTACTTTGATGTCAGCATCGCGGTTTCTACCCCGCGTGGCCTGGTAACTCCAGTGCTGAAAGACGTTGACACCCTGGGCATGGCCGACATCGAAAAACGCATCAAAGAGCTGGCGGTGAAAGGCCGTGACGGCAAGCTGACCGTGGAAGAGCTGACCGGTGGTAACTTCACCATCACAAACGGTGGCGTCTTCGGCTCCCTGATGTCTACGCCAATCATCAACCCACCGCAAAGCGCGATCCTGGGTATGCACGCCATCAAAGACCGCCCAATGGCGGTTGACGGTAAAGTAGAGATCCTGCCGATGATGTACCTGGCGCTCTCTTACGATCACCGTCTGATCGATGGCCGCGAGTCCGTGGGTTACCTGGTAGCCATTAAAGAGCTGCTGGAAGATCCAACTCGTCTGCTGCTGGACGTGTAGTCGAACAAGACTCTGGCGGGTGCTATGACACCCGCCCCTACAACCAAATCTAACCTTACCCCGAGCATTAATGCTCTTTATCTGGATGGATAGAACTCATGAACTTACACGAATATCAGGCGAAACAGTTGTTTGCTCGGTATGGTTTGCCGGCACCCGTCGGTTACGCCTGCACCACACCGCGTGAAGCGGAAGAAGCCGCCTCTAAAATTGGCGCGGGTCCTTGGGTGGTGAAATGTCAGGTTCATGCCGGTGGCCGCGGTAAAGCGGGCGGTGTGAAAGTGGTTAACAGCAAAGAAGACATTCGTGCTTTTGCCGAGCACTGGCTGGGCAAACGTTTGGTGACTTACCAAACGGACGCTACTGGCCAGCCTGTACACCAGATTCTGGTTGAAGCTGCAACCGACATCGACAAAGAGCTGTATCTGGGCGCGGTAGTTGACCGTAGCTCTCGCCGCGTGGTCTTCATGGCCTCCACCGAAGGCGGCGTGGAAATCGAAAAAGTAGCGGAAGAAACGCCGCACCTGATCCACAAAGTTGCGCTGGATCCGCTGGCGGGCCCAATGCCTTACCAGGGTCGTGAGCTGGCGTTCAAACTGGGTCTGGAAGGTAAGCAGGTTCAGCAGTTCACCAAGATCTTTATGGGGCTGGCGACTATCTTCCTCGAGCGTGACCTGGCGCTGATCGAAATCAACCCGCTGGTGATCACTAAGCAGGGCGACCTGATCTGCCTCGACGGCAAACTGGGCGCTGACGGTAACGCGCTTTTCCGCCAGCCGGATCTGCGTGAAATGCGTGACCAGTCTCAGGAAGACCCGCGTGAAGCCCAGGCTGCACAGTGGGAACTGAACTACGTGGCGCTGGACGGCAACATCGGCTGTATGGTTAACGGTGCGGGCCTGGCAATGGGCACCATGGACATCGTTAAGCTGCACGGCGGCGAGCCGGCTAACTTCCTCGACGTGGGCGGCGGTGCGACCAAAGAGCGCGTTACCGAAGCGTTCAAAATCATCCTGTCCGACGACAAAGTCAAAGCCGTTCTGGTGAACATCTTCGGCGGTATCGTGCGCTGCGACCTGATTGCCGACGGCATCATTGGTGCGGTAGCTGAAGTGGGTGTTAACGTGCCGGTGGTGGTGCGTCTGGAAGGTAACAACGCCGAACTGGGCGCGAAAAAACTGGCAGATAGCGGCCTGAACATCATTGCAGCGAAAAGTCTGACGGACGCAGCACAGCAGGTTGTTGCTGCCGTGGAGGGGAAATAATGTCCATTTTGATCGATAAAAACACCAAGGTAATTTGCCAGGGCTTTACCGGCAGCCAGGGGACTTTCCACTCCGAACAGGCGATTGCCTACGGTACGCAAATGGTTGGCGGCGTGACGCCAGGCAAAGGCGGTACTGAACATCTGGGTCTGCCGGTATTCAATACCGTGCGTGAAGCCGTTGAAGCTACCGGCGCGACCGCTTCCGTGATTTACGTTCCAGCCCCGTTCTGCAAAGACTCCATCCTGGAAGCGATTGATGCGGGTATTAAACTTATCATCACGATCACTGAAGGCATCCCTACGCTGGATATGCTGACCGTGAAAGTGGCGCTGGATGAAGCTGGCGTGCGCATGATCGGGCCAAACTGCCCGGGCGTTATCACCCCAGGTGAATGCAAAATCGGCATCATGCCGGGCCACATTCACCTGCCGGGCAAAGTGGGCATCGTTTCCCGTTCCGGGACGCTGACCTATGAAGCCGTTAAGCAGACAACTGACATCGGCCTCGGCCAGTCAACCTGCGTTGGTATCGGCGGTGACCCGATTCCTGGCTCCAACTTCATTGATATCCTGAAGATGTTCCAGGCAGACCCGAAAACCGAAGCTATTGTGATGATCGGTGAAATCGGCGGGAGCGCAGAAGAAGAAGCTGCGGCCTATATCAAAGAGCACGTGACCAAACCTGTTGTGGGCTACATTGCCGGCGTTACCGCGCCTAAAGGCAAGCGTATGGGCCACGCGGGCGCCATCATCGCGGGCGGAAAAGGGACGGCGGATGAGAAATTCGCTGCTCTGGAAGCCGCTGGCGTGAAAACCGTTCGCAGCCTCGCCGACATTGGCGATGCGCTGAAAGCTATTCTGCCGCAGTAAGCAGATGCCCCCGCGCAAGCGGGGGAAACAGTAATAATAAGTGTTCGACATGGTTGGCCACCCTGGGTGGCCTTTTTTTATGTTTCGGCTTTGATAACCCTGCCTCTTCTTACGTTGTATCGCGCATTCCCACGCACTTATTCTTTTCCTGAATAATTTCTCTCTGCGATATTTTCCCGATGTAACCTTATAAAAAATAATGATTTGTTAATTTAATTTATATCAAAAGTGAATTATTTGTGAATATTAAAAGGAGGGAGCCAAAACTACGGAAAAAGATGCCCGATAAATAGTGTAAAGATGACCTGGCGTGCATGGGAGAAATTTAAGCTTCAGCTTTAAATATCGGCTTTATGTTGAGAATAAGCGTCATGAAATTAACCTCAAACGAAGCGTTGGAACATATCATTAACAACAAATTCACGATTAATTCTCTATTGAAAAATAATTAACATTGCCAATGTAAATTGTTTTGGACCAATGTTTAAAGCTGGCGTTGCGGGGTATAAAGGGGCAAAATTGCTGCAGATCAAACTGGCCGAATAACGGTGTTTTAGCTATAAATTGATCGCCGTCGTAAAACGTAAAAAACATTAAGCAAAGACCTGTTTATTGTAAGGGAATTGCAGGGTAATATAATTACGGGTTATTTTTGATTTAATTAACGTGTTTGTAACCTTTCACCTTTTGATTTCACATTTGAATAAAGTGGGCGAGAAAAAGGGGACTGGAAGCGAATGTATTTGTATTAGGGCATGCTTGTGGTGAACCTCCCGGTGAACCACAGTCGAAGTCTTCATGCGAAGAGCAAGGAGTCAAGATGTTTGATATTGTCGAACTGTCGCGCTTACAGTTTGCCTTGACCGCGATGTACCACTTCCTGTTTGTGCCGCTGACGCTAGGTATGGCGTTCTTGCTGGCCATCATGGAAACGGTCTATGTGCTGTCAGGTAAGCAGATTTATAAAGATATGACCAAATTCTGGGGCAAGTTGTTTGCAATCAACTTTGCGTTGGGGGTGGCAACCGGTTTGACCATGGAGTTCCAGTTCGGGACTAACTGGTCTTACTATTCTCACTATGTAGGGGATATCTTCGGTGCGCCGCTGGCGATCGAAGGCCTGATGGCATTCTTCCTCGAATCTACCTTTGTTGGTCTGTTCTTCTTTGGCTGGGATCGCCTCGGCAAAGTTCAACATATGGCCGTCACCTGGCTGGTGGCATTGGGCTCCAACCTCTCCGCGCTGTGGATTCTGGTCGCTAACGGCTGGATGCAAAACCCTATCGCTTCCGATTTCAACTTCGAAACCATGCGTATGGAAATGGTCAGCTTTGCCGAGCTGGTCCTGAACCCGGTTGCGCAGGTTAAATTCGTACACACCGTAGCGTCCGGCTATGTTTGTGGCGCCATGTTCGTGCTCGGTATCAGCTCCTACTACCTGCTGAAAGGCCGCGACGTCGCTTTTGCGAAGCGTTCCTTCGCGATTGCCGCGAGCTTCGGTATGGCCGCTATTCTCTCCGTTATCGTACTGGGCGATGAGTCTGGCTACGAAATGGGTGACGTGCAGAAAACCAAACTGGCCGCGATTGAAGCCGAATGGGAAACTCAGCCAGCGCCGGCGGCGTTTACCCTGTTTGGTATTCCTGACCAGGATAAACAAGAAAACCGCTTCGCCATTCAAATTCCTTACGCGCTGGGCATCATTGCTACCCGCTCGGTAGATAAGCCGGTCACGGGCCTGAAAGAGCTGATGATGCAGCACGAAGAGCGTATCCGTAACGGGATGAAGGCTTACAGCCTGCTGGAGCAACTGCGCAGTGGTTCAACCGATCAAAGCGTGCGTGATAGCTTCAACCACGTGAAAAAAGACCTGGGCTATGGTCTGTTGCTGAAGCGCTACACGGAAAACGTCACTGACGCGACCGAAGAGCAGATTCAGAAAGCAACCAAAGACTCTATTCCTCGCGTAGCACCGCTGTACTTCGCGTTCCGTATTATGGTGGCCTGTGGCTTCCTGATGCTGTTCATTATTGCTGTGTCCTTCTGGACCGTGACCCGTAACGCTATTGGTTCGAAAAAATGGCTGCTGCGTGCCGCGCTGTACGGTATTCCACTGCCCTGGATCGCTATCGAATCCGGCTGGTTTGTTGCGGAATACGGGCGTCAGCCTTGGGCGGTGGGTGAGGTTCTGCCGACGGCAGTGGCAAACTCGTCATTGAGCGTGGGCGACCTGCTGTTCTCCATGATACTGATTTGCGGCCTTTACACGCTGTTTATGGTGGCGGAACTGTTCCTGATGTTCAAATTTGCTCGCCTTGGGCCGAGCAGTCTGAAAACAGGGCGCTATCACTTTGAGCAGTCCAACGTGGCTTCTCAGCCGGCACGCTAAGACAGGAGTCGTCAAATGATCGATTATGAAGTATTGCGTTTTATCTGGTGGCTGCTGGTCGGCGTTCTGCTGATTGGCTTTGCCGTCACCGACGGCTTCGATATGGGCGTGGGCATGCTGTCGCGCGTGATTGGCCGTACTGACGTTGAACGCCGCATCATGGTTAACTCCATCGCGCCGCACTGGGACGGGAACCAGGTTTGGCTGATCACCGCAGGCGGGGCTTTGTTTGCTGCCTGGCCAATGGTTTATGCCGCTGCCTTCTCCGGCTTCTATGTCGCGATGATTCTGGTGCTGGCTTCTTTGTTCTTCCGTCCGGTAGGGTTCGACTACCGCTCGAAGATCGAAGATACCCGCTGGCGTAACATGTGGGACTGGGGCATTTTCATTGGTAGCTTCGTGCCACCGCTGGTGATAGGTGTCGCTTTCGGCAACCTGCTGCAGGGCGTTCCGTTCCACGTTGATGACTACCTGCGCCTTTACTACACCGGTAACTTCTTCCAGCTGCTGAATCCGTTTGGCCTGTTGGCAGGCGTTGTTAGCGTGTCGATGATCGTGGCCCAGGGCGCAACATATCTGCAGATGCGTACCGTAGGTGAGTTACATCTGCGTGCTAAAGCGGCTGCTCAGATTGCTGCGCTGGTGATGATGGTTTGCTTCGCGCTGGCCGGTGTCTGGGTGATCTACGGCATTGATGGCTATGTAGTGACTTCTGCTCTGGATCATCATGCTGCATCTAACCCGCTGACCAAAGAAGTCGCGCGTCAGGCGGGTGCCTGGCTGGTGAACTTCAACAACACACCAGCGCTGTGGTTGATTCCTGCTCTGGGCGTTGTGCTGCCGCTGCTGACCATTCTCATGTCTCGTCTGGAGAAAGGCGCTCTGGCGTTTATCTTCTCTTCGCTGACGTTGGCCTGTGTGATCCTGACGGCCGGTATCGCGATGTTCCCGTTCGTGATGCCTTCCAGCACCATGATGAACGCTAGCCTGACCATGTGGGATGCGACATCCAGCCAGCTGACGCTGAATGTGATGACCTATGTTGCCATCGTGTTCGTGCCAATCATTCTTCTCTACACCACCTGGTGTTACTGGAAAATGTTCGGTCGTATCACGAAAGAGCACATCGAAAGCAACTCCACCTCTCTGTACTAATAAGGAGCTGATTATGTGGTACTTTGCATGGATTCTGGGCACGCTTCTGGCGTGTGCATTCGGGATTATTACCGCGCTGGCTCTCGAGCACGTTGAGGCGAGCAAAGCCGGAAAAGAAGAGCACTGATGGAATACGTTATCGCGAAACTGTACGCGGTAATGGACAAGAGCCCCTTGCGGGCTCTTTCCTTAGTGATGGCGCTGGTGCTGGCTGGGTGTATTTTTTGGGACCCGTCTCGTTTTGCCGCCAAAACGAGTGAGCTGGAGATTTGGCATGGCTTCCTGCTGATGTGGGGCGTTTGTGCCGGGATCATTCACGGGGTGGGGTTCCGCCCAACCAAAGTGCTCTGGCAGGGCATTTTCTGCCCGCTGGTTGCCGATTTAGTGCTCATTGCTGGACTGCTGTTTTTCTTCTTCTGAATGTCTGCGTACATTCCCCCGCCTGAAGCAGAAATTATGGGCTTTAACAAGCCCATAAAAATTTACTTAACGTTTAAAACAATCCATTCCAAACCCTCATTCTCTTGCGTATAGTAAGCAGCGTTTAATTGCATTACCGGGATGTAAAGTGAGTACAACGCTGTTTCGATGGCCGGTTCGTGTTTACTACGAAGACACAGACGCCGGTGGTATGGTTTACCATGCCAGTTATGTTGCTTTTTATGAAAGAGCACGCACAGAGATGCTGCGCCAGCACAACTTTAATCAGCATTCCTTGTTGGCGGAGCGTGTCGCCTTTGTCGTACGCAGGATGACGGTTGATTATCTTGCGCCTGCCCGACTCGACGATTTACTCGAAATCCAAAGTGAAATTACATCGATGCGCGGCACTTCTATGGTGTTTACGCAGCGAATAGTCAACGCTGAAAATCAGTTGCTTAACCAGGCTGAAGTGCTGATTGTTTGTGTTGATCCACACCTAATGAAGCCTCGTGCGCTTCCCAAGTCTATTGTCGCGGAGTTCAAGCAGTGACTGACATGAATATCCTTGATTTGTTCCTGAAGGCAAGCCTTCTGGTCAAATTTATCATGTTGATTTTGATTGGTTTTTCCATCGCATCATGGGCAATCATCATTCAGCGAACGCGTATCCTTAATGCCGCCAGCCGTGAAGCTGAGGCGTTTGAAGACAAGTTCTGGTCCGGTATCGAACTGTCTCGTCTGTATCAGGAGAGCCAGGGCCGCCGCGACAGCTTGAGCGGTTCTGAGCAGATCTTCTATTCCGGTTTTAAAGAGTTCGCGCGACTGCATCGCGCCAATACCCATGCGCCAGAAGCTGTGGTTGAGGGGGCATCTCGTGCGATGCGTATCTCGATGAGCCGCGAGCTGGAAACGCTGGAAACCCATATTCCTTTCCTCGGCACCGTGGGTTCCATCAGCCCGTATATCGGCCTGTTTGGTACGGTGTGGGGGATCATGCATGCGTTTATCGCCCTGGGCGCGGTGAAGCAGGCGACGCTGCAGATGGTTGCGCCAGGGATTGCCGAAGCGCTGATCGCGACCGCGATTGGTCTGTTTGCTGCTATTCCGGCCGTTATGGCGTACAACCGCCTTAACCAACGCGTGAACAAACTGGAATTGAATTACGACAACTTCATGGAAGAGTTCACGGCTATCCTGCACCGTCAGGCTTTTACCAGCAGCGAAAAGCAGTAACAAGGGGTAAGTCATGGCCAGACGCGGACGTGGTCGTCGTGAGCTGAAGTCAGAAATTAACATCGTTCCATTGCTGGACGTGCTGCTGGTGCTGCTGCTGATCTTTATGGCAACAGCGCCGATCATCACCCAGAGCGTCGAGGTGGATCTGCCGGATGCGACAGATTCTCAGACCGTCAGCAGTAACGATGAACCGCCGGTCATTATTGAAGTGTCCGGGGTAGGGCAGTACAGCGTAGTGGTTGAAAAAGATCGTATGGATCAGCTGCCGTCAGAGCAGGTTGTTGCCGAAGCGCAGCGCCGTCTGCAGGCGAATCCAAAAACGGTCTTTTTGATCGGCGGCGCAAAAGATGTTCCGTATGACGAGATCATCAAGGCGCTGAATCTGTTGCATCAGGCGGGCGTGAAGTCCGTTGGTTTGATGACACAGCCAATCTGATCCATTTCGCTTAAACCGTTTGGGAACCGAGAGTGTCAAAGGCAACCGAAGAGAACGCTAAATTAAAACGGGCGATCATCGTTTCAGTGGTGCTGCACATCATTTTGATTGCCATCCTGATCTGGAGCTCGTTTGATGAGCACATTGATGCATCCGCTGGCGGTGGCGGTGGTTCTTCTATTGACGCGGTGATGGTTGACCCGGGTGCGGTAGTGGAAAACTACAATCGCCAACAGCAGCAGCAGGCAAGCAGCAAGCGCGCCGCCGAACAGCGTGAAAAACAGGCGCAGCAGCAGGCAGAAGAGCTTCAGCAAAAACAGGCGGCGGAACAACAGCGCCTGAAAGAGCTGGAGAAGGAGCGTTTAGCCGCCCAGGAGCAGGCAAAAGCGCAGGCCGAACAGCAGAAACAGGCTGAAGCGGCCGCGAAGCAGGCTCAAGAGCAGCAAAAACAGGCTGAAGCTGCGGCCGCAGCGGCGAAGGCAAAAGCTGACGCGCAGGCAAAAGCTCAGGCTGATGCCCAGGCCAAAGCTGCGGAAGAAGCCGCGAAGAAAGCGGCTGCGGATGCTCAGAAGAAAGCCACTGAAGAAGCTGCTAAGAAAGCAGCTGACGCTGAGAAAAAAGCCGCCGCTGACGCTGCTGCTGCAGCGAAAAAAGCTCAGCAGGATGCTGAGAAGAAAGCAGCAGATGCTGCCGCTAAGAAGGCTGCGCAGGATGCGGAGAAGAAAGCCGCCGCTGAAGCAGCTAAGCAGGCTGCTGCTGAAAAAGCTGAAGCTGCGAAACAGGCTGCTGCAGAAAAGGCAGCGGCAGAAAAAGCTGCCGAGAAGGCCGCAGCTGACAAGGCTGCCGCAGCGAAAGCCGCCGCAGATAAGAAAGCGGCCGCCGACGCGAAGAAAAAGGCTGCTGCTGAGAAAGCTGCTTCTGACAAGGCCGCAGCGCAGGGCGTCGACGATTTATTCGGTGATTTAAGCTCAGGTAAGAATGCACCGAAAACGGGCGGTGGGGCGAAAGGTAATGCCGCAGCTGCCGCTGGAAAAGGGAATAATAAGAACAACGGCGCTAGTGGCGCGGAGATCAACGGCTATGCTGGTCAGATAAAGGCAGCGATCGAGAGTAAGTTCTATAACGATCCTTCGTTTGCCGGTAAGACCTGTTCGCTGCGGATCAAGTTGGCACCAGACGGCCTTCTGCTTGATATCAAGCCAGAAGGCGGTGATCCAGCACTTTGTCAGGCTGCCGTTGCGGCAGCGCGTCTGGCGAAGATTCCGAAGCCGCCAAGTGAAGCTGTTTATGAAGTCTTCAAGAACGCACCGATCGACTTTAAGCCTTAACGCGGTTTTCCCCGTCACGACGGGGAAAGCACACTAAGCTGAGTTACAGGGTTTTGGTAGTTTTGTGTATTTGGGTTTGTTAACATTCTGCTAAATTATCGTGGGCTTTTCGCCCGGATAAGGGAGATATGATGAAGCAGGCATTTCGTGTAGCGTTAAGTTTCTTAATGCTGTGGGCAGCAGTGCTGCACGCAGAAGTTCGTATCGAGATCACCCAGGGCGTGGATTCTGCTCGTCCAATCGGTGTGGTTCCGTTCACCTGGGCAGGTCCTGGCGCCGCGCCTGAAGATATCGGCGGTATTGTTGCCGCTGACCTGCGTAACAGCGGTAAATTCAACCCGCTCGACAGATCTCGCCTGCCACAGCAGCCGGGTTCTGCTCAGGAAGTTCAGCCTGCTGCCTGGACCGCGCTCGGTATTGACGCCGTCGTGGTAGGTCAGGTTACGCCAAACGGCGACGGCAGTTACACCGTGGCTTACCAGCTGGTTGACACCTCAGGTGCACCGGGCACGGTGCTGGCGCAGAACTCCTATAAAGTGAACAAACAGTGGCTGCGCTATGCCGGCCATACCGCCAGCGATGAAGTGTTTGAGAAGCTGACCGGAATTAAAGGCGCATTCCGTACCCGTATTGCTTACGTTGTACAGACCAATGGCGGCCAGTTCCCGTATGAGCTTCGCGTGTCTGATTACGATGGCTACAACCAGTTTGTGGTACACCGTTCTCCGCAGCCGCTGATGTCTCCAGCCTGGTCTCCGGACGGCAGTAAACTGGCTTATGTGACCTTCGAAAGCGGCCGTTCTGCGCTGGTGGTGCAGACGCTGGCTAACGGTGCAGTACGTCAGATTGCTTCGTTCCCGCAGCACAACGGTGCACCGGCGTTCTCTCCGGACGGTTCTAAGCTGGCGTTCGCGCTGTCTAAAACCGGCAGCCTGCAGCTGTACGTGATGGACCTGGGCTCTGGCCAGATTCGTCAGGTAACTGAAGGTCGCAGCAACAACACCGAACCGACCTGGTTCCCGGACAACCAAACCCTGGCCTATACCTCTGACCAGGCGGGTCGTCCACAGATTTATAAAGTCAGTATTAGTGGCGGTGCTCCGCAGCGTCTGTCCTGGGAAGGTTCTCAGAACCAGGATGCCGATGTCAGTGCCGACGGTAAAATTATGGTAATGGTCAGCTCCGCAAGCGGTCAGCAGCACATTGCCAAACAGGATCTGGTAGCGGGTGGCGTAACAACTTTATCGTCAACGTTCCTGGATGAAACGCCAAGTCTGGCACCTAACGGCACTATGGTAATCTACAGCTCTTCTCAGGGGATGGGATCCGTGCTGAATTTGGTTTCAACAGATGGGCGTTTCAAAGCGCGTCTTCCGGCAACTGATGGACAGGTCAAATTCCCTGCCTGGTCGCCGTATCTGTGATAACAATATTGATTATTAAAGGATCAAAGAAATGCAACTGAACAAAGTGCTGAAAGGGCTGATGATTGCTCTGCCGGTTATGGCTATCGCGGCGTGTTCTTCTAACAAGAGCGCCAACAATGGTCAGAGCGGTGAAGGTATGCTGGGTGCCGGCACTGGTATGGACGCTAACGGCCACGGCAACATGTCTTCTGAAGAGCAGGCTCGTCTGCAGATGCAACAGCTGCAGCAGAACAACATCGTTTACTTCGGTCTGGACAAATACGATGTTAGCTCTGAATTCGCTGCAATGCTGGATGCACACGCTAACTTCCTGCGTAGCAACCCGTCTTACAAAGTGACCGTAGAAGGTCATGCGGATGAGCGCGGTACCCCAGAGTACAACATCGCACTGGGCGAACGTCGTGCTAACGCTGTTAAAATGTACCTGCAAGGTAAAGGCGTTTCTGCAGACCAGATCTCCATCGTTTCTTACGGTAAAGAAAAACCTGCAGTACTGGGTCATGACGAAGCGGCTTACGCTAAAAACCGTCGTGCCGTACTGGTTTACTAAGAGAATCGCATGAGCAGTAACTTCAGACATCACTTGTTGAGTCTGTCGTTACTGGTTGGCATAGCGGCCCCCTGGGCCGCTACTGCTCAGGCGCCAATCAGTAGTGTCGGCTCAGGCTCGGTCGAAGACCGTGTCACTCAACTCGAGCGTATTTCTAACGCTCACAGTCAGCTTTTGACCCAACTCCAGCAGCAACTCTCCGATAACCAGAATGACATTGATTCCCTGCGTGGTCAGATCCAGGAAAGTCAGTATCAACTGAATCAGGTTGTGGAACGTCAAAAGCAAATTTTGCTGCAGATGGATAGCCTTAGCGGCGCTGCGGCGGGAGCAGGGCAACAGCCTGCTGCCGGTGCATCCCAGACTGCCACGCCGGACGCAGGGGCCTCTAACGCGGCGCCTGCTGCCCCAGTGCAAGGCGGTGATGCTAATAGTGATTACAACGCTGCTATCGCGCTGGTGCAGGATAAATCGCGCCAGGACGATGCTATCAATGCGTTTCAGTCCTTTGTGAAGAAGTATCCGGATTCAACTTATCTGCCTAACGCCAATTACTGGCTGGGTCAGTTGAATTACAACAAAGGCAAAAAGGACGATGCGGCGTTTTATTTTGCCTCCGTGGTGAAAAACTACCCGAAATCCCCTAAAGCGCCTGACGCCATGTTTAAGGTTGGCGTGATCATGCAGGACAAAGGCGACGCTGCAAAAGCGAAAGCCGTCTACCAGCAGGTCGTTAAACAGTATCCCAATACTGACGGTGCAAAGCAGGCTCAAAAACGTCTGAATGCGCAATAATGCGTGCGGCCTGACCAGATATCGTCGTTTTTCTGGTCTTGCCGTGCGAAACATAAGCAGTTGAGCGATCTGCGTCAAAATTATTGTTGCGTCAAAATCTTAAATCAGTAATATATGCCGCCGTTGCCAAGGGATACTAAACAAACCCAAAGTGACGCAAAAGTGGGTCGTTAGCTCAGTTGGTAGAGCAGTTGACTTTTAATCAATTGGTCGCAGGTTCGAATCCTGCACGACCCACCACTTTAAAGTAGTAAGCAGTAGCAAGGCGTGAAGGGTTCGAACCTGCAGCAGGTTTGAGTTGAGCGAAAGCGAAACAACGTTGTGATAACAACGGCCCGAAGGGTGATAGTCATCCTGCACGACCCACCACTTTAAAGTAGTAAGCAGTAAACAAGTTTGCAGTAAGCCGCACAGCGGGTCGTTAGCTCAGTTGGTAGAGCAGTTGACTTTTAATCAATTGGTCGCAGGTTCGAATCCTGCACGACCCACCACTTTAAAGTAGTAAGCAGTAGTAAGGCGTGAAGGGTTCGAACCTGCAGCAGGTTTGAGTTGAGCGAAAGCGAAACAACGTTGTGATAACAACGGCCCGAAGGGTGATAGTCATCCTGCACGACCCACCACTTTAAAGTAGTAAAGAAGTTAGTAGTAACCGCATACAGCGGGTCGTTAGCTCAGTTGGTAGAGCAGTTGACTTTTAATCAATTGGTCGCAGGTTCGAATCCTGCACGACCCACCAGTGTAGAAAGGCGCCCTAAAGGCGCCTTTTTGCTATTCTGAATTCGGGCAGGGTTCGAGCCTGCAGCAGGTTCGACAAAATTGCTTTTTGATTTTGCACGTCGCTTGCGACGACCCGCAGGGTGAAATCATCCTGCACGACCCACCAGTGTAAAAAGGCGCCTTTTTGCTAACTGCGATTTGAAAACCCTGTCATTCCCGGCACTCATTCCCCATTGCTCTGTTTCTCTCTGCGCATCGAGCAATAACCCACGACATTTCGACTAAATTTCGCTATCTTGTTTAGCATATAAAACAATGAGTGCCAAAGATGGCGTGAATTACGCTTGATTTGGCCTGCAATGTTAAGTTAATAAAACGAGATTGCATGATGAGCGTAATGTTTGACCCGGAAACTGCGATTTATCCCTTCCCGCCGAAACCCACGCCTTTGAGCAGGGATGAAAAACAATTTTATCGTGAAAAAATCAAGCGCCTGCTTAAAGAGCGGGATGCGGTGATGGTGGCGCACTACTATACCGACCCGGAAATCCAGTCTCTTGCGGAAGAGACCGGCGGGTGTATTTCTGACTCGCTCGAGATGGCTCGCTTCGGCGCTAACCACCCGGCGTCCACGTTACTGGTCGCAGGGGTTCGTTTCATGGGCGAAACGGCGAAAATCCTTAGCCCCGAAAAAACCATTTTAATGCCTACCCTCAATGCCGAATGCTCACTGGATCTCGGCTGCCCGATTGAGGCGTTCAACGCCTTCTGCGACCAGCACCCGGATCGCACGGTGGTCGTCTATGCTAATACCTCTGCCGCGGTAAAAGCTCGGGCGGACTGGGTCGTGACATCCAGTATTGCGGTAGAACTGATTGAACATCTCGACAGCCTGGGTGAGAAAATCATTTGGGCACCGGATCGTCACCTTGGCAGCTACGTTCAAAAGCAGACCGGTGCCGATGTGCTGTGCTGGCAGGGTGCCTGCATCGTGCACGATGAATTTAAAACTCAGGCGCTGGCGCGGATGAAGGCGCTGTACCCGAATGCAGCAGTGCTGGTACATCCTGAGTCACCGCAGGCCGTGGTGGATATGGCCGATGCTGTAGGCTCGACCAGCCAACTGATCAATGCGGCTAAAACTCTGCCTCACCAGCGGCTTATTGTGGCTACAGATCGCGGGATATTTTATAAAATGCAGCAGGCGTGTCCGGACAAGGAGCTACTGGAGGCGCCAACCGCAGGAGAAGGGGCAACCTGCCGCAGCTGTGCACATTGCCCGTGGATGGCAATGAACGGGCTTAAAGCGATTGCTGAGGGGCTGGAGCAGGGCGGGGCCGCACACACGATTGAAGTGGATGCGGCGCTGCGTGAAGGCGCGCTGGTTCCACTTAATCGCATGCTCGACTTTGCGGCAGAATTGCGTCGAACGATTAAAGGCAACGCGTAACAGCATTACGCTCTGGGGAGTTCATGGATTTTTTTAGCACGCAGAACATTCTCGTCCACATCCCCATTGGGGCGGGCGGGTATGACTTATCATGGATTGAAGCCGTGGGAACGCTGGCGGGATTGCTATGTATCTGGCTTGCCAGCCTGGAGAAGATAGGCAACTATGCCTTCGGGTTAATCAACGTCACGCTGTTTGCCATCATTTTCTTCCAGATTCAGCTCTACGCCAGCCTTCTTTTGCAGCTGTTCTTTTTTGTGGCGAACATATATGGCTGGTACGCCTGGTCACGGCAAAGCAGTAACCATCAGTCCTTGCTGCAAATTCGCTGGCTACCTTTGCCTAAGGCAATTGCATGGCTGGTGATTATCGTCGCAGCGATTGGGTTGATGACGCTGTTTATCGATCCGGTCTTTGCCTTCCTGACCCGGGTTGCGGTGTCTGTGATGCAGAGTCTGGGGCTGAACGTCACCTTGCCGGAACTACAGCCAGATGCTTATCCGTTCTGGGACTCGTGCATGATGGTGCTGTCGATTGTGGCGATGATTCTCATGACGCGGAAATACGTGGAAAACTGGCTGCTGTGGACGGTCATTAACGTCATCAGCGTGGTTATCTTTGCCCTGCAGGGCGTTTACGCGATGTCGCTGGAATACCTCATTTTGACGTTCATTGCGCTGAACGGCAGCCGGATGTGGATTAACAGCGCGCGGCAGTCCGGCTCGCGCGCCTTCTCCTGATCAATGGTGATGATGGGCATGACCGGCGTGGTGGTCATGCTCATTCAGGTCGCAGTCCGGGCCGTGACAAACCTGATACTCCATCTGTACCGTGGCATGCTCTATCTGATACTCGTGCTCGAGGAAGTGATGTATGCGCGCCAGCAAAGCATCATGATCGTGGGGCGGTACAACCTGGACATGCAGCGTCATCAGCGGTTTTTCACCTACCAGCCAGATATGGACGTGATGCACGTTACGCACTTCTGGTATCGAGCGGGAAAGATTGCGCTTCAGGGCTGCAATGTCGATGGCGCCCGGCGCACCTTCTAATAGCTCATTGACGCTCTCTTTCAACAAACTCCAGGCGCTGCGTAGCACCAGGCAGGACACCAGCACCGACAGGATTGGGTCAATCGGCGTCCAGCCGGTCCAGAGGATCACCACCGCGGCCACAATTGCCCCCACTGAACCCAGCAAATCACCCAGCACATGCAGCGCTGCCGCACGGACGTTGAGGTTTTTCTCTCCGCTGCCGCTGTGCAGGATCCAGAAAGAAACCAGGTTCGCCAGCAGCCCGGCGATCGCAATAGTCAGCATTGCCCAGCCTGCAATAGGCTGAGGATTTGAGAAGCGCTGAATCGCTTCCCAGACGATAAGTATGGTGATAACCACTAAAGCGATAGCGTTTACAAAAGCGGCAAGCGTCGTCAGGCGCAGCCAGCCAAAGGTATGCCGGGCGTTGGGCGGTCGACGAGCAAAATGCACGGCCAACAAAGCAAACAGCAGCGCCGCTGCGTCGGTGAGCATATGGCCGGCATCGGCCAGCAGAGCCAGTGAGCCGGAAAGCAGGCCGCCGATAACTTCGGCAACCATAAAAATTGCCGTGATGAGAAAGGCAAACAGCAGGCGTTTTACGTTGCTATCAGCAGAGGTATGTTGGTGTGAATGCGCCATGATCTCTCGCAAAAAATTAATCCCAGTGGGCTAATTATAACCGCCCATGGTTTCAACTGGTTGAAAGAGGCTGAAAAATCCTGCGAGTCAAAAATGGGAATGGGACCTTAATTTTCAAAATAGTATTCAATATTGAAAATTTAACATCCTTCAGTGGTAAGCATTGAAATATGGCGTTAATCCATAGATTCTCATTATGTTTTCACTGTTTTTTTCGAGTTTTCAGGATTAATTTATGAGAAGTGTAAAAGCCCGTTTACACTTGTGGTTATGCGAGTTAGATTGAAAGGATTGCAACGAAGAAAAATATCAGGACGACCCCGGAAATATCATGAATTATCAGAACGACGACTTAAGAATTAAAGAGATTAACGAGCTTCTCCCCCCTGTAGCGCTGTTGGAAAAATTCCCCGCCACTGAAAAAGCCGCCCACACTGTCTCTCAGGCGCGTAAAGCGATCCATAAAATCCTTAAAGGCAGCGACGATCGCCTGCTGGTGGTGATTGGGCCATGCTCTATCCACGACACAAAAGCCGCCAAAGAGTACGGCACGCGTCTGCTGGCATTGCGTGAAGAGCTTCAGGGCGAGCTGGAAGTGGTGATGCGCGTCTATTTTGAAAAACCACGCACTACGGTGGGTTGGAAAGGCCTGATTAACGATCCGCACATGGACAGCAGCTACCAGATTAACGACGGTCTGCGTATTGCGCGTAAACTGCTGCTGGATATCAACGATTCCGGCCTGCCAGCGGCGGGGGAATTCCTCGATATGATCACGCCTCAGTATCTGGCGGATCTGATGAGCTGGGGCGCTATCGGCGCGCGTACCACTGAATCACAGGTGCACCGCGAACTGGCTTCTGGCCTCTCTTGCCCGGTTGGCTTTAAAAACGGCACCGACGGCACGATCAAAGTTGCGATTGATGCCATCAACGCCGCTGGAGCACCGCACTGCTTCCTGTCCGTAACCAAGTGGGGCCATTCCGCTATCGTCAACACTAGCGGGAACGGTGACTGCCACATTATTCTGCGTGGCGGCAAAGAGCCTAACTACAGCGCGAAGCATGTGGAAGAAGTCAAAGCTGGCCTGGTTAAAGCGGGGCTTGAGCCACAGGTGATGATCGATTTCAGCCACGCCAACAGCAGCAAACAGTTTAAAAAGCAGATGGATGTTTCTGCCGACGTTTGCGGCCAAATTGCCAGTGGCGAAAAGGCTATCATCGGCGTGATGATTGAAAGCCATCTGGTAGAAGGTAATCAAAGCCTGGAGAGCGGCGAGCCGCTGGTCTACGGCAAAAGCGTTACCGACGCCTGCATCGGCTGGGATGATACAGAAGTGGCGCTGCGTCAGCTTGCCGCTGCGGTAAAAGCTCGTCGCGGCTAATGGCCTGATTTGAGCAATAAAAAAGGCGTGGTGTTTACCACGCCTTTTGTTTGCTGACAAAGAGGGAAAAATCGTGGTTTTTCCCTCTTTGTGGTTATCAGCCGAAAATCAATGAATTGATTTTCCTGTTTTTCAACAAGCCTTCTGGTATTTCTTCTATAACCATAGGTTTGTCAGCAGTCTTGGGGCGTGGTGCTTACCACGCCTTTTTTTATGGGCGGCGAATTACTTCGCTTTGCCCTGGTTGGCTACTGCGGCGGCTTTCGCTGCGATTTCGTCAGCGTTGCCCAGGTAGTAACGTTTCAGCGGTTTGAAGTTTTCATCGAACTCATAAACCAGCGGTACGCCGGTAGGGATGTTCAGCTCGAGGATCTCATCTTCGCTCAGGTTATCCAGGTATTTAACCAGTGCGCGCAGGGAGTTACCGTGAGCCGCAACGATAACGCGCTCGCCGGATTTCATGCGTGGCAGAATGGACTCATTCCAGAACGGCGTTACGCGGTCGATGGTCAGCGCCAGGCTTTCGGTAGTTGGCAGTTCGCTGTCGGTCAGTTTAGCGTAACGTGGATCGTGGCCAGGGAAGCGCTCGTCGTCTTTAGACAGCTCTGGTGGGGTGATCGCGAAGCCGCGACGCCACTGTTTAACCTGCTCGTCACCGTATTTTTCAGCGGTTTCAGCTTTGTTCAGACCCTGCAGGGCGCCGTAGTGACGCTCGTTCAGTTTCCAGGATTTCTCGACCGGCAGCCAGGCCTGGTCCAGTTCATCGAGGATGTTCCACAGAGTGTGGATGGCACGTTTCAGCACAGAGGTGTAAGCGAAGTCGAAAGTGAAGCCTTCATCCTTCAGAAGCTTACCGGCAGCCTTAGCTTCGGTACGACCTTTATCAGACAGATCAACATCATACCAACCAGTGAAGCGGTTTTCGTTGTTCCACTGGCTTTCGCCGTGACGAACCAGTACCAGCTTAGTAACAGCCATGATTTACTCCTTAATGAGCCTGGGATTAATGATAACAATTATCATTATATTGCCGCGCCATAAGCCACGGCAATGATAAACGTTTAACATAGCGAAAAAGCGCGTGGAGTGTAAGGTGGTTGTAAAAGGTTGTTATATTTTTGGCGCGATCTGGCGGGAAAGTCAGCAATTTGGTGAGAAATTGCCCTTATTGAAAAGGGCAATAGGTTTTAATGTGGCAGAAACTGGTATTCCGTAATGCTGAGATACGTCTCATCCGGGTTTAACCAGCAGTCCGGCTGCGGCCATTCCGGGTGATTTGGGCTGTCCGGCAGGAAGCCGCTCTCCAGCGCCAGACCGTTCCAGTCGCTGTAGTTTTCTTTGTCACGTGCAGGGGTGCCCGCCAGATAGTTTCCGCTATAGACCTGTAACGCAGGCGCCGTCGTAAACACGTTCATTTCCAGCGCACCGTCGGTGGACCAGACTCGTGCCACGGGCTGGCTGAGATCGCCTTTGGCCTGCAGCAGGAAAGCATGGTCGTAGCCTTTGGTGATTTGCTGCTCGGCGTCGGCCAGAAAATCTTGTGCAAGCGTCTTAGGTTCACGAAAGTCAAAGCTGGTGTCGGCCACTTTTTTCAGGCTGCCCGACGGCAAGCCGCTGGCGTCGACGGGCAAATAGCTGTCGGCCAGCAATTGAAGTTTATGCTGCCGCACATCGCTTTGAACGCGGTCAAGATTGAAGTAGGCGTGGTTGGTGAGGCCGACCGGGCACGGCTTATCGACGGTGGCACGAAGCTCGATGCTGATGCGGTTATCTTCCGTTAAGGCATAGCGCGCCGTAGTGTGTAATTTACCGGGGAAACCCTGATCGCCGTCGCAGGAATCCAGCGCGTACGTCACAGCCTGCTCATTTTGCACGGCAATGCGCCAGCGGCGTTTGTCGAAGCCTTCCGGCCCGCCGTGAAGCTGATTTTCGCCCTGGTTAATCTCAAGCTGGAGCATTTCGCCGCCAACGGTAAGCTTCCCTCCGGCAATACGGTTAGCGTAGCGCCCGACGGTCGCACCCATAAAGGCACTTTGCTGTAAATACTGCTCAGGCGAAGCGCAGCCCAGCAGCGTTTCCCGCACGCTACCGTCTTTGAGCGACACCCGACAGGAAAGCAAGGTCGCGCCCCAGTCCATCAGGGTGACAACCATCCCCGCGTTATTGCGCAGGGTGGTAAGCCGAAACGGCTGACCGTCCGGCGCCAGCTGCGGTGTCTCTTTTAGCATTGGCCTGCTCCTTCGGAGGCCTTGCAAACGTAGAAGGTTTCTTTAACCCCGGTTTTGCTCTCGTACTGTTCTTCCACAGCCTGTTTCACGGCCGGGACGAGATCTTCAGGCACCAGGGCGACAATACAGCCCCCAAAACCACCGCCGGTCATACGTACGCCACCTTTCTCGCCAATCGTCGCTTTGACGATCTCTACCAGAGTATCGATTTGTGGCACGGTGATTTCGAAATCATCGCGCATGGAAGCGTGAGATTCGGCCATCAGCTGCCCCATGCGAACCAGGTCACCTTTGGCAAGTGCATCTGCGGCTTCCACGGTACGGATATTTTCGGTCAGCACATGACGAACGCGTTTGGCAACAATTGGATCAAGCTCGTGCGCTACGGCATTGAATTTTGCCAGCTCAACGTCGCGCAGGGCTTTCTGGCTAAAGAAACGGGCACCGGTTTCACACTGTTCGCGGCGGGTGTTGTATTCGCTACCCACCAGCGTGCGCTTGAAGTTACTGTTGATGATGACTACTGCAGCGCCTTTTGGCATGGACACAGCTTTCGTTCCCAGGGAGCGGCAATCAATCAGCAGGGCGTGGTCTTTCTTGCCAAGGGCGGAAATCAGCTGATCCATAATGCCGCAGTTGCAGCCGACAAACTGGTTCTCTGCTTCCTGGCCATTGAGAGCCAGCTGAGCGCCATCCAGAGGCAGGTGGTACAGATGCTGGAAGACTTTGCCGACCGCGACTTCCAGCGAGGCTGACGAGCTTAACCCTGCGCCCTGCGGCACATTGCCGCCGATCACCATATCCACGCCGGAAAAGTTTTTATCTCGCTTTTGCAGATGCTTCACTACGCCGCGAACATAGTTAGCCCACTGTTGCGTGTTATGCGAGACGATAGGGGCATCAAGGGAGAAGCTGTCCTGTTGATTGTCATAATCGGCGGCAACAACTCGCACGATACGGTCGTCTCGTTTGGCACAGCTGATAACCGTCTGGTAATCAATGGCGCAGGGCAGCACGAAACCATCGTTGTAATCGGTGTGCTCACCAATCAGGTTTACACGGCCTGGGGCCTGAATAGCGTGGGTGGCCGGGTAGCCAAATTGTTCAGCGAACAGACGCTGGGTTTTCTCTTTCAGACTCATAATGATGCTCCTGACTGGCGGAAATGGATATCACTGACGGCACGCAAGCGTTCTGCGGCTTGCTCTGCGGTTAAATCTCGTTGGGTTTCGGCCAGCATTTCATAGCCGACCATAAATTTACGTACCGTGGCGCTGCGCAGCAGCGGCGGGTAGAAATGCGCGTGAAGCTGCCAGTGCTGATTGCTTTCACCGTTGAACGGCGCGCCGTGCCAGCCCATTGAGTAGGGGAAGGAGCACTGGAAGAGGTTGTCATAGCGGCTGGTGAGTTTTTTCAGCGCTAACGCCAGGTCAGCACCTTGTTCTGCACTGAGGTCGGTGATACGCAGGACGTGGGTTTTGGGCAGCAGCAGCGTTTCGAACGGCCAGGCTGCCCAGTAAGGGACGACGGCCAGCCAGTGTTCGGTTTCAACCACGGTGCGACTACCGTCCGCCCGTTCACGCTGCACGTAGTCCAGCAGCATTGGGGTGCCCTGGTGGGCGAAATATTCACGCTGTAGGGTATCTTCACGGGCAACTTCATTAGGCAAAAAGCTGTTGGCCCAAACCTGTCCGTGAGGATGTGGGTTGGAGCAGCCCATGGCCGCACCTTTGTTTTCAAATACCTGAACCCACGGGTATGTCTGCCCCAGCTCAGTGGTCTGCTGTTGCCAGGTTTGTACGACTTCTTCCAGAGCGGGAAGCGTAAGCTCTGGCAATGTTTTACTGTGATCGGGAGAGAAGCAGATAACCCGGCTGGTTCCGCGCGCGCTTTCGCAACGCATCAAGGGATCCTGGTTCGCTGGGGCATCGGGCGTGTTCGTCATCAGCGCCGCAAAATCGTTGGTAAAAACGAAAGTGCCGGTGTACTCGGGATTTTTATCCCCGGTAACGCGCGTATTCCCTGGGCAAAGAAAACAGTCCGGATCGTGTGCCGGAAGTTTTTCTTGTGCAGGAGTTTCCTGCGCGCCCTGCCAGGGGCGTTTCGCCCGATGTGGCGAAACTAAAATCCATTGACCCGTTAGCGGGTTATAGCGGCGATGCGGGTGATCGACCGGGTTAAACTGCTCCATCACATATCCTTAATCTTCATAACCTTGGGGATGGCGTGACTGCCAGCGCCAGGTATCGTCTGCCATTTCCTGCAGCGAACGGCTGACACGCCAGTTGAGTTCTTTGTCGGCTTTGGTGGCGTCGGCCCAGTAGGCCGGCAGATCGCCATCACGACGAGGGGCAAAGTGGTAGTTCACCGGTTTACCGCAGGCTTTGCTGAAGGCGTTCACCACGTCGAGCACGCTGCTGCCGACGCCTGCGCCCAGGTTGTAAATATGGACGCCTGGTTTACCGTTCAGTGCCTGCATAGCGGCCACGTGACCGTCGGCGAGATCCATCACGTGGATGTAATCACGCACGCCGGTGCCATCTTCGGTTGGGTAATCGTTACCAAAGATAGCCAGCGAGTCACGGCGGCCTACGGCAACCTGCGCGATGTACGGCATCAGGTTATTTGGGATGCCCTGAGGATCTTCGCCCATATCACCCGACGGATGGGCGCCAACCGGGTTGAAGTAGCGCAGCAGCGCAACGCTCCAGTTTGGCTGGGCTTTTTGCAGGTCGGTAAGAATTTGCTCAACCATCAGCTTGCTTTGGCCGTAAGGGCTGGCGGGTTTACCGGTAGGGAAACTTTCTACATAAGGGATTTGAGGCTGGTCACCGTAAACGGTAGCGGAAGAGCTGAATATGAAGTTAGTGACATTTGCCGCGCGCATGGCGGCGATAAGCTTCAGGGTGCCGGTCACGTTGTTGTCGTAATACTCCAGCGGCTTATTCACCGATTCGCCGACGGCTTTCAGACCGGCAAAATGGATCACGGCGTCAATACGATGATCGTGGAAAATTTCTGCCAGCAGGGCTTCGTCGCGAATATCACCATTGATAAACAGCGGATGCTTGCCGCCCAGACGTTCAATTTCTGGCAGTACGCTGCGTTTGCTGTTGCAGAGGTTATCGAGGATCACCACGTCATGACCGTTTTGCAGCAATTGTACGCAGGTATGACTTCCAATGTAACCGCTACCACCTGTGACCAAAACTCTCATTTTTCGCTCCATATAGCCTATGGGTTAAGATAACCATAGCATAACAGATGGCTGAAAAATGTGATATGCACCAGATTAGTGGTATCGTTTACACTGCGTCAGTAATACGGCTAAAGCAGTATACAAGGCATTGTAAAACAGACAGGTAGAATAAAAGCGTACGGCTATTCCGAAAGTCAGGTCAGGAATAGCCGCCGCGTGTTGCGAGATTATGAGGGAAGAATTTTTTCCAGCTGGTAGCCGTATTTGTCGCCGTCGGGTATGAACGTCAGCCGATGGGTAATGCACTGCGGCGCATCTTCGGCGTGGTGGGACACAAACAGCAGCTGCGTTTCTCCCTCGCCAATCAAAATATCGACAAAGCGGCGTATCAGCTGCCGGTTGAGCGGATCCAGCCCTTGCAAAGGCTCATCGAGGATCAGCAATGTGGGGTGCTTAACCAGCGCGCGGGCGATTAACGCCAGGCGCTGCTGCCCCCAGGATAAACTATGGAATGGCGCATCGGCGGTGGCGTTATCCATCCCTAACATATGCAGCCATTCGCGGGTCAGCTTCTGTTGACGATCCGAAACGGCCTGGTAGATCCCAATGGAGTCAAAATAGCCGGACAGAATAACGTTTCGCACGGTGGTGCTCACGCGGTAATCCAGATGCAGGCTGCTGCTGACGTACCCAATGTGTTTTTTGATATCCCAGATTGTCTCGCCGCTGCCCCGGCGGCGGCCAAACAGCGTCAGATCGTTGCTGTAGCCCTGCGGATGATCGCCAGTGATCAGGCTGAGTAGCGTTGATTTTCCTGCGCCGTTAGGGCCGACAATTTGCCAGTGCTCGCCGGGGTTCACTGACCAGCTAAGTTTGTGCAGGATAGGGCGATCGTTGTATTCCACCACGCCATCGTTAAGCACAATACGAGGTTGGTTTTCCGGCAGCGTATAGCGAGCGGACGGATCGTCAGCTTCCGGAAGCGCCACGCCCGCCAGCTTCTCGCTGTGGGCCAACTGAGCGATGAGCGCCTGCTCAAGTAGCGCCTGCTTTTTACCGCTTTCTGTCAGCGTGCAGTCCGCCAGCACGCCGGCAAATTGCACAAAATCCGGGATTTCATCGAATCGGTTCAGGACCAGAACCAGGGTGTAGCCCTGGGCGCTAAGCTGCTCGAGAAGGCTTGCCAACTGCTGACGGGATTTCACGTCCAGCCCGTCGAACGGCTCATCCAGGATCAGCAGTTCTGGCTCTGACATCAACGCCTGGCAAAGCAGCGTTTTACGCGTTTCCCCCGTCGACAGGTATTTAAAGCGGCGAGTGAGCAGATGTTCAATGCCAAACAGCGCGGCCAGTTCGCCGCAACGAGCCTCATCGACCACCTCTTCCTGTATAATTTCTGCGGTGGTGCGGCCGGTATCGTCTTCGTCGGCGCTTAGCATATCGGTGTTATTACGCTGCCATTCGTCGCTGACCAGCTTTTGCAACTGTTCAAAAGAGAGATGAGCAATGCGGGTGAAGCCGCAGTGGCGTTCGCCCTTCATGATGGGCAGGCTACCGGCCAGCGCACGGGCAAGAGCGGATTTGCCGCTGCCGTTCGCCCCAACAAAGGCCCAGCTTTCTCCGGCGCGAAGGGTAAGGTCGTTCAGGGTAAGGGTTTTTATGTCGCTAAGGTGAAACGTACCTTGCGAAATTTGCAACGCAGACATGTTTTATCCCATTTTTTGCAGCGATGAAGCTACAGAAATACGGCGTGTCTGCGTTGATGTCAATGAGAAGCGGACTTTTAGCAGAGTGTCGCGACAATCACCCTGTCTGCATTGAAATATGCTGTGACCTTAGCACCTTCTGCCAGCGCCTGTTGTTCTACGTGGATATTCGGCAGAGTGGCGCACAGCGTCTGGCCATCCGCCAACTGAACCAGCACTTCACTTTGTTCTTTGCCCTGCTCAATGCTGCTGATTTTGCCCGGCAACTGGTTATCGGCATTGCCCGCCGCATTAGCATCAGTCGTGACGTCTATCCACGGCGCTTTGATAAGCACCAATACTTCTTTGCCTTCGTCCAGCCCAAGCCGCTCTGCGCTTTGGCGGGTAATCGCCGCTTTCAGACGAGTTTCACCGTCAGCCAGCAGAATATCGACGTGCTGCTGAACCTGTTCGTCATCGCGTTTAAGTACCGTACCAAACAGCTGATTGCGGGCGCTTGTTTGCAGCGAAAAGCGAGAAATTGCGGCGAGCAGACTGTCTAAAGGCAGGGCATCATCCTGCAGAACATCAAAGGCCTTTTGTTGAATTTGCGCGAGCAGATCGTAAAGCTGAATAAGGCGCTCGCCGTACCGTGTCAGGACGGCACCGCCGCCGCCTTTGCCGCCGGTGGCGCGATCAACCAGGCTTGATTCTGCCAACTGGTTCATTTCGTTAATGGCATCCCAGGCGCTTTTGTAGCTGATACCCGCCAGTTTTGCACCCTGGCTAATGGAGCCCGTGTGGCGAATTTGTTTAAGCAGCGCAATGCGTCGCGGGTCGGCGAACAGCCGTTGCTGGAGTTTCAGCGTTAATAAAATTTCAGCCTGCATAGTTTCTCCGCGCCGCAAACCGGCTCAGCGTTTCCCTTTGTAATCATGGGGAAAATTATATCAGCTCGCCGCCAGGGGACAAATCGTTCCTGATTGAGCACAGCAATTTCATGGTTACTGTTCGATTATATCGAATTAATAACCAGATTTTATCTGTTTATTAGATTTTAATTTTTATTAACCCGGTCTTATTTAGAGATTAATTTCATTAAAAGAATAGTTTCATCGTGTCATTACCTCTATTATCCCTGCCGTACATTGGATGACATAACAGACATTTGTCGGGATTGGGGGCAACTATGAGTACGTCGACAACAAAAGGAAGTGAGGCAAAAGAGAACCGCTTACTGAACGGTTTTCTTAACGCCATCGAAAAAGCTGGTAACCGACTGCCGGAACCCGCGCTGATTTTCTTCTATTTTTTACTGGTTGTGATGGGGCTATCCGCCGTGCTGTCACAGCTGGAGTTTGACATCGTTAATCCGGTAACGCAGCAGGCCGTGCAGGTCAATAACCTGCTTTCCGCCGAGGCGCTAACGCTTACGCTTTCCACGATGGTGACCACTTTTACCAGCTTTGCTCCTTTAGGCATTGTTCTGGTGGCGATGCTGGGCGTCGGCGTTGCCGAAAGCTCCGGCTTTATTAACGTTGCGTTGAAAAAAATGCTGCGCGTTACGCCGAAAAAACTGCTGACGCCGATGCTGATTTTTGTCGCTATGTTTAGCCACGTCGCGGCGGATGCGGGATATGTGCTGGTGATCCCTCTCGGCGCCATTATTTTTATGTCTGCCGGGCGCCATCCTTTGGTGGGGATCGCGGCGGCATTTTCCGGCGTATCCGGTGGCTTTGCGGCCAATATGGTGCCAACCGGGAACGACGCGCTGCTGCAAGGTTTCACCCAGGCCGCCGCTCAGCTGCTCGACTCAACGTATACCGTGAACACGCTGTGTAATCTGTTCTTCGGGATCGGCTCAACAATATTGATTACTCTTGTTGGCTGGTGGGTGACGGAGAAAATCGTTGAGCCCCGGGTCAGTAAAATGGCGGTTGATGGCGACTTTAAGCATGATGAAGATATGTCCAGCGTCACGTCAGAAGAGAGCCGGGCATTCCGTCGTGCGGGGCTGGTGATGCTCCTTAGTTTACTGGGGCTTGCCGCTGCCGCCTGGCCTGAAAGCTCAACGCTGCGCAGCCCTGAAGGCGCGTTAACCGACTTCGGCGCGCCTATCATGAAGTCAATCGTGCCGCTTATCTTCCTTATTTTTATCCTGCCGGGCATTGTCTATGGTTTTGCGGCAGGTACCTTTAAATCGGGGAAAGACGTCATTGGGGCGATGAACGACTCAATGAGCAAAATGGGTTCTTATATGGTGATGGCGTTTTTCTGTGCGCTGTTTATCAAAGCCTTCAGCGATTCGAATATTGGTACGCTGGTGGCGCTGGCGGGGGCGGACGGCCTGAAAGCCATGGCGCTGCCGGGAGAGGCTACAATCATCGGCATGGTGCTGCTGACGGCGCTGGTTAATCTGCTGATTGGTTCGGCTTCCGCAAAATGGGCGCTGCTGTCGCCTATTATGGTGCCGATGCTTATGGCCGTTGGAATATCGCCAGAGCTTACGCAGGCGGCATTCCGCATCGGTGATTCTTCCACAAACATTATCACGCCGATGATGGTGTTCTTCCCGCTGATCGTGATTTACTGCCAGCGCTATGTGAAAGGCGCTGGCGTGGGCACGCTGGTGTCGATGATGATGCCTTATTCTATCGCCTTCCTGGTGAGCTGGAGCCTCTTCCTGCTGGTATGGTGGGGGCTTGAAATACCGCTCGGTATTGCTGCTCCTTATACCTGGTCTGCCGGATAAGCCGGGGCGGGCGGGCAAATGGCACAAAAGGAGAGTGCGTTTTTCTCAACTGACGCTAGAATAATCACTCTCGCTTTTGCCGGAGGCAACTATGTTCGAGTTATTGAAAAGCCTGGTGTTTGCCGTGGTCATGGTGCCGGTAGTGATGGCAGTGATCCTCGGTCTCATCTACGGATTGGGTGAAGTGTTTAACGTCTTTTCAAAAGTCGGTCATCGCGACCAACAGCCGAAACAGCATCACTGATTCCCTGAAGGCCCGGCATTTGCCGGGTTTTCTCTTTCTGCCGCCTTAGCGCCCTCTACATACGCTCTTTCCGTTGATCTCCGTCAAGAACTTTAAAGCCCTTCTTCTTTCTGCCGATAAATTCTGTATCTTCCGCATTGCAATCGTTATATTTCACGTTACATAACGAAACAAACGGAGTGAAAACATGAAACAACGTTGGGTTCGCCTTGCCCTGGGCGCGGCATTATCTGTTTCTCTGGCAGGCCAGGCACTGGCTGAAAGTAGTAAAATTACCGTCTTTGCGGCGGCGTCGTTAACCAATGCGATGCAGGATATTGCCACGCAATATCAGAAAGAGAAGAAAGTTGAGATCGCTTCTTCTTTTGCCTCTTCCTCCACGCTGGCTCGCCAGATTGAAGCGGGGGCGCCGGCCGATCTGTTTATTTCTGCCGACCAGAAATGGATGGATTATGCTGTTGAGAAAGACACTATCAAAACGGACACTCGCGAAACGCTACTGGGTAACAGCCTGGTTGTCGTCGCGCCGACCGCCAGCAAGCAGGGCGACATCACCATTGATGCGAAAACCGACTGGGCATCGCTGCTGAAAGGTGGCCGTCTGGCCGTGGGCGATCCCGATCATGTTCCTGCTGGGATTTACGCCAAAGAGGCGCTGCAAAAGCTGGGCGCATGGGACAGCTTATCCAGTAAACTTGCTCCGGCGGAAGATGTCCGTGGTGCGCTGGCGCTGGTTGAGCGCGACGAAGCCCCGCTGGGCATCGTTTACGGTTCTGACGCCGTCGCTGGAAAAGGCGTAAAAGTCGTGGGGACCTTCCCGGAAGATTCCCATAAGAAAGTGGAATACCCGATTGCGATTGTGAAAGGCCACGATAACCCGTCAGTGACCGCGTTCTATAGCTATCTGAAAGGACCGGAAGCGGCGAAAGTCTTCCAAAAATACGGATTTACGACGAAACAATGATATTGAGCGATCCCGAGTGGCAGGCGGTACTGCTAAGCCTAAAAGTCTCATCTATTGCGGTACTCTTCAGCCTTCCTGTCGGGATCTTCTTTGCCTGGGTGCTGGTTCGTTGCCGCTTCCCGGGCAAAGCCTTGCTCGATAGCCTGATTCATCTTCCCTTAGTCCTGCCGCCGGTGGTGGTGGGCTATTTGCTATTGGTGGCTTTTGGCCGCCGTGGTTTTATTGGTGCCTGGCTGTATGACTGGTTTGGCATTACCTTCGCCTTTAGCTGGCGAGGGGCGGTGCTGGCGGCGGCGGTTATGTCTTTCCCGCTGATGGTCAGGGCAATCCGCCTTGCGCTGGAAGGGGTTGATCTCCGTCTTGAGCAGGCCGCCAGAACGCTGGGCGCAGGGCGCTGGCGTGTCTTTTGCACCATTACTCTGCCGTTAACGTTGCCGGGGATTATTGCGGGTACCGTACTGGCCTTTGCCCGCTCGCTGGGTGAGTTTGGCGCGACAATTACTTTTGTGTCCAACATTCCCGGTGAAACCCGAACGCTGCCTTCGGCCATGTATACCCTGATTCAAACCCCCGGCGGAGAAAGCGCCGCCGCACGTTTGTGCCTGATCGCTATCGCCCTGGCGATGGCCTCGCTGCTGGTGGCCGAATGGCTGGCGAGAGTCAGCCGCAAGCGTATGGGGGCAAACTGATGCTGGAACTTAACTTCGTTCAGACGCTGGGTACGCACCGGCTGGAAATCAACGAAACCCTGCCGGGCCAGGGCATCACGGCTGTTTTTGGCGTTTCTGGGGCAGGGAAAACCTCATTAATCAATGCGATTAGCGGCCTGACTAAGCCGGAGAAGGGGCGTATCGTGCTGAACGATCGCGTTCTGAGTGATGCCGAAAAACAGCTTTATCTGCCGCCGGAAAAACGCCGGGTGGGCTATGTCTTTCAGGATGCGCGCCTGTTCCCGCACTACCGAGTTCGCGGCAATTTAAAATACGGCATGGCAAAAAGCATGGCCGGCCAGTTTGATAAGCTGGTGGCATTGCTCGGCATCGAAGAGTTGCTGGAGCGTTTTCCCTGGAGCCTTTCCGGCGGCGAAAAGCAGCGTGTTGCCATTGGACGGGCACTTCTGACCGCGCCGGAACTGCTGCTGCTGGACGAGCCGCTAGCCTCTCTGGATATTCCCCGTAAACGTGAATTGTTGCCTTATCTCCAGCGGCTCGCCCGCGAGATCAATATTCCCATGCTGTACGTGAGCCACTCGCTGGAGGAAATCTTACATCTGGCGGATAAAGTGTTGGTGCTGGATGCGGGAAATGTTAAAGCGTTTGGCAATCTTGAAGAGGTTTGGGGCAGCAGCGTGATGCATCCGTGGCTGCCTAAAGAGCAGCAAAGCAGCGTGCTGAAAGTGACCGTGCTCGAGCATCATCCTCATTACGCTATGACGGCGCTGGCGCTTGGCGATCAGCACCTGTGGGTGAACAAAATCGACAAACCGGTGCAGGCCCCGCTGCGCATTCGCATCCAGGCCTCTGACGTCTCGCTGGTGCTTCAGCCGCCGGTTAACAGCAGCATTCGTAACGTGCTGCGGGCAAAGGTTGCTCAATGTTTTGATGACGAAGGGCAGGTGGAGGTTCAGCTCGAAGTGGGCTCCCGCACGCTGTGGGCGCGCATCAGCCCCTGGGCCCGGGACGAACTGGCGGTAAAACCCGGCCAGTGGCTGTATGCGCAAGTGAAAAGCGTGTCGATCGCAACCTGATTACAGCACGTACTTATAGAGCGTTTCGGCGATTCCGGTTTCCAGATTCGTGCCGATAGTCATATCGGCACGGGATTTAATTGCGTCATCAGCATTACCCATAGCTACACCCATCCCGGCACTTTCCAGCATGCTCAGATCGTTGTAGTTGTCACCGAAGGCAATCACCTGATCCATGGCCAGACCCTGGGACGCTACCCACTGAGCCAGACGGGCGCCTTTACTGTTGCCACGCTGGGCGACGTCAACCTGATCGTGCCACGACCACTCGCAGGAGAGATCCAGTTCGCGCTCTACCTCAACGGTAAACTGCTTGAGCTTAGGAATATCTGAATCCGTCAGGGCGAATTTCCAGATAGCCTCCACATCCTGAGCCGCCTCTTTGAATGAAGGCACGCTACGGAAAACCGGGCGCTGCTGTTCAGGTAATGATTGCGCCCAGGTTTGGGTGCGGGCGACGTGGGCTTTGACGTGTTCTGAGCTTTCGAGATAAAGCATCGCATCGTCTACGTACATCAGGCCATGTACCCGGTGAGCTGCCAGTAAATCCACCATTTGTGCGGCCTGCTCCGGGCGAAGAGGATCGGACGCCAGAACCTTTTTTGCATGATAATCATACAAATAAGTGCCATTGCAGCAAATTGCAGGTGTATCCAAAGCCAGTGCCTGATAAAAAGGATGTATGGCGACATGATGGCGACCCGTTACGATAACCACTTTCACGCCCGCTTCGCGAGCTTGCTGAAGGGCCGTAATGGACTCCGGGAGAATGGTTTTTTGCGGGGTCAGTAGGGTGCCATCGAGATCGAGAGCAATTACGCGATAACTCATTTAGGGTTCCAGTCATTATTCATAAGGTTCGTTCCGATGGTACACCGCTCACGCTATAGCGCAAAATAGCTCGCGCCGTGAGCCGGCCTTATGATGCTTACTTACGACGTCAGGAGGAAAGTAAAGTCATGAAACAGACAGTTTATACCGCCAGCCCGGAAAGCCAGCAGATCCACGTCTGGACGCTGCATGCCAGCGGTGAAATGACCCTTGTGCAGGTGGTTGATGCCCCAGGGCAAGTTCAGCCGATGGTTATCAGCCCGGATAAACGCTTCCTGTACGTTGGCGTGCGCCCCGAGTTTCGCGTAGTGGCTTACCGCATTACGCCGGATGATGGCTCTCTGACAGAAGCTGGCGTGGCACCTCTGCCGGGCAGCCCAACCCACATTTCTACCGATCGCAAAGGCCGCTTCCTGTTCAGCGCGTCATACAACGCGGCAAACGTGGCGGTGATTAGCCTTGAAAACGATGGCCTGCCGGGCGAAACCGTCGATGTGGTTGAAGGGCTGGACGGCTGCCACTCGGCGAATATTTCCCCGGATAACCGCACGCTCTGGACGCCTGCGCTGAAGCAGGATCGTATCTGCCTGTTCACGCTGTCCGATGACGGCAAGCTGGTGGCGCAAACGCCTGCTGAGGTCACGACGGTTGAGGGCGCAGGCCCGCGCCACATGGCATTTCACCCGAACCAGCAGTATGTGTATTGCGTGAACGAGCTGAACAGCACCGTTGATGTCTGGGAACTGCGCGACCCGCACGGCAAAATTGAATGCGTGCAGACGCTGGACTTTATGCCGCCAGGTTTCACCGGTACCCGCTGGGCTGCCGATATCCACATCACCCCGGACGGTCGCCATCTTTATGCCTGTGACCGCACCGCCAGCATCATTACCGTCTTCAGCGTTTCCGAAGATGGCAGCGTGCTGAATATCGAAGGCTACCAGCCTACGGAAGAGCAGCCTCGCGGCTTCAACGTTGACCACAGCGGTAAGTACCTGGTTGCCGTTGGGCAGAAATCCCATCATGCCGCCGTGTACAAAATTAACGGCGAGCAGGGGCTGCTGGAAGAGAAAGGCCGCTACGCCGTCGGGCAGGGCCCAATGTGGGTTGTGATTAACGCGCACTGATTGTCAGCCATAAAAAAACCTCGCCGCGGCGAGGTTTTTTATTACTGAACTAAAAATTACTTCTCTTCGACGACCGGGCTGCCTACACCACGGTTATTGAACTCCCACATGCGGTTGAAGCTCGGGTCATTCAGATCGCGTTTGATCGCGCCTTTATCGTCTTTGGTGCCAATGTTGCCCGCGAACGGACGCTTGGACTCCAGCGCATCGCCCCACGGTTTAGCCGTGTTGAAACCTTCGTTGATCACGCTGTCGCGGATCACAACCTGGCCATTTGCGGCCTGGCCTAAATCCCATGAGCGACCCAGCTGAGCGTCACCGGCTGCGGTAAAGCGGCTGTTGATTGCCAGGAAGCCGTAGTAGATGTTTGGCAGCGTGGCTGGTGCGAACACGGAACCTTCTTTGGTGCGGCTGTTCACCAGGCGGAAATCGGTGTTATCAAACACCACGGCACCGCGGCCTGCGACCACATCCACATCGCCTTCAATGTAGCTGTTGGTCACCAGCGTGCGCGGCTGGCGATTGGTCAACATGCGGTTCTGAACATCGCTGTTGGTGACGAAGAAGGTGTTCTGGCGGCCCAGCAGGTGAACGTTATTCAGCTGTACTTTATCGCCATCGCTGCGCAGCGCCACGGCCTGGTGATTGCCGGCGTCCACGCTGTCACCCAGGGTGTTCTGGATGGTCAGGTTCTGGAGCTGCAGGCCATTATTCTGTGACCAAACGGCAGCGGAACACATCACGCCCACGGTCGCGCCGCGGCGGCTCTGGCAGTTATCGAACATGTACCAGGCGGGTTTCCCTGGCATGTATTTCCCGCCCGGGTTAACGGTGCGACGCCAGGTTGTCGGGTCGATTTCAGAGTCCAGCGTCAGGCCGATTTTGACATCATCTGCGTTGCCGGAGGTGCCGTACAGCGTCACGCTACCGGAAGCCGCAGGAATATACACCGTACCTTCATATTGACCTGGCATAATGGCGATATACAGGCGAGAGCTGCTGTGCTTGATAATAGCAGCGTCCACCGCGGCCTGGACTGATGTGTGGGTGACGCCAGGCGTACCGGCAGGGCCAACCACAAAATCAGGCTGCTGAGGCGTGCGAATTGAGGACGGCGTCCACGGGGCTTCATTTGGGTTCATCGCGGTGAAGTAGCGCGCTGCCACAAAATTCTGTGCTTCGTCAGCCGCCAGGATAGGGCGGGACTGGGTTCCCGGCGCCACCTGAGTAGACGGTTTGTCCTGGGGTGGGGTTGAGCTACATGCACTCAGCGCCACGGCGAAAGCCAGGGCTGCGGCGCGACGAGAAACCGATAATGTGTTCAAGGTTGCTCCTTGCTGTACGGTGGAATAGAGGGTTATTTCAAAACCTGCTTTTTATACTAAGTTGAGCGAAACGGGAAGCCGATTTGTGCAAATCGGCTTCAGAAAGGGGGGAGAGGGTATTTTTCGGCGATGAAAAAGCGATTTGTTATTCTTTTTCTACTTCATACTGACCGTTCTTTTTGCGAATAATATATTTGTGGTCATCATCGCAGGAGACGGTAAGTGAACCTCCGAATGCGGCGGGGTACACGCTGTTCACGGTATCGCATTGATAACCCGCCTGGCGAATCACTGACTGTGTCTCCGCCTTTAGCTGGGGCGAGCCGGTATCGGCCAGGGCGCTGCCTGCCATCAGGCAGAAGCTGAGTACAACGGTTCTCTTCATTTCTGTCTCTCTGTGATGTGAATCTGGTGAAAGGTTAATCGGCAGCGAGACGGGAAGGGATTAATAACTTAACTGGATTTATTTGAGTAAATTAATTTCAGAAATCGATTAGCGGAAGGGCAGGCCAGGCCGGCAAGCGATACCGGCCCGGTTGAAACAGAAACTAGTGGAAAAACTCAGGATTTTTTACCGCCTGCGCGACGGCCACAATTAATTTATCCAGCTGTTCAGGGCCGATGATATAAGGCGGCATCAGGTAGATCAGGCGGCCAAACGGCCGGATCCACACGCCCTGTTCGACAAAGAAACGCTGCAAAGCGGCCATATCTACAGTCCGGCGTGTTTCCACCACGCCAATAGCACCCAGGACGCGCACGCCGGCTACGTTTTCGTTCGCCGTCAGCGGCAGCAAACCTTCCCGAAGCTGCTGCTCAATCGCCAGAACCTGCTGCTGCCAGTCTCCTTCCGCCAGGAGCGCCAGGCTTTCACTGGCAACCGCGCAGGCGAGCGGGTTCCCCATAAAAGTTGGGCCGTGCATAAAGCAGCCGGCTTCACCGTCGCTGATGGTTTCTGCGACATGGCGGGTGGCAAGCGTCGCGGAGAGCGTCATTGTGCCGCCGGTTAGCGCTTTGCCGAGACACATGATATCCGGTGAAATATCCGCGTGGTCGCAGGCAAACAGTTTCCCGGTGCGGCCAAAACCTGTCGCGATCTCGTCGGCGATCAGCAGAATCCCCTCCCGGTCGCACATGCGGCGGAGGCGGCGCAGCCATTCAGGGTGGTAAAAACGCATGCCCCCCGCGCCCTGGACGACAGGCTCCAGAATAACGGCGGCAATCTCTTCGCGATGTGCAGCCATCAGGCGGGCAAACGGCACGATATCCATCTCGTTCCATTCATCACCAAATCTGCACTGCGGAGCAGGGGCAAAAAGATGTTCGGGCAAATAGCCCTGCCACAGGCTGTGCATCGAGTTATCAGGATCGCAGACCGACATCGCACCAAACGTATCGCCGTGATAGCCATTGCGGAAGGTCAGAAAACGCTGGCGAGGCTGTCCCCTGGCGTGCCAGTACTGCAGCGCCATTTTCATGGCGACCTCAACGGCGACCGAACCGGAGTCCGCCAGAAACACACATTCCAGCGGGGCAGGTGTCATCGCGACCAGCTTGCGGCACAGCTCAACGGCAGGTGGGTGCGTAATACCGCCGAACATCACGTGTGACATGCTATCAATCTGGCGCTTCATGGCCTGATTCAGTCGCGGGTGGTTGTAGCCATGAATAGCCGCCCACCAGGAGGACATGCCGTCGACGAGCATGCGTCCGTCAGCCAGCTGCAGCTCACAGCCCGCCGCGGCCACAACGGGATAAACCGGGAGCGGCTGGCTCATCGAGGTGTACGGGTGCCAGATATGTCGCTGGTCGAACGCTAAATCATCAGGGGTCATAGGGTGACTTGTAAACCATTTGAAAAACATTTAGGTTTACAAGTATAACGTCAATCGATTTCCTATAACACCCCTTTTGGAGAGGCCCCATGGCTCACCACGCACGCTGGACAATGTCGCAGGTCACTGCTTTATTTCAAAAACCTTTGTTGGATCTGTTGTTTGAAGCGCAGCAGACGCATCGCCAGCATTTCGATCCCCGACAGGTACAGGTCAGCACCTTGCTGTCTATAAAAACCGGTGCTTGCCCGGAAGACTGTAAATATTGCCCACAAAGCGCCAGATATAAAACAGGCCTGGAGTCTGAACGCCTGATGGAAGTTGAGCAGGTGCTGGACTCCGCCCGCAAGGCTAAAAACGCAGGCTCGACACGTTTTTGTATGGGGGCTGCCTGGAAGAACCCGCATGAGCGCGATATGCCTTACCTTGAGCAGATGGTGCAGGGCGTTCGCGCTATGGGGCTGGAAACCTGTATGACGCTCGGTACGCTAACCAATGAACAGGCGCAGCGCCTGGCCTCCGCTGGGCTGGACTATTACAACCACAATCTGGATACCTCCCCGGAATTTTACGGCAACATCATTACGACCCGAACCTATCAGGAACGTCTGGACACGCTGGATAAAGTCCGTGACGCAGGGATCAAAGTTTGCTCCGGTGGGATTGTCGGCCTGGGTGAAACCGTCACCGACCGCGCCGGACTGCTGCTGCAATTAGCAAATTTGCCAACGCCACCAGAAAGCGTCCCTATCAACATGCTGGTGAAAGTTAAAGGCACGCCTCTGGCGGATAACGAAGACGTGGATGCCTTTGATTTTATTCGTACCATCGCGGTGGCCCGTATCATGATGCCAACCTCCTACGTGCGCCTTTCCGCAGGACGTGAGCAGATGAGCGAGCAGACGCAGGCAATGTGTTTTATGGCCGGGGCAAACTCTATTTTCTACGGCTGCAAACTGCTGACGACGCCGAACCCAGAAGAGGACAAAGATCTGCAGCTGTTTCGCAAGCTGGGCCTTAATCCGCAGCAAACCACCACCGAAATGGGTGACAACGAACAGCAGGAGCAGCTCGCCGGGCAGATCCTGAACGCCGATACCGACAATTACTACAACGCGGCGGCGGTATGAGCTGGCCACAGCGAATCTCCGGGGCTTTAAGCGAACGGCGGAGCAGCGCCAGCCTTCGCACCCGACAGGCCAATACGCTCGGTAACGGGCGTATTTTTTCGGCCAACGGTCGGGAATATTTGAATTTTTCCAGCAACGATTATCTGGGACTGAGTCATCACCCGCAGATTACGGAGGCCTGGCAAAAAGGCGCGACGCAGTTCGGCGTTGGTAGCGGCGGGTCTGGCCACGTCACGGGGTATAGCCGTGCACATCAGGCGTTTGAGGAACAGCTGGCGGATTGGCTCGGCTTTGAGCGAGCGCTGTTGTTTATCTCCGGCTATAGCGCAAACCAGGCGGTGATCTCCGCGCTGGCGCAAAAAACGGACACGCTTATCGCCGATAAACTTTGCCATGCCTCAATGATGGAAGCGGCGATGCAAAGTCCGGCTCAGCTACGCAGATTTCATCACAACGACGTTCAGGCCCTTGCCACGCAGCTGGGTAAACCGCATGAAGGTGAACGGCTTGTTCTGACCGAAGGCATCTTCAGCATGGACGGGGACAGCGCGCCGCTGGCTGAAATAGCGCAGGCAACAAGACAAGCAGACGGTTGGTTAATGGTCGACGACGCGCACGGTATTGGTGTCCTCGGCAAAGAGGGGCGTGGCAGTTGCGATCGGCAAAAAATCAAACCGGATATTCTTGTCGTTACCTTTGGCAAAGCGTTTGGCGGCAGCGGTGCGGCGGTATTGTGCGACGAAGACGTTGCAACTTACCTGCTGCAGTTTGCCCGCCACTTGATATACAGCACCGCGATGCCGCCGGCGCAGGCCGTGTCGCTTCAGGCCGCGTTAAAGGTGGTTCAGCATGGCGATGAGTACAGAGCAAGGCTTGCTGAAAATATTCTGCGTTTTCGGCAGGGTGCTGCCCGACTCTCGCTGAATCTGGCGGATTCAGGTAGCGCGATACAACCTCTGATTGTGGGGGAGAATCAGCGCACGCTGGATCTCGCCTCCCGCCTGAAAGAGCGGGGCTTCTGGTTAACAGCCATTCGCCCGCCTACCGTTCCCCCCGGCAGCGCCCGCCTGCGCATCACCCTTACGGCCGCGCATACTTCTGGCGACATAGACGCATTGCTGGAGGCGCTTTATGACGCAGCTTGTTGATAAAGCCGCCGTCGCCGCAGCGTTTAGCCGAGCGGCAGGCAGCTACGAGCGTTTCGCCGAGCTGCAGCGTATCTGCGGTGATAACCTGCTGGCCGAGCTGGAAAACCGCCGCGCCGTAAGCGTGCTGGATGCAGGCTGCGGTACCGGCTGGTACAGCCGAATTTGGCGGGACAAAGGAAGCGAAGTGCTGGCGCTGGACATCTCGAAAGCGATGCTTGAGCGGTGCCAGCAAACCCAGTCGGCGCATCGCTTTCTTGAGGGGGATATCGAGTCTATTCCGCTGGCGGATGACCAGGTGGATCTGGCCTGGAGTAATCTTGCCGTTCAGTGGTGCAGCGATCTGCAGCAAGGCTTATCCGAGCTTTATCGCGTGACGAAACCGGGTGGGTGCATTGCGTTCAGCACGCTTGCGGCAGGTTCACTGCCTGAACTGCACGAGGCCTGGCGCGGGGTAGACGAACGGGCGCATGCCAACCAGTTTTTATCCCTGGCCGAAATTGACCAGGCGTGTCGCCCATGGCGTTACGTATTAACCAGCCGCACCGTCAGCCAGCGTTTTCCTGACGTCATGAGCGCCATGCGTTCGCTAAAAGGCGTTGGGGCAACACACCTGCACGATGGCCGCAAAAACACTCTGCTGACGCGTGGGCAACTGCAGCGGCTGAGCGAAGCGTGGCCCCGACAAGACGGTCAGTTCTCTCTTAGCTGGCAGATAATTTTTGGAGTAATTGAACGTGATTAAAAAATGGTTTGTGACCGGCACCGACACTGAAGTTGGGAAGACCATCGCCAGCTGCGCGCTGCTTCAGGCGGCGAATACCGCAGGGTATCGCTCTGTGGGCTATAAGCCTGTGGCCTCTGGCAGTGAAATGACCCCTGAAGGCATTCGCAACAGTGATGCGTTAGCGCTGCAGCGCAATAGTTCGGTTAAATTGCCGTATGAGGAGATCAACCCGTTGGCTTTTCTTGAGCCGACCTCCCCGCACATCATTAGTGCTGAAGAGCAGCGCCCCATCACTTTTTCTGTAATGTCTGAAGGCCTAAAGAATCTTACCGGAAAAGCCGACTGGGTTCAGGTTGAGGGGGCTGGAGGCTGGTTTACCCCGCTGTCTGACACCACGACATTTGCCGAATGGGCCATCAGCGAGCAACTGCCGGTTATTTTAGTGGTGGGCGTGAAACTTGGCTGCATTAATCATGCAATGCTCACGGTACAGGCGGTGCTGGCCGCCGGTTTACCGCTGGCGGGCTGGGTAGCAAACGGTGTTCAACCCGCAGGAAAAAGGCATGCGGAATATCTTGTCACGCTCAAACAGCGGCTGCCGGCCCCGCTGCTGGGGGAAATTCCCTGGCTTAAGGGTATCAGCGATCAAACCGAGCTCGGTCACTACCTCGATCTCTCCGTTATTACGATCTAAGCCGCAAGGCGACTGCAACAAAAGCCAGGCCCGCAGCAAAGCCTCGGGCTGGCTCCCGCTTTAACATTTTCCCCACAGACAAAGATTCTTTCCAGGCTGCAACGTCTATAGAGTATTTCATACTTTGAGTTGTCACATGACAACCGTTATGAGATGCTTTTTTAGCCGGAGGATATATGGCCAGAAAACGGCACCCGCAAAAACAGATAGAGGCGGCGCTAAGCTACGCAGAATGCCAGGGTTGGCGGGTCAAAGAGGGCGGTTCGCATTGCTGGGGAAAAATGTATTGCCCCTGGAACGATAAAACATGCCGGTGCGGCGAGTTTTGTATCAGCTGTGTCTGGAGCACGCCTCGCAACGCAGAGAACCATGCCAGACAAATTCGCAGGCTTGTGGATGGATGCGCCAATAGGGCATCACGTAGCGTCCTGCATTAACAAGGAGAAGGCTCCATGGCGGAATATACATTCACGCTTGTTTTTACTCTACCTGAAGGGCAAAAAGATCCGGAGAAGTGGGTTGCTGCGCTGGGCGCAGGAGGGTGTGATGATGCCCTTGTTGGCATCGGTGTGACGGGGCGTATTGCGCTGAATTTCATCCGCGAGGCCGACACAGCAGAAGAAGCCTTACTGAGCGCGCTGAAGGACGTTTCAGGCATTATTCAAGGCGCGTTATTGGTTGAAGCTGCCCCTGATTTAGTGGGGTTGAGTGACGTAGCGGAACTGCTAGGCGTGTCCCGGCAGTATATTCGCAAAGTTATGGTTTCCCGGGAGGCGTTTCCAGCGCCAGTACATGACGGGAAAACTGCACTATGGAATCTCGACGCGGTTTTACGCTGGATGAACAGCTCTGGCGTGAAGTCCATACCTTCGCCTTTGCTGGATATCGCGAAAGTGACGCGGCAGTGCAACCTGCATCGGGCGATGACGGAGCTCAACCCGGTTTTTCAGGAAAAATTGAAAAATTTGTAGTAGAGACTGCCTTCAGGGATCTAACCAGCTCGCCACGAGCTTGTCGTCCAGCTGGGAGACATTCCCTTGCGCGACATTTCGGCCTTTATGCAACAGGCAAAACTTGTCTGCAACCCGGCGTATAAAAGGCAGCCGCTGTTCGACCAGTAAAATGGTCAGGCCGAAGTCGCGGTTTAAGCGCCGGATGAGGTTGCCCATTTCTGTGATAAAGCGGTGCCCTCCGCCGAGAGTGGGTTCATCCAGTATCAGCAGACTGGGCTCTAAAACCAGTGCCCGGGCAAGCGCTAACTGTTGCTGCATATCCCCGCTAAGTTCGCCGCTTTTTACCTGCCGCAGGCTATAGAGCTCGGGAAAAAGGTCATCAATCAGCGCAGGAATGACCCGGGGTCGATGATGGCCCGCCATCATCGCTATCTGAAGATTTTCCTCAACGCTAAGCTGGGAGAAGATGCGCCTGTCCTGGGGAACGTAGCCGATCCCAAGCGCAGTTCTGCGCTCCACGGGTTTATTCACCAGGTCTTCAGGCGGCTGTCCCGCCTGTTGCCACAGCATACTGCCGCTTTGCACTGGCAAATAGCCGGTAATGCAGTTTACGAGCGTGGTTTTGCCCTGGCCTGGCGCGCCAAGCACGCAGGTGCATTCTCCCGGGGTCAGCTCGAGGTCGAGGTTCCACAGTATGTGGTGGTCACCGTAAAACTGATTAACAGCACGTAAGCTAAGCATGGCTCATCTCCTGGGTTGGGGAGTCGTTTCCCTCCTGGATATGCTGCAATTAGCTTGCCAGCTTGGTGATAATGCCTGAAAGCATCACGCTATTCAGGATAAAGCTGAGTATCGGTTTCCTGAAAGGATAAAGCCGACGTGCAAGATGAGATCTTGCTGCACTCGACGGGTGCTAAAAAGTACGAATTTGGTGCAATAAAATGCCTTTTAACCTCAGGATATATCTCGATTTCGGGATCTTGCTCAATATGGCCGGGTATAGCGAAATCGAATGAATAAAAGCAAAAAAATTAGCGAAATTTTTTTTTCGCCCCTGGCACAGGAAGATCAGGGATTTTTCCGAGTGGCTAAGCAAAAGGGCTTGCTGCAGTTATCCACCATTCCTGTGGATAACCTTGTGTATTAGAGTTAGAAAACTTGACGAAAGCGAGAGCGGGCGCGGCCTGCGGCCAAATTGGCGCGAAACCGGTCTTTGTGAAATATTCATTTGAATTCAAGTTGTTAAATAAAAGCAACAGCTGCAATAAAACTGTCAAACATTCGGCCGGAGGTATCCTTACCTCCCTTGACAAATGTTAAAAGGCGAAAAAATTTGGGGATAACCGGTCGTGGCTGGAGATTTATCTGGTGAAGGGGCAAATTCTGGGCAAACAAAGTGGCAAAAAGCAGTCGTTAGCAGGCGTAGTAAAAATGAGAACTGGTGTTTTATACAGTTTTTATACTGGCAAAAATCCCGCTGCCGGGTAAAATTACTCTCCGGCCCGCTCGTTTCTTCATCAGGTAGCCCGTTCATGAGTAAAGCGTTCAAACTGAATTCCGCATTTAAACCTTCTGGCGACCAGCCTGAAGCAATCCTTCGCCTGAAAGACGGGCTTGAAAACGGGCTGGCGCACCAGACGCTGCTGGGCGTAACGGGATCGGGTAAAACCTTCACGGTAGCAAACGTGATAGCCGACCTTCAGCGCCCCACGATGGTACTGGCGCCAAATAAGACGCTGGCGGCGCAGCTTTACGGTGAAATGAAAGAGTTCTTCCCTGACAACGCCGTTGAGTTTTTTGTCTCTTACTATGATTACTATCAGCCTGAAGCTTATGTGCCAAGCTCGGACACCTTCATTGAAAAAGATGCGTCGGTGAACGAACACATTGAGCAGATGCGTCTGTCGGCGACCAAAGCGTTGCTTGAGCGACGGGACGTCATCGTGGTGGCATCCGTGTCGGCGATCTACGGTCTGGGTGACCCGGACCTGTACCTGAAGATGATGCTTCACCTGACGAAGGGTATGATCATCGATCAGCGGGCGATCCTGCGCCGTCTTACGGAGCTACAATACACCCGCAACGATCAGGCATTCCAGCGCGGTACGTTCCGCGTAAGAGGGGAGGTGGTCGATATCTTCCCGGCTGAATCAGACGATCTTGCGCTGCGTGTAGAGTTGTTCGACGAAGAGGTTGAAAGGCTGTCGCTGTTCGATCCACTGACCGGGCAAATCGATCAAACTATTCAGCGTTTTACTATTTACCCTAAATCGCACTACGTTACGCCGCGCGAGCGTATTGTGCAGGCGATGGAAGATATCAAAATTGAGCTGGCCGAGCGCCGCAAGTTCCTGCTGGAAAATAATAAACTGCTGGAAGAGCAGCGTATTGCCCAGCGTACCCAGTTTGATCTCGAGATGATGAACGAGCTGGGTTATTGTTCGGGCATTGAAAACTACTCGCGCTTCCTCTCCGGGCGAGGGCCTGGCGAACCGCCCCCAACGCTTTTTGACTATCTTCCGGCAGATGGCCTGCTGGTGGTGGATGAATCCCACGTCACCATTCCGCAAATTGGCGGCATGTATCGCGGCGACCGCGCCCGTAAAGAAACGCTGGTGGAATATGGCTTCCGCCTGCCGTCGGCGCTGGACAACCGCCCGTTAAAATTTGAAGAGTTTGAAGCGCTGGCCCCGCAGACCATCTACGTTTCAGCGACGCCGGGCAACTATGAGCTGGAAAAATCTGGCGAGGACATCGTTGACCAGGTTGTTCGTCCTACGGGGCTGCTCGATCCGGTGATTGAAGTGCGTCCGGTGGCAACGCAGGTAGACGATTTGCTTTCTGAAATTCGTAAACGTGTGGCCATCAATGAACGCGTGCTGGTGACGACATTAACCAAGCGGATGGCGGAAGACCTGACCGAATATTTAGAGGAGCATGGTGAACGTGTACGCTACCTGCACTCGGATATCGACACCGTAGAGCGCATGGAAATTATCCGCGATTTGCGTCTCGGTGAATTTGACGTTCTGGTGGGGATCAACCTGCTGCGAGAAGGTCTTGATATGCCGGAAGTGTCGCTGGTTGCCATTCTGGATGCGGACAAAGAAGGTTTTCTGCGTTCCGAGCGCTCGCTTATTCAGACCATTGGCCGTGCGGCGCGTAACGTTAACGGTAAGGCAATTCTCTACGGCGATAAAATCACGCCGTCAATGGCCAAAGCGATTGGTGAAACCGAACGCCGCCGTGAGAAGCAGCAGCGCTACAACGAAGAAAATGGCATTACGCCGCAGGGCCTGAACAAACGAGTCGTGGACGTTCTGCAGCTTGGCGAAGGCATGGCGAAGACCAAAGGGCGAGTTAAAACCAAAGCACGCAGCGTGATTGAAGATGATGAAGTTGTGCTGACGCCGAAAGCGCTGCAGCAGAAAATTCATCAGCTTGAAACGAAGATGCTGGAACACGCGCAAAATCTGGAGTTTGAAGAGGCGGCGCAGATTCGCGACCAGCTTCACAAGCTGCGCGAACTCTTCATCGCCGCCTCATAAGCGGCGAGGTTTACCCGAGCTGCTGCACGGCCTGTTCAAGGGCTGTCCGCAGCAGCTGGCGGTCGTGGCGATACCGAATGTCACTGGCTTCCAGCGGCTGTTGAATAACCAACCTGTCGCCCACTTCGCTGGCGTCAACCTGTGGGCCAACCAGCACGGCATCGATAACGCGTTTTCCGATATGCTGTTCCATCAACTCAAGCTTTTGGCGCAGGGAAAGGCTGGCTGCGGCAGGGCTTAGCTCTTTGCCGAGGTTGCCGATATACACCATCGGCGCTGGCGTGCGGCGCAGCGCCTGATCCATCTCTTCAAGCAGCAAAATCGGCATCAGGCTGGTGTAAAAGCTGCCGGGGCCAATCAAAATTAAATCGGCTTCAGCGATGGTTTCTAAGGCTTCACGCGTGGCCGGGACTTTCGGGTAGACCGCCAGATCCTGCGGTGGATTGAGCAACTGGTCGATACTCACTTCGCCATACACGGCGTTGCCCTGGTCGTCGGTAGCCATTAAATCGACCGGATGCTCCGACATCGGAATCAGCTGCGCATCGACCTTTAGCAGGTTGCGAATTAAATTGATTGCCTCCAGAGGGCGCACGCTGAGGTGATCCAGCGCCTTTAACATTAGATTTCCGAGGTTATGGCCTGAAAGTTCGCCGTTACCGCCAAAACGGTACTCAAACATTGTTGATGCCACGCTTGGTTCAGTGATCAGCTGATTCAGGCAGTTGCGCATATCTCCCCAGGCAATCCCGCCCTCAGAGCGTCGAATACGCCCGGTTGAACCGCCGTTGTCGGTGGTGGTGACGATGCCGGTTAAACGTGAGCCGAGGGATGAAAGGGATGACATGACGCGACCCAGGCCGTGCCCACCGCCCAGCGCGACAACCCGATCAAGATCTGCAAGCGTGCGATTACGCATAGAAAAGATAATCCTTAAGAGGCATACAGGCGCTTAAGGTAGCGTAAAAGCGCCAAAAAGACGATTCTTGCTCTGTGGATAATGATACATATCAAAGTAAAAGTTAGTTTTTTAAGTACTCTGTAGCGAAATTAAGCAATTATCTCGTTATATATAGATTTATATAGCGAAAACTGATATAGCGCGAAGCCAGATGTCGCGCTACTATCGCAGTAACACACACTCAAGCCCTGGTACCTAAGTCACAAGATAAGGTGCCCTGGCCGCAGCCCCTGAGGTTGCCAGGGTGCAGGAAGAAATGACTGCATCTCCCGTATTTGGAAAGGTGTATTCAGTGTCCCAGCTTACCGATGCTTTTGCGCGTAAGTTCTATTACTTGCGCTTATCAATTACCGACGTCTGCAACTTTCGCTGCAGCTATTGCCTGCCCGATGGCTATAAGCCGCACGGCGTGGCCAATAAAAGCTTCCTCAACGTCGATGAAATCCGTCGCGTTACCCGGGCTTTTGCTGCTCTGGGTACCGAAAAGGTGCGCCTGACGGGCGGGGAACCTTCTTTGCGCCGCGACTTTACCGAAATCATCGCCGCGGTGCGTGAAAACACGTCAATTCGCCAGCTTGCGGTGACGACCAACGGCTATCGCCTGGCTCGGGATGTCAACGCCTGGCGTGATGCGGGGCTGACCGCCCTGAACGTTAGCGTCGACAGCCTGGACGCTCGTCAGTTTCATGCCATTACCGGCCAGGATAAATTTCGGCAGGTGATGGAAGGCATTGACGCGGCTTTCAGCGCGGGGTTTGAGCGAGTAAAAGTGAACACCGTGCTGATGCGCGACGTAAATCACAATCAGCTCGAGACCTTCCTTGCCTGGATCAAACCGCGCCCCATCCAGCTCCGCTTTATTGAGCTGATGGAAACCGGCGACGGCGGCTCGCTTTTCCGCAAACACCATATTTCCGGTAAAACCATTCGCGACCAGCTGCTTGAGCGCGGCTGGGTTCACCAATTGCGTCAGCGCAGCGATGGCCCTGCCCAGGTGTTCTGCCATCCCGACTACAAAGGCGAAATCGGGCTCATCATGCCGTATGAGAAAGATTTCTGTGCCAGCTGCAACCGGCTGCGAGTTTCGTCCGTCGGTAACCTGCACCTTTGCCTGTTTGGCGAGCAGGGAATTGCGCTGCGGGATCTGTTGGCGGATGACGCCCAGCAAAGCGAACTTGAGGGGCGTATCTCTTCCGCGCTGGCGCAGAAAAAGCAAACCCATTTCCTGCATGACGGTAACACCGGCATCACCCAAAATCTGTCGTATATCGGCGGCTAGAGCCTGCCCACAAGGAGAATATCGATGAGTCAGGTAAGCGCAGAGTTTATCCCGGCACGTATTGCTATTTTGACGGTGTCCAGCCGTCGTGGTGAAGATGACGACACTTCGGGTCACTATCTGAGTGAAGTCGCCACGGAAGCGGGGCATCAGGTGGTAGACAAAGCTATCGTCAAAGAAAACCGTTATGCCATCCGGGCCGCAGTTTCGCAGTGGATTGCCGATGAGCAGGTTCAGGTGGTGTTGATCAACGGCGGCACCGGATTTACCGACGGAGACCAGACGCCGGAGGCGCTTCTCCCGCTGTTTGACCGGGAAGTTGAAGGTTTTGGCGAGCTGTTTCGTATGCTCTCCTTTGAAGAGATTGGCACCTCTACGCTGCAGTCACGCGCCGTTGCGGGCATGGCGAACAAAACGCTGATTTTCGCCATGCCGGGCTCAACGAAGGCCTGCCGAACCGCCTGGGAAAATATCATTCAGCCTCAACTGGATGCCCGTCAGCGCCCGTGCAATTTTCACCCACATATTAAGAAGTAAGTTATGTCGCATTTGACCCATATTAACGCCGCCGGGGAAGCACATATGGTGGACGTGTCCGCCAAGGCTGATACGGTTCGTGAGGCCCGCGCCGAGGCGTTTGTGACCATGCAGCCGACAACGCTGGCGATGATTGTTGACGGCAGCCACCACAAAGGTGACGTTTTTGCCACTGCACGTATCGCGGGGATCCAGGCCGCTAAACGCACCTGGGAACTGATTCCGCTGTGCCATCCGCTTTTACTGAGCAAAGTAGAAGTGCAGCTTGAGGCTCAGACTGAGCAAAACCGAGTTCGCATCGAGTCCGTGTGCCGCCTGACGGGAAAAACCGGCGTAGAAATGGAGGCATTAACTGCGGCCTCCGTCGCCGCGTTGACCATTTATGACATGTGCAAAGCCGTACAAAAAGACATGGTCATCGGCCCTGTCCGTCTGCTGGAAAAGAGCGGCGGAAAATCCGGCGATTTTAAGGTGGCAAACGATGCTTAATGTTCTGTTTTTTGCCCAAGTACGCGAACTGGTCGGCTGCGACAGCCTGGCGCTGGATGAAGCCTACGGCGATGTGGAGCAACTGCGTGCGGCATTGGCCGACAGAGGCAGCCGCTGGGCGCTGGCGCTGGAGTCCGGCAAGCTGCTGGCCGCGGTCAATCAAACGCTGGTAAGCTTTGATCATCCGCTGGCGAAGGGCGACGAAGTGGCCTTTTTCCCACCGGTGACCGGAGGTTAAGTGGACAGCACCCGTATTATTGTTGGCCGCGAGAATTTCAACGTCGGCGAAGAGTATCAGTGGCTTTCTCAGTGCGATGAAGACGGTGCGGTCGTGACATTCACCGGTAAAGTTCGCAATCACAACCTTGGCGACAGCGTTAGTGCCCTGACGCTTGAACATTATCCGGGCATGACCGAAAAAGCGCTGGCTGAAATTGTCGCCGAGGCCAGAAGCCGTTGGCCGCTGCAGCGCGTGACGGTGATTCACCGCATCGGCGAACTGTGGCCAGGCGATGAAATTGTCTTTGTCGGCGTGACGGGCGCGCACCGCAGCTCAGCGTTTGAAGCCGCCCAGTTCATCATGGATTACCTGAAAACTCGTGCCCCGTTCTGGAAACGTGAAGCGACCGCCGAAGGCGACCGCTGGGTCGAAGCCCGGGACAGCGATAAGCAGGCGGCTAAACGCTGGTAGGCTACGCGGTCTGCGGGATGTGTTAATCTTAAAGCGGGTGAGCCAAACAGCTCGCGTCAGAAGCTTAATTCACAACACAGAGGAAGCATCATGGACCGATTCCCGCGTCCCAATGAGACTATCGTGCAGCGTGCCAATACGGGCCTTCAGACCTTTATGGCGCAAGTTTACGGCTGGATGACCTGCGGTCTACTTTTAACCGCCTTTATCGCGTGGTACGCGGCGAATACCCCGGCGGTGATGGAGTTTGTCTTCTCCAGTAAAATCACTTTCTTTGGTCTGATCATCGTTCAACTGGGGCTGGTCTTTGTGCTCTCCGGCATGGTGCACAAGCTGAGCGCTGGCGTGGCGACGTCGCTGTTTATGCTTTACTCGGCGCTGACCGGGTTGACCATGGCGAGCATTTTCCTGGTTTATACCTATTCGTCCATTGCCAGCACATTTGTGGTGGCCGGCGGGATGTTTGGGGCCATGAGCCTCTATGGCTATACCACCAAACGTGACCTGAGCGGCTTCGGCAACATGCTGTTTATGGCGCTGATCGGCATTGTACTGGCTTCGCTGGTTAATTTCTGGCTGAAAAGCGATGCGCTTATGTGGGCCATCACCTACATCGGCGTGGTGGTGTTCGTGGGCCTGACCGCATACGACACACAGAAACTGAAAAACATCGGCGAGCAAATTGATACCCGCGACGCGCAAATGCTGCGTAAATACTCAATTCTGGGTGCCCTGACGCTGTATCTGGACTTCATCAACCTGTTCCTGATGCTGCTGCGTATCTTCGGTAACCGCCGCTAATCTACGCATTCCCTCCCCTTCGCGGGGAGGGAGTTTTCCCCGCAGTTTTGCTTTTCCTCGCGCGACTTTTACCTGCCTGAACGGAAATAAATTGCAATATCTGTCACAAAAAGGGGGCGTATTGAGGAAATTTCCGTACACTTGCGTACTCTGATTAACAGGAAGAAATACTCCAGGAGATAAAGCATGAAGTGGCAACAACGTGTAAGAGTGAGAACCGGACTGGGTTGCTGGCAGATTATGCTGCATCTTGCGGTGGTCGCTGCGTTGCTCGTTGGCTGGAAAACCGCGACCCTGATCCCCGTGGGCGTAGGGCTATGCCTGCTTTATGTCGCCACCGTGGTGCTGATGTTTATCTTCCAGCGTTTTCACACCGGCTTGCTGCGCGATATCGGTGATTTTCTTGAAGAGCTGACCACTACATGGTATTTCGGCAACGCAATGATTGCGCTGTGGCTACTGTCTCGAGTGGTACAGAGTCACCTTCTTCTGGCGCTCGCCGGCCTGGCAATGCTCGCCGGGCCAGCTATCTTCTCTCTGCTCGCGAAAGACAAATCACGCAATCTTACGCCTAAACATCCAGTACGCCGCTGAACCCGTTGTGGCCGCAATCACCAGCAGCGGCCACAAACTCTGCCAGACAATCCCAAAGCTCGCATCCTTCAGGTAAATCTGCTTGGTGATATCGGTAAAATGACGAATCGGGTTTATCCACGTCAAATCCTGCAGCCATACCGGCATGTTTTCCACCGGTGAGACATAGCCGGAGAGCAGGATCGCCGGCATCATAAAGACAAACACGCCAATAAACGCCTGCTGCTGGGTTGAACAGAGGGCGGAAATCAGCAGCCCGAACCCCACCAGCGACAGCCCGTAGATAATCATCGTGAAGTAAAACAGCAGCAGCGAGCCGGAGAAGGGAATGTGGTAGCCCCAAATTCCCACCGCCAGCACAATGGTGGCCTGCACCAACGCGACAATTTGCGCGGGAACCGCTTTGCCAATAAAGATTTGCCAGGTGGCCAGGGGAGAAACCAACAGCTGATCGAGCGTGCCTTGCTCGCGTTCCCGGGCCACGGAGAGGGACGTTACAATCATCACGCCGATGGTGGTAATCATCGCAATCAGCGACGGCACCACAAACCATTTGTAATCGAGGTTAGGGTTATACCAGTTGCGAATAGTCAGCTCGCTGTTGTTGGGTTTGGGCAGGCCGGTCATCAGCTCTTGCTGATAGTTATTGACGATTTGCTGGAGGTAATTCGCGGCAATCTGCGCGCTGTTTGAGTTACGCCCGTCGAGCAGAATCTGCAGCTTCGCCGGATTCTGACTGGCAATATCGCGCGAGAAATTTGCCGGGAAACGAATCAGCAGCAGGGCTTTTTGGTTGTCTATCGTCGGCTGTATTTCCTGCGGGCTTTTCAGCAGCAGCACGTGGCTGAAGGCACTGGCGCGGGCAAAACGCTGGGTTAGCTCAATCGAGTGGTTGCCGTTGTCTTCGTTATAGATAGCGATGGTGGCATTGGTGACCTCAAGCGTGGCGGCAAACGGGAACAAAAGCACCTGCAGCAGCACCGGCAAAATCAGGATGGCGCGGGTCTGCGGCTCGCGTAGCAGCGACTGCAGCTCTTTGCGAATCAACGTCCATAAACGATAAAACATGCTTTCTCCCTTAATCGAGCCGACGTTTGGTTTTCAGCGCCGTCAGGCCGATAAACATCCCCGCCGAGGCAATCAAAAACAGCGTGTTGACGATCAACACCGAGGTGATATTCCCCGCCAGGAACAGGCTTTGCAGGGTGCTGACGAAGTAGCGCGCGGGGATGACGTAGGTCACCGCCCGGATAATCGCCGGCATGCTGTCTATCTGGAAAATAAAGCCGGACAGCATGATGGACGGTAAAAATGCGGCGTTCAGCGCGACCTGCGCGGCGTTAAACTGGTTGCGTGTAATGGTGGAGATAAGCAGCCCCATGCCCAGCGTGCTGAGTAAAAACAGGCTGGTGATCAGAAACAGCAGTACCAGCGAGCCGCGCCACGGTACGCCGAGAATAAACACCGTCACCAGCATACAAAGCAGCATGGCTAACATCCCCAAAACATAATAGGGCACCAGCTTGCAGAGCAGCAGTTCGGTCTTCGTCACCTGCGTGGAAAGCAGAGCCTCCATGGTGCCGCGCTCCCATTCCCGGGCCACGACCAGAGAGGTCAGGATAGCGCCAATGACCGTCATGATGATGGTCACCGCGCCGGGAATAATAAAGTGCTGGCTGATGGCCGCAGGGTTAAACCAATAGCGCAGCTGCACCTCGATTAAGGGCTCAAAGTGCTCCCCGCGATCTTCCGCCCGCTGCTGCTGCCAAAGCTGCCAGATCCCCTGCATATAGCCCTGAACAAAGTTAGCCGTATTGGGCTCGCTGCCGTCGGTGATCACCTGAATCGGGGCGGTCGCACCGGGGCGGGCCATGTTCTGCGCAAAGTCGGGCGGAATCGTCACCATGCCGCGAATTTTCCCGGCCTGCATGAGCTGAATCAGCTGCTCGCGGTTATCGCTGATGGTGGGCTCAATAAACGGCGAGGCGCTGATGGCGTGGGTGAAATCCAGCGCGTCTTCGCTCTGCTGCTCGATCAGCACGCCGACGTGGAGGCGGCTGGAATCGAGATTAATGCCGTAGCCGAAGATAAACAGCAGCAGAAGCGGGATAACCACGGCGATTAACCAGCTGCTGGGGTCGCGCACGATTTGCCGGGTTTCTTTCACGCACAGGGCGCGGACGCGGCGCCACGATATCCTTTGGCTATGTTCGTTCATCGCTGTGCTCCTTATCCCACTCGTGAATCAGCCCGATAAACGCCTGCTCCATGGTGGGGTCGGGCGTGTCGTCATCCGCTATCTGCTGTTTTAGGTCGTCCGGCGTGCCGCTGGCAATCAGCTTGCCCCGGTAGACCAGCCCGATGCGGTCGCAGTATTCGGCCTCATCCATAAAGTGAGTGGTCACCATCACCGTCACGCCTTTCTCTACCATGCTGTTGATATGCAGCCAGAACTCGCGGCGGGTAATGGGATCCACGCCGGACGTTGGTTCGTCGAGAAACAGAATATCCGGTTCATGCATCAGCGAGCAGGCAAGCGCCAGCCGCTGCTTAAAACCCAGCGGCAGAGAATCTGTCGTGCTATTGGCGATAGGCTGCAGCGCAAACGCCTCGCTCATGCGGGCAATTTTGTCCTGCTGAGCGCGCCCGCGAAGGCCATAAACACCGGAGAAGAAACGGAGATTTTGTGCCACCGTCAGGTTGCCATAGAGGGAGAATTTTTGCGCCATGTAGCCCAGGTGCTGGCGTGCTTTACCGGAGCTGGTTTTCAAATCCATGTCCAGCACCAGGGCTTTGCCCGAAGTGGGGACTAACAAACCACACATCATCTTGAAGGTGGTGGACTTGCCGGCGCCGTTAGGGCCAAGCAGCCCGAAGATTTCACCGCGCTTAACGGCAAAGTTAACGTGGTCGGTGGCGGCAAAGTCGCCGAATTTTTTGGTTAGCTCTTCGGCCTGAATCACCGTCTCACCTGACTTGCCGTCAACGGTATGAAGAATATCGCCCAGCGGCGATTCGTTCGCGGCGGCGCCACCCAGTAAATCAATAAACGCGTCTTCAAAGCGCGGGTCAGTTTCTTTCAGGCTGGACTCGGGCACGTGCAGGGCATTTGCCAGATCGTTCACTTTCGCCTCTTTGGCAAGGATCAGCCGCACAGAGCGCCCCTGAATCACGCCGTCGCTGACCTGCGGCAGCTTCAGCGCGCGCTGAAGTAGCTGGCGATTATTCTCCTGATCGTGGCTGACCAGCAGTGAACGCCCGGCCATCTTCTGCGTCAGCGCTTTCGGCGCACCGTGATAAAGCAGCTCGCCTTCGTTCATCAGCAGGATTTCTCGGCACTGCTCGGCCTCATCGAGATACGATGTGCTCCAGAGGATCAGCATGCCTTCGCCCGCCAGCTCGTGCACCATTTGCCACAGTTCACGCCGGGATATGGGGTCTACGCCTACGCCAGGTTCATCCAGCAAAAGGACTTTCGGCTGGCCGACGAGCGTACAGGCGAGACCAAGCTTTTGCTTCATCCCGCCTGAGAGTTTGCCCGCCAGCCGCTCGGTAAACGGCCCGAGAGAGGTGAATTCCAGCAGTCGGGCAAAGGTGCTTTTACGCTGCTCCCCGGTCACGCCGCGCAGGTCGGCATAAAGCATCAGGTTTTCCATTACCGTCAAATCTTCGTACAGGCCAAATTTCTGCGGCATGTAGCCCAGTTCAGCGTGCAAAGCGCGATCGTCTTTAATCGGGTCGAGGCCGATCACCGAGGCTGCGCCTTCGCTTGGCTGCAGCAATCCAGCCAGCATCCTCATTAGCGTGGTTTTCCCCGCGCCATCCGGGCCGACCAGGCCGGTGACTGCCCCGGCATGAATTTCGCAATCCAGGCTGGCGACGGCCGGTTTTTCAAGGCCAGGGAAACGCTTCTCCAGCCCCTGCAGATGAATGACCGCGTCATTGCTGCTCATGCTGAGTTCCACCGTTGAATTTCACCGTAACAGGCATGCCCTGACGCAGCGCGTCATCTGCATCGGTCACGATAATGCGTAAGCGGTAGACTAAATCCGTGCGCAAATCGGGAGTTTCAACCGTTTTTGGCGTGAACTCCGCCGTTGGAGACACAAATCCCACTTTGCCGTGGTATGGCTTGTCCGGGCGGCCATCGGTGTAAATCAGCAGTTCGCTGCCGGGTTTGGCCTGCCCGAGGTTGGTTTCGTCGATATAGGCGCGAACCCACACCGGGCGAGTGAGCGACAGGGTGAGTACCGTGCTGCCTGCGTTAAGCATGCTGCCGGGTTCAACGGCACGGGTCAGCAACGTGCCGTCAGAAGGCGCAATCAGAGTGGTGTCCTGCAGATCTAGCTGCGACTGAGCCAGCTGTGCTTTGGCTTGCTGAAGGCTGGCCTGCGCCTGAGCGATTTCCTGCGGGCGGTTGCCGCTGCGGTACTGACTGAGCTTATCCTGGGCCGCTTTCAGCGTGGCTTTTGCCTGGTCGCTGGATGAGCGGGCGTTGGCTAAATCATTCGCCGAGATGGTTTTGGTCGCCCACAATCCCTGCTGGCGCTGGTAGAAGTTTTGCGCATAATCATAGGCCGCCTGCGCCTGGTTAACCTGTGCTGCAGCCTGGGCTATTTCTTCGTCGCGGTAGCCCGCAATAATCAAATCGTACTTAGCCTGGGCGGCCGCAACGTTGGCTTCGGCCTGGCGCAAAGCATTTTCATACGGTGCTTTATCTATCAGCCCCAGCGGTTCACCGGTTTTGATTGCATCGCCTTCATCTACCTCAAGCGCCGCGAGTCGCCCTCCCACGCGGAAACTAAGGTTAACGGTGCGGATATCCACGTTGCCGTAGAGTGTTAGCTCACTGTTTTGCTGGCTCTGATACCATTTCCAGCCGCCAAACGCCGCGGCCACGAGCACTAGAATCACAATGACGGCAATCACCGGCTTCTTATTGTTCATCACTAGCTTTTCCTCTGTTTACGGATAATCCCTGCAGGATGAAATCAACGTGGCTCAGCACCACGCGGCTTATTTGCTGCACTTTGGCCTGGTCAAACTGAGGCCAGCCGGTGCGCAACAGAATCGTTTCTCGCCCAAGCCGGAAGGCCAGCACCTGGCCGAGCAGCGTGTGGGTATGCAAAATAGTGTCGGTATCAAAAGGATCTCGCCCGGTGTAATGCGCCACCAGCGTGGTCAGCAGAGTGTGCATCGGGTCGATAACCTGCTGGTGAATAAGCTGATAAGCGGCGGTCGGGGAAAGCTGTTCGCGGGAGATAAATTTGCTCAGGTTGAGCGTGTCGTCGGCGGTCAGCAGGGCGATCATTTGCCCGAGCGCGGTATGAATAAGATGCCGTATTTTCTCTTTGTCCGGTTCGGGCTGGCACAGAAGGGCTTCTGCGTGGGCAACATGCTCGTGAAAATTACCGCTGATAAAATCGGCAATCCACTGAGCGGAAGCCATATACAGCGCTTCTTTGGAGCCAAAGTAGTAGGTGATCGCGGCAATATTTTGCCCAGCCTGGGCGGCGATATCTCGCGTGGTGGCGTGCATGCCATATTCAGCGAATTGCGCGATGGCGGCGGTGATGAGCGTATTTTTAGCCTGCTCTCCGCGGCTGGTGACCGGCGTCGGCGAAGGTGTCATACCGACCTCTTAAAATGTTAATCAATCGATTGATTAAGAGTAAGCAAAGTTATCAACCCTGTCCAGTGCAAGGCTTTATTCTGCTTGTGGAGAGGAAAATGAGAATTTATGCGGAAGATCACAAAAACTGCTACACTGCACGCGAACGGCGCCGTGGTTTGCGCCTCCTCTCTTCGCCAGCTTAGCGCTGGCGCGTGATGTTCCCCCTGGAAACTACACCGCACAATGCGGTCAGGGCGGTTCTGGAGTTCCTATGTCTTTTGATTCTCTCGGCCTGAATGCCGATATTTTGCGTGCGGTGGAAGAGCAGGGCTATCGTGAGCCTACCCCAATTCAGCGCCAGGCAATCCCGGTAGTCTTATCAGGCCGTGACCTGATGGCCAGTGCCCAAACCGGCACCGGCAAAACCGCAGGCTTTACCCTGCCGCTGTTACAGCGTCTGACCGACAGCGCGCCTCACCTGAAGGGCCGTCGCCCGGTGCGTGCGCTGATCCTCACCCCGACCCGCGAACTGGCGGCACAGATTGGTGAGAACGTCCGCGACTACAGCAAATATTTAAATATCCGCTCGCTGGTTGTCTTTGGCGGCGTGAGCATTAACCCGCAGATGATGAAGCTGCGCGGCGGCGTGGATGTGCTGGTAGCAACCCCAGGTCGTCTGCTGGATCTTGAGCATCAGAATGCGGTGAAACTCGATCAGATCGAGATTCTGGTGCTGGACGAAGCCGACCGCATGCTGGATATGGGCTTCATTCATGACATTCGTCGCGTGCTGGCTAAACTGCCTGCACGCCGCCAGAACCTGCTGTTCTCCGCAACCTTCTCCGACGACATTAAAGCGCTGGCTGAGAAGCTGCTGCACAACCCGGAAGAAGTGGAAGTGGCTCGCCGCAACACGGCGTCTGAGCAGGTCACGCAGCACGTTCACTTTGTGGACAAAAAGCGCAAGCGGGAACTGCTGTCGCAGATGATTGGCGAAGGCAACTGGCAGCAAGTGCTGGTGTTCACCCGCACCAAACACGGCGCTAACCATCTGGCAGAGCAGCTGCAAAAAGACGGTATCACCGCGGCGGCAATCCACGGCAACAAGAGCCAGGGCGCTCGTACACGCGCGCTGGCGGACTTCAAAAGCGGCGGTATTCGCGTGCTGGTGGCGACCGATATCGCGGCTCGCGGCCTGGACATTGAAGAACTGCCGCACGTTGTTAACTATGAGTTGCCGAACGTGCCGGAAGACTACGTGCACCGTATTGGCCGTACCGGTCGTGCGGCAGCCACCGGTGAAGCACTTTCTCTGGTGTGCGTGGACGAGCATAAGCTGCTGCGCGACATCGAGCGTTTGCTGAAGCGCGAGATCCCACGTATCGCATTGCCAGGTTTTGATGTTGATCCGTCCATTCCGGCCGAGCCAATCGTCAACGGTCGTCAGCAGCGTGGCGGCGGTGGTCGTGGCGGTCAGGGCGGTCGCGGTGGTCAAAGCCAGGGGCAGGGCCAGCGTCGCGGTGGCAACGGCGGGAACGCAAATGCTTCCGGTGAGCGTAACAACGGCCCGCGTCGCAGCGGTAAACCGCAGGGCGAAGGTGCTGCGAAGCCGGCAGGGGACAATACCCGTCGCCGTCGTCCACCGCGTAAACCAGCGGCAGCGCAGTAAGTTTCATACCCTCACCCTCTCCCTTAAAGGGAGAGGGGATTAAAGATCCCCGCATTTCTTCTGCTTCTTTGAAGGTGGGAACTAGCGGAATCCCAGGTTTTCCGCCTCTCCCCTCTGGGGAGAGAGTTGGGGTGAGGGGATAACAATACTAATATTTTCGGATACGTCATGCGTGTTCTTCTTGCCCCGATGGAAGGCGTTCTCGACTCGTTAGTTCGCGAACTTCTTACCGAGGTTAACGACTACGATCTCTGTATCACCGAATTTCTTCGCGTGGTCGATCAGCTGTTGCCGGTTAAATCTTTCCTCAAACTTTGCCCCGAACTCGATCATGCCAGCCGCACGCCATCCGGTACGCTGGTTCGCGTCCAGCTTCTGGGACAATACCCGCAGTGGCTGGCTGAGAACGCAGCTCGTGCGGTCGAACTCGGCTCCTGGGGCGTGGACTTAAACTGCGGCTGCCCGTCAAAGCTGGTCAACGGCAGCGGCGGCGGGGCGACTTTGCTCAAAGATCCCGAGCTCATCTACCGCGGCGCGAAAGCCATGCGTGAGGCTGTGCCAGCGCATTTGCCGGTCACGGTAAAAATTCGCCTCGGCTGGGACAGCGGTGCGCGTCAGTTTGAAATTGCTGATGCCGTGCAGCAGGCGGGGGCGACAGAGCTGGTGGTTCACGGGCGTACTAAAGAAGACGGCTACAAAGCCGAGCTTATCAACTGGGGTGCCATCGGTGAGATTCGTCAGCGGCTGTCGATCCCGGTCATCGCTAACGGCGAAATCTGGGACTGGCAAAGCGCGCAGGATTGCCTTGCGGCTACGGGATGTGATTCGGTGATGATTGGGCGCGGGGCGCTGAATGTGCCAAACCTGAGCCGGGTTATCAAATACAATGAGGCGCGAATGCCATGGGCCGAGGTTGTTACCTTGTTGCAAAAATACAGCCGTCTCGAAAAGCAGGGCGATACCGGGCTGTATCACGTGGCAAGGATTAAACAGTGGCTTGGTTATTTGCGTAAAGAATACGCCGAAGCAACGGAGCTGTTTGCCCTCATTCGCACGTTAAAAACGTCCGGTGAAATCGCCAATGTTATTGGCGCGTTAAAATAATTTCTTTTAGATAACCCGTTAATTGAACTTTTAATTGGCGGGCATTTTCTCTAAATTAATTTATCTTCTTTCATTATTTCCTGAATAGAGTTCACAAAATTTCATTTTTATTTTATTTAGTGCTGGAGCTGGTTTCTGCATGATGCCAATATAGTCCCATAAATTACATCCAGGATTGCTACTGTCTAACAGGCAAAACCTAAATTCATTCTCCGCGTGCCGGGAAGTGAATTTAGGTTTTTTTTTGCTTCTTTTTTATTAAAACAAGGGACGTTTATCATGTACTCACGCACAAAAATAACCGGTGGCATGATGCTGCTGTTTGCCTTGGGAGGTATGCCCGATGCGTTGGCCAGTTATGCTCACTTTGACGGCGGCCTGCTAATGGACAGTCATCTCGATGCCACCTTAAAAAATGTCTGGATGCTGAATACTACCGACGCGATGGCAGATCAGGACATTGGTGACCAAAATGCCTGGGCTCAGGCGGTGCATCTGGACTGGCAAAGCGGCTGGCTGTGGGATCACGTTGGGGTCGATGCCTCGTGGTATGGCGTAGCGAAGCTGTACGCCAACGATGCCTTCTACGGTAGAGACTTGTTGCGGGACAAAAACGGCAAAGCGCAAGGCTTCAATAAGCTTGGGCAACTGTATGCCAAAGCGCGATGGGGCGACGCTGAGCGGCATCTCTCTCTTTGGGCTGGCTGGCGTCAACTCTATAAATTCGGCGCGTTAAACGTCACCCGCAGCCGTGCCGCCCCCAGTACCTGGGAAGGCGTTAGCGCCGAGTTTGCATGGGACGACTTTGGCGCAAAGGCCGCCGTTGTGAACCGCTTTTCTGAGCGCGATGAGCCAGAAAAACGCCGCTTTCGCACCCTAAAAACTAACAAGCAAATTGACTACATTGCGACCAGTGAACTGAGCTGGTCTCCGGCAAAAGGTAGCAAAATCAGCTACATTGCCGCTGAGAGCGATAGCTATCTTCTCCGCCACGGGCTTGAAGCGAATGCCGTAGTGCCGTTTAGTAAAGATTTCAATCTCCTGGCGCGAAGCACTTACTACTATGCTCGGGGCCTCAGCGATTGGGAGGGGGCTCGAGGGTTCAGCCGCAGCGCACAACATCTTTTTGCCCTTGTCGGCTATCAATACGGGCGAGCGGAATCTGGCCTCGGTTGGTCATACACTCGAGCGCCGCTGGATAATGGTTTAGGTCATTTTTATTGGCACTTTGGTAAAAACACCCGGGGTGCCTTTAATAGCAAAGCCGATGGCGAGGGCAATGACTACATTAACGACGGTGAACAAATGCTGTATTTATACAGCCAGTATCAGATCTTGCCTGAATTATTAGTGGGCATCTACGGCAATTACGGTTTTGGCATGCAATACAAAGGTGTTGATTTAAAAGAGTGGGAGTATGGGGGTTATTTTCTCTGGCATAGCCCGCAGGTTAAAGGTCTGAACGTATTCGCCGGGTTTGGGCCGAGCTATAGCTGGAAATTAACGTCTGGCAGAATGCCATCCCTGGACGAAAACAATCATAGTTTCCGCCGTGCGAAAGGCGTAGGGGGAAGCGTACGCGTTGAATATCGGTTTAATTTATTTTGATTACGTCATAAATAAGGAGTGAATATGAAAAAGAACATCATCGCCGGGCTGGTGCTCACGTTAGTTGCAGGTTCCGCTTTTGCCGCTGAGCGCCCCATGCGTATTCTGGTCGTCAATGATGATGGCTGTGAGTCGGTTGGGACAACCTCACTGCAGGAGAAGCTGGTGGCCAAAGGATATGACGTCTGGATGGTGGCACCGTCCACCAATCAAAGTGGTATTGGTTCGGCCATTACCTTTAAACCGAATAAAATATTCGACGTTAAAAAGGTGGCCGACAAGCGCTACTGCTTCCCTGGCACCCCCGCCGACGCCCTTGACTTCGGCGTGCTGGGCGTGATGAAAGATACGCCGCCTGACCTGGTTATCTCCGGCGTGAACGACGGTCCCAATACCGGCGTTGCGCAGCTGAACTCTGGCACCATCGGTGCCGCAGCCCGCGCGGTTCGGTATGGTTATCCGTCGATTGCCGCCAGTATTGGCTATATTCTCAACGAGCAGGAGATGAAGGCCGGGTGGCCAAGTACGCATAAATTCTGGCCGGACTCAGTCGACTACGTGGTTGGCCTTGTGGATACGCTCGCGAAAACCTGGCAACCGGGTCAGCCGCTGCTACCCGCCGGTTCGGGGTTAAGCATTAACTATCCGCCGTTAGAAAAGCAGGCCATTAAGGGCATGAAATTTGTTGAAAATGAGCAAAATCCGGTGCCTCAGCACTACTACAAACTGTTGCCTGACGGTAAAGCGCAGCAAATCATGAGTGAGAAAGTGTTGACGCCGGTGGACGCTGATACCGATACCGGCTGGCTAAACCGTGGATATATTACCTGGACCGTCTTTGACGGAGAGTGGAATGCGCCGCAGTTTGACGAACAGTATCGCAAACTGTTTGCAGCAGAAACCGCGGCTAACTAGTCAGGCAGTGTCGCGATCGCTATCACGGTTTTCGCCCTACGAGCTTGAGCGATATATCCTCCGTGATAGAGTGCATATGTTGGATTGTTACTGCGCTTAGCAGGCAAAACCTGATCATCTGGCTCTGCCAGAGGTCAGGTTTTTTTGTTTCTGGGGTAACCATGGAAATCGCCAAGATACTGAACAATAACGTAGTGGTTATTCTCGACGAGCACCAGCGCGAACAGGTGGTGATGGGGAAGGGGCTGGGCTTCCAAAAAAAGCCCGGAGATGACCTCGATCGCAGCAAAATAGAAAAAGTGTTTGCCCTGCAAAGCGATGAGCTGGTGGCGAGATTAAGCGAGCTGCTGAACCAGATCCCGCTGGAGGTGATGACCGCCTGCGATCGTATTATTCAACTGGCGCGCGAACGCCTCGGTAAGCTACAGGAAAGTCTCTATATTTCGCTGACGGATCACTGTCACTTCGCGATTGAGCGGCAGAAAAAAGGCATGGCGATACGCAACGTGCTGTTGTGGGAAATCAAGCGGTTATATCCCAAAGAGTTTGCTCTGGGGCTGGAAGCCATTGGCATTATTCACCGGCGTCTCGGCGTGCTGCTTGCTGAAGATGAAGCGGGGTTTATTGCGCTGCATCTGGTGACAGCCCAGCTTGAAGGCGAAATGCCAGAGGTGATGGATATCACCCGCGTAATGCAGGAGATCCTGCATATCGTGAAGTACCAGCTGCAAATTGAATACCAGACCGAGAGTCTGAGCTATCAGCGCTTTGTCACGCATTTGAAGTTTTTTGCTCAAAGAATGCTGAACCGCACCACCGTGGCGGATGATGATGAAGCTCTGCATGCGGCGGTGAAAGATAACTACCCGTTGGCGTGGCGCTGTGCAGAGAAACTTCAGCGGCATCTGGCCAAAAGCTACCAGCGCGAGTTGACCAACGAAGAAATTATGTTCCTCGCTATCCATATTGAGCGAGTGCGCAAAGAGAGCCGCAAGGCTTAAATAACAAAACGGATTGTGACTGCTTCGGCAGGCAAAACCTGAGCGTTAGCTTCCCTGCGGGGCGGCTGGCTCAGGTTTTTTTTTAACTTTACTCAGCAGACATCGCCCGCGGGCGGGACGTAAAAGGAACAGGGTTATGGACTATCAAGGGCTGGCGCAGGCTATCCTGAAACATGTCGGTGGCAAGGAAAACATCGTCAGTCTGGTGCACTGTGCGACCAGGCTGCGTTTCAAACTGAATGATTCCTCGCTCGCAGAGCCTCAGGCGCTGAAGAGCAACCCGGGTGTTATCACGGTGGTGGAGAGCGGGGGGCAATTCCAGGTTGTGATTGGCAACCACGTTCACGATGTTTATACGGCGGTCTGTGCTGCGGCGGGCATCAGTGAAGAGGCCGTAACAAAAGAAATCCAGGGCGAAAAAAGCAACTTATTGAACCGGCTTATCGATATCGTTTCGGCAATTTTTACCCCTTTCCTGGGCGTGATGGCCGCCTCGGGTATCCTGAAAGGGATGCTGGCGCTCAGCGTTGTTTGCGGCTGGCTAAATACCGAATCGGCCACCTATACAATCTGGTTCGCTGCCAGCGATTCGCTGTTTTACTTCTTCCCGTTGGTGCTGGGTTATACGGCCGGGAAAAAATTTGGTGGCAGCCCGTTTTTGACGATGGCCATTGGGGGAGCACTTACGCATCCGCTGATTATGCAGGCTTTCGAATCTGCCTCTCAGTCTGAACGTTTTCTTGGTCTGCCCGTCACCTTTATCAACTACAGCTCCTCGGTGATCCCAATTATCTTTGCCGCCTGGGTGAGTTGCTGGCTGGAAAAACGTTGCAATAAGGTATTCCCGGCAGCCATGAAGAACTTTTTCACGCCTCTGGTTTGCCTGGGCGCCGTAGTGCCGCTGACTTTCCTGATTATTGGACCGGCAGCAACCTGGCTGAGCCAAATGCTGGCGCATGGCTATCAGGCCATTTATGCCTTTGCGCCGTGGCTGGCGGGCACCGTTATGGGGGCTATCTGGCAGGTCTGCGTCATATTCGGCCTGCACTGGGGCCTGGTCCCCATCATGATCAACAACCTCAGCGTACTGGGGCAGGACACGCTGATGCCGCTCCTGCTGCCGGCGGTAATGGGGCAGGTCGGTGCCGCGCTGGGGGTCTTTCTCTCTACGCGTGATACAAAGCTCAAAGTTCTGTCGGGCTCAGCGGTGACCGCGGGGATCTTCGGTATCACTGAACCAGCGGTGTATGGCGTGACGCTGCCTAACCGCCGTCCCTTCATTTTTGGCTGCATCGCCGGGGGCATTGGCGGGGCCATTGTCGGCTTTAGCCAAAGCCATCTTTATTCCTTCGGGCTGGCGAGTATTTTCAGCCTGGCGCAGATGCTTCCACCGGGCGGCATGGACAGCACCGTGTGGGGGGCCATCATCGGTACTCTGTTATCACTGCTGCTGGCCTGTGCACTGACCTGGGCTTTTGGTCTGCCGCGCAGCGCGCCAGCTTCATCATCACCCACGGCCATTGCCGGAGATGAAGACATTCTGGCACCGATGAGCGGCACGGTACTGGCGATGGACCAGGTTCCTGATGCTACGTTTGCAGAGGGGTTGTTGGGTAAGGGCGCGGCCATTATTCCACTGACAAACGAAGTCCGCGCGCCGTTTTACGGTGAAGTCGCCTCGCTATTTCAGACCCGGCATGCCATTGGCTTGCTGAGCGACAGCGGTATTGAAGTCTTAATCCATATTGGCATCGACACGGTGAAGCTGGAGGGACAGCACTTCACTGCCCACGTCCAGCCGGGAGACAAAATTAAACCCGGCGATCTGCTCATTACGTTTGACCGCGAGGCCATCCTCGCCGCCGGGTACGACCTCGCTACGCCGATAATTGTCAGCAATAGCGAGGATTACCGGGAAGTCACCCGCGTGACGCAGCAGTCCAGCATCAATTCAGGTATGCCGTTCCTGACGGTAGAACGTTAAGCAAAGGAGAGTGACATGACAGCATTTCCGAAGACATTTCTGTGGGGCGGGGCTATCGCCGCAAACCAGGTTGAAGGCGCGTGGCAGGAGGGCGGAAAGGGCATTTCTACCTCGGATGTCATGCAGCAGGGGGTATTTGGCCCATTGAAGGAGCGCGTGCCGGGAGACAGCGGTATTAAAGATATCGCCATCGATTTTTACCACCGCTACCCGCAGGACATTGCGCTGTTTGCCGAAATGGGGTTTAGCTGCCTGCGTATTTCCATCGCCTGGACGCGCATTTTTCCGCAGGGCGACGAGTCTGAGCCAAACGAAGCCGGGCTGGCGTATTACGACAAACTGTTTGATGAGCTGGCGCAGCACGGGATTCAGCCGATGGTGACCTTGTCTCACTACGAAATGCCGTGGTGGCTGGTGAAGCAATACGGCGGCTGGGGCAATCGCAAAGTCATTGACTACTTTGAGCGTTACGCCCGCTGTGTTTTCATCCGCTATCAGCATAAAGTGAAGCTGTGGCTGACCTTCAATGAAATCAACATGTCGCTTCATGCGCCGCTGACCGGCGTCGGGCTGGAAGGCGAGCCGAACAAAGGCGAAATTTATCAGGCTATCCATCATCAGCTGGTTGCCAGCAGCCTGGCGGTGAAAGCCTGCCACGAAATCATCCCGGAGGCGAAAATCGGCAATATGCTGCTGGGCGGCCTGATGTACCCGCTCACCTGTAAACCGGAAGACGTGCTGGAAACGCTGCAGGAAAACCGCAGCTGGCTGTTCTTCGGCGACGTCCAGTGTCGGGGCCGCTATCCTGGCTATATGCAGCGCTATTTCCGCGATAACGGCATTCAGCTTGAAATCAGCGAGAACGACCGCGAACTTCTGAAAAACACCGTTGATTTTATCTCATTCAGCTATTACATGACGGGCTGCGTGACGGCAGATGCGGAGCTTAACGCGAAATCCCGCAGCAATATTCTCAGCATGGTGCCAAACCCGCATTTGCCAGCGTCTGAATGGGGCTGGCAAATTGACCCGACCGGCATGCGCATCCTGCTCAATATACTGTGGGATCGCTACCAGAAACCGCTGTTTATTGTCGAAAACGGCCTGGGGGCGAAAGATAAGCCCGAAGCTGACGGCACGATCAACGACGATTACCGCATCAGCTATTTGAACGATCATCTTGTGCAGGTGGGCGAGGCGATTGAGGATGGCGTAGACGTGATGGGCTACACCAGCTGGGGGCCAATCGATCTGGTTAGTGCGTCGAAAGCCGAACTGTCGAAGCGCTACGGGTTTATCTACGTTGATCGCGATGACCAGGGGCACGGCACGCTTGCGCGATCGAGAAAGAAAAGCTTCCACTGGTATAAAGAGGTGATTGCCACGAATGGCGGCAGCCTGAAGCGCTAACTAACTGAAATAAAGCAAATTTACATTCAGTCTAAAAGAGGGAAATACGTTTCCCTCTTCCCTTTCTGCTCTATTACGCCACATTCACCAGCCGCTGAATAAACCCGCGCAGCCACATCAGCGCGGCATCGCTGTTATGGCGCTGATGCCACAATAAAGCAACCTCAAACGGCGGAACGTCTACCGGAACCGGGCTTGCAGCCAAACCCCAGGTTTTCTGCCAACTGGCTGATAATCCTGCCGGCACGGTAGCCAGCGCGGGCATTTGCATCAGCAATCCCGGCAGCGCAGCAAAATGCGGCGTGGTGTAGCTGATGTGGCGCGTCTGCCCGAGCTTTGCCAGCAGGGTGTCTATCTGGCTGCTGTTGGCTTCACGATAGCTGACCAGCACGTGCTGATGGGCGACGTATTCTTCCAGCGACAGCGGTGCACTGGCCTCGATGTGCTGCGGGTGCCAGAGCGTCACAAAATTCATGCTGGTCAACACTTCACGCTCCAGCCAGCGGGCGCTTTGGTTCGCCACGCTGATCGCCATATCCAGCTCGCCGCCTTCCAGCCTTTGGGCGTCGGTAAACGGGTCACTGGCGACAACGTTAATGCGCATCCCCGGCGCGTCCTGCTTCAGCGCGGGAATGAGTTTTGGCATCAGCCACATTTCCACCCAGTCGGTCATGCCGATGGTCACGGTCGCTTTGGCGCTGGCCGGGCAAAACTCAGCCTGCTGGAAAAGAGCGCTTTGCAGCTGCTCCAGCAGAGGCATCAGCTCGGTGTGCAGTTCGCTTGCGCGCGCGGTGGGCTGCATGCGGTGGCCGCTGCGAATAAACAGCGGGTCGTCGAACATATCCCGCAATCTTGCCAGCGCGCCGCTGACCGCAGGCTGCCCGAGGTGCAGCTTGTCGGCCGCCAGCGAGACGCTTTGCTCGCGGAACAGCACGGCAAAAGCGATCAGCAGGTTGAGATCGATTTTTCGGAAATCATTTTCTTTGATAGTCATCATTTCTCCAATCAATTGGCGTGATGATACGCCCGACGGGATACTGGCGGCAAGCTGAACACCTGCCTGGAGAATGAAATGAAAACTTTCCTCATGCTGCTAACGCTTTTAGGCGGCACAATATCCGTTTCTGTCCTTGCCACGCCGCAGGCTATAACGCAGCAGCAATCGCCTGGATATTACCGCATGATGCTGGGAGACTGGCAAATTACGGCGGTGTCGGACGGCACGGTAGTCGTACCGCTGGATAAATTGCTGACGCATATCACGCCGCAGAAGTTACGCCAGCGTATGGCGGAGGACGCGATGACGCCCGCCGCAGAAACGTCGATCAATGCCTTTGTTATCAATACGGGGCGCGAGCTGATTCTGGTTGATACGGGAGCCGGGGAATTATTTGGCTCTGCGGGTGGGCACCTGCTGGAGAATTTACGGGCGGCAGGTATTGCCCCTGAAGATATTTCTCTGGTGTTGCTAACCCATATTCATGCCGATCATTCCGGTGGGGTGGAATACCGTGGCAAGCCTGCTTTCCCCAACGCGACGGTTCGCGTGGAGCAGAAAGATGTCGATTTCTGGCTCAACCCCGCTCACCTCAGCGACGTTGAGCCGGGCCAGCGGCATACCTTTGCTGAATCTGAACGTTCGCTGCGTCCGGTAATTGACGCCGGTAAGCTCACCACTTTTCATGCCCCGGCTGAAATCCTTCCGGGCATCGAAGCCATTCCTGCCGCAGGCCACACGCCGGGCAGCGTGATTTATCGTGTTAGCCGTGGCGGCCAAAACATGCTGATGTGGGGCGATATTATTCATGCCAAAGCGGTGCAGATGCCCGATCCCGAAGTGGCGATTCATTTCGATGTTAACCAGCAGCAGGCGGTTGCCACGCGTGAGAAGGTGTTAAAACTGGCGGCTCAGGAAGGCGACTGGGTCGCGGCGGCGCACATTGCTTTCCCGGGAATTGGTCATGTGAAACAAGAAGGCAAAGCCTGGCGCTGGGTGCCGGTAAACTACAGCAGCCGATCGGATTGATAACTAAAGGCGCCACAACAACGTGGCGCCACGCGTTTTTAAAAGATCATTTTGAATACGCCGGTCACCACCAGCAGCCCGATGAGGAAGATAATCAGAATGGCCCATAAAATAATTTTCATTAGCGCTCCTTACCTTTTAGTTGGCTCTTTTTGAGTATAGGCAAGGATACGAAGACGGGGGAGTTGCCTCCCCGTAGACGGAATAATCGAAAAAAAGGTACCACTGCGCTTTAGCGTTGGGGTTTACCTGCCGCGAGCAGGAAGATCATTGGTCGTTCGGCCTCTTCTGCCAGCCCGGGGTTGAGGGCAATTTGTTCGGCTTCCGGGCCCCATTCGTCGAGCTTTTCAATCACAAAGCCGCTTTCAATCAGGGCATTAATCCAGGTGGCCAGCTTGCGGTGCTGCTTTTTCACGCCTTCGGCAAACCAGTTGCTGAGACGCTCGCCTTCCTGCTGATAATGATTCACCGGCCAGCTGCGTTGCCCGGCCCGATCCTGCAGCCAGGCCTGCGTTGCGGGGGCGGTATAGATCGGGTGCTCGGCGGTAAAGACCAGCTTGCCGCCCGGCACCAGCGCCTGTTCAAGCGTGGTAAACAGCGGGCGAATGTCTTCCAGGTAGTGAAGCGCCAGCGAACTGTAGGCCAGATCGAGACTGTTTGCCGGCAGTTGCAGGGCGGAAAGATCTTCCTGGCGATATTCGATCCCGGGGCCATCGGTCATTTCACGGGCTTTGGCGAGCATGAGCGTCGATACATCCAGCCCGACTGTTTTTGCCGCGCCAGCATCTCTTGCATAGCGGCAAAACCAGCCGTAGCCGCAGCCTAAATCCAGCACCTGCTTGCCCGCCAGTGGCGGCAGCATCGCCTGAACTTTTGCCCATTCAGGCGCGCCATCCAGACCTTTAACAGAGCGGTCCAGCGTGGCATAGCCGGCAAAAAAGGCCGGATCGTCATAGATATTTTGCGTCATAAATCCTCTTAATTACTGAGGCCATCATTGGCCAGCAGGAATTTTAGACGCGACGCCGCCGGAAAGAAAACCGGCTCCGGCGGCAAAACCGTTAAAAACCGAAGTAACTGAGCTCTGGATGATCGTCCGGGCGGCGGCCCAGCGGCCAGAAAAAGGCTCGCTCGCTCTCTTTGATTGGCGTGTCGTTGATACAGGCGTGGCGGTTAATCATCAGGCCCTGTTCATCAAATTCCCAGTTTTCGTTGCCAAAGCTGCGGAACCAGTTGCCGGAATCATCGTGCCATTCGTAGGCGAAGCGCACCGCAATGCGGTTCCCGTCGTGTGCCCAGATCTCTTTGATCAGCCGGTAGTCCAGCTCCCGCTGCCATTTGCGGGTTAAAAAACCGACGACGGCTTCACGGCCAGCAACAAACTCGGCGCGGTTGCGCCAGTGGGTATTCAGGGCGTAAACCTGCGAGACGCGTTCAGGATCGCGGCTGTTCCAGGCGTCCTCCGCCAGGCGAACTTTTTGTTTTGCCGTCTCGAGCGTAAACGGGGGAACCGGGGGTTTTACTGTCATGGTCTGCTCCTGTGAAATGTAGACAGGTCTGTCTACTCTTCTAAGCTATCCTGGGTAGACAGATTTGTCTACATACGTCATGATAGATTTTTAACAGGAGAAATCATGCCTACTGCTGCGACCCCCGGCGCCCGTGACCGTATTTTGCACACCGCGCACGACTTGTTTTACCGCGACGGTATTCGTGCCACCGGCATAGACCGAATCATCAAAGAAGCCAGCGTCACCAAAGTGACCTTCTACCGGCATTTTCCGGCCAAAGACGACCTGATCCGTGCCTTTCTGGACTACCGCCATCAGCGCTGGATGACGTGGTTTAGCCGCACGCTGGAAGCGCAAACCGGAGAAGGGAAAGGGGTGATGGAAGCGTTAGCGGCCACCTTGCAAAACTGGTTTGACGACGAGGCATTTCGCGGCTGTGCGTTTATCAACTCGGCGGTGGAAATGGCCGAGGCTCTGCCGGACACGCTGCCGATTGCCCGGGCCCATAAGCAGGCGATGGTGGAATGTCTGGCGGGTTATTTGCCCGATAATGCCGAAGGCAGGCAGCAGGCAACAATGCTGGCGCTGGTGATTGACGGGGCGATAGTCAAAGCCCAGCGCGATGGCCGCGGTGAAGAGGCGCTTCTGCTGCTGCGGGCATGGCTGGCGCTGCTGCCCGCAGCAGAGGGTTAATCCTCTTTTTGCCGGTGCTTGAACCACAGGCGGGCGGCCACGACCAGCACCACGGCAACAATAAGCCAAATCCAGTGGCGCAGGTGCGTATCCAGGCTGTGCAGCCACGGGCCGACGACTTCACCGCCGAGATAGCCGAGCGTCGTAAACAGCGTGGCCCACAAGATAGCCCCGCAGATATTCAGCGGGATAAATAGCTTTGGCGGCAGCTTGCTGGCGCCGATGATAATCGGCCCGACGATGCGAAACCCGTACATAAAGCGGCTGCCAATCACGAACAAATAGGGATGGCGGTTGATCAGCGCCTGCGCCTTGGCCACTTTCTTTTGATGCTTCTTAAAGCGAGCCAGCAGGGCGCTGCCGAAATGCCTGCCGACCAGGAACAGCACCTGATCGCCAATCATGCCGCCCAGGGCGACAGACAGGACGACTAATGGGAAGGTTAAAAGCCCCTGATGCGCGGCCACACCGCCTAGCAGGGTAATGGTTTCCCCCTCTGCCATACTGCCGATAATTAGCGCGGCGTAGCCATACTGTTCTATTAAGCCATTGATATCCATTAAGCTGGACTCTCCTCCATGTAAAATACTTACCTAAAGCATACAACTCATCGCCGCCGGGCTTGTACAGAATCGGAGATATTTTTCGTCTGGTTAAATAATAACCTGAAGGTGAATTATACTTGGAGTATCGCAAGCATTTGCGCCGCAGGTCCGGAGGTTGTATGAGCCATGTCTGGGGATTGTTTTCCCATCCTAATCGGGAAATGCAGGAAATTAAGCGCGAGAACGAATCCGTCTCGCATCACTACACTCACCATGTGCTGTTGATGGCGGCCATTCCCGTCATCTGCGCGTTTATCGGCACCACGCAAATCGGCTGGAACTTCGGGGACGGCACCTACGTTCAGCTCTCTATGTTTACCGGCCTGTATCTGGGCATTCTTTTCTACGCTCTGATGCTGGGCGGCGTCGCGGTGATGGGCCGGGTTATCTGGTGGATGGCGCGTAACTATCCGCAGCGTCCGTCGCTTGCCCGCTGTATGGTTTTCGCAGGGTACGTGGCCACGCCGCTGTTCTTAAGCGGGATTGTGGCACTTTATCCGCTGGTCTGGCTGTGCGTGGCGGTAGGCGCCCTGGCGCTGGTCTACACCGGCTATTTGCTCTACGTTGGCGTGCCGGACTTCCTCGGCATCGACAAAGAAGAGGGGATGAGTTTTTCCAGCTCAACCCTGGCCATTGGCGTGCTGGTGCTGGAAGTACTGCTGGCCGTCGCGGTGATTCTGTGGGGTTATGGCTACCGTTTGTTCTGACGGGGCGAATTAACAGAAAGTTTTGATATAACGTTACGATTCTTAACTGGCAGTCAAGCGGGGCGGCGGAGTATGATTCCGGCGCCCCGCACGTTTATGTCATCCCGATGACGCTTAGCGGTGAGCCTCTACTTTTCCGGAATCATTACAGAAGTGTCACCATGCCGACAAAAATCCGTTTATCGTTGTTCAGCCTTGCGCTGATGATGACTGTGCCTTTTGCCCCGCAGGCAGAGGCCAGTAAGGTCGCCACCCACGCGGCCAGCGCCGGTCAGGAGATTGCCTCCGGCAGCGCCATGATTGTCGATCTGCAAACTAACAAGATTCTCTATTCCAGCCATCCGGATCTGGTTCGTCCTATTGCCTCCATCACCAAGCTGATGACCGCGATGGTAGTGCTGGACGCCCACCTGCCGATGGATGAAATGCTGAAAGTGGACATCAGCCACACGCCTGAAATGAAGGGCGTTTACTCTCGCGTTCGCCTGAACAGCGAAATCAGCCGCAAAAACATGATGCTGCTGGCGCTGATGTCGTCAGAAAACCGCGCGGCGGCGAGCCTGGCACATCACTACCCTGGCGGCTACGACGCGTTTATTCGCGCGATGAATGCGAAGGCGAAGTCCCTTGGCATGACCCACACCCGTTATGTGGAGCCGACCGGCCTGTCCATTGAGAACGTCTCAACCGCGAGCGACCTGACCAAACTGCTGGTGGCCACACAGAAATACCCGCTGCTGGGCCAGCTCAGCACCACGCATGAAGATATGGCCACCTTCCGCAACCCGGCTTATACGCTGCCGTTCCGCAACACCAACCATCTGGTGTACCGCGAAAACTGGAATATTCAGCTGACTAAGACCGGTTTTACCAATAACGCGGGCCACTGCCTGGTGATGCGCACGGTCATCAACGGCCGCCCTGTGGCGCTGGTGGTGCTGGACGCGTTCGGGAAATACACCCACTTCGCCGACGCCAACCGCCTGCGAAACTGGATGGAAACCGGCAAAGTGACCCCGGTTCCGGCGGCGGCGTTAAGCTACAAGCGCTCTAAAGCGGCGCAAATGGCGAACAACACCCCAGCAGGTTCAGAAGAAGAGTAATCAGTCCGGCAGCGTCCCGTCTCCACCGTTGAGGGGGCGCTGCATCATCACCGTGTCTCGCCAGTCACCCAGCTTAAAGCCAACGCTTCGCAAACATCCGACGGTTTCAAACCCCTGCTGGCGGTGTAATTTGCACGATCCGGTATTATTTTCCCCGTCGCCAATCACCGCAATCATCTGCCGCCAGGGCCCTTTTTCACACAGCGCGATGAGCTGGCTCAACAGGGCTTTGCCTATTCCACGCCCGGTCATAGCAGCGTCGATATATACCGAATCCTCAACCGTGTAGCGGTAGCCGGGGCGAGGGCGGTACAGCGTGGCGTAGCAGTAACCCACCACTTGATTATCAATCACCGCGACCAGCCACGGCAGGCCATGAGCGCGAACCGCCGCCAGTCGCTCGGCCATCTGTTTTTTATCAGGCGGGGTTTCTTCAAACGATCCTTTGCCGTGCAGCACGTGCCAGGCATAAATCGTTGTCATAGCGGGGATATCGTCGGGGGTGGCTTCCCTGATGAGTACGGCAGGGAAAGGCAGAGTTTCTACTGCGGACATCTTTCGCTCCTTGGGCAGAAAAAGGGTGAAGATGGCCTCCACCCTGCTTCATTAATCTATGCCCAAAAAAGCGCGAAACATAGTTTGCCCGTCATAGGAGAAACTTATCTCCGTCAGCCGTGCTCCTGCGCGCTGTTGTCTTCGGCCCAGCCTTTACGCCGGGTTGTTTTACCAATCCCCGGGTTCATGCTGTTGGTCGGATCGTTGGCCTTGTAGAACTGCTTCAGCGTTTCCGGCGCTTTGTAGAGATGGCCGACGTTATGCTCGGCGGGATACTGCGCCCCGCGTTCGTGCAACAGGGCTAGCATCTGCTCTTTCAGTTCGTGCACGTCCACGCCTTTTTTGACGATGTAATCCTGGTGGAAGACATGGCACATAAAGTGGCCGTAATAGAGACGGTGGATCAGCTTATCGCCGATCTCCGGCGGCAGCTCTTCGAACCAGTCTTCGTCGTTGCGGCGCAGCGCGATATCCAGCGCCAGAATATCTTCCACTTCATCCGCATGCACGGCGTGATAGCGGATGGCGGCCCCGGCGGCGGCAAAGCGGTGCAGGAAGGCTTTGCTGCCTTCTTCCGCAGTACAAACGAAGAAGTCACCTTCGGCGGTTTTAAAATATTCGCTCAGCCACGCTTTGGCTTCATCGATCCCGTCCCCGGCCATTTTTAGCAGCAGGTGGTGAGGATATTTATCCCGCCAGGTTTTCATCCGTTCCGGCAGGTGCGCCGGGAAGACGCCGCCGAGTTTCTGCATAAAGCGGTCGGTAAAGTGCGGCTTAAACAGCGACACTTTGTCGAGCATCGCGTCGGTACGCCCCTTCATGGTGAAGAAAAACGGCATTTTGTCGGTGCCGAGCTTGTCGATCATCAGGAACGTGTCTTTGCCGTACTTCTCCGCGATGTCGTAAATATCGCGGTGCATATATTCCCCGGCAACCGGCAGATTTTCGAAGTTGGCCAGAATATGGCGGCGAATTTCGCTCAGCACGCGAGGTTGGTCGGTGCCGATGTAAAACACTTGCTGGCGCTTTTCTGCCGGGAAGGTGTCGAGGCGGACGGCGAAGACCGCCAGCTTGCCCGCGCAGCCGGAAGATTCAAACAGGCGGTCCGGATCTGCGTTATAACGCGCGGGCGTGTCGGCCTCCACGTCGCGCACGCGGGTGACATAATCGTGGTCGTGAGCGTGGCGGCCATCGTGCTGCACGTCGCTGTCTTTCACGCGCTCATCGTCGAGCGCGCCAAGAATTTGTTCCGGCGTGGTGCCAAGGTTAATCCCCAGATGGTTTACCAACTGCAGCTTGCCGCTTTCATCAATGCGCGCGAAAAGAGACATCTCTGTATATGCCGGGCCGCGCTGCACCAGCGACCCGCCGGAGTTGTTGCAAATCCCGCCGATTACCGAAGCGCCAATACAGGATGATCCAATCACCGAGTGCGGCTCGCGCCCGAGTGGTTTCAGCGCTTTTTCCAGCGAGTAAAGCGTGGTGCCAGGGTAGGCTAGCACCTGCTCGCCCTTATCCAGCAGATGCAGCTTGTCGAGGCGCAGCGTGCTGATAATCACAATATCGCGATCGTAATCGCTGCCGCTGGGCGTCGAGCCTTCGGTCAGGCCGGTATTAGCGGCCTGCATAATAATGATTTTATCCGCCGCGACGCAGGCGCTTAATACGCGCCACAGCTCCAGCAGAGAGCCGGGGAAGACCACGGCCAGCGCTTCCCCCTGGCCGGAACGGAAGCCTTTGCGGTAGCGGGCCGTTTTGGCCGGGTCGGTTAAAACATGGTGCGAGCCAACGTGGCGAGAGAGTTCGTTTATCAGCGTTTTATTATCGGAAGTCATCAAAACAGACATGGATCCACTCCTTGTGATGGCATCAAAAAGCCTGTCGTTAAGCATAGCGCCGAAAAACGTGAGCGTAACGAGGAAATCTCCACGAATTCAGCAGCCAGGCTTGGCTATGCTCTTCTTACCGTGATGGCGATGTGGCAAACTGCACGCCTTAACAAAAGCTTGTGAGAGTGAATCTGATGAAATGGCTCTGTTCTGTAGGGATTGCCGTAAGCCTGGCGCTGCAGCCTGCGCTGGCCGACGAAATGTTTGGCCCGCACCCTTTAACGCCGGAAGCGCGTGATGCCTACGTCACCGACCTGCTGAAAAAAATGACCACCGATGAAAAAATCGGTCAGCTGCGTTTGATAAGCGTCGGCCCGGATAACCCGAAAGAAGCCATCCGCGAAATGATCAAAGCCGGGCAGGTGGGAGCCATTTTCAACACCGTCACCCGCGAAGACATTCGCACCATGCAGGACCAGGTGATGCAGCTCAGCCGCCTGAAAATTCCTCTCTTCTTCGCCTACGATGTGGTGCACGGCCAGCGTACCGTTTTCCCGATAAGCCTCGGCCTGGCGTCCTCGTTCAACCTTGATGCGGTCAAAACCGTGGGCCGGATTTCCGCCTATGAAGCCGCCGATGACGGCCTGAACATGACCTGGGCGCCAATGGTGGACGTCTCGCGCGATCCGCGCTGGGGCCGCGTGTCCGAAGGCTTTGGTGAAGACACCTACCTGACCTCAATTATGGGGCGCACCATGGTGGAAGCGATGCAGGGCAAAAGCCCGGCGGATCGCTACTCGGTGATGACCAGCGTGAAACACTTCGCCGCCTATGGCGCGGTCGAGGGCGGGAAAGAGTACAACACCGTCGACATGAGCCCTCAGCGCCTGTTCAACGACTACATGCCGCCGTACAAAGCCGCGCTGGACGCGGGCAGCGGCGGCGTGATGGTGGCGCTGAACTCCCTGAACGGTACGCCGGCTTCCGCCGACAGCTGGTTGCTGAAGGATTTGCTGCGCGACGAATGGAAATTCAAAGGCATCACCATCTCCGATCACGGCGCGATTAAAGAGCTTATCAAGCACGGCGTAGCCAGCGACCCGAAAGACGCGGTGCGCATTGCGCTCAATTCCGGCATCAACATGAGCATGAGCGACGAGTATTACAGCAAGTACCTGCCGGAGCTGGTGAAAAGCGGTGCGGTGCCGATGAAAGAGCTGGATGACGCCGCTCGCCACGTGCTGAACGTCAAATACGACATGGGGCTGTTCAACGATCCGTACAGTCACCTCGGGCCGAAGGACTCTGACCCGGTAGATACCAACGCTGAAAGCCGCCTGCACCGCAAAGAAGCGCGTGAAGTGGCGCGTGAAAGCATGGTGCTGCTGAAAAACCGCCTGCAGACTCTGCCGCTGAAAAAGACCTCCACCATTGCGGTGATTGGTCCCCTGGCGGACAGCAAGCGTGACGCGATGGGCAGCTGGTCTGCCGCAGGCGTGGCCGCGCAGTCTGTCACCCCGCTGGAGGGCATCAAAAATGCCGTCGGCCAGCAGGGCAAAGTGGTGTTTGCGAAAGGCGCGAACGTTACTGATGAAAAAGATATCGTCGAGTTCCTGAACCAGTACGAACCGGCGGTCACCGTTGACCCGCGCACGCCGCAGGCGATGATCGACGAAGCGGTGAAGACGGCGAAAAACGCCGACGTTGTCGTGGCCGTGGTCGGTGAAGCCCAGGGCATGGCGCACGAAGCCTCCAGCCGCACCAACCTGACGCTGCCGCAGAGCCAGCGTGACCTGATTGCCGCCCTGAAGGCTACCGGTAAACCGCTGGTGCTGGTGCTGATGAACGGTCGTCCTCTGGCGCTGGTGAAAGAAGATCAGCAGGCGGACGCAATGCTGGAAGCCTGGTACGGCGGCACGGAAGGCGGTAACGCCGTCGCTGATATCCTGTTCGGCGACTACAACCCGTCCGGCAAACTGCCTATGTCCTTCCCACGCTCCGTGGGGCAAATTCCAACGTACTACAGCCACCTGAATACCGGCCGCCCGTACGATCCGGAAAAACCGAACAAATACACCTCCCGCTACTTCGATGAAGCCAACGGGCCGCTATATCCGTTTGGCTACGGCCTGAGCTACACCACCTTTAAAGTCGGTGATGTGAAGCTTTCCGCCCCAGGCATGAAGCGCGACGGTAAAGTTGAAGCGTCGGTTACCGTTACCAACACCGGCGACCGCGCAGGGGAAACCGTGGTGCAGATGTACCTGCAGGACGTGACCGCTTCCATGAGCCGCCCGGTAAAAGAGCTGAAAGGCTTTAAGAAAGTGGCGCTGAAAGCGGGTGAAAGCCAGACGGTCAGCTTCCCAATCGACATCAGCGCCCTGAAGTTCTGGAACGCGAAGATGAAGTACGATGCGGAGCCGGGCAAGTTCAACGTGTTTATCGGCCTCGATTCTGCCCGAGTGCAGCAGGGTGAATTTGAGCTGAAATAAAGCAGAGCATTATTAGAATGCAGCCACCTTTAAAGGTGGCTGTTTTTTTAGGTGTAATCAATGCTTAGCCGAAAATTAGCGTATTCCCTGATGATGTTCGCTGGCAATATTTAGCTCGTTTAATACTGGCGCAACAGAATAGAATGAGCCGCAAACGACAATTACATCGTCGGCACTGGCGTCATCTTTAGCCGCTTCCCAGCCGGATAAAATATCCGGGAAGCTTTTTGCCTTCGGTAAATACTGAGCAATATCTTCAGCTTTAGAGCTTCTGGGGCCCGCCTGAATACCACAGCAATACCACTCTCCGTTGAGGTCTTTTAACTGTTCAATAGTGCCGTTGATATCTTTATTAATAAGCATACCGATTACAAAAAGGTACCTTCCCTTTATGGGGAAGTTACGCAATCTTTCCGCTAAATATGCCGCAGCGTGAGGATTATGCGCCACATCTAAAATAACCGTCGGTTGATGATTAATTATCTGAAAACGGCCCGGCAAATTGGCTTTATCAATGACTTCACTTAGTGCGGTAAGATCAAATTTAAGCCCGCTGGCGCGTAAAGCCGCGACGGCGGTAGCCACGTTATCGCGTGGCATTTTAGGCTGACTCAGCGGCGCAATTTCGCCGAGGTTATCGCTAAACGCCCATGCATCTCCGCGTTCTGTGACCTGCCAGTTGACGCCACGCTGATGGGGAATCGCGCCAATCTGTTCCGCATAGCGGAGCAATGACGCCGGGGCCTGGGCTTGCCCAATCACCGCCGGACGTCCTGGGCGGAAGATACCCGCTTTGATTTCGCCGATGGCTTCGGTGCCTTTCCCCAGCCAGTCTTCATGGTCCAGTGCCACGTTGGTAATCACAGAGACATCCGGCGTGAGAATGTTGGTCGCATCGTCCCGGCCGCCCATGCCGACCTCAATGATGGCGACATCAACCTGAGCCCATTTCATCAGGCAAAATGCGCCTAGGGTATTGAACTCGAAAGGCGTGAGCGTCGTGGCCTCGCGCGCTTTTTCAATTTCAACAAAAGCAGCAATGTGGGCGGCGTCTGACAGCTCCTGGCCCTGAATGCGCACGGTCTCTTTATAATGAATCATGTGGGGGGAACTGAAGACGCCCACTTTGTGCCCTGACAGCATCAGCACTTTTTCAAGGGTATGGCAGGTGGTGCCTTTGCCGTTGGTCCCGCCGACCAAAAAGACAAAAGGGGCGGGCCGTAAGACATTCAGTTTGGCTGCCACGTCCCTGATTCTGTCCAGGCCCATATCAATGACCTGTGAATGTAGGCTGTCGATATAGGCCAGCCAGCGGGGTAAGTCTGCGGTGAGATCGGGTATGTGGGTGCGGTTGCTCATCAAATATTCCTTGGTTAACGCTAAAATCTGCGGGATGGGGCGCTTTAGCTGGCCGGATTCAGGACGAAATTGAAGTCCAGGGTGCAGAAAGATTGCGGGCAAAACGTACCGTCAGGCGCTATGCCCGGCGCGTGCTTAACCCAGTCGGCAATCAATGAGGCTCTGACGCCAAATACGCTGTCCGAATTGAGGTATTCATCCTCTTTATTAAAGACATGCGTAATTAAACGCTGGTATCCCTCGGCATTGATCATGAAGTGCAGATGCGCCGGGCGCCACGCGGTCCTCCCCTGGGCGGCGAGCAGGCTGCCAACCGGACCGTCGCTGGGGATCTCGTAAGCCTCAGGAACCACGGTTCTAAAAAAGAAGTTTCCCTGTGAATCCGTTTTCATGACGCCGCGGCACCGAAGTCCGTGAATATCCGCTGCCTGCACATCGTATTGGCCCTCGCCGTCGGCATGCCAGATATCAATCGTTGCATTGGCAACGGTTTCCCCGCCGATCCCGGTTACTTTGCCTCTTACAAACCACGGTGTGCCCGGCGCGCCCTGTGAAAAATCTTCTCCCGGTTCAAGCCGTGGGGCTTCTGCCACATGAAAAGGCCCAAATACGGTAGATTCCGTGCATCCGGCGGGTTTGCGATTATTTTGTGCAATGACCAAAGAAGATAATCCCAGCACATCGGAAAGCAAAATAAACTCCTGGCGCTCGGGGCTGCAATATTTTCCAACCTGGGTAAGAAACTCGATGCCTTTCTCCCACTCCTGCTCCGTCAGCTGGACATCCCGGGCAAAAGAATGCAAATGCTCGATCAGGCCGGTAAAAATCGTATGCATACGGTCGTCGGTGGGAATTGAAATTTTGGAAAGCACTTCCTGGGTAATATTTTTATCATCAATGTTTAACATTTTATTATGTCTCGTTGCCACGAGGAGTAGGGTAGGGACCCACAATGTGACACTGACTTTTTAAACTTTAAATATCTTCTTCTGGAATTAATGTAATCAAGTGTATTAATTTTGGTTTAATTGTTTTTGTGGGGTTATTAAGGGGTTAGACGTCTAGCTTCGCGGTTTTGTCTGATTTTTATAGTTTATTGCATCAACAAAAAATTAATAAAAATTAAAATGAATAAAATGCGGCAGTGAAACGTTAGCTGAGTATGTCCGCTACCGGAAATACTCCATGCTTCGTATTCTTCTCAAAATAATCCTCGGTCTGTCGATTAGCCCCTGGCTTTATGCCGCGCCGGAAAGCTACAGCGTCCTTACGCCGCAAACGGCGATAGAACTTTCATGGCGCGCGTTTGGCGGGACTTCTCAGGCGCACCTCGACGGTGTCACTGGCTCACTTTTGCTGGATGCAGGGAACGACATGCACGACAGCATCAGCGTGCGCATCCCGGCCGCAACGCTGCAGGCTTCAAACAGCCTGCTGACTTATCAACTGCAGAGCGGGCTATTCTTTGATACCGCACATTACCCAACGCTCTCGTTTAGCAGCACCAGGGTTGTGGCCCAGGGGGCCGGGCGTTACCGGATTTTCGGCCTGCTGCAGGTAAAAAATGTTCAGCGTCCGGTGGTTTTGGAGGCGAGTCTGGATAACGCCCCCACATTAACTTCAGGCCACAATGCCCTCTCATTACGTGCCACAACGGTTATCTCCCGCGCCGCCTATAATATGGATAAATTTGAGGCCGTGGTGGATGACAGTATTGCGATTGAGATTAAAATCCGCGCGAGGATTAGTCTGGCTGGTTAGGAGCATATCTGCTGTGGCAGGGGATTGGCCAGAGAGTATTTCTGCCAGAAAAATCTCTATTCATGCAGAGTCAGCTAAGGTTCCGTTCACTTCCAGCCCTGTTTCATATGTCATCACAGAGTCAGTGAACGTCTCAGGGGAGTCACCGTCACTCCCCTGAGAACCCGGACTCCCGGCCAAATAAATCGACCGCGTGAGCGGCAGACCTCCGTTTTATCTCCCAGTCCTGGGTCGGCTGAGATGCGTTCCCGACGCTCTCAGCCTCCGGCCGTTCCCGACGGCCGGACCCTGGCCAGTCGGAGAGAAAACGCAGGCGATTTAAGCCGGAACCGTGCCTCGCTTTAAACCCGCAGCCACGCAGAACGTCACTGTCGCTGCAAGTCTCACAGCCACGCCCTTGTCCCCGGCTCTCAGCGCCCCCGGGTATGACCCAACTCAGGCGGGGTTGAGCTGCCGGGAGCAGCGAAAGAGAGCGATCGTCGGGAACGAATCGCGAACGACCCCGAATGTTTGGGTGATAGCCGGTGGGTTTACCGCTTCAGCGGCGATGAGCTCGCCGGGCGCCGGGGGTTGTCAGGGGGCATGGCGTAATGCCCTCTGACACGTTCACCGTGCTCTGGACGTAAAGGGGAAACAGATCTACGGGTGAACGGAATTATGCCTGAGCTAAATAGTTCTCCCGAAATAGACAATATATAAGTGGTGCAAAGCGTCCAACTCTGACCATCAATACAAATTCTGCGGCGTAAAAATCCCGTGGTGGGAAGTGCGTAAAGGAATCACTGTGGCAGGCGCTGGAGCAGGCGCAGCGCTGAGCGAATCAATAAAAGCTCTGGCCCACCACTGGCTGTCGTACCTTTCCACTTTCGCCAGCAGCTGCTGGTGGCGGCGTTTTCGCTCGTGCAGCGGCATCGTCAGCGCGGAATAAAGCGCATGGCTTGCTTCGTTGGCATCGTAGGGGTTGATCAACACCGCATCCGTCAGCTGTTCCGCCGTGCCGGTCAGGGCCGACAGCATCAGTACGCCGGGGTCTTCGGCATCCTGCGCGAGAACAAAAGCTTTCGCCTCCAGGCTCATCCCCTCAGAAAGTGGGGTGAACATCGCCACGTGGGCGTTACGGTAAAACGCGTGAATCAAATCTGAGTGGCAAAGATGGTTGCGAATATAGTTGATGGGGTACCAGGTCGCATCCCCAAAGCGAGCGTTAATTTCTGCGCACTGGCGTTCCAGCTGGTCGCAGAGATCCCGCGCCGACCACGAATAGCCCCTTGAAGCGTCAGAAATTTGCAACAGGCTGACGTCACGCAGGTACTCCGGGTGTGAACTTAGAAACGTTTCCATCGTATTCAGGTGGCAGTGCACGCCGCTGATATCGCTGATCGTGTCGTTGCCGATCACAATCTGGCGAGGGTAGTTCCGCACAGCTTCGGCGTTGGTGTGCGAAAGCGGCGGCAGGGTTTTATCCACGCCGCAGGGGAAAATCCCCAGCCGGATAATGTGCCCGTTGAGCTGAATAAGATTATCCGCCAGCCGCTCCACGCGGTAAAACCGCAGCGCATAGGCGAGGAAATTATTCACATCTCCGCTCGACTGAAAGCCGAGCAGATCGTAGCTGAACAGCGCCAGCATCAGGCTGTCGTGCTCGGGTACCGAACGCAGCACATCGCCTGGCGGAAAGGGCTGATGCAGGAAAAAGCCGCAGCGGTTGGTGTAGCCATCCTCTTTCAGCATCTTGCCGGTGAACAACAGATGGTAGTCCTGTACCCAGACGAGGTCGTCAGGCTCGATTTTGGCGGCCACCCGAGCTTTCACGTCATGGTTATAATTTTTCCAGGTGGTGAAATACTCTTTTTTATAGTGGATCAAATCCGGGCGATTGTGGAAAACCGGCCACAGCACCTGATGAATATAGCCCTGGTAAAAGTTGTCATACTCGTTGGGGGTCAGCGCCCAGCTGTATTGCTGGTAGCCCGACTGACTGAAAAAACGCTCTTTTCTCTGCCTGTTCCCTGCGGCTATTTCACCGTTCCAGCCAAACCACAGGCCCGAATGTTTCTTCAGAACGGCATGAAGTACCGGAAGCAGAGGATCGCCGCGCTGCCCGCGTTCTGGTTCGCAGCGATTAGACAGCATGATAAGACGAGACATACATCACCTCAGGTTAGCATTCAGGTTAAGAGCACACGGGCGTTAGCGGGACAGCACCGCCTCTTCCTGGGTCACGATAGTTTCAAACCACGCCAGTTCCGACAGCTTGTGGGTCACCCACTGGCGGGAGAACGCTTCTCCCAGGCTTTCGGTCATGTAAGGACTTTGCTGAAACTCATCGATTGCGACGTGCTGGAACAGCGGCAGCTCAGGGGCAAACAGCGCCGAATTTTTCAGGGTATCGCTGTCGATATTTTCCAGGCCGTAAAGCATGCCGGTCAGAATGGCGGCCATCGCCAGATACGGGTTCACGTCGGCCCCGGCGAGGCGGTACTCAATGCGGCGGTTGCCGTCGTCAGAGCAGGGAATGCGCAGGGCGGCGCTGCGTTTGTTGTAGCCCCAGGAACTGAACAGCGGCTCGGTAAGGTTTTTGCGCAGCCGCCTGAAAGAGTTGACGTGCGGGGCAATAATGGCCACGGCGGCGGGCATTGTTTGCAGCATCCCCGCCAGGCAGAGCTGGGTCATTTCGTTCAGATTTTCCGCCGGGGAGGCAAAAACGTTGTCGCCTTGGCGGTCGTTCAGGCTGATATGAAAATGCAGGCCGTTTCCGGCCAGGTGCGAAAATGGCTTCGCCATAAAGTTGGCCTGATAGCCAAACTTATCGGCCACGATGCTGGTCAGGCGGCGTAGCGCCAGCACGCTTTCGCACACGCCGACGATGTCTTTGCCATGCTTCAGGTTCAGCTCAAACTGCCCGGCTTCCGCTTCGCAGACGATACCGCTCAGCGGCAGCTTTTGCTCGGCGGCGGCCTGCTCCAGCGCTTCAATAAAAGCGGTGTAATCGGAAGGGACGGGCATATAAAAGCAGCCCTGGGCCGGCACGTCCTGCTGGGCTTTGCTGACCAGGTAAAACTCTATTTCCGGCGCGGCGACCGGGTACAGGCCGTGGTAATGAAACTTCTGCAGGACATTTTCCAGCACCACTCTGGGTTCCAGCGCGTAGCCGCTGCCGTCGCTCTGCTTCATGGTTAACAGCAGCTGCGCGTTGTGCTTCGGGTCGTGGGCGCAGGGCCGCAGCGTACCCGCCACCGGCAGGCAAAGCCCGTCTGGCTCGTCGTATTCCACGCTGGCTGATGCCTGGCTAAACGGCTTGCCCTCATGATCCATCGCGTAAACGGACTGCGGGAAATAGCAGCCGGCAGAGAGCGACAGCAGGCTGTCTACCGCGATGCGCTTGCCGCGAAAAGCTCCGTTGACGTCATTGAGGTAAATATCAACGTGCTTTGTGTCGGGGTGACGCTGCAGGTAGCGCTGTACCTCTTCGGCAAACTCTTTAGCTCGCTCCGCCGCTGGCTTTTGCCGCACTGACTGGCCGACGGATTCTTCATTGGATGAGGCCTGCGGAAAAGCGAAAAGCGTAAAAATGTTTTTAACGAGTGAGTGGTGAATGAGTGAGTTCATAGCGGTCTTTTTCTAAGCCTCTCGGCGACGAAAAGAGCATATTCACTGGCGTATAAAAAGAAGGTAAAAAAGCCCAGGCGGTGGGTAAAAAAAGTATAAATGGCAATAAGTGTGGGGATTTAGCCCGGCACCTGCGGCTGTCCGCCTGTCCAAACGAGTTCGCATATCATATACCGCTTAGTGCTTTCCCCAGCCGATTCAAACTCGGCTATTCTTTGTTTACTGCATGATTTTTAAGTAAAGAACAACGAGGAATAACTATGAACATATCAACACGTTGGGGTTTGGCAGGGTTAGTGATGTTGGCAACAGGCGCGCAGGCGGCGGAACCGGTGAAAGTCGGCTCTAAAATTGACACCGAAGGCTCTTTGCTCGGCAATATTATTTTGCAGGTGCTGGAAAGCCACGATGTAAAAACCGTGAATAAAGTCCAGCTCGGCACCACCCCGGTTGTGCGCGGGGCGATTACCTCCGGCGAGCTGGATATTTACCCGGAATACACAGGCAACGGCGCGTTCTTCTTTAAAACTGAAAACGATCCGGCCTGGAAAGATGCCCAGAAGGGCTATGAAAAAGTTAAGCAACTGGATTACGACAAAAATCACCTGGTCTGGCTGACGCCGGCCCCGGCCAACAACACTTACACCATCGCGGTACGTAAGGACCTGGCGGAGAAAAACCACCTGGTTTCCCTGGCGGATCTTAGCGAATACCTGAAAAAGGGCGGCACCTTTAAGCTGGCGGCTTCCGCCGAGTTTATCGAGCGCTCCGACGCGCTGCCGGCCTTCGAAAAAGCCTACGGCTTTAAGCTGGAACAAAGCCAGCTGCTTTCCCTGGCCGGGGGCGACACCGCAGTAACCATTAAAGCAGCGGCACAGCAAACCTCCGGCGTTAATGCCGCGATGGCCTACGGCACCGATGGCCCGGTTGCGGCCCTGGGCCTGGAAACGCTCACCGACCCGAAAGGCGTGCAGGCCGTTTCTGCGCCAACTGCCGTAGTGCGTGAGGCCGTGCTGAAAGAGTACCCGCAAATTGGCGACTGGCTGAAACCGGTCTTTACTTCCCTCGACCAGAAAACGCTGCAGCAGCTGAATGCGAAGATTGCCGTGGAAGGTCAGGATGCCAAAAAAGTGGCCGCTGATTATTTAAAGCAAAAAGGCTTTGTTAAATAGCCTGCTGGCGGCGTGCATTGTGCTTCAAAGCCCGAAATGCACGTCGTTATTTGGTCTGCCTCAAACAGTCGACAACGCCGGTTGTCGGCTGTTTGTCATCAATCTGCTGGAATGACGTTTGCTAAAAATTCATAACAGGGTACTGCTGCTGCTGGTGTTACTGCTGGCGGCCGCCTTGATGTTACTCCCGATCATCAACAACGCGCCTAACCGCCTGGTTTCCGGCGAGCCGCTGGGTATCACCCAGTTGCCCGGCACGCTGCATTACTGGTTGGCGATTCCTTTTCTGATGCTGGCTGGCCTGACGCTGGCCCCCGGCCGCGCCCTCACTCAGCTGGTAATTATTGCCACCGGCGAACTGCTGTTTATCGGCCTGTTATTACTGCTGGGGCACACCGCGAGCCAGCTTGCCCTGGAGGGCAGTTCCCTCGCGCGTACTTCCCCCGGCAGCGGGCTGTGGCTGATGCTGGCAGTTTGCCTGCTGCTGTGCGCCGATGCGGCTAACAGACTCACGGCCAGCCCTTTATGGCGGCTCTTGCTGAATCTCCAGGTCTGGATCGTCCCCGTCGCGCTGCTGGCAACCGGCTACTTCAGCGATCTTTCGCTGATGAAGGAGTACGTCAACCGCCAGGACGTGTTTGACGATGCCCTGAGCCGCCACCTGGCTCTGCTGGCCGGTACGCTGGTTCCGGCGCTGCTGATTGGCGTCCCGCTGGGGCTCCTTTGCTATCGCCGCCCGGCCTGGCAATCCGGCGTGTTTTCTCTGCTCAACGTGATCCAGACGGTGCCTTCCGTGGCGCTGTTTGGCCTGCTTATTGCGCCGCTGGCGGGTCTTGCCGCCTGGCTGCCGTGGCTGGGGAAAATGGGCGTGAGCGGGATTGGCGTCGCGCCTGCGCTGATTGCGCTGGTGCTTTATGCGCTCTTGCCGCTGGTGCGTGGCGTGGTGGCGGGTTTGCAGCAGGTACCGCGCAACATTGTGGAAAGCGCGCTGGGCATGGGCATGTCGCGGGCGCAAATTTTCTGGCGAGCGGAAGTGCCGCTGGCGTTGCCGGTGCTGCTCCGCAGCCTGCGTGTGGTCTGCGTGCAGACTATCGGCATGGCGGTGATCGCCGCGCTGATTGGCGCAGGTGGATTTGGCTCGATTATTTTCCAGGGGCTGTTGAGCAGCGCGCTGGATCTGGTTCTGCTTGGCGTGATGCCGGTTATCGCCCTGGCGGTGATCGTCGACGCGCTGTTTAAGCTGTTTATTTCTCTGCTGGAGGCAAAATAATGATCGAGTTCGATCGCGTCAGCAAATACTTCCACGGCGAAGCGGCGGTCAGTGATTTGACGCTGAACATCCGTGAAGGGCAATTCACCGTGCTGATTGGCACCTCCGGCTCAGGCAAGTCCACCACGCTGAAGATGATCAACCGCCTGGTAGAGCACGACGAAGGGCGCATTCGCTTTGCCGGGGAAGAAATCCGCAGCTTTGACCCGAAGGCGCTTCGCCGCCGCATGGGCTACGCCATTCAGTCCATCGGCCTGTTCCCGCACTGGACGGTGGCGCAGAACATCGCCACGGTGCCTGAGCTGCTGAAGTGGCCGAAGGCGAGAGTTGCCGAACGTATTGACGAGCTGCTGGAGCTGTTAGGCCTGGACGCCGCGCAGTTCCGCGACCGCTATCCGCACCAGCTTTCCGGCGGGCAGCAGCAGCGCGTGGGCGTGGCCCGTGCGCTGGCGGCCGACCCGGAAGTGCTGCTGATGGACGAGCCTTTTGGTGCGCTGGACCCGGTCACCCGTGCGACGCTGCAGCAGGAGATGATCCGCATTCATCAACTGCTGGGGCGCACCATCGTGCTGGTGACCCACGACATTGACGAGGCCTTAACGCTGGCCGACAACATCGTGCTGATGGACGGCGGCAAAGTTATCCAGCAGGGAACGCCGCTGGAGCTGCTGACTAACCCGGCCAACGACTTTGTGCGTGATTTCTTTGGCCGCAGCGAGCTTGGCGTCCGGCTGCTTTCGCTGCGCCACGTCGCGGACAGCATTCGCGCCGATGAACGCCTGGAAGGGGAACCTATTCGGGCAGACATGACGCTGCGCGAAGCGCTCTCGCTGTTTATCGACCGCCAGTGCGAAAAACTGCCGGTGGTGGATGCCCAGAATCAGCCCTGCGGCGTGCTGCACTTTAGCGACCTGGTCAGAAGGAGAGAACATGCGCCTGCTGCGTGATCCTCTGCTGTGGCTTATCGCGCTTTTTGCTGCGCTCTTGGTGCTGCTGCCCTACACCAGCGGGCTGTTTAGCTGGCTGTTCCCGCAGCTGACCAGGCCGATGTACCAGCAGGACAGCTTTGTCTCTCTGGCGCTGGCGCACTTAACGCTGGTGGGCATTTCCAGCGTGGTTGCGGTGGTGATTGGCGTGGGGCTGGGGATTCTGGTCACGCGTCCGGCGGGGGAGGAGTTTCGTTCGCTGGTGGAGACCATTACCGCCGCCGGGCAAACTTTTCCGCCGGTGGCCGTCTTAGCCGTGGCGGTGCCGGTGATGGGGTTCGGGCAAGAGCCGGCGATCATCGCGCTGGTGATTTACGGCCTGCTGCCGATTTTACAGGGGACGCTGGCGGGGATTGGGGCGGTGCCTGAATCCGCGCGCGAGATTGCGCTTGGCATTGGCATGAGCCGCGGGCAAATGCTGCGGAAAGTGGAACTGCCGCTCGCCGCGCCGGTTATTCTGGCGGGCATCAGGACGTCGGTGATTATTAATATTGGCACCGCGACGATCGCGTCTACCGTGGGCGCTAACACGCTCGGGTCACCGATTATTATCGGGCTAAGCGGCTTTAATACCGCCTATGTGATTCAGGGCGCGGTGCTGGTGGCGCTGGCGGCTATTGTTACTGACCGCCTGTTTGAGCGCCTGGAAAGTTACGTCACGCGCCATGCAAAATAACGATGTAGCCGACCAGCATCACGCCGCCAATGCCGCCGATCGCCATAACCAGCATTCCGCCCACAAGGGCCATTTTTGACAGTTTCATCCGTTGCTCCGTTTGTTAACGAAGCGATTATAAAGGGAAGCGGGGTTGTTAATGAACCTTTGATTGTGACGAAGAGGGAAAAAGCCCATTTTCCCTCTTTATTGCCGTCAGTCCGTGGGCTGTCTGCGCTCAACGTTGCCCAGCACAAAAACGGGCAGCCCTGCGCTGCGCCACGATTCAATCTGGTCTATTTGCCGTTCTCCGGGGCAGTCACCGCACCAGACCAGCAGCGTTTGCCGGTCAAAAATCTCCGGTTTCAGGCTGCTCAGCGAATTAGCCAGCACGTCGACCCGCCAGCCTTGCTGGCTGGCAATCCACGCCGCCATCCACAGCCGCGTTGTGTCCTGCACGTTCCAGCCCACGACTAAAGCATCTCTGCCATTTTGCTTGCGCGCGGTGGCAATACACATCGCGATATAGTTGATCAGAGCGCCGTCCAGCAGGCTAAGCAGCGCGCAGAGCGCAATCTGCTGCCCGTAAAGGCGGCGTCTCAGCGGAAGATAAAGATGTTGCACCAGCGTGTGCGCCGGATAGATGCGCCCAATGTCGGCTATCCAGGCGCGGAGCAGGTTGGGGTTGCCGCTTTGCAGATGGCGGAGCAGCGTTTCCTGCCGCTCTCCCCAGGCGTGTTCTTTTTCCCGGTTTTCACCGCTGAGTAGGCTTTTGACTTTGCTGACCTGCACGCCTTGCTCGATCCAGGTTTGGATCTCGCGAATCCGCTCGATGTCGGCGGAGTCAAACAGGCGATGCCCACCGTCGCTTCGCTTAGGTTTGAGCAACCCGTAACGCCGCTGCCAGGCCCGGAGGGTTACCGGATTAATATTGCAAAGCGCAGCCACTTCTCCGATGGAATAAAGCGCCATAACGTCACCTGATACCTTAAGGGGAGGCCCTTACTAACTGTAGTAAGTTCTGGTGAGTTTGGCTTCTTTGAGTGGGCGTTGTGCTGCAGTACTTAGCCACAAATATGTTCTATGAAGGATCGGCTCGAGTTCCGTTCACTTTCAGCCCTGTTTTATATGTCATTACAGAGTCAGTGAACGTCTCAGGGGAGTCACCGTCACTCCCCCGAGACCCCGGACTCCCGGCCAAATAAATCGACCGCTGAAGCGGCAGACCTCCGTTTTATCTCCCAGTCCTGGGTCGGCTGAGATGCGTTCCCGACGCTCTCAGCCTCCGGCCGTTCCCGACGCCCGGACCCTGGCCAGTCGGAGAGAAAACGGAGGCGATTTAAGCCGGAACCGTGCCTCGCTGTATTTCCTGGCCTGACTTAACCTGCAGAATAGCTTCCGGTTTTTTTTTACCCTCACCCTAGCCCTCTCCCTGGAAAGGAGAGGGAATAGATTGTGTTCTGTTCTGACCTGGTATTTTCTCCCTCGCCCCCTGGGGAGAGGGCCGGGGTGAGGGGAAGACGTATTCCCGGTCATTTTTCAACGACCCCGAATGTTTGGGTGATAGCCGCTGGGTTTACCGCTTCAGAGGCGAGGAGCTCGCCGGGCGCCAGGGTTGTCAGGGAGATGGCGTTATCTCCCTGACACTTTCACCCGTGCGGGGCTGTATATAAAACAGACATGGAAGTGAACGGAACTTTAGCCAGTCTTTCATAACGCCTATTTATGACTGAGAGACAGCTCTGGACCGGCTTAATCCTCGAAGTACCAGTACCCCTGGTTAATCAGCGCCGTCAGCTGGCGGATAAATTCGTCATCCTCCACGGCGGCACCCAGCTCCGTTTTGGTCAGCCGGGTATAGCGGCACATTGACACGGCGGCGGCCTGATGGCTAACGTCCAGCGGTTCGCTGTTGACGAAGAAACCCTTGCCAACCTGCAATACCCGCAGCCCGCTCAGGCGAATCAGCTCTTCTCCGCCAGCCAGCGCGGCGGCCACTTCTTCGGGCTCGTAAGGCGGCTCTGCAGAAGCAATATCCAGCTCGTGCCGCGGCGTGGTCACAAAGCTGCCGAACCACTGATTGAACGCTTCCGGCTGGCTAATCAACGCCGTCATCATGTCGCGTAGGCGTTCCAGCTCGTAGTTTTCTACTTTGCCAGGGTTTACGCGGCAGGTGAGATCCGGGTCGCTGTAGTGATCGCCGCCGAGGTCATTTTCCAGTACGTAATCGGCAAAGCTGCTGATTAAGTCGCGACTGTTTGGCCCGCGGAAGCCGACGGAATAGTTCAGGGCCGTTTCATGGGTGAAGCCGTCGTGCGGGAAGCCCGGCGGAATATAGAGGATATCTCCGGGGGCTAAATCTTCGTCGATGATCGGCGTGAACGGCTCTACGTGCAGCAGCGCCGGGTGCGGGCAAAACTGCTTCAGCGGCAGCTTATCGCCTACGCGCCAGCGGCGGCTGCCCATGCCCTGGATAATAAACACGTCATAGTTGTCGATATGCGGGCCAACGCCGCCGCCCGGCACGGAAAACGAGATCATCAGATCGTCCAGCCGCCAGTCCGGCAGCACGCGGAAAGGGCGCACCAGCGCGGCGGCGGGTTCGTGCCAGTGGTTAACGGCCTGGGCCAGCAGCGACCAGCCAGTCTCGCCGAGATTATCAAAGTGTTCAAAGGGGCCATTGCTGGCGTGCCATTTCCCCTCTTTAAAACTGACCAGCCTGCTGTCGACTTCATTTTCCATTGCCAGGCCGGCAAGTTCGTCGGGCGTGATAGGGTCGACAAAATCAGGCAGCGCATTTTTGAGCACTACCGGCTTTTTCTGCCAGTACGTTTCCATAAACTCTGGCCAGTTGAAATTAAGTTGATAATCCACGGTTATTTACCCCTGTGCGGAAGGAGGCCGATTATAGGGAGCGGCGTCCGCCGCCGACCTTGTCATGGGTCAATCTGCCGCAACATTCCCGCTTTTTCTCCGGCCAGAAAACGCCGGGGCTATCGGTTTTTTCTGATTTTATTTAAGCGTTTAACCGGGCTGCAGCCCTTGCTGTGGCTGGTTTTGTCTGGTTTTACACAGAGTTAAAGAAAATTTAGCCTGGAACCGGAACTGAATTCTTACCACTGACTAAGCGGAGAACGTGTTTGACTGTTAAGGGGTAACAGCATGGGATTAGGAATATCGGCTTTTATCAAGCCAGGGCGAGCCATAAGCGACCGGGAAATTACCGATTTACAGCAGGGGCGGTCACGCGCCACCGCGATAAAACAAGGCAAGGCGGCACCCACGCAAACCGCGTCCGGGTCACTGCATGCCGAAGCGGGCGCTACACTGCCCCCTGGAGGGTTAAGGCAGAGCGCGACAAATGCTCAGACGCCGCAAAAAGGCATGTTCAGCCGTTTTTTAGGGCGGCATCGCGGTGGACAAGAAGCCACGCAAATCACGATCCCCGCCACGGCAAACACTTCGCGCGCCAGCAGCCCAAGTCTCTATAGCCAGGCCAGCGCCAATGCTTCTCGCGCCACTAGTCCAAGCCTCTACAGCCAGCCCAGCGCCAGCTCCGCCAGCGTTTATAGTCAGCCGGATGTGTCCGACCCGAACGCCATCCCCAGTAATGAAGTCGGAACGCCTGGCAGCCACTTTGCCGAGCTGCCGCTGGAGATTGAGCCTGAAAAGAACATGCTGCTGGAAACCCGGCTGTCGCTCGATAAAAAAGGGCGGCTGGAGATCGATACGCCCGCAACCTCTGCGCCTCTACATGCCCTGATGGAAAAAACCATCGGCCATGACCGCCTGCGTTATCAAAACCACCTGGCCAGCGACGACGGCCATCAGCATGTTTTGCTGGATAAAGAAGGGCGGCTGATGACGCTGCGCAGCCAGCCCGGCGCGTTTATTGCCCTCAGCCACAGTCAGCAAAAAGTGGAGTGGCGGGAAGTACATCATCCCCATCGGGGATTTATGCGCCGCCAAAGCCTGGCGCCCGCCGGGCAGCATCTTTCCTGGCACGACCGCCAGACCGTCGAGATTGGCGGTGAGAAAGTGCGTCTGCCGGAAACGGGCATCCGCGACCGCCTGACGGACAGCGTCACCGACGGCGACGGCACGCGCTACCGTCTGCACGACAAAAAACTCTATAGCTTTGACAGCGCCGCCAACGCCTGGCAATCGCTCTCCGGCGAGGACGATAAACTCTCCTCCCTGTCGCGCCAGAGCGACGGCATGCTGTGGCGAGTGAACGACGACAAACAGCTTGGCAGCGCCGTGGGTGACACGATCAAGGTCAATTTTGAGCACAAAATCGATCACTATGCGGTAGGCCCGAAGCGCGATGCCCTGGTGCTGCTGAGCGACGACGAGAAGAAGCCGCAGGTGGCCTATGTGGCCAACCTGGCGTCGACCGATCCCCAGCCCAAAATGCTGACGCTGCCCGAGAACATGACGCTGAAAAAAACGGCGTTACATGGCCCGCTGCTGTTTGCGCTGGACAACAATGGCCGCCTGCACTGCGGCGACAAACCTGATGAGCAAAGCACGGCGCTGACCTTTGGGGAAGCCCGGCACAAGCCGCTGCTGGATAACATCACGCAATACGTAACCGCAACCGTAGAGGATGGCGCGCGAATTGAAGATATGCTGGCCGATGAAACCGATCGCCTGCACCTTATCGTGAAGGATAAGTACGACCAGAAGCACGCCATTACCTTCCACTGGCACGGCGGCGATCTCAAGCCGCAGAGCAGCTGGAACCTCAGCGACAGCCTGGTGCTGGACTACCAAAAAGGGCTGCCGCAGGTCACGCCTGCCGCCCATGATGTGGTGGATCTCGGGCGGCTCGGCAAGCTGGCTTTGCACGACGGCAAAGTGCACTACTTCAACGAAACCACCGGCCTGTGGGCCGCATCCGACGAAAAAGCGGACAAGCTGCAGTGCGGCCTGGACGGCCAGCCGTGGCTGATTAAAGACGGCGAGCTGAAGCGCCTCAAGGTCAACCTGAGCAGTAACAAAGTCGACCACGGCAGTAACGTCTTTGCGCTGCCGCAGGTGACCAAAAGCGTAAGCGCCGATCTGGCCACGGCCGGGCTGGACAAAGCCGAGAAAGCGCAGGCGTTCACGGCGATCGACAGCCGCCGCTATCTGGCGGTGAACGAACAAGGCGATATCGGCTTCCACCACATAGACACCACCACTCGCCGCAATCAGCGCGCCACCCAGACGCTAAGCCAGACAACACTGAAAGAGCAAATTGAGAAGCTGGTGCCCGGCAGCGCGGGGAAAGAGGATGCGGCAAAAGTCAGCGATCTCGCCCTCGGTGAAGACAAGCAGCTTTGGCTGTTAAGCAAAGAAGGGAGCCTGTTCAGCCTGCCGGAAAACGCCTGGAACAGCGGCAAAGCCGACGGATTAGCGAAGGCTGTTTTGCCAGCCAATGAAGACGGTAGCCAGTCTGAGCTCACCGCGCTGCAAACTTCGGCTAAAGGGCAAATCAGCGCGCTGGATAAACAGGGGAATACGTTTGTCTTCAAAGCCGGGGCCTGGGAAAAAGGCGACCCGGTGACCGCGCCAGTGGCAGAACCCAACATGGCAGCCCAGAACTACGAGCGTCTGACTAAAGCGTCAAAAGACTGGCGCCTGCCGGGCACCGGAATCACCTTCAAACGCGAAGTAAACTTCCTCGGCCAGACCGGGCAGGACGGCAAGCAGGTTCGGACCTCGTTCCGCACTCGCCTGAGCACGTTTGTCTTCCGCCCGTCGCTGGAATGGCCGCGCCCGGTAAAAACCGCCGCCTATTCTATTCAGCACCGCTACGCCGGGCGCGAAGGGCTGAAAGACGTTTACCAGCAGCAAGGGGATTTGACCCAGCGGCTGAAGGCGCTCTCGCAGCAGCCGGGCAGAGCGGCCCCGCGCCCTGGCTTAAGCCAGCGCCTCGAGATCATGAGCGGGGAAGCGGCGCGCCAGTGGCAGCCGCAGGAAAAAGCGCTGCTGGAAGAGATGAGCGGCTTTGCGCGCCAGCTTTCCGACAGCAGCACGCATTTCTGCGAGCAAATCGGCCAGCACTATGGCGTGCGTGATGAACGTCGACAAGAGGCCACGCCTTCTCGTTTTGGCCTGAACCACAGCCAAAGCGGGGCGCTGAACCCGTCGAGCAGCCGTCAGGATAACCTGACCGGGCAACTGAACGAATTGCTACGGCGCTACCCGGCCGATAAAAGCAACCATGCGGGGGCGATTATTGCCGAGCTGGAGGCGCGGCAGATCACCCTTAACCACCAGAAAGAACAGGTCCCGATGGGGCGGCAACGTGATATCCATGACGACATCGGGCTGGTGAAATCCAGGGTGATGCTGGACGTGCTGGCGCTGAAATCCCTGCATGATTCGGTGGATGAACTGCAGCAGGCCTCGCTGCTGAGTGAACCTCAGCGTTCGGCCAAAATGACGGAAATTGCCGCCAACGTAGCCCGGCTGAGGGACAGCGAATGGGGCGGGAATGTGATTAAAACGGTCACCACCCAGGGCTTCGGTAACCACAAGTCGCTGGAGGCCAACTACGACGCCATCAAGGCAATGACCAAGGCGTTCAGCAAAGAAAACCACGGCGTTAACATCAACACCAAAACCGTGATGCAGGCGGAAAGCCAGCGCGAAATGCAGGACAAAATGGTCTCCACCGTGCTCTCGCTGGAGAGCGGCGAAAACCTGGCGTTCAGCCGCACCTATGGAGCGTCTGCCACCGCCACGGTGGCGCCGGGCACTCAGGTTGTGGCGGGCGTTGGCGGCAAAGTGGGGGCAGATCGTGGCTACACCATGAGCTTTTCACGCGGCGACACGGGAATTAACGTCAGCTTCGGGCGCACCGGTGCCGTGTCGGCAACCGGCATTGTGGGCGTCGGTTACAACGTGCTGACCGACTACAACAAAACCCACAAAGTCTACCTCGACGGCGATCATAAACACCCGCTGTCGCAGGGCGTGCGGCTTGGCGGCGGCGTCACGCTGGGCGGGCAGCTTCAGTCCCAGCACGGCGTCTCGTTTGAACTGGCGGAGCACGAAATCCCCGGGTTTATCGAACAGCTGAGCAGCGGCACGCTGGATCCGCTGGAGTTTTTGAACCGGGGTGCCAACCACAGCGTGAAAAGTGGCGCAACGCAGAGCTTCAGCGTGGACATCAACGCCGCCGCGCTGGCGAGCGTTGGCTTCCCGTTTACCGACAGCCATGAGAAAGATTTCCCGACCAGCGCCCGCCTCGGCGGCGGCGTCTATGCCAACACTAACCTGCTGGCGGGCAGCCGCGAACGAACGGACTCTCGCAACGCCGAAGGGCAGGGCGTCAGCCACAGCGACCACCGCCTGAGGGCATTTAACCAGATGAGCGCCGGGGCTAACATCGCCATTCCGGTCAGCACCACCCTTCAGCCGAAGCATAAAGATCCCTTCTCGGTGGGCGTCGGCGTCGGGGCCAGCGTGCAGCTGTCAATCAACAACCGGACGACGCACAGCCTCACCGTAGACTTAAAAAATGCCCAGCCGGTGGAGGGCGTTCACCTGGAAAAACTGATGACCACGCTGGGCAAGCAGTTTACCGACAGTGCCTCCACGCAGCTGCTGGCCAAACTGAAAGAGGAGCCGAAAGAAGGGGAGCTGCCGATCTCCGTGGCAGATAAGCTCAGCCAGCTGGATGCCCATTTTACACGCTGGTATCCGCCTGCCGATAACGCGAAGGCGCGCCGTCCGCTGCTCGACACGCTGCAGCAGCTGACCGCCCGGCAGCAGCAGGCCGACTCGCTTTCCGTGCAGAATACGCAGCCGGAACCGACCAATGCCGAGGTGGATGCGCTTATCACCGGGCTACGCGGCGAGTTTACCGACCTCGCCAGCCGCCAACTTCTGGATGAACTCACGCCGGCAGAAGGGGCTCCACGCCTGCCGATGTCAGCCGGAGAGCGGCTGGGCAAGCTGGAAACCCACTTTGCCCGCTTTATTCCGCCGTCGCGGCACCACGAGCTGACGGGCAACGGCCCGCAGGCGGCGCTGCAGTCGCTGCAGCAAACCGTGCGCCAGCAAAATGCGGTGCTCAACCAGCAGCAGCTGGTGAACAAGGCGGAATACCAGTCCACCTATAAGAACCTTTCACGCATCGACAACAACGGCTTGTTCCACTTCATGCGCCACTTTATGGAAGGTGAGTTTTCGCCGAGTAACGCCGACCGCATTACCCAGATGATGGGCGAGGATTACCGGCTGAAAGCGCTTCTGCGCGGGCTGCAGGATAACAGCAGTTCCCAGGCGGTGGTCTCTCTTGAGCTGAAAACCAAGCCGCGTGAAAAGCTGGCTGACCAGTGGGCAAACCATACAGTCACCCAGGACTCAATTGTCGATCTGTTAAAAGATCGCGACAAACTGCGACTGAAATCTATCGCGTTTACCAAAACGCAGAGCAAATCCGATGGGTTCTCGACGCCGTCATTTTTACTCGGCGGCTCTAACGGCGTGTCGCTGTCGATGAACGAAAATCTGGGCACCATCAATTTTAGCTACGGCGACGACGACAGCGCGCCGCTCAGCTACACCGTGGACGGTGGCGTGGCCCAGGCAGAAAAAGAAGTGAAATCGGCGCTGCAAGACGCCGCCGAGGCAGGATTTATGGTGAAAGGAGGATAAGGAAATGACGATGCAACAGCAGCTTCAACAGTGGCTTGATGCCTGGGGAAAACAGCACAAGATCTCGCTTCGTCTGGAAGAAGGTGTATGCCTGCTAACGGATGCGCAGCAGCAAGAGGCGGCGGTGATTGAACTGCCGCCGGACAGCAGCGCGGTGGTGCTGCATTGCCGGGTAGGGGAATTAACCGGGCAGGATGCGGCGCTGCTGCCGAACCTGCTGGCGATGAACTTTGAAATGAACGCGATGCGTGGCTGCTGGCTGGCGCTCGATGGGGGAAATGCCATTCGGCTTTGCACTCAGTGCGAAATGTTTGCCCTGGACGCCGAGCGGTTTGCGGGTTGGTTAAACGCCTTTATCAGCCAGTGCGGCGAGGTCAGAGCATTTATTGCCGAGCTGCCTTCGCTGCTGGAGGCGGCCACGCCGCGCTGATATTGATAGAAATAAAAAACCGGGAAATATCCCGGTTTTTTTATTGGCCTGCAGCCTCGTTGCTGGCAAACAGATCCTCTTCACGCCGCACGGGCTGCTGCTTTTGCAGGATCTTATAAATACGCTGGACGTCATCCGCATAGCGGCTTCGAAGCTGGCGGCGCTTTTCCGACGGGCCGGTATTGTACATGCCGACGGTATTCCAGGAGCGGCCATACTGGCGGAACAGCCCGTGTAACACCCACGCGCCGGTGGCGATGCAGGTACAGGGATCGTGCAGCAGGTTGTCACGCGTCACGCCCAGCTGCTTCAACCGGCCAAAATGCACGCTGTTCACCTGCATCATGCACACGTCTTCGGTGTGGTTCGAGTTGGCGGCGTTCACCGACGAGAGACTAAATTTCGACTCTTTCCAGGCGATGGCCTCCAGCAATGCGGGAGCAATCCCAAAGGCATGCCCCACGCGGGTAAAGCATTCGGCCTGGGCGAGGGCCGGCAGGCTAAGCAGTAAAAGTCCCCAGCGCCATTGTTTGGTCTGCATCGCGTTATCTCCTCTAATTCTTACAGGCAATGTGTGGCGAAAAGCGCACTTGGGTTCCCATTTTTCGCCATATAAGGAACTCTTTACCCCTGCCTCTCACTCAGTTGAACATTCCGGGCGTGGGTAAAACTAAGCGTCATTGCGCGGTTAAGCGGCGGCCGGTTATTGCTACTGGGTATCACTTAGGGGAGTGTGTTGTATGCAGATATCATCAGGACCGGGCGGGTTCTCACCGCTTTTGCCGGAAAACCATTTTCCAGGCCTGGACGGGGCATCACCTGACTCACAGAACGGCAGTAACAGCATTACCGCCAAACTGCTGCTGAATAACGGCGGGAACACGCTGGCGATCCCGCTGGCGCTGAACTTTGCCAACACGGGCGCGGCGGACAAGCCTTCGGCGATTAACTTCGGCGACTCACCGGCCAGTAATAACAGCCCGGCAACGAACCCGGCGAATGCTTCGTCAGGCAGCGGCAGCGGTTCCGCCGACAGCATGATGCAGGAACTCCAGCAGATGCTGCAGCAGTTCCTGAAAGAGCTGATGCAGCTCTTCCACATGAACACCGGGCAAAGTAAGGGTGACGACGATTCCTCTTCACCGGCGAGCGGCATTGGTTCCGGCTCCGGCTCAGGTTCTGGCATGGGCAGCGGCAGCAGCGATGGCGCCGGGGATGCTGGCCGCCCGCTGAATAACCTCGCGGCCGCGCCTTCTGGTGGTCCATCCGGTGCGTCCGGGCCGTCTGCGGATAGCCTGCCGCCGGGCGACACCAGCCTGAAAACCAGCGATCCAACGCTGCAAAAAATTGTTTCCCAGTTCGGGGGAGAATATGAAAAAGCCTCCGCAGAAACCGGCGTTCCGGCCAAGCTTTTAGCCGCTCTGACGATGCAGGAATCCGGTGGGGACGTGAATGCCAAATCCACCAACCCTGGCAACGGCCTGACCGACAGCGGCATGAACCAGATCAACCCGGACACTTACCGGGCGATGCAAAGCAAATACCCGGACAAGCTCGGCAGCGACATGAACTCACCGGCCAACCAGATCATGTGTTCGGCGTTAATGCTTAAAGAAGGCAAAGAGAAATTCGGCAGCTATGATGCCGCGCTGCGCGCCTATAACTCCGGCGACGATCAGGTGAACCTGCACAACCTGTCCAGCGTCTCTTTAGGCGACCCTAACTACGTGAACGAAGTGAACAGCCACATGGCGAAATTCGCCTGATTGTGAAGCGGTAATTTTTACCCGTTTCTTTACAAAATGGGGTAATTCAGTGGCCACTTCTCCAAAGAGGGTGGCTGCTTTTTTTAGTTACAAAGCAGTTTATTTCTTTGACAAGCTAAAATAGCGTGATTTATCGCAGTAAATGCGTCCAGGAATGTTCCCAATTAAACATAAATACTAAAAGTGAAATATATTTCAAAAAGAAAAGGGTGTTTCCATAGCGACCTCTCAATGTAAATAATCGTAAATATATATTATCGGCTTTGCGGATTGTGAGGAAATCCTGTCGGAGAATTCGTCGGGCGTCATGCGTGAGTCGGGCAAAAATTCATTTTTTGGTCGCAACAGGGTGAAAAATTAACGGTCTGTCTATTTTTAATTAATTTTTTCATTAAAATCATTTATTTAGTTTAGTGTAGATATATTTAGATTCTTATTAATACATTTGGAAATATTCAGCGAACCTCACATTTTTTTTCAGTCGGCTTCACGAAATTAATCTCAGCAAACGCTATCGGCTGACGATTTTATTACGCTCAAAACAACCTGCTATCCAGACATCGGAACAGTTAAACCTGAATTCTTATGTAGGGATATTCCTACATGAGGCTAAAATTTTGTCTGATTGTGAAACCGCGGCTCGGTGATAGGTTGTTCCTGCTTCTCATAAACAAAACTCATTTATTTAGCGTGCTACCGTATTTTATTCACGGCAGCAGGCGGCAATTATTTTGTGGTTCACGTTTATGGTTCATAAGTGGGACTCATACGCCAGACCTTGAATAAGCCAGGCAGCGGGGGATTTATGAAAGAAAACAGTTCGAATCATTGGGAGATAAAACATATTCCGGTCGATATCGACTTGAATATGCCGCGGTCCGCAGCCGCATTACCCGCGTCTGAAAATGTGCACGATGGGCTGGATATCTGGCTGCAAACGTTAGCCCCTCTGAAGGTTGATTTGGTGCTGGAAGGCGAAACGGGCACCGGGAAAGACACCTTTGCACGCCGTATCTACGACCATTCCGGCTGTCGTGGCGCTTTTGTGCCAATTAACTGCGCGGCGATCCCCGAAACGCTGGCAGAAAGTGAACTGTTTGGCGTGACGGCGGGGGCCTACACCGGCGCGACACATTCGCGTGCTGGCTACATTGAAAGCGCCAATAATGGCGTCCTGTTTCTGGATGAAATTGACAGTATGTCCCTGAGCCTGCAGGCCAAGCTGCTGCGGGTGTTAGAAACCCGCACCGTGGGGCGCCTGGGCAGCACGCAGTCTATTTCGCTTAATCTGCGGGTGATTGTGGCCTCGCAAAAGCCCCTTGCCCAGCTCATGGAGCAAAAGCTGTTCCGCCAGGATCTCTTCTTTCGCCTGACGACGGTCAAAATCTCCCTTCCGGCGCTGCGCGAACGTGTGGAATGCATTATTCCACTGTTCCGCCGTTTTGCGCAGGAGTCTGCTATTCGGCTGAATCGCCCAATGCCGCCGATGCCGCAGCACCTCAGCGAAGCACTATTGATGCACCGCTGGCCGGGGAATATTCGTGAACTGAAAGGCGCTGCCGAAAGGTTTGTGCTGGGGCTGCCGGCCCTGGGGCAGGTGGCGCACCCGGAGATGCGTTCCGTTCGGCTGCGCGAACGCCTGCGGCGGATAGAATACAGCCTGATAGAAGATTGCCTCTCGCGGCATGAAAATCGGGTTGTCAGCGCCGCACATGAATTGGGTATTCCAAGAAGAACGCTGTACCAGAGAATTAAATCTTTGACTGAAAAGGAAAATTAATTTTTTAAATTTCTTTGGAACTGCCGCTTACGCCGCGCCACTTAATCCGTGAATGACACAACATTTACTGTTTAATTAACGAGGAGTAAACATCATGGCATCAGTAAACACCGGTAACAACGCGGGCGCAAGCAGCAGCCTGGCAGATAGCTTCCAGTCTCAGATGGACTCTATCGAAAACAAATCCATGCAGGACTCTCTGGACAAAGCTGAACGTGACCGTAAGAACGCCTATGTGTCCGGCTACCAGAACTCCGCCACCACCATGATCAGTTCTCTGGCACAGAACAAAATTTCCTTCTAATGCTAATCAGGGATTCGCCCCGGCGTGAATCCCTGATCTTCTCTTCTGCTGGCGGAAACTCTCTTATGCACATTCTTAATCCTGCGACAGGTATGCCTTTGCCAGAACCCGAGTCTCTGGGCGCTGTATCCAATCCGGCCACTCAGTCTTCCATCCCGTTCGGTAACAACGTAGCGAATCAAAGCGATGCCGCGTTCTTTTCCGCTGCACTTGAGCAGCCGGAAGCGGCCTCGGCGATGGGCGGCGTGGGCGGGAAACCTGCCGCAATGTTTGAAAAAGCCTCCGGCATGTTCAAGCAGATGGAAGGCGACCAGAAACAGATGAATAACGTGCTGCGTAAAGCCGCGCGCTCCACCGATCCGCTGGTGCTTAACCAGGTGGACGACCAGCTCTCGAACTATTACCTGGAGAGCATGATGAACGCCAAGATCGTCTCGAAGAGCATTTCGGGGCTCGACAAACTGACTAACCTGCAGTAATCCATCATGCAACGACGCTGGCGAAAAATCCTGCAGCCCTGGCTGCTGGTCCTGCTGCTGGCAGGCTGCGACTCACAGGTCATTCTGAACACCGGCCTGACGGAAAACGATGCCAATGACATCATTTCCGAACTCTCGAAATACAAGATTGAAGCCGACAAGCAAATTGATAAAACCGGCGTCACCGTGCTGGTGGCTCAGGACAATATTGAACGCTCCGTCCGCATTCTCAACGCCAACGGGTTGCCGCACAAAGCGCGGACAAATCTGGGCGAGGTGTTCCAGAAAAACGGCATTATTTCCAGCCCGCTCGAAGAGCGCGCCCGCTATATCTATGCGCTTTCCCAGGAGCTGGAGTCCACGCTTTCACAGATTGACGGCGTGGTGGTGGCTCGGGTGAACGTTGTCCTGCCTGAGCGCGTGGCGCCCGGCGAGCCGGTGCAGCCCGCATCGGCATCGGTGTTTATTAAATACACCCCGGAGATGGACCCAGACAGCATTGAGCCCAGGATCCGTCGACTGGTCGCCGCGAGTATTCCGGGGCTTTCCGGGAAAAATGACGGGGCGCTTTCCGTGGTGTTTGTGCCCGCTGCGGCCTATCACGACCGAGTGGAACTGGTGACCTTAGGGCCTTTCCAGCTGACGCTTTCGCAGTATGCCACGGTCAGGACGCTGTTCTTCTCGCTGATGGGCCTGTTACTGCTGCTCGGCGGGATCTTCACCCTTTTACCGAAGCTAAAGGCGATGAAGCGCGGTAAAAACTCAGGCTCGACTGGACTGGCCGTTGTGCCCTCAGAGCGGCAGTAGCCCCGGTGGTTGCCTGGGACAACGCGCTCGCGGCGAACTGGCTGCGCTGGTGGCAGGAGGGATTCTGGCGGCAGGCGGATGCCAGCTGGTTCGGGCTGCCCTGGTTCAGCCTGGACGAGGCGCGACGCCAGAGCCTGATGCTTAAATCGCCGCAGGCCGTGCCGACTATGCTTGCGCTGGAGAACGCTCTGCCGGAAACGCCCGACGCCCGCCTGCTGGCGCTGGTTTCGCTTGACTTAGCCCAGCGCGAAACGCTTTTTGCGCTGGTGGCTGAGGTTTGTCAGCGCGGGAGCGGGGTGGAGCAGCTCACCGAATCTCAACGGATCTGGTGCGAACGTCTGACCCGGGGGCTACGCCCCGGCGTCTGGCTGCCCGCAAGTCTTAGTTTTAGCGAAGAGCCGAGTTTCGCCGTGCTCTGCCTGCTGCGCCCGATTCTGACGCCTGCGGCCTGGCAGCGGCTGCGGTTCAGTTTCCCTCAGCCTGTCATTGCTCGATGTGAAGCGTGGCTGGCGGATGATCCTGCGCCGCTAAATCGCCTGCAGGCGCTGTGGGATGGCGCGATCTGGCAGGCTCAACGTTCAGCGATGCCAGCGCTGAATGATTTTTCACGGGAGCAATAAACCATGTGGGTCGGCCGTAAACTTGCCTTAGAAGAGAACGACCAGGTGATTGAAGGCGTACTGTTGCCGCACTCCGCTTTACAGGAGCAGCAACAGGCTCAAAGCCTGGTAGAACAGGCCATGCGTAAGAGTGAAGCCCTGCTGGAGGAGGCCCGTCAACAGGCTGAGCAGATGCTCGCCGAAGCGCAGGCCGATGCTGAAATGCTGGTCATCACACGCTGTGAAGAGGCCGAACGGAATTTCTGGCTGCGGGCTGAGCCCTTTTTTAGCGAATGGCAGGCCGAGCGGGACGCGCAAAGTGCCGAAATTGTCACTCAGGCGCAGGTACTCATTGCGGCCGCGTTTGAACAGCTGTTTGGCGGCCTGAGCGACCAGCAAAAGCTCACGGCGCTGCTCACGCAGCTTCAGAGTTCAGGCGCTCGGGCAACGGACGTCACGCTGTATCACCCCTCACAGTATGAAGCGCCGCTGGCAAGCTGGCTGGCCGCGCGCCCTCAGCTAGGCTGGACGCGCTGCGCCGACGACGCGCTGGAGGCTGAAACGCTGCTGCTGCAAACCGCCCAGGGCGAGTTCAGCATTAGCTGGGCTTCTCTCCAGCAGCATTTGCTGCGCCTCGCCAGCTAACCACTGCCAAAAACGTCCCGCCGTGAAGTTAATTTTCCCGCGTCGGGAACTGCCGCCTTTCTGCCGCCACTTATCATGCGATTTCAACGCGAGGAGAAACGTATGAGCAATTCCTTTGATATTCAGCGCAATCTCGACAGCCAGCTGTCCCGTCTGCACCACTCGGTTGCCGAGCTGGCGCAGAGCACGCTCGGCCAGCCCGCGCCAAGCATGGGCGACATGGTGGAATTCAAAAACGCCCTGATGAAAGAGGCGGCGGCGACCTTCACCGACAGCCAGCTGGGGTCGCTCAAGCATAGCCTGAGCAAGGAGATTATCGACTCTATCAACTAGTTATGCCGTCAACGGCTTATTCGTAAGCCGTTCTGACTGCTAACAAGCTTCCGTCGATAGAAGAAATATCAGATGGATCGTTAAAAAAAACAGGAAAATCAATGCATTGATTTTCGGCTGATAACCACAAAGAGGGAAAAACCACACTTTTTCCCTCTTTGTCAGCAACTTTAACGCAGTTTGCACCCCGGATGGCTACCGCTTAATGCCGTCGATTACAGGAGAAGAGTCGTTGAATCAGCACGTACGTTTACTGCGCTCAGCCATGTTTGCTTTGGCCGCTACCGCTGGTTGCTTCAGCGCAACTGTTAGCGCTCAAACGCCTGCCGACTGGCAAAATGGCGCCTATGCCTATTCTGCCCAGGGCACGCCGCTGCGCACCGTCTTGCAGGATTTCGCCAGCAGCCACGGCGTGAATCTGCGTTTAGGGGATGTGCCCGACAGCGTGGTGGATGGACGCCTGCGTTCCGACAGCGGCGTGGCCTTTCTCGATCGCCTGGCGCTGCAGTACCGCTTCCAGTGGTTTGTCTATAACGGCTCGCTGTTCGTCAGCCCGCAGTCGGCAGAAACCTCAAAGCGCATCAGCGTGTCAGCCGATGCCGCGCCGGATCTCAAGCAGGCGCTGCGTGATGTCGGGCTGCTGGAAGATAAATTCGGCTACGGCGAGCTGCCTGACGACGGTGTGGTGATTGTCACCGGGCCGCCGGAGTACGTCGCGCTGGTGGCGGATTTTAGCGCCAAAGACAAAGACAAAAAGCAGAACAAAGAGATGATGGCGTTCCCGCTGAAGTACGCCTCGGTGGCTGACCGCGAGATTAAATACCGCGAGAAAACGCTGCTGGTGCCCGGCGTGGCAACCATCCTTAACGAATTGCTGGGTAAAAAGAGCACCCGCTCTTCGCAGGGCATTGTACCCGGCGGAGAAGGCAGCTCGCGTGAAGCCCTCAACAAGTCATTCCAGGAACAATCGGACAATATTCTCTCCGGGCTGATTCAGGGCCAGGACAGCCGTATGCGCGGCGCAGGCGGTGATGACGAAGGGGAAATGAACCCGCTGGTGTCTGCCGATGTGCGCAACAACGCCCTGCTGGTGCGGGACGATCCTAAGCGCCGCGAGCAGTATCAGGCGCTGATTTCCCAGATCGACGTGCCGCAAAAGCTGGTGGAAATCGACGCCATGATCATTGATGTCGATCGCCACGCGTTTTCGAAGTTCTCCAGCAACCTCAGCGGCACGTTCGGCAACATTACCGCCGGTTCTTCCATGCTGCAGGGCGCAGGCACGTTATTCGTGACCGACTACAGCCGCTTCTTTGCCCAGATCCAGGCGATGGAAGGCGAGGGTAACGCTTCTATCGTGGCTAACCCGTCGATTCTGACGCTGGAAAACCAGCCCGCAGTGATCGACATGAGCGATACCGCTTTCATTACCGCGACCGGCGAGCGCGTGGCAACCATTGAACCGGTGACTGCCGGAACCAGCCTGCAGGTAGTCCCGCGCGCCATCGGCAACGGGCCAACCAGCACGGTGCAGTTAGTGGTGGATGTGGAGGACGGCAAAGTCCAGGTCAACGATGACGGCGTGGCAACCGGCGCGAAGCGCGCCACGGTCAGCACTCAGGCGCTGGTGCAGCAGAACGGCTCGCTGGTGATGGGCGGCTTCCATTCCCGTGAAACCGGTGACACCGATCACCGTATTCCGCTGCTGGGCGACATTCCCTACCTGGGGAAATTCTTCTCATATACCAGCCACGAAACGTCGCAGCGCGAGCGGCTGTTCATCATCACGCCGCATCTGGTGGGCGATCAGGTGGACCCGACGCGCTACATCGACGAGCAGGATCGCCAGCAGCTTTCTTCGGCAATGAATGAAGTGCAGCTCCGCCAGCGCTACAGCTCGATGAAAGGCGACATCGAAAACGCCATGCGGGATCTGGCGGAGGACAAAGTCCCGACCGGGTTCCAGGCAGGCGGTGAAGGCGTGGGCATTGGCCAGCTATGCAACGTCGGGCCAGGGCTGTCATCGGACAGCTCCCACAGCCAGTGGTACAGCAATTCATCGGTGCAAATCAGCGTCGGGCTGATCCGCAATATCAGCGGCAAGCCGCAGCGTTTTGACGAATCCAACTGCCGCGATGATGACGTGCTTGCCGTGGCCGCCTGGCCGGGCGGAAACCTTGCCCCAGGCCAGTCGGCAGAGGTGTATATCGCCTACCGCACGCGGGGAGAAGGGCGCCGTAGCCGCCAGTCGCTGCTGAGCTCTGCCTCGTCATTGCCGGTGAATTCATCCAGGTCGCGCAGCTATCTTCTGCCGCCGCGCCCCGTACTGCATTAAGGAGCCACGATGAAACCTTCAATTTTGATACTGATGGCGCTGGCGTTTGTGCTTAGCGGCTGTGCCACCCGCAATGACAACGGCTGTGACAACGTGACGTGTCGTCCCCTGTCAGACAGCCACCACCTGACCATCTGGTGGCCGAACGATATGCGTAACGGCGTGCAGGATTACACGCAGATGCCGGTGCGCTGAGTGCCAGAGCGGGCGTGGCTGTTTTCACGCCTGTTTTTAAAAAATCATTTTTTTCCTGATGTTATGCAGTTTTGTGGAACCGAAGCCGGTTTCTTTTCACTTAACAGGCGTCTTAATACTGCGACCCAGCAGGGCTGGTCGCCTGTATCAACCCCGTTGTCATGGTGAGGTAATCTAATGAGTACGATTGGAAATATGCTGAATCTGGCCACTGCATTACCGCAGCTGGCGCTGAACGCAACCCCAGAAGGTATGGCCGCTAATCTGTTGAAAAACGTTGGCGATCAGATGGTGAACGACATTGCATCCAAACTGACCAACCTGCTGTTCTCCGGCGGCATGAACGGTAACAATAACAACAACACCTTTATGTCCCCGCAGAGTCAGGGCGGCGCGAGCATGGGCAACACGCTGGCAATGAGCAATATGCAGCAGATGCTCCAGCAGGTGCTCCAGCAGATGGGCGTGAATTCCCAGAACTCCCCGTTCAACAGCCAGGCGGGTGCAGGCAACATGAATGCCTTCAACAGCGGCATGAGCAACGGCCTGCAGTCACCGTCTACCGGCATTGGCCTGGTCCAGCTGCCGCTGTCCACCACCAGCGCCAACAGCGCGAACAGCTTTAACCAGCTGGGTAACAATATGGGCAGCCAGCTCGGCAGCAAAATGGGCCTGCAGGCGCTGGATGACGTGAAGTCAGACACCAGCGGTTTGTCTCTGATGGGTTCCGGTAAAGTGGATGGGGGCTCCAAAGAGACCCGTGCTGAAATCGGTAAATATATGGATCAGCACCCGGAAATCTACGGCAAGCCGCAGAGCGCGGGCGCCGGTATACCGGGCCTGGTACACATTGGTAAAGGCCCATCCAGCTGGGAAGACGCACTGAAAAACAGCAAACCGCTGAGCGGCGATTCGCTGAAAGCCTTCCAGTCCGCGAAAAATGATCTGAAAACTTCTATGGTCGGCGGCTCAATTCCAGGCTCCTCCACCGCACCGGGCAATGGCTCTTCCAGCCTGCTGGTGAACGCCGACGCACAGCTGTTTAACGGCAATATCATCAAAGATGCCATGAAGCACCACCACGGCGCGCTGATGGGCCTTGCCAGCGCCGTGCTGGCCTAAGGGATTGGGTTGTAGTCCACAGATGTTCTTTTTGACGCGTGGTGCAAGGTAACTTCGCCACGCGTGTTTCGCGAAACTCTTCTTCGCCCTCTATTTGACCGGTTTTTCTGCGCTAATCGCGTGGGATACCGGTCTTTTTTTGTCTCGATCATGCCCAGGCTCTTGGATCGCAGAAAAATTATTCTGCTCTCTCCTTAAGAACTGCCTCTTAGTCAAAAATCTCTGCGATTATGTAGGAGCGGCGAATATTCCGTTCACTTCCAGTTCTGTTTTTTATGTCACCACTGAACTCGTGAACGGCTCGGGGGAGTCACCGTCACTCCCCCGAGACCCCGGACTCCCGGCCAAATAAATCGACCGCGTGAGCGGCAGACCTCCGTTTTATCTCCCAGTCCTGGGTCGGCTGAGACGCGTTCCCGACGCTCTCAGCCTCCAGCCGTTCCCGACGTCCGGACCCTGGCCAGTCGGAGAGAAAACGGAGGCGATTTAAGCCGGAACCATGCCTCGCTTTACGACTAACATTTTCCTCAGCCACAAAGTCGCTGGTTGTTTTACCCTCACCCTAACCCTCTCCCTAAAAGGGAGAGGGAATAAAAAAATGTCTCCCCTCACATGTTTTCTCCCTCGCCCCTTTGGGGAGAGGGCCGGGGTGAGGGGCAGAATTGTTCACTAATATTTAGGTGATAGCCGGTGGGTTTGCTGCTTAGCGTTTCTGAACATGCGGGGAAAAAAGATCTATAGGTGAACGGAATAACTGCAGAATGACAGATATCTCCTGGAAGATTCACAAGTAAAATGTGGTTAAGAAAGAACCCAGAGTAAGGGAAAATCGTCCCCGTTACTCCTCAAACTCAATCGTCTCGCCCTTAAGGCGGCCCTCGAGCTTGCGCAGCAGGCGGTAAATAGCGGCCACCGCTTTTAGCGTGTCGCGCGGAATATAGGCGCCTTCTTCAGTGGTGCGGTAAAGATTGCGGGTAAGCCAGACGTAGCGCACCACCGGGATATTGGCGGCGTGCGCCAGTTTAATCAGCGCTTTGGCATCTTCGTCCTGCGCTTTAAACAACAGCACCGGCAGCGGCGTTTCGTCCGGGAGATAGCGCAGCCCTACGGCATAGTGCGTCGGGTTCACCAGCAGAACGTCGGCTTTTTCCATCTCCTGTGGGGTGACTTTTTTTGCCGGTGCGTTGAGGATTTCGTGGGCGACGTGTTTGCGGTGGCCTTTGGTGTGCGGGTCACCTTCCATCTGCTTGTACTCGTTTTTTACGTCCTCGTGGCTCATACGGTTTTGCTTGAGGAAGAAGTATTTCTGCAGCGCGAAGTCGGCTACCGAAAACACCAGCATCACGCCAACGATGGTGTGGGCGAGAGTTTCCAGAATCGCCACGCCCGCATGCCAGAAGCCGTCCAGCGTGCCGCCTGAAAGGTTGGCCATTTGCGACAGACGGGGTTTGATCAGCAGCCAGAACACCACCGAAAGGGTGATGGCCTTCAGCAGGCTGTTGAGGATCTGGATAAACTGCTTTACCGAAAACATCTCTTTGAATTTATTCAGCGGATTCAGCGCCTCAAGCTTTGGGGCCAGCGCGGCGATGGCAAACAGCGGGCCAAACTGGATCCAGCCTGCGGCAATGCGCAGCAGGATCACGGTGCCCACCGTCATCATAAAAAACACCCCGACGGTCAGCAGCGCGGCACCGCCAACTTCCCCTAACGCCTGGTTGAAAGGGCTGCTGAGGCGCATCAGCGGCAGGAGCATCAGTGCCTGCAGCTTTGCCATGCTGGCCTCCATCATGGAAAAGATCAGCTGCAGGACGCCGAACATGATCAGCAGTTTGGGGATGTCCTGGCTCTGGCTCACCTGGCCTTTTTTGCGGGCCTCCTGAAGTTTATGGGGGCTGGCCTTCTCTGTTTTTTCACTCACGGCTTGGCACCCTCCGAAGCGGCGTTACCAGGTGGTTTGACGGGCGGGCAGAATATCCGCCAGGTGCGGGATCATATCGCGTAGGCCGCTGAACTGGTGGCCGGCGAAATACTCCAGCGTGGGCAGGTAAAAGATAAAGAACAGTAGCCCGGCGATGCACTTTAGCGGTACGGTCAGCACCGTGGCCTGCAGCTGCGGACTGTAGATGCTGAGCACGCCAACGGCAAAATCGAGGAACAGCAGGAGCAGCACCAGCGGGCCAGCGTACAGAATGATATCGATAAACATCTGCTTTACCTGGCCGAGAAACACCAGGAACCCCTGCTCGCGGAAGTCGGGCAGCCAGCTGTCCACCGGCCACAGCCGGTAGCTGTCCCAGATAACCTGGGTGGCGAGGGACAGGCCAAAGTTGACGATCAGCACCATCATCGACCACTGCAAAAGCATATAGCCGAGCGGCGTTTCGTCTGCGCCCAAGGCCGGATTAAGCTGGCCGCCGCTGAGTGCTCCACGCTGGTTATCAAACAGCACGCCCACCGACTCAAACAGCCAGAAGGGTAGCGCCAGCAGGTAGTCAAGAAAAATCCCCAGCACCACTTCTTTCAGCATCATGGCGACAATGCCCCACGGCGTGTGCGGGGCGTGGGTCAACATCGGGACAATAGTCGGCGTGACAAAAAGCGCCAGCGGCACGACAACCGCCGTGCGGATCATGCCTTTCAGGGCAGAGAACGCAAACAGCGGCGTCAGCAGCACGCACGGGTAAATGCGGGCGATTGCCAGCCCCAGCCCCAGCATGCCGTTGAAAATGGGCGTCAGTTCGGCGGCGATCATCGCAGGGTTCCGGACGCGGCCATCATGTTGAAGGCGGACTGCGCCAGCTCCACCATTTGCAGGCCAATCCAGCGGCCGCTCAGCGCCAGCGTGGTACCCACGGCCACCAGCTTGATGGCGAAGGGCAGGGTCTGATCCTGGAGCTGAAACACCGCCTGCAGCAGGGACACCACAATGCCCACCAGCACGGCTACCACCAGCGGCGGCGCGGAGAGCACAACCACCATCAGCACCGCCTGCTTAAACATGTAGATCATGTCCATAACGTCCTCACATATAGCTGTAGAACAGGCCGTCCAGCAGGCGCGTCCAGCCGCTCACCATGACAAAAAGCAGAATTTTGAGCGGCAAAGAGATGGTCATCGGCGACACCATCTGCATCCCCAGCGCCAGCAGCACGTTGGAGACAATCAGGTCCACCACCAGGAAAGGGATAAATATTAAAAAGGCAATTTTGAAGCCGTTTTGCAGCTCGGACAGCACGAATGCCGGGATCAGGATCAGCAGGTTGTCGCGCTGGTGGACGACCTTCTCCGACAGATCTTTCGGCCACATGCGCTGGCTGTTTTCCATCAGGTGTGTTTCAAGGTCCGGGTCGCTGTTGCGCAGCATAAAGTCGGTCAGCGGCTTAATGCCGTACTGCAAGCTGTTCTCTAAGCGCTCGGCGCTGGTGGTATCGAGAGGCTTCTCTTTGAAGCGGGTTTGCATCCCGTCGAATACCGGCGCCATCACGAACAGCGTGGCGGCCAGCGCGATGCCGTAAAGCGCCATGTTGGGCGGCGTTTGCTGCACCCCGATGGCGTTTCGCGTCAGCATCAGCACCATCGAAATCTTGAGAAAGCTGGTGGTGATCATCAGCAGCAGGGGCAGCAGCGAAATGGCCCCCAGCAGGATGGCCAGCGCCAGCGGATTGAATGAGCTGATATTCTCGGCCATCACACGGGTTCCATGGCCGTACCCGTCTGGCGCAGCATGCGGGTGACCTGGAAGCCGAGCGTGCCGTTAATGTCCACCAGTTCACCTTTTGCCAGCAGGCTGTTGCCGTGGCACAGCAGCGCCTCGCCCGGCGTGACGTGCTGAACCAATACCGTTGACCCCGCATCCAATTGCTGGAGTTCGCCGAGCGTCAGCTGTAGGTTGCCGCAGCGGATGGTTAAATCCAGCGACAAGTCGTCGAAACTCCCCCGTGTTGTTTGCCATTCCCCGGCGTGTACCACTTCTTCGCCGTCCTGCTGATCGTCGTACTCCAGGGGGGCGTTCGGGTAAGTCATGGTTAGCTCCTCGCTAAACGTAATGTGTAGTAAGTCTCTGTGAGTGGTTTCGCTCGCCAGTTCCAGGTGAACCTGAAATTGTCGCCTCGCCAGCGGCATAACGCCGTGTCCTTCCGGCGAGAAGAACGTCTCTGAGGGCAAAAGCAAATCTCCGCTAACCAGACGGCGGGCGGCACCGGCGGAAAGCTGGAGCTTGCCAACGGTCAGCGGTAACTGGAGGGGGAGTTCAGGGTTTAGCGGGGCCATCAGCCGCTGCCAGGCCGGATGCTGAGCAAGCCGATGTAGCGTGGCCCAGGAGAGCGACAGCAGCGTGCAGGCCTGGGCTTCGCCGAGAAAAACCTCAAGGCGCAGCGTGATGTCAGGTTTTTGCCGTTCTTCTGCGGGCTGCAGAAACTCAAAGAGTTCGGCCAGTTCAGGGCTGAGCTGTTGACTGAAATAGCGCCAGTACCAGGCATTGTCCTCGGTGGAGACGCCGGGTAGCGCCGGGCAATCGGCCAGCAGCCCCAGCACCGGCAGCGGGTCGCTAAAAAGCAGCGTGCCAGCCGCGCAGTGAAAAGCTTCACCCGGCATATCTGGCTGGATCAGCGCTCGGGAGGGCAGGAGGCGAAGTTCTCCGGCTATTGCTTCCCGGAAGAAAGGGAGCCGCCAGCCGCTGCCGGTCCAGCGCCGCAGGCGGGCTTCGTCCGGTGACTGAGCGGCAAGCGCCAGGCGTTTCATACCGCCTCCCGCCGCTTAAAGCGCAGGCGAACTTTTTTCCCCAGACGGCCGCTGAGCGAGCCTTGTCCATCCTGTTCAAAGCCACGAACTTTGTCCCAGACCTCGGCGGAAAAGCCGAGGGCAATATCCAGCCCATCGCCATTGGCCGGGGTAACCTGCGCCACCACTTCGCCTAAATCCGGCAGCAGCAGGCTAAAGCGGGCGGGCAGGCTTTCCTGCTGTTCAATGCCCTGTATCAGGTGCGATTCCAGCATCGCCCGCAGGGCGGAAGACGGGGGTTCACTGGCCTGCTGCGGCTGTTCCGTGCCGCCGAGCGAGCCATCAAACAGGTTAAGCGCCAGAATGGGCATCACCGGGTCGGGCTCATCGTCAGACAGGAGATCGCTGAACTCTTTTTCATCCCGCGACAGCTTCTGGCGATCGCTGGCCCGGCCGGACGAGGACGTGCTGCGAGCGGGCATCTGCGGCATGAAGGGCGTGTTATTCCCCGGCGTGCGCGGTGCACGAGGCGCAGGTGTTTGCGGGGCGTTCTCCTGCTGGTGGTGTGGCTGCGGGGCAGGATGAGCCTGCTGCCAAAGTTTCGGCTGCGGGTGAGCGTTTTTTAGCGCGTGGTGAATCATAAAGCGTTCCCCTGATTTTGGTTGAGCAAATACTCCATTTTTTCGATGTCCCGCTGGCAGCGCTGTACGGCTGACTGCGCGGCGGTCAGCCGCCCCTGCTGTTGCTGCACCTCTTCCTGTAGCTGGTGCGTGTGCTGAATTTGTTGAATCACGCCCGCGCGGCTGGATTTCTCAACGTCCAGCGTCTCACGCAGGTCGTTAAGCGGCTGCGTGACGCCCGCGTGCTGCGGCACGAAATTATTGCGCAGCTGCAAATAGCCGATTTTCTGCTCTGCCAGCTGCTGCTTGCCCTCTTCGACGGCCTGCCGGCAGCGCCGGAGCTGCTGCTCATGCTGGCGCTGCTCGCTTTCACAGCGGCGTAAGCGTCGCCGCCGGATGGGCAGTAAGAGCGTCAGCACTTGTTCCAGAGCAACTTGCTGCGGGTCCGGTGAAAGCGGCGTTTCCGCCTCGCTATAACGGCGCATAAGCAATCACCTCCTGTAGCTGCTGGCGGGTGTCGACGAAGTCGCTCGGGGCGTGGTTGGCCTGGCGTAAAAACGCGTTGATGGCCGACTGAGATTGCACTGCGGCGTCGGTCATCGGGTCATTTCCCGGCTGGTATTCCCCGAGGCGGATCAGCATTTCGACCTGCTGGTAAGCCGACATCATCTGGCGCAGCGTGCTGGCTTCGGCAATGTGTTCCCGTGGGACGACGTTGCTCATGGTTCGGCTCAGGCTGGCCAGCACGTCCACGGCAGGATAGTGCCCGCGCTCCGCCAGGCGGCGGGTCAAAACGATGTGGCCGTCTATCAGCGAGCGGACTTCGTCGGCCACGGGATCGTTCATCGAGTCCTGTTCGATCAGCACCGAATAAAGGGCGGTGATGGAGCCGCGTGAGGTTTTCCCGGCGCGCTCGAGCAGCCCTGGCAGCAGGGTATAGACCGACGGCGGCAGTCCGCCCCGGCCCGGAGGTTCGCCGAGCGCCAGGCCAATTTCACGCTGGGCGCGGGCAAATCGCGTCAGCGAGTCGATAATCAGCAGGACGTTTTTGCCTTTGTTACGGAACGCTTCGGCAATGGCCGTGGCGGTAAACGCCGCGCGGGCGCGTTCCATGCTGCTGCGGTCAGAGGTGGAGCACACCAGGACGGTGCGTGAGCGCAGTTCGGCATCCAGCTCGTGGTCGAGGAATTCGCGGAGTTCGCGGCCACGTTCGCCAATCAGGCCAAACACAATGGCATCGCAAGGCGTGTTGCGCGCCATTTCAGCGAGCAGGGTCGTTTTGCCGCAGCCAGCCCCGGCGAAGACGCCCACCCGCTGGCCCACTCCAATCGTCAGCACGCCGTCAATGGAGCGAATGCCCGTCGGTAGCGGAGTATCAATGCGCGGCCTGTCGGTCGGCGGTGGCGCATCGCCAAGCACGCCCCGGGCGTCCGGTGTTTCGCTGGCCAGCGCAAAAGCCGACAGGCTGTCTTCGTCGATGGCGCGGCCAAAGCCGTCCAGCACGCTGCCAAATAAGCTGTCCGACACGCTAATAGAATGGGGCTGAAACAGCGGCGTGACGCGAGCGCCCTGGGCGATGCCGTCCAGCGGCCCCAGCGCGGAAAGCAAAGTGTGGCGGGGGTTAAAGCCGACCACTTCGGCCATCACTTCGGTATCGCCGCTGCGGCTGATAAGACACAGGTCGCCGATGCGCGCCTGCGGCAAGCTGCTTTCCAGCAGAATGCCGCTGATGCCGGTGATGCGCCCGTAGGCGCTGACGGCGGAAAGCTGGCTCAGGCTGCTATGGCGCTGGGCAAACCAGGCGTTGAGGTCGGACTGATAGTGCCCCATCACCATTTCACCGCGATGTTTTCTTTGCCGCCAAACTGCACGCTGTCGCCGGTAATGCCGGTCAGGCGCAGGCCGTTACGTTCGTCCCCGACAAACAGGCGCTGTCCGTCCTCGGTCACGATGTTGGCGTGCGGCCCGGCGGTAATTTGCACGATGTGGAAGGGCAGCACGGCCTCGCGCACTTTGGTTTGGTTTGTGAGCGCCACCTTGAGCTGATAATCGCTGCGGATGCTGTCCACCATGCGGCTGACAATCGGCAGCTGGTTTTCCTGCAAATCCCCGGTGAGCGTAATCCCCTGCGGCGTGCTGGTCAGCTGCACTTTGTTATAGAGCTCCCGCTCGCGCAGATCCTGTTCCACCAGGCTGCGCAGTTCGTTGCTATTGGTAATCGCCGGTTTAATTTGCGGCTCATCGTCGCTGTTTTGCTGGGCGATGCCGGGCTGAAGCACCCAGCTGAAGATGGTGAAGGTCAGCAGCATCAGGCTGGACAAGGTGAAGATTTGCGCCCAGCGGGGCAGGATCCTTGCCAGCAGCGAACGACGTGCGGCAGGAGCCGGTTTGCTTTGTGTCCCGCCGACGGGTTCGCGTATAGCTGATTCTGGCTGACTCGGGCTGACAGCAGGCAACGGCGGTGGCGGGCGGTTATCCCATTCGTCGTCAGCGGCGGCAAGCGTCAGCCAGACGCCGCCGACGGCGAAGATTTCACCGGGCTGCCAGAGCTGTTGGGCGCTCAGGCGTTCGCCGTGGCGGTGGCAAACGGTGCCTTCCATCGGCGTGAGCATCCAGCCTTCGGCGCTGCGGCTTAGCAGGGCGTGGCTGGCTTTAATACCGCCATCGTTGAGCTGCAAATCGCTTTCGGCGGCGTTGCCCAACTGCCAGCGTTCGCCGCTTAACGGCAGAGCCGCGCCTTCATGTAATCCGTTTAATACTCTCAGCTCATACATGGCAGCACCCTTTATGCAGTGAAGGCGTCAAGCGCGTTTTCGTGAATATCAATGCGCCCCAGCACGTTGACCGGCAGGTTAAATTGCAGCTCGGCGAAGGACAGCACCGGGACGTGATGGAATTCGTCCTGGATAAGCAGGCGCAGCGGGCTACGTAAATCCTGGGCGGACAGCAGCACGCTGGTTTGCCGCTGGAACAGGGGGAACACTTCCCGGAGCTGGTCCAGCAGCAGGGCGTGTTTGTCCTGGCTAAGGGCGAAGAAGGTTTCGTTCTGCGTCTGGCGCAGGCTGTCGCGCAGGATCTCTTCGGTTTCCGGTGTCAGCAGCCAAACCTGTATCCCGCCGTCGTGGCTGTACTGATGGCAAATGTGTTCTTTGATGTCGATGCGAACCTGGTCGACCAGCAGGCCCACATCGCGCTCGTGCTGGCCGTGCACAATCAGCGATTCGGTGATGCTGCGCACCGAACGCAGCGAAATTCGTTCGGCCACCAGGCGCTGCAGCACGGCGCTCAGACGGGTGATCGGGAAGATGCGCTGGAATTCCTGTGCCAGCTCCGGCAGATCCATCTCCAGCCACGAGATAATGGCGCGGGTCTCCTGCAGGCCGATAAAGCGCGGGCCGCTGGCAAAGAGCGCTTCTTCCATGCGGGCCAGCAGCAGCTGGTGCGAACTCCAGGACTCCATCTGGAATTTATCCAGCAGAGGATCGTTTTCTTCCAGCCACGCCCAGCCTTTTTCCTGCGGATAGGTTTCCGTGCTGAGTTCTGTCCCGGTCTCTTCCTGGGCCAGCAGGCGGTAGTCCAGCGCCCGTTTGCTGGAGGTAAAGGTGCCAATCACTTTCGGCACTTCGTACACCAGAAAACGAAATTCATCGTCAGGCTGGTACGGCGAGAAATCGATGTTGAAGACCGGCAGCGTGAAGCCGTACTGGTTCACGATGCGGTTACGCAGGCGGCGAATATCTTCGATAAGCGCCATGGCCGCCGGGTCACCGGCGCGAGCCGACGAGAAGCTGAGGACAAACAGGCGGCTGGGGTTGAAGGTACGAATGTCTTCTTCGCCGTTGGCTTCCGGGGCGACAATTTCGCCGCCGGTGGTGGTGGCCGCCGCGCGTTTGGCACGCCACAGCTGAAACAGCCCCGAGCCCAGAGTGATTATCCCGAGCACGATAAATACCGCCGTGGGCATGCCCGGCAGCAGGCTGAAGCAGAACATGCCGATGGCGGACATGATCCAGGCCTTGGGCTGGTTGGTTAGCTGGTCGCTGATTTCTCGGCCAATGTTGTTGTTGGGAATGTCTTCGTTCGCCGACACGCGGGTGATCATCATCCCGGCGGTCAGGGAAATAAGCATCGCCGGGATCTGGTCAATCAGGCCGTCGCCGATGGTCAGAATGGAGTAGACATTGGCGGCGTCGCCTGCGGCCATGCCCAGCTGCAGCACGCCAATACAGAAGCCGCCCACCATGTTGATGCTGAGGATCACGATCCCGGCAATGGCATCGCCTTTGACGAACTTCATGGCGCCGTCCATTGCCCCGAAAAGCTGGCTCTCTTTCGCCAGATCTTCACGTTTGCTTTTGGCCTGCTGGACGTTAATCAGCCCGGCGCGCAGGTCGCTGTCGATAGACATCTGCTTGCCCGGCATGGCATCGAGGGTAAAGCGGGCGGCCACTTCGGCGATGCGCTCTGAGCCTTTGGTGATCACCAGGAAGTTCACCACCGTCAGGATCAGGAACACCACCAGCCCCACCGCCAGGTTGCCGCCGACCACAAAGTTGCCGAAGGCGGTGACGATATGCCCGGCGTTTTGCTGCAGCAGGATCTGGCGCGTGGTGGAGATAGACAGCCCGAGGCGGAACATGGTGGTCAGCAGCAGTACCGCCGGGAAGGTGGTGAACGCCAGCGGTTTGGGCAGGTACATCGCCGTCATGATAAGCAGGCACGACACGCTGATGTTGACCGCAATCAGGACGTCAATCAACCCCAGCGGCAGCGGGATGATCAGCATGAACACCACCGCCAACGCGATGAAAGCCCCGACGACTTCGGAGCGTTGCATGGCGGTTATTGCCAGCCGGTTAAGAAGGTTAAACAAAGCGTTCATGGGCTATTAAATCCTGGTAAAGTCCGTTTACTGCGCCAGCTGGCTGCGTTTTTCCCACGCGGCGTATTCGCCGTTGAGGGTGCGGAGCAGAAGCAGGGCGTTGCTGCGGGTTTCATCGTTCCCGCCCCAAATTTTCTCCGGCAGCGCCTGGAGCAGCGTCAGCAGTCCGTTGAAAAAGAGCGACTGCTGCAGGGGTTTTTCGCCCACCACCTGCAGCCCAAGCTGGGTCAGGTCGCGGGAATAGAAGCCGTTGCGGCACATGCTGAGCAAGGAGCGAGTCATGACATCTGCCCCCATCGTGACGTGGGAATATTTGCTCTTCAGGCGGTCGAGGAACTGGGCGACTTCCGACAGCGTGTGCGTAATGGCGCGGGTGTCGTTCAGCCCGGAAAGCAGGCGGCGCAGGGCCGTCGGCGGGGCTGATGGGGCCAGGGCGGCGATGTCATCGGAAAGCGCGCGCTGCAGCGTACGTAATGCGGGCACGAAGCCATCGACGCCAAACTTGTCCAGCAGCACGTCCATGATGTTGTCGGCAGACTGCTGGTTGATCACGCCGCTGTAATAGAGCTTGCGCATTTCGCGCTTCTGCGCCGGATCGCTGCTGAAGGCGGCAATTGCCGGGGCGGTATTCACCCCGGCGTTAATTTTTTCCGGGTGCTGCTGCTGCAGGTCGGCAAGCATTTGCTCGACGCGTGCCGCCAGCGCCGGGTTGCTACCGTTGCGCAGGCGCATGGCCATCAGGCTGAGGGTGACAAACGCGGAGGCCGGGTCGTGATTGGCCTGTTCGAGCAAATCATCCAGCGTCGGGGTCTTCCCGTCGCCACCCGACAGCATTCGTTCAAAAGCCGATTCCTGCTCGGCCTGCTCTTTCCCCGACGGGCTTTCTAGCAGTTTCCCCAGCTCTACAAGGTGAGTGACCTTGATTGCCGCCACGGAGATACGGCGCAGCTGGGTGGCCTGCGTGCGCTGTTCCTCATGTTTGATTTTCTGTTCGATGCTTTCCGCAAAAGTTGACGCCATCGACTCCTGAGCGGCCCCGGGCCGCTGCGGCGCGGGCGCTGCACGAGTAGCGGACGAGGAACTGCTCGCCGCGCTCTTATCGTTATTAGTGTCGCTGATTAACTCATCGACCAGGGCGTCCGCCTGTTCGGTTTCAAGACGCAGATTGTGGTGATGGTGGTGCTGGGGGATTCTCATGTTCATTGCGGTGTGCCTTACCCAATTCGCCTGTCAGTGTGTGGGCTAAGGCCTGGGGCGGTTCCCCGACAAATAAAAAATTTCCGCCGCTGGGGATGTGTAAAAAGTTGCACAAACCCGTTTTCGGGCTGTGTGTGTTTTTGCTCATATTTATCTGATTAATAAAAATTAATTGTTATTAATCAATGTGTTGTATTGATATTTTTCGCTGGCACGGCGCTTGCTATAGGACGAACTCCTGAATCTATTCCATAAAAAGGTGTTCACTATGTCAGCAATGTTTGATTTCGAATCACAGGTTTTCCCGGATGCGCAGGCTGCTTTTGAGTCCAACGTTGTGCAGGGCGAGTTTCCGGTGGTTAACTGGGAGCGCGTGATGCGCGACAACGAACAGCGGCTGTACAATTTTATTCGTAAACGCGTGGCAAATTTTGCCGATATAGAAGACCTGGTGCAGAACACCTGGTATGAGGTGATCCGTAACAAGCACAAGTTTTGCGGCACGTCGCGCCCGGAAACCTGGATGTTCGGGATTGCGGTAAACCTGGTGAAAAATCACTATAAATCCGTCAAAGTGAGCTACCTGCACGATGAGTTAAACGATGATGTGCTCGGTACGCTGCTGCATTCGGAGCAGCCGGAAGGGGTGACTGAGGGTAAGGACATCCTGTCGAAAGTGTTGCAGCGCATTGCGCAACTCCCTGAAGATTATCAGCAATTATTACAGCTGATCGTTGATCACGATATCAGTTACCAGGAAGCGGCTGACCGGATGACTATTCCTATCGGCACCGTGCGTTCCCGTCTTTCCCGTCTCCGACAGTCTTTGAAACAGGATCTGGGGTGGGACAGCCTGAACTGAGCGAGCGGTGCTTCGTTACTCCCTGAACGAGAAGAATCACACTCTATGAAACAAGACGGCGGGCCGCACCCACGGCCCAATGATACTCAGGCATTGCTGAGCGCCGCTTTCAATAGCATGCGCGAGCTGGTTTTCATTGTTGACAGGGATTTCAATATTGTTTTTGCCAACCACAAGGCGATCAGTCTTTGCCTGCCGGAAGGCGCCGGCCAGGCAAGGGCCGGGCATCTGGTGGGTGAAAATATTTTTACCCGGCTGCGGGGCTATGGCGATCTGCCGCTGCTGGCGGTGGTTGAGCAGCAGCTGGATCGGCCAGAACATTCGCCTTACGGCGATAAAATTAACGCCCGGTTTCAGACGGCAACGCAGGCTATTCCGGTCGAGGTTTGCCCGAGCCGCTTCGAGTTTCAGCGGCAGAACTGGGTGATGATGGTGGTGTGCGATACCCGCTATCGCAATGATATTCATCGTTTTTACTACGATCGTGAAAACGAACTTCGCGACATTCTGGACAATATGCCGGACGCGATTCTGCGCGTGGACAGTGAACAGCGGCTGCTCTATGCCAACGAAACGGCGCTGCAGTGCATGCCCAAGAGCGCGGCGGCCATCGGGCTGAAGATCAACTCGCTTATCGGGGATTCGACGCTGATGGAGCAGATCAGCTGGTCGCTGCAGCTGGTGCTGAGTAAGCATATTCAGCTGGAGGCCGTGCTGCACGGCATGCGATCCGACCTGCGGGTGTCGAGAATCTACCAGGCGCGTTTTATTCCTGAATTTACCCAGCAGCAGACGCTGAAATCCGTACTGGTGATCGCTCGTCCCGCTTCCCGGCAATATTTTGCCGAACAGCAGGTGCGGCAGACTCACGAACAGCTGCGGCAGATGACCCAAAAGCTGCAAAGCAGCGTCGAAAACGAGCGCAAGCATATGGCGCGGGAAATCCATGATGAGCTGGGCCAGCACCTGACCTCGCTGCGGGTGGGGATTTCGCTGTTGGGCCAGAATCATCCTGCGCTGCAGCATGAAGTTGAACCTTTGACGCAGCTGGTGGATGGCACCATCAAAGTGGTGCGCGATATCGCCACCCAACTGCGCCCGGCGGTGCTGAACATGGGGCTGAAACCCGCGCTTATCTGGCTGCGGGACCAGTTCAACAAGCACCGTTCCGGCGTGTGTACGCTGACGATTCAGCCGCTGCCGGTGTCGCTGTGTGACGATGAGGTCACCGCAATTTTTCGCGTGGTGCAGGAGTCGCTCACCAATGTGCAGCGGCATGCCAAAGCGCGGGAAGTGGAGGTGAAGGTGCTCACAAAGGGCAAAGTCGTGCTGATTTGTATCAATGATGACGGGCAGGGATTTGATCCCGGCCAGGTCTCCGACGGGGCCTTTGGGTTATTGAGTATGCGCGAACGCTGCATGATGAAAGGCTGGACGTTTAACATCCACAGCACGCCGGGCAAAGGGAGCTGCGTGCATATCGAGATCCCTTATGCCCTGCCGGCTCCGGCTAAAGTTTATGATAGCGAATAGCAAACTTGATGATGTCGGCGTTGTTGTCGAACTGCATTTTTTCCATCATCCGGGTCTTGTGGGTACTGACCGTTTTGTTGCTGATGCTTAGGGTTTCTGCGATGCCATTGATGTTTTCGCCGCTGCTCAGCAGGCGAAGGATCTGCTTCTCGCGCTGGGATAGCGTGGCGTAGCGGCGAAGCTGGTCGTTTTCCTGGGTTGAAAAGACAATGGCTTCCGCCAGGGAGGGATCAATATAGCGCTGGCGGGAGGCGACGCGATGGATGGCGTGCAGCAGCGTTTGCGGGGCCTGGTCTTTAGTAATGAAGCCGTGGGCGCCGCTGGCGAGGACCATTTGGGCGATTTGCGGCTCGTTGTGCATGCTCAGCACCAGCACCGGCAGCATCGGCCACAGGCGGGTGATTTGCTGCACCAGCTCCGGCCCGGAGTCGCCGGGCATGGAGAGATCCAGTAGCAGGACATCGACGTCAATTTCCGTCAGCAGCGACAGCACCGTTTTGCCGCAGCCCGCTTCCGCTACCACTTTAATTTTCTTATCCAGTGAAAAAATCTGTTTCAGGCCCTCGCGCATCAAAATGTGATCGTCCGCGAGGAGGAGTCTGATTGCCATACCGTCTGTCATCCATAATTTATAGTTATTAAATCGTTCTTTTTTATAAGAATAATCATCGCGCACGAATTGCAAAGACGCGTGTTAAATGAACATAGCAGCCTCGCTGCGGCGAATCTAGCTTTGCCGGGGGCGATAAGGTTGCAGCTTGTTACAAGTTCCCCCTGGAACCCACTTCGCCTGCCGCTCACTCACGCCCCATGTTCCTGACCGAGACAGGTGAAATCATGGTGATTGCCGAGCAGCTCTACCACAAACTCCAGCCGCTGTTTAAACAGCTGAATGCGCCTGGCATGGTGTACAACGCCCAGGGCTACTACTCGTTAACCCTCGATGGCGGCCAGCAGGTTTTCCTGGAGCTGACGGAAAACCTGACGCTGGCGATGATGGGCCTGCTGGCGCTGCCGGACAATCCCGGCGAGGCGCTGCTTCTCGAGCTGTTACAGGCCAACCTGAACATTGACCAGCAGCCAGCCATCACCGTTGCTGCCGATAAAGAGCGTGCGCAGCTGGTGGTCTGGGCGGCGTTACCCCTGGACGAGCTGCATCTCGACACGCTGCTGCCTTTGTTGGAGCGGTTGAGCTGGACGCTGTCGGTGATTGACCGCTGGTGCCAGTCTGCCGCGCCGCGTGAGCGCCAGGCTGCACCGGAGACAGAAAAAGATCGGCTTCAGCGCCGCCAGATTGAAGCGCTGATGCTGCGACGTTAACGTCCAACCAGGGGAAAAAGATGAGTACGATTTCTGCCAGCCATGTGGCGCCACATATCGCCATTGAATATCACCGCCCGGAAGACTATCTCGCTGCCGAAAGCGCTTTGCATAAGCTGCTCAGTCGGCCCAATGGCCGAAGCCTGGTGGGCGAACTGCGTAACCTCAGTACCCAGGGCCGGTACGTTAAGGTGAAAGTCACGGCGATGGCGAATACGGTTGCCCGCCCGGTGCTGACCGACTCTCAGGTCCGCCGGTTTCACCTCTCCGGCAGCGAGTACGATAAAGCGCACAATAAAAAAGCGACGCAATTAGCGCAAAAACAGCCGCTCGGCAAAAAAGGCGAGGGGACCAGCGTCAGCGTCGACTGGAACCCGCGGCAGTCCGTGGCTATCGACGCTCATGGCCGCCCAAGCCTGCTGGACGATCCCTCGCTGGCTTTTGTGTCGCTTGCCCATGAGCTGGTTCACGGCTATCGCATGATGAAAGGGACCTACACCGGAGGGACTTCCGACCGCTACGATACGGGCTCGCCGGCCGGGCAGGAGGAATCCCGCGCGGTGGGCATCGGCAAGTATGCGGGGGAAGCTCTGTCCGAAAACGGTATTCGCCATGAGCACGGCCTGCCGCTGCGCGGGCAGTACGCCGCAGGGTAAATTCTTCCGCAGCAGGAACCACCGCGCCGCTCTCCCCACATAACCTGTTGACGCAACAACTAAAGTGGGGAGATATCATGCCGTTAAACAACGTTGATACCAGCCTGCGGGTCGATCCTGGCCTGATAAGCGGTAACTCAAACCGACGGGTTTCCATGCGCCTCGCGCTGGAGCCTAATAATACTCAGCATTTCGATTGCACCGTGAACGTGTCGTCGCGCCGGGCTGACGCGCTCTATTACGCCAATAAGGCAATAGATGATACCTGGCGCATTCTGGACATGGGGTCGGGTAACCAAAAGAACCATGTTCGCGCCACGATGGCCGAATCCTATAAGCGAACGCTTCTGTCGCAGAAGGAAACGGGCAACGGGGACTACACCGTGCGCGCCTGGGAGGCCTCTAAGTTTCGAGCGGGAAACTGCGGCGAAATGGCGGCGGTGAATGCGCTACTGCTGGCGAACTCCCGCGTCAAACAGCCGGTTTCCGTGGTGCATAACCGCGATGTCGACCACGCTTTTGTGATCATCGGCGATCCGCGGGAGAACGGACGGTCTGTGGTGTCCGATCCCTGGCCGGAATTTGGCCGAGCCATGCGGATAGAAGACGCGAAATTCGGCGACAGTTACCACGTACTGCATACGTATCCTGTTGGCCATCGGGACGATGATGTCCGCGAGAAGCTGCTGCGTGGCGAGAAAGCGACGCAGGCGGAAGTGGATAAAGCGTTCCGCAAGGCCGCGCCAAAACTCGCGAAGCTAAGCCCTGAAAAGCTGCGGGACTCGGTGGTGGCGGGGCCAGGATACGTGCAGCGGCACGCCTCCAACAACCTGGGTATTCAGTACGATGGCACCGACAGCCGGGGCGTTGTGCAACATTTTGACCAGACGCTGTCCGTCGGGCAGATGCGCTCCCGAATGATCGGGCCTCAGGCTGCGGTAGATGCGCAGCAGCGTGGGACACCTGCGCCAACGTTCACCAGTAACGATCGGCCTCGTCAGCGCACGGAATCGTTCGCCGCGGAATCTTCTTCCCGTGGCCGCCGTCCGAGAACGGCATCCAATGCGGTTCCTCCCGCAGCCCCTCGTCGCCGGGCAAACTCCGTCGATATTCGTCCGGCCCCGATGCCTGGTTATGCCCCACTGCCTCCCGCGCCTGGAGGGATGTACAGCACGGTTCCGCTGCCGGGTCATGCCCCCGCATTCAACTACGGCCCGCCGCCAGCGGCTGCACCGGTTTACAGCTACGGCCCACCGCCAGCTGCAGCGCCGGTTTACAGCTATGGCCCGCCGCCGGTGCACGCCCATGCGCCCATGCACGCGATGGCAAGCCGACCAATTTACCGTGAGCCGCCGGTCATTCCGCCTGATGTCTACGGCACTGCACCAGCCCCGGCCCGAACCCGGCCTCGATCTAACTCAGTCACTGCCGCTTTCCGGCGAATCATAGGTAACTAACGATGCCCACACCTTCAAAACTAGCGCAAATTTTGCAGCCGCTGTTGACCGATGAGCTGGGGCAAAGAGTCGAGCTTGAGAACGCAGAAGGCTATTCCGTTGAGCTTGGCGAGGGCGTGACGCTGGAGATCAGCGAATCGCCGGTTGGGCACCTGCTGCTGAGCTGCATGCTGCCCGTTCAGCCCACCCGGCTGAGCGATACCGACACGCTGACGGTGCTGCTGCAGGCTAATCTGCTGGGGATGGATTATCCCCCGGTGCTCACCGGGCTGCTGCCCGACCAGCAGCAGGTTGTGCAGTGGAGCAGTCTGCCGTTCCATCAGTTGGAGCCGGAAGTGCTCAAGCGGCTGTTTAACCGCTTTGCGCAGCAGGCCGAAAAGCTGGCCGCGTGGCTGGTTTAACCGCGATCCTCACGTTTTAGCCGCCTCCGTGCGGTTAAAACGGTTTTCTGAATGAACCTCCCGGAAGAGGCAAAAAACGGCAGGGTCAGGGGAGTAAAAGTAAAACAAATAGTGGCTGTTTATACAGTATCTCGTCATAATTCGGGCCACAGACGCCGTTCTGTGACTTAAATTATCCAGAGAAAGAAGTGATGTTATGGCTTTGTCGTCGGCGCAAAAAGCGCAAATAGGTGCCTGGTATAAGGCGTTACAGCAGCAGATCCCGGATTTTATTCCGCGAGCGCCTCAGCGGCAGATGATCGCCGAGGTGGCGAAGACCCTTGCCGGTGAAGAAGGGCGGCATCTGGCTATTGAAGCGCCGACCGGCGTCGGCAAAACCCTCTCTTACCTGATCCCCGGCATTGCTATCGCCAGAGGGGATCAAAAAACGCTGGTGGTCAGCACCGCCAACGTGGCGCTGCAGGATCAAATTTACAGCAAAGATCTGCCGCTGCTGCGCAAAATCATTCCTGACCTGAAGTTTACCGCCGCCTTTGGCCGCGGGCGTTACGTGTGCCCGCGCAATCTGGCCGCGCTGGCGACCGATAACTTTACGCAGGGCGATCTGCTGGCGTTTCTGGACGATGAAATGTCGCCGACCAGCAAAGCCGAACAGCAGCGCTGCGCCAAACTTAAAGCCAGCCTCGACGGCTATAAATGGGACGGGCTGCGGGATCACACCGATGAGGCGATTGACGACGATCTCTGGCGGCGGCTAAGCACCGATAAAGCCAGCTGCCTGGGGCGAAACTGCCACTGGTATAAAGAGTGCCCGTTCTTTGTGGCCCGCCGGGAAATCGACGAGGCGGAAGTGGTCGTGGCCAACCACGCGCTGGTGATGGCGGCGCTGGAAAGCGACGCGGTGCTGCCGGAGGCGAAAAATCTGCTGCTGGTGCTGGACGAAGGCCATCATCTGGCGGACGTTGCCCGCGACGCGCTGGAGATGAGCGCGGAGATAACGCCGGGCTACAGCCGCCTGCAGCTCGACCTGTTCAGCAAGCTGGTGGAAACCTGCATGGCGCAGTTCCGGCCCAAAAGCCCCCCGCCGCTGACCGTGCCTGAACGTCTGACCAACCACTGCGACGAAGTGTATGAGCTGCTGCAGTCGTTTAACGCGATCGTTAGCCTTTGGCTGCCGGGGGAACGGGAAGGCGAACACCGCTTTGAAATGGGCGTCCTGCCCGAAGAGATCATGGTGATTTGCCAGCGCCTCGCGAAGCTGATGGAGGCGCTGCGAGGCCTGTCGGAAGCGTTGCTCAACGATTTGAGCGAAAAAACCGCCAGCCACGATATCGTGCGCCTGCACCGGGCGCTGCTGCAAATGAACCGGGCGCTAGGCTTCTTTGAAGCGCAGAGCAAGCTGTGGAAGCTGGCGGCGATGGAGCAGGCCTCCGGCGCGCCGGTGTCGAAGTGGGTGACGCGTGAAATCCGCGAGGGGCAGCCGCATCTGTTCTTCCACTGCGTGGGGATCCGCGTCAGCGATCAGCTGGAAAAAATGCTGTGGCGCAAAGTGCCGCATGTGATTGTGACCTCCGCCACGCTGCGCTCGCTCAACCGCTTTGATCGCCTGCAGGAGATGAGCGGCCTGCGTGAGAAAGCGGGCGACCGGTTTATCCATCTGGACTCGCCGTTTAATCATATTGAGCAAGGGAAAATTGTCATCCCCAAAATGCGCTTTGAGCCGCTGATGGAGCACGAGGCGCAGCATATTGCCGAGATGGCGGCCTTCTTCCGGGCGCAGCTGGCACAGGGCGAGCATAAAGCGATGCTGGTGCTGTTCGCCAGCGGCCGCGCCATGCAGCAGTTTTTAACCCACGTCACCGATCTGCGACTGATGCTGCTGGTGCAGGGCGATCAGCCCCGTTACCGGCTGGTGGAGCTGCATCGCCAGCGCGTCCAGGCCGGGGAAACCAGCGTGTTGATTGGCCTGCAATCTTTTGCCGAAGGGCTGGATCTGAAAGGCGAGCTGCTGACTCAGGTGCACATCCATAAGATTGCCTTCCCGCCGGTAGACAGCCCGGTGGTGGTCACCGAAGGGGAGTGGCTGAAAAGCCTCAATCGCTATCCTTTTGAAGTGCAGAGTTTGCCCAGCGCCTCTTTTAATCTGATTCAACAAGTTGGGCGTTTAATTCGTAGCCACGCCTGCTATGGTGAGATAGTCATTTACGACCGCCGCCTGCTGAGTAAACGCTACGGCGAGCGTCTGCTGGCCGCGCTGCCGGTGTTCCCGATTGAACAGCCCGACGCGCCGGAAGCAAAAGTGATAATAACGACGCCGAAACACACTGTACGGCGCAAACGTGTGAGCAAGAAATAGCAAGGAGAGTCTGGATGGACTATCGCAAAATCATTAAAGAAATTGGCCGTGGGAAAAACCACGCCAGAGATCTCGATTTTGATACGGCGCGCGGGCTGTATAGCCACATGCTGAAGGGCGAAGTGCCTGACCTTGAGCTGGGCGGGGTGCTGATTGCCCTGCGTATTAAGGGCGAAGGCGAAGCGGAGATGCTCGGTTTTTATGAGGCGATGAAGCAGCATGTCATTACGCTCACGCCGCCGCCCGGCAAGCCGATGCCGATTGTCATTCCTTCCTATAACGGCGCCCGCAAGCAGGCTAACCTCACGCCGCTGCTGGCGCTTTTGCTCAACAAACTGGGTTACCCGGTTGTGATCCACGGCGTGAGTGAAGATCCCACCCGAGTGCTGACGGAAACCATCTTTACGCTGCTGGGCATTGAGCCGACCCGCCACGCCGGACAGGCACAGGCGAAGCTTGAATCTCATCATCCCGTCTATCTGCCGATTGGCGTGCTTTGCCCGCCGATGGAAAACCAGCTGGCAATGCGCTGGCGCATGGGGGTGCGTAACAGCGCGCACACGCTGGCGAAGCTGGCCACGCCGTTTGAGGAGGAGGCCGCGCTGCGTTTGGCCAGCGTTTCTCACCCGGAATATGTGCCGAAAGTGGCGAAGTTTTTTGCTGATATCGGCGGCCGGGGGCTGTTAATGCACGGCACCGAAGGTGAAGTGTACGCCAACCCGCAGCGCTGCCCGCAAATAACGCTGATTGATGGACAGGGCACCCGCATCGTGAGCGAGCGGCAAGCCGAACACGAAGGCGTCGTGCTGCCATCAGGTAAAGATCCTGAAGTCACTGCCCGCTGGATTGAGCGCTGCGTGGCGGGCGTTGAGCCGGTGCCGCAGTCGCTGAAAATTCAGATGGCCTGTTGCCTGGTTGCTACCGGAGAGGCTGCAACGCTTGAGGCCGGCCTGGCGCGGGTTGCCGACGTATTCTGAATGCTAAACAAAAAAAAGCCCGCGACAGGCATCGCGGGCAAACAAGGGTAACATCAGGGTTAAACAAGGGTAGTGCTATCAAGGCCGATGAGGGTACCAGCCTTGATGAGGGTATTACTTGAGCGCGGGATTATTTGTAGATAACCGCGGTGCCGCTCATTTGGCCTTCGGTGTTGGCAGAAGTAATCGCGTAAGAGCTTGCGCCAGCGGCTTCTGCTTTAGCGGCCAGTTTTGCTTCCAGGCCATCCAGAGTTGTTGCGCCAGTGGCGGAAACAACGCCAATTTTATTCAGGTTCTGCGCCTGGGCTTCGTTTACGGATTGGGCAGCGAAAGCACCGAAAGACAGAGTAGAAAGAGCAATTGCAGCTACAGCATATTTGATGGTTTTCATGGCTAAATTCTCGCAGGTTGTTCTGTTAAGGTGACGTTGTTCCGTCGATGTGATTATGGTCACAATTTTCTGTGGAAGAATAAATCGAAGAGAATTGACGACCTTAATCAAAAAAATTGAATTAGTTATAACGTATTGAAATAAATGATAATTACGGAGTAAATAGTTTCGTTGCGTGACGTTAACCCTGGAAACACTTAGTTTGCGCACATTTTGCTACTCTTTTTGCCAGAGCTGGTCTTACCTGATGAGCAATCGCTTGCGCCTCTTTTTCAGCCTGACTTTGATGATTTGCGCAGTAAGCTGGCAGGGAAGCTTTTATACTGTTCTCTTTCCTTTTTAACCCGACGGATGAGGTTCGATGGAGATAAAGCTGCACTCCAACGCCACAACAACGCCGCGTACGCGAAAGTACATTCAGGAGTCCGCGAAAACGGACGGCGAGCTGGCGGAGGAGCTGAACATTTCGGTCGATACCGTCCGGCGCTGGCGCAAACGCGACGACTGTTACGACAAATCTCACCGGCCGAATACCATTCATCGGGCGTTAAGTCACGAGCAGGAATCTATGCTGATCTTCCTGCGCGTGCGCCTCGCGCTGTCCCTCGATGAACTTCTCGAAGCTGCTCGCTTACTGATTCAGCAGGGTATTTCCCGCGCAAGCGTCAGCCGTATGCTGCAAAACTGGCAGCTGTCGCGCATGACTAAGCCTGCGCTCAGCCAGGCTCCGGGCCATTTTACGCTGGATACCTTCTCGCTGCCGGAGACGATTAGCCATAAGCAAGGTGAACTGCTGGTGTTCAGTGAAAGAACCTCCGGCTATATGGCCGTTGCGCTGCGCGAGCGCGGCAGTGAAGAGGTGGCGGAGCCGCTGGTGGGCTTTTTGCGGGAAGGGTTGCCGCTCGCCGTGCTTTCCATAACGGCAAAATCTTGCTCGTTCACGCAGAAGCTTGCCGGAGCGCTGGATGTGCCTTTACAGGCTACGGCGCAGGAAGCCTGGCTGGAAAAAGCCGGACAGGGCAATTACCACCAGGCGCTGGAAGCGCTGCTGAACGGCGAGCGCTTTGATAAGCGGCTGGGGCTGGGGGCGGTGCTGCTGGAGTTTGAAGATCTGCTCAATAAAAGGATTATCCGCAGCCGGCTGAAAAACCTGACGCCCGAGGCGTGGCTGAAACTTCATCATTCCCATCGTTAAAGCGCCCCATTGGGGCGCTTTAGGTTGTTGACAAAGAGAGAAAAAGCGTGGTTTTTCCCTCTTTGTGGTTATCAGCCGAAAATCAACAAATTGATTTTCCTGTTTTTTAACATGAGGCCTGATATTTCTTCTCTTGTCAGAGGCTTGTCAGTCGTCGAAGCGCCCCATTGGGGCGTTTAATTCATGGCAACGCTATTTCCCTTCACACAGCGACAAGAAATACTGCGTCAGCAAATGTGCCGGGCGGCCGCTGGCCTGGGTGAATTTCCCACGCGACAGCGCGGTGCCGCTGACGTCCAGATGTGCCCACGGGCGCTGGTGGCAGAACTTACTCAGGAACTGGGCGGCGGACACCGCAATGGCGGCGTTGTTGGGCGGCGTGTTGGTGTAGTCGGCAATGACGCTTTTGACCTGACCGTCAAAGCTTTCGTCCAGCGGCAGCGGCCAGACGCGATCCTGTGTCAGGCTACCTGCCTGCTGCAGGCGCTGGCTTAGGGCTTCATTGTTACTCATTAAGCCCGAAATATCGTAGCCCAGCGCTTTGACCACCGCGCCGGTCAGCGTGGCGACGTCGATCATTTCGACGGGCTTAAAACGCGCTGCGGCGTAGCTGAGCGCGTCGGCGAGAACCAGCCGCCCTTCGGCGTCGGTATTAATGATTTCGACGCTGGCCCCCGAGTGGGAGCGCACGACGTCACCCGGCATCATCGCCGTGCTGCCGGGCATGTTTTCCGCCAGCGCCATAAGGGCCACGACGTTAATAGGCAGCTCAAGACGCTTCACCGTTTCCATCATGCCGAACACCACTGCCGCGCCGCACATGTCATATTTCATGGTGCGCATGCCTTCACCTTCTTTCAGCCACATTCCGCCGGTATCGAAGGTGATCCCTTTCCCGACGAGGGCGTAAACTGGCGCTTCTTCGCTGGCACCCTGCCAGCGCAGCGTCACCAGCCGGGGAGGGTTGACGCTGCCTTTTCCCGTGGCGTGCAGGCAGCCGAGTCCGTGGTCAAAAATGGCCTGCTCGTCCAGAATCTCGCACTGGGTTTGCGGGTGTTGGCGGGCCCAGGTTTCCGCCTGCAGCGCCACATCCTGTGGCCGACAATTCAGCGCGGGTAAATCCGCCAACTGGCGAGAGAGCAGCATGCCCTGCGCGATGGCTTCGGCCTGGGAAGCCAGACGGCGAGCCAGCGCATTATTGGGTTCGGTAATCAACCACAGCTCGCCATTGCTTTGCGGTTCGTCTTCGCGATAGCCCAGCTGCGGCAGCTGATAGAAGCGGTTGAGGAGGGCAATCATCAGCGTGCGCAGGCGAACAAAGGTGGTTTCATCCGCCAGATTAAAGCCCGCGAGATCCAGTGCCACGGGCTGCAAAACAGGGGAGGGCAGCAGCGCTTCGGCGGCGGAAAGCAGCTGGCGAAGTACGGCTGGCTGAGTGATTTCTGCTGAAGGCAGCAGCGACAGCCGCGCACAGATACCCCGTAAACCAAAGGTAGTGGTTTGCGGTTCATCGTGGGTTGACATCTCTTCCAGCAAGGATTGCAGGGCGTTTGGCCAGCGGCTTAGGGAAGTGTCCCACAAGATAAGATGAGCGTTGTTAAAGGCTGCATCGGGTGAAACGAGTATACATTTCATTGGATTACCTCCGCGGTGATGCGCTGTTTATAGGCGTCCAGCCATTCACGATCTGCCGGGCGGATGACCGTTCGGTTGCCGTCCCTGGCGGTAAGAAACACCTGGGCGGGCTGCGCTGGAGTGGCAACAGAGAAGGAGAAGTTGTCGATGGTTGTCGCCGCGCCGTATTCGCCCCGGTTGTTCATGCAGACGACGGACAGGTCGCCTGCCCGGCCGTAGCGGGCAATCAGTCGGGCTTCAAGATCGTACACGGCGGACTCAGCCGCGCGCTGAGGCGACATGCCGCGCGCCATGCGGCTGACGATTTCATAGCTGATACAGCCTTTCATCAGGTCTTCCCCGAGGCCGGTCGCCGTCGCGGCACCCACTTCGCTGTCGGCGTAGAAGCCGGAGCCGGAGACCGGGGAATCGCCCACCCTGCCAGGGCGTTTCATAAACAGGCCGCTGGTGGAGGTGGCGACCGACATTCTTTGCTGGCCGTCAAGGGCGATAACCCCCACGGTGTCGTGCCCGGTGTACGGGCTTAAGCCGCGATCCAGTGTTTCGCGCTTGCGCTTCAGGTAATGGTTGTACGCGCGCTCGGTCAGCATGGTTTTGCTTTCAAAACCCCGATCTTTGGCCCACGCTTCGGCGCCCTGGCCGACCATAAAACTGTTGAAGCGCTCTTCGCTCAGGGCTTTGGCCACCAGAATCGGATTGGCAATGTTTTTTACCCCAGCCACGGCACCGAGCGCGAGACTGGTACCGTCCATAAAGGCGGCGTCGAGTTCGACTTCGCCTTGTTCATTCGGCAGGCCGCCATAACCGACCGATTTATAGAAGGGATAATCTTCCACGCATTTAACCGCGTGCACGACGGCATCGCTCGCCGAACTGCCTTGCTGCAGCCGTTCAGCCGCTTCACCTATCCCTTCCCATGCCATACGCCAGGTGGCGATCGTTCCCCAGTTTGCTGCTAACGTCATGTTTAACTACTCCGTGGCGGGTTTACGTTCAGTCACTTGAGCCGGTGCTTCATTGGCCCGATATTGCCGGTCGACCACTTTCAGGAACGGCAGATAAATCAGCGCCCCGATGCACAGGTTGATTATCTGTATAACCGCGCCGCTCAGGTGGCCGGTGACGATAAATCCGCTTAATACCGGCGGCAGCGTCCAGGGGATATACACCCCGGTGGTGGTGGCTACCATGCCAATGGACATCGCGATGTACTGCACGGTGACCAGCACCAGCGGCACAAGGTTGAACGGGATCAGCATGACGGGGTTCATGATGACCGGTAGGCCAAACAGCACCGGCTCGTTAATGTTGAAGATGGAGGAGCCGACGGCCAGGCGCGAAACGTTTTTGATGTGCTGGCTGCGGGCAAACAGCAGCATAGCAATCACCAGAGACAATGTAGCGCCCGCGCCGCCCATCCAGATCATGTCGTAGAACTGTTCCGTCACTACGTGCGGGGGAGGCATCCCGGCCTGCGTAGCGGCCAGGTTATCCATTTGGTTTTCCATCCAGAACGGACGGAGGATGCCGTTGACCATCGAGCCGGAGTTTATCCCCACCGACCACAGGCTGGTGATGCTGAAACAGGTGAACAGTGCGCCAATGTAAGAGGTACCGAAGTGGCGAATCGGCGTCGCCAGTACTTCATACACGAACTGGTGAATGGTGTGGTAGTCGGTTTTGGCAAACAGCACGCGAACCGCCAGGGCGACAATCAGAATCAGCAGCGAAGGGATGAGGGCGGCAAAGGATTTTTGCACCGCCGGTGGGACGCCATCCGGCATTTTGATCACCCAGTTCTGGCGCAGCATCCAGGCAAAAAGCTCGGTGCTCGCCAGCGCACCTAGCATCGCCACAAACAGCCCCTTCGATCCCAGCCATTCCATCGGGATCAGGTTGCCGACGTCCGGGTGTTTCGCAAAAGGCGTGAGGATCAGAAAGCAGGAGAGGGACAAAATGCCCGATGACATTCTGTCAATGTCGTAGCGTTCCGCCAGCCGGTAGGCCACCAGAAAACTGATAAACACCGCCATCGTAGAGAAGATGGCGTTAAAAGGGATCTCAACGGTGGCGGACCACCCCTCACCAAAAACAGAAGCCATAAACTGCTGGTAATGGGTACTTGGGAAGGACGAGATCACCAGCAGAATGGAACCAACGATAATAAACGGCATGAACGAGATATAGGCGTCGCGAATGGCGCCTAGGTGGCGCTGCTGCGCCATTTTGGCAGCCAGCGGCATCAGCCGGGCTTCTAATGCGGCCATCAGGTTTTTCATTTTACCGCTCCGTAAGTAATCACAAGAGACAATTCTTGCGTGCTTCTACCTTAGTGGTTGTTCGGGGCTAATAAAGTGAGTTAATTCACAGATGAGCCATATAAGTATCATATGATTGCTTAAATGATTTGAGGGTGAAGGTGCCATAAAAATGCCCCGCAAAGCAGGGCATTATGTTGGCTGGAACGTGGGCTATTTGTAGATAGTAGCGGTGCCGTACAGGCGGTTATCGCCGCCAGCGGAGTTAATTACATAGCCGGTTGCACCCTGTTCCTTCGCTTTTTCAGCCAGTTTAGCCTGGAGATCGTCAAGGTTAGACGCTTTGGCGGTGACGGTGCCAAAAGGTTGCATCTGTCCGACGTTTGCGTTACTCATTTCCTGGGCTGCCATGGAGGCAAAAGGCAGTGCAGCAAGAGAGATAACCGCAGAGAAATACAGCAGTTTTTTCATCTTTACATCCTCTTGAGCGTTGAGAGCAAAACACCTTTTTGTTGTCTGACAATTACAGTCTAGTTCCCCTTTGGGCAGGCAATGGCGCAAAAAACTGATGGACTTGTACGTGTTTTTTGAACGATAAAACTTGACCAAATGCTGACAAAAAAGCCATAACCAGGTGGCTGATTTTATTTGTTTTTTTTCTGGTTTAGCGCGCGTCAGGGCGAACCAGGTCAAAACGCTGTGATTCATCAACTGTGTAATAGGCGGTTGGCCCTCCGGCCCGCAGCACGGGCTGCGCCAACGCGGTCTGGTAGATGCCGTCGATAAGCAGGTGCTCGTCGATGTGTACGGCAACCACTTCCCCCAGCACCAGCCAGCTGTTCAGCTCGTCGCCGTCGGCAGAGGTCAGGCGAATGCACTGCGACAGGCGGCATTCAAAGTTGACCGGGCTTTCAGCCACCAGGCTGGCGCTGACCCTGGTGCCTGCAATTGGAGTCAGGCCCGCACGCTGGAACTCATCTTCTCCTCTGGGGAGCGTGACGGAGGTTTCATTCATCTGTTCTGCCAGCGGGCGCGTGGCCAGGTTCCAGACGAATTCTTTGGTGTCGAGGATGTTCTGGACGCTGTCTTTCCAGCCGGTGCTGGAAAAACCAATGATCGGTGGACGATAGTTAAAGCAGTTAAAGAAGCTGTACGGCGCGAGATTGCGCTGGCCCTGCAGGTTGCAGGAGGAAATCCAGCCAATAGGGCGCGGCCCGACAATGGCGTTCAGCGGATCGTGTGGTAAACCGTGGCCTTCCGAGGGCTCGTAGTAATAACGTTTTTTACTCATTACGCACCTGAATTCATGTTGGAAAGGTCAAATCGTCAGCGATGTATTTACCCGACGCGGAGAGCAGAGTATCTTACGCGGCCACACAAGGAGAAGCCCCAATGAAAACCCCTGCCGACACCAAACCTGGTTTGCATCCGCGTAACCGTCACCGTAGCCGCTATGACTTTGCAGCATTAACCGCGAGCAGCCCGGCGCTGGCCGAGTTTTTACGCCCGGGGCCGCACGGCGACACAACCGTTGACTTCGCAAATCCGCTGGCGGTGAAGGCGCTGAACCAGGCGCTGTTGGCACATTTTTATCAGGTTAAGCAGTGGGATATCCCCGAAGGGTACCTTTGCCCGCCAGTGCCGGGCCGGGCGGACTATATTCACCATCTGGCCGACCTGCTGGCGGAAGGCAACGGCGGCGTTGTACCTGCCCAGGCTTCCGTCCTGGATATCGGCGTCGGCGCGAACTGCATTTATCCACTCATCGGGCAGCACGAATACGGCTGGCGCTTTACCGGCTCTGAGCTGGACGGCGATGCGTTTCGCAGCGCGCAGCAAATTGTAGACGGCAATCCTGGGCTTAGCCGCATGATCCGTCTCCGTCGCCAGAAAAATGCTGGCTGCATTCTGGACGGCATCATCCACAAAAATGAAACCTATGATGCCACGCTATGTAATCCGCCATTCCACGATTCAGTCGAGGCGGCCCGCAGCGGCAGCGAGCGTAAGCGCCGTAATCTTGGCCAGGACGCCGGGGCCGCGCTGAACTTTGGTGGTCGTGAGCAGGAGCTGTGGTGCGAGGGGGGCGAAGTGGCCTTCGTCAGCCAGATGATCAAAGAAAGTAAAGCGTTTGGCCGCCAGGTGCTGTGGTTTACGTCGCTGGTTTCAAAAGGTGAAAACCTGCCTGCGCTGTACCGCGTGATGCAGGAAAACGGCGTGGTGAAAGTGGTGAAAAAAGAGATGGCGCAGGGGCAAAAACAGAGCCGTTTTATTGCCTGGAGCTTTATGGATGATGCCCAGCGCGCACGCTGGGCGAAAACCCGCGGGAAATAAGTTAATCCGTTGGGTTAGCGGGCGGCAGGCACCAGACCTGCCGCCTGAGAAGAACGTTATGCGACGTGCTGCAGGAACTCGCGCAGGCGCGGGCTCGGCGGGTTGTCGATAAGTTCTTGTGGGTTGCCGTCTTCCGCCACGCGGCCTTTGTCGATAAAGATCAGGCGAGAAGCCACTTTCGCGGCAAAGCCGACTTCGTGGGTCACGATCACCATGGTCATGCCTTCTTCGGCCAGGTCCTGCATCACTTTCAGCACTTCATGACGCAGTTCCGGGTCGAGGGCCGAGGTTGGTTCATCAAACAGCATCATCTTCGGCTTCACGGCAAGGGCACGGGCAATAGCCACACGCTGCTGCTGGCCGCCAGAGAGCTCTGACGGATAGTGATGCGCGCGTTCCGCCAGGCCAACCTTCGCCAGCAGCTCTTTCGCCAGCTTCTCAGCGGCGTCTTTTTTCATGCCGCGGACGCGAATCGGGCCGAAGGCGACGTTTTCCAGCGCCGTCAGGTGCGGGAACAGGTAGAACTGCTGGAACACCATGCCAGCTTCCTGACGGATCAGGCGATCGTCTACCTTCGGATCGTTCACTTTCAGGCCGTCAACAATCAGGTCGCCGCTGGTGATCTCTTCCAGCTTGTTGATGCAGCGCAGCAGGGTTGATTTGCCGGAGCCGCTTGGCCCGATAATCACCACCACTTCACCCTGTTTGATGTTCAGGTCAATGTTGTGCAGCACCTGGGTTTGGCCAAAGTGCTTGGAGACATTTTTAAATTCAATCACAGGATTTTCATCCTTCTTTCAAGGCGACGCAGCACGAAGCTCAGCACCAGGGTAATAATCAGATAGAAGACCGCAACGGCGCTCCAAATCTCCAGCGCGCGGAAGTTACCGGCGATAATTTCCTGACCCTGACGAGTCAGCTCTGCTACACCGATAACGATGAACAGCGAGGTGTCTTTGATACTGATGATCCACTGGTTACCCAGCGGCGGCAGCATACGGCGCAGCGCCAGCGGCATAATTACGTGACGGATGGTTTCACGTTTTGACAGCCCAAGCGCAAGGCCCGCTTCCTGGAAGCCTTTATGAATAGAGAGCACCGCACCACGAGTGATTTCCGCGATGTAGGCCCCGGAGTTGATCATGATGGTGACGACCGCCGCGCTGAACGGATCGATACGCAGATCGGTAAAGGCCATCGGCAGGGCGAAGTAGATAAACATCACCTGCACCACAATTGGCGTGCCGCGAATCACTTCGATGAAAACAAGCGCTACGTGGTTGGCAATCCAGCCGCCGTAGGTACGAGCAAAGCCCGCCACTAAACCAATTACTAAACCGCCGCAAAGACCCAGGATGGAAATCCATAGGGTCATCTTAGCGCCTTCAAACAAGATGGGAATTGCAGGCCAAATGGCGCTCCAGTCAAACTGCATGATGTGTTCCTGTTGTCTACCGTGGTTCACCACTTCGGGCTTCAGGCCGGGGCCTTGCAGCGTGAGAGGCGTTTAATAATAAGAGGGGCGAAAGGCGCCCCTCAGGTCTTACTCATACTTAGAATTATTATTTAGGCTCGGTACCGAACCATTTTTTGTAGATTTCGTTGTACGTGCCGTTCTCTTTCAGGGTTTTCAGCGCGCCGTTGATTTTGGTGCGCAGTTCGTCGCTGCCTTTAGGCAGGGCGATACCGTACTGCTGAGCTTCCAGAGACTCACCTACCGCTTTGAACTGACCGTTGCCGGCGGTTTTGATGAAGTACAGGATGTTTGGCGTGTCGTGCAGAACCGCGTCAGCGCGGTTGGTGCCCAGTTCCATGTAGGCGTTATCGATGTTCGGGAACTGACGCAGGTCTTTGGTTTTGATGTTAGCTTTCGCGTAATCAACGGAGCCGGTGCCGCCTTTAACAGCAACCACTTTACCGTCCAGATCTTTCACGCTTTTGATGTCGTTGTTATTGGCTTTGACCATCACCAGCAGGCCGCTTTTGTAGTAGCCGTCGGAGAAGTCGATCGCTTTTTCGCGCTCAGGAGTGATGGTGATCCCGGCCAGTGCCAGGTCAACGTTTTTGGTTTGCAGGGCAGGAATGATGCCGCTGAAGTCCATTGGCTTCAGGGTATAGTCCAGCTTCAATTCTTTGGCGATAGCCGCCCACAGATCCACGTCAAAGCCGACATACTGATCGCCTTGTTTAAATTCAAAAGGAACGAACGCGGTGTCGGTCGCAACGACCAGTTTTTTATCAGCGGCATGGGAAGATACAGCGAAAGCCAGGGTAAGTGCAGCCAGTGAAACTTTCAAAATCGACTTCATAGCATTTCCTTTGTTAATCCACGGGGCGATCCCCTGCGTCAGCGGCGACTCATGAAAGAATCGTGCCAAATTTGCAACTTACTGTTTTGCAAGGATGTGATTATTTAACATTGCACATTGAGCGTTGCAAGCAGGTCATAACGCACCGTTATGGTGCACCATTTTGGTGCGCAAAATGAGCCGGCAGGGTAGGGGTTAGTTTTACCGCGAAATCAGTGGACAAAACAATCATTCGTTAACGATTGTGTGAGGTGATTATTACATTTGATTAACTTTGGGCTATGAATTAATCGATGGTCTGCGCTGTTTTGGTGCAGGCTCCGCCCCCGGGCGGAGGAGGAGCCATAGGAAAATGCTCTGGTTACTCGATATTGGACTCAATGAACCACAGGAATTTGTCCAGATCGCGGGAAGCGGCGGTGAAAATATCTGCGGTATCTTCGTCTTTTGCTTCACCAATGGCTTTACGCACATCGTTCGCCACGATGGCATAGCGATCTGCCAGCTCTTTCAGGTGCTCCTGAACGGTGTGAATGTCCAGTGGGTAGCTTTTCAGCGGAGTTTTGCTGTTGATCACCTGAGTGGTGCCCAACGCCACGCCGCCAAGCTGCACGGCACGTTCTGCCATGGTGTCCAGGTGCTCGGTCAGCGCCGTACGGAAGCCGTCCAGCATTTCGTGCACGGCAATAAAGTTAGCTCCGCGCATATTCCAGTGAGCCTGCTTGGTAATCAGCGACAAGTCGATGAACTGGACGACCTGGCGATTCAGCAGCTCGATGGTGGCTTTTTTCTCGCTGTCTTTCACATCATTGCGGGTATATAGCAGGTTTGTAGATTTAGTTTTTACCAGTTTAGCGGTGCTCATAATCTTTCATCCTCTTGATGTTGGTGTCCCAATGAATTACCGGGGATAAGTATAGCACCGCTTTTTTACTTTGCTGGTGAGGGTAATACCTATCAAACCGATAGTAAGAGAAAAATGGAAAAGATTAATTTGTTATTTAACAGCTGGTTATTGAGTGTTCTTAATTTATGTCAAAAATCATGAATAAATATGACGGCGAAAAGAAAATAATTCTTATTGAGTATTACAGTTGGCGGGAATATAAGTGCTTGATTACGGATACATCATTTAATGCGGCAATTATCACCGCATTAAATGCAGGGCAACAGATTAATTTATGTCGACGTTTTTAATCTGTGCTTCGCGTTTCATGGTCAGCGTTGATCCCACCGATGCTGCGATGATGGAGAGCAGAGCCAGCCATTGTACCAGGGTCAGATGCTCCCCGAGGAACAGCATACCTGACAGGGCCGCAAGGCCAGGCTCAAGGCTCATGAGTGTGCCAAAGGTGCGGGTAGGGAGTCGGGTTAACGCAATCATCTCCAGCGAATAAGGCAGCGCCGTGGAAAGCACGGCAATCGCCAGGCCGACGGGTAGCAGCGACCACTGCAGCAGCGAGCTGGTGGCTTCCCAGGCGCCCAGGGGGACAAAGATAATGGCAGCAATCAGAGAACCAAACGCGACCGTTGCCGGGCCGTGCTCAGCGCCCGCTTTTTGCCCGGCAATAATGTAGATAGCCCAGCAGGCACCGGCCCCGAGGGCGCAGGCAGCACCGGTCAAATCTACCTGGGAGATGTCCTGGCCGAGGGGAAGCAGGAACCACAGTCCGGCCACCGCCAGCACCACCCAGATAAAGTCCACGGCACGGCGTGAGCCAAAAAGCGCCACGGCAAGCGGCCCGGTAAACTCCAGCGCCACCGCGATGCCCAGCGGCACCGTGCGCAGAGAGACATAAAAGAGGTAATTCATGCTGCCCAGCGCCAGCCCATAAAACAGTAAAGGCAGGCGTTGCTCCGGCTTAAAGCGCAGGCGCCAGGGTTTAAAAATCACCGCGAGAATAAGAGTGCCTAAAAACAGGCGCAGCGAAGTGACGCCCTGGGGACCGATTAGTGGGAATAATGATTTCGCCAGCGAGGCGCCGCTTTGAATCGAGGTCATGGCGATAAGTAAAACTACGATCGGCAGCCAGCGCGGCATATTACGGGAGGTTTGCGGCATCCTGTACCTTGTCAGTATTTGTCTATGTTTGGTCAAGAAAATAAAAGTCTGCCCAGTCTAAAGGATTAAGTTATGGCTGGTTGAACTTTCATTAAGAAAAATTCTCATGGCGTGGAGTACGATCCGGGGGCTTTTGTCAGTTTGTGTCAAAAATAATTCCAGAATTATCTGAATGACGATGTTATTAAAGGGATTAAAATTTGCCGTCGCGAAGCGGTATTTTCCTGATTTTTTAGTGATTTAGCATGTAGTGGAAATGTTATGTTACAGGAAAAAGATCGTTAGACAACACAATTGGCGAAGAGTTTCTGTCATGGTTTTGTTATATTTAAAACTTAGGACTTACTTGAAGCACATTTGAGGTGGATATTATGAAAAAAATTGCATGTCTTTCAGCTCTGGCCTGTGTTCTGGCCGTCTCCGTAGGTACCGCATCTGCAGCAACCAGCACCGTAACCGGTGGCTATGCTCAGAGCGATATGCAGGGCGTTGCTAACAAAGCTGGCGGTTTCAACCTGAAATACCGTTACGAAAATGATACCCCGCTGGGCTACATCGGCTCCTTCACCTACACCCAGAAAAGTGACACTTCTAACGACGTGTACACCAAAGGTCAGTACTACGGCATCACCGCTGGTCCTGCTTACCGCATCAACGACTGGGCAAGCATCTACGGTGTAGTGGGTGTTGGCTACGGTAAATTCCAGGCGACTCAATTCCCTGGCGCTCACGATTCCGTTAGCGACTACGGCTTCTCCTACGGTGCTGGCCTGCAGTTCAACCCAATCGAAAACGTTGCTCTGGACTTCTCCTACGAGCAGAGCCGTATTCGTAGCGTTGACGTTGGCACCTGGATCGCTGGCGTAGGCTACCGCTTCTAATATCCCTTTCGGGATAGAAATAAAAAATCCGCCCAAGTGGCGGATTTTTTTTATCGGTTAACCGACAAAAGTTAACGTGTCCTGGTCTCAAACATATCCGTCTGCAGATGAGTATAGTCCACTTTCTTCAGGTTGAAGTTGGTTATCCAGACGGGCCCGGCCTTTTGCTCGGAAATAAATTTGTACTTCGGCGTAAGCTCTTTCGCCTTAATCCCCGTCCACGCAGAGAAGAAGTTGAGGAAATCATTGGCGCTGCGGCGTGCTTTGATTAGCCGGTGTGCGGTGTCATCGCTCGACAACACCATGAATGGTACCTGGAAATTTTGCTGGAACTTATCGTCGTGCGCCAGATATTGCACGTCGGTGCCGCGCTCTTTGAACGCCAGGCCGTGGTCGGAGAAATAGACCATTGAGAAGCTGTTCCCGGTGTTTTGTAACTGCAGATAAAGCTGTTTTAGCAAGTCGTCGGTTTGCGTCATGCTGTAGAGATAGCAGGATGTCTCTTTAGACTGCACAAAATCTTTGTATTTCCCCTGAGTGCGATCGCAGGCCTGCGGGTGCGAACCCATCAAATGCAGCACAATCAGCTGCGGCGTGTTGCGTTGAGTAGCAAACACCTGGGCCGTCATTTTTAACAGGGCTTCATCGCGAGTGTTTTTATCCGCCTCAAAATCCCCATTTTTCAAAAACTGCACTTCGTCCGCGCGTTTGGCGATGCTGGCGATGGCGGTATCGTATTCGCCGATTTGGCCCTGGTTTGAGAACCACCAGGTCTGGAAGCCCGCGCGGTTTGCCAGGGTAACAAAATTGTCCTGATACTGGGGTTTGCCGTCCACGACCCGGTTCAGCGTCAGCCCCAGCGATTTTTGCGTTGAGCCGCTGGCGGAGACGTAGTCCATAAACAGATTGCCTTTGACCTGGCTTGCAAAGGGCGTGTTGTCCCAGTGGCCGCCAAAGGCTCCCAGCGCATCGCGGCGGGCGCTCTCGCCAATCACTACGACGTAGGTATGGTATTTAGGCTGCACCGACACTACGTTCCAGGAATCTTTTTGCTGCGACAGTTCTTTCATGCGCGTCTGCTCCTCGATAACTTCGTGGTTGTTGACCACGACATCTTTCACGAAGCGCACCACCGGGTAGCCAGTATCTTTAAATTTAAACACGCCGCCGTAGGCAAGGTTGGTTACCGGTGTGACAAAAAAACAGACCACGCTGACGGCGAGACATAAGCTATCGAAATGACCCCAGGGGCGTTTTTCTTCACGTTTGCGGCGCAGCGCCATCACGCCAAGGGCGAGAATAAAGAGAGAAACCACGTAGCTGTACCACGGGAAGATGGTCATGATTTCCGTGGATTCTTCAAAGTTGGTTGAATGCAACGCCAGCAGGGTATTGAAGTTGGGTGAACCGTAGGCCTGGCCGAACGGGAAGTACATTGCTGCCACGAGGCTGCAAAGCCCAAGCAGGATTTTCTGGACGCCGGGAGCGGTGCGCCACAGCAGCATAAGGACGCAGCTAAAGGCAATGGCGTAAAGCAGGCTGAAGGCATAGCCCAGCGCGAAGTTTATCAGCAGAGACTGCAGAAAATAGAAACCAGCCCACGGATTCAGCGCGATTCCGCGCGCAGTCAGGGTATCTTTAACCGTTACATTCATCTTTATTATGGTCTTGCAAAACGCCATGCGGTGACCCTGGCGATAAGGGCAGAGCCTGCCTGACAGACGGAAACGAAGGGGAATTGCACCGCATCTGCGAGCCGCTTCATGTGCAGGGCTGCAAGAAGATAGAGCCGTAAGATAAGAATATCAACTGATAACAGAGCGAGGTTTTGCGAAGCTGATTGCAAATCCAACAAATGATGGGGTTAAAGCTCGGCCAGAGTAGCCATTAACGGGAATTTTGCAGGGGAATTGTGACAAAAGGATGATCGTTGGCGCGGAACGCTGAACAAAGTCGCCAGGCGGCGTGGCCTGGCGTTATTGTTGTTTTTCTTCTTTCTGCTGGGGTTTACCGGCAACCCAATCACAAATCATGTTCAGCAGCATTAAGCGTACCTGGAAGGGAGATTGTGTAAACACGTTGATGCACCTCTTAAATTCGTTCATAGCGTCCTCCTGTTAGCCGTGCGACCGTTTTTCCGTAAACAAGCCTGACTGCATTACATACAGGTATAGCACAGGCTATATTTTATAGCCATGGCTATTTCGTTAATTTTTTGTGGATGAGCAATGCTGGTTTACAATAAAGCCTTCCGTCGTCAGATGACGACGCCGCGCCACTGGAAGAGGAAGCACTATGAGCCGTCGGGCAGGGCAAAAGAACAGCGAAAAAGTGACGCCATTACCGAATATTGAAGAGCATGTTGAGGGCTTCAGGCAGGTACGCGAGGCGCACCGCCGCGAGTTAATTGATGATTATGTTGAGCTGATTTCGGATTTGATTCATGAAGTGGGTGAGGTTCGCCAGGTAGATATGGCGGCTCGTCTCGGCGTTTCCCAGCCGACGGTTGCCAAGATGCTAAAACGCCTGGCGTCCGTTGGGCTGATTGAGCAGATCCCATGGCGCGGCGTTTTTTTAACGCCGGAAGGTGAAAAACTGGCGCAGCAGAGCCGGGAACGGCACCAGATTGTTGAAAACTTCTTCCTCGCGCTGGGCATCAGCCCGGAGACCGCGCGTATTGATGCCGAAGGTGTGGAACACCACGTCAGCGAAGAGACGCTGGAGGCTTTCCGCAAATTCAGCGCAGAGCGGGGTATCGGTTAAACATGCTGCTGCGTCTTGCGCAGCCGTTCCTGCGCGATCGATTCCTGCATTTATTGTTGTTAATCGGCGTCGCCCTGAGCCTGGCGGTGCCGTTCCGCCCGGCTTTATGGCCCGCCGCCATAGACTGGCACACCATTATTACCCTGGCCGGGCTGATGATGTTGACCAAGGGCGTGGAGCTGAGCGGGTATTTCGACGTGCTGGGCCGCAAGATGGTGGCGCGCTTTGCCAACGAGCGGCAGCTGGCGCTATTTATGGTTACGGCAGCGGCGGTCCTGTCGACCTTCCTGACTAACGATGTCGCGCTGTTTATCATTGTGCCTCTCACCATCACGCTGAAAAAACTCTGCTCGGTGCCGGCCAGTAAGCTGATTATTTTTGAGGCGCTGGCGGTCAACGCCGGCTCTTTGCTCACGCCTATCGGTAACCCGCAGAACATCTTACTGTGGGGGCATTCCGGGCTCTCTTTCGGCGGTTTCACCTGGCAGATGATGCCGCTGGCGCTGGTCATGACCGCCAGCTTGCTGGTGTTGGCGTGGCTTTGCTTCAAGCCAAAACCGCTGCGTTACCACGGTGAAGTGAATGACAGCCGCTGGCAGCCTAAGCTGGTCTGGTGCTGCCTGGCGTTTTACATCGTCTTTATTCTGGCCCTGGAGCTTAAGCTTGAGCTTTGGGGGCTGGGGCTGATTGCGCTTGGGTTCCTGGGGCTGGCGCGCAAAGTACTGCTCAGTATCGACTGGAGCCTGCTGGTGGTATTTATGGTGATGTTTATTGATGTTCACCTCATCACCCAACTTCCGGTGCTGCAGCACTCGCTTCAGGGCGTGGCGCAACTCTCTTCTGGCGAGTTGTTTGGCCTGGGTATTTTGCTGTCACAATTCATCAGCAATGTGCCTGCCACCATTTTACTGCTGAACTATGTGCCTGCTTCGCTGCTGTTGGCCTTCGCGGTCAATATCGGCGGTTTTGGCCTGTTGCCGGGTTCGCTGGCGAACTTGATTGCCCTTCGTATGGCCAACGACCGTCGGATCTGGTGGCGGTTCCATCTCTATTCTCTCCCTATGTTGCTTTGGGCCGCGCTGGTCGGCTACGGCTTATTACTGCTTTTACGCTAGCGCCCACTCAGGCAGAAACAGGCAAGGAATGAGCAGAAATCCCCCATTCCAGAATCTCGCGCGACGCGTATAACTGGCAGTCCGCACTCTTCCTTCCTGAAATCCTGAACATGAGGTACCGCTATGCGTTATAAAAAATTAGGAAATACCGGCCTGTTTGTTTCAGAGCTTTGCCTGGGCACCATGACTTTTGGTGGTGAAGATGGAATCTGGGGAAAAATAGGCCAGCTCGCGCAAAATGATGCCGACAAGCTGGTTGGACGCGCGCTGGAGACCGGGATTAACTTTATTGATACCGCCAATGTTTACTCCGGCGGGCGTTCGGAAATCATCACCGGCCAGGCGCTGAAAAACCTTAATGTGCCGCGTGAGAATGTGGTGGTGGCCACCAAAGCATTCGGCGAAACAGGCACCGCCGGGCCGAACTCTCGAGGTTCATCGCGTTTTCATCTGCTAAATAGCGTCAAAGATAGCCTGCAGCGGCTGCAGCTCGACTATATCGACCTGTACCAACTGCACGGTTTTGACCCCGCGACGCCGATAGAGGAAACGCTGCGGGCGCTGGATTCGCTGGTACAGCAGGGGCTGGTTCGCTACATAGGTGTTTCCAACTGGGCGGCCTGGCAAATCATGAAGGCTCTTGGGATTTCCGAACGCCTGGGACTGGCACGTTTTGCCTCTCTGCAGGCCTATTACACCCTTGCCGGGCGCGATCTGGAGCGGGAGCTGGTGCCGATGATGCAAAGTGAAGGCGTCGGCCTGATGGTGTGGAGTCCGCTCGCGGGCGGGCTGCTCAGCGGCAAGTACGACCGCGACGGGAAAGCCGAAACCGGCAGCCGCCGCCTGGAGTTTGATTTCCCACCGGTAAACAGGGATCGCGCGTTTGATTGTGTGGATGTGATGCGTGACATCGCCGATGCCAAAGGCGTTTCTGTGGCGCAGATTGCGCTGGCCTGGCTGCTGCATCAGCAGGCGGTGACGACGGTCATCGTGGGCGCGAAGCGCATTGAGCAGCTTGAGGACAATATCGCTGCGACGGGCGTTCAGCTTAGTGCGGACGAGGTTGACAGGCTGAATGCGGTGAGTGAGCTGCCGCGCGAATATCCGGGCTGGATGCTTGAGCGGCAGGGTGAGTATCGCCGGGAACAGCTGAAGAATCAGTCATAAATCGGGAATAATTTAGCCCTCACCCCGGCCCTCTCCCGGAGGGAGAGGGGGAAAACAAGCGATGCGATAAAACTATCGTTTCAGCTTCAAATGCAGCAAAGGGAAAGGATTCCCTTCACCGTCGAGTTCAGACCGCCCGGTCCGGGCAAATCCCATATGCAGATAGAAACCTACGCCCTGCGGATTCTGCTCATTAACATCCACCTCATCGACCTGCAAATGTTCAATGGCATACTGCAGAAGCTGTTTGCCCACGCCCATGCCACGGCTTTCAGGCGAAACAAACAGCATTTCAATCCGATTTTCGTGGCAGCCGATAAAGCCCAGAGGCTCACCGGTTTTGCCGGCTGCCAGCAGCATCGGGATCTGTGGCATGTAGAGTTCGCGCACCTGCGGCTTTAACGCCCTGATATTTTCTTCAGGTAAAAAATCATGCGTGGCGCGAACGGATGCTTCCCAGATTTCCACCAGCGCATCAAAATCCGCCGGGTTTGCTTGTCTTATCGTTAACATTCTTGTTCCAGAGGTCGTTAGTTAAACGGCGCTTCTTTCTTCAGGATCTTGTCGATCACATCCAATACGCCTTGTTGATTGCAGTGTCCGGCGTGGTAGCTGGCAATGCGTTTGATTTTGTCCGGGGCGTTGGCCATCGCAAACCCGTATTGCGCCTGAGTCAGCATCTCGATGTCGTTGCCGCCGTCGCCAAAGGTCACCACTTCGCTGTCCTGGATACCCCATTTTTCCTGCAGGATCCGTAGGCCGTTAGCCTTATGAATCCCCGGAATAATCAGGTCGATAGAGCCGTGCCCGCTGGTGACCGGCACCATAATGCCTTCCAGCTCTGCGCCCAGGGCGGTCATGGTTTCATCGAGCTGGCTGTCCGGCAGGTTCAGGGCAAACTTGAAGAACACGTCGTCGAGGCCGGAGAAGTTTTCCACGTGCTCAAGGCGGTGATAGTACTTCGCCGCCAGCGCTTTAAAATCGTCACTATAGCCGTTGAGGGTATAACCGTTATGCTTGCCGCAGGCGATGATCTCCACGTGCGGCAGGGTCAGCAGGTGATCGACCACCGTGTTGAACTCTTGTCTGGTCAGCTCGCCGTTGAACAGATCTTCGCCTTCGCTGACCACCCAGCCACCGTTATCGGCGACAAAAGAGATCTCGTGGGCAATCTCCGGGAAGAAGGAGATAAGCTGGAAATACTGGTTCCCGCTGGCCACCACAAAGCGGATGCCTTGCTCTTTCATCTGCTGGTATTGCGCGGCAAAGCGCTCGCGGTTGTAGGTTTTTTCGTCATTAAGAAAAGTGCCGTCCATGTCTACTGCAATAAGTTTGATGCTCATTGAACTCTCCATTATTCAGTTTCTAAAGTCTGCCCGGAAGATTGCCCCGGTTTGGCCACCGCGCGGGCGACCAGGGCCGCAATCACCATCAACGTCAGCACGACTAACATGGCCTGGCGCAGCCCGTAATGCTCGCCGAGGAAGCCCAGCAGCGGCGGGCCGACTAAAAAGGCCACATAGCCCGAAGCGGCAACAACGCTGACGCGGCTGGCCGGATCGGGGCCGGTATCACCCGCGGCAGAAATGGTCAGCGGGAAGCCCAAAGAGGTGCCCAGCCCCCACAAAATCACCGACACGCCGGCAAGGAAGGCATTGTCGACAAACACAATGGTGCCGATGCCAATAATGCCCATGATCGCACAGGCGCGGACCACAATAACGCGGCTGTAGCGGTCAATAAACCAGCCGCCGGTGAAGCGCCCGACCGTCATGCCGAGGGTAAAGCCTACGTAGATAAGCGACCCGGAAGTCGGGCTAAAGCCGTGCCCGTCCACCATCAGCAGCGGCAGCCAGTCGTTGGCCGAGCCTTCGGCAAAGGCCATCGCCAGCACGACAAAACCAATCAGCAATAGCTGAATATCTTTGTAAAACGGGCGGTGCGGCTCGTGGGCTTCGGTTTTCTCCGGGTTATCTTTGCCCACGCCGTGCGGCACGGCGATAAGCGCGATGGCAATCGGCGCAATGGTCAGCAGACCAATCAGTAGCAGGTGCCCCCAGGAAACGACGTTCCACGCGGTCAGGGTCAGGCCAATTCCGGCGCCCACCAGCGTCCCTAAGCTAAAGAAACCGTGCATCATCGGCAGCACCGTTTTCTTCATCAGGCTCTCAATAATGGCACCTTCAACGTTCATGGCCACTTCTGATGAGCCCATACCGCTGCCGAGCAGCGCCAGGCCGAAGGCAAATAGCACAGGGGAAGCAAGGTACAGCGCGAAGCTCATCATTAGCATTCCGGCGACCATCAGCGTCATGCCGCTGCGAATAATGGTGCGGGTGCCAAAGCGTTTCACCAGCCAGCCGGAACAGAGAATACCGCCCATTGACCCTATCGACAGGCCAAACAATACGATGCCCATGCCGGCCGTCGAGACACTGAGCGTATCGCGGATGGCAGGTGTGCGTGTGGCCCAGGATGCCATCACCAGGCCCGGAAGGAAGAAGAAGGTGAATAACGCCCAGGTACGGAGCTGTAAGGCTTTTCTCTGCGAAACAGACATGAACAACAACCAGTGAAAGAGAAACAGGGGAGCAGACTAGCAAGCTTGTGTACATTTGTACACATCCCGGTATAGACTCTTTGTCATACTCTAAATTCAGGTAGGTAATGATGAGCAAAGCCCCGCGCCGGAATGACCCCGAACGTCGCTCGCGTATTTTGCAGGCGACGCTGGATATGGTGGTAAAGCACGGTATCAGCGATATCACGCACCGCAAAATTGCCGCTGAGGCTGGCGTTTCGCTGGGGTCAATGACCTACTATTTTGCCGGGATTGAATCGCTGCTTTGCGAAGCGTTTACCCTGTTTGCCCATCAAATGTCGGATAGCTACCGGGAGCGTATGCAGCAGGCTACCAATCGCGATGAGGCCTGCGAAGCGATTGTCGATATGATTTGCGGCGGCTGCGTGGCCACGCCGTATAACATGCAGGTGATGTACCAGCTTTATGCTTATGCCAGCTGTAATCCGAAGCTAAAAGACATCATGCAGGAGTGGATGATTCGCAGTCAGCAGGCGCTGGAGCCGTTTTTCGATCCGCTAACCGCCCGGGCGCTGGATGCTTTCCTGGAAGGCATGACGCTGCACTACGTCACAGATCGTGAGCCGATGAGCCGCGACGATATGCGGGTGATGGTGCGCAGGATTGTAGGGGCAGGGGATGCAAAATAAAGCGAGTGGAGGGGGTAGTAAGGGTTTGTTATTGAAGCCTTAAAAAATAAAAACCCATCAACCTTGAACCGAAAGCGGCGGGGTTGATGGGCTCCACAAATTGGGGACATCAAAGAAAAGCAGTGGCACTAATTCAGACTGACGCCCCGAAAGAAAGTTCGCTCAGGTATAAAAAAAAAGTATTTTTCTTTGTCTGTGGTTGCGATCACAAACCTGGCCATATCACGACAATTAATGTACCGGCCAGTGTTAACAACACGTTAGCGATGGCATAGGTTCCGGCGTACCCCAGCGCAGGAATGTTGCTGCGGGCGGTGTCGCTGATGATTTCCATCGCTGGCGCACAGGTTCGTGCCCCCATCATTGCGCCGAACAGCAGCGCACGGTTCATTCGCAGCACATAGGCGCCGAACAGGAAGCAGATAATCACCGGCACCAGGCTCACGATAAGGCCGGAAATCAGCATCTGGCCGCCCACCGCGCCGAGGCCGTTGCTGATCCCGCTGCCGGCGCTCAGACCAACCCCCGCCATAAACACCATCAGGCCGAACTCTTTCACCATGTTTAGCGCACCCTGCGGAATGTAGCCGAAGGTTGGGTGGTTGGCGCGCAGGAAGCCAAGCATGATGCCCGCAAACAACAGGCCAGCGGCGTTCCCGATGCCGAAGCTGAACGAGCTGAACTGGAAGGTGACCATGCCCACCATCAGGCCAATAACAAAGAAGGCGCAGAAGGCCAGCAGGTCGGTTATCTGGCTGTGAATGGAGATAAAGCCGATGCGCTCGGCAACGGTTTTCACGCGTCTGGCATCGCCGCTGACCTGCAGGACATCGCCTTTGTTCAGCACGATATTGTCGTCGATGGGCATTTCAATCTGGCTGCGGATTACTCGGTTCAGAAAGCAGCCGTGGTCGGTGAGCTTGAGCTGCGCCAGGCGACGGCCCACGGCATTGTGGTTTTTCACCACAATTTCCTCGGTGACGATGCGCATATCCAGCAGATCGCGGTCGAAAACCTCTTTGCCGTTTCTGAAGCTTGGGTCGAGGCGCGAGTGAGAATCCGGGTAGCCCACCAGCGAGATTTCATCACCCATTTGCAGCACGGCATCGCCGTCCGGGTTAGCCAGAATGCCGTTGCGGCGAATACGTTCGATGTAGCAGCCGGTCTGGCGATAAATACCCAGTTCGCGCAGATTTTTACCGTCGGCCCAGGCAACCAGCTCAGGCCCGACGCGGTAGGCGCGGATCACCGGGAGATAAACTTTGCGGCTCGCGTCAGTATCCAGGCCGCGCTCGCGGGCAATTTGCTGGGCGCTGGTCTGCAGATCCTGATGCTGCAGCTTCGGCAAATAGCGAGCCCCAACAATCAGACTGACCAGGCCAATCAGGTAGGTCAGGGCATAGCCGAGGCTCAGGTTATCCAGCGAGGTCGCAAGCTGCGCGGCGGGGATGTTTGAATGGCGCAGGGTATCGCCCGCTCCGACCAGCACGGGCGTGGAGGTCATGGCGCCCGCGAGCATACCGGCTGTCAGGCCAATGTCCCAGCCAAACAGTTTGCCCAGCCCCAGCGCAATTAGCAGGGCGCTGCCAACCATCACCAGGGCCAGCATCAGATAATTTTTGCCGTCGCGGAAGAAAATAGAAAAAAAGTTTGGCCCGGCTTCGACGCCTACGCAGAAAATGAACAGCATAAAACCCAGATTTAGCGCGTCGGTATTGATCGAGAAATGCTGTTGCCCGAGTAATAAAGAGACCACTAAAACACCAATGGAATTACCCAGTTGCACCGGACCGAGGCGTAATTTCCCCAGGCAGAGTCCGAGCGTTAGTACAACAAATAACAAAAGGATGTAATTCCCGTTTAACAAATCTGCGACGTTTATATTCACGAAGGCTAACTTCTTGTTTACCAGTAAGCTATTGAAAGAGATAGAGTTATGCGCTAAGGTTTTGACGGTTCCGTCAGCGACGACCGGCAAGTTATCACGCATATAAATATCTCACGCGACGACCGAATTTCAGCCGCTAGTTTAATCTTTCTCTGTATCAGCGGCTAGTAAGAATATTGTGCTAAATGTGGCAATGCTTTATCGGCACGGATGGCCAGGCATTATCAAATCGGGTAAAGACGCTGTGGGATTTTCCGGCAGGGTATTTTCGAGCAAAAGCAGATGTCAGGAGGTAAAATGCACAGACGCGCGCAAAGGTGGTTGGGAATTACCTGCTGCTTCGTGCTCTTTATTCTGGTTTTTCTTTCGCTGCGCCTGGATGTGATGGGGCAGTTTATTGCCACCGGGCATTATGAGCTTGGGCTGCTCTTTTTCCTCTTCCCGGGGGCCGCGGCCAGCTTTTTTTCACAGGGCGATAGAGTGGTCAAACCGCTTGTGGGAGCGATGCTTGCTTCGCCGTTTTGCCTGTTGATTGCCCACCTGTTTTTCCCCGTAACGCGTTCTTTCTGGCAGGAAATGGCCTGGGTGCTGAGTGCGGTATTCTGGTCGTCCCTCGGCTCGCTGTGTTATCTGCTGGTTATAATGTGCCGGAGCCGCACCCATAAAAAAACCGACTCCTGAGAGTCGGTTTTCTGCATTCTTAAAACTTACTGCGCGGTCTGGAACAGGTTCAGATGTTCTTTCGCGTAAGCTTCAAAATCGGTGCAGCCGCCAATGTGCTTCTGATCCAGGAAGATCTGCGGCACGGTTTCAACCGGTTTGCCCACGGTTTTTTCAAGGTCAGCTTTGGTAATGCCTTCGGCGTGGATGTCAACATAACGGAAGTTGAAGTCATCACGCTCGGCGGTCAGTTTCTCAGCCAGTTCTTTAGCGCGAACACAATATGGGCAGCCAGGGCGTCCAAAAATTACTGCAAACATGCTCTCTCCTCAGTTTTTATGGCCGATACGAACCGGCGAATGCGTTTATAATGCCGATATCCGTCACATTTTTAAAGAAGGTCGTGCCTGTTAGTTCGATGCCCGTAGGCTATCTGCGCTGAAAGGGCGTGGCGCGGACTCGATGATAGCTGGCCTGAACACAGGAGGTGCCGCTATGCGCGCGGTCGGATCGTTACCCAAATCGGTGATTGTGCTGGAAGCGGTGGGGATAGGTTTTTTGGCGCTCGCTTTTCTCTCGCTGCAGGGATACCTGACGCTGCCCGCACCTGTGGCCACTGCCACGGCGGCCATAGTCATGGTATTTATTGGCCTTGGGCTGATGCTGCCGGCGGCAATAATCATGACGTGGAATATTGCTCAACGTCTTGCCCCGCAGCTGACGCAGCCTGATTCTGCTTCAAAACTCTCTGATATAAAAAAGCCAAAGGAAAATCACGATGACGCCGACCATTGATCTGCTCCGTTCCCACCGCTCAATTCGTCATTTTACCGGTGAACCTATTACCGACGAGCAGCGCGAAGCCATAATTGCCAGCGCACAGGCGGCCTCGACTTCCAGTTTCCTCCAGTGCAGTTCAATCATTCGCATCACGGATAAAGCGCTGCGCGAGCAGCTGGTGCCGCTGACCGGCGGGCAAAAGCATGTGGCGGAAGCCGCCGAGTTTTGGGTGTTCTGCGCCGACTTTAACCGCAATCTTCAAATCTGCCCGGACGCCCAGCTTGGGCTGGCGGAACAGCTGCTGCTTGGTGCGGTCGATACCGCGATTCTGGCGCAAAATGCGTTTACCGCCGCAGAGTCTCTGGGGTTGGGCGGCGTTTATATTGGCGGTATCCGCAACAATATTGAAGCGGTGGGAGAGCTGCTGGGCGTGCCGAAATACGTGTTGCCGCTGTTTGGCCTTTGCCTGGGCTGGCCTGCCGCCACGCCGGATATCAAGCCGCGTATGCCGGCTGCGATGCTGGTGCATGAAAACCGCTATCAGCCGCTGAACAGGCCGCTGCTGGACGAGTACGACGAGCAGCTGGCGCAGTATTATTTGAGCCGGGACAGCAATACCCGGCGCGACACCTGGAGCGACCACATCAGCCGTACCATCATTAAAGAAAGCCGGCCTTTCATTCTGGATTACCTGCACAAGCAGGGCTGGGCGACACGCTAATTCACGCGGCTGCCTGGCCATCAAAGCGGCGATCGATACATTTTCAGTATTAATCGTGGCCTCAAACGGTATTGGTTTCATCCGTCGGTGAGTCGTTATAACTGCTGAAGTTATAACGACAATCTGACAAGGAACCTTCTATGCCAACCTCTGCTTTTGATAATTCACCTTTCTACGCCGCCGACATTATTCGCGCCCGCATTAACGGTCTGGTACCCCGCATCGCTTTTATTCTGGGCTCCGGGTTGGGGGAGCTGGCGGAAAAAATCGACTCCCCTGTAACATTTTCCTACGAAGAGCTGCCCGGGTTCCCCATCAGCACCGTCCACGGCCATGCGGGCGAACTGGTCGTCGGCACGCTGGCTGGCGTGCCGGTAGCCTGTATGAAAGGGCGGGGGCACTTTTATGAAGGGCGTGGAATGTCGGTAATGACCAGCGCAATTCGCACTTTTAAGCTACTGGGATGCGAAATTCTGTTTTCTACCAACGCCGCCGGTTCTCTGCGCCCGGAAGTGGAACCTGGAAGCCTGGTGGCACTCAGCGATCATATTAATACGATGCCGGGCACGCCGACCGTTGGGCCAAATGATGAGCGGTTTGGTGAGCGCTTTTTCTCGCTGGCAAACGCCTATGATGCCGACTATCGCGTCGTACTCCAGCAGGTTGCGCATGAGCAGGGGTTCCCGCTGCATGAGGGAGTATTTGTTTCTTATCCAGGGCCAAACTTCGAAACCGCAGCGGAAATTCGCATGATGCAAATCATTGGCGGCCACGTGGTGGGGATGTCGGTTGTGCCGGAGGTGATCAGCGCCCGCCATTGCGGCCTGAAGGTGGTTGCCGTCTCGGCGATTACCAACCTTGCCGAAGGGCTGGGGAGTATTCAGCTTTCCCACGAACAGACGCTGAAAGCGGCTGCGCTGTCGCGGCAGAACTTCATTAACCTGATTTGCGGCTTCCTGGGCAAACTGGCCTGATCCTCACTGACCAAGGCAGGGAAAACAGATGGCGATTAAACTCCGCTTAAAAATCATGCTGTTTTTGCAGTACTTCATCTGGGGGGCGTGGCTGGTCACTTTGGGATCTTACATGATCAATACGCTCGGCTTTAAGGGGGCAGATGTTGGCATGGTTTACAGTACCAAAGGGCTTGCGGCGTTGCTGATGCCGGGTCTTATCGGCATTGTGGCCGATAAATGGCTCCCGGCCAATCGGGTGTACTCTCTCTGCCATCTGGTGGGAGCGGGGATGCTGGCCTGGGCGGCCAGCATCGACCAGCCGGGGTTGATGTTTTGGGCAATGCTGGGTAATGCCCTGGCCTTTATGCCGACCATTGCGCTGTCCAATACGGTGTCTTACGCCTGCCTGGAGAAAGCCGGTCTGGATACGGTGACGCATTTCCCGCCCGTGAGGGTGTTCGGTACCGTGGGCTTTATTGCGGCGATGTGGACCGTCAGCCTGATGCGCATAGAGCTGAGCAGCATGCAGCTCTATATTGCCGCAGGGGCTTCCGGGATGCTGGCGCTGTATGCGCTTACGCTGCCGACTATTCCGGTGATAAAAAGCCAGGCCACGCGCAGCTGGGTGAGCCGCCTGGGGCTGGACGCGTTTGTGCTGTTCAAAAAGCCACAAATGGCGGTTTTTTTCCTGTTCGCCATGCTGCTTGGGGCGGTGCTGCAAATCACCAATACATTCGGCAACCCGTTCCTGCATGACTTCGCCCGTCAGCCGGAGTTTGCCAGCAGTTTTGTGGTGCAATACCCCTCGATTTTGCTGTCCGTCTCGCAGATGTCGGAGGTGGCCTTTATTTTAACGATCCCCTTCTTCCTGCGTCGTTTTGGCATTAAACAGGTCATGCTGATGAGTATGGTCGCCTGGGTGCTGCGCTTTGCGCTGTTCGCCTGGGGCGATCCTTCGGCCTTTGGTTTTGTGCTGCTGTTGCTGTCGATGGTGGTCTACGGCTGCGCCTTTGATTTCTTTAATATCTCCGGCTCCGTGTTTGTTGAGCTGGAGGTGGAGTCACGTATTCGCGCCAGCGCTCAAGGACTGTTTATGACGATGGTGAACGGGGTTGGGGCGTATCTCGGGGCGATTGTCAGCGGTCATGTGGTGGATTATTTCACCACCGATGGCGCCAAAGACTGGCCGACTATCTGGCTGGTTTTTGCTGGCTATGCGCTGGTGCTTGCCGTCGTCTTCCACTTTAGCTTCCACTATCACCACCGCCAGCAGAGTGATTCTTCGGCATCGCTCGCACATTAAGGCTCCTGGCCTTACAGCAAGCGTAAGCGATGGTAATTTATGAGGCTTGCCACTCAGGGAGCCTCATGAATACATCTCAGCGTATCTATCGCACCGATCTTAAGCTGTTGCGCTATTTTCAGGCCGTAGCCGAGGAACTGCACTTTGGCCGGGCCGCCGCGCGGCTGAACATGTCGCAGCCTCCCCTGAGCTTTCATATCAAAGAACTGGAAGCTCAGCTGGGGACGGTACTGTTTATCCGTCATTCCCGGCACGTGGCGCTGACTCACGCAGGCGAAGTCCTGCTGGAAGAGACAAAACAGCTGCTGAACAACGCAAGCCTTGCGCTGGCCAGGGTTGAGCAGATTGGCCGCGGTGAAGGCGGTCGAATTCAGCTAGGGATTGTTGGCACCGCCATTTGGGGTGGGCTGCGGCTTGGGCTACAGCGGTTTATTGCTGACTATCCCGCCATTGATGTGACCTTCCGCGAAAAGTCCCCGGGGGATCAGCTTGCTTTGCTTGAACGTCACGAGATTGATGCCGGGATCTGGCGGATGGAAACCAGCCCGCCCGGTGGCCTTAAGAGCGAAAAGCTGCATGAGGCGACATTTATGGTCGCGCTGCCGGAGCAGCACCCGCTAGCCCGGCAGCAAACGCTGGACATTACCCAACTGCGGCATGAAGCGTTCGTGACGATGACCGCCATTCACTCTGACTGGACTTTCCTGCAACGTGTTTGCCGTGAAGCTGGTTTTACCCCGAGGGTTGTTCGTGAGGCGGTGGAGCCGCAAACCGTCCTGGCGCTGGTAAGCATTGGTTTCGGGCTAACCATCATCGCCGACAGCTACGCGCAGATGAACTGGCCTGGCGTGGCTTTTCGGCCCCCGGCGAGGCCGATACCCGCCGACCTGTATGCCGTTTTTGATCCCGTCCATCTCACCTCGACCACAAAGCAATTAATTGAGGCACTTAAGATGTCTCCCACCGATTAGTTCGTCGTTGAAAGGTGAAGGCAGTGGTATGATTAGCGGGCGGTTAATTTTGGTCTGGTTGCTCAGAGGTGCAGGTTGAAAATCGCTATTTTATCCCGGGATGGAACGCTCTACTCATGCAAGCGCCTGCGCGAGGCGGCAACGCGTCGTGGTCATCAGGTGGAGGTAATCGATCCCCTTTCTTGCTATATGAACATTAATCCGGCCGCGCCTTCCGTGCATTACAAGGGGCGTCAACTGCCGCATTATGACGCGGTTATCCCGCGTATTGGCTCGGCTATCACCTTTTACGGCACGGCGGTGCTGCGCCAGTTCGAAATGCTGGGAAGCTATCCGCTGAATGAGTCGGTGGCGATCACCCGCGCGCGGGACAAGCTGCGTTCGCTGCAATTGCTGGCGAAGCAGGGGATTGATTTGCCGGTGACGGGGTTTGCCCACTCGCCGGACGACACCAGCGATCTTATTGATATGGTGGGTGGCGCGCCGCTGGTGGTGAAGCTCGTTGAAGGTACGCAAGGAATTGGCGTGGTGCTGGCTGAAACGCGGCAGGCGGCGGAAAGCGTGATTGATGCGTTTCGCGGTCTTAACGCCCATATTCTGGTGCAGGAATACATCAAAGAAGCGAAGGGCAGAGATATTCGCTGTCTGGTGGTGGGCGATGAGGTTGTGGCCGCCATTGAACGGCAGGCTAAGCCCGGCGATTTCCGCTCAAACCTGCACCGTGGCGGCGTCGCGCATCAGGTCACAATTACCGATCTTGAGCGAGAAGTGGCGCTAAAAGCGGCCAGCACGCTGGGGCTGGATATTGCCGGGGTGGACATTTTACGCGCCGAACGCGGGCCGCTGGTGATGGAAGTGAACGCCTCGCCGGGGCTGGAAGGCATTGAAAACACGAGCGGGGTCGATATCGCCGGGCTGATGATCAAATGGATAGAGCGGCAGGCCCGCCCTGGGTACTGTCTTAAAACCGGGGGATAATTACCAAATCGGCGCTAATGCATAGTATGACGTGTCATTTTTGCGTAAGATGGCACGTTAATTTTTGAACAGGTAATGAGGTTTTTGCGTTTATGGATTCACTCGTGGTCCCGACTCTGGACACTTTACGCCGCTGGCTGGATGAAACTGGCGTAACCTTTTTCGAGTGCGATACCTGCCAGGCATTGCATTTGCCCCATATGCAGAACTTCGATGGCGTATACGACGCGAAAATCGATCTCGTGGACAACATTATTCTGTTTTCCGCATTGGCAGAAGTTAAGCCGTCGGCGCTGCTGCCGTTGGCGTCCGATCTCTCCTCGATCAACGCCAGCTCGCTGACGGTGAAAGCATTTCTCGACATCCAGGATGATAACCTGCCCAAGCTGGTGGTGTGTCAGTCGTTGTCTGCCTCCGTGGGCATTACCCGCGAGCAGTTTGCCGCCTTTGTTCAGCAGAGCGAAGAGCAGGTTTCGATGGTGATCCTCGAGGCTTGCGCTAATCAGCTGCTTTTTGTGGCCGAAGAAGAAGAGCGCGACGGCACAATTATTCACACCCACTCTCTGCACTGATCCTTTCTTTTTTTAACGCAGCGGCCACCAGCGCCGCCGCGTTCTGCATGTTTTTATTCTGTCATAAAGCCGTCACAGCCAGACAAATCCCTGCCATAAGGCGCATTTTTGCCGCCTGAATAGACGAAAGATGTCTAAAAAGTTGATAAAAGGCGTTTTTTCATCCGGGCTATAGTCGCCAACCCTGGCTACAGTTATTCTTGCTTGGCCGTAAAAACGAGCAACGTCTGCGTGAAGATTACCCAAATTCTTTTTCAGCAGAATGAATAGAGATGCATGAATTTTGCATGCTAAAAAAGCGTGCGGTGAATGCGGATAAGCCACATTGCGTAAATTCGGCTCATTCGAGCCTGGTTTGGCCTTTATTCAGAAGGAATGAAATTATGCTCTACCTACGTAAAAAAGGGTTGTTGGGGATGGTTGCTGGCGCGCTGATGGTGGCTTCTGCCGCCAGCTCTGCCGCCGAACAAAAGACGCTGCACGTTTATAACTGGTCTGACTATATAGCCCCGGATACCCTGGCAAACTTCACGAAAGAGACCGGCATCAAAGTGGTCTACGATGTGTTTGATTCCAACGAAGTGCTGGAAGGGAAGCTGATGGCGGGCAGCACGGGCTATGACCTGGTGGTGCCGTCTTCGCAGTTCCTTGAGCGCCAGGCGCAGGCCGGTATCTTCGAGCCGCTGGATAAAAGCAAACTGCCGAACTACAAAAACCTCGATCCGGAAATGCTCAAGCTGGTGGCGCAAAACGACCACGACAACAAATACGGCATTCCGTACATGATGGTGACGACCGGCATCGGCTACAACGTCGATAAAGTGAAAGCCGTGCTGGGGAAAGACGCGCCAGTGGACAGCTGGGATCTGATCTTCAAGCCGGAAAACCTTGAAAAACTGAAAAGCTGTGGCGTGTCGTTCCTGGACGCGCCAAGTGAAATTTACGCGACCGTGTTGCACTACCTGGGCAAAGATCCGAACAGCACCAACGCCGCGGACTACACCGGGGCGGCTAACGATCTGCTGATGAAGCTGCGGCCAAATATCCGTTACTTCCATTCGTCGCAGTACATCAACGACCTTGCCAACGGTGACATCTGCGTGGCGATTGGCTGGTCCGGGGATATTCTGCAGGCGGCAAACCGCGCCAAAGAAGCTAAAAATGGCGTGAATGTTGCCTATTCCATTCCTAAGGAAGGCGCGATGGTCTACTTCGATATGTTTGCCCTGCCGGTAGATGCGAAGAACAAAGACGAAGCGTACCAGTTCCTCAACTACCTGATGAAGCCGGACGTTATCGCCAACATCAGCAATCATATTTACTACGCGAACGCCAACAAAGAAGCTACGCCGTTACTGAGCGAAGAGGTCCGCAGCAATCCGGGAATTTACCCGCCGGCGGATATTCGTGCCAAGTTGTTCACACAAACGGTGATGCCAGCGAAGATTGACCGGGTTATCACCCGCGCGTGGACTAAGGTTAAAACAGGCAAATAGTCCTGTGACACCCTGCACCGGGCGGTTGCACCAGAGTTGTGCAATCGCCCCAGCCTGAACGGAAGCCCTTGTTTCCAGAATGGCGAAAAGTACGGCAACCGGGCCGTATCTTCTTTTTGCTTTTGCCGGAGAGCAACAGAATTGAACGACGCAATCCCTCGCCCGCAGTCCAAAACACCCAAAGCGATGACGCCGCTGCTGGAAATTCGTAACCTCACTAAATCGTTTGATGGCCAACATGCCGTGGATGACGTCAGTCTGACCATCTATAAAGGCGAAATTTTTGCTTTGCTGGGCGCCTCGGGCTGCGGCAAATCCACGCTGCTGCGCATGTTGGCGGGGTTTGAACAGCCAAGTGCCGGGCAAATCATGCTTGATGGCGTCGATTTGTCGCATGTGCCGCCTTACCAGCGCCCAATCAATATGATGTTCCAGTCCTACGCGCTGTTTCCGCACATGACCGTGGAGCAAAACATCGCCTTTGGCCTGAAGCAGGACAAACTGCCGAAGGCGGAAATTACCAGCCGGGTGGCAGAAATGCTGACCCTGGTACACATGCAGGAGTTCGCCAGGCGCAAGCCTCACCAGCTGTCCGGCGGCCAGCGCCAGCGCGTGGCGTTAGCCCGAAGCCTGGCCAAGCGCCCCAAATTATTGCTGCTCGACGAGCCCATGGGGGCGCTGGATAAAAAGCTCCGTGACCGGATGCAGCTGGAAGTAGTGGACATCCTTGAACGCGTCGGCGTGACCTGCGTGATGGTGACCCACGATCAGGAAGAGGCGATGACCATGGCCGGGCGAATAGCCATCATGAATCGCGGCAAGTTCGTGCAAATTGGCGAGCCGGAAGAGATTTATGAGCACCCAACCACCCGCTATAGCGCGGAGTTTATCGGGTCGGTAAACGTCTTCGAAGGGCTGCTGAAAGAGCGTCAGGACGACGGGCTGGTGATAGACAGCCCCGGACTTGTGCATCCGCTGAAGGTGGATCCTGATGCTTCCGTGGTGGACGGCGTCCCGGTCTTCGTTGCGTTGCGCCCGGAAAAGGTGACGCTTTGCGAGGAGCCGCCCGCCGATGGCTATAACTTTGCCGTCGGAGAAGTGGTGCATATCGCCTACCTCGGCGATCTCTCCATCTACCACGTTCGGCTGAAAAGCGGGCAGATGATCAGCGCCCAGCTGCAAAATGAGCACCGCTACCGTAAAGGAGCGCCCACCTGGGGGGATGAAGTTCGCCTGTGCTGGGATGCCGACAGCTGCGTGGTTCTGACGGTTTAAGGGGGCAAGATGACAACACTTTCTGAAGGCCCGGCAGAGACGACGGTTCCTCAGCCCTCGGGGGTGAAGCGTTTGCTTGCCCGTTTGCAGATGGCGCACGGGCGCAAGCTGGCGATCGCGCTGCCCTATTTGTGGCTGATCCTGCTGTTTATGCTGCCGTTCCTGATCGTCTTTAAGATCAGTTTTTCGGAAATAGCCCGGGCGATCCCGCCTTACAGCGATCTGGTGAGCTGGGCCGATGGCCAGCTGTCGATCACCCTGAATCTGGCGAACTACTTCCAGCTGACGGACGATCCGCTCTACTTCGAGGCTTATCTGCAATCTTTGCAGGTCGCGGCGGTGTCAACGCTGTGCTGCCTGGCGCTGGGCTATCCGCTCGCGTGGGCGGTGGCACACAGTAAACCCTCAACGCGAAATATCCTGCTGTTGCTGGTGATCCTGCCTTCATGGACCTCGTTTCTGATCCGCGTGTATGCGTGGATGGGCATCCTGAAAAACAACGGCATATTGAATAACGTGCTGCTTTGGCTCGGGGTTATCGACCAGCCGCTGACGATCCTGCACACCAACCTTGCGGTCTACATCGGGGTAGTTTATGCCTACCTGCCGTTTATGGTGCTGCCGATTTATACCGCGCTAACGCGCATAGATTATTCGCTGGTGGAGGCTTCGTTAGATCTCGGTGCACGGCCGCTGAAAACGTTCTTCAGCGTGATTGTGCCGTTGACCAAAGGCGGGATTATTGCCGGTTCGATGCTGGTGTTTATTCCGGCGGTAGGGGAGTTTGTTATCCCGGAACTGCTCGGCGGGCCGGACAGCATCATGATTGGTCGCGTCCTGTGGCAGGAATTCTTTAATAACCGCGACTGGCCGGTGGCCTCAGCCGTGGCGATTATCATGCTTCTGCTGCTGATCGTGCCGATCATGTGGTTCCACAAATACCAGAACAAAGCGGCGGAGGACCACACATGAACAACTTACCGGTTGTGCGCTCTCCGTGGCGTATTTTGATTCTGGTGATTGGCTTTACCTTCCTGTATGCGCCCATGCTGATGCTGGTTATCTACTCGTTTAACAGCTCTAAGCTGGTGACGGTGTGGGCCGGCTGGTCAACGCGCTGGTACGGGGAGCTATTCCGGGATTCGGCGATGATGAACGCCGTTGGCCTGAGCCTGACCATTGCTGCGGCGGCCGCCACGATGGCCGTTATCCTGGGGACGATTGCTGCCGTGGTGATGGTGCGTTTTGGTCGCTTTCGTGGCTCAACCGGCTTTGCCTTTATGCTAACGGCACCGTTGGTTATGCCGGATGTGATCACCGGGCTTTCGCTACTGCTGCTGTTCGTGGCGCTGGCGCACGCGATTGGCTGGCCGAGCGACAGGGGAATGCTTACCATCTGGCTGGCGCATGTGACGTTCTGCACCGCCTATGTTGCGGTTGTCATTAGCTCACGCCTGCGGGAGCTGGACCGCTCCATTGAAGAAGCGGCGATGGATCTGGGGGCGACGCCGCTGAAAGTGTTCTTTGTGATCACCGTGCCGATGATCTCGCCCGCCATTATCTCCGGCTGGCTGCTGGCGTTCACGCTTTCGCTTGATGACCTGGTTATCGCCAGCTTCGTGTCCGGGCCGGGTGCGACCACGCTGCCGATGCTGGTGTTCTCGAACGTGCGTATGGGGGTTAACCCGGAAATTAACGCCCTGGCGTCCATTATTCTCGGCGTTGTGGGCGTTATCGGCTTGATTGCATGGTGGTTTATGGCGCGGGCAGAAAAGCAGCGGCTGCGCGATATCCAGAGTGCAAGACGTGGTTAAAACGCCTAAAATCTGCAATGATGTGCCTCCGGTGCCGCGCTTGTCGCGGCACCGTGACGTAAGGAACGCGAGGTTGTGGAAATTATCAGGAAACAGCGGTCATCCCATGCAAAATTAAACGTCCCCACGCTGGTGATGGTGGCGGCTATCGGCATCGTCACTACCCGATGCCTCGACCTGCTGCTGCTGTTTAATATGCTTGGGGTTAGCGGGGTGATGGATTTTGTCCATCGCAGCGTGCAAACCTGGCCCCTGACGCTGGTTTTTCTCGGCAGCCTGTTGATGCTGTTTGTCGAACTGCGCTGCGCGTTCGTCATCGTCAAAGGGCGTAACTGGGGACGCTGGCTGTTCCTGCTGACCCAAATTATTTCCGTGACCTGGTTGTCTCTGTCCTCCCTGGGCTGGGGATACCCTGAATTATTCAGCGTTGCCGGGGGCACTAAGCGCGAGATCTTCCGTTCGCTGCTTACCCAAAAGCTGCCCGATATTCTGGTGCTGATTTTGCTATTTGTCCCCGCCCGCAGCCGGCTTTTTTTCAGACTTCAGTAAGCGCGGAGTGCTACAATCTGCGCCCTCGTTTTTTCTCAGGGTTTTTCTATGCAATGCGCGCTCTATGATGCCGGCCGCTGTCGTTCCTGCCAGTGGATTGAACAACCGGTGGGAGACCAGCTTCACGCTAAAATGACCGATCTCCGGCAACTGCTGGAAGGCATTGCCGTGGGCGAGTGGTGCCAGCCGGTCAGCGGCCCTGAGCGGGCATTTCGCAACAAAGCTAAAATGGTGGTTAGCGGCAGCGTGGAAAAACCGCTGCTGGGGATGTTACATCGCGACGGCACGCCCGAAGATTTAACCGACTGCCCGCTGTATCCTGTTTCATTTGAGCCTGTTTTTGCGGCATTGAAGCCCTTTATTGCCCGTGCAGGATTAACGCCCTACAACGTGGCGCGTAAGCGTGGAGAGCTGAAGTATCTCCTGCTGACCGAAAGCCTGGCGGATGGCGGCATGATGCTGCGCTTTGTGCTGCGCTCGGAAAGCAAGCTGGGGCAGTTGAGAGCGGCGCTGCCGTGGTTACAGCAGCAACTCCCTCAGCTTAAGGTGATTTCGGCCAACATTCAGCCCGTACACATGGCGATTATGGAAGGTGAGCAGGAAATTCCGCTGACCGAACAGCGTGCGCTCGAAGAGGTTTTCAACGGCGTACCGCTCTATATTCGTCCGCAAAGTTTCTTCCAGACTAACCCTCATGTTGCTTCCCGGTTGTACGCCACCGCCCGTGACTGGGTGCGCGCGCTACCCGTCAACCATATGTGGGATCTGTTCTGCGGCGTGGGAGGTTTTGGCCTGCACTGCGCCACGCCGGAGATGAAGCTTACCGGGATTGAAATTGCCCCGGAGGCGATAGCCAGCGCACAGCAGTCGGCTGAAAAACTGGGCCTGCATAATATTCATTTTCAGGCGCTGGATTCCACTCAGTTTGCCGTCGCCCAGCAGGATATCCCGCAGATGGTGCTGGTGAACCCGCCGCGCCGTGGGATCGGTAAAGCGCTGTGCGATTATCTGACGCAGATGGCTCCGGCGTTTATCGTCTACTCAAGCTGCAACGCGCAGACCATGGCGAAGGATATTCAGATGCTGCCGGGTTATCGCGTGGTGCGTACCCAGCTGTTTGATATGTTCCCGCATACTTCGCATTACGAAGTGTTGACGCTGCTGGTCCGGGACTAACATCCAGGAAGCGGAAGCCGCCGGGTTGGTGCCGTCACGATGCGCGTTTCCGCTTTTATATGTAGCCGTTAAGACTGTCAGAAGCCAGTGATCATGATATCACCCAGCCTGTGTTTAATGACGTTCATCTCGTTGATAAATAATGTGTTCCAATTTTTTGAACCATCTTTAAACAACTTAGCAACTTGCTGACGCAAGGGCAGCTCAGGCATTTCCGTTTCAGAAATTTCAATAGCGTTGCTGAGCATTTTGTTATTTTCAAGCATCAGTCCCAGTTCCCATGGGCTGGCGAAATGAACGGGATTGGTCGCTTTGTCGCTATACCAGATGCTAATGCTGCCTGTGGGGGAGGAGGCCAGAGCCTGCATGCCCTGAAGCACAATTTTTAGATAACGGCGGGTAGCTTTTAATACCGCCGATTGATTCATTTTTTCCTCTAAATTTTTCAATCGCAGGGAATCATTGGCGAGTGGAAGCTGCCTGAACAAAATGTCATGTGCCTTTGAAACATAAGTTTCCTGCGAGGATATGGCTTCAATCAATGCGGCCAGCGTCAAAGATGTATCGATAACGTCAGGTTCAGTAGAAACATATTTGTCGAGCGCCGCGTCAAGTTTTTCATTTACTTCAAGCTGGTAGATAAAGTCTCTTGTAGCGGCATGACTGCTGAGATACCTGGTGTTGGCCAACTGTTCGTTGTGCCCTTCAATAGGCAGCACCAGCAGACGGGATTTACATGGAGTATTACGATGTAAGTAACTGAATTCTCCGTTGGTACCAGCCCCTGCGGTGGTAATGCCATCAGCATCGGCCAGGTAGGCCAGATGCAGTGCGTTATAGTTTCCAACTGCTTTTGCACCGCAGAATAAAAATATGCGCCGGGAATAATGCTCATCGTTCTGACTGATTTTAGACAGAACATGCTGGGCAATGAGATTGCTTTTCTTATGCGCGTAAACATAAACAATGTTGCGCAGAGCCATGTTTGCCATGCATCTGCTCCCTGCTATCACTCCCGCAAAGAGAGCACCGCTCCCTAAGGCACTCGCGACCGCATTCAAGGGGAGAGCATGAGCCTGCAGCAATTGAATAATTTTCGTATGTGCTTCTCTTATTCCGCTGGCTGAGGTGATCCGCAGCATGTCGGCGGTAGATTTGACTGAACTCAGCGTATTTTTTTCGCCAAGGGATATATGAGAAATATTTTCGAAAGTACCGCCCAATACCTTTGCTAACAACGCATATTTTGGCAGTAAGTTCATTGCCGAATTTTTGGGATCCAGCAGAATGGCGTGATTTTGCTGATCCAGACGGTGTATAGCCGGCACGCCAGCTTTGGCGGCTGATTTTTGCAGGGAATAATCCATATCAGTAAAGACATAGATACGTTTTTGAAACGTTTTTATGTCGAGATGTTTTTTCAGATGGCTAAAAAGATCGGCGCTTTCAATAACGGGAAGTTTATTGATGTCGAGGATATTGCTAAGAAACGTTTCCGGGGATAGGGTTCGCGTACGATGAGATATATCAGGTAGTAAGGCGGGACGATTGTTGCGATATCGTAAAGGGTTACTGGCCAGTCTTTCAAGTATTTTTGCATCGTCTGACCCTCCAGTTTTATCATCCAGATAACCGTAGACGGGCTTAGTTGACTCTGTCAGTAAGACGTGAATTCCTCGGCTTGCCAGCTTATTTGCAAGCGTCTGGAGTTCTCCCCGGCGCTGGACATTCTCCCAGGCGGGAGGTGCATGAAATATTACTATGGAGTCTTTAGGTAGCGTGTCTTGCTGAAGGGCATGATCGATTATTTGTAATAGTCGACCTGTATGCCCTCCACCCGTAGGCGAATAGCCGACGATTAGGAGCTTTGTTGTTTTTTCCAGATTAAATTGAGTTAATAGACGCGAAAGTGAGGATGCAGCAAGTGGCATAATTATCGTACCTCATCGATATTTCATTGCGGGGGCATTCCAGCCGGTGAACCGGTCGGAATGAGTCATCATTAACGATTCACTGAGCGGGCGATTCGGCTGTAGGTATGCCTGACTCCTCTGATAGCTATCCCGTAGGCGAAAATATTTTCTGGCAGCGCGATTCCCATATAACCGGTATCGCCAATATGATGCAGGTCGGCACCGGCCATTTTGCTCATCAAGGCTATCTGGCGAACGGTATCCCGATCGGCACCTTCCTGAGAGGTACCAATAGCCGTCATCGCCATCATGCCAGCCGAGTGTGCGCAGCGAATTAGCGAGCTGGCTGCCTCAATACTCATGCCCGGTACAGTACCCGGGGCTGGGATCAGCGCAATATCAACGCCCTGGCGGGCAAATTCATGGAGATCGCTTTCATTTATAATGGCTGTACCGCTTTCCTGGACCACGCCCGCACCGTGCATTTTTCCACTGATAATGACGGCCTCGTCGCCAATGGCACTGCGGATTTTTCCTGCCGACTGAGCCAGAGCCATATTGCTGACACCATTGTTTGGGTTACCAGTAAGAACTAAAATTTTTGCCCCCATCTGTACCAATTTGCGGGCATTCTCAGGTGTCGCCGCACGGCCTGGCTTCATTTTCCATAACTCATCATGTTCCGTGGCAAACCGTGGATCGACGGCTTCGAGATTGACGCCAATTACGCGGCCGGTTAGCTGTTGGAGCACATGTAAGGTCTGTGCCGGATCAATATCACCTGGCATACCCTGTATCAAAGGTTGTTGGCAGTCGAACATATTGATCAGCAGAATATCGGCACCCTGAGAGGCTGCAAGTTCAGCATTCGTGATGTTCGCGAGCAGAGGTGGAGTGATGGCGATGGTTTCACTGACCATGACCCGACCCTCGCTAGCGCGGATAGCGTGAAGTAGCTGCGGTTTGGTGAGCGCAGCCAGCTCAGAAGCACTACAGTCGAGTAAACGTTTCGATGTCATCATAGATTTCCTCATTGGTGCAGTAGTTAACGAAATTCTCCTGCGTTCTGCAGGGTATTTGTGTGGGAAAAAACGGTGTTTCACCGTAATAAACGTTCCTGCATAAACACCGTTTGCAAATTCAAATGTCCATTGTGTACCTGTAGTGTACCACTTGTGTACCATAATGGTGGTGAGAGGAATTTTCATACTTATTTTGTCTTTTTTGTGATCTTATACGGCTCTTTAGATCGCCAGAACTATCAAAAATGACGTCATTGATATTTGTGTTGTTAATAAGTGGTATAGTTGAATCACTACCTGGCAACCTGGACGTAAAGAGAATGAAGTTGTTGCAACCTGCTGATTTAAAAATCGATGGTTCAAATGCCATGCCGCTGTATATGCAACTGGCGAATGAGATCCAGCGCGTGATTGATGAAGGTCAGCTTCGCCCTGGAGATGCATTGCCTTCAGAGCGCACGTTGATGGAGGCGTTAGGTATTTCTCGGGGTACCACCAGAAAAGCTATTGAGCAGCTTATCGAGGATCGAAGCCTTATCCGAAATCCTGGCTCCGGGACCTATGTTGCTCCTCACGTCCGTCAGTCATTAGTCCAGCTGGAGAGCTTCAGTGAAATAGCCTTTGCCAGCGGGGGGGAGGCACAAAGCGAATTGGTGGGCTATGTTCGTCGAGCTGCGACTGAAAAAGAACAACAATTTTTACAGCTCGCAGAAAGTCATAAAGATATTGTCGAGCTGACGCGCCTGCGTAAAATTAGTGGCACCGTCGTTTCGGTGCAGAGGGCGATATTACCCGCGCCATTGCTGAATAAAATCAACGAATTGAATGAATCGCTCTATCGCTATCTTGAGGAAAAAGGCGTTCCGGTGTTATCAGCCACCCAAAAATTTAGCGCAGTTGCCGCAGATAAGCACTTAGCCTATTACCTGAATATCTCGGAACGCGATCCTATATTATTGGTCACCCGTATCGGGTATAGCCATAATAATATTCCCGTGGAATATACGCAGACATGGTGTCTGAACGAATATTACGATTTCAAAATTGAACTCAAAACGAAAGGTAAATAATCCATCAGGAAAATAAAATGCTACCCATTAGCGCCAGCAGAAGATGAATTTTATTATTCGGCTTATATTTTTGTATTCAGAATAACTGGCGTCGAGCATGTAGCTTGCCGATGAGATGAGTGGCGGCTCACAGATGTGAGCAGGGATAAACCTGAGAGTGTGTTGCAACCTCTCAGGTTAGAAGAATAGCTAATATAGATCAGGCTAATAACCGGGTACGAAAGGCCATCATTTATAATGAATACAGGAATTATCAGCCTGGGAACCACTGAGTGCTGATCTTCTGGTAAGTCCCGTCCGCTTTAATCGCCGCCAGCGCGTCGTTCAGCTTCTTCAGCAAGGCCTGATTATCCGGGCGAACCGCAATCCCTAAACCGGTGCCAAAGTACTGCGCGTCGGTCACATGCTCGCCCACGGTGCCCAGCTGCGGATTGGTCTTCAGCCATTCGTTCACCACGGCGGTATCGCCAAACACGCCATCAATACGGCCATTTTTCAGGTCAATAATCGCGTTCTGGTAACTGTCGTAGGAGACGGTTTTGATCTCAGGATGTTTATCCTGCAGGTATTTCTGGTGCGTGGTGCCGTTTTCCATCCCGATACGTTTGCCTTTGAGATCGTCCAGCGAAGCAAACTGGCCTTTTTTCGCAATCACCACCGCCGAGTTGGCGTAGTACGGGTTGGTAAAGGCGACCTGTTTGGCGCGCTCAGGTGTGATATCCATCCCGGAAATCACCGCGTCGTATTTATGGAACTTCAGAGAAGGGATCAGGCTGTCGAATGCGTGGTTGGTGAAGGTACATTCTGCCTGCATTTGTTTGCATAATGCTTTGGCCAGGTCGATATCGAAACCGACGATCTGATTACTGGCGTCCAGAGATTCAAAAGGAGGATAGGTTGCCGAAGAGCCGAAGTTGATTTTCTCCGCTGCGGCCGCGCTGAATGCGGTTGTAGCGAACATGGCGGCTAACAGTAACTTTTTCATGCGTGTTGCTCCTGTCTGTCAATATTGTTTTAAGTCGCCGTTTCCCGGCGTCAAACCACCATGCCAAAGTGTGAATTTATATGCAATAAAAATGTATAATTATATTTATCTGGGCGTAAAAAAAGCGGGTTGCCCCGCTTTTCGTGTTAGCTTGTCTAGCTGCGGCGTTCAAAGGCCAGCGCCCGGCGCTCGATCAGGCGCATCAAAAGCGTAAGCAGCCCGTTGACGATGAGATAGACCAGACCGGCGGCGCCAAAGACCGCCACATCATAGGTACGGCCATACAGAAGCTGCCCGTAGCCCATCACTTCCATCAGCGTAATGGTGTAGGCCAGCGAGGTGCTCTTGAACACCAGCACGACTTCGTTCGAGTAAGAAGAGAGTGCGCGCTTGAAGGCGTACGGCAACAGGATGGCCAGCGTATCTTTCTTGCTCATCCCTAAGGCGCTGCAGGACTGCCACTGACCTTCCGGTATAGCGCGAATTGCCCCATAAAACAGCTGTGTAGTGTACGCGGCGCTGTTAAGCGAGAGCGCAATTAACGCACACAGCCACGGTTCGGAAAGCAGATGCCACAGCACCGGATAATGCTGGAGCGACGGGAACTGCCCTGGACCGTAGTAAATCAGGAAGATCTGTACCAGCAGCGGTGTGCCGGTAAACAGCGTGATGTAGGCGCGCACAATATGCACCAGCCCCGGCGTTTTTAGCGTCAGAACGATGGTGAACAGCAGCGACAGCACGAGCGCAACGGCAATGGAAGCGGCGGTGAGCGTCAGGCTGGTGTGCAGACCCTTCATCAGCTCCGGTAAATACTCGAGCATCAGCCAGGCCTCCGTTCAAAGCGCGTGGCGCGTAAATCGATGCGCTTCAGGATGTACTGACTCAGCAGGGTAATGACCAGATAAATGGCCGCCGCAATCACGTACCAGGTAAACGGCTCCTGGGTGCGCGTGGCGATACTTTTGGTTTGCAGCATCAGGTCATTCACGCTGATAAGCGACACCAGCGCGGTGTCTTTCAGCAGCACCAGCCACTGGTTACCGAGGCCCGGCAGCGCGTGACGCCACATCTGCGGCATGACCAGCCGGAAGAAAATCGCAGTTTTGGATAAACCCAGCGCCTGGCCCGATTCCCACTGCCCAACCGGCACCGCTTTCAGCGCGCCGCGCAGCGTCTGTGACGCGTAGGCGGAATAGAGCAGGGAGAGGGCAATCACGCCGCAGAGAAACGGGCTGACGTCAAAGTTATCAATCTCCATTTTGACCGGGATCGCGGTAAAACCGAGGTTGAGGGTGAAGCCGTCAGAGAGCATCAGCAGCAGCTGGGAGGAGCCGAAGTATATAAACAGCACCACCAGGATTTCAGGCAGGCCGCGGAAAAGCGTAACCACCCCGGAGCCTATCCATGCCACCGGGCGCCATTTGGCGGATTCCCAGACGGCAAAAATCATCGCCAGCACGAGGCCGACGATGAGGGCACAAACGGCAAGGCCGACGGTCATCCCGGCGGCGCTTGCTAATGGAAACAATTCGTTCATCGAGTCGATTACTTCTGGAACCATTTGTCGTAGATGGCTTTGTAGGTGCCATCTTGTTTCACTTTATCCAGCGCGGCGTTGAATTTGCTCTGCAGGTCAGTGTTGCCCTGGCGCAGGGCGATGCCGAGGCCGGTGCCGAAGTAATCTTTGTCGGTCACTTTGTCACCCACGGCAACCAGTTCCGGGCTGGCTTTCAGCCACTCGGTCACCACGGCGGTGTCGCCGAAGACCGCGTCGATACGACCGTTCTGCAGATCCAGCTTAGCGTTCTGGTAGCTGTCGTAAGGCACGGTGGTGATTTCCGGGTGTTTGTCGGTGATGTATTTCTGGTGGGTGGTGCCGTTCTGGATGCCCACTTTTTTGCCTTTCAGCGCGGCAATATCAGCGTACTTGCCCTTCACGCCAACGAACAGCGCGGAGTTGTCATAGTAAGGTTTAGTGAACAGTACCTGTTTTTCACGCTCAGGGGTGATGTCCATCCCCGCCATTACCGCGTCAATACGGCGGAATTTCAGGCTTGGGATCAGGCTGTCGAAGGCCTGGTTGGTGAAGGTACAGGTGGCATCGATCTGCTTGCACAGGGCGTTAGCGAGATCAACGTCAAAACCGACGATCTTGTTGTTGGCGTCGATAGACTCAAACGGAGGGTAAGAGGCTTCGGTAGCAAAACGGATAGTCTGTGCGGCGGTAGCAGAAAGGCTCAGAGTGGCTAAAAGAGTGGCCAGCAAAACTTTTTTCATTGTCGTTTTCCCGTTCAACATCAGTGAGAGAGATAGAATTTAAACGCATCGGTTTGCGGGTTAGCAAAGCAGCTGGCATCACCTTGTTCGATGATGTGGCCGTTTTCCATATACACCACGCGGCTGGCGGTTTTACGCGCCACTTCTACTTCATGGGTCACGATGACCTGAGTAATGTTGGTTTCCGCCAGTTCGCGGATAATGCTGACGATCTGCGCGGTGATTTCCGGATCAAGAGCGGCGGTAGGCTCATCAAACAGCAGAATCTGCGGCTCCATCATCAGGGCGCGGGCAATGGCAACACGCTGCTGTTGGCCACCGGAAAGGTGCAGCGGATAGCGGTCCATGTAGGGCTTCAGGCGCAGGCGTTCAAGCAGTTTATCGGCGCGTTCACGCGCCCGATCTTTGCTTAATCCGAGCACGCGGCACGGCGCTTCAATCAGGTTTTGCAGCACGGTTAAATGCGGCCACAGATTGTATTGCTGGAAGACCATACCGACGTTCTGGCGCAGATCGCGAATCGCTTTGTCGCTGGGGGCTTTGGCGAAGTCGAAAGTCGTGCCCGCAATGCTCAGCTTACCGGAACGCGGCATCTCAAGCAGGTTAAGGACGCGCAGCAGAGAACTCTTGCCGGCGCCGCTCGGGCCCAGCAATACCAGCGTCTCGCCCTGCGGGCAATGTAGTGTGATATCGAACAGCGCCTGATGGGCACCGTAAAAGCAATTAATGCTGTCTAGTTGAATACTCATGCGCTGAAGTTGAATAGCAATTGAGGCCGCAAAGGGTACCTTTAACAGAATAGTTATGCAATCTTTGTGCGTTAAAACTTATAAGTAACCACTTTCCTTGCCTAAAATTAGCACAAAATATCGAGGCGGGTGGTGGCTAAGTATAAAAAACCGGGATCCCTGAATATACCAGACTATTTACAGGGGTTACGTTTCCTCCACCCGCATAGCGTAAGCATAAATTGCCGCTATTTGCCTTCAACTGCCTGACGCAGCGTGCCGGTTGGCGCATGGCTCGCCGCGCCGAGGTAACGCACATCGTCCACCGCCCAGCACCTGCCTTCACGGACCATCAACACTTCATCTTTCCAGGTCTGGCTGCCGCGGGTCAGCTCGACGCGCAGAGGAATATTTCGTGCATCGGTATTTGGGATAGTTGACGCCGAAGCCACGCTGGCTTTGTCAGGCCCTTCAGACTGGCTGGAGAAGATATCGCTGCGGGTAAACGCGCTTTGCGCCGCCGGAGAGGTGCTGGATTTTTGCAGAAGCTGGAACAGGGAATCGCTCAGATAGGGGCGCAGCGCGGCAACGGAACTCAGGCCTTCGCCCTTGTGCGCGATACGGTAATCATAGAACTGCTGAGCGACGTCATCCGGGCCGCCGCTGACGCAGGGGCCGCTGCGGGTGCCGATGTCTTTGAAGGCCGGGGTGACGGTGGTACAGGCCGACAACACCAGCGCACAGGGGAGAAGGGCCAAAGCTGAGCTGCGCATTTTTATTTCCTTATTTTCTCAGGAGGACTACCTTAGCATAGCGTATTGGCTCAAAATCGCGTGGCGATTGCCGGGCTAACATGTTGATGGCAAAGAGAGGAGAACGTGATGCAGTTTACAACGACGCCAGGCCTGGAAGGCCACACCATTACTGAATACTGCGGCGTAGTGACCGGGGAAGCTATCCTGGGTGCCAATATTTTCCGCGATTTTTTCGCCGGGGTTCGCGATATCGTCGGCGGCCGCTCCGGGGCTTATGAAAAAGAGTTGCGCAAAGCGCGGGACATCGCGTTTCGTGAAATTCAGGAACAGGCCGAAAGCCTGGGGGCTAACGCCGTGGTCGGGATTGATATCGACTATGAAACCGTCGGCAAGGACGGCAGTATGCTGATGGTTTGCGTCAGCGGGACGGCGGTGAAAACGCGGAAATGAAAACGAGGATCTTAGCGCTTGCCCTGGCGCTGTTACTGGCGGGCTGCGCCGGGCAAAAAGGGATTGTCGATCGAGGCAGCTATAAAGTGGATACCCTGCATCAGGCTCAGGCCGCTTATCCGCGGGTGAAAATTCTGGTGATCCATTACACGGCGGATGATTTTTCAAGTTCGCTTTCTACGTTGACCGATCGTAACGTCAGCGCCCACTATCTTGTTCCCGCCGAGCCGCCGCTGTCCGGCGGGAAACCCGTTGTCTGGCAGTTGGTGCCGGAAGAGCAGCTGGCCTGGCATGCCGGGGTCAGTTTCTGGCGAGGGGCTACGCGGATTAACGACACGTCCGTAGGTATTGAGCTGGAAAACCAGGGCTATACCCGGGTTGGCGGTGTTCAGCGCTTTTACCCCTTCAGCCAGCCGCAGATTGCGGTGCTTGAGGATTTAGCGAAGCAGATTATTGCGCGCTATAACATCGCACCGCAGAACGTGGTCGCTCATGGGGATATCGCGCCGCAGCGCAAGGTTGATCCTGGCCCGCTATTCCCCTGGAAGCAATTTGCGGAAAAAGGGATTGGCGCATGGCCGGACGCCGCTAGAGTGGCGTTTTATCTTAACGGCCGCGGCCCGCTGCAGCCCGTGGATAAATCCGAGCTGCTGGATGTGCTTTCCCGGTATGGCTACGAAGTGCTGCCGGGCATGACCGAGGCGCAGCAGAAAAGAGTGATTACCGCCTTCCAGATGCACTTCCGCCCGGCCAATTACAGCGGCGAGGCGGATGCGGAAAGCCTGGCGATTGCCGAGGCATTACTGGAGAAATATGGCCAGGGTTAGCCCCGGTGCAGCGTGCCGTGATCTTTCAACCACAGCGCGGTACGGCGAATGCCTTCATCAAGGGTGACGATAGGCTGATAGCCCAGCTCCGTTTCCGCACGCGTGGTGTCCAGCGTTAAATCGAAGTTCAGCTTGGAGACGCCGTAGTGCGTGAGCACCGGCTCTTTGGCAGACTTATTGCCAAAGTGCTCCAGGCTGCGGGCGATGATATCCAGCATCGGGTACGGCACCGAGCGAATGCGGCATTTAATGCCCAGCTCGTCGATCAGCTTCTGCACGATGGTCCGCAGCGGGCGGGCTTCCATGTTGGTGATGTTGTAGGCGCGGCCAGAAGGTAAATTCTGTTTCTGTGTCGCCAGCCACATCGCGTGTACCGCGTTTTCCAGATAGGTCATATCCACCAGCGCATCGCCGCCGCGCGGCAGCAGCACGCTGCCGTAGTGGCGCATCATCTGCACCAGGCGTGGGAAGAACACTTTGTCGTGCGGCCCAAACAGGCTTTGTGGGCGCAGAATGGTAAAACGGGTGTTCGGGTTGGCCTGCGCCAGCAGCTGAATCACCTCTTCGCTGGCGGCTTTGCTGCGGGCAAATTCGTTGGCGAAGCGCACCGGGCGAAAATCTTCGCTGATGTTGCGGTGGTGGTGGTAGTCGAAGTAGAGCGACGGCGACGAGATATGAATAAAGTCACGCACGCCCCAGGCCACGGCCCATTCGCCCAGACGGCGTGTGGCGCGGACGTTGGCGAGGTCGAAGGCTTGCTGGGTTCCCCACGGCGAGGTGAAGCTGGAGCAGTGCCAGAGCGTGTCGACGTCCGCAAGCATCACTTTCGCCTGGGAAGAGACCAGCTCCGTCAGGTCGGCATGGACAAATTCGGCGCCCATTTTCTGCAGCAGTTTGCCCATCGCTTCGTTGCGCCCGGTGGCCCGAACGCTGATGCCCCTGGCGCGTAAATACTCGACCGCGTTTCGGCCTAAACCGCTGGTTGCGCCCGTGACCAGTACCTTCATGTGACCAACTCGTTATGTTTTGGATTAACGCTGCGCATTTTTCCGTGAAACGGCAGCGCATGCAATGGGAATACTGAAAGATTAGGAGCTAACTTCTCTTTTTGATCGAGTTTTGTTCCGCTAAATGAACAATTCGCCGCGCCATTCCCCTAAAGATAAATAAATGGGCGGGGATCATCGACAGCCAGTAGATCAAACCGGCGCAGCCGTGAGGATGCCACCAGGCTCTGACGTCCAGCCGACGCTGCTTGCCATCATCCTGCAAGGTGAACGACAGCCGCCCCAGGCCTGGGGCCTTCATACCAAACAGCAGCGTTAGCTCTTTTTCTGGTTCAGCGATAATCACTTTCCAGCTATCGACGGTGTCGCCGACTTCCAGCATGGCTTTATCAGGCCGCCCTTTGGCAAGCCTATGCCCGACCAGCAAATCCATCAGCGCCCGGGTTTTCCACAGCGCATTGCCAAAAAAGTAGCCTTCTTTGCCGCCTAGCTGGTTGATCACCTGCCAGAGCGAAGAGAGTGAGGCCTGGGTGGCCAGCGTGCAGCCCGCCTGTTTAGCAAAAAAACCGTAGTCAGGTCGCCAGCGGGCAAATGCCTGGGCGTCGTAGCCCCAGTCCTGGGAGTTGGCGAGCCGGTGTTCGTTGGCCAGCGTCAGGCGCACCGCGTCGTCAAAGCTGATGAGCTGCTGCGGGATGCGTTCGCGCAGGCTACGGTCGTCCGCCAGCAAATCGTGTTCCAGACCCTGAATCAGCGCCTTAGCAATACCGGGCGGCACCGAGGTAATGACATTCAGAAACCACACGGAAATCCAGCTGGTGGGGAGTGGCACGGGGATCAGCGGGCGGCGGCGGCCGCTGATAGCCATAAAGCGCTCGAACTGCTGCTGATAGCTCAGAACTTCCGGCCCGGCGGCTTCAAACAGGCGATGTTCTGTGGCCGGATGGTCCAGCAGTGCGACGAGGTAGTGCAGCAGGTTATCCAAAGCAATGGGTGAAGTACGGGAGCGAACCCAGCGCGGCGGCGTCAGCACCGGCAGGTTGTACACCATATCCCGCATGACTTCGAAGGCCGCCGAGCCCGCGCCAACAATAATCCCCGCGCGCAGTTCGGTGACCGGCACGCCGGAATCTCGCAGGATATCCGCGGTGATTTGCCGGGCTTTCAGGTGCTTTGAATGCGTTTGCCCGCTTTTGGCCTGCAAAGAGCTGAGGAAAATGACCTGCTTGACTGGATGTTCGGTCAGCGCGTCGCGCATATTCAGCGCCGCCTGGCGTTCGAACTCCATAAAATTATCGCCGTCGCCCATGCTGTGGATCAGGTAGTAGACGGTATCCGCCCCTTCGAGCAGGGCACCCAGGCGGTGCGGCCAGTGCAAATCTACGTGCCGGCATTCTACGCCTGGCCAGGGCTGCTTTTTCAGCCAGTCAATGCGGCGGGCTGCGGCGGTGACGTGATGTCCCGCCGCCACGAGTAACGGCACCAGATGCTGGCCAATGTAGCCGCTGGCGCCGAGGACCACTATCCTTTGAGGTTCTGCCATCGTCCCTGAGTCCCGTTAGTTTTGCAGGAAGCTGCGCCAGTGGGCGACGACTTCAGCCAGTTGGCTGCGGGTGACGTCCAGATGGGTGACCAGCCGAGTTGCCGGACCTGCGCTGAGGATGATGCCGCGCTCACGCATGTAGGGCCCTAAATCTTCTGCTTCTTCCGCCGTCATGCGCACAAAGACCATGTTGGTGTCCTGACGCATCACATCGACGCCGATTTCGCGCAGCTCGCCTGCCAGCCAGTGGGCGTTGTCGTGGTCTTCTTTCAGCCGCTCGACGTTATTTTTCAGCGCATACAGGCCTGCCGCCGCCAGAATACCGGCCTGACGCATACCGCCGCCGGTCATCTTGCGCCAGCGTACAGCGCGCTTGATGTACTCTTTACTGCCCACCAGCAGGGATCCCACCGGCGTGCCAAGACCTTTCGACAGGCAAATGGTGAAGCTGTCGCAGTAGCGAGTAATTTCTTCCAACTGACAGCCGTAGGACACCACGGCGTTAAAAATACGCGCGCCGTCTACGTGCAGCGCCAGGTTGTGCTTGCGGGTGAATTCCCAGGCCTGCTGGAGGTATTCACGCGGCAGCACTTTGCCGTTATGGGTGTTTTCAAGGCTCAGCAATTTAGTGCGGGCGAAGTGAATGTCGTCCGGTTTAATTTTTGCCGCCACTTTATCCAGCGGCAGCGTGCCGTCGCGATCCGCTTCAATGGGCTGAGGCTGAATGCTGCCCAGCACCGCTGCGCCGCCTGCTTCGTAGAGGTAATTATGTGCGGCCTGGCCGACGATGTACTCTTCGCCGCGCTCGCAGTGGCTCAGCAAAGCCACGAGGTTGGCCTGCGTGCCGGTAGGTAAAAACAGGGCAGCTTCTTTCCCGCTGATTTTTGCCGCGTATGCCTGAAGCTCGTTAACAGTGGGGTCGTCGCCGTAAACATCATCCCCGGTTGGGGCGGCCATCATTTGCTCCAGCATGGCGCGGGAAGGGCGGGTAACGGTATCGCTGCGTAAATCGATCATGACGGGTCCTTTATCAAGAGGCTGCGCCCGGACGGTTATCCGGGCGCCTGAGGCAACCTTCTTTTTTACCGGAACCAGTTGGTTTTCGCCAGCTCGATCACTTCATCTCCTCGCCCGCTGATGATGGCGCGCAGCATATAAAGGCTGAACCCTTTCGCCTGTTCCAGTTTGATCTGCGGCGGGATAGCCAGCTCGTCTTTGGCGACGACAACATCGACCAGCACCGGGCCATCGGTGCTGAAGGCTTTTTCCAGCGCGGCGTTCAGCTCCTCAGGTTTTTCAACGCGGATGCCGGTAATGCCGCAGGCCTCGGCGATACGGGCAAAGTTGGTGTCGTGCAGTTCGGTACCGTCGGTGAGGTAGCCCCCGGCTTTCATCTCCATCGCCACGAAACCGAGCACGCTGTTGTTGAACACCACGATTTTAATCGGCAACTTCATTTGTGCTACGGACAGGAAGTCGCCCATCAGCATGCTGAAGCCGCCGTCACCGCACATCGCCACCACCTGGCGATCGGGCGCGGTGGCTTTGGCGCCCAGCGCCTGCGGCATAGCGTTAGCCATTGACCCGTGGTTAAACGAGCCCAGCAGGCGGCGTTTGCCGTTCATTTTCAGGTAGCGCGCGGCCCAGACGGTGGGCGTGCCCACGTCGCAGGTAAAAATGGCATCATCGGCGGCGTAATGGCTTATTTGCTGCGCCAGATATTGCGGGTGAATTTGCTTGCCTTCCGAGGGGTTGGCCAGTTCATCCAGCCCTTCACGCGCTTTGCGATAATCCTCCAGCGCTTTGTCGAGGAAGCTGCGATTGGTTTTCTCCTCCAGCATCGGCAGCAGGGCGGACAGCGTGGCTTTGATATCGCCCACCAGCGCCATGTCGACCTTGCTGTGCGCGCCTATGCTGCCGGGGTTGATATCAATCTGGATAATTTTTGCGTCCGTCGGGTAGAACGCGCGGTAGGGGAACTGGGTGCCGAGCAGGATCAGCGTGTCGGCGTTCATCATCGTGTGGAAGCCGGATGAGAAGCCTATTAATCCGGTCATGCCAACGTCGTAAGGGTTGTCGTACTCAACGTGTTCTTTGCCACGCAGGGCGTGAACAATGGGCGCTTTCAGGGTTGCCGCCAGCTGCACCAGCTCAGTATGCGCCCCAGCGCAGCCGCTGCCGCACATAAGGGCGATATTGTCGTTGTAGCGCAGAAGTTGGGCGAGTTTTTTAAGCTCATCGTGAGGGGGAACCACGATGGGCTGCGGTGCAGGATACCAGTGCGTTGTGGCATGCTCTGGCGCGGGTTTGAGCGCCACGTCGCCGGGCAGTACCACCACGGAAACGCCCCGGTTCAGAATGGCTTTGCGCATGGCAATCGCCAATACCTGTGGGATCTGCTCCGGGTTAGAAACCAGTTCGCAATAGTGGCTGCATTCGCGGAAAAGCTCTTCGGGATGCGTTTCCTGGAAGTAGCCGCTGCCAATTTCGCTGGAGGGAATATGGGCTGCAATGGCGAGAACGGGCACGTGATTGCGGTGGCAATCGTACAGGCCGTTAATCAGGTGCAGGTTACCAGGCCCGCATGAACCGGCGCAGACAGCAAGCTCGCCGGTGAGATGCGCTTCGGCCCCGGCGGCGAAAGCGGCCACTTCTTCATGGCGAGTTGGCATCCATTTAATCGTGCCCATCCGGTTGAGGCTGTCGCTGAGGCCATTCAGCGAGTCGCCCGTGACGCCCCAGATACGTTTCACGCCCGCGCTCTCAAGGGTTTTGGCCAGCCAGGCCGCTACGGATTGTTTCATCGGTTTTCCTTGTCCAGTGTGATAGCGCTTACAAGCTTAGTTCAATTCTGCGTAACGGCAGGGAATGGCCTCCCTAAAATTGGGGCTATTTGTTAGCAAATATTAAGCGTAAATTATTCTCGTTATCATTTTAAAAGGGTGGCAATTCATATGGTTACTAAATTGTTAAATGCAGTGAATGGCACGCTAAATAAAGACGATCTGGGAAAATTGTTACTGCGTCTGGCGGTAGGAGGCCTGATGCTGTTTCACGGCCTGCACAAGCTGTTTGGCGGCGTGGACGGGATTAAGGGAATGCTGGCGGCGCATGGCATCCCGGAGTTTGTCGCCTATGGCGTGCTGCTGGGTGAGGTGCTTGCCCCGCTGCTGATTATTTTAGGGATCCTCACTCGCCTGTCCGCGCTTGGGCTGGCGTGCACGATGATTGTGGCCTGGCTGCTGGTGGGCGTGGGGGAAACCTTCATGCTGGATAAAACCGGGGCCTGGGGCATTGAAAGCCTGATGTACTTTTTCCTCGGCGCGCTGGCGATAGTCTTTTGCGGCGCAGGGCGTTACGCGTTTGGCAAGTCGGCCTGGCGGTAGAAAAAGAAAAGGCACCGTGAAGGTGCCTTTTTAGATCAGGCGAGCACCAGGTCGCTCTGTGGATGGCAGGAGCAGGCCAGCACGTAGCCGCTGGCAATTTCTTCTTCCGTCAGTGTCATGGTGCTGGAGACGGTGTAGTCGCCAGACACAACTTTCGTTTTACAGCAGCCGCAAACTCCGGCGCGGCAGGCGGCATTCACCGGCACGCTGTTGCTCTCCAGCGCGGCAAGCAGCGTGCTGCCCACCGGTGAGTAGAACTCACGCATCGGCTGGAGCGTGGTGAACTTCAGGCCGCCCGCTGAGGGTGCAGCGGCTGGCGTGAAGAACACTTCCCGATAAAACGCCGCGGCTCCCAGCGCTTTCACTTCTTTCTCAACCATGTCCATATAAGGCGCAGGCCCGCAGGTCATAACCGTCCGGCTGGCGATATCCGGCACCGCGGCCAGGATCTCGCGAGTCAGTCGCCCGGCGATAAAGCCGTGGGTGGCGTTGTTTTCTGCCACCAGCGTGACCGGGTAATGCCGCCATTCGTCAGCAAAAATCACGTCCTGCGGGGAGCGCACGTTGTAGATGACCTGCACGTCCGCTTGCGGGCGGTGTTTTGCCAGCCAGCGGCGCATGGCCATAATCGGCGTGACGCCGCAGCCCGCCGCCAGCAGCAGATAGCGCTCCGACACGATGTTTTCACAGCTGAACTCGCCCTGGGCTTCAGACAGCCACAGGTAGTCGCCGATTTTCACTTCTCCGGTCAGCCACTCTGAGCCAGCGCCGCCGTCGATGCGGCGTACCGTCAGCGTGATGAACTCGCTCAGACCCGGCGTGGATGAAATCGTGTAGGCCCGCAGCGTCTCGCTGCCGTTGCGAATGCTCACCAGGGCATATTGCCCGGCTTTGTAGGGATAGAAGTCGTGGTTGATCAGCGACAGCGTCCAGACATCCGGCGTTTCCTGGTGAATATGGTGTACCTGCATACGGTGCGGGCACAGCGGCGTTGGCATGGTCATGGCTGCTCCTTAAGCGCTCATTAACTGTTGGATGTCTTGCTCAACGGTGGTGATGGCGCGCAGGCCAAATTTCTCGTTCAGCACTGCCAGCAGGTTTGGCGTCAGGAAACCCGGCGCGGTTGGCCCGGTGACAATGTTGGTGACGCCGAGCGACAGCAGCGTGAGCAGAATTACAATCGCCTTTTGCTCAAACCAGGAGAGCACGAGGCTCAGCGGCAGGTCGTTCACGCCGCAGCCCAGTTTCTCGGCGAGGGTGACCGCCAGAATGATCGCTGAATAAGCGTCGTTACACTGGCCGGCGTCCACCAGCCGAGGCAGCCCTTCGATGTTGCCGAAATCCAGCTTGTTAAAGCGGTATTTGCCGCAGGCCAGGGTCAGGATTAGGCAGTCCTGCGGCACGCTGGTGGCGAAGTCGGTGAAATAGTTACGTTCTCCGCGTGCGCCGTCGCAGCCGCCGACCAGGAAGATGTGGCGAAGTTTTTCGCGGCTAACCAAATCGATGAGCGTGTCTGCCGCACCCAGTAACGTCTGGCGGCCAAAGCCGACGGTGATCAGGTGTTCGATTTCGCTGTACGGGAAACCGGCCATTTGCTGGGCCTGGGTAATCACCGGGCTAAAATTGTCGCCTTCGAGGTGGCTGACGTCCGGCCAGCCGACGATGCTGCGGGTCCAGATACGGTCATCGTACGAGCCCACGGTTGGGTCAATGATGCAGTTGGAAGTCATGACAATAGGGCCAGGGAAGCGGGCGAATTCCGTTTGCTGGTTCTGCCAGCCGCTGCCGTAGTTGCCGACCAGGTGTTTGAATTTCCGCAGTTCTGGATAGCCGTGTGCCGGGAGCATTTCACCGTGAGTGTAGACGTTCACGCCGGTGCCTTCGGTTTGCTCGAGCAAGTTATAGAGATCTTTCAGGTCATGGCCGGAAATCAGGATGCACTTCCCGGCGACCGGGCGTACGTTAACCTGGGTTGGGGTTGGATGGCCGTATTTGCCGGTTTCCCCCTGATCCAGAATGCTCATCACTTTGAAGTTCATCTGGCCGATTTCCATAGAGCAGTCCAGCAGCGCGCCCATATCCGCAGGCCAGGTGCCGAGCCACGCCATGATGCTGTGGTACTGGGCGTAAATATCGTTGTCGTACTGGCCCAGAACATGCGCGTGTTCCATATAGGCGGCGGCACCTTTCATGCCGTACAGACACAACAGGCGCAGGCCGAGAATATCTTCGCCGATGTCGGCTTTATCACGATTTGGCGTGAATTCAGCGGCCTGGCGCTGCAGTTCACCGAGATCGCTGCTGACCAGCTGAAGCTCTGCCATCGGGTTAGTGACGATGGCCGCAGGATCGACAGCCAGCGTACGGGTTTTCAGATCTTCGCGCATGGCAATGGCATCTCGGGCATAGCCAACGATGCGGCCGGAGTCGAAGTTCACGTTGGTCAGCGTTGAGAAGAAGGCGCGGGGAGCAAAGTTATCAATCTCGTGGTCGATAATACCGCGTTCGCGTGCGGCAACGGCCCAGGCGGACAGCCCCTGCAATGTCGCGATCAGCAGATCCTGTAGATCGGAAGTCTGGGCCGTTTTACCGCAGACGCCCTGGGCATAGGCGCAGCCGTCGCCGGCCGGGGTACGAATGGTCTGTTCACACTGCACACAAAACATGATGTCACCTTAAAGTTATATTTTAAATACATGTTTAAGGTTAGGCTGCGGCTTAACAGGTTAAAAGGACTTTTTGGTGCAACTTAAAGGGAGATTGATATAGCTCAACTTTGGCGACAGCAAGGCTACCGCCAGAGAGGTATCAGGCGGCGAAGAAGGCGATGAGCAGCGGAGTCAGCAGGCTAAGAATAAATCCGTGCACAATGGCGGCAGGCACGATTTCCACACCGCCGCTGCGCTGCAGCACCGGCAGGGTAAAGTCCATCGAGGTGGCGCCACAAAGGCCCAGAGCCGTTGAGCGGCTGCGGTGCACCAAAGCCGGGATAAGCATAATAGCCAGTAATTCCCGCACCAGATCGTTAAAGAAGGTTGCGCTGCCAATCACCGGCCCGTAGGACTCGGTCATCAGGATCCCGGACAGCGAATACCAGCCGAACCCAGAGGCCATAGCCAGACCTGTTTTTATCGGCAGGCCAAGCAGTAGGGCGTTGATCGTCCCGGCGACCATTGAGCTGAAAACGACCACAATGGCGACAATAATGCCGCGGCGGTTGAGAACGATTTGCCGGAAGGTCATGCCGCTGTTGCGAAGCTGGATCCCGACCAGCAGCAGCAGGAAAATAAGCGTATATTCGCTGGCCTCTGTGGCGTATTTAAGCACCTCAAACCCGGTCAGCCCCAGCAGGAAGCCCAAAGCCACTACCCCGCAAAGCTGTAAGGACTCCAGGGCCATCGCCAGGCGTGAGGGCAGTTTTTCCTGTTTGTGCTGATGCCGCCACGGGAGAGCACGTTCCAGCAGCAAGAGGCCGGCGATGTTACACAGCAGGATCACCCCGACGCTTATCACCGAGTAATGCAGGATAGTCAGCAGGTTGCTGGCGAGATTATCGAGGAATGCCAGGCTAATGCCCATCAGGAAGAGGATCACGTAAACAATCCAGCCCAGCAGGCGGTGAATCAGCCTGAGCAGGTGGATTTGTTTCAGTGGGATCAGGTAACCGACGAGCAACGGCACCAGGATAATAAGTAATCCTGACAGCATGGAAGGGACAATCCTTGTAGTTAAAATGTTACGACGGATGTCACACTACCGAAAGAAAGGAATTGAGTCGAGTAGGGGCGAAGAAAAAGCTTTGCGTGTGGAAAAAAAGAAAACAGCAGGCTTACCGGGGTAAGCCTGCATGGAGACTTAGCTGCGTTTTTCCAGCAGGGTACGATAAATAATACCACCCAGAATCCCGCCAATAATAGGCATGACCCAGAAAAGCCACAGTTGATCCAGCGCCCAGCCACCCTGGAAAATAGCCACTGCGGTACTGCGCGCAGGGTTTACTGAGGTGTTGGTAACCGGAATACTAATTAAGTGAATTAAGGTTAATGCCAGGCCAATGGCTATTGGCGCAAAACCCGGTGCAGCAAATTTGTCCGTTGCACCGTGAATAACAATCAAGAATCCACAGGTTAATACGATTTCAATCACAATGGCGGACAGCATGGAATATCCACCCGGAGAATGTTCGCCGTAGCCGTTAGAAGCAAAACCGCTGGCTGCGGCATCAAAGCCTGCTTTACCGCTGGCGATTAAATAAAGAATAGCGGCAGCGACAATCCCGCCAATCACCTGGGCAATGATGTAGCCAATGACTTCTTTAGCCGGGAAGCGGCCGCCGGCCCACAGGCCAAGCGTGACGGCCGGGTTAAAGTGACCACCGGAAATATGGCCGACGGCAAAAGCCATGGTCAGCACGGTTAAACCAAATGCCAGCGCGACGCCGACAAAGCCAATGCCTAATTCCGGAAATGCTGCCGCTAATACTGCGCTACCGCAGCCACCAAATACCAGCCAGAACGTTCCGAAGAACTCGGCTGCTAATTTTCTAAATATAACCACCTCTGATAAAAGCCAGAAACAATACAAGGCTCACGCGCTAAATCACATGATCCTGACTGTCGCTAATTCACCGTCATTAAGTGAATGACGAAAGTAATATTAAATGCGCGTTAATATTAGGTATTTCGTCAATTCGCCACCAGCACAATAAACTCCGGTTTTTTGATTTAGGGCAATGAGGTGTTATTCCTTTTCTGAGGAGAGGTAGCAGAAGTATAGGTTATCTTTGAATGAAGTAAGAATATTCCGGATAATAAAAAAATACGCCTCAGCACGAATTGATTATGGTAAAGGCGGCGTGCGTTTATCGCGTAACGCTTTGACATTGTGTGGTTACATTGCCTTCCGGGTTGCCGCTATACTCGAAAAGGACGCTGGATGGAAGCGGATGCACAGGAGGCGGTATGTTTCTCGAGCGAGTTGAGATGGTTGGTTTTCGCGGTATTAACCGTTTGTCGTTAATGCTTGAGCAAAACAACGTGCTGATTGGCGAAAATGCCTGGGGTAAATCCAGCCTGTTAGATGCGCTGACTTTGCTACTTTCCCCGCACCGGGAGCTGTACCATTTTGTTCGCGAAGATTTCTATTTTCCCCCCGGCGAGCTGCATGGGCGTGAAAGTCACTTGCAAATCATCCTGACCTTCCGCGAGGCAGCGCCTGGCCACCATTTAGGGCGGCGGTATCGTAATCTTTCCCCGGTTTGGGTGGCGGGGAACGACGGCTTTCATCGTATTTACTACCGTCTGGAAGGAGAGCTTGGGGATGAAGGGACAGTTTTAACGCTGCGAAGCTTTCTTAATGCCCACGGCCAGCCGCTGGCGCTGGACGAAATTGACGACATGGCGATGAATATCACGCGGCTGAACCCGGTGCTGCGCCTCAGAGATGCCCGATTCATGCGGCGGCTGCGCAACGGAAGCATGCCCGAAATGCCGGAAACGGAGCTGACTGCGCGCCAGCTGGATTTCCTGGCGCGAGAGCTGGTATCAAGGCCGCAAAACCTCACCGATGCGCAGCTGCGGCAAGGGCTGTCGGCCATGGTACAGCTGCTTGAACACTATTTCTCTGAGCAGGGCGCGATAGCCCACCAGCGCCTGATGCGGCGGCGTTCTCATGATGAGCAGCGCAGCTGGCGCTATCTGGACGTGATCAACCGGATGATCGACAAGCCAGGCAGCCGTTCGCACCGCATGATCCTGCTGGGCATGTTTTCCACGTTGCTACAGGCGAAGGGCAGCATTGCGCTCGACAGGGACGCCCGCCCGCTGCTGCTGGTGGAAGATCCTGAAACCCGACTGCATCCGATTATGCTGTCTGTCGCCTGGCACCTTCTGAATCTGCTGCCGCTACAAAAAATTACCACGACCAATTCCGGAGAGCTGCTCTCTCTGACGCCGGTAGAACAGGTTTGCCGGCTGGTGCGTGAATCCTCCCGAGTGGCCGCGTGGCGGCTTGGACCGGGCGGGATGAACGCGGAAGAGAGCCGGAGAATTGCTTTCCACATTCGTTTTAATCGCGCGTCGTCGCTCTTTGCCCGCTGTTGGTTGCTGGTGGAAGGCGAGACCGAAGTGTGGGTGATGAACGAACTGGCGCGGCAGTGTGGGCACCATTTTGATGCCGAAGGCGTGAAGGTCATTGAGTTTGCACAATCTGGCCTGCGCCCGCTGATTAAGTTCGCTCGCCGGATGGGCATTGAATGGCATGTGCTGGTGGACGGGGATGATGCCGGTAAAAAATATGCGGCAACCGTACGCGGCTTGCTGGACAATGACCGGGATCAGGAGCGCGATCATCTTACAGCGCTGCCTGCGCTGGATATGGAACACTTTATGTATCGGCAGGGATTTTCAGATGTGTTTCATCGCGTGGCTCAGCTGCCCGAAAATGTGCCGATGAATTTGCGCCGGATTATTACGAAAGCTATTCATCGTTCGTCAAAGCCTGATTTAGCTATCGAAGTGGCGCTGGAGGCGGGGCGTCGCGGCGTGGATGCGGTTCCGCCGCTGTTTCGTAAAATGTTTTCCCGGGTGCTTTGGCTGGCGCGTGGCCGGGCGGATTAGCGCCCGGCTGGAAAGGCAGATTTAGAAATGACCGTTGATGCTGTTCATCATGCCGTCGAGCAATTCATAACGGCGGCGATATTCTGCACGTTTTTTGCTGGCAATGTCTTCCAGCGGTTTGCGTTCCACGCTGGACGGCAGGGCAAACAGGCCGTCGGCACGAGGTTCACCGCTCATAGACTGCCAGAAACTGTCATAGTCCGCATGTAGACTGTCTTTTTTCTTCTTCTCGTAGCGCCATGAACGGTAGATATGCGTACCGTTGCCGACGGCCAGAATGCGCTCTGCGTCGAGAAGCTTCGCCAGTTCACAGGCAACCTCAAGCAGCATGCGTTTCGGGAACAGTCCGTGGCAAGCCTTTGTGGCAGCCTGAATGGCTTCATGAGGCACCCAGGTTTTGGCTCCCTGCAGGCAGCCAATAAAGAAGGTGTTCTTGCCTTCAAACTGGTTGAGAGTAAAGGTCATACGCGCCAGGGGAACGCCCTCTTCATTACAGAAGTTCAGGAAGGCTTCGCCTTCTTTACCTTCGATATCGTGAGAGGTGAGATCGATAAACATCAGCTCGTTGTTTTTACCCACCAGCGTGGCCAGGCGGTAACCTTCGGCAGAGAAATGCCCGTTAAGCATTTTTTTCGGCATTTTCTCGGCAATTTTCTGGTAGTGGTAAGCGATAGTATCCCGCGTATGCTTGCGTTTTAGCGGCAGCGCAAGGTAAGGGCGATGCAGGCGGCAAGGCAGACCAGGCTGAGCGTTCAGCATGCTGGCAAGATGAGGCTGGCTTGCAAGGTTGTTCATCAGGCTGACGGTGTGCAAAGGCATCGCCAGTGAGCGTAAAATAAACTTGCGGCGGTAAGCCTTCTTGCCCCAGGATGCTCCCGGCTGCCATTCCCCCGTCGCGAGGGAAAGGAAGAGTTTCCAGCCTGTTTGAGGCAGGGTTTCGGTAACATGCGCGGCAGCGATCTGGGACATAATAACAACCTGATATTCGGGAAAGATGGCACTATTTCAGCACGCCGGATGTCAACCGACGTTCAATAACTGTTACATATCTTCACATTGTGCAGTTTGTTTAAGAACCGTTTAATCATGCGTTAGCTATTTCAGGATTTATATGAAAATTAAGGGAAAATTTAAAAAACGTTATTGGCTTTACGCGCTGCTGGTGGTGATATTTTTCCTCTGGCTTTGGCAGTTTTTGCATGTGCCAGCCCCACAATATCAAACGATGATCGTGCGTAAGGCTTCGCTTCAGCAAAGCGTTCTGGCAACCGGAAAGCTCGATGCCGTGCGCAAAGTTGACGTCGGGGCGCAGGTGAGCGGGCAGTTAAAAACGCTGTCAGTTAGCATCGGCGATAAAGTAAAAAAAGATCAGCTTTTGGGGGTTATCGATCCCGAACAGGCTCAAAACCAGGTCAAAGAGGTTGAGGCCACGCTGATGGAGCTGCGTGCCCAGCGCATGCAGTCCGAAGCTGAAAGTAAGCTTGCCGCGGTGACACTTTCCCGTCAGCAGACGCTGGCAAAAACTCAGGCGGTGTCCCGCCAGGATCTTGATAAAGCGGCAACCGATTTGGCGGTAAAACAGGCTCAGATTGGCACCATTGACGCTCAAATTAAGCGCAATCAGGCTTCTTTGAGCACCGCGAAAACCAACCTCGAGTTCACCCGTATCGTCGCGCCAATGGCGGGGGAAGTGACGCAGATAACGACGCTGCAGGGGCAAACCGTGATTGCGGCGCAGCAGGCGCCAAATATTCTGACGCTGGCGGATTTAAGCACGGTGCTGGTGAAAGCGCAGGTCTCTGAAGCCGATGTTATCCATCTCAAACCGGGCCTGAAAGCCTGGTTTACGGTACTTGGCGACCCGATGACGCGCTATGAAGGCGTGCTGAAAGATATCCTGCCGACGCCAGACAAAGTCAATGAGGCCATTTTCTATAATGCGCGTTTTGAGGTGCCGAATCCGAAGGGCATTCTGCGCCTGGATATGACCGCTCAGGTGCATATTCAACTCGGCGGCGTAAAAGATGTACTGACGATTCCGCTGGCCGCGCTGGGCGAACCGATCGGTGATAATCGCTATAACATCACGGTGCTGCGCAACGGGGAAACCAAAACCCGTGAAATAACTATCGGGATGCGGAACGACACCCAGGTTCAGGTCGTTAACGGGCTGGAAGAAGGCGAAGAGGTGGTGACTGGTCGCGCCAATGCCGGGAGTAGCAAATGACGGCGCTGCTTGAATTAAAGGACATTCGCCGCAGCTATCCTTCTGGTGAAGAGCAGGTTGAGGTACTGAAGGGCATCAGCCTGACGATTGAAGCCGGGGAAATGGTGGCGATTGTCGGTGCATCCGGTTCCGGTAAATCGACGCTAATGAACATCCTCGGTTGCCTGGATAAACCCAGCAGCGGCAGTTATAAGGTCGCGGGCGTGGATGTGTCGGGGCTGGATAACGATGCGCTGGCGACGCTGCGTCGCGAGCATTTCGGTTTTATCTTCCAGCGTTATCACCTGCTTTCTCATCTGAATGCTTCGCAAAATGTTGAAGTCCCAGCGGTGTACGCCGGGACAACGAGAGCCCAGCGTCAGCAGCGGGCGCATGAGTTGCTTGGGCGTCTGGGGCTAAAGGAGCGGGTGGAATATCTGCCGTCACAGCTTTCGGGCGGGCAGCAGCAGCGCGTCAGTATCGCCCGTGCGTTAATGAACGGCGGGCAGGTGATTCTGGCGGATGAGCCCACGGGTGCGCTGGACAGCCATTCCGGCGAAGAAGTGATGGCCACGCTGAAGCAACTGCGCGAGCGCGGGCATACGGTGATTATTGTGACTCACGATCCGGCCGTGGCGGCGCAGGCTCAGCGTATTATTGAAATTCGCGACGGAGAAATTATCAGTAATCCTCCGCCGGTTCATCAGCCTGCGGCGCGCATGGTTGAAAACCAAACGCTGCGGAGCGGTTCGTCGATACAGCAAGTCATCAGCAGCTTCCGCGAGGCGCTCGGTATGGCCTGGCTGGCGATGGCCGCGAACAAGATGCGCACGCTGCTGACCATGCTTGGCATTATTATTGGTATTGCCTCGGTGGTCTCCATTGTCGTGGTGGGCGATGCCGCCAAGCAGATGGTGCTGGAGGATATTCGCTCCATCGGCACCAATACGATCGATGTCTACCCCGGTAAAGATTTTGGTGATGACAATCCGCAGTTCCAGCAGGCATTAAAATATGATGATTTGCTGGCTATCGGCCAGCAGCCCTGGGTAAGTTCGGCCACGCCTTCTATTTCCAGCAATTTACGCCTTCGCTACGGCAACGTGGATGCGGCGGCCAGCGTCAATGGTGTCAGTGGCGACTATTTTGATGTTTACGGTATGACTATGAGCCAGGGCGCGAGCTTTAACGATGAGCAGATGAAGGGCCGTGCACAGGTTGTGGTGCTGGACGCCAATAGCAAAAGGCAGCTTTTCCCGAACAAAAGTGATGTTGTCGGGGAGGTTGTGCTGGTGGGGAATATGCCCGCCACGGTGATAGGCGTGGCGGAAGAGAAACAGTCGATGTTCGGCAGCAGCAAAGTGCTGCGTGTCTGGCTGCCTTATAACACGATGGCCGGGCGCGTGATGGGGCAAAGCTGGCTCAACTCAATAACCGTACGTGTTAAAGAAGGGTACGACAGCCACGAAGCCGAGCAGCAGCTTAATCGCCTGCTGTCGCTGCGTCATGGCAAGAAAGACTTTTTCACCTATAACATGGACGGGCTGTTGAAAACGGCGGAAAAGACCACACGTACTCTTCAGATGTTCCTGACGCTGGTAGCGGTTATTTCGCTGTTGGTTGGGGGAATTGGGGTCATGAATATTATGCTGGTATCGGTCACTGAACGTACCAAAGAGATCGGTATCCGTATGGCGGTGGGCGCGCGAGCCAGCGATGTACTGCAGCAGTTTTTAATTGAGGCGGTGCTGGTTTGCCTGGTCGGTGGCGCGCTGGGGATATCGCTGTCGCTGGTTATCGCGTTCACGCTGCAGCTGGTGCTGCCGGGCTGGCAGATAGGTTTCTCGCCGGTGGCGCTGCTGACCGCGTTTGGCTGCTCCACGGCCACGGGGGTGCTCTTTGGCTGGTTGCCGGCCAGAAACGCGGCGCGCCTGAACCCTATCGATGCACTAGCTCGTGAGTAATCCCGGCGGTTGGTCATAAAAATGCCAGCCTTATGGGCTGGCATTTTATTTGCGGGATGTACACAATCAATGGGGAACTACGCGACCGCTTCCGCCTCGTGGGGAACGATCAGGCTGGCATGGTTGCCTTTAGGTCCCTGATGCACATCAAACCTGACAAGCTGTCCGGCTTTTAACGTTCTGTACCCGTCCATTTGAATGGTGGAGTAGTGAGCGAAGATGTCTTCGCCGCCGCCTTCCGGGCAGATGAAACCGAACCCTTTGGCGTTATTGAACCATTTAACAGTACCCGTCTCCATGCTTCGACATCCTTCGTAACTCTTAATAGTGAGATGGAATCAACCGGTGGGTAAGGGCGGGCTGTTCAAAACCTCGCCAACTCACCCCGCTACAATGTAGATATTTTATACACTGCGTCAAGCGTCTGGCGGGGCAGGTAAGGCAACAATGAGTCAAAAATTTGAAGCAGTTAACGCTATTGCTATTAATGTGATGTAGCTCGCTTACGGAGATTCGTCACGGGATCGAATACGTTGTCATACGTTTGCGAAAAGCGTATTACACTCAATATAAGGCCTTGCCTGACAGTATGTTGGGCTTCAACAAACGATGATAAATCGCAATGGGTAAGACGAACGACTGGTTGGACTTTGACCAAATGGCGGCGGATAAACTGCGCGAAACGCTAAAACCGCCCTCCATGTATAAAGTTATACTGATGAACGATGACTACACGCCAATGGAATTTGTTATTGACGTACTGCAAAAGTTCTTTTCTTATGATGTTGAACGTGCCACGCAGTTGATGCTCACGGTTCACTATCAGGGTAAAGCTATCTGTGGCATCTTTACTGCAGAAGTAGCGGAAACCAAAGTGGCGTTAGTGAACCAGTATGCAAGGGAGAACGAGTACCCGTTGCTGTGTACGCTAGAAAAGGCCTGACAAGGCCGATAATTTGGGGAGGTGCCTATGCTCAATCAAGAACTGGAACTCAGTTTAAACATGGCTTTCGCCAGAGCGCGCGAGCACCGACATGAGTTTATGACCGTCGAGCATCTGTTACTGGCATTGCTCAGTAACCCATCTGCCCGCGAAGCGCTGGAAGCGTGTTCTGTGGATATGGTGGCGCTGCGGCAGGAGCTCGAAGCCTTCATCGAACAAACTACGCCGGTTCTGCCACCCAACGTTGAAGAGCGCGACACGCAGCCGACGCTAAGCTTCCAGCGTGTGCTGCAGCGAGCGGTGTTCCACGTGCAGTCCTCCGGGCGCAGTGAGGTGACCGGCGCCAACGTGCTGGTTGCCATTTTCAGCGAACAGGAATCCCAGGCAGCCTACCTGCTGCGCAAACATGAAGTAAGCCGCCTCGACGTGGTGAACTTTATCTCTCACGGTACGCGCAAAGACGAACCAAATCAGTCATCGGGTTCTGAAAATCCGGTCAACGAAGAGCAAGCAGGCGGGGAGGAACGTATGGAAAACTTCACCACCAATCTTAATCAGCTTGCGCGCGTGGGCGGGATCGATCCGCTGATTGGCCGCGATAAAGAGCTGGAGCGTGCTATCCAGGTTCTGTGCCGTCGCCGTAAAAATAACCCGCTGCTGGTCGGTGAATCTGGCGTGGGTAAAACGGCTATTGCCGAAGGGCTGGCGTGGCGAATTGTGCAGGGCGATGTGCCGGAAGTAATGGCCGACTGCACCATCTACTCGCTGGATATCGGTTCTCTGCTGGCCGGTACCAAATACCGCGGCGATTTTGAAAAACGTTTTAAAGCGCTGCTGAAACAGCTCGAGCAGGATCAAAACAGCATCCTGTTTATCGATGAAATCCACACCATTATTGGTGCGGGCGCGGCTTCCGGTGGCCAGGTCGACGCCGCTAACCTGATTAAACCGCTGCTCTCCGGCGGTAAAATTCGGGTGATTGGCTCGACGACTTATCAGGAGTTCAGCAACATCTTCGAAAAAGATCGTGCCCTGGCGCGCCGCTTCCAGAAGATTGATATTACTGAGCCAAGCGTTGAAGAAACGGTGCAGATCATCAACGGACTGAAACCGAAATACGAAGCGCACCACGACGTTCGCTATACCGCGAAGGCGATTCGCGCGGCGGTTGAGCTGGCGGTGAAATACATCAATGACAGGCATCTGCCGGATAAGGCTATCGACGTCATTGATGAGGCGGGCGCACGTAGCCGCCTGATGCCGGTCAGCAAGCGTAAGAAAACCGTTAACGTGGCGGACATCGAAACCGTGGTCGCTCGCATTGCGCGCATCCCGGAAAAAAGCGTTTCCGCGAGCGATCGCGATACGCTGAAAAGCCTGGGCGATCGCCTGAAAATGCTGGTGTTTGGCCAGGATAAAGCGATTGAAGCGCTGACCGAAGCGATCAAGATGAGCCGTGCCGGTTTGGGTCAGGATCATAAACCTGTCGGTTCGTTCCTGTTTGCTGGCCCTACCGGGGTTGGTAAGACGGAAGTCACCGTGCAGCTGGCGAAGTCGCTGGGCATTGAGCTGCTGCGCTTTGATATGTCCGAGTATATGGAACGCCATACCGTGAGCCGCCTGATTGGCGCTCCTCCAGGCTATGTTGGTTTCGATCAGGGCGGGCTGCTGACGGATGCGGTGATTAAGCATCCACATGCGGTTCTGCTGCTCGATGAAATCGAAAAAGCGCACCCGGATGTCTTTAACCTGCTGCTGCAGGTAATGGACAACGGTACGCTGACCGATAACAACGGACGCAAGGCGGACTTCCGCAACGTGATTCTGGTGATGACCACCAACGCCGGGGTGCGGGAAACCGAACGTAAATCTATCGGGCTTATCCGCCAGGACAACAGCACCGATGCAATGGAAGAGATCAAAAAGATCTTTACGCCGGAGTTCCGTAACCGTCTCGACAACATTATCTGGTTCAACCACCTCTCTACCGAGGTGATTCATCAGGTGGTGGATAAGTTTATTGTCGAGCTACAGGTTCAGCTGGATCAGAAAGGCGTTTCGCTGGAAGTGAGCCAGGAAGCGCGTGACTGGCTGGCAGAGAAGGGCTATGACCGCGCGATGGGCGCTCGCCCAATGGCGCGTGTTATCCAGGACAACCTGAAAAAACCGCTGGCTAACGAACTGCTGTTCGGCACTCTTGTTGACGGGGGGCAGGTTACGGTTGCGCTGGATAAAGACCAGCAGCAGTTGACCTTCAACTTTGCGAGTGCGCAGAAGCACAAGCCGGAGGCCGCGCACTAGCGCTGGCTGAGGATGTAAAAAAGGCCGGGCATTGCCCGGCCTTTAAGTTGCTGACAAAGAGGGAAAAAACGTGGTTTTTCCCTCTTTGTGGTTATCAGCCGAAAATCAATAAATTGATTTTCCTGTTTTTTAACGAGCTGTCTGATGTTTCTTTTCTCACCAGGGAGTATCAGCAGTTCGAGATATAAAAAAGGCCGGGCATTGCCCGACCTTTCTATTACAACGAACTCTCAACGCCGCCCATCTCAGGCCGCGGAATAAAAACTATCAACGGCTACGGAAGACAATGCGGCCTTTGCTCAGGTCGTACGGGGTCAGCTCAACGGTGACTTTGTCGCCCGTCAGAATGCGGATGTAGTTTTTGCGCATTTTACCGGAGATATGAGCGGTAACCACGTGCCCGTTTTCCAGCTCAACGCGGAACATGGTGTTAGGTAACGTATCAAGTACGGTACCCTGCATTTCAATATTGTCTTCTTTGGCCATCTAATCCTCTGGGGTATCACTACCGTAGTTTGAACCGGCAAGATAATGCCGAAGTTCGCTTATCATGTAAAGAATTGTTGGTGAAATCACCAGTGAAAGTGCATTTTGCTTATTACCCGCCGGTTAGCAGCTTGCCGCATGGCAACGTCTGCGACGAAGAACGCAAGGAGATAAATGAGAGGGTATTCCCTTAAACAATAAATCCCAGACAACGGCGGGGTAGCAGGCAAAAGCCACTTAGCGGCGCTAATTATAACACCCTCACATAAAATGTGTTGTTAAACATTATTGCTCAGCGCCTGCGGAACCCAGCAATGAGAGCCTAAGTGCTGGAGGCGAAGTTCCGCTAATGCCTGGAGATACTCTCTACGAGGAATTTCAATCACGCCCAGCGAAGCCGTATGCTCATTTAATACCTGGCAGTCGATCAATTTGCCGCCGTGGCGAATAAAGTGCTGACAGAAAACCAGCAGCGCCGTTTTGGAGGCATTCACCCGGCGGCTAAACATAGATTCGCCGCAAAATAATGCTCCCTGCGCCACGCCGTACATGCCGCCTACCAGCTCTTTTCCTTCCCATACTTCAACGGAGTGGGCATGGCCTAATTCATGCAGGCGCAAATAAGCTTCTACAATGTCTGCGGTGATCCATGTGCCTTCATTTCGGTCGCTGGCGCAGCCATAGAGTACGCGCTCAAAAGCGTGGTTGAGCGTGACGGTATAAGGCGAAGTGCGATGAAAGCGCTTCATGCTGCGGCTAAGGTGAAACTGCTCCGGGTAAAGAATGGCGCGGGGATCGGGCGACCACCACAAAATAGGATCGCCGGGAGAAAACCACGGAAAGATACCTCGCTGATAGGCCATCAGCAGGCGTGCGGGGGTCAGGTCGCCGCCAAGCGCCAATAACCCATTAGGTTCACGCAACGCCCCCTCCGGCGAAGGAAAGGCAATCGAGTCACGAGACAGCTGTACCAGGCGCATGACGACCAATACTCCAGAGCAATAGAGCAATAATAAATTGATAATAGTCTATTCAGAACGCCTACAGGCGCTGGCGAAATTGATAATAACGTCCGCCAGACGCCATTAATTCAGCGTGATTACCTTGCTCAATTATTTGCCCGTTGTCCATCACAATTATGCTGTCAAAAGCGTTCAAACCGCGCAGGCGGTGAGTGACCATCAGCACCGTTTTATCTCTGGTGACTTCAGCCAACAAATCAAGGATTTGGCGCTCTGTTTCTGCATCGAGGCCTTCGGTAGGTTCATCCAGCAGCATAAGAGGGGCGTTATGCAATATTGCTCTGGCAATCGCAAGGCGGCGAAGCTCCCCGCCGGAAAGCTGACGACCACCTTCGCCAAGCCAGCTATTAAGCCCGCCGTCTTCAAGCAGTTTTTCAAGTCCTACCTGAGTCAGAGCGGTGTTGAGTTGGGCATCGCTGGCCTCTGGAGATGCCAGTAAAAGGTTATCGCGAAGCGTGGCACTAAACAGGTGTACGCGCTGAGGGACAACGCTCGTTGCTTTGCGTAGAGTGACTTCATCAAAAGTGCTAAGGGCGATGCCGTTAAGTTGAATTTCGCCCTGCTGAGCATCCCATGCGCGGGTCAGTAATTGCAGTAAAGTGGATTTACCGCAGCCGGTTTTACCGAGGATCGCTATTCTCTGCCCGGCGCTGACAGACAGTGAAATGTCTTTCAGTGCAGACTGACTCTGGCCTGGATAAGTAAAACTCAGCCCACGAATGTCCAGAGTTGCCCGCCGTTGCTCGGGCTGCGTTGCTTCAGGAAAAATAACTTCAGGTGTCTGGCTGGTGATCTGCGTCACGCGCAGCGCGGAGGCAATGACCTGGCCAAGATGCTGAAAGGCGCCGGTAACCGGGGCCATCGCTTCAAATGCCGCCAGGGCACAAAAGACGAACAGGGCAATCAGCGCGCCGGGAGATTGGCTTTCGCCTACGCTTGCGGATGCCATCCACAGCATCGTCAGTACGGCAATACCACTGATAAGCAGCATGACAGCCTGCGACAGGGCAGTTAACCCGGCCTGGCGACGTTGCGCTTCCTGCCAGCTGTTTTCCGTGGCATCTAACTGTTCGCGCGCGCGGTTTGCTGCGCCGAAAATGGTTAATTCCGCGTGGCTTTGCAGCCAGGAGGTGAGCTGCTGGCGGTAGTTACCGCGTTGAACGGTTAGCGCTTCCCCGGTTGGCTGCCCGGCGCGGTAGAACAGCGGCGGCAGAAGGAGCAGGGTTGCGAGTAAAATTCCGCCAAGCGTTAAGGCAAGGGAAACATCAAGGAAACTCAGGCCAAACGTCACCACCAGGATAACGACAAAAGCGCCGACGAGCGGGGAGATAACCCGTAAATAAAGGTGATCGAGCGTATCGACGTCTGCCACCACGCGATTGAGCAATTCTCCCTGGCGAAAGCGCGCCAGCCCGGCAGGGGAAAGGGGCAGCAGCTTGCTAAAGGTTGAAACGCGTAAATGCTGCAGGACGCGGAAGGTAGCATCGTGGCTGACCAGACGCTCAAAATAGCGACCCGCTGTGCGGGTGATAGCCGCCCCACGAACGCCTGCGGCAGGCAGCATGTAGTTAAAGCTATAGAGCCCGGCAACGCCCACTACGGCCGAGGCAGAAAGGAACCAGCCGGAGAGCGTTAACAGACCAATGCTGGCAAGCAGCGTGATAATCGCCAGAACAACGCCTAAAGACAGTAACCATTTGTGGCGGCGATAAAGCGCCAGATAAGGCAGCAATGCGCGCATTAGATCTCCTCCTGGCGACTGGCCAGTAATAGAGCAAAGGGGCCTTCTTCAACGGAAAGCTGTTCGAAGTTTCCCTGCTGAACAATCAGCCCGTTCCGCATCACCCAAATTTGATCCCAACTGCTGATATAGTCCAGTTGATGAGTCACCATCAGCGTGGTTTGTTGGCGGGACGCTTCCGTAAGCGCTTCCATTACACGCTGTTCGCTGTGGGCATCCAGGCTCGCGGCAGGCTCATCCAGCAATAAAACACCGCAAGGGGAGAGTAAGGCTCTGGCTACGGCCACTCGCTGTGCCTGACCCACGGATAAACGGGTAGACTGATCGCCGATTGGGGTGTCGATACCTTCTGGCAGCTGCGACAGAAACTCTGTTACCGAGGCTTTATCCAGAGCTGCCTGCAAACGAGTGCCGTCCGCTTCTGGCATCCCAAGAAGTACGTTGTCACGTAGGGTAGCCGCCGGTAGCTGCGGATTTTGCCCCACCCAACTAAGCTGCGTGCGCCACCATTCAGGTGAAAGCTGTGCCAGCTCGACGCCATTGATCAGCAACTGCCCCTGATAGGGCAGGAAGCCGGACAGGACATTCAGCAGGGAGCTTTTGCCCGCACCGCTTTGGCCTACCAGCGCCACGCGTTGCCCGGCAGGAAGCATGAAATTCAGCGGCCCGGCCAGCACTTTCCCATCTGCGGACAGAATTGTCATCTCTCGGGCTTCAAGAGTGAAAGTCCCGTTGCCCGAAAGCTGCACGGTTCCCTGCTCAGGGTGTTGCAGCGGCGCGTCGAGGAAGTTCTTCAGAGTCTCTGCCGCGCCTACGGCCTGAGCCCTGGCGTGATAGAAGGTGCCCATATCACGCAGCGGCTGGAAGAATTCAGGGGCAAGAATGAGCGCCAGGAAGCCAGCGAATAAAGTGACTCCAGCACCATAATGGCCGAAATTCAGTTCGCCAAGGTAAGAGAAACCGAAATAGACGGCCACCACGGCGATAGATAACGAGGCGAAAAACTCCAGCACGCCGGAAGAAAGAAAGGCCATACGCAGCACTTCCATGGTGCGCTGACGAAAATCCTGGCTTGCCGCGCGAATATTTTCAGTTTCCGCCGCGCCACGGTTAAATACACGAAGTGTTTCCATCCCGCGAAGACGATCGAGGAAGTGTCCGCTGAGCCTTGCCAGCGCCTGGAAATTACGGCGGTTCGCATCGGCTGCGCCCATGCCTACCAGCGCCATGAAAATGGGGATAAGCGGCGCGGTGCCCAGCAAAATGAGTGCGGCTGCCCAGTTGATCGGGAAAATGGCAATAATAATCAGCAAAGGCACCATGACCGCCAGCGACATCTGCGGCAGGTAGCGCGCGTAGTAGTCGTGCATGTCTTCTATTTGTTCAAGAACCAGCGTAGCCCAGCTACCTACTGGTTTGCCCTGAATCCAGGCTGGGCCTGCCTGATGTAATCTGTCGAGTACCTGGCGGCGAATTTCCTGGCGAATGTACAACCCGGCGTGGAATCCGACCTTTTCGCGCAGCCACACGATCCACGCGCGCAGCACAAATACCAGAACCAGCAAAATAAACGGCATGAGCAGTGCTTCACGCGGAATATTTTCCATGATCATGTGCTGGAGAATGCGGGCGAGCAGCCAGGCCTGGGCCACAATCAGTAAACCACTGACCAAACCGAGCAGACGTGACAGGCCGAGCCAACGGCGAGAGATAAGACTTTGCTGTTTTAGCCAGAGGCTAAGTTCTTGCTGACGGGTTTTATTCATCGCGTGCCAGATTCTGGTAGAAGAAGGAATTCTCAGGCAATTTTGACAGGCAATGTTACATGGCAGAAACAAGAAAGGCGACCAGCAAGGCCGCCTTTTTTAACATCTTTAGATTATTTACACTGTTCGGCCAGGCCGTCGAGATAGCGCTCGGCGTCCAGAGCTGCCATACAGCCGGTTCCGGCAGAAGTGATGGCCTGACGATAAATATGGTCCATCACATCGCCTGCGGCAAATACGCCAGGAATACTGGTCTGGGTGGCGTTGCCGTGAATGCCGGACTGCACTTTAATGTAGCCGTTTTCCAGCTCCAGCTGGCCGTTGAAAATAGCGGTATTCGGGCTGTGACCGATAGCCACAAACAGGCCAGCGACTTCCAGCTCTTCGGTAATATCGGTGTTTTGCGTGTCGCGCAGGCGAAGACCGCTGACGCCCATTTGATCGCCTGTGACTTCTTCCAGCGTGCGATGGGTGTGCAGCACAATGTTACCATTCTGCACTTTATCCATCAGACGGTTAATCAGGATCTTCTCCGCGCGGAAGCTGTCGCGACGGTGGATCAAATGCACTTCTGAAGCGATGTTTGCCAGATAAAGCGCTTCTTCAACTGCGGTATTCCCGCCGCCGATGACCGCGACTTTCTGGTTGCGGTAGAAGAAACCGTCACAGGTGGCGCAGGCAGAAACGCCGCGGCCTTTGAAGGCTTCTTCGGAAGGCAGGCCAAGGTAGCGCGCAGATGCGCCGGTCGCGATGATCAGCGCGTCACAGGTGTATTCGCCGCTGTCGCCCACCAGGCGGAAAGGACGGTTCTGCAGATCGACGCTGGTGATGTGGTCGAACAGAATTTCAGTTTCGAACTTAGCCGCATGCTCGTGCATACGTTCCATCAGTAACGGACCGGTCAGGTCGTTAGGATCGCCAGGCCAGTTTTCGACTTCGGTTGTGGTGGTCAGCTGACCGCCTTTTTCCATCCCGGTAATCAAAACCGGTTTTAAGTTGGCGCGTGCAGCATAGACCGCTGCGGTATAGCCCGCAGGGCCGGAGCCAAGAATAAGCAGCTTACTGTGTTTAGCTGTGCCCATGAGATCCTCATTGAACGTTTACAGACAATGGGGTGATTGTAGGGAATTCGTTGCAGTAAAAAAAGAGTGCAGCAATGTTGTTAACGATGTGTGTCATTGATGCTGCCTATAAGCCCAATGAATATCGCCGTCATGTGCATAAATAATCATTGTAATAGCACGGTAATCACGGTGCGAAAATGATGAATAATCATCAGCCAAAAGGAATATCTGGCACGTTCCACTAAAAATAGATGTTTTGCTTTGACAATCCCCTAAGCATTTGCGAAAACATTCGAGGAAGAAAAACATTTGGTGATGTGGAAGCCGCGTGCTCTCGCGCAAACCTGATGCAAATTTACCGAGTTATTGAAATTTACGCATGACGTGGACAGACGCTATGCGTGATGTCGATAGCAGCCGCAAGGCATCGGTCTTCTCACGTACACCCTGAACATTGACGTCACCAGGGTTATGGCAGGTGAAGGAAGGAATAGAGAGAGACAATAATAATGGTAGATAGCAAGAAGCGCCCGGGCAAAGATCTCGACCGTATCGATCGCAATATTCTCAACGAATTGCAAAAGGATGGGCGCATTTCTAACGTTGAGCTTTCCAAGCGTGTTGGGCTTTCGCCGACGCCGTGCCTTGAGCGCGTCCGTCGTCTAGAACGTCAGGGTTTTATTCAGGGCTATACGGCGCTGTTAAACCCGCATTATCTGGATGCCTCGCTGCTGGTATTTGTTGAGATTACTCTGAATCGTGGCGCCCCGGATGTGTTTGAGCAATTTAACGCCGCAGTGCAGAAACTTGAAGAAATTCAAGAGTGTCATCTCGTATCCGGTGATTTCGACTACCTGTTGAAAACACGCGTGCCGGATATGTCGGCGTATCGTAAACTCTTAGGTGAGACCCTGCTGCGTCTGCCGGGCGTGAACGATACCCGTACTTATGTTGTCATGGAAGAGGTCAAACAGAGTAACCGTTTGGTCATTAAGACCCGTTAATACGGGCCAGGTGCAAAATTGGCGTATTTTGGTTACACTCCTGGGAATCCATACAGCAACAGCTCCGGCAGGCCGCCGGTGCTGTTGTCTCCATTGAGTTTAAGGACCTGGAGAGCCTTTCTTGAGCCAGGAATATACCGAAGATAAAGAAGTAACATTGCGGAAACTGAGCAGCGGGCGCCGTTTACTCGAGGCGTTGCTGATCCTTGTTGCCTTATTCGCCATCTATTTGATGGCTGCCTTGCTAAGCTTTAACCCCTCAGACCCCAGCTGGTCGCAAACCGCGTGGCATGAGCCCATCCATAATCTGGGTGGTGCGCCGGGAGCGTGGTTTGCTGATACGCTGTTCTTCATTTTTGGCGTGATGGCCTACACCATTCCGGTGATTATCATCGGGGGCTGCTGGTTCACCTGGCGCCAGCGCGACAGTGAAGAATTCATCGATTATTTTGCCGTTTCGCTGCGCCTGATCGGCGTACTTGCGATGGTGCTGACCTCTTGTGGTCTGGCGGCCATCAATGCGGACGATATTTGGTACTTCGCTTCGGGCGGCGTGTTGGGTAGCTTGCTTAGCACCGCTATGATGCCGCTGTTGAACAGCAGCGGCGGCACAATTGCGCTGCTATGCGTTTGGGCTGCTGGTCTGACGCTGTTCACCGGCTGGTCCTGGGTCAGCATTGCTGAGAAACTTGGCAGCGCGGTGCTGACCGTGCTGACTTTTGCCAGCAACCGCACCCGCCGGGATAACACCTGGCAGGATGAGGACGAATACGAAGAAGAGCATGACGAAGACGAAGCGCCGCAGGTTTCTGCTGAGAAACGCGAATCTCGCCGGGCGCGTATTTTACGCGGGGCGCTTGCGCGTAAGCAGCGCTTGTCGCAGAAGTTTGCTAATCCTAATGGTCGCAAAACGGATGCGGCGTTGTTCTCCGGCAAGCGTATGGATGACGCTGAAGACGATGTGTTGTTCAGCGCTCGTGGTGTAGAAGCGGATCCGAACGATGTGCTGTTCTCCGGGCATAAAGCGACTTTGCCAGAAGATCAGGAATACGATCCGCTGTTCAGTGGGCATTCTGCCGTTGAGCCTGTTGCAGCGGCAGCCGCGGCAACAACAGTTCACCAGTCGTGGGCTGCACCGGTACCGCCGGTTGCTTCAATGCCTCCAGTATCAACACCGGCACCTGTCGTTGACGCTGAGCTTGCTGCCCCAGCGATTGCCTGGGAACCGGCACCGACAACGGTCACGCCAGAACCGGTTATTGCGCCTGCCCCGGATCATTACACGTCGCCGCACTCGGCAAGCATACAACAGCAGGTTGTGCCTGAGACGCATCAAAGCTGGTCTGAACCCGTTGTGCCGGTGGCTCAGCCAGCCGTTGAACCACAGTCCGTGCCTGAGCCGGTAGAAGAGGTGAAATACGTTCGCCCGCCGATGTACCACTTTGAAGAAGTGGAAGAGAAGCGAGCCCGGGAACGTGAACAGCTTGCGGCGTGGTACCAACCAGTTAATGAGCCAAAGCCTGATCCTTACAGCTATGCGCCAGTAAAACCCGCTAGCCCGGAACCGGTTCAACCTTTGATACCGACATCTGCGCCCGTTTCCTCGTCGTTATCGGCACCAGAAATGCCAGTGCCGGATATAACGCAGACTGCATCTGGCATTCAGCAGGCAGTAAAAACTGGGGCTGCAGCGGCAGCATTTTCACCCGTGTTCAGTATCGCCAGTGATGCGCCACGTCCTCAGGTAAAAGAAGGTATTGGCCCTCAACTGCCACGTCCAAACCGGGTACGCGTTCCGACTCGTCGTGAACTGGCGTCCTATGGCATAAAACTGCCTTCCCAGCGAATGGCAGAAGAGCAGGCGAGACTCGCCGAGAACCAGCAGTCTGAAGACGATTACGGAGATGAAGGCGATGCGCTGCAGCAGCACGAACTGGCCCGCCAGTTTGCAGCCCAGCAACAGCAGCGCTATGGCGAAGAGTACGAAGACGAAAGCTGGTCTGAAGAACAGCAGGCCGAGGCGGAAGAGGCGGAACTTGCGCGTCAGTTTGCTGCACAGCAGCAACAGCGCTATAGCGAGCAGCCACAGCAGAATAATACGCCGTTCTCTCTTGACGACTTTGATTTCCAGTCATCGTTGAAGGAACTGGTGGATGATACGCCGAGCGAGCCGCTGTTTACCCCGAGCTTTGAACCGGCCCCGCAGCCAGTTCAGCACAGTCAACCAGCGGCACAGCCTTCTCAATATGCTCAGGCGGCTCAGCATCAACCTGCTGCGCCAGAGCCAAAAGAGAGCCTGATCCACCCGTTCTTGATGCGCAACGGTGACGACCGGCCGCTTCAGAAACCGACCACGCCGCTGCCGTCGTTGGATCTACTGACTTCTCCTCCAACTGAGGTTGAACCGGTAGATACCTTTGCAATGGAGCAGATGGCGCGCCTGGTTGAAGCGCGTCTGGCGGATTACCGCATTAAAGCGGATGTAGTGGATTATTCCCCTGGCCCAGTCATTACCCGCTTCGAGCTGGATTTGGCTCCGGGTGTGAAGGCTGCCCGCATCTCTAACCTTTCCCGCGACCTGGCGCGTTCGCTCTCCACCGTCGCCGTGCGTGTGGTTGAGGTTATTCCGGGTAAACCTTACGTAGGCCTTGAGTTGCCTAACAAAAAGCGCCAGACCGTTTATCTGCGTGAAGTGCTCGACTGCGCTAAATTCCGCGACAACGGCTCTCCGTTGACCGTGGTTCTGGGTAAAGACATCGGCGGTGAGCCTGTGGTTGCAGACCTGGCGAAAATGCCTCACTTGCTGGTTGCCGGTACAACGGGTTCCGGTAAGTCGGTTGGCGTAAACGCCATGATCATCAGCATGTTGTATAAAGCAACGCCGGAAGATGTTCGCTTCATTATGATCGACCCGAAAATGCTTGAGCTGTCGGTGTATGAAGGCATTCCACATCTGTTGACCGAAGTGGTTACGGATATGAAAGACGCCGCGAATGCGCTGCGCTGGAGCGTGAACGAGATGGAGCGCCGCTATAAGCTGATGTCCGCGCTGGGCGTGCGAAACCTTGCGGGCTACAACGAACGCGTGCTGGAAGCTGAGCGCATGGGGCGCCCAATCCCTGACCCGTTCTGGAAACCTGGTGACAGCATGGAAGTGAGCCACCCGATGCTGGAGAAACTGCCGTATATCGTGGTGCTGGTGGATGAATTTGCCGACCTGATGATGACGGTAGGCAAAAAAGTAGAAGAGCTGATCGCCCGCCTCGCACAGAAAGCGCGTGCCGCAGGTATTCACCTTGTTCTTGCAACCCAGCGTCCATCGGTTGACGTCATTACCGGCCTGATTAAAGCTAACATCCCAACCCGTATCGCGTTTACGGTGTCGAGCAAAATTGACTCACGCACAATCCTGGATCAGGGCGGCGCTGAATCACTTCTCGGCATGGGGGATATGCTTTATTCCGCGCCAAACTCCACGACGCCGATTCGTGTGCACGGTGCCTTTGTGCGTGATGAAGAAGTGCATGCGGTGGTGCAGGACTGGAAAGCACGTGGCCGTCCGCAGTACATCACCGGCATTACCGATGATGAAGGCAGCGGTGACGGCGGTGGCGGCGGGATGGACGGTGACGAAGAGCTGGATCCGCTGTTCGATCAGGCAGTCGCTTTCGTGGTAGAGAAACGCAAAGCATCCATCTCCGGCGTGCAGCGCCAGTTCCGTATCGGCTACAACCGAGCCGCGAGAATCGTGGAGCAGATGGAAGCGCAGGGGATCGTGAGCCCACAGGGGCATAACGGTAACCGAGAGGTTCTTGCGCCACCTCAGTTTGAGTAATCCGGCCGAGCGCTAGTCCATTGAGCAAAAAAGAGCCGCGCCTGCGGCTCTTTTTGCAAAGATGGGTAAATTACCGGAAAATCAGCTTATTCTTCTGTTGCGGTAGCCGAAGACTTCACTAGAGTGAGCAGCAGAAGTGCCATCGTCAGGTGGTCAATGAATCCAGAGGGAACATAATGAAAAAAATCGTAATTGCCTGTGCGCTGTTAGCCGGCCTGACCGCAACCGGAGCCTGGGCTGACGCAGCCGGGGATTTGCAGGGCCGCCTTGATAAAGTTGGCAGCTTCCACGCCAGCTTCACCCAGAAAGTCACCGATGGTAGCGGCGCTGCCGTGCAGGAAGGCCAGGGGGATCTGTGGGTTAAGCGCCCAAACCTGTTCAACTGGCACATGACTCAGCCCGATGAAAGCATCCTCGTTTCCGACGGTAAAACCCTGTGGTTCTACAACCCGTTTGTTGAGCAGGTTACGGCTACCTGGCTAAAAGATGCCACCAGCAATACGCCGTTTATGCTGATTGCCCGCAACCAGTCCAGCGACTGGAAGCAATACAACATCAAGCAAAGCGGCGATGACTTCGTGCTGACGCCAAAAAGCAGCTCGGGTAACCTGAAGCAATTCACCATCAACGTCGGCCGAGACGGCACTATCCATCAGTTCAGCGCCGTAGAGCAGGATGACCAGCGCAGCAGCTATACTTTGAAGGCTCAGCAAAACGGCGCAGTGGATGCCGGTAAGTTTACGTTCACCCCGCCAAAAGGCGTCACGGTGGACGACCAACGTAAGTAGAGGCTTGAGTGAGCAATCTGTCGCTCGATTTTTCAGAGAATACCTTCCAGCCGCTGGCCGCGCGTATGCGGCCAGAAAATCTGGCGCAGTACATCGGCCAGCAGCATCTGTTGGCTGATGGAAAACCGCTGCCCCGAGCCATTGAAGCAGGTCATCTGCATTCCATGATTCTTTGGGGGCCGCCGGGCACCGGTAAAACAACCCTCGCCGAAGTGATTGCTCGCTATGCCAGCGCGGATGTTGAACGTATTTCTGCGGTAACCTCAGGCGTGAAAGATATTCGTGAGGCCATCGAACGTGCGCGGCAGAACCGCAATGCCGGGCGCCGCACCATTCTTTTTGTCGACGAAGTTCACCGTTTCAACAAAAGCCAGCAGGATGCCTTCCTGCCGCATATTGAAGACGGCACCATTACTTTTATTGGTGCGACAACCGAAAACCCTTCTTTTGAGCTGAACTCGGCGCTGCTTTCCCGCGCTCGCGTGTATCTACTGAAATCACTGACCGTGGCGGATATTGAGCTGGTGCTCGATCAGGCGATGAACGATAAAGCCAGGGGCTACGGCGGGCAAAATATCATCCTGCCGGACGAAACGCGTAAAGCCATTGCCGAGCTGGTAAACGGCGATGCGCGCCGGGCGTTAAATACGCTCGAAATGATGGCGGATATGGCTGAAATTGACGCCAGCGGCAACCGAATTTTGCAAACCCAATTGCTAACGGAGATTGCTGGTGAACGCAGTGCGCGTTTCGATAATAAAGGCGATCGTTTTTACGATCTGATTTCAGCAGTACATAAATCAATTCGCGGTTCTGCCCCGGATGCCGCTCTTTACTGGTACGCACGCATTATTAGCGCAGGTGGCGATCCGCTCTACGTTGCGCGGCGCTTACTGGCGATTGCCTCTGAAGACGTTGGTAACGCGGATCCCAGAGGTATGCAGGTGGCCATTGCCGCCTGGGATTGCTTCACCCGCGTAGGGCCAGCGGAAGGGGAGAGGGCTATTGCTCAGGCGATTGTTTATCTGGCCTGTGCCCCAAAAAGTAACGCCGTTTATACCGCGTTCAAAGCTGCAATGGCGGATGCGCGCGAACGCCCCGATTATGACGTGCCCGTCCATCTGCGTAACGCCCCAACGAAATTAATGAAAGAAATGGGCTATGGCCAGGAATACCGTTACGCCCATGACGAGCCCAATGCCTATGCCGCCGGGGAAGACTATTTCCCACCTGAAATGGCGCAAACTCGCTACTATCGGCCGACCAACAGAGGTCTGGAAGGTAAGATTGGCGAAAAGCTAGCCTGGCTGACCGAGCAGGATCAGAAAAGCCCCACAAAACGCTACCGCTAATGCAGGCGTTGCGGTAAGGTTAGCAAGACTATCAAAGCGGTCGCAGGCTGTGGCCGCACTCCTATAAATTCAATTCGATAAGCACAGGATAAGCATGCTCGATCCCAATCTGCTGCGTACAGAGCCAGACGCAGTCGCTGAAAAACTGGCACGCCGGGGCTTTAAGCTGGATGTAGACACGCTGCGCTCTCTGGAAGAGCGTCGTAAAGTACTGCAGGTCAAAACGGAAAATCTGCAGGCTGAACGTAACTCGCGATCGAAATCCATCGGCCAGGCGAAAGCGCGCGGAGAAGACATTGAGCCGCTGCGCCTGCAGGTTAACCAGCTGGGTGAAGAGCTGGATGCAGCGAAAAACGAGCTTGATTCTCTGCTGGCAGAAATTCGCGACATCTCGCTGACCCTGCCAAACATTCCTGATGACTGCGTGCCGTTGGGCAAAGACGACAGCGAAAACGTCGAAGTCAGCCGCTGGGGCGAGCCGCGTAAATTTGATTTCGAAGTGCGCGATCACGTAACCCTGGGCGAAATGGCAAAAGGCCTGGACTTCGCTGCGGCGGTTAAACTCACCGGTTCCCGCTTTGTAGTAATGCAGGGGCAGGTGGCGCGTATGCACCGTGCGCTGAGCCAGTTTATGCTGGATCTCCACACCGAGCAGCACGGTTACATGGAAAACTATGTTCCGTATCTGGTTAACCAGGACACGCTGTACGGTACCGGCCAGTTGCCTAAGTTTGGCGGTGACCTGTTCCATACCCGTCCGCTGGAAGAAGAAGCGGACAGCAGCAACTACGCGCTGATCCCTACCGCAGAAGTGCCGCTGACCAACCTGGTTCGCGACGAGATCATCGACGAAGATTCCCTGCCGCTGAAGCTGACTGCGCACACGCCGTGCTTCCGGTCTGAAGCTGGATCCTATGGCCGTGATACTCGCGGGCTGATTCGTATGCACCAGTTCGACAAAGTTGAGATGGTGCAGATCGTTCGCCCTGAAGACTCTATGGATGCGCTGGAAGAGATGACCGGCCATGCGGAGAAGGTTCTGCAACTGCTGGGGCTGCCATACCGTAAAGTGCTGCTTTGCAGCGGTGATATTGGTTTCGGTGCGCGCAAAACTTACGATCTGGAAGTCTGGCTGCCGGCACAGGATACGTACCGTGAGATCTCTTCCTGCTCCAACTGCTGGGACTTCCAGGCTCGCCGCCTGCAGGCCCGCTGCCGCAGTAAAGCAGACAAGAAAACTCGCCTGGTTCACACCCTGAACGGTTCTGGTCTGGCAGTTGGCCGTACTCTGGTCGCCGTCCTGGAAAACTACCAGCAGGCTGATGGCCGCATTCAGGTACCAGAAGTGCTGCGTCCTTACATGAATGGCCTGGAATACATCGGGTAATCCGCCGTTTGTGATGCATTGAAAAAGCGCCTCAGGGCGCTTTTTTTATACCCTAATTCCGAGGTTTTACGTCAACACCGCCTTTCTTGATACCAGACAATAACCCCTACTCCCAAAGAAGTATTATTGCTCACCGGAAGCGGGTGATGATTGTTCAATTAAAACTTACATCTAATCATCATTTGACGGCCGTGCTTCACAAGGCGTGACGCGGTCAGGTCAATCCTTCAATAAAAATATACCGGACACCCCTTTCACCCTTTAGCTGCGCAACGGAATGTGGGCTCTCAACCCGCGTGACCGCTGCCGGCTTATTTCAACTGTGAGCAAAACAAGTAGGTCACTATGACTGATAAAACCCCTAACGCGATCCTCGCGGCAGAGGTCAGCCGTCGTAAGCTGGTCCAAACCACGGCAATCGGTGGTTTAGCTGCTGCAACTAGCGCCTTCTCACTCCCCTTCTCCCGGCTCGCTTTTGCCGCTCAAACCGTTAATCCCGGTAGCAGTGGAAAAGTGGTCTGGAGCGCCTGTACGGTGAACTGTGGCAGCCGCTGCCCGTTGCGTATGCATGTGGTGGATGGCGAAATTAAATATGTCGAAACCGATAACACCGGCGATGACGATTATGAAGGTTTACACCAGGTTCGGGCCTGCCTGCGTGGTCGCTCTATGCGCCGCCGGGTCTATAATGCTGACCGCCTGAAATACCCGATGAAACGCGTTGGCGCGCGTGGCGAAGGGAAGTTCGAGCGCATTAGCTGGGATGAAGCGTTTGATACCATTGCCCACAGCATGCAGAGCATCATTAAAGAGCATGGTAACGAAGCTATTTATCTGAACTACGGTACCGGTACGCTGGGTGGAACCATGACGCGTTCCTGGCCGCCGGGTTCCACGCTGATTGCTCGCCTGATGAACTGCTGCGGGGGCTACCTCAATCATTACGGGGACTATTCCACCGCACAGATTGCCGCCGGTCTGAATTATACCTACGGCGGCTGGGCGGACGGCAACAGCCCATCCGATATTGAAAACAGCAAGCTGGTGGTGCTGTTCGGCAATAATCCGGGCGAAACGAGGATGAGCGGCGGCGGGGTGACTTATTACCTCGAACAGGCTCGTCAAAAGTCCAATGCCCGAATGATCATTATTGACCCACGTTACACCGATACTGGCGCAGGGCGTGAAGACGAGTGGATCCCTATTCGCCCTGGCACCGATGCGGCGCTGATTTCCGCGCTGGCGTGGGTGATGATCGACGAAAACCTCGTAGATCAGGCCTTTCTGGACAAATACTGCGTTGGCTATGATGAAAAAACGCTCCCGGCTGGTGCGCCGCGCAATGGCCACTACAAAGCTTACATCCTCGGTCAGGGGGCTGACGGCGTTGCCAAAACGCCTGAATGGGCTTCGCAGATAACCGGTATTCCGATCGATCGTATTATCAAACTTGCCCGGGAAATTGGCAGTGCTAAACCGGCCTTTATCAGCCAGGGGTGGGGGCCGCAGCGTCACTCCAACGGCGAGCTGGTTTCCCGCGCAATCGCCATGCTTTCTATCCTGACCGGTAACGTCGGTATTCACGGGGGCAACAGCGGGGCGCGTGAAGGCTCTTATAGCCTGCCGTTTGTGCGAATGCCTACGCTGGAAAACCCGGTTCAAACCAGTATTTCCATGTTTATGTGGACCGATGCCATCGAACGCGGCGCGGAGATGACAGCCGCCCGCGACGGCGTGCGTGGTAAAGATAAACTGGATGTACCGATTAAAATGGTCTGGAACTATGCCGGGAATTGCCTGATTAACCAGCATTCTCAGATCAACCGCACGCACGACATTCTGCAGGATGATAAAAAATGCGAAATGATCGTGGTGATCGACAACCACATGACGTCCTCTGCGAAATACGCCGATATTCTTCTGCCGGATTGCACTGCCTCTGAGCAGATGGATTTTTGCCTCGATGCTTCCTGCGGCAACATGTCTTATGTGATTTTTGCTGAACAGGCCATCAAGCCGCGTTTTGAATGCAAAACCATCTATGAAATGACGACCGAACTGGCGAAGCGTATGGGTGTGGAGCAGCGTTTCACGGAAGGACGGACGCAGGAAGGCTGGATGCGTCACCTGTATGCTCAATCTCAGGAAGCGATCCCTGAGCTGCCGAGCTTTGATGAGTTCCGCCAATTGGGGATGTTTAAAAAGCGTGACCCGGAAGGGCATCACGTCGCCTACAAAGCCTTCCGTGAAGATCCCTATGCCAACCCATTAACGACGCCGTCAGGGAAAATTGAGATCTATTCCGCTCAGCTTGCGGATATTGCCGCCACCTGGGAACTGCCGGAAGGGGATGTCATTGACCCGCTGCCGGTGTATAGCGCTGGTTTTGAGAACGTTGGCGATCCGCTGGCGGAAAAATGGCCGCTGCAGCTAACCGGCTTCCATTACAAAGCGCGGACGCACTCGACCTATGGCAACGTTGACGTGCTGAAGGCTGCCTGTCGCCAGGAGATGTGGATCAACCCGCTTGATGCAAAACAGCGCGGCATCGCCAATGGTGATGAAGTCCGTATTTTTAACGATCGCGGAGAAGTGCGCATTAGCGCCAAAGTCACGCCACGCATCATTCCTGGCGTTGTCGCCTTAGGGGAAGGCGCCTGGTATAGCCCCGATGCCAATAAAATCGACCGCGGCGGCAGCATCAATGTGCTGACCACCCAGCGCCCGTCACCGCTGGCAAAAGGCAATCCATCCCACAGTAACCTGGTCCAGGTTGAAAAGGCGTAAGGAGCAGTAAATGACAACCCAATATGGCTTTTATATCGACTCCAGTCGCTGCACCGGCTGCAAAACCTGCGAACTGGCGTGCAAGGATTTTAAGAACCTGAGTCCGGAAGTTAGCTATCGCCGCATTTATGAGTATGCGGGCGGTAACTGGCAGGAAGATAACGGTGTTTTCCATCAGGATGTATTTGCTTATTACCTCTCTATTTCCTGTAACCATTGTGAAGATCCGGCCTGTACTAAGGTCTGCCCGAGCGGTGCCATGCACAAGCGCGAAGATGGGTTTGTGGTGGTCAACGAAGAGGTTTGTATCGGCTGCCGCTACTGCCATATGGCGTGTCCGTACGGTGCGCCACAGTACAACGAAGAGAAAGGCCACATGACCAAGTGTGACGGCTGTTATGAGCGCGTTGCCGAGGGGAAAAAGCCGATTTGCGTGGAATCCTGCCCGCTGCGCGCGCTGGATTTGGCTCCTGTCGATGAATTACGCAAGAAGTACGGCACTCAGGCTGCTATTGCCCCGTTGCCAGCATCGCATTTTACAAAACCAAATATCGTGATTAAACCTAACGCCAACAGCCGCCCAAGTGGGGATACCAGCGGTTATCTGGCCAACCCGAAGGAGGTGTGAGATGGGAAACGGATGGCATGAATGGCCGCTGATGGTCTTTACGGTGTTAGGCCAATGTGTTGCAGGCGGGTTTATCGTTATGGCCTTGGCGCTGCTGTATGGCGTGAAGGACAGGGCGGTTCGCAAGCGCGCCGAATTGCTGATGGTGGTGTTATGGATCCTGATGGGCATCGGCTTTATTGCCTCAATTCTGCATCTCGGTTCGCCGCTGCGAGCGTTCAACTCCCTGAATCGCCTCGGCAGTTCAGCGCTGAGCAATGAAATTGCCAGCGGATCGGTATTCTTTGCGGTGGGTGGTTTCTGGTGGCTTTTGACCGTGCTCGGAAAAATGCCTCAGGCACTCAGCAAAGTCTGGGTCGTAATCACCATGATTCTGGGCGTGGTATTTGTCTGGATGATGAGTCGGGTTTACCTGATTGACACGGTTCCGACCTGGTTTAGCGTCTGGACGCCGCTGAGCTTCTTCCTGACGATGTTTATCGGTGGCCCACTGCTGGGCTATTTGCTGCTTTCAGCAGCCGGGGTTAGCGGCTGGGGGATGCGTATATTGCCTGTCGTCTCGCTACTTGCCTTGCTGGTTAGCATGGTCGTTGTGCTGATGCAGGGCATGGAGCTGGCAACGCTGCATAGTTCTATTCAACAGGCGTCTGCGCTGGTGCCGGAATACGGCTCGCTGATGGCATGGCGGATGGTTCTGCTGGTGATTGCTCTGGTCGGCTGGATTGTTCCACAGCTGAAAGGCTCTCGGCCTGGCGTCGGTTTGCTAACGCTGGCAATGGTATTGGTGATTGCAGGTGAACTTATCGGTCGTGGCGTCTTCTACGGATTGCATATGACTGTTGGTATGGCGATAGCAAGCTAACATTTCATCGAGTTATAAGCGCGTCTGAGGACGCGCTTTTTAATCTTCTCGCATAAGAAAATTTCACCTGAATATCCATGAAATTTTTGATTGCTCATTTTGACCTATTTTCCGCTATATCGCATCAAAAACAGCGAGATACAATTTACGTGACACCGGTCACTTATTAGCAGGATAAGTTTTTCAAATCGTACCCGCTCAAACCCTCCTTACCCCCCATTATTGCTGGATTGACAATCAATTTGCCGGTGGCATGATGCGCACAAATTTCCTGATTTCCTCACGGTTTGATACCCATGACCACCTATACCCGTCCCGTATTGCTCCTGCTTTGCGGGCTTTTGCTGCTGACTCTGGCGATGGCGGTTTTAAACACGCTCGTCCCGCTTTGGCTGGCTCACGATAATCTTCCTACCTGGCAGGTCGGGATGGTGGGCTCCGCCTACTTTACCGGCAACCTGGTCGGGACATTGATTACCGGATGGGTGATTAAGCGTCACGGGTTTAACCGCAGCTACTATCTTGCCTCTATTATTTTTGCCGTGGGCTGTGTTGGCCTCGGGCTGATGGTTGGTTTCTGGAGCTGGATGGTCTGGCGGTTTGTGGCCGGCGTGGGCTGCGCCATGATTTGGGTTGTGGTTGAAAGCGCCCTGATGTGCAGCGGGACTTCCCGCAACCGCGGCCGTCTGCTGGCGGCTTACATGACCGTTTACTACATCGGAATGGTGGTCGGCCAGCTGATGGTCAGCAAGCTGTCTACTGAACTGATGAACGTTCTGCCGTGGGCTACCGCGCTGGTGCTGGCCGCTATTCTTCCATTGCTGTTTACCCATATTGTCAGCGACGGGGATGAGCACCGGGATAACACGCCGGTCTGGCCGATGTTGCGTCTGCGCCAGGCTCGACTGGGTGTGAACGGCTGCATTATGTCCGGCATCGTACTCGGCTCTCTGTATGGTCTGATGCCGTTGTATTTGAACCATCAGGGCGTGAGTGACTCCGGTATTGGCTTCTGGATGGCGCTGATGATCAGCGCGGGTATTGTTGGTCAGTGGCCTATGGGGCGTCTGGCGGATAAATATGGCCGTCTGCTGGTGCTGCGTGTACAGGTGTTCGTGGTGATTCTTGGCTGCCTGGCGATGCTCAGCAACGCCGCCATGGGGCCTGCGCTATTCGTTCTGGGGGCTTTTGGTTTCACGCTCTACCCGGTGGCGATGGCCTGGGCTTGCGAAAGGATTGAGCGTCATCAACTGGTGGCAATGAATCAGGCGCTGTTGCTGAGCTACACCATCGGGAGCTTAATTGGGCCGACAGTGACTGCGCTGCTGATGCAAAACTACTCTGATAACGTGCTGTTTATCATGATGGCCGCAGTGTCATTTGTTTACCTGATGATGCTGCTGCGTAAGGCGGGCCATCATCCAACCCCGGTGGCTCACGCTTAATCAGCTTGCCGCGTCTATAGATCCGATCTCATGGGCGTTTGTGGCTGGTTGAGTTATGTGAGGCCCTGCTGAGAAGTGAGCGAGCCGGAAGAAAAATATACGTGCTCCCACAGAGGGGAGCACGGTTCGAATCAGTACATCACTTTATGGCCGTACTGCTCCAGAATACCTTTCACCCGCTCCATCGTTTCCTTCTTCGGCGGATGCACGCCATCCAGCTTGTATTCTTCGCCCATCGCCACCCACTTGTGTTTGCCCAGCTCGTGATACGGCAGCAGTTCGATTTTTTCAACGTTGCCCATGTCACGAGTGAATTCCCCGAGGCGATGCGCGGAATCATCATCGTCAGACCAGCCCGGTACAACAACGTAGCGGATCCACACTTTAATGTCTTTTTTCGACAGATATTGCGCAAATTCGAGCGTGCGGTGGTTTGACACGCCCACCAGGTTTTGGTGGATTTCGTCGTTCATCTGCTTGAGATCGAGCATCACCAGGTCGGTGACTTCCAGCAGCTCATCAATCACCGGATCGTAGCGGCGAACAAAGCCGTTGGTGTCCAGGCAGGTATGAATCCCTTCTTTACGGCAGGCGCGGAACCAGTCACGGACGAACTCGGCCTGCAGAATAGCTTCGCCACCGGATGCGGTAACGCCGCCGCCCGAGGCATTCATGAAGTGGCGATAGGTAACAACTTCTTTCATCAGCTCTTCTACCGTCACTTCTTTGCCACCGTGGGTGTCCCAGGTGTCGCGGTTGTGGCAGTAAAGGCAGCGCATCAGGCAGCCCTGAAAGAAGGTGATAAAACGGATACCGGGGCCGTCCACGGTACCGCAGGATTCAAAAGAGTGAATTCGTCCGATTGCTGACATTGCGGTGATCTCTCCAGATGTGGCCCGTCCAGGGCCTGTGTCGTGCACAGCTCAAGCCGGCTGTGTTAAGTCTGTTTTGACAGATACCCAGAGTATAGATAGCTGGCAAAGCAGGCTGAGGGTAGGGAGGTGAGTAAAAAGGCCCCACGGGAGTGGAGCCTTTATATAGTACGCTTCTTCAGTCTGACAAGGAATTAGATGGACTGAGTGAAGGTACGGGTAATAACGTCCTGCTGCTGTTCTTTGGTCAGCGAGTTGAAACGAACGGCATAACCGGATACGCGAATGGTCAGCTGAGGATATTTCTCAGGGTTTTCCATCGCATCCAGCAGCATTTCACGGTTCATTACGTTGACGTTCAGGTGCTGACCACCTTCGATGTTTGCTTCGTGGTGGAAGTAACCATCCATCAGACCTGCAAGGTTGGTTTTACGCACGTCATCGTCTTTACCCAGCGCGTTTGGCACGATGGAGAAGGTATAAGAGATACCATCTTTCGCGTAGGCAAACGGCAGTTTAGCGACGGAGGTCAGAGAGGCAACGGCACCTTTCTGGTCACGACCGTGCATTGGGTTAGCGCCTGGGCCGAACGGAGTACCTGCACGACGACCGTCTGGGGTGTTACCGGTTTTCTTACCATAAACCACGTTAGAGGTGATGGTCAGAACAGACTGGGTCGCGATAGCGCCACGGTAGGTGGTCAGTTTCTGAATTTTCTTCATGAAACGTTCAACCAGGTCAACGGCAATGTCATCTACGCGAGGATCGTTGTTACCGAACTGTGGATATTCACCTTCGATTTCGAAGTCGATAGCCAGACCGTCTTCGTCGCGGATAGGTTTCACTTTCGCGTATTTGATAGCAGACAGGGAGTCAGCCGCAACGGACAGGCCAGCGATACCACAAGCCATGGTACGAACAACGTCACGGTCGTGCAGAGCCATCAGAGACGCTTCGTAGCTGTATTTATCATGCATGTAGTGAATGATGTTCAGCGCGGTAACGTACTGTTTAGCCAGCCAGTCCATGAAGTGATCCAGACGATCCAACACATTGTCGTAGTCCAGAACGTCGGCAGTGATTGGTGCTTCTTTAGGACCAACCTGCATTTTCAGTTTTTCATCAACGCCGCCGTTGATTGCATACAGCATGGTTTTCGCCAGGTTTGCACGAGCCCCGAAGAACTGCATTTGCTTACCAACAATCATTGGGCTTACGCAGCATGCGATAGCGTAGTCATCGTTGTTGAAGTCAGGACGCATCAGATCGTCATTCTCGTACTGCAGAGAAGAGGTATCGATGGAGACTTTAGCCGCGTATTTTTTGAAGTTCAGTGGCAGTTTTTCAGACCACAGAATGGTGATGTTTGGCTCCGGAGAAGGCCCCATGGTGTACAGGGTGTTCAGGAAGCGGAAGCTGTTTTTGGTCACCAGAGTACGGCCATCAACGCCCATACCGCCGATAGATTCGGTTGCCCAGATTGGGTCGCCGGAGAACAGCTCATCATATTCAGGGGTACGCAGGAAGCGAACCATACGCAGTTTCATGACCAGGTGGTCAATCATTTCCTGAGCGTCTTGCTCGTTAATTTTGCCTGCTTTGATGTCGCGCTCGATGTAAGCATCCAGGAAGGTGGATACGCGACCGAAGGACATTGCAGCGCCGTTCTGAGATTTAACCGCAGCTAGGTAGCCGAAGTAAGTCCACTGAATAGCTTCCTGAGCGTTGGTAGCAGGACCGGAGATGTCGTAGCCATATTTGGCGGCCATCTCTTTGATCTGACCCAGCGCGCGGTGCTGTTCGGAGATTTCTTCACGCAGACGGATAGTCGCTTCCAGATCTTCACCGTTTTCCAGTTTGGTTTGCAGTGAGTTGAACTGAGCGAACTTGTCTTTCATCAGGTAGTCGATACCGTACAGCGCAACGCGACGGTAGTCACCGATGATACGGCCACGGCCATAGGCATCTGGCAGACCGGTAATAACACCGGATTTACGGCAATTCAGGATGTCTTTGGTGTAAACGTCAAACACGCCCTGGTTGTGGGTTTTGCGGTATTCGGTGAAGATCTTTTTCAGCATTGGGTCGAGTTCGCGACCGTATACTTTGCAAGAACCTTCGACCATTTTGATGCCGCCGAAAGGAATGATGGCGCGTTTCAGAGGAGCATCGGTCTGCAGACCCACGATAGTTTCGAGGGACTTGTTGATGTAGCCCGCATCGTGAGCGGTGATGGTAGACGCGAGGTCGGTATCGAAGTCAACTGGTGCGTGAGTGCTGTTTTCCAGTTTGATGCCTTCCATCACGCTGTCCCACAGTATGGTAGTTGCGTCGGTAGCACCTGCCAGGAAGGACTCGTCACCCTCGTACGGGGTGTAGTTTTTCTGAATAAAGTCACGGACGTTAACTTCATTCTGCCAGTCGCCTTTAGCAAAACCTTCCCAGGCTGTGGCTAACTTTTCATTTTGCTCGGACATGTAACACCTACCTTTAATGTGGAGTTCTTAAACCTGCGTACTGACGTAGCTTAGTGCTTGTCGCCACCGCGCAGATAAATTACCCAGTATGTCAACCCAACCAGTAAACCTCCGCCGATGATGTTTCCGATGGTGACTGGAATCAGGTTATCGGTGATGAAGTTCAGCACGGTCAGATGCGAGAAACTTTCCGGAGAAGACCCTACGGCGGTCCAGAATTCCGGGCTGGCAAAGTCACGAACCACGATAGCCATCGGGATCATGAACATATTTGCGATGCTGTGCTCAAAGCCGCTGGCAACAAACATGGCAACCGGAAGGATCATAGCAAACATTTTGTCCATCAGGCTGCGGCCGGAGTAGCTCATCCAGACGGCGAGACACACCATCAGGTTTGCCAGAATGCCAAGGCAGACGGCCTCAACAAATGTGTGGTGCATTTTATGATCTGCGGTTTGCAGGACATTCAGTCCCCATGCGCCGTTGGCGGTCATATACATGCCGGACAGCCAGATCAGCAGCACAAAGAGTAGAGCACCGATCAGGTTACCGATGTAGACGTTAGCCCAGTTACGCAGTAGCTGGCCCCAAGTGATACGGCCGCTGGCTTTGGCTACGACGATAAGCACGGTGGAGGTGAAAAGGTCAGCACCGCAGATAACGCAAAGAATTAAACCCAGTGAGAAGCATGTGCCGCCAATCAGCTTGGCAATCCCAAACGGGATCGTGGATGTGCCTGTGGTGGCGGTGATGTAGAACACGAAGGCAATCGAAATGAAGACGCCGGCGGTAATCGCTAAGTAAAAGGTCGTTAGCGGTTGTTTCGTTGCTTTATAGACGCCAGCATCTTCGGCAATTTTTGCCATCGCTGGTGGAAGTACTAGATCAAAAGGGTTGTCAGCTTTCACACTAACTCTCTCTTATTTAATTCGGCGAGGAGATACTAACAAAGCATTATAGAGTAAAAATTGATGTGGATCATATCTCGCCAAGCTAATAGGCACTGAAAAAGCAGGTCTTTACCTGTTTTTCATCTTAATTCATTGATTGTAAATGAAAAAATAAATTTTAATAATTATAGGTAAAATTGAATTGAACATCTCCCTTACGCGAAATTGGTTAATTATAATGGGGTATTTTTATATTTTGATAACATTATTGCCGCTGTCAAAAAATAACTATTTACCTGAAGTTAACCAAAAAATTACATAATAAATTATTATTGTTGCAATAATAAAAAGGGGCGCAAAAAGCGCCCCATAATATAGCTCAGACAAGGTGCAGTGCGCACCAGGAAGTTGTCAGGAAATTACTTTACTTGCCAATATTTGGCTTTAGCGCGCTGTAATTTTTCGTACGCGGCCAGCAGCGCCTGATGCGCCGGGAAAGCTTTCAGATCTTTATCCACTGGCTGCAGCCCATAGAAGGCCGCTTCACCGCTCATTGCCGCGCTGGCGGCATCCACGGCTTCAGCCCCGTACATACGGACGAAAGCGTTCAGGTATTGCAGAGGCTCGCGCTCTTCTTCCTGTGACAACAGAAGCAGAGTTTGCAGGCAGCGGTAGTAGTTGGCACGCTCAGGACTAAAGATGGAAGCGTTGAACTCCATGGTCCATTCGGTCCAGATCAGTGCCTGCTCAAGATCGCCGCCCGCTAGCGCCAGCATGGCTTTCAGTTCGCCAATGCGCAGCGTGTACCAGCCGTTATCTTTCCCGGTAGCCAGGCCCAGTAACTCACGCACGCGGGTGAAATCATCGTGGCCTTCGTCATCCAGTTGGGCAATCAGATCCAGATAGTCCTGTTGCTCCCATTCGCTGTCCGGCAGCGCAAGAATCGTTTCACGCAGGTGGCTGCCCATGCTGTTGTTGGCCAGCAGCAGGTCGTCGGCAGGGTAAATATCAGACATGCCTGGGACGATAATACGGCAGGCGTAAACGTCCAAATGCTCGTAGTCGGCGATATACACTTCTTTATCTTCCGACTTGAAGATAGCCATCAGCGTAGCGAACTCTTCTTCCGTTGTGCCAGCAAAGCTCCAGTCAGCAAACGGGTAATCTGCGTCCTGCTTGAACATATCCCAGGAAATCAGGCCGCTGGAATCGATGAAGTGTGTTTCCAGGTTCGCGTGTTCAGCGACTTCTTCATCGTCGAAAGTTGGCGGCGTAAAGACATCCAGATCTTTCAGACCGCGCCCCTGCAGCAGCTCAGTTACGGTACGCTCCAGCGCTACGCCAAAATCAGGGTGTGCGCCGAAGGAGGCGAAACAGGTTCCGTTGGCCGGGTTGAACAGCACGACACAGATAACCGGGTACTTACCGCCCAGAGAACCGTCATACGCAAAAATAGGGAAGCCTTCAGCTTCAAGCGTTTTAATGGATTCCACGACGCCCGGATAGCGGGCCAGCACATCCTGTGGGATCTCTGGCAGGCTGATGCTTTCTGCGATGATGCGGTTTTTGATATGGCGCTCGAAGACTTCAGACAGACCCTGGACCCGTGCTTCATTAGCCGTGTTGCCCGCAGACATGCCGTTGGAGACGTACAGGTTACCAATGATGTTCATTGGGATATAAACAGTCTGCAGGTCTGACTGGCGGGTGAACGGCAGGGCACAAATACCGCGTTCTTCGTTCCCGGACTGCAGATCGATCAGCATCCCGGCACCGACTTCGTTTTCCGGGTCGTAGAAAGCGCGCAGACGATCGTCGAGGATGCCTTCAGGCAGTTGGTCATCTTCCGGCAGCGGGAACCATTTCTCGTTCGGGTAATGCACGAACGGACCGTTTGCAATTGCATCGCCCAGCCAGAAGTCGGCGAAGAAGTAGTTAGTCGACAGACGTTCAAAATATTCACCCAGCGCGGATGCCAGCGCGGCTTTTTTGGTCGCACCTTTACCGTTGGTGAAGCACAGGGCGCTGTCTTTGTCGCGGATATGCACCGACCAAACGTTGGGTACCGGGTTAAGCCAGGAGGCTTCTTCGATATTGAAACCGAGGTCGGTCAGCTTTTTCTGGAAGCGAGCGATGGAGTCTTCCAGGGCGGCATCTTTGCCGGGGATAAATGTCTGGGTCATGGGGTTCACTTTAATGGTACGCAAAACGCGCAATGATACGGGTTTTACCGGGCAGACGCTATCCTCCGCACGGTGCAGGCGACGCTAGCATAACAGGCTATGCCTGCTTACAGTAACTCGCTGTTATGGTAGTAAAATGACTGGCCGCCATTGGGCATGTTCGTCGTATTGCCTTGCCGTCGGAAATCGGGCAGTTTTTTCGCTTGCCGGAAGATTGTGTTGTGTGATTTTGCTCACATTGGTCTTCCGCGAGGGATTAACCATTGCAACACTGCGCCGCTGAATGATAAAACCGATAATGTAATAAAAACTTATTGCTCGAGGCGTGGTGAGGGGAAATGACACAGGTATACAATTTTAGTTCTGGTCCGGCGATGCTGCCGGCTGAAGTACTTCGTCGTGCACAACAGGAGCTGTGCGACTGGCACGGTCTGGGCACTTCCGTAATGGAAATTAGCCACCGTGGTAAAGAGTTTATTCAGGTCGCTGAAGAGGCGGAAAAAGATTTTCGCGATCTGCTGCAAATCCCCTCCAACTATAAAGTTTTATTCTGCCACGGCGGCGGGCGCGGTCAGTTTGCAGGCGTGCCGCTGAATATTCTCGGTGACAAAACCACGGCCGACTACATTGACGGCGGCTACTGGGCAAATAGCGCAATTAAAGAAGCGAAAAAATACTGCCAGCCGGTTGCCCATGATGTAAAAATCACCGTGGACGGTAAACGTGCTATCAAGCCAATGAGTGAATGGCAGGTGTCTGACAACAGCGCGTTTCTGCACTATTGCCCGAATGAAACCATTGACGGCATTTCAATCGATGAAACCCCAGATTTTGGTGATACCGTCGTTGCCGCAGACTTCTCTTCGACTATTTTGTCTCGTCCTATCGACGTTAGCCGCTTCGGCGTGATCTATGCTGGCGCACAGAAAAACATTGGTCCGGCCGGCCTGACGCTGGTTATTGTTCGTGAAGATCTGCTAGGCAAGGCGCACAAAGCGTGTCCGTCGATTATCGATTACACCGTGCTGAACGATAATGACTCAATGTTTAACACGCCGCCGACTTTTGCCTGGTATCTGGCAGGCCTGGTCTTTAAGTGGCTGAAAGAGCAGGGCGGCGTTGCCTCGATGGATCGTATCAACCAGGCCAAGGCTGAGTTGCTGTACGGCGTGATTGATAACAGCGATTTCTATCGTAACGATGTTGCGGCCTCTAATCGCTCCCGGATGAACGTCCCGTTCCAACTGGCGGATAGCGCGCTGGACAAAGTGTTCCTTGAAGAGTCTTTCGCTGCGGGCCTGCATTCCCTGAAAGGTCACCGTGTTGTGGGGGGGATGCGCGCCTCGATTTACAACGCGATGCCGCTCGATGGCGTCAAAGCGTTGACTGACTTCATGGTGGACTTCGAGCGTCGCCACGGTTAATTAATGCATTAGCACTTTGCCCCGCGGCCCGTCTGCGGGGTTTTTATTCTGTTTGAGTTGAGAGTATTTTTCCCATGCTGGAATCCCTGACGTTACAACCCATCGCGCTGGTCAACGGCACCATTAATCTGCCGGGTTCAAAAAGCGTGTCTAACCGTGCGCTGCTACTGGCCGCGCTGGCCAAAGGCACCACGGTGCTGACCAATTTGCTGGATAGCGATGATGTCCGCCATATGCTTAATGCGCTGAAGGCGTTGGGCGTGAGCTATACGCTTTCGGCGGATCGTACCCGTTGTGAAGTCACCGGCGTGGCCGGGCCTCTGCAGGCACAAGGTGAGCTGGAACTCTTTTTAGGGAATGCTGGCACCGCTATGCGTCCGCTGGCCGCGGCGTTGTGCCTCGGCAGTAACAACATTGTGCTGACCGGTGAGCCGCGGATGAAAGAGCGTCCAATCGGCCACCTTGTCGATGCGCTGCGCCAGGGTGGAGCGAACATAGAATACCTTGAGCAAGAAAATTACCCACCTCTGCGTTTGCGCGGTGGCTTTGGCGGCGGCAAGGTTGAAGTGGACGGCAGCGTATCCAGCCAGTTCCTGACCGCGCTACTGATGACCGCACCTCTGGCTGCACATGACACTGAAATCACCATTAAAGGCGAGCTGGTTTCCAAACCTTATATCGATATCACGCTGCATCTGATGAAAACTTTCGGCGTGGAAGTTGAAAACCGCGACTATCGCAGTTTCCTGATTCGCGGCGCGCAGCAGTATCAATCCCCAGGGGCTTACCTGGTAGAAGGTGATGCCTCCTCCGCCTCTTACTTCCTGGCCGCAGGCGCAATTAAAGGTGGCGTGGTCAAGGTTACCGGCATCGGGCGGAACAGCGTGCAGGGTGATATTCGCTTTGCCGATGTACTTGAGAAAATGGGCGCGAAAGTGACCTGGGGCGATGACTTCATTAGCTGTGAACGTGGTGAGCTAAACGCTATCGACATGGATATGAACCATATCCCGGATGCGGCAATGACTATCGCGACCGCGGCCCTGTTTGCTAAAGGCACGACCACGCTGCGTAATATCTATAACTGGCGCGTAAAAGAGACCGATCGTCTGAGCGCAATGGCGACGGAATTACGAAAAGTCGGTGCAGAAGTTGAAGAGGGCGAAGACTATATTAGCGTTACGCCACCGGCTAAGCTGACGTTTGCTGAAATCGGTACTTACAACGATCACCGTATGGCGATGTGTTTCTCGCTGGTGGCGTTGTCCGATACGCCAGTGACGATTCTTGACCCAGGCTGTACGGCAAAAACCTTCCCTGATTATTTCGAGCAGTTAGCTCGCATCAGTACGCCTGTATAACGTTTGTAAAACCGCATCGTCTGATGCGGTTTTTCTTTATCTCTACGATTCCTTACAACGCCCGTTGCGCAATTCTTCTACACTCAGCCTGATTCCCGTGGATATTTGTCTGGAAAGATAACAGTCCTGGCGGTTGCGGCGTATAATGCGCGGCGTTTACCACCCGCGAATCCAGCGATAGAGGAGAAAACGATGACGGCATCCGCCCCGGTAATAACGATTGATGGCCCAAGTGGCGCCGGTAAAGGCACGCTTTGTAAGGCCATGGCCGAAGCGCTGCAGTGGCATCTGCTGGACTCTGGTGCGATTTATCGCGTTCTGGCGCTCGCGGCGTTACATCACCATGTTGATGTGGCTTCCGAAGACGCGCTGGTGCCCCTTGCGGCCCACCTGGACGTTCGGTTTATTTCCACCGACGGCAATTTGGAAGTGATTCTCGAAGGGGAAGACGTTAGCGCTGAAATTCGCACTCAGGAAGTGGCAAACGCGGCTTCTCAGGTGGCCGCGTTCCCGCGTGTGCGCGAAGCCTTGCTGCGCCGCCAGCGCGCTTTCCGCGAAGCGCCGGGTCTGATTGCAGACGGCCGCGATATGGGAACCGTTGTGTTCCCGGATGCGCCGGTGAAAATTTTCCTTGATGCCTCCTCTGAAGAGCGCGCCCACAGGCGCATGCTACAGTTGCAGGAGAAGGGCTTTAGTGTTAACTTTGAGCGCCTTTTGGCCGAGATCAAGGAACGCGACGATCGCGACCGTAATCGGTCTGTAGCGCCGTTAGTGCCTGCTATAGATGCTTTAGTGCTGGATTCAACCAGTATGAGCATTGAGCAAGTGATTGAAAAAGCGCTACAATACGCCCGCGAAAAGCTGGCGCTCGCTTGAGATAGCGACCCATTTTGTAGTACCCCCGCTGCAATGGAGTGTAAGCGGGTATGTAAAACAACCCCATCCGGCATGAGGCCAGATGGACGTTAATCTAACTTTTGAAGATTAAACATGACTGAATCTTTTGCTCAACTATTTGAAGAATCCCTTAAAACAATCGAAACCCGTCCGGGTTCCATCGTTCGTGGTGTTGTTGTTGCTATCGACAAAGACGTCGTTCTGGTTGATGCGGGCCTGAAATCTGAATCTGCAATTCCTGCAGAGCAGTTCAAAAACGCAGCCGGCGAACTGGAAATCCAGGTTGGTGACGAAGTTGACGTTGCGCTGGACGCAGTAGAAGACGGCTTCGGTGAAACTCTGCTGTCCCGTGAAAAAGCTAAACGTCACGAAGCTTGGATCACGCTGGAAAAAGCTTACGAAGAAGCTGAAACTGTGGTTGGTGTTATCAACGGCAAAGTTAAAGGTGGCTTCACTGTTGAGCTGAACGGTATTCGTGCGTTCCTGCCAGGTTCCCTGGTTGACGTTCGTCCAGTTCGCGACACTCTGCACCTCGAAGGCAAAGAGCTTGAGTTCAAAGTGATCAAGCTGGACCAGAAACGCAACAACGTTGTTGTTTCCCGTCGTGCGGTTATCGAGTCTGAGAACAGCGCAGAGCGCGATCAGCTGCTTGAAAACCTGCAAGAAGGCATGGAAGTTAAAGGTATCGTTAAGAACCTCACTGACTACGGTGCATTCGTTGACCTGGGTGGCGTTGATGGCCTGCTGCACATCACCGATATGGCATGGAAACGCGTTAAGCATCCAAGCGAAATCGTGAACGTTGGCGACGAAATCACTGTTAAAGTGCTGAAGTTCGACCGCGAGCGTACTCGTGTTTCCCTCGGCCTGAAACAGCTGGGCGAAGATCCATGGGTAGCTATCGCTAAGCGTTATCCAGAAGGTACCAAACTGACTGGCCGCGTGACCAACCTGACCGACTACGGCTGCTTCGTTGAAATCGAAGAAGGCGTTGAAGGCCTGGTTCACGTTTCCGAAATGGATTGGACCAACAAAAACATCCACCCATCCAAAGTTGTTAACGTTGGTGATGTAGTGGAAGTTATGGTTCTGGATATCGACGAAGAACGTCGTCGTATCTCCCTGGGTCTGAAGCAGTGCAAAAACAACCCATGGCAGCAGTTCGCGGAAACCCACAACAAGGGTGACCGTGTTGAAGGTAAAATCAAGTCTATCACTGACTTCGGTATCTTCATCGGCCTGGACGGCGGCATCGACGGCCTGGTTCACCTGTCTGACATCTCCTGGAACGTTGCGGGCGAAGAAGCAGTACGTGAATACAAAAAAGGCGACGAAATTGCAGCCGTTGTTCTGCAGGTTGACGCAGAGCGTGAGCGTATCTCCCTGGGCGTTAAGCAGCTCGCAGAAGATCCGTTCAACAACTACGTTGCGCTGAACAAGAAAGGTACTATCGTTACTGGTAAAGTAACGGCAGTTGACGCGAAAGGTGCTACAGTTGAATTAGCAGATGGCGTAGAAGGCTACCTGCGTGCTTCTGAAGCTTCCCGTGACCGCGTTGAAGATGCAACTCTGGTTCTGAACGTTGGCGACGACGTTGAAGCTAAATTCACCGGCGTTGATCGTAAAAACCGTGTTGTTAGCCTGTCTGTTCGTGCTAAAGACGAAGCTGACGAGAAAGATGCAATTGCGACTGTTAACAACAAACAGGAAGAAGGCAACTTCTCTAACGCAATGGCTGAAGCATTCAAAGCAGCTAAAGGCGAGTAATCGTCCGAGCGTTGTATCCCGGCTTTTGCCAGGGTATAAAATCAGGGCGGCTTCGGCCGCCCTTGTTCGATTGAGAGCTGTAAGCTAATTTTCCTGAAAGGAAACCGGAGGAATCATGACCAAGTCAGAATTGATCGAAAGACTTGCAACCCAGCAATCTCACATCCCTGCAAAAGCAGTAGAAGATGCGGTGAAGGAAATGCTGGAGCATATGGCCTCTACGCTCGCCGAGGGTGAACGTATTGAAATCCGGGGTTTCGGCAGTTTCTCCTTACACTATCGCGCTCCTCGCACCGGACGTAACCCGAAAACCGGCGACAAAGTGGATCTGGAAGGTAAATACGTTCCACACTTTAAGCCAGGCAAAGAGTTGCGTGACCGCGCCAATATTTACGGCTAATTCCTTAGAGTTAGCAAAAATGGCACCTCAAATGAGGTGCCATTTTTTTTACTGATTTTGCTATTTTGCGAGCGCCTTCCTGAAGGCTAACGCAATATTGTTAAGCCAGATTCATCGGAGTTCAGGCCAGCACGTATTTCTCCAATTGCTTCCTGATTTAATCTCAAGATTCCCGCACACTTCCTGTAACAAGGAGGTGGATGTGTTTTCTATTCCTGCCGTTGCTGGTGCCGTTCTGATTAGCGCTTTACCACTGTTATGGCTGTCAGTTATTCCAGAACAAAATGGGATTTTACTGTTCGTGGCGGCTGCACTGACATTGGCCTGTTTTTGGGGCCGTATCGTTTGGGTGCGCTATCTGGTGCTTTGCCTTTTATTCTTGAGCTGGAGCCTGTTGGGCGCGCGGCAAATGCTGGATATGTTCTCTGAGTTTGGGGAGAAACCGCTGACCGTGCAGGTGAAAATTACGAGAAGTGATGGCGAAAAACGGCATGAACTGCGGATAGTCAAACGGGATGATCGTTACCTGTTTCCTGCGCCAGGCGTTGTATTGCGAAATAGCGTATTGCCTGAGCCTGTTTGTGAGGGGCAAACATGGTTAATGACGCTACGCCTTCACCCGGTACATGGGCGTCTTAATGAAGGTATTTTTGACGGGCAGCGCTATGCGCTTTCGCAGATGCAGCCGTTTAATGGTCGGGTGTTGAAAGCAAGCCTTCTATCGGGCGGCTGTAATCTTCGAGGTAAATGGCTCCAACAAGCCAAAAATGCTACCGCTAATCTCCCGTGGCAGGGTGTGATTATCGCTCTGGGTTTTGGGGAGCGAATAGATGTCAGCGAAGACGTCAAAAAAATCATGCGTGATACCGGGACTGCACATCTGATGGCAATTTCTGGGCTGCATATTGCGTTAGCCGGTGGGATTGGCTGGCTGTTTGCTCGGGTTCTGCAATTTTGCCTGCCAGCTTCGATGATAGGGTTTCGTTTTCCCCTGGTGATGAGTTTTAGCGTCGCGCTATTTTACACCTGGCTGTCAGGGATGAATCCGCCGGCGGTCAGAACCCAGGTTGGAATGGGCATTTGGGCAATATTACGTCTGAGCGGCAGAAAGTGGTCATCCTGGGATGTGTTGTTGTGCTGTGTCGCGGGCATTGTGTTTAGCGAACCGATGTCTATTTTATCTGAAAGTCTTTGGCTTTCCGCGCTTGCGGTATGCGGGCTTATCTTTTGGTACCAGTGGGTGCCGCTGCCTCGCATGACGATAAATCGCTGGCTTCGGCCTTTTGCCGATCTGCTTTATTTGCAAACAGGCATTACGCTGTTGCTCATTCCACTTCAGGTGATTTTATTTCACGGCATCAGTATGACTTCGCTGGTCGCTAATCTCTTCGCTGTGCCGTTGATTACCTTCGTTAGCGTGCCTTTCATTTTAGCCGGTATGGTGTTCGGAGAAGTCCCTGCCATTGGCGAGGTGCTTTGGTCACTGGCCGATAAATCACTTGCAGGAGTATTCGGGTTACTGGCTGGGTTGCCGGATGGGTGGAAAGAACTCGATCGCCGTTATCAATTTCTGGCGTTCATTGCCTGGTGGACCATAGTGATATGGCGATTCGGTTTTTGGCGAAGCTCTTTCGCTACCGCTGCAGCAGTGTTGCTTATGATGATGTTTCCCTTTTGGCGTAAGCCGGAGGCCAATAGCTGGGCCGTCCATATGCTTGATGTGGGCCATGGGCTTGCCGTGGTTATTGAGCGTGAAGGGAAAGCGTTACTCTACGACACGGGCAACGCATGGCCTGGGGGAGACGCGGCTAAAACCGTGATTATTCCCTGGTTAAAATGGCGAAACCTTCAGCCAGAGCAGGTCATTATTAGCCATGAACATCTTGATCATATCGGCGGATTGAAAAGTCTTAAGCAGCAGTGGCCTGCTTTAAATATTCGTAGTCCTTTACGCTGGAAGGGGCATGAGCCTTGCTTTCGTGGTCAACAATGGGCATGGCAGGAGATTCAATTCGATGTGCTGTGGCCACCCGAAGAGTATGAGGGGAGCAGCAACAATCGCTCTTGTGTGGTTAAAGTTAGTCACGGAGGATTCAGCCTTTTGCTTACGGGGGACCTGGAGGCGAATGCAGAATTGGCTATGCTGAGAAAACGGTGGCAAACGCTAGAAGCAAACGTCCTGCAGGTTCCACATCACGGGAGCCGAACTTCGTCCAGCGGTCCTCTACTGAGAGCCGTTTCAGGCAGCGTGGCACTGGCTTCTGCTTCCAGGTTTAACGCCTGGCGCTTACCGTCTTCAACAATTATTCATCGTTACCGGCAATACGGTTATCAGTGGCATGACACGGCTCAATCAGGGCAGCTGACAATTGAAATAAAAGGTGATAAATGGCAAATCTCTGGCTTCAGAGAACAAATATTGCCCCGTTGGTATCATCAGTGGTTTGGCGTCACCCGAGATAATGGGTAGAATATGCGGCTATTTCATAAAAGGCTGGTTCGACTTAATGCAGAACGATAAAGATCTCTCCACATGGCAGACTTTCCGCCGGCTCTGGCCGATGATTTCCCCCTTTAGAACGGGTCTGATTGTGTCTGGGATAGCGTTAATCCTCAATGCGGCGAGTGATACCTACATGCTTTCGCTGCTTAAACCATTACTGGATGATGGTTTTGGTAAAACGGACTCTTCTGTACTGCTATGGATGCCAGTGGCCGTGATTGCGTTGATGCTGCTGCGCGGCGTGACCAGCTATGTTTCAAGCTACTGTATTTCATGGGTGTCAGGTATGGTGGTCATGAACATGCGTCGCCGACTGTTCAGCCACATGATGGGGATGCCGGTTTCATTCTTCGACCAGCAGTCCACCGGGACGTTACTCTCCCGTATTACCTATGATTCTGAGCAGGTTGCCTCTTCCTCTTCCGGCGCGTTGATCACCGTTGTCCGTGAGGGAGCATCAATTATTGGCCTGTTTATATTGATGTTCTGGTACAGCTGGCAGCTTTCAGTGATCCTGATCGTGTTGGCACCGGTTGTGTCTTTTGCCATTCGCTTTGTCTCTAAGCGCTTCCGTAATATCAGCAAAAACATGCAGAACACCATGGGGCAGGTTACAACCAGCGCAGAGCAGATGCTGAAGGGGCACAAAGAAGTGCTTATTTTCGGTGGCCAGCAGGTAGAAACCGATCGCTTTGACAAAGTCAGTAACCGCATGCGTAATCAGGGGATGAAGCTGGTTTCAGCCTCTTCTATCTCTGATCCGATTATTCAGCTTATTGCTTCCCTTGCTTTGGCCTTTGTGCTTTATGCCGCCAGCTTCCCTAGCGTGATGGAAACCCTGACAGCCGGCACCATTACCGTGGTGTTCTCCTCCATGATTGCGCTAATGCGTCCGCTTAAGTCACTGACTAACGTCAACGCTCAATTCCAGCGCGGGATGGCAGCGTGCCAAACGCTGTTCTCTATCCTTGACTCTGAGCAGGAAAAGGACGGTGGCAAACTGGTCATCGATCGTTCTAAAGGTGACGTTGAATTCCGCAATGTGACCTTCACCTACCCAGGCCGTGATGTCCCGGCCCTGCGCAATATCAACCTGACCATTCCAGCAGGAAAAACCGTTGCGCTGGTAGGGCGTTCAGGTTCGGGTAAATCAACGATTGCCAGCCTGATCACGCGTTTCTACGAGCAGCAGGAAGGTGCCATCCTGATTGACGGGCACGACATACGCGAATACACCCTTGCATCTCTGCGTAATCAGGTGGGGCTGGTGTCGCAAAATGTTCATCTCTTTAACGATACCGTGGCGAATAATATTGCCTACGCCCGCACCGGCGAATATTCCCGTGAAGATATCGAAAAGGCCGCGCGCATGGCTTACGCGATGGACTTCATTAGCAAAATGGACAACGGGCTGGATACCATTATCGGTGAAAATGGTGTGCTGCTGTCTGGTGGACAGCGTCAGCGTATCGCTATCGCTCGCGCGCTGCTGCGTGACAGCCCAATCTTGATCCTGGATGAAGCAACCTCTGCGCTCGACACGGAGTCGGAGCGCGCGATTCAATCTGCCCTGGATGAACTGCAAAAGAACCGCACATCACTGGTGATTGCTCACCGTCTGTCGACGATTGAGCAGGCTGATGAAATCGTGGTGGTGGAAGATGGTTGTATCGTCGAACGCGGGCCTCACCTGGAACTGCTGGCCCATCGCGGCGTCTATGCCCAGCTACATAAGATGCAATTCGGCGAATGATAGAGCGTATCTGGTCGGGAAAATCACCTCTCTACCTGCTGCTGTTGCCGCTTTCCTGGCTTTATGGCCTGGTGAGCGGCGTTATTCGCCTGTCTTACCGTATTGGTCTGCGTGCCATATGGCGTGCCCCTGTACCCGTGGTTGTCGTTGGAAATCTGACGGCGGGAGGAAATGGGAAAACACCCGTTGTTATCTGGCTTGTGGAGCAGCTACAGCAGCGTGGCGTGAGCGTTGGCGTTGTGTCCCGGGGCTACGGAGGAAAAGCCGCTGTTTATCCTCTGCTGCTTGATGCAAAAACCACACCTTCCGAAGCTGGAGATGAACCGGTACTTATTTTTCAACGTACCGGGGCGCCCGTCGCCGTTGCGCCAAAACGCAGTGAGGCTGTAAAAGCCCTCATTGTAGCTGCAGCCCCACAAATCATTATTACTGATGATGGCCTACAGCATTATGCTCTGGGACGCGATAAAGAAATCGTTGTGATCGACGGTGCCCGCAGGTTTGGTAATGGCTGGTGGTTACCTGCCGGGCCAATGCGTGAAAGAGCGGGGCGTTTACGCAGCGTAGATGCAATTATCGTGAATGGTGGGGAACCGCAGGCTGGTGAAATCGCCATGCGCTTGAAGCCCGGGCTCGCCATTAACGTACTCACCGGTGAACGCCGGCCGGTCACTGATTTTTCTGACGTTGTGGCTATGGCCGGTATTGGCCATCCGCCGCGTTTCTTTGCCACGCTTGCGCAATGCGGTATTACGCCGGTGAAAACAGTGGCGCTGGCCGATCATCAGGCAATTACCGAACAGGATATGTTGGCTATCGCGACGGCGGAGCAAGTCGTACTGATGACGGAAAAAGATGCGGTAAAATGCCGTGCGTTTGCCGGGGGCCATACAAACTGGTGGTATCTGCCGGTTGATGCGCAGCTTGATTCACCTCTCGCGGAAACTCTCCTCAAGCAATTACTGGCGCTGGTGCGTTAATCTCTGCGGCACCGGTTTTTCGTTCGTTGATTACAGGTGTGTCATGACCGTTTCACAACTTTCATTACGAGCAGCCCGAAACCTCCACCTTGCAGCTCAGGGGTTACTTCAAAAGCCTCGTCGTCGTGCACGGCCCGCTGATGTTGCCGACGCGATCTCCCGCATGTCGCTGCTGCAAATTGACACCATTAATATTGTTGCCCGCAGCCCTTACCTGGTCTTGTTCAGTCGTCTTGGTCAGTATGAATCTGGCTGGCTTGATAGTGCCCTGGCGAGCGGTGAGCTAATCGAATACTGGGCGCATGAAGCCTGTTTTTTGCCGAAAAAAGATTTTGCGCTCATTCGCCACCGGATGCTGAGCCCTGAAAACATGGGCTGGAAATACCGTCCCGAATGGATGAATGAGCATGCGGAAGATATCAGCCAGCTGCTCGCTTATATCAAAGACAATGGCCCCGTCCGTTCAGCTGATTTTGAGCATCCACGCAAAGGCGCGAGCGGCTGGTGGGAATGGAAGCCACAGAAAAAACATCTTGAGGGGTTATTTACCGCCGGACAGGTGATGGTGACGGAGCGGCGTAATTTTCAAAGGGTTTACGATCTAACCCAGCGCGTTATGCCGCACTGGAACGATGCCTTGCATCTGATTGAGCAGCCCGAGGCTGAGTTACTCATGCTGGAAAATAGCGCCCGTAGCCTGGGGATCTTCCGTCCGGAATGGCTCGCTGATTACTACCGACTGAAAAATATTGCGTTAAAGCCCCTGCTAGAAAGCTGGCTTTCATCGGGCAATGTCATTCGCGTCCGTGCAGATAAACTGGGCGATATGCTGCTGCATCATTCGCTGCTACCGCTGCTTGAAAAAGCGCAGCAAAATCAGCTTAACGCTACCCACAGCGCCGTGCTTTCACCGTTTGACCCGGTCGTTTGGGATCGTCGCAGAGCAGAGGTGCTGTTTAACTTTTCCTATCGACTGGAATGCTATACCCCAGCGGAAAAGCGTCGCTATGGTTATTTTGTTTTACCGCTGCTGCACAAAGGGGCGCTGGTGGGCAGAATAGACGCCAAAATGCACCGTAAGCAGGGGGAGCTGGAGGTCATAAGCCTCTATCTGGAAGAGGGCATAAAAGTCACCGACGCCTTGCAGGAAGGTCTGCGTGGTGCACTGACGGAATTTGCGCGCTGGCAATCCGCGACGCATCTTACCCTGGGTATTTTGCCCGCAGAATTAAGAGAAAACTGGGGTGATGGCTGGGAAATGGCCCCGGCTGGCTAGTCATTTATGCTATTCTGGTGCCGTTGATGGCACTCATCTGGAGTAATTATGGAAAGTCGTTTACTTGAAATCATTGCCTGCCCGGTCTGTAACGGCAAGCTCTACTATAACCAGGAAAAGCAAGAGCTTATCTGCAAGCCTGACGGGCTGGCATACCCGCTGCGTGATGGCATTCCAGTTCTGCTGGAAAGTGAAGCCCGGACGCTGACTTCAGACGAGACCAACCCATGAGTTTTGTCGCCATTATTCCCGCGAGATATGCGTCTACGCGTCTGCCGGGTAAGCCTTTAAAAGAGATCAACGGCAAAGCAATGGTGCTGCATGTTCTGGACCGCGCGCGTGAGTCCGGTGCGGAACGTATCATTGTCGCCACCGATCATCCTGATGTGGCCCGTATTGTCGAGGCGGCAGGTGGGGAAGTTTGCCTGACCAGCCCCGATCATCAGTCCGGCACTGAACGCCTGGCAGAAGTTATTGAGAAATGTGGCTTCAGCGACGACACGGTAATCGTGAACGTACAGGGCGATGAGCCAATGATCCCCCCGGTGATTATTCAGCAGGTTGCTAACAACGTCGCGAACAGCCAAGCTGGCATGGCGACCCTCGCAGTACCCATTGAATCTGCGGAAGAAGCGTTTAATCCGAATGCGGTAAAAGTGGTTATGGATGCGCAGGGCTACGCGCTTTATTTCTCACGCGCCACGATTCCGTGGGATCGCGAGCGTTTTGCCGCTTCACGTGAAGAGATTGGCGATACCTTCCTGCGCCATATTGGCATCTATGGCTACCGCGCTGGTTTCATTCGTCGCTACGTCAGCTGGGCACCGAGCCAGCTTGAACAAATCGAAATGCTTGAACAGCTGCGCGTCTTGTGGAACGGCGAAAAAATACATGTTGCCGTTGCGAAAGCCATCCCAAGTATTGGTGTGGATACCCCAGAAGATCTTGAACGCGTCCGTCTAGCAATGCGCTAATTCACCTTCAGCGTGAACAATCAAACCGGCTAACCAGGCCGGTTTTTCTTTTTCTGAAACCCAATTGATCTGGAGTGGTGACAACTTCGCCTGGTGCGCTCATTATTAAATCAACAGTATTACCAGGGGAAATCGGTATGGAATTGCTGCGTAAGGAGCTAAGTCACCTGCTGGGTGAGAAGTTAAGCCGTATTGAGTGCATTAGCGAACATGCGGAAACTGCACTTTGGTCGCTCTATGACAGCGGCGGCCACGCAATGCCGCTGCTCGCCAAAAGTTTTACCTCGCCGGGCCTGGCGACTCAGTTGGCCTGGAAAATGTCGATGCTGGCGCGCTCAGGCACCGTCCGCATGCCGGTGGTCTACGGCGTGTTGACTCACGAAGAACATCCTGGCCCGGACGTTTTACTGATGGAGCGCCTGCGAGGGGTTCCCGGTGAAGCACCAACCCGAACGCCTAACCGCTGGGAGCAGCTCAAAGACCAGATTGTTGAGGGGCTGTTAGCCTGGCATCGCGTGGACAGCAGCGGCTGTGTGGGGAGCGTCGACAGCACTCAGGAAAACATCTGGCCGCACTGGTACCGCCAGCGAGTCGAAGTGCTCTGGACTACGCTCAATCAGTACCAGAACACCGGGTTAACCATGCAGGATAAACGTATTCTGTTTCGTACCCGAGAATGTCTGCCGCGTATGTTCGAAGACTTCAGCGATAACTGCGTGCTTATTCACGGCAATTTTTCCCTTCGCAGCATGCTCAAGGATTCTCGTAGCGATCAATTGCTGGCGATGGTTAACCCCGGGGTAATGCTTTGGGCGCCGCGAGAATATGAGCTGTTTCGCCTGGCTGAGCCAGGTCAGGCCGAAAGCCTGCTTTGGCACTATTTACAGCGCGCTCCGGTTGCCGAATCTTTCCTCTGGCGGCGCTGGCTATATGTGCTGTGGGATGAGGTCGCACACCTGCTGCAAACCGGCCGACTGAACCGGCCGGTGTTTGACAACGCCTCTAAGTCATTGCTGCCCTGGCTCTCCTGAAGGGCCTTTCAGCCACTGCCACAGGCGCCCGAGGGTTTCATAGCCCACGCGCTCGCTGTGCATCAGCCATACCGGGTCGGGGATAGCCTTTTCCCACGGATTAAGCGGAGAGGTTATCGCCAACTGGTTAGCCGGGGCAGGGAGAGGATGCAGCCCGGCCCGGGTGAAGAAGATCATCGCCCGTGGCAGGTGCGAAGCTGACGTCACCAGAATAAACGGCTGCTGGCCTAGCAACCTGGCCACGGCGTGGGCTTCCTCTTCCGTGTCTTTTGGCGTGTCTAGCGTAATGATGTCATCTCTGGCAACGCCGAGACTTTCCGCAACCCTGGCGCCAGTCTCTGCGGCGCTCACCGAGTTAGTCATCGCCCTTGCCCCAGTAAAGATAAGTTTTGCCCCCGGATTCAGCTGTTTCAGACGAATCGCTTCGGTGAGTCGCGGTAAACTGTTGTCGATCAGATTTGAGCTGGGTGCCCAGTCCGAATTCCAGGTGTAGCCGCCGCCCAGCACAACGATGTAGCGGGCGTTGTCGCCGTGCTGGCGAGTGGCGTAGGTGTCTTCGATAGGCTTTAACATCCAGTCCGCGACGGGCTGCAGGCTAATCAGAAAAAGCACCAGCCAGCTGGCCGTGAGTATCCCTTTGGCTGTTTTTTGCCAGCGAGTAAACCACAGCAGCGCCAGAGCCACGCCCATGGTTAACAGCAGGAATGGCAGAGGAAGCAGCAGACCGCCAATGATTTTTTTCAGTATAAAAAGCATGAAATTCGGATCCTTTTTAACCATCCAGCAGGTAAACGTCCGTGATATTACACCAGATGGGTTCATTCTCGTCCCGCCTGTGCCAAAATAGCGGTTTTGTCAGATGACCTCTTTTGCCACGGAGCTGTACCCATGGGTGACCGCAATTTTGACGATATTGCCGAGAAGTTTTCGCACAATATCTATGGCACAACAAAAGGCCAGTTGCGGCAGGCGATTCTCTGGCAGGATCTGGATGCTTTTCTGGCGACACAGCCCGCAGCCTTAAAGGTGTTGGATGCCGGCGGTGGGGAGGGGCAAACGGCCACCCGCTTCGCTGAGCGTGGGCACGAAGTGGTGCTTTGCGATGTGTCCGCCGAAATGATTGCACGTGCAAAAATGCTCGCTCACGATAAAGGTGTGAGCGACAACATGCATTTTGTACAATCTGCCGCTCAGGATATGGCTCAACATTTGGAAAGCCCGGTTGATCTGATATTGTTTCATGCGGTGCTTGAGTGGGTCACCGATCCTCAGGCCGCGCTGAAAGCGCTTTGGGATTGTTTGCGTCCCGGCGGCACTTTGTCGCTAATGTTCTACAATGCAAACGGCCTGCTGATGCGAAACATGTTTGTCGGAAACTTCGAATATGTACTGCAGGGGATGAAAAAAAATAAGCGCAAAACCCTTTCGCCCGACAATCCGCTGCAGCCAGAACAGGTTTATCACTGGCTGGAGCAAATTGGCTGGCAAATTACCGGTAAAACCGGCGTGCGGGTGTTTCACGATTACCTGCGAGATAAACACAAACAACGAGATGGTTTTGACGATTTGCTGACGCTGGAGACGCGTTATTGTCGGCAGGAGCCGTTTATCAGTCTCGGCCGCTATATTCACGTAACCGCGTTTAAGCCGCAGAGCCAAGGATAAATTATGAGTGATTTTTCCCAGACAGTGCCTGAACTGGTTGCCTGGGCCAGGAAAAATGATTTTTCGATCTCGCTACCGACGGAGCGCCTGACGTTTTTGCTGGCCGTGGCCACCTTAAACGGCGAGCGCCTTGATGGCGAGCTGAGCGAGGGAGAGCTGATTGATGCGTTTCGTCACGTCAGCGATGGTTTTGAACAAACGAGCGAAACCATCACCGTGCGCGCTAATAACGCCATCAACGATATGGTCCGTCAGCGTTTGCTCAATCGCTTTGTCAGCGAGCTAACCGAAGGCAATGCCATTTATCGCCTGACGCCTCTGGGGATTGGCATCACTGACTACTACATTCGCCAGCGTGAGTTTTCCACGCTGCGTCTGTCTATGCAGCTTTCTATCGTTGCGGGCGAGCTTAAGCGCGCCGCTGATGCGGCCGATGAAGATGGCGATGAATTTCACTGGCACCGCAATGTTTATGCGCCGCTCAAATATTCCGTGGCGGAGATTTTCGACAGTATCGATCTCACCCAGCGCATTATGGACGAGCAGCAGCAGCAGGTAAAAGATGACATTGCCCAACTGCTGAACAAAGACTGGCGGGCGGCGATTTCAAGCTGCGAACTGCTGTTGTCAGAGACATCCGGCACGCTACGTGAACTGCAGGATACGCTCGAAGCCGCGGGGGATAAGCTGCAGGCCAACCTGCTGCGCGTTCAGGACTCAACCCTGGGGCGCGACGATCTTCACTTTGTAGACCGCCTGGTGTTCGACCTGCAAAGCAAACTCGACCGCATTATCAGCTGGGGCCAGCAGGCCATTGACCTGTGGATTGGCTACGACCGCCACGTGCATAAATTTATTCGTACCGCTATCGATATGGATAAAAACCGCGTCTTTGCTCAGCGTCTGCGCCAGTCGGTGCAAAGCTACTTCGATGCGCCATGGGCGCTGACCTACTCCAGCGCCGATCGCCTGCTGGATATGCGTGACGAAGAGATGGCACTGCGGGATGAAGAGGTCACCGGCGAGTTGCCAAGTGAACTCGAGTTTGAAGAATTTAACGAAATTCGTGAACAGCTGGCGGCGCTGATTGAAGCGGCGCTACAGGTCTACAAAACCCAACAAGCTCCTCTTGATTTGGGCGTTGTGGTACGTGACTACCTCGTGCAATACCCGCGCGCGCGTCACTTCGACGTGGCGCGTATTGTTGTTGACCAGGCGGTGCGTCTGGGCGTAGCGGAAGCGGATTTCACAGGATTGCCGGCTAAGTGGCAAACCATTAACGATTACGGAGCCAAGGTACAGGCGCATGTCATCAACAAATATTGAACAAGTGATGCCGGTTAAACTGGCACAGGCGCTGGCTAACCCTCTTTTTCCTGCGCTCGACAGCCAGCTGCGCGCCGGGCGTCATATTGGCCTCGAAGAGCTGGACAACCACGCCTTCTTGATGGATTTCCAGGAATATCTGGAAGAGTTTTACGCGCGCTATAACGTGGAACTCATCCGTGCGCCAGAAGGATTTTTCTATCTGCGTCCACGTTCCACCACGCTAATCCCACGTTCTGTGCTCTCCGAGCTGGATATGATGGTAGGCAAAATTCTGTGCTACCTCTACCTCAGCCCGGAGCGCCTGGCCAACGAAGGGATCTTCACCCAGCAGGAGCTTTATGACGAGCTGCTAACGCTGGCGGATGAAAACAAGCTGCTGAAGCTGGTGAATAACCGTTCCACCGGATCCGACCTTGACCGCCAAAAGCTGCAGGAGAAAGTACGTGCTTCACTGACTCGCCTGCGCCGCCTCGGCATGATCTGGTTTATGGGCCACGACAGCAGTAAATTCCGCATCACTGAATCGGTCTTCCGCTTTGGCGCCGATGTGCGTACCGGCGATGACCCACGCGAAGCCCAGCTGCGCATGATTCGCGACGGCGAAGCCATGGCGGTCGAAAGTCGCCTGCAGCTCAATGATGAGAGCGATGAGCCACAACCAGGACTGGATAACGCGGAGGATGAACAAGAATGATTGAACGCGGAAAATTTCGCTCGCTGACGCTGGTTAACTGGAACGGTTTCTTCGCGCGTACATTCGATCTCGATGAGCTGGTTACCACGCTTTCCGGGGGCAACGGGGCGGGTAAGTCCACCACTATGGCGGCTTTCGTCACGGCGCTTATCCCGGACTTAACCTTGCTGCACTTCCGCAACACCACGGAGGCGGGGGCCACCTCAGGCTCTCGCGATAAAGGCCTTCACGGTAAGCTGAAAGCAGGCGTCTGTTACTCCACGCTGGACGTCATCAACTCGCGTCATCAGCGCGTTGTGGTGGGTGTCCGTCTGCAGCAGGTCGCCGGGCGCGACCGTAAAGTCGATATTAAACCCTTTGCAATTCAGGGCTTGCCAACCTCGATTCAGCCGACGCAGTTACTGACTGAAACGCTGAATGAACGTCAGGCTCGCGTACTCAGCCTGCAGGAGCTGAAGGATAAAGTTGAAGCCATTGAAGGCGTGCAGTTCAAGCAGTTCAACTCCATTACCGACTACCACTCGCTGATGTTCGATCTGGGCATTGTTGCCCGTCGTTTGCGCAGCGCCGCAGACCGTAGCAAATACTATCGCCTGATTGAAGCCTCGCTGTACGGCGGTATTTCCAGCGCGATCACCCGTTCCCTGCGTGATTACCTGCTGCCGGAAAACGGCGGCGTGCGTAAAGCCTTCCAGGACATGGAAGCGGCGCTGCGTGAAAACCGCATGACGCTGGAAGCGATTCGCGTCACCCAGTCCGACCGTGATTTGTTTAAGCACTTAATCTCGGAAGCGACTGACTATGTGGCGGCAGACTACATGCGCCACGCCAACGAACGACGTATCCACCTGGATAAAGCGCTGGAATTTCGTCGCGAACTGTTGATTAGCCGCCAGCAGCTGGCCGCCGAACAATATAAGCACGTTGATATGGCGCGGGAGCTGGGTGAACACAGCGGTGCGGAAGGCGATCTGGAAACGGATTATCAGGCCGCAAGCGATCATCTGAATCTGGTGCAAACGGCGATTCGCCAGCAGGAAAAGATCGAGCGCTACGAAGCTGACCTCGACGAGCTGCAAATTCGTCTTGAAGAGCAAAATGAGATCGTTGCCGAGGCGCACGAGCAGCAGGAAGAAAACGAGGCCCGGGCCGAAGCCGCCGAGCTGGAAGTGGATGAGCTGAAGAGTCAGCTTGCCGATTACCAGCAGGCGCTGGACGTGCAGCAGACCCGCGCTATTCAGTACCAGCAGGCGCTTCAGGCGCTGGAGCGTGCTCGCGAGCTTTGCCATCTGCCGGATTTAACCGCCGACAGCGCCGATGAATGGCTGGACACTTTCAAAGCGAAAGAGATCGAGGCAACCGACAAACTGTTGTCTCTTGAACAGAAAATGAGCGTGGCTCAGGCGGCGCATAGCCAGTTCGAACATGCTTACCAACTGGTAACGGCGATCAGTGGCCCGGTGAGCCGCAGCGAAGCCTGGGACACCGCGCGTGAATTGCTGCGCGACAGCAGCAACCAGCGTCATCTGGCCGATCAGGTTCAGCCGCTGCGTATGCGTCTCAACGAGCTGGAACAGCGCCTGCGTGAACAGCAGGAAGCCGAGCGCTTGCTCGCTGACTTCTGTAAACGCCAGGGCAAACAGTTCGATCCGGAAGAGCTTGAAGCGCTGCATGAGGAGCTGGAAGAGCGCATCGGCGCGCTGCAGCAAACCGTAGCCGAAGCAAGCGAGCAGCGCATGGCGCTGCGTCAGGAACTGGAACAAATTCAGGCCAGCATCAAAACGCTGAACCTGCGCGCGCCAAGATGGATTGCGGCGCAAACCAGCCTGACTCAGCTGTGCGAGCAAAGCGGCGAGCAGTTTGAAGCCAGCCAGCAGGTGACTGAGTACATGCAGCAGCTGCTGGAGCGCGAGCGCGAATCCACCGTTGAGCGTGACGAAGTCGGGGCGCGTAAACGTGCCGTAGATGACGAAATTGAACGCCTCAGCCAGCCTGGCGGTGCCGAAGACCCGCGCCTCAACGCGCTGGCCGAACGTTTTGGCGGCGTGCTGCTGTCTGAAATTTATGATGACATCGGCCTTGAAGATGCGCCGTACTTCTCCGCGTTGTATGGTCCATCCCGTCACGCCATCGTGGTGCCCGATCTTTCTTTAGTACGCGAACAGCTGGAAAATCTGGAAGATTGCCCGGAAGACCTGTACCTGATTGAAGGGGACCCGTCTTCGTTCGATGACAGCGTGTTTACCGTTGAAGAGATGGGTACGGCGGTACTCGTCAAAACCGCTGAACGCCAGTGGCGCTATTCGCGTCTGCCGGAGCTGCCGCTGTTTGGCCGTGCCGCGCGTGAAAACCGCCTTGAAGCGTTGCATAACGAACGTGAGTCACTGGCCGAGCGCTTCGCCACGCTTTCTTTCGATGTGCAGAAAAACCAGCGCCTGCACCAGTCGTTTAGCCGCTTTATCGGCCAGCATCTGGGCGTGGCGTTTGAAGACGATCCTGAGGCGGAAATTCGCCACCTCAACAGCCGTCGCGGCGAGATTGAGCGGGCGATCAACAACCACGAAAATGACAATCAGCAGCAGCGCCAGCAGTTTGAGCAGGCAAAAGAGGGCGTGGCCCAGCTTAACCGCCTGCTGCCGCGTATTAGTCTGCTGAATGACGAAACGCTGGCCGATCGCTGCGATGAAATCCAGGAGCGCCTGGATGAAGCCGAAGAATCAGCTCGCTTTATTCACCAGCACGGCAACCAGTTAATCAAGCTGGAAGGCGTTGCCAGCGTGCTGCAGAGCGACCCTGAACAGTTCGAGCAGCTTAAAGACGACTACGCTCACGCGCAGCAAATACAGCGTGATGCCCGTCAGCGCGCGTTTGCGCTGACCGAAGTCGTGCAGCGTCGCGCCCACTTCAGCTACAGCGACTCTGCCGCCATGCTGGACGGCAACAGCGACCTGAATGAGAAGCTGCGCCAGCGTCTGGAACAGGCTGAAGTGGAGCGGACGCGTTCCCGTGAAGCGCTGCGCCAGCATGCCCAGCAGCTGGGTCAGTACAACCAGCTTCTGGCGTCGCTGAAAAGTTCGTTTGATACCAAAAAAGAGCTGCTGACGGATCTGCATAAAGAACTGCAGGATATCGGCGTCCGCGCAGATACCGGGGCGGAGGAAAGAGCACGTGCGCGCCGCGATGAGCTGCATACCGCGCTCAGCAACAACCGCTCGCGCCGTAATCAGCTTGAGAAGCAGCTGACTTACTGCGAAGCGGAGATGAACAACCTGACCCGCAAGCTGAAGCAGCTGGAGCGTAATTACTTTGAAATGCGCGAGCAGGTTGTAACGGCGAAAGCAGGCTGGTGCGCCGTCATGCGTATGGTGAAAGACAACGGCGTTGAGCGCCGCCTGCATCGTCGTGAGCTGGCTTATCTCTCCGGGGACGATCTGCGTTCCATGTCGGATAAGGCGTTGGGTGCGCTGCGCCTGGCGGTGGCCGACAACGAACATCTGCGTGACGTGCTTCGTCTGTCGGAAGATCCTAAGCGCCCTGAACGTAAGATTCAGTTCTTCGTCGCGGTTTATCAGCATCTGCGCGAGCGTATTCGCCAGGACATCATTCGTACCGACGATCCGGTTGAAGCCATCGAGCAGATGGAAATCGAACTGAGTCGCCTGACGGAAGAACTGACTTCACGCGAGCAGAAACTGGCGATCAGCTCCCGCAGCGTGGCGAACATCATTCGCAAGACGATCCAGCGCGAGCAGAACCGTATTCGCATGCTCAACCAGGGCCTGCAAAGCGTCTCCTTCGGCCAGGTGAAGAGCGTTCGTCTGAACGTCAACGTGCGCGAGGCTCACGCAACGCTGCTGAACGTACTTTCCGAGCAGCATGAGCAGCATCAGGATCTGTTCAACAGCAATCGTCTGACCTTCTCCGAAGCGTTAGCGAAGCTTTATCAGCGCCTTAACCCGCAGATCGACATGGGCCAGCGCACGCCGCAGACCATCGGCGAAGAGCTGCTGGATTACCGTAACTACCTGGAAATGGAAGTTGAGGTAAACCGTGGTTCAGACGGCTGGCTGCGTGCAGAGAGCGGCGCGTTGTCCACCGGGGAAGCTATCGGGACCGGGATGTCTATCCTGGTGATGGTTGTTCAGAGCTGGGAAGACGAGTCGCAGCGCCTGCGTGGGAAAGACATTTCCCCTTGCCGCCTGCTGTTCCTTGACGAAGCGGCGCGACTGGATGCCAAGTCCATCGCCACGCTGTTTGAGCTGTGTGAACGTCTGGAAATGCAATTAATTATTGCCGCGCCAGAAAACATCAGCCCGGAAAAAGGGACCACCTATAAGCTGGTGCGTAAGGTCTTCCAGAACAGCGAGCACGTTCACGTTGTTGGCCTGCGTGGCTTTGCGGCCCCGGCGCTGCCAGAGCCGCAGCAGGGTTCGGAAACGGCGGACGCCTCGTAAACCAGCGCTGCTGGATGCGATATTATCAAGCGGGCTAAGGCCCGCTTTTTCTTTGTCGCGAACAGTCTTAATCTTTAATTTTCTTTACATTTTGTCAGGCAAATGGTTTTTACTGTTTATATACTAGTGGTGAATACTTCCCGCCTTTGACGGTGAGCACAGTAATAAACAGGGGGCAAGGGATGTTGCTTAGAAAAGTTAAAGATTTTCGACTATCGGCAGTCGGTTACTGCCTGGCGCTCAGTTTCGCTCCGCTGTTTGTGGCCCAGGCCGACGAGCCTGCCGTCGTTCCCTCCGACAGTTCTGCTTTCCAGACCGATCGGCCCACGGAACTCAATCAGCCTTTGGCGCAGTCTACGGCGACGGCCACGATGGCCGGAACTTTGCCAACAAACACCTCCACGATGTCGGCGGCACAAAGTCGGTCACAGCTTATTGCGGGCCTGCCTGCGGGCTACACGCCGGTTTATCTCAACGCCCTGTCGGCCTTCTATGCTGCGCGTGACATGAAGCCGATGTGGGAAAACCGCGATGCGGTTAAAGCCTTTCAGCAACAGCTGGCGGAAGTGGCCATTGCCGGAATACAGCCGCAGTTTAACCAGTGGGTTGAGCTGTTGACCGATCCCGCAGTGACCGGTATGGCACGCGATGTGGTGCTTTCCGACGCCATGATGGGTTACCTGCAGTTCGTTTCGGGGATCCCGATTGACGGCAATCGCTGGCTTTATAGCAGCACGCCTTACAAGTTAAAAACGCCGCCCCTGTCGGTGATTAACCAGTGGCAGGTAGCCGTTGATCAGGGTTCTCTGGTGAACTTTATCGACAGCCTTGCGCCTCAGCATCCGCAGTATGCCCAGCTGCATCAGTCCCTGATTCACCTGTTGGCTGATACCCGTCCGTGGCCGCAGATGACCGGTAAAGAGACCTTAAGGCCAGGGCAGTGGAGCAACGACGTGGGGGCGCTGAGAGAGATTCTTGCCCGAACCGGCATGCTTCAGGACAAGCCATCGGGGGTGACCAGCGTGGCGGATGTCACCGTAAGCCCGTCCGCGATTAACGTCGAAGAAGCGTCTCCTCAGCCGGGCAAGAAGAAATCTCAGGCTGCTGCCCGCGGCGTTTATAGTCGCGATCTGGTCGATGGCGTTAAACGCTTCCAGCAATGGCAAGGGCTAGGCTCGGACGGTGCGATTGGCCAACTGACGCGCGACTGGCTTAACGTCACGCCTCAGCAGCGTGCAGCCCTGGTGGCATTGAATATTCAACGTTTGCGCCTGCTGCCGGATAAACTTGAGACCGGCATTATGGTGAACATTCCTAACTATTCGCTGGTGTATTACCTCAACGGCAATGAAGCCCTGGCTTCTCGCGTTATCGTTGGGCGTCCGGATCGTAAAACCCCGATGATGAGCAGCGCGCTGAACAACGTTGTGGTTAACCCACCGTGGAACGTGCCGCCAACGCTGGCGCGAAAAGATATTTTGCCAAAGGTTCGCCAGAATCCGGGTTACCTGGAACAGCACGGCTATAGCGTGATTCGCGGCTGGAGCAACAATGCGGAGATGATCGATCCGTGGCGCGTAGACTGGTCGACGATCACCGAGAATAATCTGCCGTTCCGCTTCCAGCAGAAGCCCGGCACGCAGAACTCGCTTGGGCGCTACAAGTTCAATATGCCGAGTTCTGACGCCATCTACCTGCACGACACGCCCAATCATAACCTCTTCCAGAAGGATGCAAGGGCGCTGAGTTCAGGCTGTGTACGCGTCAACAAGGCGTCTGAGCTGGCAAATATGCTGTTGCAGGATGCCGGATGGAATGATTCCCGTATATCCAGTACCTTGCAGGAAGGGAACACTAAATACGTCAATATCCGCCATAACATTCCGGTTAATCTGTACTATCTGACCGCTTTTGTCGGAAAAGATGGCCGCACCGAGTTTCGTACAGATATTTACAATTATGATCTCACCGCGCGATCTGGCGCACAAAACCTCGCAAAAGCCGGGTTATTAATCCGCTAAACGCAACATTTCTAATGAATTAGTGGTCGTAGAAAATGTAAAACGCAGCCGGGCCCTCTGCAGGGCCCGCCGTTGCTGGGTTTTATCGTGCCTTGACTCCCCGGATTCGGGCAGCTATGGTGCGATGGCTGTGCGCAAAAGTGCATATTAAACCATCATTTTATTACCTGTAGACCTGGATATCATGGACAAATTTGACGCTAATCGCCGCAAGCTACTGGCTTTGGGGGGCGTGGCTTTCGGTGCCGCTCTCATGCCTTTGCCGTCGTTTGCCACCCTCTCGACACCACGCCCGCGTATTTTGACTCTCAATAACCTGCATACTGGAGAGTCACTGAAAGCTGAGTTTTTTGATGGCAGAGGCTATATTCAGGATGAATTAGCAAGACTTAATCATTTCTTCCGGGACTACCGGGCGAACAAGATTAAATCCATCGATCCTTCCCTGTTCGACCAACTCTATCGCCTGCAGGGGCTTTTGGGGACTAACAAACCGGTCCAGCTGGTTTCCGGCTACCGTTCCATCGACACCAATAATGAACTCCGTGCTCACAGCCGCGGTGTGGCGAAAAAAAGCTACCACACTAAAGGCCAGGCGATGGATTTTCATATTGAAGGCGTTTCGTTAAGCAATATTCGCAAAGCAGCATTATCTATGCGGGCAGGTGGTGTAGGATACTACCCCAGCAGCGACTTTGTGCATATTGATACCGGGCCGGTAAGGCACTGGTAAAACAACGGAATCCGGCTTTGTTGTCGGTAATGGAGCAGCATGAACTATCACATTATTCCGGTCACGGCTTTTGCCCAGAACTGTTCTCTTATTTGGTGCGAGGAAACGCAGCAGGCAGCGCTGGTGGATCCCGGCGGCGATGCGGCGCGCATTAAGCAAGAAGTGGCGCAAAAAGGCGTGCAGATTAGCCAAATTCTGTTGACGCATGGTCATCTCGATCACGTCGGCGCGGCGGCTGAGCTGGCGGCACATTACGGCGTGCCCGTTGTGGGGCCGGAAAAAGAAGATGAGTTCTGGCTGCAGGGACTGCCGCAGCAAAGCCGGATGTTTGGCCTCGACGAGTGTCAGCCTTTGACGCCGGACCGCTGGTTAAACGAAGGGGAATGTGTTTCCGTAGGGAATGTAACTTTACAGGTGTTGCATTGTCCGGGGCATACGCCTGGTCATATCGTTTTCTTCGATGCGGCCTCTCGTTTACTGGTTTCGGGCGATGTTATCTTTAAAGGCGGAGTGGGGCGCAGCGATTTCCCGCGTGGTGACCATGCGGCGTTGATTGATTCGATCAAACGTAAGCTGCTGCCGCTGGGGGATGATGTGACCTTTATTCCCGGCCACGGCCCAATGTCTACGCTGGGCTATGAACGCCTGCATAATCCGTTTTTGCAGGATGAGCAGCCGGTCTGGTAAAACGGGTTTCCAATAAACAAAGAGCCGCTTATGCGGCTCTTTTGCTATGCGTGGTGATTACAGCACGGCAACGATGGCTTCGCACAGCGGCGCCATGTTATCCGGCGTCATGCCCGCCACGTTAACGCGGCCAGATGCGACGGCGTAAACGCCAAACTCTTCACGCAGGCGGAGAACCTGTTCTTTGGTCAGGCCGCTGAACGAGAACATCCCGTTCTGGTTAATGATGAAGCTGAAGTCGCGGTTGGCGCCTTTCTCCTGCAGGGTATTCACAAACAGCTGACGCATGCGGTGAATGCGCTGACGCATATCGGTCAACTCTTGTTCCCACATGGTACGCAGCGCGTCGTTGCTCAGAATAGTCGCCACAACGGAGGCACCGTGTGCCGGTGGGTTGGAGTAGTTAGCACGAATAACTGATTTCACCTGGCTGAATGAACGGTCAGCGGTGTCGGCATCGGCGGCAACCAGCGTGAAAGCGCCCACGCGTTCGTTGTACAAACCGAAGTTCTTGGAGTAGGAGCTGGCCACCAGCAGTTCTTTGTGGCCGGCTGCGAAAAGACGCAGGCCTTCGGCATCTTCTTCCAGACCACGAGCAAAGCCCTGGTAAGCAAAGTCAAACAGCGGCAGCCAGCCTTTGGCCAGCGACATCTCTGCCAGCGTTTTCCACTGGTCGGCGGTAGGATCGATCCCGGTAGGGTTATGGCAGCAGCCGTGGAACAGCACCACGTCACCGGCTTCCGCCGCCTGCAGGCTGGCCACCAGGCCATCAAAGTCCAGGCTGTGATTTTCCGCATCATAGTAGGCGTACTCTTTCACTTCCAGGCCAGCGGCGTTAAACACGCTTTTGTGGTTAGGCCAGCTTGGGTTACTCACCCAGACGCGTTTTGCTGAGGTGTTTTTCGCCAGGAAATCAGCGGCAACGCGCAGCGCACCGGTCCCGCCTGGGGTTTGCGCCGTACGGGCGCGTTTGTCGGCAATAAGCGCGTTGCTTTTGCCGAACAGCAGCTCTTGCGTGCAGCGGCCAAACTCTGGAATACCATCAATGCCCAGATAGTTTTTGGTGGTCTCATTTTCCAGCAGATAAAGCTCAGCTTTCTTCACGCTGGTCAGGACAGGGGTTTTACCGGTCTCGTCCTTATAGACCCCGATGCCGAGGTTAATTTTGGTTGGACGGTCGTCGGCGCGAAACAGGTCAGCCAGACCAAGAATAGGATCGGCAGGGGCAGCGGTAATGTTCTCAAACATGACGGGTTCCATTAGTGATATCGGGGGAAATCGCTTTCAGGTTAACTGCTGTTTTACGAATTGCCAACCGTTTGCGACAAAAAGAGACGGTTAGCGATAACATCGGGTTTATTCTACTTTTTTGCCATAAAAAAACAGGGCCGAAGCCCTGTTTTTAAACATTTCAGACAAACAAATGGCTGAAATTAGAACTGGTAAACGATACCAACAGCAACGGTGTCGTCGTAACCTACACCCAGCTTGTTGTTTTTGTCCAGCTGGTTGATCTGGTAGTCAACGTAGGTAGACATGTTTTTGTTGAAGTAGTAGGTTGCGCCGATATCAATGTAGTTGATGTAGTCTTCGCTGCCGATACCTTCAACATCTTTCGCTTTAGATTTGTAGTAAGCGATGGATGGACGCAGGCCGAAATCGAACTGGTACTGTGCCACAACGGAGAAGTCCTGAGTTTTGTTCAGGTAGCCTTTTGTGCCGTTGATTTTCAGGCGAGTTGCGTTGTGGGTTTCACCGTACAGCGCGGCCAGGTAGATGTTGTTCGCGTCATATTTCAGACCGGTTGCCCACTGCTCAGCTTTACCGTTGCCGTTGCCGTATTTCAGGCTGTTCTGCGTTGCCAGACGGTTAGCCGCGCCGTATGCGCCGACAACACCGAAGCCATCAGCGGTGTAGCTTGCGGAGGTCGCCCAGCCGTCACCGTTTGAACGGATGATATCGTCAGCGCTGTTGTTCCCACGATCGTTTTTACCCAGGTACTGAACGCCGAAGTCCAGACCGTCAACCAGGCCGAAGAAGCTGTGGTTACGGTAAGTGGCCAGGCCGCCGTTACGGCTGGAGAAGAAGTTGTCGCTGTTGGCGGTATCACCACCAAATTCTGGCAGCATATCGGTCACGCCGATTGCATCGTAAACCAGGCCGTAGTTACGACCGTAGTCGAAGGAGCCTGCGTCACCGAATTTCAGACCAGCGAAGGCCAGACGAGTTTTGTTGTCAGCCTGAGAGTCAGTACCGCCTTCAGAGTTGTGGCCGCTGAAGTTATATTCCCACTGGCCATAACCGGTCAGCTGGCTGTTGATCTGGGTTTCGCCTTTGAAGCCCAGACGAGCGTAAGTCTGGTCACCATTGCCATTTGGGCTATGTGCACCATTGTCTTTAGCGAAATAGTGCAGACCTACCGCTTTACCGTACAGATCAACTTTGTTGCCGTCTTTGTTATAGATTTCTGCAGCGTTAGCTGCACCGGCTACCAGCAGAGCAGGGATAACCACTGCCAGAATATTGCGCTTCATCATTATTTATTACCCTCATTGTGGTTTTTATGGACACCTGCCACTGCCGTCAATAATTCTTTACGGAACTATTGATGATAGTTTGGTGTCTTTCTGTATCTGTCTGGCATCTTTCCATCCATGAAACCGTTTCGCTAGCCTGAAAGTGCTACAAATGCGCACATTGAGTTTCAAAAAGAAAATATGTGTAACTAAATATTAATTTTAGGGAACTTTGTGAACCATTTCAAATTTCATTCTTAGCGCAACAAAAATGCTTCGCTTGTTAACATATATATATGAATTACTTATGTTTAATCCGCATAAGCTCAATGAATGGGTGTTTCTTGCTCACAGTTGTTCATTTTTTGACTTGTTTTTGGATGTCCAGATGTCTGTGTGAAAAGTGAACGATTGTGCTATGCCCAGCACCGATTTGAAACGCGAGCAAACTTAAGCGCAATTTTTGTTAAAGAGTGTGAGATAGAAACAGTTGGTAACCGGGTAGTCGGGAATGGAGGTTGAAATTGACGTTTGCTTAATGAGCGTTGAAGAAAATAGACCTTTTATTGTCAATTGTAAAAAAGGCCAGCGAAAAGCTGGCCTTTGGTTTTTGTTAGCTTAGAAGCTGGCGTTACGTGGGGTACGTGGGAACGGAATCACGTCACGCACGTTCTGAACGCCGGTAACATAGGCGATCAGACGCTCAAAGCCCAGGCCGAAACCGGAATGCGGCACGGTGCCGTAGCGGCGTAGGTCGCGGTACCACCAGTAATCTTCTTTATTCAGACCCATTTCAGCCATGCGCGCATCCAGCACATCCAGACGCTCTTCACGCTGGGAACCACCGATGATTTCACCGATGCCTGGCGCCAGGACGTCCATCGCGGCAACGGTCTTACCGTCTTCGTTAAGGCGCATATAGAAAGCTTTGATGTCTTTCGGATAGTTTTTCACCACCACCGGTGCCTTGAAGTGCTGCTCGGCCAGGTAACGCTCGTGCTCGGAGGAGAGGTCGACGCCCCAGTAAACCGGGTTTTCAAACTTATGCCCACAGTTCAGCAAGATGTCGACCGCATCGGTGTAGTTCACCTGGGCGAAGTCTGCGGAGATGAAGCGTTCGAGGCGCTCAATGGCCTCTTTGTCCACGCGCTCGGCAAAGAACTTCATGTCATCCATGCGTTCTTCCAGAACAGCCTTAAAGACGTACTTGAGCATCGCTTCGGCCAGACCGGCAACGTCGTCCAGATCGGCAAAGGCGACTTCCGGCTCCAGCATCCAGAATTCCGCCAGGTGGCGGCTGGTGTTGGAGTTTTCCGCGCGGAAGGTTGGCCCGAAGGTATAAACCTTGGACAGCGCACTCGCGTAGGTTTCGCCGTTCAGCTGGCCGGAAACGGTCAGGAAGGCTTCTTTCCCGAAGAAGTCTTTATCAAAATCGACTTTGCCTTCTGCGGTGCGAGGCAGGTTTTCCAGATCCAGCGTTGAAACGCGGAACATCTCACCGGCACCTTCGGTGTCGGAAGCGGTGATAAGCGGAGTCGATACCCAGAAATAACCATTTTCATGGAAGAAGCGATGCAGCGCCTGAGCCAGCGTGTGACGCACGCGAGCCACGGCACCAATCATGTTGGTACGCGGACGCAGGTGAGCCACTTCGCGGAGGTATTCAATGCTGTGGCGTTTGGCCGCCATCGGGTAAGTATCCGGATCGTCAACCCAGCCGGTCACTTCAACTTTGGTAGCCTGAAGTTCGAATGCCTGGCCCTGGCCCTGAGACTCGACCACCTTGCCGGTAACAATCACGGAGCAGCCGGTGGTCAGGCGCAGCACGTCTTCATTGTAATTGGGCAGAGAATTATTAATGACGGCCTGTACAGGATCAAAGCAGGAACCGTCGTAGACGGCGAGGAAGGAGATACCAGCTTTTGAATCTCTTCGAGTACGTACCCACCCGCGCACGGTGACTTCGCTGTCAACGGCGGCACGGCCCTGGAGTACGTCGGCTACAGGCACAACGCTCATAGTTTTCTCTCTATTAAATGGTCAATGACAAAAAAAATAGTAACCCACAGGTGGGGGTTATCTATGTTACCTGTCGCACGCCATCAGACAAGCAGAATTCGCGTTACTTATGAAGAAATAAAGGAATGAGAGAAGGGCGGTGAATAGCGAAGCGGCTATTCACCGATTATCGCTGAATCAGCTGGCTTTTTTAACCAGCGGAAGGTCAAAGGCTTTGCGCAGTGCCCGAACAAAGGCTTTGTCGTGGCAGATGGTTTTTCCCGGGCTATCCGAAAGCTTAGCCACCGGCTTACCGTTGCACTCCACGAGCTTAATCACGATGTTCAGCGGCTTAACCTGCGGAATGTCGCAGGTCAGGCGGGTGCCGATACCAAAGCTGAGGTTAACCCGGGATGAGAAGCGGCGGTACAGCTCCACGGCTTTGTTTAAATCCAGGTTATCTGAAAATACCAACACTTTGCTTAACGGATCGATACCCAGCTTCTGGTAGTGGGCAATGGCTTTTTCTCCCCACTCAACCGGGTCACCGGAGTCATGGCGTAGCCCCTGGTAGCGCGTGGCAAACTCCTTGCCGAAATCACGCAGGAAGGCATCCATGGTGATGCAGTCAGTCAGGGCTATTCCTAGCTGGTCGGGATATTCGTCCAGCCACGCCTGCAGCGCTGCACGTTGGCTGTTAGCCAGGTCCGGGCTTATCTGCTGATGCGCCTGGAACCACTCGTGGGCCTGGGTGCCCATCGGCGTAAGATCAAGCCGGCGGGCCAGATCGTAGTTGCTGGTGCCGATAAACCACGGCTCCTGCTTGAGGCGCTCGACAATCGCCTGCTGCACTTCCCGAGAGAAACGGCGGCGGGTGCCGAAGTCCATCAGGCGGAAATGGGAAAGATCCAGCCCGGCGGTCAGCGTGTTAAATTCCTGCAGCTTAGTTTCCAGGTGATCCAGCGCCATTTTTGGTGTCACGCCGGGGGCGCGATGCTGGTGAACGACTTCACTGATTACCGCCAGCAGGGGAACTTCCCACATGATGACTTCCCGCCAGGGGCCGCTTAGGCGGATATCCAGGTGACCATGATTATTGGTCACCTGAACCTGAGCAGGGTCATAGCGGAAGTCACGCAGCCAGTCGAGGTAATCGGCTTTGAAAAAAGGCAGGCTTTTCAGCCAGTGAAATTCTTCGTCGCTGAGGCGCAGGTGCTGCATAGCCGCGACCTGCTCACGAATAGCCTCGGCATGAATGCCCAGCAGATCGTCGCCGCGGCAGCGGAATTCCGCTGCGACATTTACGTCGTAATAGCGGTGATAAACCGCTTGCTGCATATGAAGCTTATAGGCGTCAGTATCCAGAAGCGTTTGCAAAATCGGGGAAGCGTGTCGTGTCATGGCGCGTTTCAGCATCCTCTCACAGGAGCGTTTCCATCAGTCCGGGCAAATTAAGACGCGGGAGTATACCCTGATTATCTGTTTATTGAAGCAGGATCACAACATTAGACGGGCAGGCTCTGGGGCAGTTTATGAAATGTTTAGCGCTATAATAGAGTTCAATACATTGAATTAAATGGTGTTTAGAGTACTAAACAAAACGTGCGACATCCTTTTCTCGGTGAAATCACCGGCGGCGAATGGCCGCCGATGTTGACTGGCAGCTAACGAATGCGAAGACTGCCGTTCTCCGCTTTTTCACGCAGGGTGTGATTCAGCGATTGAAGTTGCTCGAGCGTCATCCTGCCCATATTCGTTGTGCCTGACCCGAGCAGTGCGTGACTGAATCTGGCGAGTGCGGATGCATCCAGATACAGCGCCTTCAGCCCGTGCTGTTTTTTTTCATTCGGGGTTGGGTTGATACGAATCAGCGCGTCTTTCGGTAACGCGACGTTTCGTACCTTACAGGCAAGCGTCAGCGTGGCAAGATCGGCCAGGGATTTCACTTCAATTTCTTTGAGCTTGCCGCCGTTCGCTGTCCCGCTCAGGGGATGGTTTTCAGCCTGGTAGTTAAACATCGAGGCGGTATTGCTCAACGAATTATGGATGGTATGGGTTTTCAGGTTATTCACTTTACTGAAGCCAAACACCAGCGGCAGGGTTTGCCCGTTGTTGAGCAGATTCAGGAACGGCAATTTCCCGCTCACCATTTCGTTTTCAATACGCTGAAAGGCGCTACCGATCAGTTTCCGCGTTTGTTCCCCGGAAGGCGGATGGCTGTTATCCACGAATTTGATATGCGCCGGGACGCCGGTTTGCTGCAGGATTTGCTCCGGCGTTTCCTTTTTTAGGCGATAGCCGTTATTCGACAAAAGGCGCACCAGGCTGTCATACACCGCCTCTTCCAGATTATTGCTGCTTTTTAGCGTCAGCGTTGAGGCCGGGAAATGGCTGGCAGAAGAAGCATGATTAATGGCTTTGCTCAGCACGTACAGGTTCGAGCGCGTCTCCACCGTGGTGGGCTTAATGCCCAATCCCTTTGCGTACACGCGCGGTTTCTGGCGAAGGTTCTCACGCGTTTCAAATTTGTTGCTTGACTCCCGAGTTCGATCGGAGAAAAACACTTTTCCCTCCAGCGACTGTGAACCGCCCTTAGGATCGTTCACGCCGCCTTTCAGCGCGCCACTGCGCAATATTTCAAAGCCCCAGGGAGAGCCATGAAAAGCTTCCGGCTTGATATAGCCCGACGGCGCGCTGGGATTCAGCGAAGCCAAAAGGCTGTGGTAAAGCCGCGCCCGCGTAGTGCCGTCAATATCTCGGCGGTTAGCCAGCGCATCCAGCGGTGAGTTTCCGTGCTGATCCAGAGCGACGGGTTTATAGCCCTGCTGCCTTAGCTTTTGGATGGTAGCAATATCGTTTTGGGCAACGGCCTGATGAAAAGCCATGGGGCCGGAAGGAGGAATACGCATATTAAGTTCTCTCAGGAGGAAGGGGCTGCATTGAGTGGTTGAGGACAAGGAAGAGTTCCGTGCCAGAAGAGGCGGGAGAGAAAAGCGTAATACCGCATAAAGCGGTAAAAAATTTGGGCTATCGGCCGCCAAAGATGAAGATTCTGCGTAGCAACATTCCGGCAACAGGAATAGACTGAAGTTCGTTATCTTACGGACGATGTATAAGGTTTTTTATGACACAACAGCCACAAGCCAAATATCGCCACGACTATCGCGCGGCGGATTATACGATAACCGATATCGATTTGACCTTTGACCTTGATGCCACAAAAACTCAGGTCACCGCAGTCAGCAAAATTGTCCGTCAGGGCGAAGCGGGCGCTCCGCTGCATCTTGATGGCGAAGACCTCACGCTGGTCTCCATTGCCGTAAACGGTAGCGCCTGGCCGCACTATCGCCAGGAAGATGGCGCGCTCATTCTGGAGCAGGTTCCTGACGCCTTTACGCTGACGATTGTGAACGAAATCAGCCCGGCAACCAACACCGCTCTTGAAGGGCTGTACCAATCCGGCGAAGCGTTATGTACCCAATGTGAAGCTGAAGGCTTCCACCATATCACCTGGTACCTGGACCGCCCGGACGTCCTGGCGCGCTTCACAACCAAAGTCATCGCCGACAAAAACAAATATCCGTATCTGCTGGCTAACGGCAACCGCATTGCCGAAGGCGAGCTGGAAAATGGCCGTCACTGGGTGCAGTGGCAGGATCCGTTCCCAAAACCTTGCTACCTGTTTGCGCTGGTGGCGGGTGATTTTGACGTCCTGCGCGACAGCTTCAAAACCCGTTCCGGCCGTGACGTTGCGCTGGAGCTATTTGTTGACCGCGGGAATCTGGATCGCGCTGACTGGGCGATGACCTCGCTGAAGGCGTCCATGAAGTGGGATGAAACCCGCTTCGGCCTGGAGTATGACCTCGACATTTATATGATAGTCGCCGTCGACTTCTTCAATATGGGGGCGATGGAAAACAAAGGGCTGAATATCTTCAACTCGAAGTATGTCCTGGCCCGCGCCGAAACCGCGACTGACAAAGACTACCTCGACATTGAACGCGTCATCGGCCACGAGTATTTCCACAACTGGACCGGCAACCGCGTCACCTGCCGTGACTGGTTCCAGCTGAGCCTGAAAGAGGGCTTAACCGTCTTCCGTGACCAGGAGTTCAGCTCTGACCTGGGGTCTCGCGCAGTTAACCGTATTCAAAACGTGCGTACCATGCGCGCGATGCAGTTCGCCGAAGACGCCAGCCCGATGGCGCACCCGATCCGCCCGGACAAAGTTATCGAAATGAATAACTTCTATACCCTGACGGTGTATGAGAAGGGCTCGGAAGTGATTCGTATGCTGCACACGCTGCTGGGCGAAGAAAACTTCCAGAAGGGCATGCAGCTTTACTTTGAACGCCATGACGGCAGCGCGGCGACCTGCGATGACTTCGTGCAGGCGATGGAAGATGCTTCCAACGTTGACCTGTCTCATTTCCGCCGCTGGTACAGCCAGGCCGGGACGCCGGTTGTCACCGTGCGTGACGACTACAACCCGGAAACTGAGCACTACACGCTGACTATCAGCCAGATGACACCGCCGACCGCCGAACAGCAGGAAAAACACCCGCTGCATATCCCGTTTGATATCGAGCTATACGATAACGAAGGGAAGGTCATTCCGCTGCAGAAGGACGGTCACCCGGTGCACCACGTGCTGAACGTGACCCAGGCCGAACAGACCTTTGTTTTCGACAATGTCTACTTCCAGCCGGTGCCGTCTTTGCTGCGCGAATTCTCTGCGCCGGTGAAGCTCGAGTACAAATGGAGCGACCAGCAGCTGACGTTCCTGATGCGCCACGCGCGAAACGACTTCTCCCGTTGGGATGCGGCGCAAAGCCTGCTGGCAAACTACATCAAGATCAACGTGAACCGCAGCCAGCAAGGGCAGCCGCTTTCTCTGCCGCTGCACGTGGCTGACGCATTCCGCGCCATTCTGCTGGATGAGAAGATCGATCCGGCGCTCGCCGCGGAGATCCTGACGCTGCCTTCGCAGAATGAAATTGCCGAGCTGTTCCAGACCATCGATCCTATCGCCATTGCTGAAGTTCACGGGGCGCTGACCCGCACCCTCGCAGCAGAGCTGGCCGACGAGTTCCTGGCTATCTATAACGCCAATAAGCTCGACAGCTATCGCGTGGATCACGGTGATATCGGCAAGCGTGCGCTGCGCAACACTTGCCTGCGCTATCTGGCGTTTGGTGACGTTGAACTTGCTGAGCAACTGGTACGCGAGCAGTATCAGCAGGCGGACAATATGACCGATTCTATTGCCGCACTGTCCGCCGCGGTGGCCGCGCAGCTGCCATGCCGTGAAGCGCTGCTGGCTGAGTACGATGAGAAATGGCACAAAGATGGCCTGGTCATGGATAAGTGGTTTGTGCTGCAGGCGACCAGCCCGGGCAGCAACACGCTGGCGAAGGTTCGCGAGCTGCTGAATCACCGTTCTTTCAGCCTGGGCAACCCGAACCGCGTACGTTCTCTGATTGGCGCGTTTGCTTCAGCCAACCCGGCCGCGTTCCACGCCAAAGACGGCAGCGGTTACCAGTTTATGGTCGAGATGCTGACCGAGCTGAACAGCCGCAACCCGCAAATTGCCTCTCGTCTGGTAGAGCCGTTGATTCGCCTGAAGCGTTATGACGCAGAACGTCAGGCTAAGATGCGTGTCGCGCTGGAGCAGTTGAAAGGGTTGGAAAACCTGTCCGGGGATCTGTTCGAGAAGATTGCCAAAGCGCTGGCGTAATCTTTGCCCCTGGCCCTTTCAGGGATAGGGTATTAAATCAGCCGGTGCGCACATGGCGCGCCGGCTCCTCAGAACCTCGTTTCATCACTCTGGCCAGCACCTCAGCCTCCAGTTGGGCCAGCTTCACCGAGCCCAGGCGGCGCGGGCGCGGTAAATCAACCGTCAGATCCAGGCCAATTTTCCCTTCTTCTATAAGCAACACGCGATCGGCCATGGCGACGGCTTCGCTGACGTCGTGGGTGACCAAAAGCACGGTAAAGCCGTGCTCCTGCCACAAAGAAACAATCAGCTCCTGCATCTCAATACGCGTCAGGGCATCCAGCGCGCCCAGCGGTTCGTCGAGCAACAGCAGGCGCGGGCGATGGATGAGTGCCCTCGCCAGCGCTACACGCTGCTTTTGCCCGCCGGAAAGTGCCGCTGGCCACTCATTGGCCCGATTTTCAAGCCCAACGGCGGTGAGCGCCTGAAGAGCCGCGTCTCGCCAGTTATTTTTCAGCCCGAGCCCGACGTTATCTATCACCGTTTTCCACGGCAGCAGCCTGTCGTCCTGAAACATCAGCCGCGTATCATCCTGGCTGTCCCGCAGCGGTGCACCGCCTGCGAATAGCGCGCCGTGATTGGGCGTTTCCAGCCCGGCAAGCAGGCGCAGTAGGGTACTTTTGCCGCCGCCGCTGCGGCCGACCACCGCCACGAACTGCCCGGCGGGGATACGCAGCTCAAGCTGATTGAGAATGCTTTTATCGCCGTAGCGTTTGCTGACGCCGTTGAGCCACAGCGGCGTGCCCTGATTCAGACGAGCAGTTGTCATACCGTCTCCTCCTTTAATTGATAAGCCGGATGCCAGCGTAACCAGACGCGTTCCAGCAGGCGGGCGCTGACATCGGCGAGTTTGCCCAGCAGCGCATACAGCACGATGGCCACCACCACCACGTCGGTTTGCAGGAACTCCCTGGCATTCATCGCCAGATAGCCAATCCCTGAATTTGCCGAGATCGTTTCGGCGACAATAAGCGTCAGCCACATCAGGCCTAAGGCAAAACGTACGCCGACCATGATCGACGGCAGCGCGCCGGGCAGAATGACGTGCACAAACAGGCTAAGCCCGGAAAGGCCGTAGCTGCGCGCCATTTCCAGCAGGCCACGATCGATATTGCGGATGCCGTGCCAGGTATTGATGTAAACAGGAAACAGCGTCCCGAGCGCCACCAGAAAGATCTTGGCCGTTTCGTCGATACCAAACCACAGGATCACCAGCGGGATCAGCGCCAGGTGCGGAACGTTGCGCAGCATCTGAATAGAGCTGTCCAGCAGGCGTTCGCCCCATCGCGACAGGCCGCTGATCAGACCTAAGATCAGGCCCAGCGATCCGCCGATGCTGAAACCAATCACGGCACGCCAGGAGCTGATAGCCAGATGCTGCCAGAGTTCACCGCTGGCTGAGAGGCTCCAGAAAGCCAGCACGACGCCCTCGGGAGAGGGCAAAATACGGGTGGAAAGCCAGCCTGCAGACGAAGCTAATTGCCAGAGAAGCACAATCGCCACCGGCAGTGCCCAGGGGGCCAGGCGCAGCAAGACTTTGTGCACGGACGCTTGCATGGTGCCTCCCTAGCTCTGCGCCACTTTACGCGGGATAAAATCGTTGGCGATGACTTCGCCTTTTTCCTGAACCTGTCGCGGCTGAGGAATTTCTGGGATCGCCACGTCAAGGTGAGGGAACAGCAGTTCGCCTGCGCGGTAGGCTTCTTCCAGATGCGGATAGCCGGAAAGAATAAAGCTGTCGATGCCCAGGTCGGCGTACTCGTTTATGCGGGCCGCGACGGTTGGCCCATCGCCCACCAGCGCGGTGCCAGCCCCACCGCGAACCAGACCGACACCGGCCCAAAGATTAGGACTGATCTCCAGCTTGTCTCGCTTACCGCCGTGCAGGGCGGCCATGCGCTGTTGCCCGACGGAGTCGCTTCGGGCAAAAGCGGCCTGTGCCCTGGCGATGGTAATGTCATCCAGATGAGAAATAAGTCGGTTTGCCGCCTGCCACGCTTCTTCGTTGGTTTCCCGCACGATAACGTGCAGGCGAATACCAAAGCGAACTTGCCGCCCCCGCGCTTCAGCTTTCGCCCGAACTTGCTCGATCTTTTCTTTTACCAAATGTGGAGGTTCGCCCCAGGTCAGGTAAAGGTCAACCTGCTCGGCCGCAAGATCCTGAGCGGCATCGGACGATCCGCCAAAATAAAGCGGTGGGCGAGGTTGCTGCACCGGGGGATAGAGCAGCTTCGCGCCTTTCACCTGGATGTGCTTGCCGTCATAGTCGACGGTTTCACCTTCCAGGACGCGTCGCCAGATGTGCGTAAACTCTGCAGAGGCCTCATAGCGCTCTTCATGGTCCAGAAATACCCCTTCCGCAGCCAATTCTTCAGCATCGCCCCCGGTCACAAGGTTAAACAAGGCTCGTCCGTTGGAAAGTCGGTCCAGCGTGGCGGCCTGGCGAGCGGCAAGAGTAGGGGAGACAACGCTCGGGCGCAGCGCGACCAGGAACTTAAGCCGCTGAGTGACCGGGATCATTGAGGCCGCCACCAGCCAGGCATCCTCGCAGGAACGCCCGGTCGGGATCAGCACGCCGGTGAAGCCGATGCGGTCTGCAGCCTGAGCTATTTGTTGCAGGTAGCCATAGTCGACCGGGCGTGCGCCCGTGTCGCTGCCAAGATAGTGCCCATCCCCGTGGGTAGGTAAGAACCAGAACAGATTCAGACTCATGACTTAGCTCCTTATGTCGTGCCGGCGGGTTGCCAGATGCGGGTTCGGATATCGACTTTCTTTGGAACAAGGCGATTTTCATAAAACAGGTCGGCGGTATTTTGCTGTTTGGCGGCAGTCGCTTCGTTGACCGGCGTAATTTCTGAAGGAGGGCGATGGTCAAAGTAAGTGGCGATGACTGCTTCAGGCAGGCCCATCGTTTTGGCGAGAAGCGCTACGCTTGCTGCCCGCTGCGTGCGGGTGAGCGCGTCGGCGTCGCTAAAGGTTTTCAGTACCTGTTGAAGAAACGGGCCGTTCGCTTCTGCATAAGGGCGGGAAGCTAAATAGAACGACCCGGTTTGATTCAGCTCGCTGCCGTCCGTTAAGACGCGAACGCCGCCGTTTAACAGTGCCGCCGAATAGTACGGATCCCAGATAGCCCAGGCATCGACGTTCCCCTGCTGAAAGGCCGCGCGGGCATCGGCGGGGGTCAGGTAAGCGGGCTGAATATCGGAAAACTTCAGTCCGGCTTGTTGCAACGCGCGCAACACCAGGTTGTGTGAGCTGGAGCCTTTCTGGAAGGCAATCTTATGGCCTTTTAAATCCGCCACGGTTTTCAGGGGGCTATTTTCGGGGACCAGAATCACCTCTGCTTTCGGTTTGGGCGGCTCGGCACCTACATACAGCAGATCCGCCCCGGCGGCCTGCGCGAAAATAGGCGGGATATCGCCCGTGCTGCCCAAATCGATGCTGCCGACGTTCAGCGCCTCCAGCATCTGTGGCCCGGCGGGAAACTCAACCCACGAGACTTTGGTGTTCGGGTACTGCTTCTCCAGGAGCTGGTGGCTTTTGGCTAACACCATACTGACGGAGCCTTTTTGGTAACCAATGCGCAGCTGTTCCGGGCCGCTGTCCGAGGCGTTGCTATAGGTTGAAAAAGCGAGCAGGCCTGCAAAAGCGAGCCATGGAGAGCGGCGTTTAAGCAAATTAAACATGGCTCACCCCTCGGGCGTTAAACGGCGAAGGTACCGCAAAGTCACGGCGGTGGAGCGCCTGCCAGAAGGTTTCCAGCGCTTCGTCCAGACGTTTTTGTAGGTTAGGCGTGAACTGAGGTTTGTGCTGGTAATCGGCTATCTGGCCGTCGTCGGCGAAAACGCCGTGCAGGATCTCCTGTGCTTTGAGCGCATTCAGCACCGGTTTAAGGGCATAGTCCACGGCGAGCATATGCGCCACGGTACCGCCGGTGGCGAGAGGCAGAACAACCTTCTTCTCTAAGGCGCGTTCGGGGAGCAAATCGAGCAGCGTTTTTAGCGCGCCTGAAAACGAGGCTTTGTAAACCGGCGTGGCGATAATCAGGCCATCGGCAGTGCTGAGTTGTTCGGTGAGCGCCAGCAGCGCCGGGCTGTCGAACCTTGCATAGAGCAAGTCTTCAGGCGCGAAGTTCTGTAAGTGCCAGTGATAAACTTCAACATCAAGGGCGCTCAGCTTCTCCCGCGCATACTCCAGCAGCGAGCTGGAACGGGACGGGTAGCGAGGGCTTCCGGCCAGGGTAATCACACGCATCACGACTCCTTATAACTAATTGTTTGCTTTTATCTAACATTGATAACAATTAGCGTGATACTCGCAGAGATGATTTCCGTGGCTAAGTGATTTTTCCGGGATAGATTTGCGAAAAAGCGCATATTGCGCGCCGGGAAAGAAAACGTTTGCATCTATTCAGGCTTTTTTGCGACAGGTCAATTCCAATCATCCCCCGGATCGTGAATAATAACGCCCCGGTCTGCACACCGGGAATCCAGGAGAGTTCATGTACTACCCCTTCGTTCGTAAAGCCCTTTTTCAGCTCGATCCAGAGCGCGCTCATGAGTTAACTTTTCAGCAATTACGCTTTGTCACCGGAACGCCGCTTGAGTGGCTGGTGCGTCAGAACGTGCCGTCAAAACCTGTGACCTGCATGGGGTTAACGTTCAAGAATCCGCTCGGCTTAGCCGCGGGCCTGGATAAAAACGGGGAATGTATCGATGCCTTCGGTGCGATGGGCTTTGGCTCCATTGAGATTGGCACCGTGACGCCGCGTCCGCAGCCGGGGAACGACAAGCCGCGTATCTTCCGTCTGGTGGAAGCCGAAGGGCTGATTAACCGCATGGGGTTTAATAATCTCGGGGTGGATAACCTGGTCGAAAACGTTAAAAAAGCGCATTTCGACGGCGTGCTTGGGATTAATATCGGCAAGAACAAAGATACTCCCGTTGAACAGGGGAAAGATGATTATCTGATCTGCATGGATAAAATTTATCCATATGCTGGCTATATTGCGATCAATATCTCATCACCGAATACGCCAGGGCTGCGTACTTTGCAATATGGTGAAGCGTTAGACGATCTTTTAAGCGCCATTAAAAATAAGCAACAAGCGCTGCAAGCGATCCACCATAAATATGTTCCCGTGGCGGTGAAGATCGCACCGGATCTTTCTGAAGAAGAATTGATCCAGGTGGCAGACAGTTTAGTTCGCCATAATATTGACGGGGTCATTGCAACCAATACTACTTTAGACCGCAGCCTTGTTCAGGGCATGAAACACTGCGATGAAACCGGGGGCTTAAGCGGGCGTCCTGTACAATTAAAAAGCACGGAAATTATTCGCCGCCTGTCTCAGGAATTAAATGGCCGCCTGCCGATTATTGGCGTAGGAGGGATTGATTCCGTCGTTGCCGCTCGCGAGAAGATGGCGGCTGGCGCTTCCCTGGTTCAAATATACTCAGGCTTCATTTTTAAAGGCCCGCCGTTGATTAAAGAAATCGTTACCCATCTCTGATCATTTACGCTTTGTAAACAACCAGGGCTTTATTTTCGGCCCTGGTTGTTTTATATTCCGCTACTGTTGCTTATTTAAACATATTGGTCTTTTATTAATATGGTGAGAATTTGAGTGGCAATTCAGCAGCGGGATAAATGAAGGGTAAGCATTATGCGAATAAAACCAGACGATAACTGGCGTTGGTATTTCGATGAAGAGCACGATCGAATGATGCTCGACTTGGCCAATGGTATGCTTTTCCGTTCGCGCTTTCCTCGTAAAATGCTAACCCCGGATGCTTTTGAAAATTCAGGATTTTGTGTTGATGATGCGGCACTTTTTTTCTCCTTTGAAGAAAAATGTCGTGATTTAGCGTTGGGGAAAGAACAGCGTGCCGAGCTGGTGCTCAACGCCCTGGTGGCGATTCGCTTCCTCAAGCCGCAGATGCCGAAAAGCTGGCATTTTGTCTCCCACGGCGACGGCTGGCAGCCAGAAGTAGGGGAAGGGGCCTGCGTGTGGCTAAGCGAGAATATGCAGCAGGTGAACCTGCTGGTGGTGGAAACCGGTGACAATGCCGCACTTTGCCTGCTTGCTCAGCAGGGGCTCACGTTAGCTGGCCGCACGATGCAGCTTGGGGATGCCATTAAAGTGATGAATGACCGGCTGAAACCGCAGCCTTTAAGCAGCGGCCTCAGTCTCGATCAGGCCGTTTAGCGCGACGCCACGCTCACATTCCCTGTAGGCACGCAGCTGCAGCATAAAATGGTGCCGTCCGCGCCAATTGCGCCTTTCTTCAGTGCTTTCACTTCGCCATCCAGCAACCTAACCCGACAGCTCCCGCATATCCCTGCCCGGCAGGAATAGGGGACGCGGATCCCTTTGTTTTCCAGCTGTTCCAAAAGAATCTGTTGGTTATTGCCCTGGAAAGTCGTGCCTTCCCAGTCGATGCTGACGCTGCTTTCAGGCTGGCTCTGAGGTTCGAGGCTTTCCACCACTTCGCCGGGGCCATAAACATTCGCCGGCCTGTGGGCCAGCACCTCCAGTTCGTCGCCCACGCGAATAACTCCGCTGTTACGGGCAATCAAATTCTGACCGAAATCTACTGCGCCGCTATTATCCTGCGCGGTGCGGAACCCCTGCAGCGTTTTGAGCGGTTCTCCACTCGGATGTTTCAGGCCGCGTTCCGGGCTAACCGTCGTAAAAATACAGCGGCTGCAGGGTTTAGCCACGTCGAAAGTGACCCCGCCAATACGCACGACTTTCCAGGTATCCTCCGCCCACGCAGAGGCACCGGTCACCACGATATTCGGGCGAAACTGGGTCATTTTAACGCTGGCGGGGCAGCGGTTTTGCAGGTCGCGCAGCGAAGCTTCGTTGGTCAGCAAATAAGGGAAACCGTCGGCAAAAGAGAGCGGCACTTCTTCGTGGCGTTTCACCCGGCGGGTGGGCTGCTCGCCAACCCAGCGCAGCTGCACCGGGCGAGAGAAGAACCCGCTCAGCCACTGATTAATTTCATCGGGCGCAATGAGCGCGGTAAAGTGCGTGCCCCAGACTTCTGTCGGCTCCGGCGTTGCGGCGAAGTCAGCAAAGCGAATGCTGGCCGAGCTGCCGTCCGGGGCGGATAAATAAAGGCCGTCATGCACGAATGCGGGAGTGAACAGCACCATCTGCGGATGCTGGCGGGCGGTAATAAAGGTGCCATCCAGCTCGGTAATCATAAAGATGCGGTCAAAGGCCAGGCCGCTGGTGGTTGCCTGCGCGTGGGAGAGCGCCAGGCCGCGCATGGATTTTACCGGGTGAATAAAGAGTTGAGACAAAGTAATCACGGCGCCCTCCGTGGGAAGTAAATATAAGAGGGCAACTTTATGACATGCGTTGCGGATTAGCTATAATGCGCCACAATTTTCTTTTTACCTGATAAGTGACGATATGAATTCTCTGTTTGCCAGTACGGCGCGTGGGCTTGAAGAGCTGTTAAAAACTGAACTAGAAAACCTGGGGGCCCAGGGCTGCCAGGTGGTTCAGGGCGGCGTACATTTCCAGGGGGATACTCGTCTACTCTATCAAAGCCTGATGTGGAGCCGCCTGGCTTCGCGCATTTTGCTGCCGCTCAGTGAATGTAAAGTCTACAGCGATCTTGATCTTTATCTCGGCGTGATGGCGATCGACTGGCCGGCGCTGTTCGGGCCGGGCGCAACCTTTGCCGTGCATTTTAGCGGCCTGAACGAAACCATTCGCAACAGTCAGTACGGGGCGCTGAAGGTAAAGGATGCGATCGTTGACTCCTTTACACGTAAAAACCTGCCGCGTCCGGATGTCGATCGCGAGCAGCCGGATCTGCGCATTAACGTCTGGCTGAATAAAGATACCGCCAGCATCGCCCTGGATCTCAGCGGCGAAGGCCTGCACCAGCGCGGCTACCGTGATGCAACCGGCGCGGCCCCTATTAAAGAGACGCTGGCAGCGGCTATCGTGATGCGCTCCGGCTGGCAGCACGGCACGCCGCTGTTGGATCCGATGTGCGGCTCCGGCACTCTGCTGATTGAAGGGGCGATGATCGCCACCGATCGTGCGCCGGGCCTGCACCGTAAGCATTGGGGCTTCCTGAACTGGGCGAAGCATGATGCCGATGTCTGGAAAGAGGTGGTAACCGAAGCCCAGGTTCGCGCCCGTCGCGGCCTGACTGAATATCAGTCTCGCTTCTATGGCTCTGATAACGACAGTCGCGTGATTGAACGCGCCCGTGCCAACGCCCGCCGTGCGGGTCTGGCTGACGTGATCAGCTTCGACGTTAAGGATGTGGCGAACCTGGTCAATCCGCTGCCGGAAGGCCCGGCGGGGACGGTTATCAGCAACCCGCCATACGGCGAACGTCTGGAAAGCGAGCCGGCGCTGATTGCCCTGCACAGCCTGCTGGGCCGCCACCTGAAAAACCAGTTTGGCGGCTGGCATCTGTCGCTGTTCAGCGCCTCCCCTGAGCTGCTGAGCTGCCTGCAGCTGCGCGCTGACCGCCAGTTTAAAGCCAAAAACGGCCCGCTGGATTGCGTACAGAAAAACTATCAGCTGGCGGCTAATCCTGCCGGCGTTGCCGCAGCCAGCGGCCAGATTGCCGAAGATTACGCCAACCGCCTGCGTAAAAACGTCAAGAAGCTCGACAAGTGGGCGCGTCAGGAAGGCATCGAATGCTATCGCCTGTACGATGGCGATCTGCCTGATTACAACGTGGCGGTTGACCGCTACGGCGACTGGGTTGTGGTGCAGGAGTACGCGCCCCCGAAAACCATCGATCCAAACAAAGCCCGCCAGCGTCTGTTTGACGTCATCGCGGCAACGCTTGCGGTGCTTGAACTGCCGACTAACAAGCTGGTGTTAAAAACTCGCGAACGTCAGAAAGGGAAAAGCCAGTACCAGAAGATGGGCGAAAAGGGTGATTTCATGGAAGTGAGCGAATATGACGCTCGCCTGTGGGTCAACTTGACCGACTATCTGGATACCGGCCTGTTCCTCGACCACCGCATTGCCCGCCGCATGCTGGGGCAGATGAGCAAAGGCAAAGACTTCCTGAACCTGTTTGCTTATACCGGTACTGCAACGGTACACGCGGGGCTGGGTGGGGCGAAAAGCACTACTACGGTAGATATGTCCCGTACCTATCTTGAATGGGCAGAGCGCAACCTGCGCCTGAACGGCTTGACCGGCCGCGCCCATCGGCTGGTGCAGGCGGATTGCCTGGGCTGGCTGCGCGACAGCGACGAACAGTTCGACCTGATCTTCATTGACCCGCCGACGTTCTCTAACTCCAAGCGTATGGAAGACTCTTTCGACGTGCAGCGTGACCACCTTGCGCTGATGAAAGATCTGAAGCGCCTGCTGCGTCGCGGCGGTACCATTATGTTCTCCAACAATAAACGTGGCTTCAAAATGGACTTCGCCGGCCTGGCGGAGCTGGGCCTGGTTGCACAGGAAATTACACAAAAAACGCAGTCGCAGGACTTTGCGCGCAACCGCCAGATCCATAACTGCTGGTTAGTCACTCACGAATCCCGGGATTAATAGTCATGTCATTAATTAGTATGCACGGTGCCTGGCTGTCGTTTAGCGACGCGCCGCTGTTAGATAACACCGAATTACACATCGAAGAAAACGAACGCGTCTGTCTGGTCGGCCGTAACGGCGCGGGCAAATCAACGCTGATGAAGATCCTCAACCGCGAAGTCCCGCTGGACGATGGCCGCATGGTTTATGAGCAGGATCTGATCGTCGCTCGCCTGCAGCAGGACCCGCCGCGTAACGTTGCGGGCACGGTGTATGACTTTGTGGCGGAAGGGGTGGAAGAGCAGGCGGAATACCTGAAGGCCTACCACGATATCTCCCACAAAGTAATGAGCGATCCGAGCGAGAAGAACCTCAACGAGATGGCTCGCATTCAGGAGATCCTCGATCATCAGGGCCTGTGGCAGCTTGATAGCCGTATTAACGAAGTGCTGGAGCAGCTTGGTCTGGAAGCGGATACCGAGCTGTCTGCGCTGTCCGGCGGCTGGCTGCGTAAAGCCGCGCTGGGGCGTGCGCTGGTCAGCTCTCCGCGCGTATTGCTGCTGGACGAACCGACTAACCACCTCGATATCGAAACCATTGACTGGCTGGAAGGCTTCCTGAAAGAGTTCCAGGGCAGCATTATCTTTATCTCCCACGACCGTTCGTTTATCCGCAATATGGCCACCCGCATTGTCGATCTCGATCGCGGCAAGCTGGTGTCTTACCCTGGCGATTACGATCAGTATCTGCTGGCAAAAGAAGAAGCCCTGCGCGTGGAAGAGTTACAGAACGCCGAGTTTGACCGCAAGCTGGCGCAGGAAGAAGTGTGGATCCGCCAGGGCATCAAAGCCCGTCGCACCCGTAACGAAGGGCGCGTTCGTGCCCTGAAAGCGATGCGTCGCGAACGCGGAGAGCGTCGTGAAGTGATGGGCAGCGCGAAGATGCAGGTGGAAGAAGCGAGTCGTTCAGGCAAAATTGTCTTCGAGATGGAAGACGTTAACTATCAGGTTGCCGGTAAAACGCTGGTGCGTGATTTTTCCGCGCAGGTGCTGCGTGGCGATAAAATCGCGCTGGTAGGGCCGAATGGCTGTGGCAAAACCACGCTGCTGAAGCTGATGCTGAGCCAGCTTCAGGCCGACAGTGGCCGCGTACACTGCGGTACCAAGCTGGAAGTGGCCTACTTCGATCAGCACCGTGCCGAGCTGGATCCTGACCGTACCGTGATGGATAACCTGGCGGAAGGTAAGCAGGAAGTGATGGTGAACGGCAAGCCGCGCCATGTGCTGGGTTACCTGCAGGACTTCCTGTTCCATCCTAAACGCGCGATGACGCCGGTGCGTGCGCTTTCCGGTGGGGAACGCAACCGTCTGCTGCTGGCGCGTTTGTTCTTAAAACCTAGCAACCTGCTGATCCTCGATGAACCAACCAACGATCTGGACGTCGAAACCCTGGAGCTGCTGGAAGAGCTGATTGATGGTTACCAGGGCACCGTGATGCTGGTCAGCCACGATCGTCAGTTTGTCGACAATACCGTGACCGAGTGCTGGATCTTCGAAGGCCAGGGCAAAATTGGTCGCTATGTCGGAGGTTACCATGATGCCAAAGGCCAGCAGGGTTCTGCTCAGCCGCTGCGTCAGGCTGCTGCGGCTAAATCCGAGAAGGTCGAATCGCAAAAAGCAGAACCTGTTAAACGTGCCAATAGCAAACTAAGCTATAACCTGCAGCGCGAATTAGAGCAGTTGCCTCAACGGCTTGAGCAGCTTGAAGCCGATTTAGGCACGCTGCAGGCGAAGATCGCTGATGCTGATTTCTTCAACCAGCCGCACGATGTGACCCAAAAAGTCCTGGCGGAAATGGCCGCGGCTGAACAGGCTCTGGAAGAAGCATTTGAACGCTGGGAGTACCTGGAAGCGCTGAAAAACGGCTCGTAATCTAAGGAGAGTTACGATGTGTGCCACGCACCACCATCGCTCGCATATTTTGTGTCGACAATGTGATTTGCTGGTGGCGCTGCCCGCCCTGCAGGATGGCCACAAAGCCTCCTGCCCGCGCTGTGGCACTCCGTTAGTCACGCAGTGGTTTTTGCCGCGTCAGCGGCCAACGGCTTACGCTTTGGCGGGGCTGTTTATGCTGCTGCTGGCTAACCTGTTTCCTTTCATCAATATGAAGGTGGCCGGGATCAGCAGCGAAGTCACGCTGATGCAAATTCCCGGCGTGATGTTTTCCGAGGATTACGCCAGCCTCGGCACCTTCTTTCTGCTTTTTGTTCAGGCGGTGCCGGCTTTTTGCCTGATAACCATCCTGCTGTTGGTCAACCAGGCAAAATTACCTTTTGGGCTTAAACGCTGGCTGGCGCGAGTGCTGTTCCAGTTGAAAAGCTGGGGCATGGCGGAAATCTTCCTCGCCGGGGTATTGGTTAGCTTCGTGAAGCTGATGGCCTATGGGGACATTGGCGTGGGCAGCAGCTTTATTCCCTGGTGCCTGTTCTGCATTTTGCAGCTTCGAGCCTTCCAGTGCGTGGACCGGCGCTGGCTTTGGGATGATATTGCGCCCATGCCGCCAGTGCACCATCCGTTAAAAGTTGGCGTGTCGGGGATTAAGCAGGGGCTGCGCTCCTGTTCCTGCTGCACGGCTATCGTTGAGGCGGATACGTTGGTCTGCCCACGCTGCGGGACACACGGCCACGTTCGCCGCAGGCACAGCCTGCAGTGGACGCTGGCGCTGCTGATCACCTCCATTATGCTTTATCTGCCGGCAAACATTTTGCCGATCATGGTCACCGAAATGCTGGGCAGCAAATATCCTTCCACCATTTTGGCCGGGGTGATCCTGCTCTGGAGTGAGGGATCTTATCCGGTGGCAATGGTGATTTTTATCGCCAGTATTATGGTGCCTACGCTAAAAATGATCGCTATAGCCTGGCTGTGCTGGGATGCAAAAGGGCACGGCAAACGTGACAGCGAGCGGATGCACCTGATTTATGAAGTTGTTGAGTTTGTCGGCCGCTGGTCGATGATCGACGTGTTTGTGATTGCCGTTCTCTCCGCGCTGGTGCGCATGGGCGGGCTGATGAATATCTACCCGGCTATGGGGGCGTTAATGTTTGCCTGTGTAGTGATTTTGACGATGTTTGCTGCGATGACCTTTGACCCTCGCTTGTCCTGGGATCGCGCTGACGATGTAACTGATGAGGAGTCTTCCGAACATGGAAAATAAGCACGGCGAGGCGAAAGTGCAGAAGGTAAAAAACTGGTCGCCGGTTTGGATCTTTCCCATCGTAACGGCGCTGATTGGCGCCTGGATCCTGTTTTATCACTACAGTCATCAGGGGCCGGAAGTGACCCTGATCACCGCCAACGCAGAAGGGATTGAGGGCGGTAAAACCACCATCAAAAGCCGCAGCGTAGACGTTGGGGTAGTGGAGAGTGCACAGCTAACGGACGATCTACACCATGTAGAAATTAAGGCGCGGCTAAATTCCGGGATGGAGAAGCTGCTGCACAAAGATTCCGTGTTCTGGGTGGTAAAACCGCAGGTGGGGCGCGAAGGGATCTCCGGGCTCGGCACGCTGCTGTCCGGCGCCTATATTGAGCTGCAGCCGGGGACCAAAGGCGAGCAGCCCGAGAATTATGCTCTGCTGGATGCGCCGCCGCTGGCGCCACCTGATGCCAAAGGCATTCGCATTACGCTCGACAGTAAAAAAGCGGGCCAGCTTACCCCGGGGGATCCGGTGCTGTTCCGCGGCTACCGCGTAGGCTCGGTGGAAACCAGCACCTTTGATACCAATAAGCGAGCGATTAGCTACCAGCTGTTTATTGCGGCGCCAAACGACAGGCTGATTACCAGCAACGTCCGTTTCTGGAAAGACAGCGGCATCGCCGTGGATATGTCCGCCCAGGGGATGCGCGTGGAGATGGGGTCGTTAACCACGCTGTTTAGTGGGGGCGTCAGCTTCGACGTGCCTGAAGGCTGGGAGTGGGGCAAGCCGGTTGAAACGGGCGCTGACTTCCAGCTGTTTGACGATCAGAAAAGTATTCAGGATTCGCTGTATACCAACCATATCGATTACCTGATGTTCTTCAAAGATTCTGTTCGTGGCCTGCAGCCAGGTGCGCCGGTGGAATTCCGCGGCATTCGCCTGGGGACGGTGGCACAGGTTCCGTTCTTCAACGAAAAAATGCGCCAAAGCCTGAATGACGATTTCCGCATTCCGGTGCTGATCCGCATTGAGCCAGAACGCTTGAAAAATATGCTTGAAGATGGCGCGGATATCTCGACCAATCTGCAGGTATTGATCAAGCGCGGACTGCGTGCCTCGATGAAAACCGGGAGCCTGGTGACCGGAGCGTTGTTTATCGATCTTGATTTCTATCCGAAAGAGAAAGCGCTGGGCGATCTGCCTCAAATCGCGGGCTACCCGCTTATTCCAACGGTGAGCGGTGGCCTGGCGCAAATTCAGCAAAAACTGCTGGAGACGCTGGATAAAATCAACAACCTGCCGATTAACCCGATGCTGGAACAGGCCACGAATACGCTGGCTGAAAGCCAGAAAACGATGCGCCACCTGCAGCAGACGCTGGACAATCTGAACAAGATTACTTCCAGTCAGTCGATGCAGCAGTTACCGGAAGATATGCAGAAAACGCTTCGCGAGCTGAACCGCAGTATGCAGGGCTTCCAGCCGGGCTCGGCGGCCTATAACAAGATGGTGGCGGATATGCAGCGTCTTGATCAGGTGCTGCGCGAGCTGCAGCCGGTATTGCGTACGCTGAACGACAAGAGCAACTCGCTGATATTTGAAGCGAAGGATAAAAAGGATCCGCAGCCGAAGAGGGCACAACCATGAAAAAGTGGCTCACGCTAGCCGCCGTCTTAGCGCTTTCCGCCTGTAGCGGGAGCGACAATGGCAAAACGTACTATCAGCTGCCGCAAACTTCACAGCCTGCTATGCAGGCCGTGAGCCAGCCTGGAAGCCACTTGCTGTGGGTCGATCAGGTCACCGTGCCTGATTTCCTCGCCGGCACTGGGGTGGTTTACCAGACAACTGATGTGCAGTATGTCATCGCCACCAGTAATCTTTGGGCCAGCCCGCTTGACCAGCAGTTGCGCAACGCGCTGGTCAGTAATCTCAGCAGCGCATTGCCAGGCTGGGTGGTTGCCTCTCAGCCGCTAGGCCACGATCAGGATGCGTTGAGCGTCAATGTAACCGGTTTTCACGGCCGCTATGATGGCAAGGTCATTGTCAGCGGAGAGTGGCTCCTGAAGCGTCAGGGCGAAATTATTAAGCGCCCGTTCCATATCGAACTGAAGCAACAGGATGACGGCTACGATGCCATGGTGAAAACCCTGGCTCAGGGCTGGCAGCAGGAAGCGAAGAGTATTGCTTCGGCGCTCACACGCCTTAATTGATAGGTAAAATGATTGGTACAAAAAAGCTGCGATTTTCACCTTCGGGTGGTCGCAGCTTTTCTTTTTTGCTGAACCGGTTAGCGACAGGCGCGTCTCAGTTTTTGTCGAAAAGATAACCAGAATATCGCGGAAATATGACATTGGCGTGAATTTTGCGCATTGACGCTCACTGAATTTCGCGTTATTGCTTATCCGTGGTTGCACATTTTGTAATCACTGTTTTCTTTTCCACCAGACAATGTAATGAGGGAAACGAGGCATGAAGAGACAAAAACGAGATCGCCTGGAACGGGCACATCAACGTGGTTATCAGGCAGGTATCGCCGGACGCTCAAAAGAGATTTGTCCGTATCAGACTCTGAATCAGAGGTCCTACTGGATGGGAGGCTGGCGAGAAGCCATGGAAGACAGGGCGGTTACTGCGTAATCACTGTCTCTTTAGAAAAAGAAACCTCCGCATCGCGGAGGTTTCGCCTTTTTGGACCGGTGTAACATCGATCAGGGTTTAGGGAAAATCCAGACGTGCTGCTCTGGCAACTGGAGGTGATGCGGCTGAGCATCGCGCATATCATTGCCGTAGGCGCGAATCACGAAATCATCTCCAGAGGTTCGGAAGAGATATTCCCAGCGATCGCCGAGGTACATGCTGGTTAACAGCGGTAGCGTCATTCCGTTTTCCCCCGGCAGATCGGCAATCCGTACGCGCTCCACGCGAATCACCGCCGTCCCTTCCTGCCCGGCCACGACGCCAGCCCCAGCTTTGCCCCAGAGCGCCCAGCCGCTGCCCTCAATGCGTGCTTTACCGTCGCGAACCTCAGTCACTTTACCGTTCAGGCGGTTATTGCTGCCCATAAACTCGGCGGTGAACAGCGTTTTCGGTGAGCCATACATCTCTTGCGGGGTGCCCTGTTGCTCAATTTTGCCGTTATTCAGCAGCAGAATACGGTCAGAAATGGCCATCGCTTCGTTCTGATCGTGGGTGACCATTAACGCCGACAGCCCTAGCTTGATAATCAGTTCTCTCAGGAAGACGCGGGCTTCTTCGCGCAGCTTCGCATCCAGGTTGGAAAGCGGTTCATCAAGCAGAATCACAGGCGGGTTATAAACCAGCGCCCGGCCAATCGCGACGCGCTGCTGCTGCCCACCGGATAGCTGATAAGGGTGGCGCTGGCCGAGGTGCCCAAGCCCCAACTGATCCAAAACGGCTTGTACGCGCTGGTTGATTTCCGCCGTCGCCACTTTACGCAGCTTGAGCGGGTAAGCGACGTTTTCAAAGACGGTTTTATGCGGCCACAGGGCATAAGACTGGAAGACCAGGCCAAGATTACGTTCTTCGGCCGGGATCTCTTTGCGGGATGCGCCGTCGTAAACGTTGCTTTTGCCGATAACAATTGTGCCCTGGGTGGGTTTTTCCAGTCCGGCGACGGCGCGCAGCAGCGTCGTTTTGCCGCTGCCGGAAGGGCCAAGCAAAGACACGACTTCGCCGCGCTTCAGCTCCATGGAAACGCCTTTCAGCACGGGGTTGTCGCCGTAGGTTAAGTGCAGGTTCTCGACCGATAACTCAATCATGTAATTTCACTCCAAAACGAAGGGCAATGCCGAGCCCTAACACCACGAACAGAATATTAATAAAGGAAAGTGCGGCGACAATATCGATGGCGCCCGCGGCCCACAGCGAAACCAGCATGGAACCGATGGTTTCCGTACCAGGGGAAAGCAGGTAGACGCCGGTAGAATATTCACGCTCAAAGATCAGGAACATCAGCAGCCAGGAGCCAATGAGGCCGTAACGCGACAGCGGGATGGTGACGTGGCGGGTAATTTGCCCACGGCTTGCCCCGGTGCTGCGGGCGGCCTCTTCCAGCTCCGGCCCAACCTGCAGCAGGGTAGACGAGATAAGGCGCAGGCCATAGGCCATCCACACGACGGTATAGGCCAGCCAGACGCTGAATATTGTGCTGCGCAGCGAGCGTAGCCAGACGATAAGGTTATCCCGCAGCCACTGGGACCACGGCATACCGGAAAGCCAGCCGGACTTCAGCGCGTTATCCAGCCACATCGGCAGGAATAAAAACACCCACAGGAAGGCCAGACCGGCCAGCAGGCCAGGCACGGCACGAGGTACCAGCACGCTGTAGTCCAGGAAGCGGGTCACGTTGTCTGGTTTTCTGTGCATGGCGATGCCGATAAACAGGTAGCAAACCACCGCCAGCGCGCCGCCGATGACCCCTATCGCCATTGAGTTGACGATGGCCCGCAGCAGGTTGGGCTGTTCCCAGATAGTGCGGAAGGTATTGAGCGACAGTTCATCCCACAGTGAAACGCCCACGCCCCAGTTGGAGATAAAGGAGCGCAGGATAACGCCAATCAGCGGCACCCCGATGGTGACGGTCAGCCAGAACGCCACGACTGCGCCTGCGACCCAGCGCCATTTACCCAGCGGCAAGGCTCGCGCCTGAGAGGCTTTGCCTTTGACGGTGACAAAGCGGTTTGCCGTGCGCATCAGTCGGCGCTGCAGCATGACCAGCGGGATAGTGATACAAATCAGCACGACAGCGACGGCAGCCATCAGATGATAGGACGGCGTCCCGAGCTTATTGGTGAGCTTGTAGAGATACGTTGCCAGCACCATGTTGCCTTCCGGATCGCCCAGCACGAGCATCAGACCGAAAACTTCCAGCCCGAGAAAGAACAGCAGCACGGTGGCATATAGCATTGCCGGACGCACCATCGGCAGGCTGACGGCTGTCATCACCTGAAGCGGCGTTGCACCTGCGGTGCGAGCCGCTTCCTCTACGTCGGAACCTACGCTGCGCAGGGCCGAGGAGATGTAGAGATAGGCGTGGGGCACATGCGTCAGGCCTGCGATCACCACGATGCTCGACATGTCGTAGATATTCCACGGCACGAAACCAAGCAACGACTGCGCCCACAGGGAGAAGAAGCCAACCGGGCCTGCGGCCACCACATAGCCAAATCCCAAGACCATCGGTGACACAAAAATAGGCACCAGAATCAGCGGCTCAATGATGCGTCTGCCCGGCAGGTCAGTACGCACCATCAGGAAAGCCAGAATGCCGCCCAGCGGGATGGCAATCACCACCAGGCCAAAGGCCAGAATAAAGCCGCTCTTCAGCGCCAGGTAAAAATCGGAGTCGGTGAAGATAAATTCAAAAGATTCGAGGCTCCACTCCTTCGATGGGGAGAAGAAGGGGGCCGAGAGAAAACTCTGTATAACGATAAACGACAGCGGAATATAGATAACCAGCGCAGTTATCAGCACCACAATGCCGCGCGGCAGGCTTTGCCACTTTCTGCGTAATGCATCCATGTAACGATCCCTCAGGTCAGTTAGCCTGAATAGCCTAATGTGTTCGGGTTAAGCGAGGCGCAGCCGGACGGCACGCCTCATCAAAGGATTATTTCGCGGCGGCTTCGCGCCACTGCTTGATGTAGTCCAGGCGTTTTTTCTGCTGCAGGTATTCCAGCAGGGTTTCATCCACCGGAATCGGCTTCAGGGCGTTGCCGAGTTTTTTGGTCATGCCGTCAATGTCGTTGTCACCGTCGATATCATTGCGGATGGAAGGAATATCCGCCTGATTAGCGAGGATGTTTTGCCCTTTTTCAGACAGCACGTAGTCAATCCACAGCTTCGCCGCGTTGCTGTTTTTCGCTTCATTGCTGATAAAGGAGACGCGTGACAGCACCAGGGTGTAGTCCTTCGGATAAGCGATACCGAGGGAGGTGTCCGTTTTGGCACGGGCTTCGGCGTAAGAGCCCAGAATGTTGAAGCCAATCAGGTTTTCACCCGAGGAGACTCGCTCCATCATGGTGCCGGTTGAGGACTGAACCGAAAGGCCGCCTTTGGCTACATCGGCGAGCGTTTGGAAGTAATTTGGATCGGCCTTGTGATCCTGTACCGAAAGCATAAAACCGAGACCGGATTTTTCAATATCGTAAGTGGTGACTTTTTTGCTGAATTTTTCGGGCTGGCTGGCGATAAGTTTGGCCAACGCTGCATGGCTGTCAGGCACTTCATTGGCTGGGATCAGGCGTTTGTTGTAGATAAAAATGACCGGCTCATAGGTGGTACCGTAGGCCTTGTCTTTCCAGACTGCCCACTTCGGCAACTGGCCTTGCTCCGGGGATTTGTATTCCTGGGCATAGTCGGTGGCGAGCTTTAATGCCGTGTCCATGGAAGAACTCCAGACCACGTCACCGCTGGTACCGCCGGCGGCCTGCTCGCTGATATAACGGTTGTACAGCTCGGTGCTGTTCATGTCGTTATATTCTACTTTGATGCCCGGATATGCGGCCTCAAAGCCCTGAATAAGCGGGGCCGCGGTTTTGGTGTCGGTGGTGGAGTAGAGCACCACTTTGCCTTCTTTGGTCGCGGCATCGATGATTTTTTGATAATCCGCCGGATAGCCCTGAGGCACAGCAGAAAATGCGGAGGTAGAGAGCAGCACGGCAGAAGCAAGGCAAGATATACGTAACTTATTCGACATTATTGTTAACCTCTAGTTACATTTGAGAAACTAAAAATCAACATAACGCATAACGTTTTCCAGGCAAGAGGGGGCGTTTTTTATCTTCACGATTTGTGATTTCGAACGTTGTTTAAGCAATTAACGCCATAAAAACCACGGCAAGAAAGCGTCATTCAGGCGGGCGATAGAAACAAAAAAGCACCCACTGCGAACAATGGATGCTTTCGAGGTAAAGCCAGATGAAACGGTATTAGAAAGCAGACGTGTCTTTGAAAAGACCCACTTTCAGGTCGGTTGCGGTGTAGATCACACGGCCATCAACCAGTACTTCACCGTCAGCCAGGCCCATGATCAGGCGGCGATTCACAACGCGTTTGAAGTGAATGCGGTAGGTAACTTTCTTCGCGGTAGGGAGAACCTGACCGGTAAATTTCACTTCGCCCACGCCCAGCGCGCGGCCTTTGCCTTCGCCACCGAGCCAGCCGAGGTAGAAACCAACCAGCTGCCACATGGCATCAAGCCCCAGACAGCCAGGCATCACCGGGTCACCAATAAAGTGGCAACCAAAGAACCACAGGTCAGGGTTAATATCCAGCTCGGCTTCCACGTAACCTTTATCAAAGTTACCGCCGTCCTCGGTCATCTTGACTACGCGGTCCATCATCAGCATGGAAGGTGCAGGCAGCTGCGGGCCTTCAGCCCCAAACAGTTCGCCACGCCCTGAGGCAAGAAGATCTTCTTTCGTATAGGATTCGCGTTTATCTACCATGTCTACAGTAAGCCTTTTTATAATGAAGCACGCAGGTTAGCTAACACGTGTACGCTCAACAAGTCCGATCAGTTGTGGTTGAACCAGTTGAGCCAGCGTAGCGGCCACGGAAAGCGCTGGCGAACATCCGGCGCCGAGGCCTGAGCAATACGCTCCTGCACCGCACGCATCAGGGTGTTTTGCCCTTCGCCATCCCACGGGAGATTGGTCAATAACGGCAGGGCATCAGCCACGTCGTCAATTGCCCAAATCGAGAATTTATTTTGCTCGACGGCCTCCAGTACATCTTTATGCAGCGACAGGTGACGTACGTTCGCCAGAGGAATAATAACACCCTGGGCACCGCTAAACTCACGCTGCTGACAAATGCGGAAGAAACCTTCCACTTTTTCATTCAGCCCGCCAACGGGCTGTACACGGCCGAACTGATCCACAGAGCCGGTGATCGCAATGTGCTGATAAATAGGGACGTTAGCCAGGGCACTTATCAGGGCGCAAAGCTCAGCCATGGAGGCGCTGTCGCCGTCAACTTCACTGTAGGATTGCTCGAAGGTAAGGGACGCCGAAAACGGGATTTGCTGGTCAAGCTGCAGCTCTGACATCAGAAATGCCTGCATGATCATCATCCCTTTGGCGTGAATGTTACCGCCGAGTTCTGCCTTGCGCTCTACGTCCGTAAACTCCCCATCACCGACGTGAACCACGCAACTGATACGGGAAGGTTCACCAAACGCCCGTGGATGACCCGGGAATTCAATGACCGACAGCGCGTTAATCTGGCCGATCATTTCGCCTTCGGTTTCAATCAGGATTTGCTCCATCAGGATTTCATCCTGCATGCGCTCGGCCAGGAAACCTTCGCGCCATTCACGCTGTTCAAGCATTTGTTGGAGCTGTTCGGCGCTAAAGCTTTCTGCTTCGGTAAACGGCGCGACTTCACGCAGCTGGCGTGAAATCCAGGAAGGGCAGAGTGGCAGCATTTCCTGATCGCCCGTGTAGCGGACGGCCTCACGAATCAGCGGTTGCCAGGCATCGGCTGCAGGTGCTGGCAATGACTTCTCAGCGGCGATGGCATAGATCCACTGACACCAAAGCGCCATTTCATCGGCAGAAGCAATTTGCAGGTTGTCTTCAAATTCACTGTAGATAGCGGCTGCAGCCAGATCCATTTCCATTTCCTGGAAATCGGCCAGCGAGTCACGCTCGCCAACCAGGACCAGTTTGAAATCCAACGCTAATGACGGAATTTTTACCGGCAGCGGACGAGTTTCGTCAGGTGAAATCCAGTCGAAACGCCCCTGGGTCATGATTTGTTTCAGGCGTAGCCACAGCAGCGGCTGGGCAAGGACGCTACGCATCGACAGCACCAGGACGCCGCCGTTCACGCGATGGATCAGGCCGGGCTCCAGCGACACCTCGCCCGCAAACTGCCGCACGCAGCCGAACAGTTGCTCCGGTTCAACCCAGTCAGCGGCAATAACTTCTCCGCTGGACGCAAAGTTATCGTCAGCGTTTCCGGCCGGGTGCAGGGTGACCCGATTACCTTCAATGAGATAATGTCCGCCGATGATTTCTTCGGCTTCATCATGGGATGCTTCAACGGCCGCGGCGATTAGATCCAGATACTCTTGTTCTTCCGGGGCTTTTATCAGCATTAGATCGACGGAAGAAACGGAAAGGTTGAGTTGCTCAATCCCGTAAACTAAACGAGGTTGAACCGCAGAAAGAGGGGCCGAGTCGGTATCATAAGGCTGTGCAAAAATTTCCTGATAGCTTTCGGTATCAGGCACCAGGGCACGCCAGTCAAGTCGATTAGTCGTCAAAGTCGCTATATTTTTTAATGAGATGTCAAAGGCGCGATTATACAAGAATCGCTCGGGTAGCACACGGATAAAGCAGTAACACAGTTTTATCCCTCTCACAGCTTTGATTTTCAGTTCAGCGAATGGCGGAAAAACTGTTATTCTGAACTAAGTTACACGGTCACACTGAGATCACAATGAAATATCAACAGTTGGAAAATCTCGAGAGCGGCTGGAAGTGGAAGTATCTGGTTAAGAAGCATCGCGAAGGGGAATTAATCACGCGATACATTGAGGCCAGTGCAGCCCAAGAGGCGGTAGAGCAGCTCCTGACGCTGGAGAATGTGCCGGTTCTGGTTCAGAGCTGGATTGATCAGCATATGAACCCGGCGCTGCATAACCGCATGAAGCAAACGATTCGTGCACGGCGTAAAAGGCATTTTAACGCTGAGCATCAGCATACCCGCAAGAAATCCATCGATCTGGAATATCTTGTCTGGCAACGTCTGGCCGGGCTTGCACAGCGTCGCGGCAATACGCTTTCGGAAACGGTTGTTCAACTGATTGAAGATGCGGAGCGCAAAGAGAAGGTGGAAAGCAAGATGTCGACGCTTAAGCAGGATCTGCAGGCTATGCTCGGTAAAAAATAAAGCACTGAAAGCGTGCACGACCTCGCCATCGCGAAGTCTCAGACAATAAAAAACCCCGCCATGGCGGGGTTTTTGTTCAAGGAAGGGTAACTTATGCCGCAGGCTGAGTTACAACTTCTTTGATACCTTTAACTTCGATCTCAACGCGACGATCTGGAGCCAGGCAGTCGATCAGTTTAGCTTTAGGCGCTACTTTGTCACAGGTGTTGCCGGTAACTGGGTTAGCTTTGCCCATGCCACGTGGAGAGATTTTGTTCGCTGGGATACCTTTAGAGATCAGGTAATCAACAACGCTCTGTGCACGTTTTTCAGACAGTTTCAGGTTGTACTGCTCGGAACCGATACGGTCGGTGTAGCCCAGAACAACAACGGAACCATCTTTAGGATCCAGGTTGCTCAGCTGGGTGTACAGCTGATCCAGTGCCTGCTGACCTTCTGGTTTCAGAGTTGCTTTGTTGAAGTTGAACAGAACGTCAGACTTCAGAGTGAAGTGTTTGGTCTGTACTTCTGGAGCTGGAGCTGGAGCTGGAGCTACAACTGGTGCAGCTTCTTCCTGCTGGCCAAAGCGGTAGGAAACACCTACGCTCAGCATGCCGTTGTCAGGACGAACGCCAACGGTCTGTGCATCACCGATGTTGTTAACCCACTGGTATTCCAGACGGGTAGCGATGTCACGGGTAACTGCCCACTCAACACCACCAGCGAATACTGGGGAAACACCGGTGTCGTGGTTTTTACCAGCGATGGTGTTTGTAGAGTCTGCACGCCATACCATGCCGCCCAGACGGGTGTAGATGTCCAGGTCGTCAGTGATTGGGTAACCCAGTTTGGTGGTCAGCTGTACGCCCTGAGCTTTGAAGGCACCGCTAACTTCGCTGCCTTTGTAAGGCATACGGCCAAGCCAGTCGTAACCCATTTCAAAACCAACGTACGGGTTAACCTGATAACCACCGAAGGCACCAGCGCCCAGCTGGCTTTCGTGGGTGTTACCGTTGTTTTGCAGGTCCTTGTTATACCAGCCGGTATCGTGGAACTGAGACCAGCCCAGTTTACCACCTGCATACCAGGTGTTATCTTTCGGTGCGGCCTGCGCTACGGTAGCGAAGCCAGCCAGTGCCACTGCAATCGCGATAGCTGTCTTTTTCATTTTTTGCGCCTCATTATCATCCAAAAGGCCATGAGCTCTAAACCAATTTAAAGCCCAGGGTTAAATCCTTCGCCCGGGTTTACGCTCAATTGTTACTCTACCGATATATCGGTGTTATGAAGAGCAACCCTGGCGAGGTAAAGTCTACAACGTAGTTGGAAAGTTACAAGTGTGAAGTCCGTCAGGCATATGAAAAAAAACGACTTGCATACATATTTTTTTACAGAATGGACTGTTTTTTGAGCGGCACGCCTATCCAATAAACCCCGTCAAACCGCCATATGACGGGACTTTTTGAATCATGACAGCGGATTATATGGCATACGTAAAAAATTCCAGGATTTCTCCTAAATTTACTTAATGATACAAACTAGAATGAATTTTTAGGCCATTTCGTGGTCTTGAACCGGATGTCCCTGTGCTGGTTGGACGCATAATAAAGCCCATCGCATTGCCAGCTTCGGCTGCTATTGTCAGCCGTAAATGTTCTTCATCTGTTAATTCTTCCGTTAGCCAGCCGATGACTACGCTGTAATTTCCCGTCTGCAAAGCTTTCACCATTGCATCAACGGTGCAGAGAGGATCTAACTGATTTGCCTGCATCACTTTTGCCAGCGGCAGCCCAGCCGCCTGCAGCCATGTACGGCTGAGTTTTTGCTGCGGCGTTAGCCATAGTTGCCAGCGGGATTGTTGTCCCAACTGCTGTAATAAAGGTAGCAGAATAAACTGCGTAACACATGGGCTCTCTTCGCTGTAGACCACTTCACTGATTAACCCCTGTACGCTGTTATCAGAGAGAGACTGCGCCGGGGTGTGCGCAGTAACTGCAACATGACGAAAGTGAGTTTGAACGTTATGTGAGTGCATAGTGAGTCCCGCCTAATGGGTTACTGTATGCATATACAGTAATGTCTGTACGAACAAAGATCAACCGGAATTTCGGAAAGTGTCTCGCATTTTCCGTACGCAAAAGCGACACCGATGAAATTGTCGTTGCCATTAGCTTTAACCTTACTTATTTTCAGGGATTAAGAGGATAAGTAACTAAAGCAGCTATTTACCAGCTGATATATAAGGACATATTATGAAAAAGGTGACATTTCTTAGAATTCATAAATCACGGAAATATCTTTCGTCACTGGGTAAAATCAGCTACAGACCGTTATTTGGCGGTTATAGTCTGACCGTCGACGGTGTGGTTTTTGCTATGGTGGCGGAAGATGAGCTTTACCTTCGAGCTTGTGAACAGTGCGCGGAATATTTCATCCAAAAGTCGGCCCCACCGCTGATGTACAGTAAACGGGGGCTCCCAGTTGCACTGAATTACTATCGTGTCGATGAAGAGCTTTGGGAAAATCCCGATAAACTCGTCCAGCTCTCTTCCCTGGCTTTACGAAGCGCCCAACGGGAGAAGACACAAATTAAGATACGTTCTCGCCGCCTTAAGGATCTCCCCAATCTTTCCCTGAATATTGAAGTTATGCTTCGTGAGGTGGGCATTAATGATCCACAAACGCTTCAACTCTTTGGGGCAAAACGGTCATGGCTAAAATTACGCAGTACCCGGAAAACGGTAGGTATTAAAGTACTGCTCGCGCTTGCAGGCGCTATTCGTGGTGTTCATGAGGCTGTACTGCCTGCTGATGTTCGCAAAGAATTGACGGACTGGTGGCGCCGCTATGAGCAGCGGCGCCAGCCTTACTCGGAGCACTGAGAGATTTGTTGCTGAAGACGAGAGATCTCTGGCAGAAGAGCAATTAATAACCCAATTTGTTGCAGAACCAGGGGTTCTTTTGTGTCTGCCCGAGTCTCAAGCTGCGAGATGCGGGCGGAGAGCCCTGTAAGGGCAGCCTGAACGCGTCCTTCATCGACAGGCAAGTGATGCAGTGCGTCATCAACGTAGCAGACGGCGTCATCAAGCAACATCAACGTATCGCCGTGGTTGAGTTTTTCCCTGTGCGCACCTAATGCAGAGATATAGCTGTTAAACGAGTGGTTCAGGCAAAGCAGACGGAACGCCGCTTCACGCACCTCAGCGGAGACTCGAGGCTCGGAAGACATATTTGAAACCACGGAGGCCAGCTCGGCGTCTCTGTTATGGGCATCCCGCCGGGCAATGCGATATTCCAGGCGGTTATCACGTCCCTGATGGTATTGCTCAAGAATTGCATCCAGATAGCGACAGTTGGCGTTGAACGCACGTTCAACGACCCGTGAAAGCCGGCGGAATCGCCAGTCAGGCCAAATGAAACTCACCGCCGCCCAGGCTATTGCGCAGCCTAAGAGGGTATCAATCACGCGCGGGAGAGCGACTTCAAAACCTTCTCCTAGCAGATTAAAACACAGTAATACCAGCAGAGTAATAAACATGGTGGCGTGGGCGTATTGCACATTTCGGAAAGCGAAGAACAGCACGCCAGTAATGACGATCAGTATCAACTGGCCTTCGAGAGATGGGACAAGCCAAAGTAAGGGCAGGCCAACGGCCACCCCAACCAGTGTGCCGATGATACGCAGCGCTAAGCGTCGCCGGGTTGCACTGTAGTTGGGCTGGCAGACAAACAAGCTGGTCAGAAGTATCCAGTAACCATGCTGCAAACCCGTAAACTGAATAAACGCATAGCCCACACAGAGAACCAGGGACATACGCACTGCGTGACGAAAGAGTGCGGATTCAGGCGTGAGGTTAAGCTTTAGCCGCTGCCAGATATCATCGAAGCCGGTCAGCTTGTCGTCGGCTAAACGATTCTCGGGATCGTTCTGCGGCTCAGCAATGGCCTGTTCTGATTCAATGTTTGCCAGTTGCGCATCAATTGCCCTCAAGTTTGTAATCAGAAAGCCTAACGCTTTTATCTCAGAAGTGGTTGCATGGCTGGCACGAATTCGGTCCAGAGCGGAGTCCAGATGGGTAAATGCGCGTTCAAACCGTGGGTCGTGCTGATAAGGGACTCGCAGCAGGATTGATCGAGAGAGCTGCTGGCAGGCATGAGATTGCATCGTTAGCAGACGCTGAAAGCGGAACATCACGTCGCTATAGCGAAACTTATCGCGTAAGGCCTGGTACTGAATATGAGACGAGCTTGCCCGCTCGTGAATATCCTGGGCTACGAAATAATAGTGAAGTGTTCGACGAGTCCCTCTCTGCCCCCGATCGCCGCGGAGGCGAGTCAGTAATGAGCTTTTCGTCTGGTTTAGCGTGGTGACTAACTGGCTGTTAGCCATGGCCAACTGGAGCATTGGAGCCTGGCTTTCTTCTTCGATATCAGGATCAAACAGTGCGGCTTTAATTTCCAGAAAGTTAGCGAGGCTTTCATAACAGCGTGCCAGGTTGTCCTGCAGGGGACGAATCGGGAAAATTAAATGGCCAGCTAAGGTCAGGAGGTTATACCAGACGGCGCCGGCTAAAAGGAATAGTGGTTGCTGATACCAGTGCTCGTAGAGGGAAATACCGAGCATCGTGTAGATAGCAATCAGCAATGCACCAAAGGCAATGGTGGCATAGCGTTGGCCCAGCCCTCCAAGGAGGATAAATCCGCTGGTGGAGACCGTTAAGCCTACTGCAAACAGCCACGGCCATGGAAACAGCAGCTCAACAGACGCTGAAGCAATGAAAAAGCTGACTAAAGTGATCAGTAAATTTCGTAGCCTACCACTTACCCGGTCGTCGAGATCGGCCAGGGCGGCAGCCACAACGCCAAGCGTGAGGGGAATCGTCAGCTTGACTTCACCGAGCCACCACGGCAGTGCCGCAGTGCCTGCAAGGGCAATAAATATGCGCAAGTTGTAAAGCCAGGCGCTGTTCCAGGTGTAACGACGTACCAGTGGGCTTAGGGTCAGCACAACGGCTCCTTACTGGAAACGGCGACGTGCATTGGATTCGCGTGCTGCTCTTGCCACTTCGACTGGAACAACCCGGCGACCAACGGGCCATAACGCAATGGCAGCAATCTTGAAGTTCGCAATTCCTACAGGGATCCCAATTACGGTAATACACTGCGCGATGCCCGCCATGATATGCATAATGCACAGCCACCAGCCGAAGAAGATCAGCCAGAGAACATTCAACAGGGTCCCCCCCGTATTTAGCAGCGTATTTTTACCCTGTGGATTAAGCTCATCCACATGAATGGCTTCATTGCCGTAGGGCACAAAGGAAAGCTTGGTGATTTCCCAGCAGGAGCGAGTCAGTGGCAGGGTGAAAATCAGCACAATACTCACCAGCGTGGCAAATAGCCAGGAGAGGGTGGTCAAGAAGCCACCCAGCACGAAGTTCAGAACATTAAGTACGGTACGCATAGTGACGCTTCCCTGACAGAAAAATAAAGAGTGATTAACCGCAGAAATTATAACGCGTTTTTACTCTGGAGCGTCATTCCATCGGCAGTTAAACTTGAGCCATAACTCTTACATTGGATCGGGCAACGTAATGGAACTCAAAGCAACTTCTCTTGGCAAGCATTTAGCCCAGCACCCTTATAACCGGGTCAAACTGCTGCTTGCCGGCGTTGAGGTTAAAGGCGATCGCCACGAATATCTCATTCCATTCAATCAGTTAATCGCGATTAACTGTAAGCGTGGCCTGGTTTGGGGAGAGCTTGAATTCGTTCTTCCTGATGACAAAGTAGTTCGCCTGCACGGTACCGAATGGGCGGAGACTCAGCGCTTTTTCCATCATCTGAGTTCGCTCTGGCTCAACTGGAGCACGGAGATGAGTGAAGTTGCCGCCGAAGTATTAACCGCTCAGCGAGAGGAGATTGCTCAGCGCACCCGCAAGGAGGTGTGGTTCCGGAGAAGTGATATGCAGGCGTTACAAGATAACCTCCGCGCAGCTATTTCAGCCCTCCCGCTACCGCATGCCCGACTTGGTGAGTTCGAAAATTGCCGGGAAGCGTGGTCCATATGTAAAGCCTGGCTTGAACAGGGTGAAGAACGCCGACACCAGCGTAATAGCGCTTATACCGAACGGATGCTGGAAAAATATGCCGCTTTCTTTGAGCAGGTTGAAAGTTCGCCGCTGAATCCGTCTCAGGCCAGGGCCGTGGTGAATGGAGAAGATTCGCTCCTGGTGCTGGCTGGGGCCGGTAGCGGCAAAACCTCCGTTCTTATGGCGCGTGCCGGATGGTTGTTACAGCGCGGTGAAGCAACAGAGGAGCAAATCCTGCTGTTAGCCTTTGGCCGTCAGGCCGCGCAGGAAATGGATGAGCGTATAGCCAGCCGCCTTAATACCGAAGCGATTTCTGCCAGAACTTTCCATTCACTGGCGCTACACATTATTCAACAGGGGAGCAAAAAAGCCCCTCGAGTCAGTGAACTTGAGAGCGACACAGCGGCTCGCCATCAGTTGCTGATCGACAGCTGGCAGCAGCAATGCCGGGAAAAGAAGGCGATGGCCAAAGGCTGGCGGCAATGGCTGAGCGAAGAGCTTGAGTGGGATGTTCCAGAAGGTGAATACTGGCAGGACAAACGCCTGGCGAAGCGGCTTGCCAGCCGGCTCGACCGCTGGCTCGGCCTGATGCGGATGCATGGAGGTTCACAGGCTGAAATGATAGACAGCGCGCCAGAAGAGGTCAGAGAACTCTTCACTAAACGTATTAAGCTGATGGCGCCATTGTTAAAAAGCTGGAAAGCCGCCCTGAAAGCCGAAGAGGCGGTAGATTTCTCCGGGCTGATTCATCAGGCAATTAACGTGCTCGAAAAGGGGCGTTTTATCAGCCCGTGGAAGCATATCCTTGTCGACGAGTTTCAGGACATATCCCCCCAGCGGGCCGCCTTACTGGCTGCTTTAAGACGGCAGAATTCCCATACTTCGCTTTATGCCGTGGGAGATGACTGGCAGGCAATCTATCGATTTAGCGGAGCAGAAATGACGCTCACCACGGCATTTAGCCACCATTTTGGGGAGGGTGACAGCTGCGCTCTGGATACCACGTATCGTTTTAACGACCGAATCGGCGAGATTGCTAACGGTTTTGTGCAGCAAAATCCGTATCAACTGCGTAAGCCGCTCAATAGCCTCTCTAAAGGGGACAAAAAAGCGGTAACTCTGCTTGCCGATGACAGGCTCGATGATTTGCTGGACAAACTTAGTGGGTATGCCTTACCCGAACAGCGAATTTTGGTGCTGGCGCGGTATCACTATTTGCGTCCGGAAAGTCTGGAAAAAGCCTCAACGCGATGGCCTAAGCTCAACATCGATTTTATGACTATCCACGCCAGCAAAGGGCAGCAGGCGGACTATGTGATCATTCTTGGTTTGCAGGAAGGAAAAGAAGGTTTTCCGGCACCCGCGCGGGAGTCAATCATGGAGCAGGCGCTCCTGCCACAGCCGGAGGATTTCCCGGACGCAGAGGAGCGGCGTTTACTTTATGTCGCGCTGACGCGAGCACGTCATCGGGTCTGGCTTATGTTCAACAAGCAGGAACCTTCTGTCTTTGTTGAGGCACTTAAGCGGCTGGGTGTGCCCGCGGCTAATCGTCCGTGATTATTTCAGGCGTTCATTCAGATAGCGTTGGTAATCCGGAATAAGAATATCCACGCTCTCATTGAAGCCCGGAGAGTGAATAATAAAGTCTGCGGTAGAAAGGTTGGTGGCGACCGGGATATTCCAGACGGTCGCAAGGCGCAGCAGGGCCTTAACGTCGGGATCGTGAGGAACGGCATTGAGCGGGTCCCAGAAGAAAATCAGGACATCAATTTTGCCTTCGGAAATTAACGCGCCTACCTGTTGGTCGCCCCCCATTGGGCCACTAAGCATGGCGTTGACTTCAAGCCCTGTTGCTCGCTGAATTAAATTACCCGTTGTCCCGGTGGCATAGAGAGTGTGGTTGGCAAGCGTTGCTTTGTGGCGCTGTACCCACTTCAAAAGCGCGTCCTTACAGTGATCGTGGGCAACCAGTGCGATATGTTTTTTTACCGCAAGGGTGCGGGTTGTTAGTTCCATTCTCTTTTCCTGGGTAGTTTTAGGCTGCTAACAGATTACTAAAAGCGCCAGGGGCTGCAAGAGCAGAACGTCAAAAAAGCGAGGTATCTCGAGGCATTGCTATGGGTTGGGTGCCTCATTTGCCCAGCGTAAAAAACGCGCCCGGGTCGGATTATCGGCCTGACTGAACCAGTATCTCAGCCGTTGCTCTGTCAGCACTTCAGACTGCGCCGGTGGAAGGTCTGGATTAGCCTGGGCAAATTGCAGAATACCTTCGTTGGTCATGCGGTTTGCGAATCCGGGCATTGACGCTTTTTTTCCTGATTTGTTATAGCGCTGTGTCTCTTCTTCATAATCCGTTCCGGTTGGATCGGGTTTTATCTCCAAAATATCGGTTCGGATGGGAATGGAATGACCCTGTCCGTCCTGCAGCTTAATTTGAAAGGCGGCTCCAGAATGATTGGGATCTTTTAGCGGTAGAACAATATTGACCTGATCTATCTCTTTGGTGTCAAAACTGATCACCGTCGGGGGGGAAACCCCAGAAGATCGGCTGCGTGCGTTGTTTATTTTTTTTTCAACGCGCAGAACCAACTGATGTGGCCCATTATCTATTTCAATGCTGTCCGCCCCTTTAAGGAGCGAGCTGGAAACTCTTTTACCATCCAGAACCAGTAAATCCACATCGGCGGAAAGGCGAAGTGTGGTTCCCCATACCAGGGTTGGTAGCATCAATATTAGCCCTGCAAGTGGCAGACCTGCTCTCATTTCACTCTCCCTGGTGAACATGCTGAGTGGATATTTCAAAGTTTTTCCTGAGACCTGTTTATTAACATATAGACATATTTTCAGAAATTGCGCGCCTGAGTATCCAGTAGAAAGATGGCTGGGTGACGGGGTTTGGCATACACTTCAGACAACATCTTAGGGGGCGCTATGAAACAAAGTGATATCGAAAATATCCTGAAAACCACCCGTACCATTGCGCTGGTGGGGGCCAGCGACAAGCCCGATCGTCCGAGTTATCGGGTGATGGATTACCTGCTCAAACAAGGTTATGAGGTTATTCCTGTGTCGCCGAAGGTCGCGGGTAAAACGCTGTTAGGGCAGCAGGGCTATGCCACGCTTGCGGACGTACCGAAGAAAATTGATATGGTCGATGTGTTCCGTAATTCTGATGCCGCCTGGGGAGTCGCGCAGGATGCCATCGCCGTGGGAGCGAAAACGCTATGGATGCAGCTTGGCGTGATTAATGAGCAGGCCGCGGTGCTGGCACAGAATGCGGGATTAAGCGTTGTGATGGATAAATGCCCGGCGATTGAAATCCCTCGTCTTGGGCTGGCGAAATAAGAAAAACCCCGCATCGGCGGGGTTTTTTATCAGTTACGCAGGCGTGGGGCCTGAAGCTGTTGGCGTATCGAGGCAGCCAGTTCGTCCATTGACGGCTGTTCAGGGTGCTCGTCGTCATCTTCAGAACTGAGCTGAGCTTCGGCGAGATAGGTATGAATCGCCTGGCCATCCTCATCTTCCATGACAACGTGGTACCACGGCGCCGCGCGGAGTGCGCTATTGTCGGCCAGATCGTCTTCCTGCGGCTCATCGAGCGAATACTCGGGGTCAATGTCGACCACCACGCCCAGATAGCCCAGTAAAGAATGGCGAACCTGCTGGCCAATACCGAATTTGCTGGCAATCATAGTCACCTCCCGGGAACATTACTCTGCATACGAATATGCGGGCAATTTCCGCCTTTTCAAGCTACATGACTCGACAGGCAAACCCTTTCAGATACAGCCCTTCCGGGTAGGTTGCGATCACCGGGTGATCGGCCGCCTGGCGGAACTGTTCTATAAATTGTACATCACGCCCGGCATCTACGGCGGCATCGGCGATGATTTTCTGGAATAAATCTGTGGTCATCAGCCCGGAGCAGGAGAAAGTCATCAGAATGCCGCCAGGGTTCAGTAACTGAATCGCTAACATGTTGATGTCTTTATAGCCCCGGCAGGCGCCCGCCAGCTGGTTTTTGTTTTCAACAAATTTAGGCGGGTCCATGACGATGACGTCGAATTTCTCGCCCTGGTCGCGATATTTGCGCAGCAGTTTGAACACATCGTCACGAAGAAACTCGGCTTTGCTGAGATCAAGCTTGTTCAGCTCTACGTTTTTTCTGGCGATATCCAGCGCGTCCTGAGAGGTATCCACGCTTACCACCTGGCTGCAGTTACCCATCAACGCAGAAACGGCAAAACCGCCGGTGTAGGAGAAGCAGTTCAGGACGCGTTTATTATCAACGTAGCGGCGAGTGGCGAAACGGCTGTCGCGCTGATCGAGGTAATAGCCTGTTTTATGCCCGCCCTGAATGTCTACCAGCAGCTTCATACCGTGTTCTTCGATAGGCAGCAGGGCAGGAGGCAGTTCACCGCTGACCGGCCCCTGAGTCAAAGCCATGCCTTCTTTCTTACGTACGGTCACATCGGAGCGATCGTAAACAGAGCATTCAGGGTAGAGAGACTGCAGGGCGGCAACGAGGGCCGGGCGCTGATATTCTGCGCCGGCAGACAACAGCTGCAGCACCAGGAAGTTGCCAAAACGATCGATAGTCACGCCCGGTAAACCGTCAGATTCACCGGCGATCAGGCGGTAGCTGTCCAGCCCATCACGCTTAGCCAGCCAGTCTCTCCACTGCTGGGCCTGCTGCAGGCGGCGGGTAAAGAAGGCGATATCAATACTTTCAGCCTGATCAAAGGTCCAGACGCGGGCGCGGATTTGCGATTCAGGGGAATATGCCGCTCGGGCTAGCCATTTGCCCTGGCTGTCCACCACATCAACCGTTTCACCGAGACTGGCCTTGCCTTCCAGGCGTGCAACAGCCCCAGAGAAAACCCATGGATGACGGCGCAATAACGACTTCTCACGCCCTTTGGCTAACACTAAACGTACGCTCATAATTTATTTGCTGCTTCGCTAAGAAATGGGCGCCATTTTCCGGTTTAGGGCCGCTAATTGCAATTTATTCACGTGAAAGCCTCACAGAGTGGGTTACTGCCAAAGAAAAAAAGACGGGGTTTGTTAGACTTAGAACTGTTTTGAGCGTTCAGGCGGAGGCAATGATGAGTTCAGACAAACAGTGCGTGAAGTGTTGGGTACACGGCATGGTTCAGGGCGTGGGCTTTCGTTACAGCACTAAGCGTGAGGGGGAAAAGCTTGGCTTAACCGGCTATGCCCGTAACCTGGATGATGGCAGCGTGGAGGTGGTGGCCTGCGGAGAGGCGGAGCAGGTTGAAAAGCTGCTGGCGTGGCTAAAAGCCGGCGGGCCACGTAGCGCCAGGGTTGATAAAGTTCTGACTGAACCGTATCAACCCGAACGCGAATGGATCAACTTTGGTATCCGCTACTAGATACACTTCACCGGTTTTGGCAGGCCAGCGATTTTTGTGGCCTGTTTGGCCGGGCCTTTCGGGAACAGGCGATAAAGATAGCGGCTGTTGCCTTTCTCTTCGCCGAACTTGTTCGCCATAGCCTTAACCAGCATGCGAATGGCCGGGGAGGTATTAAACTCCAGATAAAACTCGCGTACGAAGCGAACCACTTCCCAGTGCTCTACCGCCAGGGTAATGCCTTCTTTGGCGGCAATCTCTTCCGCCAGCGGCTCGCTCCACTCCTGGCTATTTTTCAGGTAGCCATCGGCATCTGTCTCTATTTCTCTGCCTTCAAAGGTCAACATAGTTATCCGCTATTTACGTCAAATCGGGCGAAGTGTAGCAAATTTTCTCTGTAGGCTTAAGGGCGGAATGCGGCAGGATTGAGGGCAAAAAAAAGAGAATGCACAAGGCATTCTCTTTTAGGGATTACGGCATCAGTTAGTCGCGGCTGGCAAAACCAAGGATGCTCAGCAGGCTAACGAAGATGTTGTAAAGAGAAACATACAGGCTTACGGTCGCGCGGATGTAGTTTGTTTCGCCGCCGCGGATAATGTTGCTGGTCTCAAACAGGATGGCGCCAGAAGAGATCAGTATAAACACCGCGCTAATCGCCAGGTGCAGAGCCGGGAGCTGCAGGAAGATGTTTGCCACCATACCAATCAGCACAACCACCACGCCCGCCATCAGCATGCCGCCGAGGAAGGACATGTCTTTACGGGTTGTCAGAACATAAGCAGAGCAGCTAAAGAAGACCAGTGCGGTACCACCCAGCGCCAGGCCAATAACATCACCCATGCCTGCGGACAGATACGCATTCAGCATTGGCCCCAGGATATAGCCCAGGAAGCCGGTAAAGGCGAATGCAGACAAAATGCCCACTGGTTTATCCGCGGTTTTGTAGGTCAGGAACATCAGGCCGTACATGCCGACCAGCGTCAGAATCAGCCCTGGAGAAGGCAGCATCAGTACGGTGCTGGCGGTTGCAGTCAACGCGGAAAATGCCAGCGTTAAACTCAGCAGGAAATAGGTATTACGTAGCACCTTGTGGGTGCTGAGCAGTGACGAACGGTCACGCGAGGAGGTAATAATGCGATCCATTCTAAACTCTCTCTTTTACAGGTGTTTTATGGTCATGAGCATAATGCCCGCCTTTATTAGACAAAAGCCTTTTTACCCATCTTTACCTCGTGCAGTTTATCACATTGTAAAAAATTAATGCCATAACACCCACTTATAGGTGGCTGAAAAATATTGCTTTATTACCTAAAGCCGACTAAGAGTGTTAGCCGTACCGTCGTTAAATAACATTAATAAGGCGTAGGTCATGAAAGCAAACAACAACACATTCTCAAAATCATTGGTTGCTCTGGGTCTGCTCAGCGCTATTTCCAGCGCATGGGCAGCAGACGTTCCGCCAGGAACCGAGCTTGCAGCCAAACAGGAGCTGGTACGTAACAACGGCAGTGAACCGGCGTCGCTGGATCCCCACAAAGTGGAGAGCGACGTTGAAAGTAATATTATCGGCGACTTTTTTGACGGCCTGATTCGCGTCAAAAACGATGGTTCTATCGAACCTCATCTGGCCGAAAAATGGGATAACCAGGACAACAAAGTCTGGACATTCCATCTGCGTCCGGGGATTAAGTGGTCCAACGGTGAACCTATCACCGCGCAGGACGTGGTCTGGAGCTGGAAGCGTTTAGTCGATCCTAAAACGGGCTCCCCTTACGCAACTTATCCCGGCACGATGCATATCGAAAATGCCAATGACATTGCCGAAGGCAAAAAGCCGGTCGATAGCCTGGGTGTGAAGGCGCTGGATGCCAACACCGTTCAGGTGACTCTGGACCAGCCAACGTCGGCCTTCCTGCTGATGCTTGGCCATACGTCTATGGTACCGGTGAGCGAAGCTGCGGTAGAAAAATTTGGGGATAAATGGACCCAGCCGGCCAACTTCGTGAGCAGCGGCCCGTATAAGCTGTCGCAGTGGGTGGTGAACGAGAAAGTCGTCGGCGAGCGTAATAAGCAGTACTGGGACGATGCTCATACGGTGATTAATAAGGTGACTTATCTGCCAGTGACTTCCGGTACAGCAGATATAAACCGCTATAAAGCGGGTGAGATTGACATCACCTATACCGTGCCGGAAACGCTCTTTGCCTCACTGAAAAAATCGATTCCGGACCAGGTCCATATCACGCCTTATCTGTCCACTTACTATTATGAATTCAATACCACCAAAGCGCCGTTTAACGACCCACGCGTTCGTCTGGCATTAAACCTGGCGCTGGATAAAGATATCATCGCCGGTAAGGTGTTAGGGCAGGGGCAAAAGCCTGCGTGGCTGGTGAGCCAACCTAAAATTGGTGGGATAACGCTTAAGCCTGCGGAGTACGGTAGCTGGAGCCACGATAAGCGTGTCGCTGAGGCGAAGAAATTGCTGGCAGAGGCGGGCTTTAACGAATCTCATCCGCTGCAGTTCAACCTGCTTTATAACACCTCGGAATCTCACCAGCGCATCGCCATTGCGGCCAGTTCAATGTGGAAGAAGAACATCGGCGTCGAGGCGAAGCTCCAAAACCAGGAGTGGAAAACCATGCTGGATACCAAACGTACCGGCAATTATGACCTGGTGCGCTACGGCTGGATTGCCGACTACGATGATGCGGCGACCTACCTGAATAACTTCCGTACCGGCGATAGCCAGAACAGTTCCAAATACAGCAATCCTGCCTACGATGAGATCATCGCTAAGGCTTCACAGGCCACCACCCAGGAAGAGCGTGCGAAGTACTATCAGCAGGCCGAAGATATTCTTGCGAAAGACGTCCCGACCATCCCTATCTACCACTATGTGAAGGTTCAACTGGTGAAACCTTACGTAGGAGGTTATGCACCGAGCACGCTGGGTAAATATTTAACCCAGGATCTCTACATCAAAAAGCACTAATGCTGACGCTGCCCTCTCCGGAGGGCAGAAAAAGCGGCTTGAAACTGAGCATGTTGCTGCTGTTTCAGGCAAATAACACAAATATGATGAAATTTCAGGCGATTGAACAAAATCGTGCTTTACATGAAGTATGGGTATGTTTATAGTTCGCCTCGTTGGAAGTGTGGCCGAGCGGTTGAAGGCACCGGTCTTGAAAACCGGCGACCCGAAAGGGTTCCAGAGTTCGAATCTCTGCGCTTCCGCCAACATTCGAAGGGGTTGCCGAAAGGCAGCTCCTTTTGCTTTGGCGCTGGAGCAACGCGCCGCAAGTGCAGGCTTTGTACATCACCCCCGTACACCTTTAGCCTTCCTGTAAGTTCCTGGCGACATCTTAAAGCTGCGGGTAAACAGCCGGTTAAAGCTCTGCTGTGAGTCAAAGCCGTACTTCACCGAAATATCGACGATTCGCTCCTGGGTATTTTTGAGATCCTGTGCCGCCAGCTGTAATTTTCTGATTCTGATGTATCGGCCAATACTTTCGCCTTTATAATATAAAAAAATTCTCTGGAAGTGCCATTTAGAGTAGCCAGAATAGCGAGCAACATCCTCTATTCGTAATCGACGATGAATATTATTATCTATCCAGCCGGTGATGGTTTCTATGACTTTGGCGGAAATCTTCATGCTGATATCTCTCAGTGTTAGTAAATGCTTAGTTATGCGTTGAGCGCTGCAGTAGCGACTTAATGAAATTTCTAAGATGGCAGGATAAAATATAACGATCGATGTTTTTTGTTTTATCTGAATGACAACGCCTGACGTTGTTTTTATATAAGGGTGATTTCGGAGGGTGTTTTGTATATATACTTTTAACGTCTGTATTATTACAGACGTTAAAATCACCCTTTTCGTACAGGCACGCTTTAAAATCATGAACTCCCGTGGAGGAGAGAAATGCCACGAAGGTGAAAATCACAATAAGCGCGATCTTCATAACGGTGCTTCGGCCTGTTGTTGTAATGAATACACAATGGAAAAAGAAATCAGAAAGTATAATTGAGGGCCAGCATACCGGACGTACCGTCTTTCCTCATGACGATGGGGCTGTTGGAGGCCTTCTTATCAAGCCAGGCATAGCTCAGGCTAAACAAGCCTCCCCAGTGTTCGCTGAACTGATGGGTCAGCGTCAGGCTGATATCCGTGCCGTAAAACCCACCGGCGCTGCTGTAGCGCGAGAAACCTGATCGGTTGTGCTGCTGTTCGTTGACGCCGTACCAGGTATTCATATAACGGGCATCGCCAAATAATGCGCTGGCCTGAAATGTAAGCGTATTAGCTTCGTTCATAATCGGGATATAACTTATTGCTGTGGAATAAGATACGCCCTGACCATCATTTAACGGCAGAGTTGTTTTACCTTCAAAAACCAGCCAGGGGGCGACGGCCCAGCCAAGTGCAATACCCGAATTGACCGTAGACGAAATATCCCCCATGCCTTTAAGTTTATTCGAGCCTTTTCGCCAGCCTGAATTTTTATCCGTGCGGCCTGAATCGTAACCCAATGTTGGCTCGAAATATAAACCACTATCGCTTTGAAGATGAATGCCAAGCCCATTCATGGAATCAAAGAAGATATTACTCATCTGAATGTGTATCAGTGGAATAACACTGGTGTTTTGTTCATTAGCTCCACTGTATCGCGGAGAGGATATAGCTCCAAGGCCAAAGGTTGTCACGGTTTCATCAGAATTAAATTCACTTGCATACGATGATGAAATACTGGAAATTATCAGCGGTGCAATTATGTATTTTGTGCTTTTCTTCGTTAACATAATGATTCTCATCGTCAGGTGTTTATATTTTTGTGCATACTTAGCTCAGTAAGTAAAAGGATTATGCTGAGGGCTTATCAATGAACGACCAGGGATTTGTGAAGAAACTGTCAAGGTAACATTAAATGAAAAATAAACGGGTCCTGGTGATTGAAGACGACGCTGATGCGGCAAATGTGTTGGAGGCCTATCTTAAACGCGAAGGCTATAGCGTTTCGGTGGCCGGGGATGGCCTGGCGGGCATGAACACGGTGGTTACCTGGAAGCCCGATCTTATTTTGCTGGACGTCATGCTCCCCGGGATGAACGGCACGGAAATTCTTGCGGCCGTCAGGCGAAAGGGCAATACGCCCGTCATCATGATCACCGCCATGGGCGAACCCTATGACAAGATCGGCGCTTTACGCTATGGCGCCGATGATTATGTGGTTAAGCCCTACAATCCCGGCGAAGTCATGGCCAGGGTGCAGGCCGTGCTTAGGCGCAGCCAGGCCAGCCAACTCCCCGCAGAGGATGTTTTACGCTGGGGTCCACTGGAGGTTGATGTCACCAATTTGGCTGCGCAGGTGTTGCATGAGGGACATTCTCCCCTGCGCCTGGATTTAACGCTCACCGAGTTTTCTATTTTGAAAACGTTAATGCGTGCCTCGACGAGGCCGCTCAGCCGCCAGTTTTTGCTCGAAGAGTGTCTCCCGGAAAGCGACGCTCTGGAGCGAGTGGTGGACACGCATGTCTATAACTTAAGGAAAAAGCTTGAGGCGGCGGGAGTTGATCATCTCATTCTGAACGTGCGCGGCATTGGCTACAGGTTCTGCAAACCATGAACAACAAAAAGAGCAAATCGCTCCTGCTGTGGATATCGATTCGTATCATCGTGGTGGCCGTCAGCGTACTGTTTTTCATCGTGCTGGCGATGTGGAGCATCTACGCGGTTCAGTATTACTGGGTTGTACATCACATGTCGCCTGCCGCTTACCAGGAATTTCTGACGCTGCGGGCGAACCCTGACTTAGACATTGTTCGTTTTCATCAAATTGTGGATGCCCGCTGGGGAATTGAATACAGCACGCCTTCCATCAGCTCTCTCAACTGGGGCTGGCTGTTTATCTTTATTTCCATGGCGACCCCGTTTGTGATCGTCAGCTGTTTACGCGCCACGCGTCCGCTTGCCGCGCAGTTTCGCAGCCTGACGGACGTCGCGGAGATAGTGGCTCAGGGGGATTTCAATCAACAGGCAAAACGGGTGGACGAATGCCCGGCGGAGGTGACTCGCTTTGCCAGCAACTTCAATAAAATGATTAGCCAGCTGGCGCTGTACGAACGCGAGCTTAAGGCCGCGCACGTCGCGGCCGCACATGAACTGCGCTCGCCGCTTACCGCCGCTATGGGGCGGCTGCAGGGCATGATCGACCATGTGTTTCCGGCGGATGAAAAACAGCTGAATATGGTGATGACGCAGCTAAAAAACCTCAGCCACCTGACCGATGATTTGCATTTCCTTTCCCTGGCGAGTGCGGGGCAACTCTCGCTCCAGCACGGCGTATTCTCGCTTTCTGAAGTCCTGAATGAACGGGTAGCATGGCTAAAACCCCAGCTGGAAGCGGCCGGGATGTCCGTCTCGATGGAGGCGGAAGATGAATTCTATTACTCAGGAGATGAAGCCCGACTGGGGCAGGTCTTCACCATTATCATTGAGAACATGCTTCGCTATTGCAGCAAGGGCGATCGCATGTCCATTCGCTTTCGCCATCTTAAGCAGGGCATTGAAATCCAGTTTCTTGATACCGGGCCTGGCGTCGCCGGGGATTATCTGCCGCATATTTTTGAGCGTTTCACCCGCGGGGAGCGCTCGCGGGCAAGGGATTCAGGCGGCAGTGGGCTGGGGCTTTCTATTGCCAGAGAAATCTGTCATGCGCACCACGGGGATATCCACGCCAGCCTGCCTGCTGAGGGCGGGTTGCTGATGACGATAAATTTGCCCGTGCCGCTCAGTGAAGATGGAACCTGACTTACTCGTACCAGGCTGGTGCCAGGGTGAACTGCGGCCAGGCATCGGGATCGTGGCCGGGAATCAGCCTTGCCCCGTTGCACTCGGTCAGGTTTCTCAATTTTGCCACCGAGCGTGCAGCGTCGCTGGCTGAGGTCATCAAGCCCGGAAGCGCGCGGTCATAAAAATGATCCAGCGTATAGGCCGCATCAATCGCCAGCGTGAATGCCTTGCCGCTGGTGAGCGTCACCAGAAACGACTGATGCCCCGGCGAATGTCCCGGGGTCGAAATGCAGCGCAGCGTCCCGTCGCCGTACAAATCAAAACCGTCCTCATCCAGCAACTGCCAGTTCAGATTCTGGCGGGCAAAATCCTTGCGGCAATAGGCGCCTGCGGTGAACCAGTCCGGCTGAAAGGCATAGTTGTATTCCTGCCGCTGCACGATATGCAAAGCGTTAGGGAAGCGCCCAATGGCGCCGGTGTGGTCAGAGTGCAGGTGGGAAAGTAATACATAGCGAATCTCTTCCGGCTCAATGCCCAGCGCACGCAGCTGCGCCACACATCCCTGTTCTTCGGTCATTAACGGCTGATAATGTTTGACCGTATCTCCCCAGTATGCCCGAGGATCGGCCAACCCCTCTGCCGCAAGCCCGCCGTCAATAATGGTATGGCCTTTGGGGTGAGTCAGAAGGAACCAAGGGACGGGGATTTCATAGTGGCTCCCTTCACCCTGATTCATCCTGATATCGTGATATTTACAGCGTTGAGTGCCGGACTGGAAAAGATAAAGTCTGATCTCTGCCATGATTATATTCCTGATTAGTAAGAGCATTTGATAACGTATAAGCCGTCAGTTTTATGTAAATTGCACTGGCGCAGTAGATATCTGTTGCTGCTTTCATCTATCGGAAAAACCAATATACTCAGTCCATGGATCTTCTGGCGGCAATGCGAATTTATGTGCGGGTGGTGGAGCGGGGCAGTATGTCCGCCGCCGCGCGCGATATCGGCATCGGACAGCCGGCGGTGAGTGAGAGGATTGAGCGGCTGGAAGCTCACCTGGGCACCCGTCTGCTGCGGCGAAACACGCGCCGAATGTCCATGACCGACAGCGGAGCGCTATTCTATGAACGCAGTAAAGTCGTGATTTCGGCGGCAGATCTTGCGCTGGCGGTCGTGGATGAGCGGGTGGGGCTAAAAGGGCTGATTCGCATCGCAGCACCCTTTGGCGTGGGTGAAGAAATTCTGATGCCCGCCTTGCTGAAGCTGAGAGCAACCCATCCCGATCTGAATATTGAGCTGGTCCTGAACGATCGCGTAGTCGATCCGGTGACGGAGGGCGTTGATATTTCACTCAGGCTTGGTGACCCAGGTGAGGGCGATTTCGTGGCACATCCACTGGGTGATGTACGGCGGATTCTGGTGGCTTCCCCGGAGTATTTGGTGCGAAATAGCACGCCAGCTTCCCCCGACGACCTGATTCACCATGCTTTTGCACGGGTATCCGGCCTGTTTAACGACAGCCGTCTGCCGCTTATTTCACAACATAACCAGATTGTTAACGCCCGGCTGAACGTGGTGTTCAGCGCCAATCACTGGCGGCCGCTCTACACGTTTCTGATGGCGGGTGAAGCGCTCGGCGTGTTGCAGTATCAAGTGTGTCAACAAGCGCTGAAAAACGACCAGCTTGTCGCGCTGTTGCCGGAATACACCGTGCCGCCGTTTAGTGCGTTTTTGCTGTATCCACCGATCAATAAAGCCTCCCGTGAGGTCAGTGCCTGCGTTGCTTTTTTGAAAGGGGCACTCGCGGAAAGTTTTCAGGATTTATATGAAAAATAATGAGCGAACTCATTTTCAACAATTGATGGCGTTCCTTTCCAGTGAGCGTTCATCAGCAGAGGAGATGCCGGGCCTGGAAAGTCGAGTCAAAAAATTTGGCGAGTTATTCCGGGGACGGCTGGATAACGAACGTCTCCAGTTTGCAATTGATTATGTCGATTACAATGAAACGGGACTGGCCTTTGAAACGATTTGTGATTATTTGCATGAAGACGATGTGCCCGTTAGCCAGGATGAGTACGACCTCGCCGTTTCCCTTTGCCACGAGCTAAAGAGGGTATGGGGTCATGACACTGTGCAACATTTACAAGCGCTGATTAAACGCTAAAAACGCCAGCAGAATCACCGGCGTTTTACCTATGCCAGGCTCTCAGGCCACAAACTCGGGGGGATCAAACGCGGTAATCGGCGGAATTGCTTCTTTCCAAAGCTCAATTTCTACCCGGCAGCTTTGGGCGCTGCAACCCTGACCCAGGCGCGAAGAGCCCCGATCCTCGGTCAACACATTCGGATTGCCGTGTTTATCTAAAGAGCCCGGCGTGGAAGGATCCATCGGGTCATACCAGGCTCCGGTCGAGATCTGAACCACTCCCGGCAGGATCTGGTTACTGATGTGAACGCCAGCCAGAATGGCACCCCGGCCATTAAATACCTTTACCACTTCCCCTTCCTGGATCCCGCGTTTGCGCGCATCAGCCGGGTGCATCCACAGCGGCTCGCGTCCCTGAATTTTAGTGGCCCGGCTGACGCTGCCGTGGTCATACTGGCTGTGCAGTCGGGTGCGTGGCTGGCTGGAAAGCAGGTGCAAAGGCCACTGCCTGGCCTGCTGTTGCTGATAAGCGGCCTCTTCTTCATCCCAGAAGGGAAAGCCGGGGCACTCCCGATAGCCGAAACCGGCCACGGTGTCTGAATAAAGCTCAATTTTTCCCGACGGGGTGGAAAGCGGGAACCGTTGCGGATCTGCACGGAAATCGGCCAGAAAAACTTGTGGCTTAGCGGGCGGCGTGAACTCCAGTTTTCCCTTCTCCCAGAAGGTGTCAAAAGAGGGAAGCTCTACGCCGTCTTCCTGCGCTCTCTCCCGTGACGATTCATACAGATGCGGCAACCAGTCGGCGGCGGTCCGCCCTTCGCTGAAGGTGTCGTAAAAGCCCAATTTTTTCGCGAGCGCACAGAAAATGGTGTAATCATCCTGCGCTTCCGCGAGGGCCGGGATCTGCTGGCGCATAGCAATCATAAAGCCGTCATGGCTGCCGCTGCCGATATCGTCGCGTTCAAGAGAAGTCGTCACCGGCAACACAATGTCGGAAAACTTCGCCTGCGCCGTCCAGTACTGCTCGTGGGCAACGATGGTTTCCGGTCGACGCCAGGCTTCAACCAGGCGGTTGAGATCCTGATGATGATGGAAAGCGTTGCCGCCAGCCCAATAGACGAGGCGAATATCGGGGTAATGGCAGAGCTTGCCATCAAATTCATATTCACCGCCGGGATGCAACAACATGTCCGACAGGCGAGCCACGGGAATAGCCGTTTTTATCTTATTCTCGCCGGCAGGAAGGCGAGGGCCAGAAAACGGCACACGCGCAGCACCTGCAAGATTGGTACAGGCATAGCCGAAAGCCAAACCTCCACCAGGCGTGCCTATCTGGCCTAGAAGAGAAGTCAGCGCCACGGTTGCCCAGTACGCCTGTTCTCCCTGGCGAGCACGCTGAATGGACCAGGAAATATTGATCATCGTGCGCTTGCCCGCCATGGTACGCGCGAGCGTTAAGATTTGTTCGGCATCAATGCCGGTGATATCTGCCGCCCAGTCAGCGGTTTTAGGCACGCCGTCGTGTTCGCCGAAAAGATAGCGGCGCAGCTGTTCGAAGCCAACGGTATGGCTATGGATAAAGGCTGCATCGTGCAGAGACTCTGCAATCAATGTATGGCAAAGCGCCAGCAGCAGTGCGGTATCGGTGCCGGGGCGAATCGCCAGCCAGCGGGCGCTTTCTACGGCGCTGAGATCGTTTTGTACCGGGCTGATGTTCACGAACTGCACGCCATTTTGCGCCAGACGCTCAAGCCAGTGCTTCAGCATGTGGTCGTTTGCGCCGCCGCCGTTGACCTGAGCATTTCTAAGCGGTAGCCCGCCGATGGCCACAAACATTTCGCAATGTTCTGCCAGCACGGAGAAATGGGTGTGTTGTTTATGCAGCGGGCTTAACGGGCCAAGAATATGCGGCAGGATCCGTTCTCCGGCCGCGCTGCTGTATGTATTGGTACTGGCGGTGTAGCCGCCAAAGCCTTTAAGAAAACGGTGCAGCTGGCTTTGGGCATGGTGAAAACGCCCGGCGCTGGCCCAGCCGTAAGAACCGCCAAAAATCGCTTCGTTGCCGCAGCGTTCCTGCACCGAGCGGAGATCGTGTGCCAGCAGATCCAACGCCTGCTCCCAGCTCACCTCGACAAAAGGCTCTTTCCCTCTGCCTTCGCGTGAGGCCGGGCCGTTTTGCAGGTAGCCGAGGCGAACTGCCGGGCGACGAATCCGGGTATTCCCGGTGACGGCATCCGCCAGAGACTGGCCGATGCGGGAGGGGTTTTTGTCCCACGAGACGGGAGAAACGGCGGCGATACGATCGCCCTCGGTGGTGACCTGGTAGGTTCCCCAGTGCATTACCGCCAGCTGATGTTCCGCTTTCATGCTTATACCATGCGTTTTCAATAGGGCTAATGCGGCATCATACGGGGAGGTGGGCGCAAAGAGGAAATTCATCCGGCGATGAAAAATCAGGCAAATCGGCCGAACTTTAGCGAATACTGTTTCATTTATATAAGTCGACAGGATTTATAATTAACTGGCAAGAATATATCGTCGTTTAATTTTATTTTAAGGGGTTTTGTCTTCTCTCTGAAAATAATTAACCCATGTATTTAGTGTTGTTGAATTATTTTCTTGTTGTCTGTTTTACATGTGTTTTTTTCATGTTTATTTACCTCATTCTAAAGTGACTTAATGACATGGCTGTGAAAGTATAAGATATATCTATTTTTTATTTTGGCTTGATAATGCTTGTTGTCATGCTGTCGCTTAATGGTCTTTTTTTGCCGGAGGCCAGGGTGCTCGCGTCATTTATTGCCTCAAATAAGTGTAGCGGAATAAGCCCTTGCTGCCAGGCTGAAACCCGGATCATCAGGCGTAAGTGTGAATAATAACTACAGGATAGCTATAGCAATGAAGGGTAAAAAAAGACTTCTGTCTGCCGCCGTAGGCCTGGTGTCGCTGGCATCAGGTGCTGCTTTCGCCGCAGACACGCTCTCATTACAGGGGAAAACAATCGGGGTTGCCGTCGTAGGAACCCAGCACTTTTGGGATCGCGAAGCCTATAAGGGCGCGACCGAAGAAGTGGAAAAGCTGGGCGGCAAGGTTATCGGCGTTGATGGTGGCAGAGACAACCAGGTTCATGCCAATAACCACGATATTCTGCTGTCCCGGAAGGTAGATGCCGTAATCAGTATTTTGGGCGACAGTGCCGTTGAGCCTAAATTTAAAGCATTGCGCGATGCTGGTATTCCGGTCTTTACCGTTGACCATGTTTCTCAGTATTCCGTGAATAACACGACGTCTGACAACTACACTTTGGGCTCAACCATTGGCCGCTATATGGCGGATGCGCTTGGCGGCAAAGGTAATGTTGCGGTATTTAACGCATTCTCTAATTCATTACGCATTTGCGGCATACGTTATGACCAATGGAAATATGTCCTGAAGGACTACCCGGATATTAAAATTATTCAACCGGAGCTGGCAGAACAATTTGCTAACTCGCCGGAGGATGCTCGTAAGAAAACCCTCGAGTTACTTAGCCAGTATCCGAAAGGCAAGCTGGATGCTATCCATGTAGCCTGCTGGGACCAGCCGGCTATCGGTATCGTGCAGGCGCTGGAAGAGACCGGCCGTGATAAAGATGTGAAGGTCACCGCCATCGACGCCGGCCCGGAAACGCTGGAAATCATGGCGGAAAAAGACAGCCCGCTGGTGGCCAACGTTGCTCAGCAGCCTCACCTGATTGGTCAGACGTCTGCCGAAAACGTGGCTCGCTACTTCGCAGGCCAGAAGCTACCAATTCAGACCTTTATTCCGGTTATCCCGGTGAAAGGCCCGGATGAAGCTAAAGCCGTGTACAAAAAACTGGGTTACGGTGAGCTGAAGTAGTGGACGCGGCAAAAACGCAGCGCGGCCTGGTGATGGACCGCATCAGTAAACGATTTGCCAATGTGACCGCGTTAAACGCGGTCACGCTGACGATAGGCCCCGGTGAAATTCACGGGCTTATCGGTGAAAACGGCGCGGGCAAATCCACCTTAATTAAAATTCTTGCCGGGGTTTACCAGGCCGATGGCGGCGCGGCCACGCTCGACGGCATCCCGCTTCCGCTGGGTAAGCCCGCGGCGATTGAGGCCCAGGGAATACGCGTTATTCATCAGGAACTTAATCTAATCCCACATTTTACCGTTGCCGAGTCGGTGTTTCTGGGACAGGAATATCGCCGTGCCGGTGGGCTGTTGGACAGCAGGCGTATGCGACAGGCGACGAGAGATTTTTTCCACCGTACCTGGCAACTGGATATCAACCCCGACCGCCTGATCCGGCAACTGAGTCTGGCCGAACGCAAGCTGGTGCAAATCGCCAGGGCGCTGATTGACGGCGCGGCAAAGCTGGTGGTCTTCGACGAACCTACGGCGCCGCTTGAAGCTCACGAAGCGAGCCTGGTGTCTGACGCTATCCTGCGTCTCAAGGAGCAGGGCATCGCGATTCTGTACATCTCCCATTACCTCAACGAAATTGCCGCGCTGTGCGATGCGGGCACCGTGCTGCGCAACGGGGAAGTGGTGGGCTACCCGGATCGCGAAGTGCTGCAGAATACCGATGCCGTCATTCATATGATGGTCGGCAGAGAAATTGACCGACTTTATACCCCTCGTCAGCACGAGGCTGATGCCACGGCTGGAGAAACACCGTTGCTTGCCGTGCGTTCGCTGTCTGACGGGCAGCAGCTACAGGACATCAGCTTTGAAATCCGCAAAGGTGAAATTGTCGGCCTGGCAGGGCTGCTGGGCGCGGGGAGGGACGTGCTGGTGGATACACTTTACGGACTGAACACGGCGAAAAAGGGCGAGATCGTCATAGAAGGGCGCTCCCGCCGTATTCGCTCCCCGCGGCAGGCTATCCGGGCCGGTATGGCGCTTGTACCTCGCGATCGCCGTCATCAGGGGATGATCCTGCCGTTTTCGGCCACCGATAACATCAACCTTGCGTCGCTGCCGGACACGGCAACGTTTGGCTGGGAACACCGTTCCCGGGCGCTGCAAAAAGCCCAGGACTGGATTGCGCGGCTGAGTATTCGTCCTGCACTCCCGGCGCTGCCTGTACGCTTTATGAGTGGTGGAAATCAGCAAAAGGTGATTCTTGCCCGCTGGCTGGGGACTGACGCCCGCTTGTTTATTCTTGATGAGCCCACGCTCGGCGTCGATATCGGCGCACGCAGCGATATCTATCAGCGCACCCGACAGCTTGCCGAGCAGGGGCGTTCGGTGCTGGTTTCTTCCAGCGACGCGACCGAACTGCTGGGCCTGTGTGACCGCATTCTGGTGATGTGGCGCGGGGAAATGGTGGCGAACTTGCCCACTCAGGGACTGACCCTCGACACGCTACTGGCAACGATTAACGGTGGGCAGGAGCATGCAGCATGATGATTGAAATTCGCCGTTTTGGGGCAGGTCGCTCCGTTGCGTTGTTTGAAAAATTTCCGCTGCTGCTGTTTGTTGGCCTGTTTGTCTGGCTAAGCATTCAATCGCCGTGGTTCCTTAGCTGGCAGAACATCAGCCTGATGTTGGTGCAAAGCGTGCCGCTGGCGATCCTGAGTTTTGGCCTTGTCTGCGTGATTGCTGCCGGGGGAGATGACGTCGTTTCCGGCGGGATCGATCTTTCGCTCCCGGCCATCGCCGTGTTCGGCGTGGCGCTGTTAAGCCTGGGCATGAGCGAATGGCTGACGCCGTGGCCGCTGCTCTTACTGCTGGTGGCGGCGCTGAGTCTGCTGTGCGGGGGCATCAACGCGCTGTTGGTACTGGTTGCCGGACTGCCACCTCTGTTGGCAACGCTCTCAACCTCGGTGGCCTTTACCGGCCTGACCGATCTGCTGACCGGGCAGCGCCGGATTAGCGTCAGCGATCCGCTGATGGTGGCGTTTCGCGACGGCAGCGTGCTGGGCATTCCTTATGCGCTGGTTTATCTGCTGTTGGTTTTTGTAGGCTTCCAGCTTTTGCTGCATCACACCCGCTTTGGCCAGCATTTGCAGGCGACGGGGGGCAGCAAAGACATGGCGCAGATGTCCGGGCTTAACGTGCGCCGTCTTATCCTCGCGTCCTGGCTTATTGCCGCCGTTGCGGCCGGGCTGGCGGTCTTCCCGCTGCTGGCGCAGGGGTCGGGCAGTTCCAGCGGAACCGCTACGCCTTTACTGATGGAGACGGTGCTGGCGACCTTCCTGGGCGCAGCCTTCTCCCGTCGCCGCGTGGTTACCGTTTGGGGGGCGCTGCTGGGGGCTATCCTGGTCAACGCCTTGTCTAACGGTCTTGGATTACTGGGGGTTAATATCTTCTGGGTCGGTGCCATTAAAGGCGGACTGATTCTCGTGGTGCTGGCGGCTTCTGCCCTGCAGCAGAAAGGGGGCAATAAATAATGAAAGTTTTTTCTGCTCTGGCGGCAACGCGTCCGGCCGGTGAGTCCGGGAGAAAACCGCTGGCCTGGCTGTCACGTGCGGGCTTTGCGCTGGTTACGCTGTTTTTCATTGTCCTGTTTAGCTGGTCAAACCCCGTTTTCCTGACGCTGGATAACTGGAGCAATTTGCTTCAGGGCAGCGCCATTCTGCTGATTGTGGCGCTGGCGATGACGCTGATTGTCAGCGCAGGGGCGATCGATCTCTCCGTCGGCGTGGCTATCGACTTTGGCGCCATGCTGGCTTTAATTGCGCTCAAAACCTGGCAGCTTCCCTGGCAGGTGGCTGTGCTGTGCGCCCTGTTGGGCGGCGTGGTGATAGGCCTGGTCAACGCTTTTCTTATCCTCGCCTGCCGCATTAAGCCGTTTCTGGCGACGCTAGGTACCTGGTTTATTGCCAGCAGCGCCGAGCGTATTTACACCGACGGTGGCGGGGCGATTTCCTGGCGACGCATGGCCCCGGAATATCACGATTTAGCGGTAGGCAATGTTGGCGGGATCCCCACGCCGGTGCTTATCGTGCTCGTGGTCTGGCTGGTGGCCTGGCTGCTGACTGAACGGACGCTGTTTGGTAAGCGGGTGCGTGCGATTGGGCAAAACAGTGAAGCGGCGCGTATAGCCGGGATAGCCGATAAGCGAACCCTGTTCTGGGTGCTGATTGCCGCTTCGGCAATGTGTGCCGTGGGCGGCATTATTCTGTCTGCCAACCTGCGCCAGTTTACGCCGCTTGCCGGGCAGTCTTACCTGATGGATGCCATTGCCGCCGTGTTTATCGGCACCGCATTCCAGCGGCAGGGGCGGGTGAGCATGGGCGGTACCCTGGGCGGCGTGCTGTTCCTCGCGATTATTGATAATGGGCTTAACCTGATGGGGCTGAACTACCTGGTGAAAGAGGCGCTGGTGGGCGTGATCCTGGTGGTGGCGCTGGCCGTTTCATTCTGGCAGGCGCGTCTGCGCCAGCAGCACCGGTGAGGACGTTATGAGCAAATTTGACGCCGTTTTTGTGGGGCTGACGATCCTGGATATTGCGGGGCGCCCGGTAGTGGGCATCCCCTCCGGCGGTGGCGTACAGTTTATCGAGCAAATCCGCCTCAACCCGGCGGGAACCGCCGCCGGGGCGCTGGTGAATGCCGCCAAACTGGGTATTCGCACGTCGACCGTGGCCTGCCTGGGCGAAGACGAAAAAGCCGAGTTTATTCTGGGCAGCTACCACCGGCTGGGGATTGACTGTTCGCTGATCCAGCGGACGTTGCAAAAAGAGACATCGGCGACGATTTTGCCCATTCGCCCAAACGGTGAGCGACCTGCACTGCACTGCCGGGGCGCATCCGATGAGTTGTTCGTCGCTGAGGCTGATTTCGGTCGGGTACTGAATACGCTCTATCTGCACCACGGCGGCACCGGGCTGCTTGCGGCCATGGATAGCGGCCAGAGCGCTCGTTTACTGGCCGCGGCGAAAGCGCGGGGCGTCATCACCAGCTTTGATTTAATCGCACCTGATAGCAATACGCTGGCGCTCTTACGTCCGCTGTTGCCTCATGTGGACTATTTTATGCCTGCTCTCGAAGAAGCCGCATTTATCTCCGGGCGACAGGCGCCCGCAGAGATTGCCGATTTCTTCCTCGCGCTGGGTGCGAAATGCTGCATTTTTAAAGACAGCGTGCGGGGCTCCTGGCTATTCAGCCGCGAGAAAACCCATCATTTCCCGGCCTATAATGTGATTGCCAGCGACACAACCGGCTGCGGAGACAGCTATTGCGGCGGGTTTATCGCCGCCCTGGCCAGGGGACTTTCAGAGGAGGAAGCCTGCCGGGTCGCGTCTGCCACTGCCGCGCTTGTGGCGACAGGATTAGGCTCTGATGCGGGCGTGGTGAACTGGGAACACTTGCAGGATTTTATGGCGACGACGCCGTTGCTGGCATAAAAAAACGGCCCCGAAGGGCCGTTTTTTCTCTTAGTGCCAGGCGTACAGCAGCGGCTCACCAGCCACAAACCGCTGAAGATCGGCGGCAATCATCGCGGTGTGTTTCTGGATACTTTCTCGGGTTGCCCCGGCGATGTGCGGCGTAATGATGACGTTATCCAGCTCGCTGATAAACGGATGGTCACGCCACAGCGGCTCCTGGTGGTAGACATCGAGCGCCGCGCCACCGAGCGGCCCGTGGCGCAAGGCTTCGATGAGATCGGCCTCCACCACCACGGAGGCGCGGGACGTATTGATCAGCTTCGCGCCCGGTTTCATGCTTTGCAGCAGGGACGCGTTGACCAGACCATCGCTGTGTGGCCCGCTGCTCAAATGCAGGCTGACAATATCTGACTCGCGGAACAGCGCGTCGAGCGTGGTTTTATGCAGCCCCGGCTCGTCGATATCCTCGGCGGCGACAAACGGATCCACTACCAAAATATTCATCCCGAAAGCGCGGGCAATGCGCGCCACGCGGCGGCCAATATTGCCGTAGCCAATCAAACCCAGCGTTTTGTTGCGCAGCTCGCCGCCCTTGAACACTTCATAAGGGCTTTCCGGGCTGACGTCCCAGACCACATCTTTGCGCAGGCCGGACTGGGTTTGCTGCTCGCTTTGGTTTTCGCGGGTAAATGCGCCGCGCTTCAGGGCGGCATGGGACTGTGGAATATGGCGCATCAGGCCGAGCATCAGGCCCAGCGTGAGTTCGGCGGCGGCATCGGCGTTGCGTCCTGGCGTGTAAAGCACGGTGATATTGCGGGCCCGAGCCGCCTGAACATCAATATTCACCGGGTTGGCGCGAGTACAGGCAATCACTTTCAGCTTAGGACAGCTGTGGATCACCTCTGCGGTGATGTCGTCATAACTGGTGACAATCACCTCGGCATCGTGGGCGAGGTCGATAATCTGTGAGGCCTGAAGTTTAGGTTTACCGATGGCCCAGCCTTCGACAACCAGCTCGCCCAGTTGGCTAAACGGTTCAAGGCTGCCCGCATACTCGGCGGTAAAGACGATTTTCATTGTGCATTATCCTGAGAAAGACGTTGTAAAGCCTGGTGCCTGGCCTGCCACACCGGCTGGAGCTGTTCACGCAGCAGGCGGAACACCGGGAAAAGCGCCCGGTAGGCGGCATGGGCCTCGGGTTGAGGCTGATAGCGGGTTTGTTCGATAGCCGGATAGTGTTCCAGCGCGCCTACGCTGCGGGCGGCCAGCAGCGCCGCGCCTCGGGCGCTGAGTTCATTAAAGTGGCTGGCAATGACGGTGCGTCCGGTACAGTCGGCGATAATTTGCAGCCAGGTGGCAGAAGCCGCGCCGCCGCCGGTGAGGTAAAGACTGCCCTCACTGGCATAGCCCGTGAGTGAATCCACAATCGCATACGCCAGTCCTTCAAAAACGGCACGCTGAAGCGCCGCGCGGGACGTGTGCTGGTCGACGCCAAAGAACCCAGCCCGGGCGGTGGGGCTGTAAAACGGCGCGCGCTCGCCGTTCAGATAAGGCTGCCAGAAAACGCCCCCGCTGCCCGGCGGAATAGCGGTAATCTCTTTTTCCAGCGCTACCAGGTCCGGCGTCAGCGAAATGTGCTGTTGCAGCCAGTCGATATTTGGCGTCCCGGCCTGCATTGGGAACAGGTTAATAAAACTGCCCTGTTCGGTATGGGTGACAAAGCGGGTGCCGCTGCTGACGGTCTCGCGCCCGTGGCACACCACGCCGGTGCAGCAGGTGGTGCCGAGAATGGTATAAATATCCCCGGCGTGAATAGCCCCGCAGCCTAGCGCCGCGCTGCACACATCGAGTGCGCCTGCAGCAACTGGCGTCGCTGGCGGCAGGCCGCAAAGCAGGGCGGCGGCTTCACTCAAGCTACCAGCCTGGGCGTCGGGGTGAAGCAGGGGCGGAAAACGTGTTTTCAGATCGTCGATGCCCAGAGCCTGAAGGGCGAAATCGGAAATCTCCCCGGTCAACTGGTTCAGCAGCGAAGCGCTGGTGTCGGTTAATTCAAGGGCGGCGACCTGTGTAAGCCGAAAGCGAATCCAGTCTTTAGCAAAGAAGATATAGTCGGCGGCGGCCAGGCGTTCCGGCTGATTTCGCTTGAGCCAGCAGAGCTGCAGGCTGGTGTTACAGGGCTGCAGCTGAGAGCCGGTTTCATCGAACAGTGCTTTGTCGAGGCCGGGCGACTGCAGAAGTTCGTCCATCAGCGCCCGGCTGCGGGTGTCGCTCCAGAGAATACCCGGGCCCACGGGATCGCCGTTTTTGTCGCTCAGCCAGACGCCTTCCCCCTGGCCCGCCAGGCCGATGGCCTTGAGTTTGCCCTGCTGTAATGCCGGGCTGTCGGCCACTTGCCGCAGCGTGCGCACGACGGACTGCCAGAGCTGCTCCATATCCTGTTCGGCGTAGCCCTGTGGGGAAAGCGTGGGAGAAGTGTTTTCCGCAGCGCTGGTGACGGCATGGAAATTGCTGTCAAACAGCACGGCTTTGACCCGCGACGTGCCGATATCAATACCCAGGAAATATTCCATACCTTAAGCCTCACGCTAGCGAACAGACACAGGAAGATAACGATTAATCGCGCTCGTACAGGCGGCGCTGCATTTCGCATTCGAACAGGAATTCAAGCCCTTCAAGCTGACGACGTGCTTCGGCGACGTCTTTGCCCCAGCAGGTCAGGCCGTGGCCACGCAGCAGGAAACCGTATTTCAGGGGAGTCTGTTCGGCATGCCGTTCAATGCGTTTTGCCAGCGCATCGATGTCCTGATCGTTATCGAAGATAGCAATTGGCACCGTGTCGAGATGCGTCTGCTGGCCGGTCAGGGTTTTTTGCATTTCATAGCCGCTGATGTTCAACGCCGGGCCTTTTTCAATCCGAGAAAGCACGGTGGCATTCACGGTGTGGACGTGCAGCACGACGTTTGCTTCCGGGAAAAGGCGATAAACCAGCGTGTGCAGTCCGGTTTCGGCTGAGGGTTTACGCCCCGACGGCGCCTGATTCGTGGCAATGTCTACCTGCAGGAAATCCTCGCTGGTCAGGCTGCCTTTGTCGCGCCCGGATTCGCTCAGCCAGCACCACTCGGCATCCTGGCGAATGGACATATTGCCGCCGGTCGCCGGAGCCCAGCCTTTAGCGCCAATCCAATGACAGGTGCTGACCAACTGCGCGAGCCTTTCTTGCCACATACGGTATTCCTCAATGCTTTTTAGTTTAACTGTCTAGCCGTCTAAATGGCTGTTTACATGATGCTATCATTGTGTGAACACTCGAGCAACACTTGCCGGGTTATAAGATATATCGAGCCAATCAGCGGTTTTACACCGAATTTTCTCCTGTGATCGGGCGGTTTCGCTTTACGGCAAAACGTCGCTTTGCACAAATGAGTTTTGTTATGTTATAACGTAACAAAATTACAGCAGGACGATTTGCAATATGACGGTCACTCCAATGTTATGCCCCAAAATGCTGCCTGATATTCAGTCACTCAGAAGCCACGATTTCGACATGGCCCTGTCCTGGGTTGGCATGGAACAAATCGACCTTCCGGTGGAGGTGGCGGGGCGCCCGCTGACGGCGAAAGTCAACGCCGGGATCAATCTTCTCCGTTCCCCGGAAGCGGAAAAGGGCATTCATATGTCCCGGATCTATCTGCTGCTGGACGAGCTAACCCAGGGCGAAATTACGCCGGCGGTACTGCGCCGTTTACTGGGCGAATTTTTGGTTTCGCACCAGCGCAGCAGCGACCGCGCCAGCGTGGAAATCACCGGCGAACTGCTGCTGTCCCGCAAATCTTTAACCTCAAACCACTTTGGCTGGAAGGCTTACCCCATCCGCATCCTGGCGGAGCGCGGGGAAGGTTTTGCCGTCACGCTTCGGGTGGGGATCCCGTATTCATCTACCTGTCCGGCCTCGGCGGCGCTGAGTCGCAATCTCGCGCAGCAGCAGTTTCAGCGGGACTTTGGCTCGCGAAAGGAGGGTGTGTCCGTCGAAGAAATGCTGGCCTGGCTGGGCGAGAAGGGCATGCCGGGCACGCCCCACAGCCAGAGAAGCTGGGCGTGGGTTAGCTGCCAGCTGAAGCCGGATGTTGCTACGTTGCCTTTCGAGGAGCTTATCGACCGCTGCGAGGCCGCGCTTGGCACGGCGGTGCAAACGGTGGTTAAGCGTAGCGACGAGCAGGCCTTCGCCCTGGCCAATGGCCAAAATTTGATGTTTTGCGAAGACGCCGCTCGCCGCCTGAACAAGGCGATGCAGGACGCGCCTTTTAGCACCGCTTTTACCCTCCGCGTTGAGCATCAGGAAAGCCTCCATGCGCACAACGCGGTGGCCCGTATTCACTGGACAGGAAATCACCATGCTGCGTAAAAACCCTTCAGGCCATCTGCCACAGGTCTCTCCCAAAGCGTACATCGATCCCACAGCGGTGATTTGTGGCCGGGTCATTATTCATGACTATGTTTATGTCGGGCCTTACGCGGTGATCCGCGCCGATGAGCTGAACGCCGAAGGCGACATGGATCCTATCGTGATCCATTCCCATTCGAATATTCAGGATGGCGTGGTTATTCACTCGAAAAGCGGGGCGCCGGTGACCATTGGCAGCGGTACGTCGATTGCGCACCGGGCGATTGTGCACGGCCCTTGCCGGGTCGACGAGCGGGTGTTTATCGGCTTTAACAGCGTACTTTTTAACTGCCACGTACAACCCGGCTGCGTCATTCGCTACAACGCGGTGGTTGATGGGGTGACACTGCCGAAGCAAACGTATATTCCGTCCACCGAGCGCGTGGGGCCCGACTCTGATTTAAGCCAATATTCACGGGTTGACCCCGCTTCGGTGCAGTTTTCTGAAGAGGTGGCCAACACCAACGTCAGGCTGGTGGAAGGTTACCAACTGCTGCGCAACGAGTTCTGAGCATGCCTTTTTCCCCCGGAGAACAAGCAGCCGAGCTAAGCGTTTCCCTGAGGGCGATTGCCCGTCCGCAGGGCGCGGCCTGGCCGGTGGCGATTAATTTTCACCTGCGAAAAGGTGAGCGGCTCAGCGTGATTGGGCCAAACGGCAGCGGCAAAACGTCGCTGCTGCGGGCGCTGAGCCAGGAACTAAAGGCCGAGGGGGAAATAACGCTGGCGGGCAGCCCTTTAAATAAGCTCAACCCGCAGCTGCGGGCGAAGCTCGTGGCGGTCATGTCGCAAAACGATCTCCCCGATTTGCGTCTCTCCATTGAGGATTATGTCGCGTTAGGCAGGCTCCCGTTTGCCCGTGATATGCCAGAGCCAGAACACCGCTGCATTGTGTGTGGGGCGATGAAAGAGGTTGGTGTGCTCGGGATGCGGCATAAATCGCTGGCCTGTCTGTCCGGCGGGGAAAGGCAGCGGGCAATTCTGGCGCGAACGCTGGCGCAAACCTCCCGGTTGCTGTTGCTGGATGAGCCGACTAATCATCTGGACCTGGCGGCACGGGAAGAACTGTTAGCGCTGGTGAAAGCTCGCGGCACAACGGTTATCGCCGTCCTGCACGATCTCAACTTAATCGAAGGGTTTGCTGACAAGGTCCTTATTTTGTCGGCGGGGCAACAGCAGGCTTTTAACGTGCCCGACGCCGCGCTGAATACCGAAACACTTCGCCCCATTTTCGGCCTCGACAGCTTTACCGTTGACCATCCAGGCCAGCAAGGCAGACGAGTCCGTTTTTTTGAACCTTCACGCCCACGGTAAATTTTCAGGGATCGCTATGATGTTAAAAATCGCTACCGGCTTCTGGCTGGCCTTTACCTCCTTTACTGCCTTTGCCTCCGGCTTCCCGGTGACTATTGAGAGCTGCGGTAAACCCATTGTCTTTACCGCAGCACCAAAGCGGGCGGTAATCAACGACCTGAACATGTCGGAGATGGCTTTTGCTCTGGATTTACAGCCGCAGATTGTGGGTCTGACCGGCATCTCCGGCTGGTATAAAATGACGCCCGAATTTAAGCGACAAATGGGGACGATCCCCGAACTTGCGCCCAAATACCCCTCGCTTGAAACGCTGCTGGCCGCCGAGCCAGATTTCTTTTTCGCGGGCTGGAATTACGGCATGAAAGTAGGGGGCGACGTTACACCCCAAAGTCTTGCCAAATACGGCATCAAAACCTTTGTGCTCAGCGAAAGCTGCGCGATTTCCGGGGAAAGCAAAACCAAGGCGACCCTGGATCTGCTCTATAACGATGAGCTTACGCTTGGCAAAATTTTTGGTAAGGCGGAGGTTGCTCAGAAGCTGGTTGACGGCTGGAAAGCGCGGCTGGCGGCCCTCCCAAAAGCACTACCGGGCGCAAGGCCACTGAAAGTCTTTGTGTATGACTCCGGGGAAGACAAACCGTTTACCAGCGGAAAATACGCCATGCCGCAGGCCATTATAGAGGCCGCTGGCGGTAAAAACGCCATGGAAGGGCTGGACACCAGCTGGGGGACAACCTCCTGGGAAAATGTTGCGGCGGCCGAGCCGGATGTCATCATTCTGCTGGATTACCAGACCGGCGGGGGCGCTGATTCGCTCCGCCAGTTCCTTGAGCACCACCCGCTGATGAAGCTCACCCCGGCGGTGAAACAGCACCGCTATCTTAAGCTGCAGTACGCCGAGTTGACGCCCGGCCCGGCAAATATCGCCGCGGTTGAGAAGCTCGCTCGCGTTCTGTTCGCGGCACAGTGATGGTTTTAGCCTGGCGTTACCGCCGGGCCGCATGCCTGGCGGGGTTTCTCGTCATATTGTTTGCGGTGCTTAGCTTAACGGAAGGCTCGGTCCGGCTCAGCCTGAATCAGGTGGTAAACGCGCTGCAACCCACGGCAGCGGACATTTCACCGATGATTCGCGGGATCGTGCTGGACATCCGGCTGCCCAGAACGCTTCTCGCCCTGATGACCGGCGCGGGGCTGGCGGTGGTGGGCGCGCTGCTGCAAACGGCCACGCGCAATGAGCTGGCGGACCCTTTTTTGTTCGGGCTTTCTTCGGGCGCGTCTGCCGGAGCGGTGCTGGTTTTTACCCGCTTCGGCGACTTCTTCGGCGTCTGGACGCTACCGGCGGCGGCTTTTGGCGGCGGGCTGCTTTCTTCGGTTGCGGTGCTGTCTTTATTCCAGCTCAAACGCGATCGGGGTGCCGAAACGCTGATTATTTGCGGGCTGGCGATCTCTTTCTTGTTCGGGGCATTAACCAGCTACCTGATATTCGCCGGTGACCAGCGTACGGCCAGCTCGGTTTTATTCTGGTCGCTCGGCGGCCTGGGGCTGGCGCGATGGGATAACCTGGGATTTGCGCTGGGCGGTTTGCTGCTGCTGGCCGCATTTTGCCTGTTGAGATGGCGATCGCTGGATGGATTGCTCGCGGGGGATCGCACCGCATTTTCGCTGGGCATTAACGTGACCCGTCTGCGTACCGAAATTTTTCTGTGCTGCGCTTTTTCGACCGCCATTTTTGTATCGCTGACCGGCGTGATTGGCTTTGTCGGGCTGATGGTGCCGCATCTTTGCCGCCATTTTTCCGCCATTAAGCACGCCAGGCTGCTGCCTTTGTGTGCCCTTGTCGGGGCCTGTTTGCTGTGCGGCGGCGATCTGGTCAGCCGGGTGCTGGTTGCGCCGCAGGAGCTGCCCATAGGCATTATTACCGCCGGAATTGGCGGGCTGTTTATTGTTGTGATGGTTGCCCGACGCTAGCGCAGCCTTTTTAAGCCGGAGAAAACGACTGATGAAATCTCTGTTACTGACCAACGCGCTGATGATGAATGAGGGGCGGCGTTACCAGGGCGATCTGCTCATTGTGGACGGGCGAATTGAAAAAATAGCCGCTGCGATCCCGGCTCGCGCCACGTGGAATGTGCGCGATCTTGCCGGGAAGTGGCTGCTGCCGGGCATGATCGACGATCAGGTACATTTTCGTGAACCGGGGTTGATGCATAAGGGCACGATTGCCAGCGAGTCACGCGCGGCGGTGATGGGCGGGATCACCAGCTATATGGAAATGCCCAACGTTTCGCCGCCGACCACCAGCAGACAGGCGCTGGAAGGTAAATTTCAGCGGGCCGCCGAAGGTTCACTGGCCAATTACAGTTTCTATTTCGGTGCCACCAACGACAATCTGGAAGAACTTAAGGCGCTGCCAGCCGATGCCGCCTGCGGCGTAAAAGTGTTTATGGGTGCCTCCACCGGCAACATGCTGGTGGATGACGAACGCATTCTGGAGGCTATTTTCCAGCATGCGCCGGGGCTGGTGGCCACGCATTGCGAAGATACGCCGACTATCAAACGTAATGAGGCGCTGTGGCGAGAGCGATATGGGGAGCAGATCCCGGCCGCAGAACACGCAGCTATTCGCTCGGTTGAGGCCTGCCTGCTTTCATCTTCCCGGGCGGTCGCGCTGGCGAAAAAGCACGGCACGCGGCTGCATGTGCTGCATATCACCACGGCCGATGAGCTGGCGTTGTTTGAGCCCGCGCCCACGCTTGAAGCCTTACGCAGAAAAACGATCACGGCGGAAGCCTGTATCCATCACCTCTATTTTAATCAGGATGATTACGCGGCGCTGGGGCACCGGCTGAAGTGCAACCCGTCGGTGAAGGGCCAGGAACACCAGCGGGCGCTATGGCAGGCCGTTAAGACGGGCGTGATTGATATTATTGCGACCGACCATGCGCCGCACTTGCTGGCGGAAAAGCGGAATGATTATTTCTCGGCTCCGTCGGGATTGCCGCTGGTGCAGCACGCGCTGCCTGCGCTGCTGGATATGTGTGCCAGAGGGATTTTCACGCCTGAACTTATCGTCAGAAAAACCAGCCACGCGGTAGCCGAACGTTTTCAGATTAAGGATCGCGGCTATATCCGGGAAGGTTACTGGGCCGATCTGGCGGTGATCAACCCCTGGAAACGCGCCAGCATTGAGGGAAGTAATATTGCCTACAAATGCGGCTGGTCACCCTTCGAAGGGCACACCTTGCAGGGCGGCGTGGTTGAAAGCACGCTGGTGAACGGGCACCTCGTCTGGGACGGCGAGTCAGTTGCCGGGGGGATTTACGGCCAGGCGCTGGCGTTTAACCGCTAGCGTTCGCGAGGGTTGAACAAATCTTCGATGTAGTGCATCAGCTCGGACATTTGTTGCAGGATATTGGCGCTGTCCACAATCAGCGCTCCCCAGAGCACAATCAGCGCAGCAACCATGCCTGCGGCTGAATAGTAAAACAGTTTCATCACAGCATCATATTGGCAGGAATTTGCCTCATTATAGCGAGACATGGCGGCCTGTCAGTAAATGATGGGCAGATACCGCCGACATCTGCCCGGGAAAATTAGCGGGCGTAGCGAGGCGCTGGCTGCGCTGTGCCTGCCGCATCAAACATCGCCTGCGCCGTAGTGGCGTAGGTTTCCCACAGGCTGAGATCGTGCAATGGCGGGATGGTGACAGCTTCCCCGCTGTCCAGTCCGGCCAGGGCGGAATCCACCAAATCATCCACTTTCATGACCGCACCTTCCGGCAATGAGTCGACCGACACGCCCGCACGATCCCAAATTTCGGTTGCCGTAGCCGCGGGCAGCACCGCCTGAATACGAATGCCGGTGCCGGCAGCTTCGGCCTGCAGAACTTTCGTCAGGTTCAATACATAGCCCTTTGTGCCGCTGTATACCGCGCTGCCCACCCAGCTCTGTACTGCCAGAATCGACGAGATATTGATCAGCGTGCCGCTGTTCTTTTGCTGGAAATTAAGCAGGGCGGCATGGCTCAGGCGAGTTAATGCCGTGATGTTCAGCGTGATAAGCGCCTGATGTTGTTCCACGCTGGCGGCGGTAAACGCTGCGCTGTGGGCGGTGCCCGCGTTGTTAACCAGCACGCTGATGCGCGGATCTTTCAGGGCCTCCTCAACGGCGGCAATGTCCTGGTCGTTAACCAGATCGGCTTTTAGCGTAGTCACGGTTATGCCGTGGCGGGCTTCAAGCTTCGCGGCCAGATCGCGCAGGCGATCTTCGCGCCGGGCAACCAGCAGCAGATCAAAACCTCGGGCCGCAAAACGATCGGCATAAACCGCACCAATCCCGGAAGATGCGCCGGTAATGACCGCAATAGAACGAGAGTTAGCCATAAAACACCTCACATGAAGTAGAGTAACGTTGATGTGGTTTCATAATGAAACCTTGAGGTAAATGTAGGTTTGTTGGTTTTATTATGCAACCAATATGAGGGCTGTTTTTTCGTTATGCGCAGGAATTGTTAAAGGGAATATTAATAAGCACCCGAATAACAGATGCTTATTGGTCAGGAGGAGGAACGTGCCTGAGTGATTATTTCGTCCGGTTTTAGCTCACGACCATCTTCGGCCTGTAAGGTTAGCTTGCGGATAGGACGATGCTGCTGGCTGTCGACGAGGACGCTGCGTGTCTCATCTTTGGCGTAGAGGTTTTCGCAGCCCCACTGTGAAAGGGCTGCTAAAACGGTCTGCAGCGCCCGGCCTTTTTCCGTCAGCACGTACTCGTGCCAGGCGCTGCCGTCCGACGCCGGGCGGAGCTCAAAAATACCGTTATCGACGAGCTGTTTCAGGCGAACGGTCAGCATATTTTTGGCGATGCCGAGGTTTTTTTGGAACTCACCGAAGCGAGACATGCCGTTCAGCGCATCGCGCACGATCAGCAACGACCACCAGTCGCCGATCACGTCCAGCGTGCGGGCAACCGAACAGACGCTGTCTTCAAGGCTCTTACGTTTCATCATTCCTCCGATGGGTTTGCCGGGTTCTATTATAAAACTTTTTGTATGAGAGGCTGAGCGGTAATTTCAATGATACCAGGCGGCCAGCGTACGGCGCAGGCTGTCTATCAGACGCTGTTTCCATTCCACGGTAGAGGTCCGGTACTGCAAAAACAGGCTACCAATAGCCTGGTCGCCGGACAGCGGCAGCGTAAAAAGCTGGGCTTTGTTATTCAGGGTATCAAACCATGGGGCTGGCACGATAGCCATCAGCGGGGCATTGCGCAGGGCGGGAGCGAGCTGGCCGTAGTCGCTACAGGTAAAGGCCAGGCGGCGTTCGAGCCCGGCACGTGCCTGCTGGCGATCGAGCTCGTTAATGCCCTGTGGCCAGGGGTGACAATAGAAATGATCAAACTGCGGCAGTTCGTCAAAGGACAGGGTTTCACGCCCGTTAAGTCTGGAGGACAGTGGTTCGCCGAAAACAGCAATCAGGCGCGTGCTGCCTACGCGTTCATAATGCAGGGCACTGACGCGTTTTTGATGATCGCCAATCGCAATCAACAAATCTATTCGTCCCTCCAGCAGCTCATCACGCCACGCACGCCGTTCAAACGTCAGGCATTCAATAATGGCCCCGGCCTGATGCCCTTTGCGGGCGAGTTCCGGCGTGAGTAACACATTCAGCGCCGGGGGCAGAACCAGACGAAATCGGCGCTCCTCCGCGTGCTCTTCGCCAAATAATTCTTCATTCAGGGACACGAAGAGCGGGATCAGGCGTTCTTTAATACCGAGTGCGAAAGATGTGGGAACCTGGGCATTGCCTTCCCGACGAAAAAGCGGATCGCCCAGGGCATCACGCAGGCGGGCGAGAGCATGGCTGACGGCGGACGGGCTAAGCGCCAGCTTTTGCGCCGTTCGGCTGGTCGAGCCGGTGATTAACATCACGTACAGCACCTTCAGCAGGTTCATGTCTAATTGCAGGATATTCACGCCATCATTTCTCAATTGCATCGGACTAAATTGCCCGGCAGTATACTGCGCCTCCTGACCAAAAGGAGCCACCTGTGAACCGTTATAGCCTGTTATTTACCTGCATGATTTCAGTCTTCTCTGCCGGCAGTTCTGCGGCATTAAATCCAACCCAACCGCTGTCTGCCGCGCCGCCTTATTCGCTTTTTGAAGGCTGGGCCAAACCGGTCAAACCGTTCCGTATGGCAGCGAACGTCTGGTATGTCGGCACCGAAAATCTCTCGTCCATTCTGATTACCACGCCTGAGGGACATATTCTCGTCGACGGTGCGCTGGACGCAAGCGCTAGGGGCATCAAAGAGAATATTGCTTCTTTGGGATTCGACATTCGCGACGTGCGGTTCATCCTCAACAGCCATGCCCGGCTCGATCAGGCCGGGGGCATTGCCAAACTGAAAAAGTGGAGCGGGGCAAAGCTGGTTGCCAGCAGGGAGAATGCTGACCAAATGGCGCGGGGAGGCAAAGAGGATTTTGCGCTGGGAGACGCGTTGCCCTTTCCACCGGTCACCACGGATAAAATCATTCATGACCACGAGACGCTAAAGCTGGGCGGCGTAACCGCGACAGCGCTGCTGACACCGGGACATCTGCCGGGCAGCACGTCATGGCTGTTTGCGCTGCCAGGTGGGTACACGCTTATTTACGCCGACAGTCTCGCCACGCCGGACTATTATCTGGTGGCGAACAAGAATTACCCGACGCTGGTGAACGACATCCGCCACAGTTTTGCCACGCTCGCGGCACAAAAAGCGGACATTTTTGTGGCGAACAAAGGGGAACGCTTTGGTCTGGCGGAGAAACAGGCCCGGCTTGCCGCCGGAGATAGCAACGCCTTTATCGACAGAGACGGGTTACAACGCTATGTGGATCTCTCTCGCCAGCGCTTTGAAGCGCAGCTGAAGCAACAAACGGAATAATAGGGCTTTTTGCGATCCGCCAGGCAGGTCGGCTGTCATTTTTCTGTCACAATATATTCTTCACATTTTATTAATCACTCCCTGAGGAATAAGTAATGAAGAAAAAAATTGTTGCCTCATTGTTGGCCGCCGCCTGTCTTGCCCCAGGTCTGGCGAAAGCGGACGCCGTGCCGGACGGCTACCAGCTGCAGCAGGTTTTGCTGATGAGCCGTCATAACCTGCGCGCGCCGCTGGCCAACAACGGCAGCGTGCTTGAGCAGTCTACCGCGCAGGCATGGCCGGAGTGGGATGTGCCGGGCGGGCAGCTCACCACCAAAGGCGGGGTGCTGGAAGTCTATATGGGGCATTACATGCGTGAATGGCTGGCGAGCCAGAATCTGGTAACCAGCGGCGAATGCCCGGCACCAGAGAGTGTTTATGCCTATGCCAACAGCCTTCAGCGCACCGTCGCTACCGCGCAATTCTTCATTACCGGGGCTTTCCCGGGCTGCGATGTGCCGGTACATCACCAGGAAAAAATGGGCACCATGGACCCGGTGTTCAACCCGGTGATCGTCAACGACTCGCCGGAGTTTAAAGCCAAAGCCGTTCAGGCGATGGAAAAACAGCGCACTGAATACAAGCTGGCCGACAGCTATAAACTGCTGGAGCACATCGTCGGCTATAAAAACTCGCCAACCTGCAAAGAGAAGCAGCTATGTGAGCTGAACGGGCCAAAAGACGTCTTTAGCGCCAATGCGACTCAGGAGCCGGGCGTTAACGGTTCCCTGAAGGTGGGCAATGCCCTGGTCGATGCCTTCACGCTGCAATATTACGAAGGTTTCCCGATGGACCAGGTCGCGTGGGGGAAAATCAAAACGGCGGAACAGTGGCGCGTGCTTTCCCAGCTCAAAAATAGCTATCAGGACACGCTGTTTACTTCCCCGGAAGTGGCCCGCAACGTCGCGGCTCCGCTGGTGAAATACATTCAGAACGCGTTAACGTCCAAAGAAGCCGCTTCAGGGCCGAAAGTGACGCTGATGGTGGGGCATGATTCGAACATTGCGTCGCTGCTGACCGCGCTGCAGTTCAAGCCTTATCAGCTGCCGGGGCAGTATGAGCGTACCCCGATTGGCGGCAATATTCTGTTCCAGCGCTGGCATGATAAGACCAACAACCGCGACCTGCTGAAAGTGGAATACGTTTACCAGAGCGCCGAACAGCTGCGCAATGGCGATGTGTTAACCCTGAAGCACCCGCCAAAACGTGTGACGCTGGAGCTGGAAGGCTGCCCGACGGACACCAACGGCTACTGCTCATGGGATAAGTTTAGCGAAGTGCTGAATGAAGCCGTGAAGTAAGAAGAGGCTGCCCCCGAAAGGGGGCAGCGGAAGGATTAAACGTTTTTGCGCTCGATGGTCTGTTCGCCCCAGAAGAGCGAGTCCTTATCGGTTTTAGCAAAGGCGAGCGGCAGGACTTCATCGCTCCCTTCTTCCCAAATTTTTTCGGCCAGCTTTTCGTCATACTTCGCCAGCTCAAAAATGGCTTCTGCAATTTCTGGTGAGGTGTTGCGAAGACTCGCCCACTCGCCAACGTGGTGGGCTTTTGCCTGAGATGTGGTCATCACTCCTCCGTTAACCTTTCAGTTTAACCGCCAGGCCTGCGACGTGCTCTCCCTGATAGCGGGCGATCGCCAGTTCTTCCTGACTTGGCTGGCGTGAGCCGTCGCCGCCGGCAATGGTTGTTGCGCCGTAAGGCGTGCCGCCGCGAACCTGAGAAACATCAAACAGCTCCTGTGCCGCATAGCCGATAGGCACAATCACCATCCCGTGGTGGGCGAGCGTGGTCCAGGTGGAGGTGATGGTCTGCTCCTGGCCGCCGCCGGTGCCGGTAGAGCTGAATACGCTGCCCAGTTTGCCGTAAAGCGCGCCGGAAGCCCAAAGGCCGCCCGTTTGATCGAGGAAGGTGCGCATCTGGCCGGCCATATTACCGAAGCGGGTAGGGGTACCGAAGATGATAGCGTCGTAGTCGGCCAGCTCCTGCGGCGTGGCGACCGGCGCGGTGTGGGTTTTGCCCCCGGCTTTAGCAAAGGCTTCCGGGGACATGGTTTCGGGCACGCGCTTTATCGTCACTTCCGCCCCATCGACTTTCTGTGCACCTTCCGCCACGGCTTTAGCCATAGTTTCGATGTGTCCATACATTGAATAATAAAGCACCAGTACTTTAGCCATCTTGCTTCACTCCTCAGTTGAACTGCAGTTTTACTGCACTCCTTTAAAGATATGACCTGTGGCGCAGAGTGCAAACCTGAATGGCCTTTCCTTGATACATCACAAGCGCAGATGAAATTTTGACCCTGTAGCATTAGCTAACATTTTACTGGCTGTTTTTTGACCATGTAGAAGAGGGGCTTATCGCGTCGCACTGGAAGGATAAAAAGATAAGCTCACCGGCATGTTTCTGGATATGTCTGAACAGAAGCCCGACCGCGCCGGTGCACTAAGCTTAGACCCACGCGGTAACGTTGGCGGCAGGCCCGCCTGGCCGCGTGGCAAAAGCGTTCTCTTTTATTGAATGCAATATGATGTCCTAAATCCGGAGGTTAGAAATGGCAAACCATCGTGGTGGTTCAGGTAATTTCGCTGAAGACCGTGAAAGAGCATCAGAAGCAGGTCGTAAAGGTGGCCAGCACAGCGGCGGTAACTTTAAAAACGATCCGCAGCGCGCCTCAGAAGCTGGTCAAAAAGGGGGTAAAAACAGCCACGGCAGCAAAAATAAATAGCCGTGACTTTGTGAAGCGCACGGCGAATTAACGCTTGCGCCGAAATACCCCGACCGCCGGTTAGCCGGCGGTTTTCTATTTTCCCATTGCAACAAAATGTGACTGGAAGCACTATAGCACATCGACTTTCACCCTGATTTTTCCGGTCTCCCTCATGTCTGCGCCATTAAGTCGTTATAAATTCTCCGTTAAGCCGCAGGAAGCGCTGCTTATCCTCATCACCATGTTCTGGGGCGGTACATTCCTGGCTGTGCAGTACGCCATGACGATGAGCGACCCGTTTTTCTTTGTTGGTCTGCGCTTCGCCACCGCCGCCATTGCCGTTGGGCTGTTGTCGCTGAAATCTCTGCGCGGGTTAACCTGGCTAGAAATCAAAGCGGGGGGGCTGATCGGCGTGGCGATTGCCATCGGCTACAGCATGCAGACCTGGGGACTCCAGACGATTCCCAGCAGCAAATCCGCCTTTATTACCGCGATGTACGTGCCCGTTGTGCCGCTCCTGCAGTGGATTTGCCTTGGCCGTATGCCGGGGCTGATGTCCTGGATTGGCGTCGTGCTGGCCTTTGTTGGCCTGATTTTTCTTGCCGGGCCGGAAGGCACCAGCCTTTCGCTGGGGGCCGGGGAAATCATTACGCTTATCGGTGCCGTGGCGATTGCCGCTGAGATAATTCTGATCAGCGCCTGGGCGGGGAAAGTGGATATCAAACGTGTGACTGTAGTACAGCTTGCCACGGCTTCGCTGGTGTCGTTCGCGGCGATGGTCCCCGCCGGGGAAAGCGTGCCGCATTTCAGTCCTGGTCTGGTGGTGATTGCCCTGGGGCTTGGGATTTTCAGCGCCATTATTCAGGTGACGATGAACTGGGCACAGCGCAGCGTATCGCCGACCCGCGCCACGGTAATTTATACCGGCGAGCCGGTTTGGGCGGGGATCTTTGGCCGCATGGCGGGCGAGCGCCTCCCGGTGCTTGCGCTGGTGGGTGGGGCGTTGATCGTCCTCGGGGTGCTGGTTAGCGAGCTCAAACTCAAGCGCAAGAAAGCGGCAAACGCGGAGCCGGGCTGGCAGGAAGATACCGAAGGCGAGGGCGTCTGAGCTATACTTCAGGCCAGCGAAAAAAAGGAGAACTCGCATGGCCGCCACCGACATCAAAACCCCTGGACGCCGATCGAAAGCCGTCGCCGCCAAAAAACAGGCCATTCTTGACGCTGCGCTGGCGTTTTTTTCGCAATACGGCATCCACGGTACCAGCCTTGAGCAGGTAGCCGAGCGGGCCGAAGTGTCGAAAACTAACCTGCTTTATTACTACCCTTCCAAAGAAGCGCTCTACATCGCAGTGCTGAAGCAGATCCTGGATATCTGGCTGGCGCCGCTGCGCGCCTTTCGGGAAGATTTGCAGCCGCTGGTGGCGATTGGGGAATACATTCGCCTCAAGCTTGAGGTTTCAAGGGATTATCCGCAGGCGTCGAAGCTGTTTTGCCTGGAGATGCTGCAGGGGGCACCTTTGCTGAAAGGCGAGCTGACGGGCGACCTGAAAGCCCTGGTGGACGAGAAGTCGGCAATTATCGCGGGCTGGGTCGCCAGCGGCAAACTGGCGGCGGTAGATCCGCATCACCTTATTTTTATGCTCTGGGCCACGACGCAACACTACGCGGATTTTGCCAGCCAGGTTGAGGCCGTTACCGGCAATACGCTGCAGGATGAAGACTTTTTCCGCCGCACGGTGGAAAACGTGCAGCGGATGATTATTGAGGGGATTCGGGTGCGCTAATCGCGCTTACTTAGGGGGCAGGACGCAGCTTACGTCGCCCTCTTCGCACTCCAGCGTGCCTTTCAGCAGCTCGGTACGTTCCAGCGTTTTATCCGCCAGGCAGTTGGCGCGCACCATCGGATAAACCGAACCCTGTTCCGCGCCTGAACTCATAAAATCACAGTCCGCATCGCGGAAGGCAATCCACGCGTTCTGCGCCTTTTTAAGCAGTTCTTTTTGCTTGTCGGTTGCCCGGGACATCACTTCTTTATAGGTTTTATTCAGCCGCTCGTCCTGCTTTTTATACTCTGCGGCATAGCACTGGTTCATATCGGCCTGGGTGGCGGCGGAATCACAGCCATCGGCCAGGGCGACCCCGCTCAGCAGCAGCCCGCCAACAAGTAAACACACGCGTTTCATTCTGGTGTCCTCATCAAAAAAAAGGCTCTCATGACGAGAGCCTTTGTATCCTGACAGACTGTTAACCGATTGTCATCAGGCTGGCGTTGCCACCGGCGGCAGCGGTGTTCACGCTCAGAGAACGCTCCACGTAGAGACGCTCAAGCAGAATGTTACTTTCCCCGCGCGCGAAACCCTGAACGGAAACAATCGCCCCGGTGCGAGCCGCGACGGCTTCGCAAAGTTTGCGCAGCTGGTCGGAGTCGCCGTGGTAAATCACCGCCTCAAACGGCTGCTTCAGCAGATCTTCCGGCTTGGCAAAATCAATCTGCTGCTGCACGGCTTTAGGCAACTGCTTCGCCAGGTCGCGATGCAGGCTGTCATCCGCCCACAGCACGCGGCCGCCCACGCTGGTGACCGCCGCCAGCTGTACTAGCGCATCGCGCTCATCGTCCGCGACGCAGAGAATGCGTTCACGCGGAAGCAGGGCGTAGGTATTGCGCTCTCCAGTTGGGCCAGGCAGCACGCGCAGCGTTCCGCTTTGTGCCAGCTTGCCAAACTGCTGGCAAACGGCTTTCAGCTCTTCGCGGTTGGTCGCCCACTCGCTCAATGCCTGATGGGCAACCTGCAGATCGCTCTTCAGGGAGGCATCCACCGGGGTTTGGGCATCGTGGCGGTTGAAAGTGGTTTGCAGCGCATTTTCAGGGCGATTCGCCAGCAGGCGGTACAGGTATAGCGGACCACCGGCTTTAGGGCCGGTACCGGACAGGCCTTCGCCGCCGAACGGCTGAACGCCAACCACGGCGCCGACCATGTTGCGGTTAACGTACATGTTGCCGACGTGGGCGGAGCCGGTGACCTGGGCAATCGTCTCGTCGATTCGGGTATGCACGCCGAGCGTCAGACCATAGCCAGCGGCATTGATCTGCTTAATCAGCGATTCAAGATTGTTGCGGCTGTAGCGCACCACGTGCAACACCGGGCCGAACACTTCTTTCTTCATCTCGTCGAAGCTTTCCAGCTCGATAAGGGTTGGCGCTACAAAGGTGCCGGACTGCCATTCGCGTGCGTCCACGCTGTTTTCACGCACGGCCTGGAACACGGTGCGGCCTTTGGCGCGCATCGCCTGGATGTGCTTCTCAATATTCTGCTGCGCTTCGGCGTCAATCACTGGCCCAATGTCGGTGGTCAGGCGGCCTGGGTTACCCATACGGCATTCCGCCATGGCGCCGCGAAGCATTTGCAGCGTGTGGTCAGCCACGTCTTCCTGCAGGCAGAGTACGCGCAGGGCGGAGCAGCGCTGCCCGGCGCTGTCGAAGGCGGAGGAAACCACGTCCACCACAACCTGTTCGGTTAGCGCGGAGGAATCCACGATCATCGCGTTAAGGCCGCCGGTTTCCGCAATCAGCGGCGTTGGGCGGCCCTGAGGATCGAGGCGGTCGGCGATATTGCGCTGCAGCAGAGACGCGACTTCAGTTGAGCCGGTGAACATCACACCGCGTACGCGAGAGTCGCCTGTGAGCTGTGCCCCGACGGTTTCACCGCGGCCGGGCAACAACTGGAGTACGCCCGCAGGTACGCCTGCTTCAAGCAGGATCGCAACGCCCTGGGCGGCGATCAGTGGAGTTTGTTCCGCAGGCTTGGCCAGCACGCTGTTCCCGGCGGCAAGCGCGGCGGCAATCTGGCCGGTAAAGATAGCCAGCGGGAAGTTCCACGGGCTGATACAGACCACCGGGCCAAGAGGACGATGCGTTTCATTGTCGAAATCGTCACGCACCTGGCCTGCGTAATAGTGCAGGAAGTCCACGGCCTCACGCACTTCGGCAATGGCGTTGCTGAAGGTTTTCCCGGCTTCACGCACAAGGATGCCGATCAGCTGCTGCATGCGGCTTTCCATCATCACGGCGGCGCGTTCGAGAATAGCGGCGCGCTCCTGCGGCGGGGTGGCAAACCAGATTGGCGCGTGGTTGACGGCATTCTCAAGCGCGAGGGAAACCTCTTCGCTCGTGGCTTCACGGGTGTAGCCCACCACGTCAGTTGGCTCAGCCGGGTTTTTCACCGGCGTTAATTCGCCTTCAATAACCGGCTGCTCCAGCACAGGCGAGGCCTGCCATTTCTGTGCGGCGCTGTTCAGCAGGGCGGAGGAAAGCGAAGCCAGACGGTGTTCATTGGCTAAATCAAGGCCGCTGGAGTTGGCGCGTTCCGCCCCGTAAAGCGCTTTCGGCAGGGCGATTTTAGGATGCGGCAACCCTGGCTGGCCTTCTTTGGCGGCCATGGCTTCCACCGCGCTCACCGGGTCGGCAACCAGCTCGTCCAGCGGCAGGGTGGCGTCGGCAATCCGGTTGACGAAAGAGGTGTTGGCGCCGTTTTCCAGCAGGCGACGTACCAGGTAAGCCAGCAGCGTTTCGTGCGTACCCACCGGGGCGTAAATGCGGCAAGGGCGGTTCAGTTTGCCGTCTGCGACTTTCCCCACCACCTGCTCATACAGCGGCTCACCCATGCCGTGCAGGCACTGGAACTCGTACTGGCCTGGGTAGTAGTTCTGCCCGGCCAGATTATAGATAGCAGCCAGCGTGTGGGCGTTATGGGTTGCAAACTGCGGATAGATCAGGTTCGGCACGGCCAGCAGTTTCTTGGCGCAGGCGAGGTAGGAGATGTCGGTGTACACCTTGCGGGTATAGACCGGGTATCCTTCCAGACCGTCGACCTGGGCGCGTTTGATTTCACTGTCCCAGTAGGCGCCTTTGACCAGGCGAATCATCAGGCGGCGACGGCTGCGGGTGGCCAGATCAACCAGGTAATCAATCACAAACGGGCAGCGCTTTTGGTAGGCCTGAATAACAAAGCCGATGCCGTTCCAGCCCGCCAGCTCAGGTTCAAAGCAGAGTTTTTCCAGCAGATCGAGGGAGATCTCCAGGCGATCCGCCTCTTCGGCGTCAATGTTAATGCCAACGTCATACTGGCGAGCCAGCAGCGTGAGGGACTTCAGGCGCGGGTAAAGCTCTTCCATCACGCGGTCATACTGCGCGCGGCTGTAGCGAGGGTGCAGAGCGGAAAGCTTGATGGAGATACCCGGGCCTTCATAAATCCCGCGGCCGTTGGACGCTTTACCGATGGCGTGAATCGCCTGCTGGTAGGAAACCATATAGGCCTGCGCGTCGGCGGCGGTCAGCGCAGCTTCGCCCAGCATGTCGTAGGAGTAGCGGAAACCTTTCTCTTCCAGCTTGCGGGCGTTAGCCAGCGCTTCGGCGATGGTTTCGCCGGTCACGAACTGCTCGCCCATCAGGCGCATCGCCATGTCCACGCCTTTACGCACCAGCGGCTCACCGCTTTTGCTGATGATGCGGTTCAGGGAGCGGGAAAGGCTGGCTTCGTTATGGGTGGACACCAGGCGGCCGGTAAACAGCAGACCCCAGGTTGCCGCGTTCACGAACAGCGACGGGCTGCGGCCAATGTGCGAGTGCCAGTTCCCGTTGCTGATTTTGTCGCGGATCAGCGCGTCGCGAGTGGCTTTATCCGGGATACGCAGCAGCGCTTCCGCGAGGCACATCAGCGCCACGCCTTCCTGGGAAGACAGGGAGAACTCCTGCAGCAGGCTCTGAACCATGCCCGCGCGGCCGGACGCCGTTTTCTGGTTGCGCAGCTTGTCGGCCAGCTGGTAAGCCAGCTTTTGCGTCTGTTCGGCGATGGCCGGGGCCAGGCGAGCCTGCTCAAGGATCATCGGGACTGCGTCGGTTTCAGGGCGACGCCACGCGGCGGTAATTGCGGCCCGGCTGACGGACTGCGGCAGGATCTGCTCGGCAAAGTCGAGGAACGGCTGCGCCACTTCTTCAGGCTGCACTGGAGATTCTTCGTTCTCATTGGCCGCCCCGGCCAGCAGGGCTGGCAGCTCAGGCAGCTCATCGCTGCTTTCCAGGCGCTCGAGATAATTAAAAATCGCCTGCTTAATCAGCCAGTGTGGGGTGCGGTCAATGCGTGAGGCGGCTTCTTTAATGCGGTCGCGCGTCGCTTCATCCAGTTTTACGCCCATCGTGGTGGTGCCCATACGACAGTCTCCAGGTTAATGATGATTCGGGGTTGTGCTTTGTTAGCCAGCAATATCTATGAAGTTGCAACTTTGTGCAACCTTGTTAAATCGAAGCCGATAAAGGGCCCGCAAAAAAGAGGAATTGTTACCAGTAAGATAAGAAATTCGTCTGACGGAGCGGGAAGCGGAACGCTAGATTTATTGATGAAGTTAACACTTTTTAACGGTGCAACCGCTAAAAGTGTGAGTGAGTGCAACCTGGTGAAAAATGCTTACCTAAGGCAGATGCAAACGATGTAAATGCCGTGTTAAATCGTTTGTGAAAAATAAAGGGTTCCGGCAGGATGCATTCCCCATTACATCACGATAACAACACAGCGCCTCGTTCCGGCGCGAAGCAGCCTGGTCAGAGAGAGCAGGCGTAATAGCTATGGAGAAGTCTGAATGACAATTAGCACACCGATGCTGGTGACCTTCCTCGTTTATATCTTTGGCATGATTCTCATCGGCTTTATCGCCTGGCGTTCAACCCGCAGCTTTGACGACTATATTCTTGGCGGCCGCAGCCTCGGGAGCGTGGTGACCGCGCTGTCGGCAGGTGCCTCGGATATGAGCGGCTGGCTGTTAATGGGGTTGCCGGGCGCGATCTTTATCTCCGGGATTTCAGAAAGCTGGATCGCCATCGGCCTGACCTTAGGGGCATGGATCAACTGGAAATTAGTGGCGGGGCGCCTGCGCGTTCACACGGAATTGAACAACAATGCGCTGACGTTGCCGGATTACTTTACCGGGCGTTTTGAAGACTCCAGTCGCCTGCTGCGGATTATCTCGGCGCTGGTGATCCTGCTGTTCTTCACCATTTATTGTGCTTCCGGCATCGTGGCCGGGGCGCGCCTGTTTGAAAGCACCTTTGGCATGAGCTACGAAACGGCGCTGTGGGCCGGGGCGGCCGCTACCATCCTCTATACCTTTGTGGGCGGGTTCCTGGCGGTGAGCTGGACGGATACCGTACAGGCCAGCCTGATGATCTTTGCGCTGATTCTGACGCCGGTGATGGTGATCATTGCCGTTGGCGGCCTCGATGATTCCCTGATGGTGATTAAGCAAAAGAGCATCGAAAACGTCGATATGCTGAAAGGGCTGAACTTTGTCGCTATCGTTTCGCTGATGGGCTGGGGCCTGGGCTACTTTGGCCAGCCACATATTCTGGCGCGCTTTATGGCGGCGGATTCACACCACACCATCGTGAACGCACGGCGCATCAGTATGACCTGGATGATCCTCTGCCTGGCGGGTGCCTGCGCGGTGGGCTTCTTCGGGATTGCCTACTTTAACAACAACCCTGAGCAGGCCGGGGCGGTGACGCAAAACGGCGAACGGGTGTTTATCGAGCTGGCGCAAATCCTGTTCAACCCGTGGATTGCCGGGGTGTTGCTCTCCGCGATTCTGGCGGCGGTGATGTCCACGCTGAGCTGCCAGCTGCTGGTGTGTTCCAGCGCGATTACCGAAGATCTGTACAAAGCTTTCCTGCGCAAAGGCGCGAGCCAGAAAGAGCTGGTGTGGGTAGGGCGCATGATGGTGCTGGTCGTCGCACTGGTGGCGATTGCCCTGGCCGCTAACCCGGAAAACCGCGTACTGGGCCTGGTCAGCTACGCCTGGGCCGGTTTTGGCGCGGCGTTTGGCCCGGTGGTGCTGTTCTCGGTGATGTGGTCACGCATGACCCGCAACGGGGCGCTGGTAGGGATGATTGTCGGGGCGGCAACCGTGCTGGTCTGGAAGCAGTTTGGCTGGCTGGGACTGTACGAAATTATCCCTGGCTTCGCTTTCGCCAGCCTGGCGATTGTGGCGGTGAGCCTGCTGGGTAAAGCACCTTCAACGTCCATGCAGAAGCGTTTCGCCGAAGCCGATGCGGTTTATCACACCGCGCCGCCGAGCAAGCTGCAGCCTGAGTAACAGGCGATCTTTTACAGGGGCCGGTTAATCCGGCCCTTTATAGGTTGCTGACAAAGAGGAAAAAAGCGTGGTTTTTCCCTCTTTGTGGTGAGCAGCCGAAAATCAATGAATTGATTTTCCTGTTTTTTTTAACGAGCCGTCTGATATTTTTTCTCTCGCCAGAGGTTTGTCATCAGTCTGAAGGGCCGGTTAATCCGGCCCTTTATAGGTTGCTGACAAAGAGGAAAAAAGCGTGGTTTTTCCCTCTTTGTGATTATCAGCCGAAAATCAATGAATTGATTTTCCTGTTTTTTTTAACGAGCTGTCTGATATTTCTTCTCTCGTCAGAGGGTTGTCATCAGTCTGAAGGGCCGGTTAATCCGGCCCTTTATAGGTTGCTGACAAAGAGGAAAAAAGCGTGGTTTTTCCCTCTTTGTGATTATCAGCCGAAAATCAATGAATTGATTTTCCTGTTTTTTTTAACGAGCCGTCTGATATTTTTTCTCTCGTCAGAAGGTTGTCATCAGTCTGAAGGGTCGGTTAATCCGGCCCTTTTTACATCTGGTCATAAATATGTAATCCCCGTCTCTTGTTTTTCTTTTCAGCGCTAATGATAATCACAATCGTTATGGTTTACTTTTCTTTACGTCAATTGACTTGTATTCACATCTGAGGTGTCAGGCATGTTTGTTCCGTTTCTCATCATGTTACGCGAAGGGCTGGAGGCAGCGCTCATCGTTAGCCTGATTGCCAGCTATCTGAAGCGTACCCAGCGCGGCCAGTGGATAGCCGTGATGTGGATAGGCGTTTTTGCCGCCGCTGCACTTTGCCTGGGCCTCGGTATCTTCATCAATGAAACCACCGGTGAGTTCCCGCAAAAAGAGCAGGAGCTGTTTGAGGGAATCGTGGCGGTTATTGCCGTGTTTATTCTGACCTGGATGGTGTTCTGGATGCGTAAAGTGTCCCGTAACGTCAAGGTGCAGCTGGAGCAGGCGGTGGATAACGCGCTGCACAGCAAAGGCAACCACGGCTGGGCGCTGATCATGATGGTCTTTTTCGCCGTCGCGCGCGAAGGTCTGGAGTCGGTGTTCTTCCTGCTGGCGGCCTTCCAACAGGACGTGGGCATTTGGCCTCCGCTGGGGGCTATGCTGGGCCTGGCCACCGCCATCGTTTTAGGCTTCCTTATTTACTGGGGCGGGATTCGTCTCAATTTGGGCGCGTTCTTTAAATGGACCAGTCTGTTTATTCTGCTGGTGGCCGCAGGCCTTGCAGCCGGTGCCGTGCGCGCATTCCACGAAGCCGGGCTGTGGAACCACTTCCAGGATATCGCGTTTGATATGAGCAACACGCTCTCCACCCATTCGCTGACCGGCACCTTGCTGGAGGGGATTTTTGGTTATCAGGAAACCCCAACCGTGAGCGAAGTGGCGATGTACTTCATTTATCTGATTCCGGCGCTGGTGTTGTTCTTTATGCCGCCGCGCGTGAACAACCAGGCGACCAATACGGCTCGTTAATTGATTTCCGGCGGGGCGACTTGCCGTTCAGTGATAACTACTCATTGCTTAATAGGGATAGGTCATGACCAAACATTTTCGTCTGAAGGCACTGCACGTTGCGCTGCTCGCGCTTGTCTCTTCCACGTTTGCCGCGCAGGCGGCGGACATTCCCCAGGTAAAAGTCACCGTCACGGATAAACAATGTGAGCCGATGAATGTGACCGTGAACGCCGGGAAAACCCAGTTCATTATCCAGAATAACAGCCAGAAAGCGCTGGAGTGGGAGATCCTGAAAGGGGTGATGGTAGTGGAAGAGCGTGAAAACATCGCGCCGGGCTTCTCCCAGAAGCTGACCGCTAACCTGCAGCCCGGTGAATACGACATGACCTGCGGTCTGCTGACCAACCCGAAAGGCAAGCTGGTGGTGAAAGCGACCGGCAAACAGGAAGCACCTAAATCCGATCTGCTGGCGCTGACCGGCCCAATCACCGAATACAAAGCCTATGTGACCGCTGAAGTGGCGGAACTGGTGAAAGGCACCAAAGCCTTTACCGACGCGGTGAAAGCCGGCGATTTAGAGAAAGCCAAAGCCCTGTATGCGCCAACTCGTCAGCATTACGAGCGTATTGAGCCGATTGCCGAGCTGTTCTCAGACCTCGACAGCAGCATTGATGCCCGTGAAGACGATTTCGAGAAAAAAGCGGATGACCCGAAATTCACCGGTTTCCACCGTCTGGAGAAAATTCTCTTTGGCGACAACACCACCAAAGACGCCGCGCAGTTTGCCGATAAGCTGAACGCCGACGTGCTGGATCTGCAGACTCGTGTTTCCGAGCTGGCCTTCCCGCCGAGCAAAGTAGTTGGCGGTGCAGCTGGCCTGATTGAAGAAGTCGCTGCGACCAAAATCAGCGGGGAAGAAGACCGCTACAGCCACACTGACCTGTGGGACTTCCAGGCGAACGTCGACGGCGCGCAGAAAATCGTTAACCTGCTGCGTCCTCAACTGACCAAAGAGAACCCGGCGCTGCTGGCGAAAGTGGATGCCAACTTCAAGAAAGTTGACGCCATTCTGGCGAAGTACCGCACCAAAGACGGGTTTGAAACCTACGACAAGCTGACGGATAACGATCGTAAAGCGCTGAAAGGGCCAATCACGACGCTGGCGGAAGACCTGTCTCAGCTGCGTGGCGTGATGGGCCTGGACTAAGCATCATGAGCAATAAAGATAACACCGGCGCGCACCAACCGGCGCGCCGCCAGCTGCTGAAAACACTGGGCGCCCTTGGGGGCGCTTTTGCCGTGGGCGGCGGGTGCCCGATGGCGGCCCATGCGGCGAATCCGGCCTCTTCGCCGGGCACGCTGCCGCCGGATGGTCGCCTTGAAAGCCAACCGCTGTATGGCGAACACCAGGCCGGGATTCTGACACCCCAGCAGGCCGCCATGATGCTCGTGGCGTTTGACGTGCTGGCCAGCGACAAAGCCGACCTCGAACGTCTTTTCCGTCTGCTGACCGCCCGCTTTGACTTTCTGACCAGCGGCGGCCCGGCACCGGCAACGCCAAATCCACGGTTACCGCCGATGGACTCTGGCATTCTTGGGGCGGAAATTTACCCGGATAACCTGACGATCACGGTGTCTGCCGGCAGCTCGCTGTTTGACGAGCGTTTTGGCCTGCAAAAGCAGATGCCGAAAAAGCTACAGCCAATGACCAGTTTCCCGAATGATTCGCTGGATGCCAGCCTGTGTCACGGCGATTTGCTGCTGCAGATTTGTGCCAACACCAACGACACTGTGATCCACGCGTTGCGCGATATTATCAAGCACACGCCAGATCTCCTCAGCGTGCGCTGGAAGCGGGAAGGGTTCATCTCCAACCATGCGGCGCGCAGCCGAGGGAAAGAGACGCCCATCAACCTGTTAGGCTTCAAAGACGGCACGGCCAACCCTGACAGCCATGATAAGCCACTGATGGACGACGTGGTGTGGGTAACGAAGCAACAGCCGGAGCCAGCCTGGGCCACCGGCGGGAGCTATCAGGCCGTGCGCATTATTCAGTTCCACGTTGAGTCCTGGGACCGTACGCCGCTGAAAGAGCAGCAGACTATCTTCGGGCGAGAGAAACACAGCGGTGCGCCGCTGGGTATGACAAATGAGCATGATGTGCCGGACTACGCCGCCGATCCTGACGGCGATGTGATTGCGCTGGATGCCCATATCCGCCTTGCAAATCCAAGGACCAAAGAGACGCAGTCGGGGCTGATGATGCGGCGGGGCTACAGCTATTCGCTGGGCGCCACCAAATCTGGCCAGCTCGACATGGGGCTGCTGTTCGTCTGCTACCAGCATGACCTTGAAAAAGGTTTCCTGACGGTGCAGGGCAGGCTGAACGGCGAGGCGCTGGAAGAGTACATCAAGCCGATCGGCGGTGGGTATTTCTTCGCGCTGCCGGGCGTGCCGGATAAACAGCATTATCTGGGGCAGGGGATGATTGAGGCGTAGTGTTGCTTCTTAATTGTTCCTTTCACCCGTAAATCTGTTTTCCCTATAAGTTTCCAGCCCGATGAACGTGTCAGGGAGATCGCGCCATCTCCCTGACAAGTCTGGCGCCCGGCGAGCTTATCGCCGCTGAATCGGTAAAACCGTCGGCGATCCCCCTCACCCCGGCTCTCTCCCCAAGGGGGCGAGGGAGAAAACAAGTTACAGAGAACACGGTTTATTCCCTCTCTCTTCCAGGGTGATGGTAAAGAAACAGAAGCAACGCTGTGGCTGAATGAAACGCTGGTCGAACAGCGAGGCACGGTTCCGGCTTAAATCGCCTCCGTTTTCTCTCCGACTGGCCAGTGTCCGGACGTCGGGAACGGCCGGAGGCTGAGAGCGTCGGGAACGCATCTCAGCCGACCCAGGACTGGGAGATAAAACGGAGGTCTGCCGCTCACGCGGTCGATTTATTTGGCCGGGAGTCCGGGTTCTTAGGGGAGTGACGGTGGCTCCCCTAAGACGTTCACCGGTGCAGTGGCTGCATATAAAACGGGGCTGGAAGTGAACGGAACCTTAGCCGCTCCCTCAGAGAAGATTTAAGCAGGTATGTCCAAATGCGAGGAGAACGCCCCACATTGAGACCACCCATTTTTCATTTGCTAACAATTCGCTGCCCCTATTATTCATTGCAATTCCCTATGACTATCCCGCTGATATATTTCTGTAATATTGATGTGCGAAAACGGTACACAGCAGCGGATTGCGATTAAACGTTACTTAAAAGTGAAATTTATGTTGCATTTTGGGTGATGTTTGTTGTACTTAAAGCATGAGCGGTAGTTCCCTGCTGTGACGTTTAATCACTACGGAGATCGCGAATGGTTGGGTCCTGTACTGGACGGTTACTTAAACACTTTACCCGCACTACCCAGCGCGGAGGCCTCTCCTCCGGCTTCGCTATCTTCACCGCTAAATTTCCCCATTCAGAGTCAAATCAGCGTCCTAACGGTGCGTCAGGCAACGTTTCGCGTTCGCTTAACGCACCCTCTCAACCGGCAGTTAATGGCTTACAAGGAAGCCAAACCTCATCCGTTAGTGGCCATAATCGCGCCTGTCCAGACGGCGCGGGAAATGAAACCAACTGTAAGGTGCCATCCATGGGAAGACAGAAAGCTGTGATCAAAGCTCGTCGCGAAGCAAAACGTGTGCTGAGACGGGATTCGCGTAGCCACCGGCAGCGTGAAGAGGAATCGGTCACCACGCTTGTGCAGATGAGCGGCGTAGAATCTATAGGCATGGCGCGCGACAGCCGCGACCATTCACCTATCGAAGCGCGGAATGAAGCTCAGGCGCACTATCTTAATGCCATCGAGAAAAAGCAGCTGATATTTGCTACCGGCGAAGCCGGCTGTGGCAAGACGTTCATCAGCGCGGCAAAAGCCGCTGAGGCCCTGATACATAAGGATGTCGACAGGATTATTGTTACCCGTCCGGTGCTGCAGGCCGATGAAGATCTCGGCTTCCTCCCCGGTGATATCTCAGAAAAGTTCGCCCCGTATTTCCGCCCGGTGTATGACATCCTGGTGCGACGTTTAGGGTCGTCTTTTATGCAGTATTGCCTGCGGCCTGAAATTGGTAAGGTTGAGATTGCGCCGTTCGCCTATATGCGCGGACGCACTTTTGAAAATGCCGTGGTTATTCTGGATGAGGCGCAGAATGTCACAGCAGCGCAAATGAAGATGTTCCTCACCCGCCTCGGGGAAAACGTGACGGTTATCGTCAATGGCGATATCACGCAGTGCGATTTACCTGCGGGCGTACCGTCCGGTTTAAGCGATGCGCTGAACCGTTTTGAAGAGGATGACATGGTCGGCGTTGTTCGCTTTGGTAAGCAGGATTGTGTGCGCTCGGCCCTCTGCCAGCGCACGCTGAACGCCTACGACTGACGGTCTTCAACGATTTAGACAAAAGCCCAAACTTCGGTTTGGGCTTTTTTATTTGCGCGAATTATTTGGCCAAACTGTGAAGGGGGTCATAACGCCAGGTCAAGGAGAGACAATTTATGAGGCATGAGAATTATCTCTCTTCAGAATGCATGCCGTATACTTTCCTCAAGCAGAGACAATAGTCTCTCTCCACAAACCCGCTTTGGAACAGCAACAATACGCCCCGGAAGTCCGTTACAGCGTATTGAGACTTGAGGAACAACTTATGCAAAAGAAAAAAATTTACCTGTTCTGCTCCGCTGGGATGTCAACCTCGCTGTTAGTGACCAAAATGCGAGCGCAGGCCGAAAAGTATGAAGTGCCGGTAGAAATTGAAGCTTTCTCTGAGTCTTTGGCCAGCGAGAAAGGGAAACATGCGGACCTGGTATTACTCGGGCCACAAATTGCCTACATGCAGGCAGATATCAAGAAATTGTTGCCCACCAAGCCTGTAGAAGTTATCGATTCTGCTCTGTACGGTAAAGTCGATGGGCTGGGTGTGTTGAAAGCGGCTGTGGCAGCAATTAAGAAAGCAGCGGCCGAGAGTTAATTTTTTATTCTTGTTTTGTTTAATTTTCCGTCAAAGAGCGACTTACACCTACAGCCGTAAGTAATTACGGCTTTCAAGGATATTTATAATATGAGTAAAGTCATTGATTCACTTGAGAAGGTTCTCCTGCCTTTTGCTGTAAAAATAGGAAAGCAGCCTCACGTTAATGCCATTAAAAATGGTTTTATTAAATTAATGCCATTAACCCTAACGGGTGCAATGTTTGTTCTGATCAACAACGTATTCCTGAGCTTCGGCGCAGGGTCATTCTTCTACTCGTTAGGCATCCGTTTAGACCCCGAGACCATTGAAACCCTGAATGGGTTTAAAGCTATCGGCGGCAATGTGTACAACGGTACGTTGGGCATAATGTCGCTGATGGCGCCTTTTTTCATTGGCATGGCATTAGCTGAAGAAAGAAAGGTCGATCCTTTGGCAGCGGGCTTATTATCCGTCGCGGCCTTTATGACCGTTACGCCATATAGCGTAGGCGAAGCCTATGCCGTGGGCGCTAACTGGTTAGGCGGCCAGAATATTATTTCCGGTATGATTATCGGTCTGGTTGTCGCGGAGCTGTTTACCTTTGTTGTGCGCCGGAACTGGGTAATTACCCTGCCGGACAGCGTACCGGCTTCAGTATCCCGCTCGTTCTCGGCGTTAATCCCAGGTTTCCTGATTCTGTCTATCTTCGGGATCATCTCCTGGGCGCTGTCTCACTATGGCAGCAACTTCCACCAGATCATCATGGACTCCATTTCGACTCCGCTGGCGTCAATGGGTAGCGTGGTTGGCTGGGCATACGTGATTTTCAACTCCCTGCTGTGGTTCTTCGGTGTTCACGGTTCCCTGGCGCTTACCGCTCTGGATAACGGCATCATGACCCCATGGGCGCTGGAAAACGTGGCGCTGTACCAGCAGTACGGTTCTGTTGAAGCCGCTATCGAAGCGGGCAAACAGTTCCACTTCTGGGCCAAACCAATGCTCGACTCCTACATCCTGCTGGGTGGTTCCGGTGCGACGCTGGGTCTGATTATCGCCATCTTCATCGCCTCTCGCCGCGCCGATCACCGTCAGGTGGCTAAGCTGGCCCTGCCGTCAGGCATCTTCCAGATTAACGAACCGATTCTGTTTGGTCTGCCGATCATCATGAACCCGGTCATGTTCATCCCGTTCGTGGCGGTACAGCCGATTCTGGCCGCGATCACCCTGATTGCGTACTCCATGGGCATTATCCCGCCGGTCACCAACCTGGCACCGTGGACCATGCCTACCGGCCTGGGCGCCTTCTTTAACAGTAACGGCAGCGTCGCTGCGCTGCTGGTGGCGCTGTTCAACCTGGGTGTTGCAACGCTGGTGTACATGCCGTTCGTTATCCTGTCCAACAAGGCACAGGCGGTTATTGAAGAAGAAGAAAGCGAAGAAGATATCGCTAACGCACTGAAATTCTAAGTTCAGCCGGGGGAGGGCATGCCTCCCCCGTTTTCAGAATCCGGGGAGCACGCTTATGTTTGATTTAGATAATGTTATTGAAACTGAAGTAGAAGTGGACGATCTCGAAGAAGTGGTGATGGGCTTAATCATCAATTCAGGCCAGGCCCGCAGCCTGGCCTACGGCGCGCTCAAAAAGGCCAAGCAGGGTGACTTCGCCGGGGCCAAAGAGATGATGGACCAGTCCCGCACTGCTCTGAACGAAGCGCACCTGGTGCAGACTAAGCTGATTGAAGGCGACCAGGGCGAAGGCAAAACCAAAGTGAGCCTGGTGCTGGTACACGCGCAGGACCACCTGATGACTTCGATGCTGGCGCGTGAGCTGGTCACCGAGTTGATTGAATTGCACGAGAAAATGGACAAGTAGAAGGTCAGCATATGCAGCCAGAGATAGACAATATGGAAATTAACATTGTTCGTGAAAGCCAGCTGTTTAACGGCAAGTGTTTCCATGCGTTTATCTACACCAAAGAAGAGAGCGTGAGCGGGCTGCACCAGCATGACTACTACGAATTCACTATCGTGTTGACCGGGCGCTACTACCAGGAAATTAACGGTAAGCGCGTACTGATGGAGCGAGGCGATTTTGTCTTTATTCCGGTCGGTTCCCATCATCAGAGTTTCTACGAGTTTGGTGCGACCCGGTTATTTAACGTGGGGATCAGTCAGCAGTTCTTTGAACAGCATTATATGCCGCTGCTGCCGTCCCATTTGGTGGCCTCACAGGTTTACCAGATTAAGGATGAATTCCTGGCGTTTATGGAATCGGTGATTGCCTCGTTTAATTTCCGCGAAGGGGAATTTAACGAGTTCCTCGAAATGGTGAGTTTTTATGTCGTCAATCGACTGCGCCATTATCGGGAGTCGGAAAATCAGGATGATATTCCATTGTGGTTAAAATCCACCGTTGAAGGGATGCACGACAAAATGCGTTTTGGTGACAAAGCCTTATTAAACATGGTCGCGCTTTCGGGTAAGTCGCAGGAATATTTAACGCGCGCCACTCAGCGCTATTATGGCAAGACGCCGATGCAGATTATTAACGAAATCCGCATTAATTTTGCCAAGAAGCAGCTGGAGATTACTAACTCGTCGGTGACCGATATTGCCTTTGAGTCCGGCTACAGCAGTCCCAGTATGTTTATTAAGAACTTTAAAAAGGTCACCTCTTTTACGCCAAATAGTTATCGGAAGAAATTGTACAGCATTAATTAAGGTGCTGGTTAATTACCACGGTCAATATTGCGTTTTTATTAACTTATTCAATTTTCTAAATACGGCGCGTGGCGCTGTACGGGAGCCTGTATGACTAAGAAATTAAAAGTTGTTACTATCGGTGGCGGCAGCAGCTATACCCCAGAATTACTTGAAGGTTTTATTAAGCGCTATCATGAATTACCGATTACTGAACTTTGGCTGGTGGATGTCGAAGCCGGTAAAGAAAAGCAGGATATTATTTTCAATCTTTGCCAGCGCATGATTGAGCACGCCGGTGTGCCGATGACGGTACACAAGAGCCTCGACCGCCGTGAAGCGCTGAAAGACGCGGACTTCGTGACCACCCAGCTGCGCGTGGGCCAGCTGAAAGCGCGCGAGCTGGATGAGCGTATTCCGCTGAGCCACGGTTATCTTGGCCAGGAAACCAACGGCGCGGGTGGCCTGTTCAAAGGTCTGCGCACCATTCCAGTGATTTTCGACATCATCAAAGACGTGCAGGAAATCTGCCCGGATGCGTGGGTTATCAACTTCACTAACCCGGCCGGGATGGTGACTGAGGCGGTATTCCGCCACACTAACTTCAAAAAATTCATCGGCGTGTGCAACATTCCTGTTGGCATGAAGATGTTTATTACCGACGTGCTGAAGTTGACCCCGGAAGATGACCTGGGGATCGATCTCTTCGGCCTGAATCACATGGTGTTCATTAAAGATGTGCTGGTGAACGGCGAATCCCGCTTTGCTGAACTGCTGGACGGCGTAGCCAGCGGTAAACTGAGCGCTAACTCGGTGAAAAACATCTTCGATATGCCGTTTAGCGAAGGGCTGATCCGTTCTCTGAACCTGCTGCCGTGCTCTTACCTGTTGTACTACTTCAAGCAGAAAGAGATGCTGGCCATCGAAATGGGCGAGTTCTACAAAGGTGGCGCGCGCGCTTCCGTGGTGCAGAAGGTCGAGAAACAGCTGTTCGAACTGTATAAAGATCCTAACCTGGATGTGAAACCGAAAGAGCTGGAGCTGCGCGGCGGGGCTTACTACTCTGACGCCGCATGCGAAGTGATCAGCGCTATCTACAATGATAAGCAGACCGAGCACTACGTGAACATCCCGCACCATGGGCACGTGGACAATATCCCGGCGGACTGGGCTATCGAAACGACCAGTATCATTGGCCGTGATGGTGCAAGACCGCACCCGCGCGTGACTCACTTCGACGAAAAAGTGATGGGCCTGATTCATACCATCAAAGGCTTCGAAGTGGCGGCGAGCCAGGCGGCGCTGAGCGGTGAATTCAACGATGTGCTGCTGGCGCTGAACCTGAGCCCGCTTATCCACTCTGACAAGGATGCAGAAGTGATTGCCAAAGAGATGCTGCTTGCCCATAAAGCCCATCTGCCAAACTTTGCGAAAGCTATCGAAAAACTGGCTTAATGCCTTGCCCTCCCCGGACGGGGAGGGCCACTCAAGAGGGATGCTATGGACCGCTTACTGATTATCAACGCCGATGACTTTGGCCTGAGTAAGGCGCAAAACTACGGCATCATCGAAGCGTTTCACCACGGTGTGGTGACTTCAACCACCGCGATGGTTAACGCTGAAGCCATTAAACACGCTGCCGGGCTGTGCGCACGCTATCCGGGGTTGGGGGTCGGCATGCACTTCGTGCTGACGCTGGGACAGCCGCTGACCAACATGCCGGTGCTGACTCGCGAAACGGGCGTACTGGGTAAATGGATTTGGGAGATGGCCGAGCAGGGGCAGTTGGACCTGGACGAGATCAAACGCGAACTGGAAAGCCAGTATCAGCGCTTTATCGAGATTTTTGGTATTGAACCAACCCATCTTGATAGCCACCATCACGTGCATATGATCCCGGAAATTTTCCCCATCGTTGCGGCGTTTGCCAGCGCGAAAGGGATCCCGCTGCGCGTCGATCGTGATGCCGCAGCCCGGGACAACATTTCCCTGGATGGCGTGCGGACTACGCAAGGGTTTAGCAGCGAGTTTTACGGCGATTCGATTTCTGAAAGCCTGCTTCTGGAGTGCGTGGATGCTTCGGCTAAGCGAGAGGAAGCCTCGCTGGAAGTGATGTGCCACCCGTCATTTGTGGATAACACGCTGCTGAAAAGCAACTACTGCTACCCGCGCCTTGCGGAGCTGGAAGTGCTTACCTCCGCCGCGTTGAAGTACGCGATTGCCGAGCGAGGCTACCGTCTGGGCACGTTCCGCGATCTCTGACCCCTATTCGTACTTCGGCCTGCTGTCGATAAGGTGTATTATTGCTGCATCTTATCGACAATCATTGACCGGACATTTGTACCGGTTAACCAGGTGCAGCTATGTCCGGAAAACGCATCCAACGCGAAAAGCAAACCATCGCTAAAATGCTCGCCCTGTACGAGCGCAAAAACCCAGCTGCCAGCCCCGATCCAGACCACTACTCACGGCTATACGACTACGCTGCCAAAAGGTTGGATCGCTGCGCTTTTGGCGAAGAAAAGCCCGCCTGCAAGCAATGTCCCATCCACTGCTATCAGCCCGCAAAACGTGAAGAAATGAAGCAGGTGATGCGCTGGAGTGGTCCCCGAATGTTGTTTCACCATCCGGTTCTGACCGTGCTTCATTTGATGGACGATCGCCGTCCGGTTCCGCCGCTGCCGGAGAAATACCAGCGTAAGAAAGAGTGACGGAGTCAGTCATGCCGGTTTCATCTGAATCGTGTATAAACGCTGACAATAACGCGGCGTTATGCCCGGAGGCTAGGCGATGGGATACGTGGAAGAAATGAGGGCGCTGGTAGGCCACCGGCTTTTATTACTGGCCGGGGCGAATGTCATCATTACCGATGATCAGCAGCGCATTTTGTTGCAGCTGAGGCGCGATGGCGGTTGGGGATTGCCCGGCGGTTTGCTTGAGCCCGGTGAAAGTTTTGAAGAAACGGCTATTCGTGAAGTGAAAGAAGAGACGAATCTTGATGTTCACGACCTGACTTTACTCGGCACTTTTTCGGGTTCGGACTATACGTTTACGCTCGAGAATAAAGACAGGATTAACGTCATTACTGCACTGTTCGAAGTGACAAGCTGGTCAGGCCGCATGATTAATGATCCTACAGAAGGTCTGGCGCTCACCTTCTTTGCGGAAAGCGAGATCCCGGCAGAAACAAAGGATGAATACAGGGATTATATAAACTACTACCTGGCGCAAAGAGTTGCTAAGAAGTAACTGCAGGTTAAATTCGAACCCATCCCTCATAGTGAAACATGCGAAAAAAAGCCCGCATTTGCATGCGAGCACTTCTTTAAATATGGCGGTGAGGGAAGGATATCACTCGCGCCGTCCATGGCGCTCGCCCTGCGGGTTGCCGGAGGCAATGCAAAACGGCCATCCTGCCGTTTTGTCGAACCCTGGTCGAGGGTTCTCATTCGTCCCTCAAGGGGTTACGGGCAATAAAAAAGCCTGAACGTGAGTTCAGGCTCTCTTATCGAATATGGCGGTGAGGGAGGGATTCGAACCCTCGATACGTTGCCGTATACACACTTTCCAGGCGTGCTCCTTCAGCCACTCGGACACCTCACCATATTTTTTGCTGCACACCTTAGGTGGGCAACGGGGCGCTACTATAGGGAGTCAGCCCTCTTCGGTCAAGCCTAATTTATGGATTATGCCGCGTTCGGTTAAGGTGTGAGCGGTTGAGGCGGTTTTAAGGCAAATTCGTCGAAAAAAGCCCCGCCCGGCTAATTCCTGTGGGCGTGAGAAGGTTATCATCGCGCTAGCTGGCATTACCTCCCAGCGATTGCCAGAGCGTAATGCGGTTCTCCAGCGCCATTTGCTGCAGTGAAATAAGCGAGTGGCGAGCGCTCCATAGCGTGCGCTGCGTCGTTAAGGCTGTCAGATAATCGCCGATGCCAATCTGCTGCTGTTTTTGCACTGCCTTCAGCGAGGCTTCCGCATTGGAAATCGTCTGCTGTGCCAGCTCAAGGCTGCTGGTTTTTAACCTGCTAAGGTTTTCTTGTCGGAATCAAATCAAGATCGACGTACAAATATTGGGTGAGTTGTGAAGGGTATATGGGGTGAGGGAGGGATATCACTCGCGCCGTCCATGGCGCTCGCCCTGCGGGTTGCCGGAGGCAATGCAAAACGGCCATCCTGCCGTTTTGTCGAACCCTGGTCGAGGGTTCTCATCCGTCCCTCGTGGTGCAATATGCGAAAAAAAAGCCCGCATTTGCATGCGAGCTCTTCTTTAAATATGGCGGTGAGGGAGGGATATCACTCGCGCCGTCCATGGCGCTCGCCCTGCGGGTTGCCGGGGGCAATGCAAAACGGCTGTCCTGCCGTTTTGTCGAACCCTTGTCGAGGGTTCTCACCCGTCCCTCAAGGGGTTACGGGCAATAAAAAAGCCTGAACGTGAGTTCAGGCTCTCTTATCGAATATGGCGGTGAGGGAGGGATTCGAACCCTCGATACGTTGCCGTATACACACTTTCCAGGCGTGCTCCTTCAGCCACTCGGACACCTCACCATATTGTCGCTCCAGCGCTGCTGGAACGGGCGCTAATTTAGGGAAAATGGGCTTCGCCGTCAATGCTAATTTCATGTTTTTGGTGCGTTTAGCCAAACTTCGTCCAACTTGATTCTTAAACCACCACAAGATGCTGCTTTTTATTACTTTGGGGCTTGCATGGCGAGTCGATTCGCGCAAGCCTAAGAAAAAAGGAGGCAGTATGGACATTATTTTTCATCACCCCACTTTTGACACCGAGTACTGGCTGAATCGCCTTCAGCTGGCTTTGCCTGGCGCTCGCGTTCGTCAGTGGAAGCAGGGCGACCAGCAACCCGCAGACTATGCCCTTGTCTGGCATCCTCCGGTGGAAATGCTTAGCGGCCGTAAAGGGCTAAAAGGCGTATTTGCGCTTGGTGCGGGCGTTGACGCTATCCTCAGTAAACTTCAGGCTCATCCTGACATGCTGCCTGACGGCGTGCCGCTGTTCCGTCTCGAAGACACCGGCATGGGGCTGCAGATGCAGGAGTATGCGGTCAGTCAGGTGCTGCACTGGTTCCGTCGTTTTGACGATTACCAAAGGCAAAAACAGCAGGGGCAATGGCAGCCGTTGGACGATTATCGTCGCGAGGATTTCACCATTGGGATCCTCGGTGCAGGCGTGCTGGGCGGTAAAGTCGCTGAAAGTCTTGTGGCCTGGGGCTTCCCGGTTCGCTGCTGGAGCCGCAGTAAGAAAGATTTCCCTGGCGTAGAAAGTTTTGCCGGTGGCGAAGCGCTACCTGCCTTTTTAAGCGGCACCCGCGTGTTGATCAACTTGCTGCCTAATACGCCGCAAACCGTCGGCATCATCAATCGTGAATTGTTGAGTCAATTGGCTAAAGAGTCCTACGTGATAAATCTCGCGCGCGGCGTTCACCTTGTCGAGGCCGATCTGCTTGCGGCGCTGGATGCCGGGCAGCTCAAGGGCGCAATGCTGGACGTCTTCTCTAAAGAGCCGCTGCCGGAAAATAATCCGCTATGGGCGCATCCTCGCGTGGCAATTACGCCGCATGTTGCAGCGGTAACTCGTCCTGATGAGGCGATTGCCTATATAGCAAAAACGATTACTCAACTGGAAAACGGTGAAGCCGTTTCCGGTGAGGTCTCACTTCAGCACGGCTATTAAGCATCAAGCCCGGCCCTGGCCGGGCTGATAACGTTCCAGAAGCAGGCTAAAAATTGTCATGGATTGCTGGTATCCTTACTTCAAAATAGAAAAGGAGAAAGCCATGTATCCCGTTGACCTGCATATGCATACCGTTGCCAGCACCCACGCCTACAGTACCCTCCACGATTATATTGCCGTTGCGAAAGCCAAAGGTATCAAGCTGTTCGCCATTACCGACCACGGCCCGGATATGGCGGATGCGCCGCATTACTGGCACTTTATTAATATGCGTATCTGGCCACGACTGGTCGATGGCGTCGGCATTTTGCGCGGTATTGAGTCGAACATTAAAAATACTGCCGGGGAAATAGACTGCACCGGCCCGATGCTGGACGCGCTGGATTTAATTATCGCGGGCTTCCATGAGCCGGTGTTCCCGCCCAAAGATAAAGCCACCCACACCGAAGCGATGATCGCGACGATGGCGAACGGCGACGTACATATCATCAGCCATCCGGGGAATCCTAAGTTTGAGATTGATATCCCAGCTGTTGCGGCGGCGGCGGCGAAATATAACGTCGCGCTGGAGCTGAATAATTCTTCGTTTACCCATTCGCGCATTGGCAGCGGCCCAAACTGCCGCGCTATTGCCGAAGCCGTGCGCGATGCAGGTGGCTGGCTGGCGTTAGGATCTGACTCTCACACTGCCTTTACGCTGGGGGATTTCACCGAATGCCGTAAAATCCTCGACGAAATCAATTTCCCGGAAGAGCGGATCCTTAACGTCTCTCCGCAGCGCCTGCTGGGCTTCCTGGAAGCCCGTGGCATGGCGCCAATTGCTGAATTTGCCACACTGTAATTAACACCCGTAATGGATAGAGCCAGTCATGAATGAATTTTCAATTATTTGCCGCGTACTCGGATCGCTTTTTTATCGCCAGCCGCAGGATCCCCTGTTGGTGCCTCTTTTTACGCTGATCCGTGAAGGGAAGCTGGCGGCAAGCTGGCCACTGGAGCAGGATGAGCTGTTGGGCCGGCTGCAAAATAGCTGCGATCCGCAGCTGCTGGCGGCCGACTTTAACGCTTTGTTTGTCGGCGAAAAATGCAGCGTGCCGCCATTCCGTTCCGCCTGGGAAGAGGGGAGCGATGAAGGCGAAGTGCGCCAGTTCCTGAAGCAGCGTGGCATGCCGCTGGGTGAGTCCCCGGCCGATCATTTTGGGACGCTATTGCTGGCGGCCTCGTGGCTTGAAGACCAGTCTCAGGAAGATGAGTTTGAAGCGCAGGTGACGCTGTTTGATGACTACCTGATGCCGTGGTGCGGGACTTTCCTGGGCAAAGTTGAAGCCCATGCCACAACGCCATTCTACCGCACGCTGGCGGCAATCAGCCGTGAGGCGCTGCAGGCCATGCGCGATGAGCTGCAGGAATCAGAGGATGAGTAATTGTGATGTTAATCACAATTAAAATGTAACGCTGATTTCTTATTTACAAAAAACGTGCGCCAGATCGTAGTGGTTAGCCCGGCCTCTGCTATGATACGGCGCCATGAAGACACTTATTCCATTAGCAATCACCACCGGTATTCTCTCCGGCCTTTGGGGCTGGGTGGCGGTGAGCCTCGGCCTTCTGGGCTGGGCCGGTTTCCTCGGCTGTACCGCTTATTTTGCCTGTCCGCAGGGCGGTATGAAGGGGCTTTTTATTTCCCTGTGTACGCTGTGCAGCGGCGTGCTGTGGGCGTTGGTGATTATTCACGGCAGCGCGCTGGCGCCGCAGGCGGAAATCCTGGGCTATATCATGACCGGCGTAGTCGCCTTCCTGATGTGTATTCAGGCGCGCCATATTTTGCTCTCGTTTGTCCCCGGGACGTTTATCGGCGCCTGTGCAACCTTTGCCAATCAGGGTGAGTGGCACAACGTTGTACCTTCGTTGCTTTTAGGTCTGGTGTTTGGCTTTGCCATGAAAAACAGCGGGTTGTGGCTTGCTGCGCGGCGGGACAAGCCAAAACCGAAAGCCAGCTCATTGTTAAGCGAATAAAAAAACCAGCGAAAGCTGGTTTTTTTATCGAGGCAGAGAGTCTCAGGAAGCGGGCGGCGTTGAGAGCTGTTTGTACTTCACCAGCACCGGATTGTTAACATCGGCCGGATTCTGCAGATCCCAGAGTCCCCGGTCGATACCGTCGTTGACCAGATAGATGACCCCCGTTTCAATGGCGGACATCAGGCACAGCATGACCGGCTCGTTGCTGGTATAGCCCACTTCACCTTCCAGCAGACGCTGATAATCAATAAACCGGAAAACGCCGGCTTGCACCTCGTAGGACAGGATCGTTTTGCTGGTGTTGACGGACGACATAACTTCGCCGGTGCTGACGTCCACCACCCTTAAATTAACGGCAATTTGATCAAGCTGGTACTGCGTGTCGGCCCCAATGCCAAAATAGCGAGCGCCCGCGCCACCCGACTTCACGTTACTCTCGTAGCCAATGATCGAGCCTTCAATCATCACATTGGCCGCCATCAGAGAGTGCAGCGGGGCGCGGTTATTATCGGCCACGGTGCCATTTTCCTGGGCGGCACGAATAATTTTGCGTTCGTTCAGCAGGTTTTGCAGCCCCTGGCGTTCTAGGGGGATAAACCAGCGGGAATCCTTCAATGCCGTGACCAACATAGACGTCGCGCTCTGCGGTACGGCGGTAGAAAAGTTGCTGGCAGGATAGGGCTTGAACTGGCCCGTTTCGTCCTGAATGTTATACACCGAAACATAGAGCTTACCTTTTGCTTCCGGCAAATGCGTCAGGTCGAGGTAGCTTTGCGCGCGCGGTAATAACGTTGGCCTGGCAGCTTCTTTCGGCGGCGCCATCAAACAACCACTTAATAAAAACACCGCCATAATCAGAAGTATGCGCTGCATGATAGTGATCCTTTCAGAGGTATTATGATCTTAAGCCACTAAAAATTCGTGGAATTTGCCTGCAGGCCGGATACCTGAATGGTTGACGTTTTGCCGGTTTTGCGGTCGGTGACGTTGAGCTGAAGCTGGCCGTCAGTGTTGGCAATATCGACGATAAAATCATTGGTGACCATGCGCCCTGGTTTACCGGTATTAATATTGGTCAGTAGCCCCCCCAGCACCTGCGACTGCAGCGCCTGGGTGAAGTTATCCAGCGCGCTGGGCATTTGAATGCCTAGATCGCTGCTGTAGCTGGGATCTTTATAAGAGTTTTGCGCCTGGGCCGAATTTAACAAATAGGCGCCGTTATTAGGGTTACCGCCAAAATTGGGGTTCACAAACTGGAAAACCATATTCCCGCCCCAGGCCAGCGGCGTAAATAACAGCACGGGCAGTACGGCATGATAAATACGCATCATCGTCTCCTAGAATTCATCGTGGGTTAAATCGCTGGTGCTCAAGAGTTGCTTATCGATCAGCCTGCGTTTAAGCGCCTCATCGGTATGGATCAGTGCAACGTCAACGTTTTTGTCAAAGTCGCGTTTTGTGGGAAAAAGAAAAGCCTGATAAACAACATCCTGGCCTGCGGTAATCGTTATCCAGCTCCCCCAGCGGGCGCTGGGGCGCTCGTTGATGGTTAAATTACCGGTATAGTTGCTTTCCCATTTATCGCTGAAGGCGCGATAAAAGCTGTGGCCAACGGAGGTGACGGTATGGTCTGTCAGCAGTCCAGGGATCTCGACTTCTTCGGCCAGGACACTGCTTATCAGGCAGCAGCAAGCTGCCAGCGTAAATGCAGCTGAACGTTTCATGAGGCTATCGCCGAAGATTATCGTTGGCCCAGGAAACCGCCTGAGTTCGGTTCTTGACGGCTATCTTTCTGAACAGGTTATACAGGTGCGTTTTGACCGTGTTCTCGCTGATAAACAGCGAACGCGCGATTTCAACATTGGAAGAGCCAACGCGCAGCTTATTCAGTATTTCCTTTTCGCGCTGCGTCAGGCGGGATGACTCGGAGTTGTTAAACCGGTAGTTGCCGGAGTGGCTGATCAGATAACTGGCCAGTTTCTGCGAGAAGTAACATTCGCCAGCCAGTACCCCGCGTAGTCCCTCGATGACTTTGGGCTCTTCTGCAGCAAGATAAAAAACGCCATTGATGTGCGGCCAGTTTTCAATCTCCCGGAAGGGATACTCCTCCGGCGTATTGAGTAACAACAATTTTATCTGACTGTTTTTACGACTTAGTTTATCCTGCCAGAACAGAATGGTCTTTTTATCTGTTTCCGCCATATCAAATAAAATCAGAACATTACCGGGAAACTCATCCAGTGGGCGTTGGATATTATGAATACGGCCATTTATTTCTAACGAGGCGCGCAGGTGCTGTAATAAGGCTGAAGCCTGGAGAGAGGGTTTTGTCATTAACAATAACGTAGGGCCCTGAAGGGCATGGACTTCATTATACATGATGAAACTCCACCTGGTTTATGTCGCTACCTTTTGAATTAATAAGAATTAATTCTCTATAACGTGACGAGTGCCGCGACGGTGCTGTATGTTAAATATTTTTAATCGCCGAAATGATTTTATTTCGGTCAGCAAAAGAAAATTAACTAAAGAAGTGGTAACTGTTTCCAATTTAGCGATTGGATATTTTAACGCAAGTGTTAACTATGTAACTAAATGTTTCTGTGGATATTAAAATGTTTCAATTAATAGTGTTTGCTATTTAATTTTAAGCAGAAAGTTGTACGTTTTTTGCTTTCTGTATAGAAAATTAATTTTGATTATTAATTTTAACTAATTGTATTTTATAATCTTTATTTTTTATTTTTTTGTATTGTTCACCCTGTTCATAATTTTAAAAACTGCGTTCCCAGCACTCATCCGCTTCGCTTAAGAAAACTTGTCATGATGACGAAGTTTTTTCATAAACTGACTAAGCATCGCTTAAGTTGTGCTAAGTCAGTGAGAGTTAAGGTGACTTTAAATAAGTGTGCTAATGATTATCCGATCCCTGGATCAGGTGGTTGTAATAGTGACGATTGTCTGTTTTTATTTCGTATTAATACTTTGGTGTGAATTTCATAATGCAAAATACCACCCCGGCATGAGATATTTTTAATTGTTGCCGTAACATACTCATTTGCGTAACGATGCAATAACACATTATTGTTGGTCCGTTATGCTTGACCTGAATGTTACGCGTCATATTGTTCCGGCATTATCTGGTTCAGGGTGACAGAATGAAAAAATATTTTATTTCTATAATGTTCGCTGGCCTGGCGAGTCATTGTTTTGCGGCGAGTAACGATCTCGCCACTGCTGAGTACAATTTTGCTGTCAATGAATTGAGTAATCCTCAATTTAATCAAACGGCCATTATTGGCCAGTCTGGTAGCAATAATAATGCTGCAGTAGTTCAGCGGGGGCAGAAGCAACTTTCTGAGGTTACGCAAAGCGGAGCAGGCAACCGGGCAAACATTGAACAATCAGGTAGTTATAACCTGGCTTATATCTCGCAAGAGGGTAACGCCAACGAGGCGGGTATTAAGCAGGATTCATTTGGTAATGCGGCACTTATTATCCAACGAGGTTCTGGTAATAAAGCAAACATTACCCAGTACGGTACCCAGAAGTCAGCAGTTGTTGTGCAAAACCAGTCACAAATGGCGATTCGCATTATTCAGCGATAAGCAAAATATTTGGGCTGAAACTATCAATCCGATGGGGGTTTTAGTATGAATCTTTTCAAAGTGGCAGCATTAGCAGCACTGGTTGTTTCCGCAGGTGCAATGGCGACCTATCCGCAGCAGGCTCAGCACTCGACCTTGAAAATATATCAGCAGGGTAACGGAAATAATGCCACAGCGCTGCAGTCGAATGCGTTCTATTCGAAGACTGAAATTAAACAGCTGGGCACGGTGAATGGTGCAAAAGTTGGCCAGGGCTCTGACAGCAGCGATATTAAATTGCTGCAGGATGGCTACGGTAACAATGCCACTCTCAGCCAGTGGAACGGGAAAAACGCGCAGATTGATGTTCAGCAGTTCGGGACCAACAACGGAGCAGTGGTTAATCAGACGGCATCCAGCTCTCTGGTGTCGGTCACCCAGTTCGGCAACGGTAACCACGCCACGGCTTCTCAGTACTAAAGCGACCTGGCTATCGCGTAAACAGGGCCAAAGGCCCTGTTTTTCTTTGGAGGTTGTATGCATACCCTGGTATTGCTTGCCGCACTCTCAAGTCAGCTGACGTTTAATACCCGGCAGCAGGAAAACATCTACACAATAACGCCTGTCGCGACGCTGGCGGCGGATTGCCAGTGCACCTTGACGCTGGTAGCAACCAAAACCGGCCCGTCGGGGAAAAGTTCCAGCCACCAAAGCAGCGAGCTGTTTATAAAAGCGCATCAAACGGTTGATCTCTCGCAGCTAAGTTTGAATATTGACCCAGGCGACAGCGTGACGGTCACGGTTATTCTGAGCGACGGAAAGGCCTTTCACCTTGAGCAACAGTGGCAAAACCCGGGGAAGTCTTGACCGAAAACAAATATATGTGACGGAAGTATTGCAAGAACAAAAAACATGGATCACTGTTTAATTATCTTTGATTTTCTGCCGATAACCTCAGGGACGACAGCAATCGAGGAGTAATGAACGTGAAAGCAAGTTTTAAGCAGTATTTGCTTTGTCTGGCGCTGGGCATCGTGGTTTCACCGCTTTCTCAGGCTGCATCCTCTGGCATAATCCATTTTCGAGGTGAAATAGTAGAAGGCGGCTGTCAGTGGACGTCTGCCAGTTCCAGTGTCGCCATGACCTGCACCGAAAAAGGCAAACCCGTCACTCAGACCATGGCCCTCAGCTCGCTTGATGGTGTCACTCTTCACAATGACAGCACGATACAAACCCGTGTGCAATACCTCGACCCACAGCACAAAACAGCGGTGCTGCACGTTACCTATCAATAACTTTACGGCCCGTATAAAGCGGGCCGCGTATTTTTGGTTTAGGCTCACATAGCAGAGTAAACTAACGCGGATCGATTTCAGTTGAACGTATAGGGTTACTGCTGTGAAAAAAAGTTTGCTCCTTTCTCTTTTGCTGGTGGCGCAGGCGACCGGGGCGATAACGCTGGATGACATCCAAAAGCGATTTGCCGCCGTGCAGGTTATGCGGGCGCAGTTTGAGCAGGAACGCCAGATAAAAGGCATGGCGCAGCCGCTGCATTCCAGCGGGCGGATCGTGGTGACGAAGCATAAAGGGCTTTGGTGGCAGCAGCGCCAGCCTTTCCCAATGGGACTTGTTGTTGGGGACAATCGGATGGTTCAGGTGATGGGGCACCAGCCGCCGCAGGCGATCACCGCGGAGAGCAACCCGGAGATGTTTCAGTTCAACCAGCTGCTGCGCACGCTATTTTATCCCGACCGAAAAGTGCTTGAGAAAGACTTCATCAGCGAATTTTCAGACCTGGGGGAGGGAAAATGGCGGCTGGTGTTGATTCCCTATGAGGAAACGCTCAGCGGCCTGTTCCGTTCCATTACGCTTTACGGCGAGAAATCGCTGGACCGGATTGAGCTGAATGACGTGGAGGATGACGCCACGGAGATAACGTTCACGCACCATCAGTTTGAACCCCGCAGACTTAGTCAGGAAGAGCGCAAACACCTTAGCTTCTAAATAATGCCTCGTTCGCTGGCCGAGTTTTTGATTGCGTTGGCGGCGGCGAGCGGCATAATGTGTAAAACTTAATTAGAACGATAACTATTGCTATTTATATGGACGTTTCTTTAAGCCGCCGACGCCTGCTGGCGCTAGCCTCCCTGCTGCCCCTGGCGGCCATTCTTCCCTGCCAGGCTGATGCCCGCCGCTTTGATGTCGCACGTATTATTGCCCTGGAATGGCGACCGGTTGAAATGCTGCTAGCGCTCGGGATTATGCCGATGGCGATTGCCGATAAACGTAATTATCACCGCTGGGTAGGGGAGCCAACGTTGCCTGAAACCGTCGTTGACGTTGGGCTGAGAAACGAGCCTAACCGCGAGCTGATGCAGCGTCTCACTCCTTCTCTCTTTCTCATTTCCAAAGGCTTCGGGCCGGCTGAGTCAGATTTAACACCTATCGCTCCCTGTTGGTCGACGGCCTTTAATGATGCCTCTGGCCGCCCGCTGGCGCTGTTGGAAAAAGATCTTTTGAGGCTCGGGCAGTTTTTAGGGCGGGAGCAGCAGGCCACCGAACATCTGGCCCATTTTCACCAGCAGATGGCCGCCACCCGCGCAAAATTGCCGGGTAATGCGAACCCGCTGGTGATGTTTTCATTTCTTGATAGCCGCCGGGTGATGATCTTTGGCCGAAACAGCCTGTTTAACGACCTGCTGGAACGGCTGGGGATGCGTAACGCCTGGGACGGGAAAACCAATGCCTGGGGAAGCGCCATTGTGGGCATTGAAACGCTGGTCAGGCTGGAAAACGTCACGGCAATTTGCTTTATGCACGGCGATGACGATCCGGTCAAAACGGTGGCGAAATCTGCGCTATGGCAGGTTATGCCTTTCGTGCGCGAGGGCCAGTTACACCTGCTGCCAGCGGTATGGTTTTACGGCGGCAGCTTCTCGGCGCTGCGTTTTTGCCAGCTCCTGCCGGAGGCACTGTGCGCATAATCCTGCTTATACTCTGTGCCTTCACGCTGTTTTTGACCGGCTACAACTTTCAGCAAATGCTGCCTGCCGGGCTCTGGTGGCAAGCGATAACGCTGCCTCAGGTGACCGATGTTTCGCAGATGCTGTTTCACTACAGCCTGCTGCCGCGAACCGCGCTTGCGCTGCTTACCGGCGCCGGGCTGGCTCTGGCCGGTTGCCTGTTTCAGCATATTCTGCGTAATCCTCTGGCCGAACCGGCCACCCTTGGCGTTGCGGCTGGGGCACAGCTGGGGCTAACCCTTGCAACGCTGTTTTTGGCGGGGGCAGGGGAAACCGGCAAACAGCTTGCGGCGCTGGCTGGCGCAATGGCCGTAGGCAGTATTGTGCTCGGGGCTGCCTGGGGTAAACGAATGTCGCCGGTTACGCTAATCCTTGCCGGCCTGGTATTGGGACTTTATTGCGGGGCCGTAAAAAGCTTCCTCGTATTGTTCAACCATGAACGCCTGCAAAATCTGTTTATCTGGAGCAGCGGGATGTTGAACCAGTACGACTGGGCTGGCGTGGAGTTTCTTTGGCCGAGGCTTCTGGCCGTGCTGGTACTCATCGTACTGATGATTCGCCCGCTGGGTATGCTGGCCCTGGATGACACCGTATTACGTGGGCTGGGGATGAAGCTGGCTTTAGTGCGCGTGGGCGGGCTATTTTTGGCGCTGCTGCTGAGTTCGATGCTGGTCAGCGTGGTGGGCGTGATCGGATTTATTGGCCTGTTTGCTCCGGTCCTGGCCGGCATGTTTGGCGTGAGACGTCTGCTGCCTAAACTCCTGGCTTCGATGGCAACGGGGGCATTGCTGCTGTTACTGAGCGATCAACTGGTTCTGTGGGTTGGACGCTATTGGCAAGAACTGCCGACTGGCGCCGTGACGGCGCTGGTGGGGGCACCGTTAATGCTGTGGTTATTGCCACGCCTGCGCCACCAGCGTCTGGCGGCTTCTGATGATGCCAGCGCGATTGCGGAACGCCGACTTTCCCCCGCTACGGTATTGCTGATTATTGCTGTTTTGGCGCTGGTTGCCTTGCTCGCGCTGGGCGTTGGGCGGGAAAGCGCAGGCTGGTTTATCGGCATACAAGAAATGTGGCAGTGGCGCTGGCCGAGGGTGCTGTCGGCGCTTGCCGCGGGCGCAATGCTGGCGGCGGCCGGTACGCTGGTACAAAAAATGACCGGCAATCCGATGGCCAGCCCCGAGGTGCTGGGCGTGAGTTCCGGCGCGGCCTGCGCCATCGTGTTATTGATATTTCTCGTCCCCGGCGACGTCAGCGCCTGGCAACTGCCGGTGGGCTTTGCCGGCGCGGCGCTCACGCTGCTGGCGATGCTCGTTTTAGCCCGCTCCGGGCTGGCTCCGGGAAGGCTTTTACTGACCGGTGTGGCGCTGAGTACCGTCTTCGCCACGCTGCTCACGCTTTATCTGGCCAGCGGAGATCCGCGCAGCGGGTCGGTGCTGACGTGGCTGTCCGGTTCCACCTGGAAAGTAACCGGGCAGCAGGCGCTGGTGAGCGGGGGCATGGCGCTGGCGCTGATTGGGCTTACGCCTCTGGTGCGCCGCTGGCTCGCTATACTCCCGCTGGGCGGTGAGACGGCTCAGGCACTGGGCATTGCCCTGAGTCAATCGCGCATCAGCATTCTGGTGCTGGCAGCCGGATTAGTTGCTGCCGCAACGCTCTGCGTGGGGCCACTAAGTTTTGTTGGGTTGATGGCACCGCACATGGCAAGAATGCTCGGCTTCCGCCGCGCGATGCCCCAGCTTATCGTGGCTATTGCTATCGGGGCCGGGCTGATGCTGCTGGCCGACTGGCTGGGCCGAAGCCTTATCTTCCCGTTCCAGATCCCGGCAGGATTGTTAGCCACGCTCTGCGGGGCGCCGTACTTTATCTGGCTGTTACGCAAAGCGTGACAGGCCTTAAAAGCAGGCTCGTTCCGGGCGTGCCTGCTGTTTGAGTTCCTCTCTATTTACGTGGCCAGGCGTTTTTACTGGTCAACCTCCCTCTGGGCATTTTTCTTGCAATTTCTAATGATGAAACGATAATCACGATCAAAATCATAATCGTTCTCATTAATTGTTTTTATTTTACCAGGAAATTTCAATGCCTCACCAACCACCTCGCCAGGCCGGGTTTAAACCGCGCCTGATCGCAGCGTTGATCGCTGCCGCCTGCATGCCTGTTGCCGCTGCGCCACAGGAAAATCCTCAGCAAAAAGCTTTAGTCAAAGAAGAGACCATTACCGTCACGGCGACCCCGGATACGCAGTTCCGCGAAGGCGGTAACGAGCTGGTGCCTGCTTACCTGGACGGGCAGGTGGCCAATGGCGGTCGCCTGGGCATGCTCGGTGAACAGGATGCGCGCAACGTGCCGTTTAACGTCATCGGCTATACCTCCAAAATGATTGAGGATAAGCAGGCCAATACCCTCAGTGACATTATCCGTAACGACGCGACTATTCAGCCCGTGCGCAGCTACGGTAACTTTGGCGAGTCTTACCGCGTGCGCGGTTTCCTGTTAGACGGGGATGATATTTCTTACGGCGGTCTGTATGGCGTATTGCCGCGGCAGATCACCAGCACGGCTATTGCGGAACGCGTCGAGGTGATTAAGGGCTCCACGGCCTTCCTGAACGGTGTTCCTCCGGGCGGGTCTGGCGTGGGCGGGGCCATTAATATTGAGCCCAAGCGTGCAGGTAGTGAACCGCATACCCAACTTGGCGTGGATTACACCGGGCGTTCGCAGGTTGGAGGCTCTTTGGATACTGGCCGTAGGTTTGGGGATAACGATCAGTTTGGCGCTCGCATTAACCTGCTGCACCGTGAAGGCGAGAGTGACGTTCGCGAGCAGAAGAACAGAACATCGTTGGCAAGCGTTGGGCTGGATTACAAAGGCGACAGGCTGCGGACGTCGTTCGACGGCGGCTACCAGAAGATGACGGTACACAATGGCCGTATCGGGGTGGGGGTTGGCGCTATTACGCAGATGCCTGAGGTGCCGGATAACCGCACAAACTACGGGCAGCCGTGGGTTTATTCAGACATGAGCTCTCGCTTTGCCGCGCTGCACAGCGAGTATGATGTGGCGAACAGCTGGACGCTTTATGGCGCGCTGGGCACCAGCGAAACCGACGAAAGAGGCAATTACAGCGTGCCTAAGTTTGTTGATAACAAGGGCAACACCAGCCAGACTCGTTTGTCTACGCGATACATCGCCGACGCTTTCTCCGGCATGGGCGGCGTGCGGGGGAAATTTGATACCGGTTTTATCGGCCACAGCGTGAACCTCGGCTATTCCGGCGTTTACCGTAAAACCCGCGCGGCCTACACCATGTCATCCAGCAAAACCGCCGTTGGCAATAATATCTACGATCCGTCTTATCTCGACCTGAGCCGTTTCCCGACGGTCGCTTCCGGGAGCAATATGGACGATCCGACCCAGCGGAGCCGCACGATAACAAGCGGGATTTCGCTGTCCGATACGCTCTCCGCGCTGGACGATAAGGTGTTGTTGACCGTGGGCGCTCGTCGCCAGGACGTGCGGGTTCGTAACTACAGCTATACCGGTGTGGAAGACCCTAAAACACGCTTTGACGCTTTCAAGGTTACGCCGGTTTATGGCCTCGTGGTGAAGCCGTGGGAGCCGGTCTCTTTCTATGCGAACCACATTGAAGCGCTGCAGCCTGGGCCGACAGCAACCTCTAAAGCAACCAATGCTGGAAACGTGGTCGGGGTTGTGCAGTCGAAGCAGAACGAAGTGGGCATGAAGATGGACTTCGGCCGCGTGGGCGGCAGCCTGGCGCTGTTTGAGATCGAAAAGCCGGTGGGGATGCTCGACAGCAACAATCTGTACGGCCTGTATGGCGAACAGCGTAGCCGCGGCATGGAACTGAACGTCTTTGGTGAGCCAATGTTCGGGATACGCCTGTTGGGAAGTGCCCTGTGGCTTCAGCCAGAAATGGTGAAGACTAACGGCGGGACAAACGACGGTAAGGATGCGATCGGCGTCCCGCGTTACTCCTGGTCCGTGGGCGGCGAGTGGGATCTGCCTTGGGTGCAGAACCTGACTGCGACGGGGACGCTGATCCGCACCGGGTCACAATACGCCAACGCCGACAACAGCATTAAGCTGAACGGCTGGACTCGCCTCGATCTCGGCGTGCGCTACAGCACGAAGGTTAACGAACAGACGCTGACCTGGCGCGCCAACGTCGAAAACGTGACTAACGAAAAATACTGGGCTTCTGTCGACGACAGCGGGGCGTATATTACGCAAAGTGACCCACGTACCCTGAAACTTTCCATGACTGTTGATTTCTAATCCAATAACAAAGGCCCCGTGAAGGCGGGGTTTTTTGTGGCTAATATCCGGAGATTTTCAAAAGTTGAAATGTCCGGAAACGATAATAGTCATGTACGCGCCCCGTCTGACGAGAATAGACTACGGCAAAGTACAGTTGGAGAATGGTTAATGAGTGAACGCATACAGGTCGTCCAGGGAGACATCACGCAGATTGAGGTCGATGTGATTGTCAACGCGGCAAACCCTTCGCTGATGGGCGGTGGGGGAGTGGATGGGGCGATCCATCGCGCCGCCGGACCTGCGCTGCTGGAAGCCTGTAAAGCGGTACGCCAGCTGCAGGGCGAATGCCCCCCGGGCCAGGCGGTGATTACCGAGGCCGGGAACATTCCGGTAAAAGCGGTGATTCACGCCGTGGGGCCAGTCTGGCACGGCGGCGAGCAGAACGAAGCCGAGCTTTTGGAACTGGCCTACCGTAACAGCCTGGACTTAGCCGCCGCTAACGGCTACCGCTCGATTGCTTTTCCGGCAATCAGCACCGGCGTGTATGGCTTCCCAAAAGCGCAGGCCGCACGCATAGCGTGGGATGTTGCTTACAAATACATTGGTCTTCGCCCGCTGCCGGAGCGCGTGGTATTTGTTTGCTTTGATGATGAGAACACGCAGATTTATCAGCAGATTGCGGCTGAGTGTCATAAATAAATCACGACAGCTTCATAAAACTTCAATCTGTGGCCGCTAAGATTTCTGGCGCAGAGATTAAAAAGGCCGGTGTTCATGCCCGGCCTTTAGACAGCAGACAAATCCCTGGCGAAAGAAGAAATACCAAAAGGCTCGTTAAAAAAACAGGAAAATCAATTTTTTGATTTTCGGCTGATAACCACAAAGAGGGAAAAACCACGCTTTTTCCCTCTTTGTAAGTAAACTAATGGCCGGTGTTCATACCCGGCCTTTAGTGTGTTATCCCGCAAATGATTGTGGCGTCGCCGCCTTCTCCTTCGGCTTGCCTGAGAACAGGAAACGAAGCAGGGGAATGCGCAGGTGCAGCTCGTAAAGCAGCAGCGCGATGCCGACTACAAAGACCAGCCCGCTGAAGAAACCTAAAATATTGGACGTGATGTGCGGCGTGATAAACGCGCCGAAGAACAGCGTGAGCGGATGGTGTACCAGATAGATAAACAGCGATGCATTAACGAAATAGGTCACTCGCGCGGACTTAAAATTCAGCATTTTATAGCCCAGCGAAAACACGACGTTGACCATCCATAGCCCCATCAGCATGGTGATCACGCTTTCCGTTTCGTACATCCAGGCATCGCCGCTGCCGTAGCGCTGGTTTAATAAATAGGCGGCAAACGCAAAGACCGCGCCCACCTGACTCCAGCGTGAAGGCGTGGTGAACAGGATTTTCAGCGACTCACGTTTGAATGTCAGCGCGCCAAGCATAAAGAACGGCAGATAAAACAGCGTTTGCATCACCACGAAATTAAACAGCCCGTCGCTTAATAACGGCGCGTGGATAATAAAAATAGTCCGGCGAATAGCGGCGTATAAAATGCCGAAGCCGAGAAATAAAAGTGAGAGTTTTCCCAGGGTAATTGGTGAATTATTATTCTGTTCGTTTCTAATTATAAAATTATTAATTTTTTGAAACAAAACCATGCCCAGGGTCGTTAATATCACCAGGACCAGTAAAAACCACAGGTGAGACACAAGCTCCCACACCAGCGTATTGTATTTTTGATAGCCGGTGAGCGTATGCCACAGGCCAGTTTTGTCGTTGATGTACTGCAGCATCATGAACTGAGGCAGCGTCAGCAGCGGTATTGCGGTGAGCATCGGGATGCCGACGCGCTCTACGCGCACTGTCCACCAGCGTTTCAGCGGGTAGCGCAGAAATAACATGTAGGAAAAATAGCCAGAAATAACGAAGAACACCTGCATACGAAACGCGTGAATAAAATCATTAAACAGCGTCAGGCTCGCGGAGGGTTCTGCGCTATTGACGTGCCAGTGATGGCTCGAATAGATGAGCGAAATGTGGAATGGAATGCCCAACAGCATCAACCATGCACGAATAGAATCCAGGAAAAACTCACGTTGTTGCGGTGCTTTACTCATAATACTCCAGACATTTTCAGACTATTCGTCTTATCCTTAAGACCCTATCCTATCAGGCTAAAAGTCCAGTTCAGTCTACATATTCGTGGCAACCCTACACTAAGCATGTCATCCTGTCGCCAGGATGAACTCTTAAAGCGTAAGCAGTTGTCTTTATTTTGCTTAAACCCTGAGCCAGTACGCTGAACAAAGCGGTGATTTGGTTGTCGGAAAGCAAAACTTTCCATTAAAATGGATAGATTGATTTAAGCACACAAAGGGGGATGTGCTGGTTAATATGAAACATAAAGCAAATATGATGAAAGTGTCCTGGCTTGGCGCTGCGGTAATGTTGTCCCTTTATACCACCTCGGTTTGGGCGTTCACTATCGACGATGTCGCAAAACAGGCGAAAACCTTAGCGGGCAAGAGCTACGAAGCACCGAAAAGCAACCTGCCTTCGCAATTCCGCGAGATGAAATACGCGGACTACCAGCAGATCCAGTTTAATCACGACAAAGCTTACTGGAGCAACATCAAGACCCCATTCAAGCTCGAGTTCTACCATCAGGGTATGTACTTCGACACGCCGGTAACCATCAACGAAGTGACCGCCACCGCGGTGCACCAGATCAAATACAATCCGGACTATTTTAACTTCGGTGATGTAAAGCACGATAAAGATACCGTAAAAGATCTCGGTTTTGCCGGGTTCAAAGTGCTCTATCCGATCAACAGCAAAGATAAGAACGACGAAATTGTCAGCATGCTCGGAGCGAGTTACTTCCGCGTAATTGGCGCCGGCCAGGTGTATGGCCTGTCTGCCCGAGGACTGGCGATTGATACTGCTTTACCGTCTGGTGAAGAGTTCCCTCGCTTCCGCGAATACTGGATTGAACGTCCGAAGCCAACGGATAAAACGTTAACCCTGTATGCACTGCTTGATTCCCCACGAGCGACCGGGGCTTATCGTTTCGTTATCACCCCTGGGCGCGATACCGTGGTGAACGTGCAGTCGAAAGTTTACCTGCGTGACAAAGTAGGCAAGCTGGGCGTTGCGCCGCTGACCAGTATGTTCCTGTTCGGGCCAAATCAGCCTTCACCAACCACCAATTTCCGCCCGGAACTGCATGACTCCAACGGCCTGTCTATTCACGCCGGAAACGGGGAATGGATCTGGCGTCCGCTGAACAACCCGAAACACCTGGCCGTTAGCTCTTACGCTACGGAAAACCCGGTCGGCTTTGGCCTGCTGCAGCGTGGCCGTCAGTTCTCCCGCTTTGAAGATTTAGACGATCGTTACGACCAGCGCCCTAGCGCGTGGGTTGCACCGGTCGGGGATTGGGGTAAAGGCCGCGTAGAGCTGGTTGAAATCCCAACTAACGACGAAACGAATGACAACATCGTTGCTTACTGGACGCCGGATCAGCTGCCGGATCCAGGCAAAGAGATGAACTTTAAGTACACCATCACCTTTAGCCGCGACGAAGACAAAATGCATGCGCCGGATAACGCGTATGTGTTGCAAACTCGCCGTTCTACCGGGGATGTGAAGCAGTCCAACCTGATCCGCCAGCCGGACGGCACCATTGCGTTTGTGGTGGACTTTACCGGGGCAGAGATGAAAAAACTGCCAGCCGACACGCCGGTCACCGCACAGACCAGCATTGGCGATAACGGTGAGATCGTTGACAGCCAGGTGCGCTATAACCCGGTCAACAAAGGCTGGCGTTTAACGCTGCGCGTGAAGCTGAAAGACGAGAAGAAGACGACGGATATGCGTGCTGCGCTGGTTAACGGCGAGCAGACATTGAGTGAAACCTGGAGCTACCAGCTGCCTGCCAATGAATAAGTCTACTGAATTCTCGCCTGACTACATCGAAGCACTCCCGCTTTCTGCTGAGCAGAAGGCGGCTTTGCCTGCGTCCGATCTTCAGGCGGTGCATGAGGCGCTTGATGCGCAGCATCACCACTTTGAACGAGCGGATGATTCTCCTCTGGCTTCGGTAAAAGCTCGTCTCGAGGCGAGCTGGCCGGGTTCTCTCGGCGGCGAACAGCTGATCACCGATGACGAAGGGCGCACCCAGCTTCAGGCTATGCCGAAAGCGACGCGTGCTTCTATGTTCCCGGACCCGTGGCGTACCAACCCGATTGGCCGCTTCTGGGATCGCCTGCTTGGGCGTGAAACGAAGTCTAAGTTCGCGTCTAAAGAAGAAGAGGCCTCTGAGCAGAAGTGGCGTACCGTCGGCACGATTCGCCGCTACATTCTGCTGCTCCTCACACTGGCACAAACCGTGGTTGCAACCTGGTACATGAAGACGATCCTTCCGTACCAGGGCTGGGCGCTGATTAACCCGGCGGACATGGGGGGCCAGGATCTGTGGGTTTCCTTCATGCAACTGCTGCCGTACATTCTGCAAAGCGGCATCCTGATCCTGTTTGCCGTGCTGTTCTGCTGGGTCTCTGCCGGTTTCTGGACCGCGCTGATGGGCTTCCTGCAGTTGCTGATGGGCAAAGACAAATACAGCATTTCTGCGTCAACGGTGGGGGATGAGCCCATCAACCCTGAGCACCGTACCGCGCTTATCATGCCGATTTGTAATGAAGACGTCGATCGCGTGTTTGCCGGCCTGCGTGCGACGTGGGAATCCGTCAAAGCCACCGGGCAGCAGGCGCACTTCGATGTGTATATCCTGAGCGACAGCTACAACCCGGATATCTGCGTTGCGGAGCAAAAAGCCTGGATGGAGCTGATTGCGGAAGTGCAGGGCGAAGGGCAGATCTTCTATCGCCGCCGTCGCCGTCGCGTGAAGCGTAAAAGCGGCAACATCGATGACTTCTGCCGTCGCTGGGGTAACCAGTACAGCTACATGGTGGTGCTGGACGCCGACTCCGTCATGAGCGGTGATTGCCTGACCAACCTCGTGCGCCTGATGGAAGCGAACCCGAAGGCCGGTATTATTCAGTCTTCGCCCAAAGCCTCCGGCATGGACACGCTGTATGCGCGCTGCCAGCAGTTCGCTACCCGCGTCTACGGGCCGCTCTTTACTGCAGGCCTGCACTTCTGGCAGTTGGGGGAATCCCACTACTGGGGCCACAACGCCATTATTCGCGTGAAGCCGTTCATTGAACACTGTGCGCTGGCGCCTCTGCCGGGTGAAGGAAACTTTGCCGGGTCGATTCTTTCCCATGACTTCGTCGAAGCTGCGCTGATGCGCCGTGCCGGCTGGGGCGTGTGGATTGCTTACGATCTGCCTGGCTCATACGAAGAACTGCCGCCGAACCTGCTGGACGAGCTGAAACGCGATCGTCGCTGGTGTCAGGGCAACCTGATGAATTTCCGTCTGTTCCTGGTGAAAGGTATGCACCCGGTTCACCGGGCGGTGTTCCTGACCGGCGTCATGTCCTACCTGTCTGCCCCGCTGTGGTTTATGTTCCTGGCGCTGTCGACCGCGCTGCAGGTTGTCCACGCTCTGACCGAGCCGCAGTACTTCCTCCAGCCGCGGCAGCTGTTCCCGGTCTGGCCGCAGTGGCGTCCTGAGCTGGCGATTGCGCTGTTTGCCTCGACCATGGTTCTGCTGTTCCTGCCTAAGCTACTGAGCATCATTCTTATCTGGTGCAAAGGTTCTAAAGAGTACGGCGGCTTCCTGCGAGTGACCTGTTCACTGCTGCTTGAAGTGCTGTTCTCCGTGCTGCTGGCACCGGTGCGTATGCTGTTCCACACCGTGTTTGTGGTCAGCGCGTTCCTGGGCTGGGAAGTGGTCTGGAACTCGCCGCAGCGTGATGATGACTCCACGCCGTGGGGTGAAGCCTTTATGCGCCATGGTTCTCAGCTGCTGCTGGGCCTGGTCTGGGCAGTGGGCATGGCCTGGCTGGATCTGCGCTTCCTGTTCTGGCTGGCACCGATTGTCTTCTCGCTGATCCTGTCGCCGTTCGTCTCCGTGCTTTCAAGCCGGGCGAGCCTCGGCCTGCGCACCAAGCGCTGGAAGCTATTCCTGATCCCGGAAGAGTATTCCCCGCCGCAGGTGCTGGTGGACACCGAGAACTATCTGGAGCTGAACCGCAGCCGTACGCTGGACGATGGCTTTATGCACGCGGTATTTAACCCGTCGTTTAACGCCCTGAGCACGGCGATGGCCACGGCTCGTCACCGTAAGAGTCTGGTGCTGGAGATTGCCCGCGACCGCCACGTTGAGCAGGCGCTGAACGAAACGCCGGACAAACTCAACCGCGACCGCCGCCTGGTTCTGCTGAGCGACCCGATGACCATGTCGCACTTGCATTACCGCGTCTGGGCGAACCCGGAGCGTTACTCCTCCTGGGTGGAGAGCTACAAAAAGCTGCAGCTTAACCCGCTGGCGCTGACGGCAAAGTAAGCCGTAACTAAGTGACAATGCCGACCTCAGGGTCGGCATTTTTTTGCCTTTTATTCAGCGATGGTTATACTCAGCGCGTTCTGAACAGGAGTGCATGCGTGGGTAAAATAATTGCGGTACTGATGATGGCCTGTCTGCTGAGCGGCTGCGGCAGCATTATTAGCCGAACGGTGCCGGGGCAGGGGCACGGAAACCAATATTACCCCGGTGTACGCTGGGATGTACGCGAGGGCGCATGGCGCTACATTACCGTGCTCGACCTGCCGTTTTCGCTGATCTTTGACACTTTGCTGTTGCCGATTGACGCCAGCCACGGGCCATATGAATAACGGCTAGCGCTCATCCCACTCGTCTGCCGCCGTGCGACCTTCTTCGGTGTCCAGAGGCGGCTCGAGCTGAAATTCACCTTCGTCCCATTCGTGCAGGGTATTCTCTTCCAGCCATTCCTGGCGCAGTTCAATCTCATCGAAATCACCGTCAAACACGCTTTGCGCCGCTTCCCCACTTAGCATCGGCAGGCATTCGCCTTCCTCGCTGTCGTCGGTAAAGAACTCGGCCTGCCACATGATGTCACCATCCTGCAAAACGTACTTCTGGAAATTGAATTGCTCGACGCTGGCGCTCTCTTCATCCACGCTCGGGTTATCGGCAAGATACTGCTCCCGCGCGGCATCAATGGCTTCTTCCAGGGTTGCATACATGCTCATGGGCATCTCCTTGTGGCAAAGGTCGGGGAGCGACTGCTCCGTTACGATTTCCAGTTAATTGTTGACGCTGTTGGCAAATCTGCAAGTCGGAGATTTATTCCCCCGGAATACGGAGTCGTTCGGCGGGCTGGCGCAGCGTCATCCATGAGTAAAGGGCGTTAAACAACACCACGCTGGCGGTGACCAGGAACACGGTGCGGAAGCCGTAGCTGGCGGAAACGGCGGCGCCGAGCAGCGGGCCGGTGACGTTGCCAATATCGCGAAAGGACTGGTTGTAGCTGAAAATACGGCCCGAGATTTGGCTGGAAGAGTTATAGACCAGCAGCGTTTGCACGGCGGGGAGCAGCGCCCCGTCGGCGGCACCGAGCAAGAAGCGTAAGATCCCGAGCTGCCACGGGTTTTGTACCAACGACATCGGGATGAGCAGCAAAACGGAAATTACCAGCGCGCCAATCAGGATCTTCTCTGGCCCGATGCGATCGCCCAGCTTGCCGAGCCTCGGGGCGCTGATCAGCGCTGCTACGCCAGGCACGGAAGCAATCATCCCGCTAATAAACGCCAGGTTGCTGACGTTACCGGCGAGATCGCGCACGTAGAGCGTCAGGATTGGTGCGATAGAACCGGTGGCGACCTGAATTATCATCGTGGTGACAAACAGACTCAGCACCAGGCGAGGATTTTTCAATGAGGTCAGCACCTGGCGGGCGTGGAGCATGTCTTTTTTGGAAACGGGCGTGAACGACTCGCGAATAAAAAACAGCGTCATGACAAAGCAGATAAACAGCACCAGCGAGGTGATGAAGAACACCGAGCGCAGCCCGTAGCTGTCCGCCATCAGGCCACCCATCAGCGGGCCTAGCAGCGCGCCGCTGACCGCTCCTGTAGACAGCGTGCCAAGTGCCCAGCCGCTTTTATGGCGCGGTATCTGGGTGGCGATCAGCGCGTTGGCATTCGGCACAAACCCACCGAGCAGGCCGAGCAGAGCTCTAAGCGCCAGAAATTGCCAAATATTTTGCGCGAGGCCCATTAGCAGCATGACGACAGACATGCCAAGCGCGGAACGCAGCAGCATCAGTTTTCGGCCTTTGCGGTCGGCAAGCCCGCCCCAGAAAGGGGATGCCACGGCTGAAAACAGGAAGGTAATGCTGAAGACCAGTCCGGACCACATATTCAACTGGCTGTGGCCGGTGACCCCGAGTTGCTCAACATAAAGCGGGAGGAAGGGCATGACCAGGCTGAAGGCCGCGCCGGTCAGGAAGCAGCCAACCCAGACGACGGCCAGATTACGCTTCCAGTTGATAGTGCTGTCAGGGGGAGTCATATCGCTCCGAAGTTGCCAGTGCCAAAGAGAAGAGAGGGAATTATTACTCTGCTAATTATGCGCCTGTTGGCATTGGGCTGGCAAATCAAAGGGCTTTTTCGATCAAACTAAGGCAAAAAAAAACCGCCTTAAAAGGCGGCTGTTAAGCGTTATTGGTAACGGTCGGGCATGCCTTCCGGGCGCGTCTTAAAGCGGCGATGCAGCCACATATACTGCTCCGGTGCCATCAGGATGCACTTCTCGACGATTTTGTTCATCCAGTGTGCCGTTGCTTCCGGGCTGTCAAGCGGTGGGTTCAGCTCTGGCTGAATAATCGTCAGTTCGTAGCCTTTGCCACCCGGCAGGCGACGCGGAACAAACGGCACGGCGCAGGCACCGGAGAGTTTGGCGAGCGTGTAGGTTCCCGTGGTGGTCGCAGCTTGTTCAACGGCAAAGAACGGAACAAACTCGCTGCCTCTCGGGCCGTAATCGTGGTCCGGGGCATACCAGATGATGTCGCCATTTTTCAGCGCGCGGATCATGCCTTTCAGATCTTTGCGGTCAATCATGCTCTTATTGGAACGCATGCGCCCCCAGGTCTGCAGCCAGTCCAGCAGTGGGTTGTCGTTTGGGCGGTAAACGCCAATGCCCGGCGTTTTAATGCCGAAAATACGGGCGCCCAGCTCCAGCGTCAGGAAGTGAATGCCAATCAGCAAAATGCCCTGGCCCGTTTTCTCGATGCCTTTAACAATATCCACGCCTTCGTAGTGGCACCATTTATTGATGCGCTCCGTAGACCAGAACCAGGCCATGCCGGTCTCAATCAGCCCCATGCCGACTGACTCGAAGTTGGCGATCACCATCTGCTCGCGTTTTTCCTCGCTCATGTCCGGGAAGCAGAGTTCAAGATTGCGGTAGGCTATTTTCGCGCGACGTTTCATCAGGCGTTTTGCCAGCCGGCCCAGCCCGCAGCCGATGCGATAGAGCACCGGGTAGGGGAGCTGCACCAGCAGGTATAAAAAGCCGATGCCAAGCCAGGTGAGCCAATAGCGCGGGTGCAGTAATGCACGGGAGAATTGCGGTAAGTTCGTCATGTAAAACCTTTGTGACGGCAATTGCCGGATCTTCTAATCATTCCATTGTGGCATTTTTTAGCGCAGAGCCAAAATACGCGGCGTCGGAGTGCCTGATATTTCATCGATTGTTGCCGCTGATGCCTTTGAGTGAGCAAAATGTAGCGTAAAACGCGGGGATGTAAATAAGCGTTATTTGCTTTATGATGCAGCCCACTTTTTTCAACGATTGCGAGCGAACACCATGCCAGTGTTACACAACCGCGTATCGAATGAGGAGCTGCGCGAGCGCATGCTTGCCGAAACCGAGCCGCGCACGACCATCTCATTCTACAAATATTTCACTATCGAAACGCCGCAGGCGACCCGTGATGCACTGTATCAGCTGTTCCTGAGCCTGAACGTGTTTGGCCGCGTCTATCTGGCGCATGAAGGGATCAACGCTCAGATAAGCGTCCCGGAAAGCCGCGTTGATGCCCTTCGCGAAGCGATTTATGCCTTCCATCCGGCCTTAAATAATTTGCGCCTGAATATTGCGCTGGAAGATGACGGTAAATCCTTCTGGGTGCTGCGCATGAAGGTACGCGACCGTATTGTCGCTGACGGTATTGATGACCCTACGTTTGACGCAAGTGACGTGGGGGAATATCTGAAGGCTGCGGAAGTGAACGCCATGCTCGACGATCCGAGCGCGGTATTTATCGATATGCGTAACCACTACGAATACGAAGTGGGGCATTTCGAGGACGCCGTCGAAATTCCGGCCGACACCTTCCGTGAGCAGTTGCCGAAAGCCGTGGATATGATGCAGGATGACAAAGAGAAGAAAATTGTCATGTATTGCACCGGCGGCATTCGCTGTGAAAAAGCCAGCGCCTGGATGCGCCATAACGGCTTCAAAAATGTGTATCACATTGAAGGCGGGATCATTGAATATGCGCGCCGCGCGCGTGAGCAAGGTTTGCCGGTGCGCTTTGTCGGTAAAAACTTTGTTTTCGATGAGCGTATGGGAGAGCGTATATCTGACGATGTGATCGCCCATTGCCATCAGTGCGGAACGCCGTGCGACAGCCACACCAACTGCAAAAATGACGGCTGCCATCTGCTGTTTATTCAGTGTCCGGCCTGTGCTGAGAAATTCTCTGGCTGCTGCAGTGAAGTTTGCCGTGATGAGCTGGCGCTATCTCCAGAAGAACAGCGCCGCCGCCGGGCAGGCCGCGAAAACGGGAATAAGATCTTTAATAAATCTCGTGGGATGCTGAATACCACGCTGGGTATTCCTGACCCCGAGAAGTAATAACATTCCCCCGGTTCACCGGGGGAGTCTTTTTACTGACGCACGCCTTCGACAGAAATAATCAGATCAACGTCCTGAGAAGCTGGCCCCAGATCCTGAGTAATATTGAAGTCCTTCAGCTTAATTTTACCTTCGGCCTCAAAACCCGCGCGCACGCCGCCCCACGGATCGTTACCCTGACCAATCAGCTTAGCCTTCAGCGTGACCGGCTTTGTCACGCCGTTTAGCGTCAGGTTGCCGATAATATCTAAAGCTTCACCGTCTTTTTTCACTTCCGTTGAGGCGAAGGTAGCCTGCGGAAACTTAGTCACGTTGAGGAACTCTGCGCTACGCAGGTGTTTGTCACGTTCGGCATGGTTGGTATCCACGCTGGTGGTGTTGATGGTGACGTTGACTTTATCTGCCGAAGGGGTTTTCTCGTCGAAGGTAAAGGTTCCGTCAAAATCACGGAAGGTACCGTACAGCCAGCTATAGCCGAGATGTTGAATACGGAAATTCACAAACGCATGCTGACCCTGTTTATCAATTTTATAGTCAGCGGCCACGGCGGAGCCGGTGGTGAATAACAGAGCGCCTAAGGTGGCTCCCAGCAGGATTTTCTTCATTGTCTTACTCTCCATAGTTAACGGGATGCTTTCCCCAGCATGCGCTTGAGGGTGGCATCTTTATCTAGAAAATGGTGCTTTAAGGCCGCAAGAGCGTGTAGTACGGAAACAATCACCACGGTCCACGCCAGCCAGAGATGAACTGTCCCGGCAAGATCGGCCTGCGCCCCGAAGTCGGTTAGCGTGGCGGGCACATCAAACCAGCCAAACACGCTAATGGGTTTACCGTCAGCCGTTGAAATCAGATACCCGCTCAGCAAAATGGCGAACAATAATGCATAAAGCAAAATATGTGCGGTAAGCGCGCCGATGCGCGTCAGGCGTGAATAACTTTTTAACGGTGGCGGCGGAGGCGATATAAAGCGCCAGAGAATACGAATAGCCAGAGCAGACATTAACAAGATGCCGATGCTCTTATGTATTTCTGGTGCTTTATGGTACCAGACGTCGTAATAGCCCAGCGTGACCATCCACAGTCCGAGTGCAAACATGCCGTAAACCGCGGCGGCAACCAGCCAGTGAAGCAGAACCGAAAAATGTCCATAGCGTTCGGGTGAGTTTCGCCATTGCATATTTATGCGTCCATGTATTTTCTAAAGAAGCTAAAACATAGGCGTTCTTTTAACAGCAGATCAACATAAATATCCGTATTTCGATATATATTTATTGTATGTCTGTTTTTTTGAATAACACTCGCGGCAGGCGTTCAGTAGAGTCGAATGAATATGATCGTTTTTGATTGGGAAGAGTATTTATTGGCGGTTAATTATTTGCGCTAAAACTATATTTAATTAATTTTACGTCAACAATTGTCAATGCAACATGAATCTGAATAATTAAAAGAAATAGATATAAGCCAGATCGAGAAGTGCAAGTATTGCCCAGAGAAAAAGATACAGAATAAAGTGCTCGCGAATATTGTTGGTTAAAAATTGAATAAAGCGAATCATGATGGCCCCGGGTAAAGTGGCGGAAGTGCCCGCCACTTGAGAATTCTACGCCGTTTTGAAGCGAGAAAGTACAAACGGGGATAAATCAAAGGCAGGTTTTTGACCCAAAGCAAACTGGCAGGCAATTTCGCCTAAAACGGAGGCGAATTTGAACCCATGTCCGCTCAGCCCGGTAATGATCAGGGTGTTGTCATGGCCGGGGAGAGTATCAATGATGAAATCTTCATCCGGCGAATTGTCATAGGTGCAGGCTTTACCGTGCAGGCAGCAGCCGATGCCGGGTAAAAATTCGCGCAAGAACGGAAAGACTTCAGACCCATCGCTGGCGACGGCGCCAAAGGGTTTACGCTGCTCGGGGGAGTCAATCAGCTGCCCGCCGTTGTGCTTGCCCAGCTTCAGTTCGTTGTCTTCCGCCGGGAAGCCGTAATACTGATCGCCGTTGGGTGTTTCTGCGGTAAACGCCGGGAATTTGTTGTTCTCGCTGTAGCGCCCATCGGCCTGGTGCCAGGCAAAGATTTTGCGAACCGACGCGATCGGCAGGTCCGGCAGCAGTTTGGTGACCCAGGTCCCCGCGCTGACCAGCAGCTTGTTCCCGTGATATTCACCTTCTTCAGTCACGACGGTGACACCTTCGTCGCCGTGGCGGATCGCCGTCACCCTGCAGTTAAAAAGCTGAGCGCTGCCGCCTTGCTTAGCAAGGTTGATGTAGGTTTCGATGGCAAGCTCACTTTTCAGTACGCCTGAGTCCGTCTCAAACAGGCCGACGTAGTTTTCAGGCACAGCAATCTCCGGCCAGCGGGCGGCAATCGCGGCGGCGTCCAGTGTTTCAACCGGCAGGGAAAATTTCTCTGCGCTGGAGGCGACATTGCGAATAAAGGGCGAATCAGATGGCCCCAGGTTAATGACCCCGGTGCGGTGGAAGAGCTTCTCACCGCTGGCTTCAGCCAGGGCATCCCACAGTTTTTGTGCTCGCAGGACCAACGGGACATATTTTTCACCTTCGCCATAAGCATGGCGCATCAGGCGAGTGTCGCCGTGGTGGCTGCCCTGGTCATGCGGCGGGTGGCCGCTGTCGATCATCAGTACCTTCAGGCCCGAGTGTGTGGCATAGCAGCCTGCGGCGGCACCGACGGAGCCGCTGCCGACAATGATGAGGTCGTAGTTCATAAGCTTTTCTCTGTGGAAAATTATCTGTAGCAGGGTAATTAATTCACCGGAACGATGCAATTGACGGTGACGCTTAAAATAAAAAAGGCACCCCGTTGGGTGCCTGTGGCCATTGTTAAGCATGTGTCGTCAATGCTTGCGATAATCGCTTTCCTGGTAATCACTGGATTCAATTTTGGCTATCCCGGCCTCAAGGATGGAAATAAATTGCCGGGCGACATCGGTGGTCAGCCAGAGGGTCTGACCGATTTCGGTTTCATCGTGCTTCTGATTATTGGATGTCAGGTAATGCAGGCGCAGCATCATGGCGTCGTAGCTGTCGACGGTGCTGATATCCCATCCGACGAGGGGATGAGTCTGAATAACATCACTATTTTTTTCCATCATAACCCCTTTTATACGTGTTTAAAGACAACGACTAGTGAGGTTCATGCGTGATTTATCGTGAAGCGACTTAAGTATATCAACACTCTTGCGGTCATGGGGATGAAATAATTACCTGGTAACACTTTTTCCACATTATCCGAGAAAAGCGAACAATAAATCGACAGGCTATTCCGATGTAATCGGAAAGAAAGGCAGGAAAGACTTTAGCGGCGTTTAAAAAATAATCAAATCAGTGAGGGAAATAAAAAAAACCGGATGGCGACACCCGGCAAAAAGTACCAACATACTTGAGGGTATTAGTCGGCAGAGAACCAATCGTCAGCGCTTTCCCAGGTTTCCTGGAGGATCTCGCTGATTCGCGTTTTGTCTTCTTTGGCACCGCCCAGCACGGAGAGGTTATTGCCGGAGGCATAACGTACCTGCACTTCGCTGCTGGTGTCGGGGAAATGTTGATTGATACGGCGGGAAAGCTCACTGGCAAGGGCATCGATAGCCCCGGCTGGCAATGGTGTTGTTTTGGCTATAGTGACTTCAATACGCATAACGACCCCCTGTACAATATACTGGATATTTATACAGGGTTAATTTCCAGTAAGCAACAGGGGGCGTTGAAAAATTTAGCCTTTAACGGACCAGACGACCTCTTCACCCGCCAGGAACGGCACGATGCTGTCGTCGCCGGCTTCAATCAGTTCTGGCATTTTCTCAGCGACGCGAACCAGCTCGATGTGCTCTTCATTGACCGGCAGGCCGTAGAAGCGCGGGCCGTTCAGCGAAGCGAAAGCTTCAAAATGCTGCAGCGCGTTCATTTCTTCAAATACCGTCGCATAGGCACCGAGCGCGGAAGGTGCGTTGAAGCAGCCGGCACAGCCGCAGCTGGCTTCTTTACGATGACGGGCATGTGGCGCAGAGTCGGTGCCGAGGAACACGCGATCGCAGCCGCTGGCGACCAGCTCGCGCAGAGCTTCCTGGTGGATGCTGCGTTTCAGAATCGGCAGGCAATAAAGGTGCGGACGAATTCCGCCCACCAGCATGTGGTTACGGTTAAACATCAGATGCTGAGGCGTGATAGTCGCGCCAATCAACGAGTTGCCTTCTTTCACATACTGGGCGGCATCTTTGGTGGTGATATGTTCAAACACCACTTTCAGCTCAGGTAGCTGGCGACGCAGCGGCTCCATGACGGTTTCAATAAAGCGCGCTTCGCGATCGAAAATATCGATATCAGCATGGGTGACTTCGCCGTGCACCAGCAGCGGCATGCCAATTTTCTGCATACGCTCAAGCACCGGCAGAATGGCTGCGGTGCTGGTTACGCCGTGAGCGGAGTTGGTTGTGGCGTTCGCCGGGTAAAGCTTGGCGGCGGTAAACACGCCTGCATTGAACCCGCGTTCGATTTCGTTGGGATCCAGCGTGTCGGTCAGGTAGCAGGTCATCAGCGGCTCAAACTTTTGCCCGGCCGGAACCGCATCAAGAATGCGCTGGCGATAAGCGATAGCGGCCTCTACGCTGGTCACTGGGGGCACAAGATTGGGCATGACAATCGCGCGGCCATAGGTCTGGCTGGTGTAAGGCACCACGGTTTTCAGCATCTCACCGTCACGAAGGTGAATATGCCAGTCATCTGGGCGGCGGATTTTTAATACCTGAGGTAATGCGGTCATCAATGTGCTCCGGCGTGAGAGGGAAATCAGTCATCAAGGGCTGCTTTTATGCCGGGCACTAAGGATAAGGGGAAACGTTATCGTTTGCACCCCTTATGTTGCTCATGTTGTACAAAACCCTCAGAGCGCATGAACGGCTCTGAGGGGCAGGGGCTATTCCGTTAACGGAATGATTATCTCACCGGGTTTTACTTCAATGCCTTTGGCATATTTCTTCGCTAGCGACTCGCCGGTGCTGCGGTCTTCGCTCAGGATATAAGCAGGCTGCTGATTGAAGTAGCTGCGCAGGGACTGGTTAAGGTAAGGGATCATGGTCTGCAGTACGGTCTGCATTTTTTGCGGCTCGACCTGAGCGTCAACCACCTCCATTTCCTGCAGGTAGATGGCGCCTTGCTCTTTATTGAACACCGGCAGTGCTTTCAGCTTGAGCTTCAGGATGGCTTTTGGGTTACCAAACAGGGATGTCATGTCGAGATTGGCATCGCCGGTCAGGGTAATTTTATTCGGCTCTTCCCGTCCTATCTGACTGACTAAATGGGTTAGCACCACATGGGCTTCAGCCACGCCGGGCAGGCCAATATCCTTCGAGAAGTTATTGTGTTTTTCCAGCGACTGGTTGATTTCCTGTTCGCTCACGCTGTACTGCGTTAACTGGTTGCATCCTGAGAGCAGGCCGCTAAGCATCAATGCTGCGGCAAAAACAATCTTCTTCATAGGCTTCCTCAAAATAGCGGCTCCAATGCCGTGCCTTGCTTTATCAGCATAATGCGGCACGGCGGGAGCGGCTACCGGAAAAAGATGATACGAGAAAATTATCCCTGCCCGCCAGGCTCCAGCATCGTTGGCTCAACGGGTCTAAGGCTAAATTGCCACCACAGAGCTGCAAGGGTGATACAGCCGATAATGCCGAGCATGGCCCAGGGTAATTCCGGCTGCTGCAGCGCTTTCCCGGCGTCAAACAGCCAGCCACCGCCGGTGTAACCTAGTGCGCCGCCCAGCGACAGGCCCAAACGGCTGAACCCCATATAGCTGCCGCGAGCGCGGGCATCCGCCAGCGAGGCACTGAGTGTTTCCCGAGCAGGCTCGGCGATGATTGAGCCGATGTAGAAGGTACAGATCAGGGCGAAAAGCTGCTGCAGGTTGGAGGCCAGACCAATAGGCATCAGGCTCACCGTCATCAGCACCAGGCCTGCCATTAAGCGTTGCTCCAGGCGGAAGCGCCTTTCACTCCAGCGGGCAATAGGGTAGAGCAGCGTCAGCGAAAGCGCGGCTTCGATGGCGTACATCCATTTTACCGCCGACGCGGTACCGGCAATGTCGTTGACCATCAGCGGCAGCATCAGCATGACCTGCACCGCCAGCATGTAATAGCCGGTGAGCGTCAGAACATAGGTGATAAAGCGTTTATCTCGAAACACGCGCCCCATGCCTTCGCGCATTGGGGTGCGGATCGTTGAAAGCTTATAGGCGGGCAGCAGCCAGGCATTAAGCGCGGCGCACAGGACAAACATTACGGCACCGACGGCGCATACCAGACGGAAGTCGTACTGCAACAGCCAGCTGCCCAGCAAAGCACCGATCACCGCTCCCGCGCTGTCCTGCATCATCAGGATGGAGAAGAAGCGGCCGCGGTGCTGAGGGCGAACCAGTTTGACGACCAGCGCCGAGCGGGGCGGATCAAACAGCGTTCCGCCAATAGCGGAGAGCAGGCAGGAAAGCCATAGCATCCAGGGTTCCGTGGCGATGCCCATGGTGGCAAAGCCTGCGGCCCGCAGCAGCATGCCGGTGACAATCATCGGTTTAGCGCCCAGCCTGTCGGCAATCGCGCCGCCGAAGACGCCGAGCCCCTGCTGGATAAACTGACGCAGACCCAGGGCAATTCCGACCATTAAAGCGGCCCAGCCCAGCTGGTCAACGAAGCGAATGGAAATCAAAGGGAAGACAACGAAAAAACCTAATACCACTAACATGTTATCAAGCAGCAGGAAATATTTACCCAGGCTCCTTGCCTGCGCCACCCGCGACATCTCCCCTCCAGGGAACTTAATTAAACGCGACAAGTCTTTATTCTCGCTTGGCATTCGGGCTTTTAATACCTGATGCAGGACAATATTTTTTTATCGTGCAACGACTTTGATTCAAGGCTTTAATCGAAAAAAGTGATGTCGCTTCATGTTGTTGTTTTCACACGGCGGTCAGGCGCAGGTATAGTAACAAGATGAGCCCCGTTAACCGGGATGAAGGAGTGGGATAAACATGTTTGGCTACCGCAGTAACGCACCAAAAATTCGCCTGGTGACTGACCGTCTGGTGGTGCGTCTGGTTCATGAGCGAGATGCCTGGCGCCTGGCGGATTACTACACGGAAAATCGCCTGTTTCTGAAGCCCTGGGAACCCGTTCGGGATGAGAGCTACTGCTATCCTTCGGGCTGGCAGGCAAGGCTGGGCATGATAAGTGAAATGCACAAGCAGGGTAGCGCGTACTACTTCGCGCTGCTCGACCCGGAAGAAAAAGAGGTTATCGGCGTCGCCAACTTCTCCAACGTGGTGCGTGGCTCCTTCCATGCCTGCTTTCTCGGGTACTCCATCGGTGAAAAGTGGCAGGGGCAGGGACTAATGTACGAGGCCCTGGCCAGCGCCATTCGCTATATGCAACGTAGCCAAAATGTGCATCGCATTATGGCCAACTATATGCCGCATAATCAGCGCAGCGGCGACCTTCTGGCGCGCCTGGGCTTTGAAAAAGAAGGCTATGCAAAGGATTATTTGCTGATTGACGGCGTATGGCGGGATCACGTTCTCACCGCGCTGGTTAATCAAGACTGGACCCCAGGTCGTGGAGTTTAAAAGATGAAATATCAGTTAACGGCGATTGAAGCCCGCGTTATCGGCAGCCTGCTGGAAAAACAGCTCACTACGCCAGAGCAATATCCGATGTCCGTCAACGGCGTGGTGACCGCCTGTAATCAGAAAACAAACCGTGAACCGGTGATGGAGCTGAAAGAGCATGAAGTCCAGGACTCGCTGGACGGGCTGGTCAAAGGCCATTATTTGCGAACCGTCAGCGGGTTTGGCAACCGCGTGACGAAATACGAGCAGCGTTTTTGCAACTCCGAGTTTGGTCATTTAAAGCTAGCGCCAGCGGAAGTGGCTGTGGTTACGACTTTGCTGCTGCGCGGCGCGCAAACGCCGGGTGAGCTGCGCAGCCGCGCCGGGAGAATGTTTGAGTTCACCGATATGGCGCAGGTAGAAGCGACGCTGGAAGGGCTGGCTGGCCGTGAAGATGGGCCGTTTGTCGTGCGTCTGCCACGTGATCCGGGTAAACGAGAAAGCCGCTATATGCATCTTTTCAGCGGTGAGGTTGAGGCGTCAGTGTCCCCGGAACAAAGTATCAGCCCGGTTGCAGACGATCTCAGCGCGCGAGTGGACGCGCTGGAAACTGAAGTCGCCGAACTTAAACAGCGTCTGGATTCCTTATTGGCGCATTTGGGAGATTAAGGATGACGAAATTACGTATTGGCGTCGTGGGGCTGGGCGGGATCGCGCAGAAAGCATGGCTTCCGGTTCTGGGGGCATCCGATGACTGGTCGCTGGTGGGCGCATTTTCACCGTCCAAAGCGAAAGCGCTGCCGGTGTGTGAAACCTGGCGTATTCCGTATATTGATTCGCTCAGCAATCTGGCGGCGCAGTGCGATGCTGTTTTTGTGCATAGCGCCACCAGCTCCCACTACGCGGTGGTGAATGATCTGCTCAATGCGGGCGTCAGCGTCTGCGTGGATAAGCCGCTGGCGGAAAATCTGGCTGACGCCGAAAAGCTGGTGGAGCTTGCAGAGCGCAAAAAACGGACCCTGATGGTGGGCTTTAACCGCCGTTTTGCCCCGCGTTACCAGCAGTTAAAGGCAAAGCTGTCTGCCGGGGCATCCTTGCGGATGGACAAACACCGCAGCGACAGCGTCGGCCCGGGGGATCTGCGCTTCACGCTGCTTGATGACTATCTTCACGTCGTGGATACCGCGCTCTGGCTTGGCGGCGGCAGTGCCCAGCTGCAAAGCGGGACGTTGCAAACCAATGAATCAGGGCAAATGCTGTACGCCGAACACCATTTCAGCCAGGGCAACCTGAGCGTGACCACCAGTATGCATCGCCGCGCCGGAAGCCAGCGAGAGTGGGTGCAGGCGGTGACTGACGGCGGGCTGTATGAGGTAACCGACATGCGTCAGTGGCGCGAAGAATGCGGCGCCGGTGTGGTGGAACAGCCTATTCCCGGCTGGCAAACCACGCTGGAACAGCGCGGCTTTGCGGGCTGTGCGCGTCACTTTATCGACTGCGTGGCGAACCAAACTGTCCCGGAAACCTCCGGCGAGCAGGCGCTGCTGGCGCAGCGTGTTGTCGAGAAGCTCTGGCGCGAGGCAATTAGCGAATAAGCTGTAACATATCGCGGTAGCAATTCAGCGCCGTATCGGTAGACTATGCCGACTTGTCATCATCCATGTACGCCTGCATTGCAGGCGTTCATGTTTGTGGAATAACAGAATAAATGAACCTATTAAAATCGCTGGCAGCCGTCAGCTCGATGACCATGTTTTCACGCGTGCTTGGTTTCGCGCGCGACGCCATTGTGGCAAGGGTATTTGGGGCAGGGATGGCGACGGATGCCTTCTTTGTTGCCTTTAAGCTGCCGAACCTGCTGCGCCGAATCTTTGCCGAAGGCGCTTTCTCCCAGGCGTTTGTGCCCATTCTGGCCGAATACAAAAGTAAGCAGGGCGAAGATGCCACGCGCGTCTTTGTCTCATACGTTTCCGGGCTGCTGACGCTGGCGCTGGCGCTGGTCACCGTCCTCGGGATGCTTGCGGCGCCCTGGGTTATTCTTGTCACTGCGCCGGGTTTTGCCGACACGGCGGATAAATTTGCGCTAACGTCGAGCCTGCTGCGCATTACCTTCCCGTACATTTTACTGATTTCGCTGGCGTCGCTGGTGGGGGCAATTCTCAATACCTGGAACCGTTTCTCTGTGCCAGCGTTTGCCCCGACGTTCCTTAATCTCAGCATGATTGGCTTCGCGCTGTTTGCCGCCCCGCACTTTAATCCACCGATTCTGGCACTGGCCTGGGCGGTAACGGTAGGGGGCGTATTACAGCTGGCCTATCAGCTGCCGCACCTGAAGAAAATTGGCATGCTGGTGCTGCCGCGTATCAGCTTTAAGGATGCTGGCGCAATGCGGGTTATCAAACAGATGGGGCCGGCTATTCTCGGCGTTTCCGTCAGCCAGATTTCACTGATCATCAACACCATCTTTGCTTCGTTCCTGGTGTCCGGTTCGGTTTCCTGGATGTATTATGCCGACCGCCTGATGGAGTTTCCGTCTGGGGTTTTAGGCGTGGCGTTAGGCACTATTCTGCTGCCGTCGCTGGCGAAGAGTTTTGCCACCGGCAACCACGATGAATATTCCCGCCTGATGGACTGGGGGCTGCGCCTTTGCTTCCTGCTGGCGCTCCCAAGCGCGGTGGCGCTGGGAATTCTGGCAAAACCGCTGACCGTCTCTTTGTTCCAGTACGGTAAGTTCTCAGCTTTCGATGCCCTGATGACCCAGCGGGCGCTGGTGGCATATTCGGTCGGCCTGATGGGGCTTATCGTGGTTAAGGTTCTGGCGCCAGGCTTCTATTCCCGGCAGGACATTAAAACCCCGGTTAAAATCGCTATCGTGACGCTGATTTTGACGCAGCTAATGAACCTCGCGTTTATCGGCCCGCTGAAACATGCCGGACTTTCTCTGTCGATTGGTTTGGGGGCCTGTATTAACGCCTCGCTGCTTTACTGGCAGCTGCGTAAGCAGGATATCTTCCAGCCACAGCCCGGCTGGACGGCATTTCTGCTGCGCCTGGTCGCCGCCGTGTTGGTGATGTCTGCGGTACTGATTGGGATAATGTACGTTATGCCTGCGTGGGATCTGGGCAACATGCCTTATCGCCTGCTGCGGCTGATGGCGGTGGTGGTGGCCGGCATCGTTGCTTATTTTGCGACATTGTTGCTGTTGGGCTTCAGGTTGAAAGATTTCGCCCGCCGCACAATTTGATTTTTTCTGGGTGGATGACGGTTTCGTCACGCCGCCCTATTCTTTATATGTTGAAAGGTTAATTAGGTGACAGAGCGATGAGAGGAATAATCACAACCTGGTTCGAAGAGAAGGGCTTCGGATTTATCAAAGATGAAAACGGTGAAAACCGTTATTTCCACGTGATTAAAGTCGCCAACCCCGAGCTTATCAAAAAAGACGCGTCGGTGACCTTCGAGCCGGGGACCAATAATAAAGGGCTGTCGGCGTTTGCCGTGAAAGTGGAGCCGGAGAGTAAGCATCTGTTTATTGCGGGCGAGCGGCTTAAAATCACCTCGATCAAATCTTTCGTGGTGTACAGCGAAGAAGAGCCCGCGGACGGGAAGATTGATAAAGAAAATGCGGTGCTGTCGGTTGGGTTGCTGATGAACAGCATTCGTCCGAAGGCAGAGAAAAAAGAAGGGGAAATGCGCACCGTGAAAAAACTGGCCGTGACCACCTTCCAGGGCGAAACACACCTGTTCTCAGAGGATGAGATTGATATTGAGGCGACGGTAAAAGTCTTGAAATCGCTGAAATAAGCAAGCAGCTGGTCAAGGAGAGCGTTGACCAGCTGTTTTCATTGGCGAGGAGAATCAGATAGTGATTTTTTTGCCGCCGCGGCTGCCCTGCGCCGTTGCCTGCCCATCGGCGCCATAGAAGTCCGGTGCCTGATGCGGTTTTAACACGGCAATAGCCTGCTCATTGCGGGCCATCTGGTCTTCCAGCAACCAACCGTTATGCTGATTAATGTCCCGCAGGTGCAGGGTTTTTTGCGTGATCGTCTGCCAGCGCTGGCTAACATCCAGGCTGGTGACCGCCCCGGCGTTTTGTTCCGCGCGACGCTGTTGCTCCAGGTAATCTAGCGTAGCCAGCAGCGAGCTTTTATCTTCAGTTATACGTTGCAGCGCATTGCTGTTTATCTGGCCTGCGGAAAGCTGCAGCTGTTCAGCGTCCATCACCTCTTTCAGTGAATTCAGCACCGCGGTCATTTGGTCCAGCACTTCTAACAGACGACTCACCGTTATTTACTCGACAAATAGCTTTGGGCTTCCTGGATCAGCGCGTCGGCGATCTTGCCGGTATCCATCTTCAGGTCGCCGTTACGAATAGCCGTCTTCAGCGCTTCAACGCGTTCCATGTTGATATCGCCGGTGCCGGGCTGCATCAGTTTGGCCTGCGCATCACTCAGCTTTACGCTGGTGCTGTTGGCGGTAGTGGATTTTTCAAGACGGCTTTTCAGCGTCTGTGGATCGCTGGTTTCACGTGCTTGAACAGTGCTTACCGGTTTCAGTGGCGACGTGCGATCAATGCTCATTGTTCTCTCCTCATCGAGGGGCTCGCGGCGTAAGAGCCAGTCAGTATCATTTGTTGATAGTACTATCGGCAGTCGCCGCGGAATCTTTAAAAAGATTATAGATTAATCAGAATATTCCCATCAGCATCCACCGTCCCGCTCACTACCTGCCCTGAGGACATGCGAACGCGGGCATTTTGCGCGACGGCGGCGTTATTAAGCGCTTTGCCTTCTCCGTTGACGCTAAAGCCTTCGCCGGAGGCAATCACCTGAACCTGCTGACCGGCTTTTACTCGCCAGGCCTGGCGTACCATCGTCTGAATCACCGGCTGCCCGGGGGCTATATCCCGAAGCGAAACGGCGTCCGTCGCCTGGCCGAGATCCAGCATAGTCCGTGGCGGCAGTTGGTCAAGGCGCCCCTGGGTTAACTGCACGCTACTGGCATCGATCCTTGCACCACGGGCGATGGGGCGGCTGGCAACCACATACTGGCCCGTGGCAATCACCTGAACCTGAATAAACCGTTTGTCGCTGCCGCAGCGGGCCATGACGCTAACGTTGCCCCACAGTTTGGCATTGCCGGGCGTTGAGAATTCTGGCTGAGGGCAGGCTGGAAGCTGAGCCTCTGGCGTTTTCACCTTGACGCTGACGTCATCGCTGATCCCCGCCAGTCGCTGTTGAAAATACTCAGTCAGCGGCTGATCGAGTGCGCTCGCCATAGCCAACTGACCGAACAGCAAACTGGCTATACCGCTCAAGATTTTCAGACTTCTCATCGCGCTTCTCCGTATTCAGATTGCGGTGATTTTAACCGCGAGCCGTTTTGATCAAGGCGATAAATAGCGACGTATTTTGCGTTTATTCCACCCATCGCGTACGCGTAAGGGGATTTAAGCTTTCGGACGATTCCTAATTCTATGGACCATGGAGGAAGCATGCTCGATAAACTGGACGCCGCACTGCGATTTCAGCAAGAAGCGCTTAATTTGCGTGCTCAGCGCCAAGAGATTCTGGCCGCGAATATCGCCAATGCCGACACGCCGGGCTTTCAGGCGCGCGATATCGACTTTGCCAGTGAAATGAAAAAAGTGATGGAGCGCGGACGCGTTGAAGGAGGCGGCATGTCTCTGGCGCTCACTTCGGCACGCCATATCCCGGCAGAAACCCACTCCACTCCGTCGCTCGATCTCCTTTACCGCGTACCTGACCAGCCCGCCATGGACGGTAACACCGTCGATATGGACCGTGAACGTACGCAGTTTGCCGATAACAGCCTGAATTACCAAACAAACCTCACGGTGCTTGGCGGGCAAATCAAAAGCATGATGTCGGTGCTACAGGGATAATCGATGGCCTTACTCAATATTTTCGATATCGCCGGTTCGGCTATGACGGCCCAGTCCAAACGCATGAACGTGGCGGCAAGTAACCTCGCCAACGCCGACAGCGTCACCGGACCAGACGGTCAGCCTTACCGCGCAAAACAGGTCGTTTTCCAGGTGGATGCAGCCCCTGGCGCGGCCACCGGTGGCGTTAAAGTGACCAAAGTGATTGAGAGCGATGCGCCGGACAAGCTGGTTTTCCAGCCGGGCAACCCGCTTGCGGACGCGCGCGGCTACGTGCGTATGCCAAACGTTGATGTGGTCGGGGAGATGGTCAACAGCATGTCCGCCTCCCGTAGCTATCAGGCCAACGTCGAAGTGCTCAACACCGTGAAGGGCATGATGATGAAAACGCTCACTCTCGGTCAGTAACAGGAGCCTATATGTCCATTGCAGTCAAAGTGAACGATCCGACTAACAATGTTGATCCTACGGCTGGTGCATCGAAAAACAGCCTGACCGGCAACAGCGCCGCAGACCTGCAGGGGAGTTTTCTGACCCTGCTGGTGGCGCAGTTAAAAAACCAGGATCCGACCAACCCGATGCAGAACAACGAACTGACCACGCAGCTGGCGCAGATCAGTACCGTTAGCGGCATCGAAAAACTTAACACCACGCTGGGTTCCGTTTCCGGCCAGATCAACCAGAACCAGTCTCTGCAGGCCAGCGCCCTGATTGGCCATGGCGTCATGATCCCGGGCAACAAAATCCTGGCGGGGACCGATTCAAAAACCAACACCATCAGCACCACGCCGTTTGGCGTCGAGCTGCAGCAGGCGGCGGACAAAGTCACGGCCACCATCTCCGATAAAGACGGCAAAGTGGTGCGTACTATCGAGATTGGTGGACTGAGTGCCGGAGTGCATACCTTTACCTGGGACGGCAGCGCCAACGACGGCACCAACGTGCCGGACGGCTCTTATACCGTGGCGATCAATGCCACGAATGGCGGGACACAGCTGGTGGCTCAGCCGCTGGGCTTCGCTATGGTGAGCGGTGTTATCAACGGCAAAGATGGCCTCAAACTGGATCTCGGGACCTACGGTTCTACGACCCTCGATGCAATCAGGCAAATTATTTAAGCCTATAACCTAAGCAGGAGTAAGACATGGCGTTTTCTCAAGCGGTCAGCGGCTTAAATGCTGCGGCCACCAACCTGGACGTGATTGGTAACAACATTGCCAACTCCGCCACCTACGGTTTTAAATCAGGTTCGGTCTCTTTTGCCGATATGTTCGCAGGCTCTAAAGTGGGTCTGGGCGTTAAAGTCGCGGGCGTGACCCAGAACTTTGGCGACGGGACTACCACCGGGACCGGTCGTGGCCTGGACGTCGCTATCAGCCAGAACGGCTTCTTCCGCCTGGTAGACAGCTCAGGCTCGGTGTTCTATAGCCGTAACGGCCAGTTCAAGCTGGATGAAAACCGTAACCTGGTGAACATGCAGGGCCTGCAGCTGACAGGTTACCCGGCAACCGGCACGCCACCAACCATCCAACAGGGCGCCAACCCGGTAGGCTTGTCGATCCCGAACACGCTGATGCCGGCGAAGACCACCACCACTGCGTCCCAGCAGATCAACCTGAACTCTACCGATAAGACCCCGACCGTAACGCCGTTCGACCCTACCAATGCGAACAGCTACAACAAGAAGGGCACGGTCACCGTTTATGACAGCCAGGGTAACGCCCATGGTATGGATGTTTACTACGTTAAGAGCGCGGATAACGCCTGGCAGGTTTACACCAAAGACTCTTCCGTAGCGGGTTCTACGGCAACGTCCGCCGGGTTTATGCGTTTCGACAATAACGGCAACCTGCAGGGGATTACTGCCAATGCTGCCGATCCGATTCCAAACCCGAACACGCTGCCAACCAGCATCAACGTGACCACCGGCGTCACCAACGGCGCGACACCTGCGACCTTCGCGCTGAGCTTCCAGAACTCCATGCAGCAGAACACCGGGTCTAACAACATCGTGGCGACCAACCAGAACGGCTACAAGCCGGGTGACCTGACGTCTTATCAGATTAACGACGATGGCACCGTGGTCGGGAACTACTCCAACGAGCAGACCCAGCTTCTGGGGCAAATCGTGCTGTCCAACTTTGCGAACCCTGAAGGTTTGCAGTCCCAGGGCGATAACGTCTGGACCGCAAGCAACTCTTCCGGTGTTGCGTTGCTGGGCCTGGCGGGCACCGGTAACTTCGGAACCCTGACCAGCGGCGCGCTGGAGTCTTCGAACGTGGATCTGAGTAAAGAACTGGTCAACATGATCGTCGCGCAGCGTAACTATCAGTCGAACGCGCAGACCATCAAAACCCAGGACCAGATCCTCAACACCCTGGTTAACCTGCGCTAAGCGCCTGAAGGGACGGCTTAATGGATCATGCAATCTACACCGCCATGGGCGCTGCCAGCCAGACGCTGAATCAACAGTCAGTCACGGCGAGCAACATGGCGAACGCTTCCACACCGGGCTTCCGCGCGCAGCTTAATGCTTTGCGTGCTGTCCCGGTGGAAGGGCTTTCTCTGCCAACTCGTACCCTGGTGATTGCCTCAACGCCAGGGGCTGATATGACGCCTGGTCAGCTGGACTACACCTCGCGCCCGATGGACGTTGCTTTGCAGCAGGATGGCTGGCTGGCGGTGCAGACGCAGGACGGCGGAGAAGGCTATACCCGCAACGGTAACATTCAGGTCAGCCCTGCCGGTCAGTTGACCATTGGTGGCCGGCCCGTTATCGGTGAAGGTGGCCCGATTGCGGTGCCGGAAGGTTCGCAGCTTACCATCGCCGCGGACGGAACTATCTCCGCGCTGAACCCGGGCGACCCGCCAAATACCGTGGCGCCGATTGGCCGACTGAAGCTGGTGAAAGCCACACAGCAGGAGGTGGTGCGCGGTGATGACGGGCTGTTTCGTTTGAACCCCGCCGCCCAGGCGACACGCGGTGCCATCGCGCAGGCCGACCCAACGATTAAGGTGATGTCCGGCGTACTGGAAGGCAGCAACGTCAAACCGGCAGAGGCGATGGCGGATATGATCGCCAACGCCCGTCGTTTTGAGATGCAGATGAAAGTTATCGCCAACGTTGATGAAAACGAACAGCGCGCTAACACGCTGCTGCAAATGACCTAACGCCCGGCTTACTTATTACAGGATTCAAACATGATCAATTCTTTATGGATCGCCAAAACGGGCCTTGATGCACAGCAAACCAATATGGATGTGATTGCCAACAACCTGGCAAACGTCTCCACCAATGGTTTCAAGCGTCAACGCGCCGTGTTTGAAGATTTGCTTTATCAAACCATTCGCCAGCCGGGGGCTCAGTCTTCTGAGCAGACGACGCTGCCGTCTGGTTTACAGATCGGGACCGGCGTTCGTCCGGTGGCCACCGAGCGTCTGCACAGCCAGGGCAACCTGTCTAAAACGGACAACAGCAAAGATGTGGCCATCAAAGGCGAAGGTTTCTTCCAGGTTCTGCTGCCGGACGGTACCGCCGCCTATACGCGCGACGGTTCTTTCCAGGTTGACCAAAATGGACAGCTGGTGACGGCGGGCGGTTTCCAGGTGCAGCCTGCGATTACCGTGCCGGCAAACGCGCTGAGCCTGACTATCGGCCGTGACGGTGTGGTGAGCGCGACTCTGCAAGGGCAGACCGCGCCGGTGCAGGTAGGGCAGCTGAACCTGACGACCTTTATGAACGACACCGGCCTGGAAAGTATTGGTGAAAACCTTTACACCGAAACGCAGGCATCCGGTGCGCCAAACGATTCCACGCCGGGATTGAACGGCGCAGGTCTGCTCTATCAGGGCTATGTTGAGACCTCAAACGTAAACGTTGCTGAAGAGCTGGTAAACATGATCCAGGTTCAGCGCGCTTACGAAATCAACAGCAAAGCGGTCAGCACCACCGACCAGATGCTGCAAAAACTGACGCAAATGTAAGGCGTTTGCCGACGCGTGAAAGCGCGTCGGCTGCCGTGACCTGAAGATGAAAGCAATGCAAAACCCAATGGTGCTCCGTCCTGTTCTCCTGAGTCTGGTGTTTGCCGTAAGCGGCTGCGCCTTAGTGCCTAGTAAACCACTGGTTGAAGGGGCCACGACCGCGCAGCCGGTGCCTGGTCCTTCGCCAACGATTAACGGATCAATATTCCAGACCGCACAGCCGATGAACTACGGTTATCAGCCGCTGTTTGAAGACCGTCGTCCACGTAATATCGGCGACACTCTGACCATCCAGCTTCAGGAAAACGTCAGCGCCAGTAAGAGCTCCTCGGCGAACGCCAGCCGCGATGGAAAATCGGCCCTCGGCTTCGACACGGTCCCGACTTTTGCTTCGGGGCTATTGGGAGGAGGGAAAGCTGACCTGAGCGCTTCCGGCAGCAATGGCTTTAACGGTAAAGGCGGCGCCAACGCCAGCAACACCTTCAGCGGCACGCTGACGGTGACGGTCGATCAGGTGCTGGCCAACGGAAACCTGCACGTCGTAGGTGAGAAACAGATTGCCATCAACCAGGGGACGGAGTTTATCCGCTTCTCTGGCGTAGTGAACCCGCGCACCATCAGCGGCAGCAACACCGTTGCGTCGACCCAAGTGGCGGATGCCCGAATTGAGTATGTCGGTAACGGCTACATTAATGAAGCGCAGAATATGGGCTGGCTGCAGCGCTTCTTCCTTAACGTATCGCCGATGTAAGCGAGGGTACCATGGTGAAATATTTATTCGGGTTGGTTGTGCTGCTGACAGCGGCTTATGCATCAGCTGACCGCATTCGCGATCTGACCACCGTGCAGGGCGTGCGTGAAAACTCCCTGATTGGCTATGGCCTGGTGGTTGGGCTGGACGGCACCGGTGACCAGACGACGCAAACGCCGTTTACCACCCAAAGCCTGAACAACATGCTTTCCCAGCTGGGTATTACCGTGCCGACCGGCACCAATATGCAGCTGAAAAACGTGGCAGCGGTGATGGTGACGGCAAAATACCCGGCGTTCGCGCGAGCAGGGCAAAACATTGATGTTGTTGTTTCGTCCATGGGTAATGCGAAGAGCCTGCGCGGCGGGACTCTCTTAATGACGCCGCTCAAAGGCGTGGATAATCAGGTTTATGCCCTGGCGCAGGGTAACGTGCTGGTGGGCGGTGCGGGCGCTGCTGCCGGTGGCAGCAGCGTGCAGGTGAACCAGCTTAACGGCGGGCGTATCACCGGCGGCGCGGTTGTAGAGCGTGAACTGGCCGGGACTTTCGGCAACGGCAACACCCTCAACCTGCAGCTTAACGATGATGACTTCAGCCTGGCCCAGCGGATCACCGACACCATTAACCGCTCCCGTGGCTTCGGCAGCGCAACTGCGCTGGATGGCCGTACGATCCAGATCCGCGTGCCAAGCGGCGGTAGCTCTCAGGTTCGTCTGCTGGCAGATATCCAAAACCTTGAAGTGAGTATGCCGGTGCAGGATGCGCGCGTGGTGATCAACTCTCGCACGGGTTCCGTGGTGATGAACCGCGAAGTGACTCTGGATAACTGCGCCGTTGCGCAGGGGAACCTGTCGGTGACCGTAAATCGTCAGAATCAGGTCAGCCAGCCTAATACGCCATTTGGCGGCGGCCAGACCGTGGTGACGCCGCAAACGCAGATCGACCTGCGTCAGAGCGGTGGCTCGGTACAGCGCGTTAATTCCAGCGCCAACCTGAATAATGTCGTCCGTGCGTTAAATGCGCTGGGGGCCACGCCTATCGATCTGATGTCTATCCTGCAATCCATGCAAAGCGCAGGCTGCCTGCGTGCAAAACTGGAAATCATCTAATGCTGACTGACGCCCGTTCACTTGCCAATGCCGCGTTTGACGCCAACTCGCTCAATGATTTAAAGGCGAAGGCCGGACAAGATCCTAAGGGCAACCTGAAAGAGGTGGCTCATCAGGTGGAAGGGATGTTCGTGCAGATGATGCTGAAAAGCATGCGTGAGGCGCTGCCGAAAGACGGTCTGTTCAGCAGCGAGTCCACGCGGATGTACACCAGCATGTATGACCAGCAGATAGCCCAACAGCTGAGTGCGAAAGGGCTGGGGCTGGCGGATGCGATGGTTAAGCAAATGAGTAACGAGCAGGTCGAGCCATCGGAAACGGCAGGTCAGGTACCGATGAAACTCGACCCGCAAACGGTCACCAGCTACCAGAACCAGACGCTAACGCAAATGGTGCGTCAGGCCGTGCCTCGCGCGCCTTCTAACGAAGAGCCGATGAGCGGAGACAGCAAAGACTTCCTGGCACAGCTCTCGCTGCCGGCGCGTCTGGCCAGTGAGGCCAGCGGCATTCCGCACCACCTGATTCTGGCGCAGGCCGCGCTCGAGTCCGGCTGGGGCCAGCGTCAGATCCGCACCGAAAAAGGTGAACCGAGCTTCAACCTGTTCGGGGTTAAGGCAACGCCGGGCTGGAAAGGAGCGACCACGGAAATCACCACCACCGAATTTGAAAACGGTGAGGCGAAGAAGGTGAAAGCGAAGTTCCGCGTTTACAGCTCTTACCTGGAAGCGCTTTCTGACTACGTTGGCTTGCTGACGAAAAACCCGCGCTATGCTGCCGTGACAAATGCGTCTTCAGCAGAGCAGGGTGCTCAGGCGCTGCAAAACGCCGGTTACGCCACGGATCCAAACTACGCACGTAAGTTGACCGGCATGATCCAGCAGCTGAAAGCCATGAGCGACAAGGTTTCCAAAGCCTACAGCACTGATTTGTCGAATTTGTTCTGAAGAGACTCAAGTCCCGTGGCCTGCTGCCGATAATAGGTAGCAGAACCTTTGACCACACGCTATCAAGGAACCTTCATGTCCAATAGCCTGATTAACAGCGCCATGAGTGGCCTGAGTGCTGCCCAGGCGGCATTAAGCACCGTCGGCAATAACATTTCGAACTATAACGTAAGCGGTTATACCCGCCAGACGACGATTCTGTCCCAGTCCAAAAGCACCCTGACCGGGGGCGGCTATATTGGCAATGGCGTGTATGTTAACGGCGTGCAGCGTGAGTACGACTCCTTTATCACTAACCAGCTGCGTGCGGCCCAGACGCAAAGCAGCGGGCTGACAACCCAGTATCAGCAGATGTCAAAAATCGACAACATACTGTCCGGGACGACCAACTCGCTGTCAAAAACCATGCAGGATTTCTTCTCCGGCCTGCAGACGCTGACCAGTAATGCTCAGGATCCTGCGGCTCGTCAGGCGCTGCTGGGCAAAGCGGATGGTCTGGTAAACCAGTTTAAGGTCACCGACCAGTACCTGCGCGATCAGGACAAGCAGGTTAACCTGTCGATCAGCAGCAGCGTGGACCAAATCAACACCTACGCTAAGCAAATTGCGAATCTGAACGACCAGATCTCACGCCTGAAAGGTGTGGGCGCGGGTTCAGCGCCAAATGACCTGCTGGATCAGCGCGATCAGCTGGTTAGCCAGCTCAACCAAATTGTTGGCGTAGACGTCAGCGTGCAGGATGGTGGTACGTACAACGTATCTATCGGCAATGGTATTAGCCTGGTGCAGGGCGACACGGCTAACCAACTGGCGGCGGTTAACTCCAGCGCCGATCCTTCCCGTACGACAGTCGCTTTTGTCGATCCGATTGCCGGTAAAGTGGAAATTCCAGAAAGCCAGCTGAATACAGGTTCTCTGGGTGGGCTGTTTACCTTCCGTACTCAGGATTTGGACAGCGCTCGTAACCGTCTGGGCCAGATGGCTCAGGCCTTTGCGACGGCCATGAACAGCCAGCACACCCAGGGCTATGATGCCAACGGCGACAAAGGTACCAACCTGTTTACCGTCGGTGGCCCAACAGTCCTGAGCAACAGCCGCAATACCAGCGGCACGCAGCTGACCGCGACCACCACCGACAGCAAGCAGATTCAGGCCAGTGATTATAAGGTTGAGTTTGTGGGCGGAAACTGGAAAGTGACCCGTCTGTCGGACAACGCCAACATTAATCCCGGTGCGACAACGGACGCAAGCGGCAACGTCAGCCTGAACTTTGACGGGCTGAAAGTTGGCGTGAGCGGCACGCCTGCCAACAACGAGAGCTTCACCGTTAAACCGGTATCCGACGCGGTAGTGAACATGAGCCTGGCCGTGAAAGATGAGTCGAAACTGGCGCTGGCAAGCGATCCTACCGCCGGCAAGAGCGATAACCGTAACGCTCAGGCCATGTTGGATCTGCAGAACTCTAAGCAGGTCGAAGGCAACAAGTCGTTCAACGATGCGTATGCCACTCTGGTCAGCGACGTGGGTAACAAAACGGCAAGCCTGAAAGTGACTAGTACGACTCAGGGGAATGTGGTGACGCAGCTCACCAAGCAGCAGCAATCTATCTCGGGGGTTAGCCTCGATGAAGAGTATGGCAACCTGCAGCGTTACCAGCAGTATTATATGGCTAACGCCCAGGTCCTTCAGACTGCATCATCGCTGTTTGATGCGTTGCTGAACATTCGCTAACGGGAGCCAGCGTCATGCGTATTAGTACCCAAATGTTATATGACCAGAACATGCGCGGCATTAGCGACGCGCAGAGTTTATGGCTGAGTTATGGCGAGCAGATGAGCACCGGTAACCGAGTTAACCGGCCATCAGATGATCCTGTTGCAGCGTCTCAGGCGGTGGTGCTTTCCCAGGCTCAGTCGATGAACGACCAGTACAAACTGGCGCGTACCTTTGCGACGCAGAAGGTTTCGCTGGAAGAGAGCGTTTTGCAGCAAACGGTCTCTTCAATTCAAAGTGCTCAGGAGAAAGTTGTTTATGCTGCCAGCAGCGGAACGTTGAGTGATGACGACCGTGCCTCGCTGGCAACCGATCTCGAAGGTATTCGCAACCAAATACTGAACCTGGCGAACAGTACCGACGGGAACGGTCGTTTTATTTTTGCTGGTTATAAAACTGAAGCAGCACCGTTTACCGGCGGGGCAGGTAGCATCACCTATCAGGGAGGAACGCTTCCAATTACCCAACAGGTTGATACCTCCCGAACCATGACAATTGGGCATACCGGCAATGATGTTTTCAATCGCATCTCCAGTAACGCCACGCCGGAGCCCGATGGCTCGCCGAGCGAGACCAACATCTTTAATATGCTGGACTCTGCTATCGCAGCCTTGAAAACGCCAACGGCCGGGTTGGACGATGCAGGTAAGAAAGCCCTTGATGCGGCCGTCGCGAAAACAAACCGTGGGCTGAGCAATGCCCTGAGCAATGTGTCTACCGTGCGCGCTGAGTTAGGTACCCAGCTTAATGAGCTGAGCAAACTGGATGACCTCGGTAATGAAAGAGCGCTGGCGCAAACTGACCAAATGAGTCAGCTGGTCGGCGCCGACTGGACGGCAACCGTCTCTAACTATGTTCAGCAGCAGGCTGCGCTTCAGGCCTCTTATAAAGTTTTCACTGATTTGCAAGGCATGTCACTGTTCCAGCTTAACAGCCGATAGCCTTCAACGTTTTGGGCGCGTTATGAAACTGAACGCGCTTTATATGCCCGCTTCCGCACCCCGGAGCGGGCTTTTTTTTGTGCATTTCACCAGCCGCAAACTTCGTGTTCATCTTCAGTGTCATAAGCGCGGACGGTGTTGACCAGCTCTTTGACCACTTCGGCGGCGACGTCCGGGATCAGCAGCGTCATTGGCGTTTCGGTCTCGTAATCGACCGAGACGCCGTTGCTGTTGTTGGTGACGCTGACGGTATAAGTTGCTTTGCCCATCATGATTACCTCTGGCTGTTAACCACTTTACCCAGGCCGTTGCCTTCCAGTTTTGCTTCAGGAGAGGCGAAGAAGTCGATATTGAAATAAGTGTCGTCGGTCAGAAGCTCAATGCGGTGCCACTTCTGCGGCGGAGAAATTGCAAAGGTGCCTGCCTCAATAACGATTTCCACGTCGGGTGTTGTTGAATCGGCGTCGGGAAAACCAAAATATTTCACTGCGCCCTGCATCACTGAGAGGCGGCCAAAGACGCCCGCTTTGGTATTGTGATGGGTAAATAAAGCGGCAGGGGCGGTCTCTTTAGTCCAGAACGGCGTGGCGCGGGTATGTAGATAGTTTTTGGGAATAGTCAGCATAATTAGATTCCTTCTGTCATGACATGGAGCGGAGCACTTCCGGGGCGACAAAAAAGTCGATGTTAAAGACGGCGTCGTCGGTGAGCAGCTCGAGGTGATGCCATTTCTCTGGCGGGAATACGCCGAAGTGACCTGCCTCAACAATCAGTTCTGTTTCTGGCTCTGGCGAAGTGGCATCGGCATAGCCCAGGTAGCGAACCTTTCCTTGCATGACGCTCAGGCGAGGGTACACGCCGGGGCGCGTGCCTTTATCGAGATGTCGCTGAAACAGGCCCGCGGGGGCGGAGTTTTTATCCCAGAAGGGAGAAGAGCGGGTGTGAATGCAGTTCTGCGGTACAGGGAGCATGGTGCGTTTCTCCTCAATAAGTTCTGCAAGCATTACATCATACAATTAGCTACAGTGTTTATCATAAAGTGCATTTTAAATACATCTTATTGGCTGGCAATTTTCTTGCTCATTGATCGGGTTGAGGAAATAAAAAAGCCGGTCAGGTGACCGGCTTTTGACATAGCGCTGAAGATTACTCCACGCTTTGTGGGCGAGTGGCTGGCGCCGTAGCCTGATGGCTGGCGCTGTGCCCGCCGGCAGAGCCTTTCCCGCTGAAGCCGAAGTCCGGGCGAACCCAGTCGCTAGAGCGCGGTGCTTCAGGCGTATATTCCGGAGCCGGAGCGCGGGTCATTGGCGCTGTAGCGTGCTTAGCGGCAGCAGAAGATTCGGTGTTAACCTCTGGCGTCACAGGCGTTGCTTCAATCACAGGCGCTGCTTCCACAACAGGTTTTACTTCTTCAACTACTGCAACCGGCGCTTCTTCAACCGCTGGAGCCTCTTCAATCGCTGGAGCTTCTGCAGCTACCGGCGCTGGTTCGCTGACTTCTGCGATCGCCTGAGCAGTTTCTTCCTCTGCAGGCGAAACCTGTGCCACGATCTCTGCGACAGGCGCTTCATCCACTTCGGCAACCGGCTGCAGCTGTTCAGCCACCGGTGCTTCAATCACTTCTGGATGAGCTGTTTCCACCACGGCAGGTTCAATAACGGTTTCCACCGCTTTCACCGGCTCGATGACCATGACGTCTTCAACACGGGCTTCTACTGCTGCAGCCTCAGCGACGTTAACGTGCTGAACGTCTTCGTGAGCCTGGAACGCCTCTTCCTGAGCAAGCTGATCGTGTGGACGGGCAACAGGGTAGGTGATGAACACTTTCCCGGATGCCAGCTCTGGAGAGGCGCATGCTGCTGCCAGTGGCATCGGGGATACCGCCGGGTAACGCTCATCACGATAGCGACGACGGCGCTGGCCGCTGACACGCAGGTGACGAGGAGAGCGACGTGAACGACGCGGCATACCGGCAGTATCGCGGTTTTCACCGTTTTCATCCTGCTGTTCTGCATTTACTGGAGCTTCTACAACCGCAGGCAGTGCAATCGGTGCCTGCTCGGTGCTGGCCTGCACAACCTGAGTTTCTTCTACTGCAGGAGCATCGGCAGATTCAAAGCGAACTTTCTGGTTCAGCTGGCGCGGTTTACGGCGCTGCATAACCTGAGTGCGTTCTTCCTGCTCGGCATCCTGCTCGACAACATTGTCCTGCTGCAGGGCTTTGACTTCCTGCTGCGCCTGACGTTTTTCATCAGAGCGACGGCGGTTACGCTCGCGACGTGGCTGTTGCTCGTCACGGGACTTCTGCTGTTTTTCAGCATCGTCAACGGCAGCAACAACGTTCTGGCGTGATTCACGGACTTCCGCATTTTGCTGTTGACCGTTACGACGGTTGCGACGATTGTCGTCACGACCTTCACGCGGTTCGCGAGCTTCACGGGCTTCATTGTTGCGGTCATCGCGGTTGTTGCGATTATCACGGTTGTCGCGATCGCGGTTGTTACGGTCCCCACGGTCATTACGATCGCCACGATCGCGGCGGTTGTTCTGACGGCGGTTATTGTTACGACGATCCTGACGCGGATTTTCAGAGTCGGTCGCTTTCTCTTCCTTCACTTCTTTCACTTCAGCGGCAGAGGTGTCGCCGGCGAAGAGTTTTTTCAGTGCAGAGAAGAAGCGGCTAACCAGGCCCGGCTGTGCAGCGGCATCAGCTTTTGGCTGAGCGGCTGGTTTTGCGGCGACAACAGCAGATTTCTCCGCCGTGGTTTCCTGTGGCGCAGGTGGCACCTCTGGCATGACAAAGGTGGCCAGTGCAGGCTGCTCAGGGCGCTTACGCTCGGTGTACTCTTCGTCAGACGGCACCGCCATCTCTTCTTCATGCAGCTTAGGCAGCATGTAGCTCAGCGTCTGGGTTTCTTCGCCTTTACGCACGCGCAGTACGGAGTAGTGCGGGGTTTCCATCTGATCGTTTGGCACGATAATCGCGCGCACGCCGCCCTGGCGTTTTTCAATGGCGCTTACCGCATCACGTTTTTCGTTCAGCAGGTAAGAGGCGATTGGCACAGGAACAATGGCGTGAACTTCTTTGGTGTTCTCCTTCAGCGCTTCTTCTTCAATCAGACGCAGAATGGAGAGCGACAGGGATTCGTTATCGCGAATGGTGCCGGTACCGCTACAGCGAGGGCAGACGTGGTGGCTGGACTCGCCAAGAGAAGGGCTCAGACGCTGACGCGACATTTCCAGCAGGCCGAAACGTGAGATATGGCTGATCTGGATGCGGGCTCTGTCTTGACGCACGGCTTCACGCAGGCGGTTTTCAACCGCGCGCTGGTGGCGAACCGGCGTCATGTCGATGAAGTCGATAACGATCAGGCCGCCGAGGTCACGCAGGCGCAGCTGACGGGCAATTTCATCGGCCGCTTCAAGGTTAGTGTTGAAAGCGGTTTCTTCGATATCGCCGCCGCGGGTTGCACGCGCGGAGTTGATGTCGATGGCGGTCAAGGCCTCGGTAGTATCAATAACGATAGAACCGCCGGACGGCAGACGGACTTCACGCTGGAAGGCGGACTCAATCTGCGACTCAATCTGGTAGTGGCTGAACAGCGGAATTTCACCGGTGTAGAGCTTAATTTTGCTGCTGAAATCCGGGCGGCCCAGGGCGGCGATGTGCTGGCGAGCCAGCTCAAGCACTTTCGGGTTGTCGATCAGGATTTCACCGATGTCCTGGCGCAGGTAGTCGCGGAAGGCGCGAACAATAACGTTGCTCTCCTGGTGAATCAGGAAAGGAGCAGGGCGGTTTTCAGCGGCTTTCTGAATGGCTTCCCAGTGCTTCAGGCGGAAGCTCAGATCCCACTGCAGCGCTTCTGCAGATTTGCCCACACCCGCGGTACGTACGATAAGACCCATACCGTCCGGCAGTTCAAGGGAAGAAAGCGCTTCTTTTAATTCGGTACGGTCATCACCTTCGATACGACGAGAAATGCCGCCGGCGCGAGGGTTATTTGGCATCAGAACCAGATAGCTGCCTGCAAGGCTGATAAAGGTGGTTAAGGCTGCGCCTTTGTTACCGCGTTCTTCTTTATCAATCTGGACGATCACTTCCTGGCCTTCGCGCAGAACATCTTTAATGTTCGGACGACCGTGGGAAGCGTAGTTCGAAGGGAAGTATTCGCGAGCGATCTCTTTCAGAGGGAGGAAACCGTGTCTTTCTGCGCCATAATCAACAAACGCCGCTTCCAGACTTGGTTCAATACGGGTGATTTTGCCTTTATAGATGTTTGCTTTTTTCTGTTCGTGCCCTGGGCTTTCAATATCCAGATCGTACAGACGTTGCCCATCTACAAGGGCGACACGCAACTCTTCTTGCTGAGTTGCGTTAATTAACATTCTTTTCATCGTAACTTACTCATTATTCTTACATTGGCGACAGAGCTGCGGGCATGGTGACGCTAACCGGGAGTGAACCGATGGCCTCGTGACTAAACGCGTGTCGCCAACCTCACGGTTGTCGTTTGCTGAGAGGCGCAAAGTGTCGGTTGCCTGTATTTCATACGGAAATACAGCGCAATTATCGTGGGAATAACCTTAGAATATTTCTTAAGAGTTGATTCCATATTACCGGTCAGGCTGCAACCCGCAGCCCGCTAACTGCCTGAAAGTACAATACGTCTTACGCCATTGCTGCGTGGATGGACGTTCAGGCAAAATGGGTATTCCGCAAACTTTCTTGTTCTAACAAGATTCAACACGGAAAACCGCAACATTATTCCACTGCTAACCTTGTTATAGCAAGATGACTTTTGCTATTAGCGTCCTGTTTCTTACAGTTTTTTAACCGCTATTTTAACCTCGCCACAAAGGGGATGAAAAAAGGCGGTCTGGACGGTTTAAAACAGAACAGATTGTCAGTTAAGCACATAAAAATGAGTGGCGCTATGCGCCAGGGCTATTTAGAATCGCCGACCATGAAAACAGAGACTCCATCAGTAAAAATCGTTGCAATTTCCGCCGATGAGGCCGGGCAGCGTATCGACAACTTTTTGCTCGCCCGCCTGAAAGGCGTGCCAAAAAGCATGATTTATCGCATCGTGCGCAAAGGTGAAGTGCGGGTAAATAAAAAACGCATCAAGCCAGAGTACAAACTTGAAGCAGGCGATGAAGTGCGCATTCCGCCGGTGCGCGTTGCCGAGCGTGAGGAAGAAGCCGTTTCTCCGCATTTGCAAAAAGTCGCTGCGCTGACCGATGTCATTCTTTATGAAGACGACCACATTCTGGTGCTAAACAAGCCTTCTGGTACTGCGGTACACGGCGGTAGCGGCCTGAGCTTCGGGGTGATTGAAGGGCTGCGCGCCCTGCGCCCGGAAGCGCGCTTTCTTGAGCTTGTGCATCGCCTTGACCGCGATACGTCCGGCGTTCTGCTGGTCGCTAAAAAACGCTCTGCGCTGCGCTCGCTTCATGAACAACTGCGCGATAAAGGCATGCAGAAGGATTACCTTGCGCTGGTGCGCGGGCAATGGCAGTCGCACGTAAAAGTCGTACAGGCGCCGCTGTTGAAAAATATCCTGCAAAGCGGGGAGCGCATCGTGAGAGTGAATAGTGAAGGCAAGCCTTCTGAGACTCGCTTCAAGGTGGAAGAGCGCTACGAATTTGCGACGCTGGTTCGCTGCAGTCCGGTTACCGGGCGCACGCATCAAATTCGTGTGCATACTCTCCACGCGGGCCATCCGATCGCCTTTGACGATCGTTACGGTGACCGCGAGTTTGATAAGCAGCTTGCGGGCACCGGGCTCAACCGTCTGTTCCTCCACGCTGCCGCGCTGAAGTTTACCCACCCGAATACCGGGGAGGTGATTCGCATTGAAGCGCCGCTGGACGATCAGTTAAAGCGCTGCCTGCAGGTTTTACGCAACGCTAAATAAAGAAAAATGCTCCGCTTTGACGGAGCATTTTTTATTACGCCAACAGCGGGTTACAGTCTTCGTTGCGCAGCATTTCGCACAGGCTGATGAGCGGCAGCCCGATTAAGGTATTGGGATCTTTCCCCTCAAGCCTTTCGAACAGCGTGATGCCCAATCCTTCGCTTTTAAAACTCCCGGCACAGTTGAGTGGCTGCTCTTTTTGCACGTAGCGGCGAATTTCATCCTCCGTCAAATGACGAAAATGAACATCAAAAGGCTCGCACAGCGTTTGTAGCTGCCCGTTGGCAGAATTATACAGAGCCAGCCCGGTATAAAAGGTCACGATAGTGCCCCGGGCCAGCAACAGCTGCTGTACGGCATTCTCTTCCGTGTGTGGTTTTCCCGTTATGTGGTTATTCAGAACACAAACCTGATCGGAACCGATAATAAGGTGGTGCGGGAAGCGTTCCTTTAATGCCTGCGCTTTGGCCTGGGCGAGACGGGTCACTAAATGGCGTGCATCTTCTCCCTGGTATGGCGTCTCATCGACCTCTGGTGACGCAGTGATGAAAGGCATGCCGAGCTTTTCAAGCAGGCTGTGGCGAAAGGGGGAGGTGGAAGCCAGAACAATCGGTTTCATATTTTTTTCATTAAAGATAGCGAATTGGATGAAGGCATTTTAAACTGTGCCACCGCAATGTGTGCGAATATACCCGTCATATTTTAAGCCGCAGGGGCGTTACCTGTACTCACTTAGCTGAGCTGGGCGTCTGCCTGCAACTTAAACTATTTAGGGTAGAAATGGCAAAAGGCGCTGTTTCCAGGCCTTTTTCTTTGACTCTATGACGTTACAAAGTTAATATGCGCGCCCTATGCAAAAGGTAAAATTACCCCTGACTCTTGATCCGGTTCGTACGGCTCAAAAACGCCTTGATTACGAAGGAGTGTATGCTTCCGATCAGGTTGAGCGTATCGCCGAGTCTGTAGTCAGTGTGGATACTGATGTAGAATGCTCCATGAGATTCGCTATCGATAACCAGCGCCTCTCGGTCTTGACCGGCGATGCAAAGGTGACGGTAACGCTCGAATGCCAGCGTTGCGGGAAACCGTTTGTGCATCATGTTCACACAACGTATTGTTTCAGTCCGGTCCGCTCTGACGAACAGGCTGAAGCACTCCCGGAAGCGTATGAGCCGATTGAGGTTAACGAATTCGGTGAAATCGATCTGCGGGCGCTGGTGGAAGATGAAGTTATCCTCTCCCTGCCTGTAGTTCCGGTGCATGATTCTGAACACTGTGAAGTGTCCGAGGCGGACATGGTCTTTGGCGAACTGCCTCCAGAGGCGGAAAAACCAAACCCATTTGCCGTATTAGCCAGTTTAAAGCGTAAGTAATTGAGGAGTAAGGTCCATGGCCGTACAACAGAATAAACCAACCCGTTCCAAACGTGGCATGCGTCGTTCCCATGACGCGCTGACCACCGCCACCCTGTCCGTGGACAAAGTTTCTGGCGAAACTCATCTGCGTCACCACATCACTGCCGACGGTTTCTACCGCGGCCGCAAGGTTATCGCTAAGTAATCTGGCGCAACCTTGAGACGTCTAACCCTAGCGTTAGATGCCATGGGTGGGGACTTCGGTCCTTCCGTGACAGTGCCTGCAGCTTTGCAGGCACTGGACTCTAACTCTTCGCTTAATCTTCTTTTAGTCGGCAATCCCGACGCAATCACGCCATTACTTGCCAAAGCTGATTTCGAGCAACGCTCACGTCTGCAGATTATTCCTGCGGAATCGGTTATTGCCAGTGATGCCAGACCTTCTCAGGCGATCCGTGCCAGCCGAGGATCGTCAATGCGCGTTGCGCTGGAGTTGGTTAAAGAAGGGCGGGCAGAGGCTTGCGTCAGTGCCGGGAATACCGGTGCGCTGATGGGGCTTGCGAAGTTACTGCTCAAGCCGATAGACGGAATAGAGCGTCCGGCGCTGATGACGGTATTACCTCATCAGCAAAAAGGTAAAACGGTGGTGCTTGATCTCGGCGCCAACGTTGACTGCGACAGCACGATGCTGGTGCAGTTTGCCATTATGGGTTCCGTGATGGCCGAAGAAGTATTGGGTATTTCTCGCCCGCGCGTTGCGCTGCTGAATATCGGCGAAGAAGAGACGAAGGGGCTGGACAGTATCCGCGACGCCTCTGCATTATTAAAAACAATGCCTTCATTGCACTATATTGGATACCTTGAGGCCAACGAATTGCTCACCGGCAAGACGGACGTTCTGGTCTGTGACGGTTTTGTCGGCAACGTCACACTCAAGACGATGGAAGGTGTTGTCAGGATGTTCCTTTCACTGCTCAAATCGCAGGGGGAAGGAAAAAAAAGGTCGTGGTGGCTGATAATATTGAAGAAGTGGCTACAAAAGCGTCTGATAAGGCGATTCGGTCACCTCAACCCCGACCAGTATAATGGCGCCTGTCTGTTAGGATTGCGCGGCACGGTGATTAAGAGCCACGGTGCGGCCAATCAGCGAGCGTTTGCTGTCGCGATTGAACAGGCAGTGCAGGCGGTGCGGCGGCAAGTTCCCACCAGAATTGCTGCCCGCCTGGAATCTGTATTACCCAAGAGTGACTGAGCGTAAATGCATACGAAGATTATTGGTACCGGCAGCTTCCTGCCTGAGCAAGTGCGTACTAACGCTGACCTGGAAAAAATGGTTGATACGACCGACGAGTGGATTGTCACCCGGACTGGTATTCGCGAGCGTCGTATTGCGGGCCCGAATGAAACCGTTTCAACCATGGGTTATGAAGCCGCGCTTCATGCACTGGACATGGCCGGCATTGATAAAAATGACATCGGCCTGATTGTTGTAGCGACAACCTCTTCCACGCACGCTTTCCCAAGCGCAGCCTGTCAGATTCAGGCGATGCTGGGAATTAAAGGCTGTCCGGCGTTTGATGTGGCGGCGGCATGCGCAGGCTTTACCTACGCGTTAAGCATTGCCGATCAGTACGTGAAATCTGGCGCAGTGAAAAATGCGCTGGTTATCGGGGCCGATGTTCTGGCTCGTACCTGCGATCCTGAAGATCGCAGTACCATTATTATTTTTGGCGACGGCGCGGGCGCCGTTGTGCTAGGGGCGTCTGAAGAGCCTGGTATCATTTCTACCCATCTGCACGCAGACGGTAGCTACGGTGACCTGCTGACGCTGCCGAACGTCGATCGCGTGAATCCTGAGAATTCAGTTCACCTGACGATGGCCGGGAACGAAGTGTTTAAAGTTGCGGTGACCGAACTGGCTCATATCGTCGACGAAACCCTGGCTGCGAATAACCTCGATCGCACCGCGCTCGACTGGCTGGTACCGCATCAGGCTAACCTGCGCATCATCAGCGCGACCGCGAAGAAGCTCGGTATGCCGATGGATAATGTCGTCGTGACCCTGGATCGTCATGGCAATACCTCTGCTGCATCCGTCCCGGCTGCGCTGGATGAAGCGGTACGCGATGGCCGTATTAAACGCGGTCAGCTGGTGCTGCTGGAAGCGTTCGGGGGCGGTTTCACCTGGGGCTCTGCACTGGTTCGTTTTTGATTAAAGGAATTTTCGACATGACGCAATTTGCTATGGTGTTTCCGGGACAGGGTTCCCAGTCCGTTGGCATGCTGGCCGATCTCGCGGCAAGCTATCCGGTGATTGAAGCCACGTTCCGCGAAGCCTCTGACGCGCTGGGCTATGACCTGTGGGCGCTGACCCAGCAAGGGCCAGCGGAAGAGCTGAACAAAACCTGGCAGACTCAGCCGGCCCTGTTGACGGCTTCTGTTGCTTTGTGGCGCGTTTGGCAGCAGCAGGGCGGTAAAGCGCCTGCGCTGTTAGCAGGCCACAGCCTGGGCGAGTATTCCGCGCTGGTGTGTGCTGGCGTAATTGATTTCGCCGATGCTGTTCGCCTGGTTGAGCTGCGCGGCAAGCTGATGCAGGATGCCGTTCCGGAAGGGACTGGCGCGATGTCTGCCATTATCGGTCTGGACGATGCTTCTATTGCCAAAGCCTGTGAAGAGTCAGCACAGGGGCAGGTGGTTTCTCCGGTGAACTTTAACTCTCCGGGTCAGGTCGTAATTGCCGGTAACAAAGAAGCCGTTGAGCGTGCAGGCGCTGCCTGTAAAGCAGCGGGCGCAAAGCGTGCTCTGCCATTGCCGGTTAGCGTGCCGTCCCACTGCGCACTGATGAAGCCTGCGGCGGATAAGCTGGCGGTAGCGCTGGAAAACATCACCTTTAACGCACCGGTAATTCCGGTTGTGAACAACGTTGACGTGAAGTGTGAAACTGCGGCGGAAGCTATCCGTAGCGCGCTGGTACGTCAGCTCTATAGCCCGGTTCAATGGACTAAATCCGTGGAATTTATGGCGGCGCAGGGCGTTTCCCAACTGCTGGAAGTCGGCCCAGGTAAAGTATTGACCGGGCTGACCAAACGTATTGTTGACACCATGACGGCAACGGCCATTAATGAGCCTGCAACGCTGTCAGCGGCGCTTGAACAATAAAACGAGGAAAACCATGAGTTTTGAAGGAAAAATTGCGCTGGTTACCGGCGCTAGCCGCGGTATCGGCCGCGCTATCGCCGAGACCTTAGTGGCTCGCGGGGCAAAAGTTATCGGGACTGCGACCAGCGAAAGCGGCGCGCAGGCCATCAGCGATTATCTGGGCGAAAACGGCAAAGGCTTCATGCTGAACGTGACCGACCCGGCTTCCATTGAAGCCGTGCTGGACAGCATCCGCAAAGAGTTTGGTGAAGTAGACATTCTGGTGAACAACGCCGGTATCACTCGCGATAACCTGCTGATGCGCATGAAAGAAGACGAGTGGAACGACATTGTCGAAACTAACCTGTCATCTGTTTTCCGTCTGTCAAAAGCGGTAATGCGCGCTATGATGAAAAAGCGTCATGGGCGTATTATCACTATCGGTTCTGTGGTTGGTACCATGGGAAATGCTGGTCAGGCTAACTACGCTGCGGCGAAGGCTGGTTTGATTGGCTTCAGTAAATCGCTGGCGCGCGAAGTCGCGTCTCGCGGTATTACTGTGAACGTTGTTGCTCCGGGCTTTATTGAAACGGACATGACGCGTGCGCTCTCTGATGAACAGCGTGCGGGTATTCTGGCGCAGGTTCCTGCGGGTCGCTTAGGCGACGCAAATGAAATCGCCAGTGCAGTAGCATTTTTAGCCTCTGACGAAGCTGGGTACATCTCTGGTGAGACCCTGCACGTCAACGGCGGAATGTATATGGTTTAATCACGGTGAAAAATATTTGCGTTATTTGGGCGAATGCCCGCAAAATAGCGTAAAATCGTGGTTTGACCAGCCGGGATTTGGTTGCATCTTTTTCAACATTTTATACACTACGAAAACCATCGCGAAAGCGAGTTTTGATAGGAAATTTAAGAGTATGAGCACTATCGAAGAACGCGTTAAGAAAATCATTGGCGAACAACTGGGCGTTAAGCAAGAAGAAGTAGTGAACACCGCTTCCTTCGTTGAGGACCTGGGCGCTGATTCTCTTGACACCGTTGAGCTGGTAATGGCTCTGGAAGAAGAGTTTGATACTGAGATTCCGGACGAAGAAGCTGAGAAAATCACCACCGTTCAGGCTGCCATTGATTACATCAACGGCCACCAGGCGTAAGTGAACATCTCCAGGCGGTCATTCGACCGCCTGAGTTTTATCTGAATTGTCCCACTAGTATTTTTTCCCTCCCTGGAGGACAAACGTGTCTAAGCGTCGTGTAGTTGTGACCGGACTGGGCATGTTGTCTCCTGTCGGCAATACCGTAGAGTCTACCTGGAAAGCTCTCCTTGCCGGTCAGAGTGGCATCAGCCTGATCGACCATTTCGATACTAGCGCCTATGCAACGAAATTTGCTGGCTTAGTAAAGGATTTTAACTGTGAAGACATCATCTCGCGCAAAGATCAGCGCAAGATGGATGAATTCATTCAATATGGAATTGTTGCTGGCATTCAGGCCATGCAGGATTCTGGCCTCGAAGTAACGGAAGAAAACGCGGCCCGCATTGGCGCTGCAATCGGCTCTGGTATCGGTGGCCTGACGCTTATTGAAGAGAACCACTCTGCGTTAGTCAACGGTGGCCCTCGTAAGATCAGCCCGTTCTTCGTGCCTTCGACCATCGTTAACATGGTGGCAGGTCACCTGACCATCATGTTGGGTCTGCGTGGTCCGAGCATTTCCATCGCCACGGCTTGTACCTCTGGCGTACACAACATCGGCCATGCGGCACGTATCATTGCCTATGGTGATGCAGACGCAATGCTGGCAGGTGGTGCCGAAAAAGCCAGTAGCCCACTGGGCGTAGGTGGCTTTGGCGCGGCGCGTGCACTGTCTACCCGTAACGACAACCCGCAGGCGGCAAGCCGCCCGTGGGATAAAGATCGTGACGGCTTCGTACTGGGTGACGGCGCAGGCGTCATCGTACTGGAAGAGTACGAACACGCTAAAAAACGCGGTGCGAAAATTTATGCAGAAGTTGTTGGCTTTGGTATGAGCAGCGATGCGTACCACATGACTTCTCCACCAGAAAACGGTGCAGGTGCTGCGCTGGCGATGGAAAACGCACTGCGCGATGCAGGGATTTCTGCAGGGCAGGTTGGCTACGTCAACGCCCACGGTACCTCTACACCGGCAGGTGATAAAGCTGAAACGCAGGCGGTTAAGTCTATCTTTGGTGCCGATGCAAGCCGTGTGATGGTGAGCTCAACTAAATCGATGACGGGCCACCTGTTAGGTGCGGCGGGTGCGGTAGAGTCTATCTATTCCATCCTTGCGCTGCGCGATCAGGCCGTGCCACCAACCATCAACCTTGATAACCCGGATGTTGGCTGTGACCTGGACTTCGTGCCACACGAAGCTCGTCAGGTAAGCGGCCTGGAGTACACCCTGTGTAACTCCTTCGGTTTCGGTGGTACCAACGGTTCGTTGATCTTCAAGAAGATCTAACCGTTTCTGAAAGGGCCCGCTTGCGGGCCCTTTTGCTGTTCAGAATTCCCCTCTTGTCGCCCGTAAATCCCTCTGGCAACCTTGTGTCTCCGTATCCTGAGGAATCCCTATGTATCTTATTAATGGTCAGTGGCAGGAAACGCTGCCGGCAAACGACCGGGCGATTCAGTTTGGCGACGGCTGCTTTACTACCGCCCGTGTTATTGATGGTGGAGTTCGCTTTCAGGCAGATCATCTTCGCCGCCTGCAGCAGGCCTGCGAAGCGCTGATGATAGGGCCGGTTGACTGGGCCATGCTCAGTGATGAGATGGACATGCTGGCGGCCTCAGAAACCAAAGCCGTGCTCAAGGTGATTATTTCTCGCGGGGCGGGCGGGCGCGGTTACAGCGCATCGAACTGCACACAGCCTACGCGAATGCTCTCTCTGTCGCCTTACCCTGACTTTTATCCCGCCTGGCGCGAGCAGGGGATTAGGCTCGCGCTCAGCCCGGTAAAATTAGGCATCAATCCTGCGCTGGCAGGCATTAAACATCTTAACCGGCTTGAACAGGTTCTTATTCGTACGCATCTTGAACAGACGGCGGCCCAGGAGGCGCTGGTTCTTGACAGTCAGGGGAGCCTGGTGGAATGCTGTGCGGCTAATTTATTCTGGCGCAAAGGCTACGACGTTTATACGCCGTGTATTAACGGTGCGGGCGTGAATGGCACGATGCGCCAGCACATTATTGCGTGCCTGACGGATTCGTCCTGGCGACTGCATGAGGTCAGCGAAGGTCTGGAAACCCTGGCCGATGCGGATGAAGCGATCGTTTGCAATGCGCTAATGCCGGTTGTACCGGTGAACCAGGCCCAGGACTGGGACTACACATCGCGTGAACTTTACTGTTTTTTAGCCCCACTTTGTGAGTAACCGATTACCGATGAAAAAAATGTTTCGTTTCTTTCTGGTTTTGCTGATTGTGCTTGGCATCGCCGCCGGTGCAGGCATGTGGAAGGTCCGCCAGCTGGCAAAAGCGCCGTTGCCGATCAAACAGGAAACCATTTTCACCCTGAAGCAGGGCACCGGACGTTTAGCTCTGGGCACTCAGCTTTATGAAGAGAAACTGATTACACGCCCGCGTGTTTTCCAGTGGCTGCTGCGCGTCGAGCCGGAGCTGGCCAAATTTAAGGCTGGCACATACCGCCTCACGCCAGGGATGACGGTCACCGATATGCTCCGCCTGCTGGCCAGTGGGAAAGAGGCGCAGTTCCCGCTGCGTTTTGTGGAAGGTATGCGCCTGAGCGATTTACTCGAGCAGCTGCGAGATGCCCCATACATCCAGCACACGCTAAAAGACGACAGCTATGCGACCGTGGCTGAGACGCTGAAATTTGAGCACCCTGAATGGGTCGAGGGCTGGTTCTACCCGGACACCTGGATGTACACCGCCCACACCACGGATGTTGCTTTGCTTAAGCGCGTGCATCAAAAAATGGTTAAAGCCGTGGCGCAGGCCTGGGAAAGCAAAGTTGATGGCTTGCCCTATAAAACCGAAAACGACCTGGTGACCATGGCCTCGATCATCGAGAAAGAGACCGCGGTCGCGGCCGAGCGTGACCAGGTGGCCTCGGTGTTTATTAACCGCCTGCGTATTGGCATGCGCCTGCAAACCGACCCCACCGTTATCTACGGGATGGGCGACAGCTATAATGGTAAGCTAACGCGCAAAGATCTCGAGACTCCCACGCCGTATAACACCTATATGATTAGCGGCCTGCCGCCGGGCCCGATTGCGGTGCCGAGCGAAGCGTCTCTGCAAGCGGCGGCGCGCCCGGCAAAAACGCCGTATCTCTATTTTGTTGCTGACGGTAAGGGTGGCCATACCTTTAGCACCAACCTCGCCAGCCATAACAAGGCGGTGCAGGTCTATATCAAAGCTCTTAAGGATAAAAATGGACAGTAAATTTATCGTCATTGAAGGCCTGGAAGGCGCCGGGAAAACCAACGCCCATAACGTGGTCGTGGCGACCTTAAAAGAGCTGGGTATCAGCGAGCTGACCTTCACGCGTGAACCCGGTGGCACGCCGCTTGCCGAGCGCCTGCGTGAGTTAACGCTCAACAATGCCGGGATCGGTGATGAGAAGGTGACCGATAAAGCCGAAGTGCTGATGTTCTACGCGGCGCGCATCCAACTGGTAGAAACGGTGATCAAACCGGCCCTGGCGCGTGGTAGCTGGGTCATCGGCGATCGCCACGATCTCTCCACCCAGGCCTATCAGGGCGGCGGGCGTCAGATTGACCAGCAGTTATTGATGGCGCTGCGCAACACCGTGCTGGGCGATTTTTATCCTGACCTGACGATTTATCTCGACGTGACGCCTGAAGTGGGGCTGACCCGCGCCCGCGCCCGGGGTGAACTTGACCGCATTGAGCAGGAATCTGTCGACTTCTTTAACCGCACACGTGCGCGTTATCTGGAACTGGCAGGTCGCGACAGCCGCATTAAAACCATCGACGCAACGCAGCCGCTGGATGACGTCTCGCTGGCCGTGCGTGAAGCCGTGCTGACCTGGTTCCGGGAGCAGCAATAGTGAAATGGTATCCGTGGCTTCGCGGCGCGTTTGAGCAGCTTATCGGCCAGTATCAGGCCGGGCGTGGGCATCATGCGCTGCTGGTTCACGCGCTGCCGGGCCTTGGGGACGACGCGTTAATCTACGCCCTGTGCCGCTGGCTGATGTGCCAAAGCCCGGAAGGTAATAAAAGCTGCGGCCATTGCCATAGCTGCCAGCTGATGCAGGCGGGTACGCACCCTGACAGTTACTCCCTTGAAGTAGAAAAAGGCAAATCCAGCCTCGGGATTGATGCCGTGCGTGACATCACCGAGAAGCTTTATGGCCATGCCCAGCAGGGCGGGGCGAAAGTCGTCTGGCTGAAAGATGCCGATCTGCTGACCGAGGCCGCGGCGAACGCGTTGCTGAAAACGCTGGAAGAGCCGCCAGGAAATACCTGGTTCTTTCTGAGCAGCCGCGAACCCGCGCATCTGCCCGCAACGCTGCGCAGCCGTTGCCTTTATTGGCACCTTGCGCCCCCGGATGAGCGTTTTGCTCTGGCATGGCTGGGCCGCGAGACAACGGCCTCTGCGGAAGAGCTTCAGGCCTCGCTGCGGCTTAGCTCCGGGGCTCCTGCCGCCGCGCTGGCGCTTTTGCAGCCCGAACAGTGGAAGGCCCGACAGCAGCTTTGCGAGAAGCTCACTCAGGCTGGGGAAGCGAACAACTTGCTGGCGCTTTTGCCGGCATTAAACCATGAGGACGCTGCCCGCCGCGTCCACTGGCTTTGCGCGCTGCTGGTTGATGCCCTCAAGTGGCAGCAGGGGGCAGGGGCGTGGCTCACCAACGCGGATATGCAGCCGCTGGTGGCAAGCCTCGGCGGACGTTATTCCCCGGCCGTGCTGCAAAGCCTGCTTCACCACTGGTTTACCTGCCGCGATGCCTTGCTTAACGTGGTAGGTGTTAACCGTGAGCTCCTGCTCACGGAAAGTCTTCTTACGTGGGAGCGTCTGGCTCAGCCCGGCGCACTGCTTCACTCACATCATCTCTAAGAGTATTACTATGTTTCTGGTCGACTCACACTGCCATCTCGATGGCCTGGATTATCAATCCCTGCACAAAAACGTTGATGACGTTCTGGAAAAAGCGGCCGCCAGGGACGTGAAGTTTTGCCTGGCTGTGGCGACTACCCTTGACGGTTATCGGGGAATGCGTGAGCTGGTCGGGGAGCGTAACAACGTGGCCTTCTCATGTGGCGTACATCCGCTGAACCAGGACGAAGAGTACGACGTTGAAGAGCTGCGCCGCCTGGCCGCCGAACCTGGCGTTATCGCAATGGGGGAAACCGGGCTGGATTACTTCTATACGCCGGAAACAAAACCGCGTCAGCAGGAATCTTTCCGGAATCATATCCGTATTGGCCGAGAGCTGAACAAGCCGGTGATCGTCCACACCCGTGATGCCCGCGCCGATACGCTGAGCATTCTGCAGGAAGAAAAAGTGACAGAGTGCGGCGGGGTACTACACTGTTTCACGGAAGACAGAGAAACTGCGGGTAAACTGCTTGATATGGGATTTTATATCTCTTTTTCCGGGATAGTGACCTTCCGGAATGCCGAGCAGCTGCGTGACGCCGCGCGTTATGTCCCGCTGGACAGAATGCTGGTGGAAACGGACTCCCCGTATCTTGCACCAGTGCCACATCGCGGGAAAGAAAACCAGCCTGCTATGACGCGTGATGTTGCCGAATATATGGCCGTACTGAAGGGCGTTTCGCTGGAAGAACTGGCTGTTGCCACCACGCAGAACTTTGCTGATTTGTTCCACGTCCCCTTATCCCGCCTGCAATCTCTCTGAAATTCATAGTTATTTTAAAGCTCGTAATTAATAGCCTAAGCGAGTAAAGTGCACCGCCATAAAATGAGCGGTGCACGCTCGTTTTGAACCATTTGTAAGCGTGTTATGTAAATTAATGAAAGTTTTTCGCGCGATCGGCTGAGAAACGTGATAGCCGTCAAACAAAGTTTTCGTTATTTATTTTACTCTGCGTAATAAATAAAAGGACACTTAGATGTCCTGTTTATGAACCGGTTCTCCCCCCGGTTCGATGCGTAAATGCGTACAAAAAAAGCACAAATACTCAGGAGCACTCTCTATTATGTTTAAGAATGCATTTGCTAACCTGCAAAAGGTGGGTAAATCGCTGATGCTGCCAGTCTCCGTACTGCCTATCGCAGGTATCCTGCTGGGCGTCGGGTCTGCAAACTTCAGCTGGCTGCCGGTCGTTGTCTCTCACGTTATGGCGGAAGCGGGCGGTTCAGTCTTCGCCAACATGCCGCTTATCTTCGCTATCGGTGTGGCACTGGGCTTCACTAACAACGATGGCGTATCTGCCCTGGCGTCGGTTGTTGCCTATGGCATCATGGTGAAAACCATGGCCGTGGTCGCGCCTCTGGTCCTGCACCTGCCTGCGGAAGAAATTGCAGCTAAACACCTGGCGGATACCGGCGTGCTTGGCGGTATTATCTCCGGTGCAATTGCGGCATACATGTTCAACCGTTTCTACCGCATCAAGCTGCCTGAGTATCTGGGCTTCTTCGCCGGTAAACGCTTTGTACCGATTATCTCCGGTCTGGCGGCTATCTTCACCGGCGTAGTGCTGTCCTTCATCTGGCCACCAATCGGTACGGCTATCCAGACCTTCTCTCAGTGGGCAGCATACCAGAACCCGGTTGTTGCCTTCGGTATCTATGGCTTCATCGAGCGCTGCCTGGTACCGTTTGGTCTGCACCATATCTGGAACGTTCCATTCCAGATGCAAATCGGTGAATACACCAACGCTGCGGGCCAGGTGTTCCACGGCGACATCCCTCGCTACATGGCAGGTGACCCAACTGCGGGCAAACTGTCCGGTGGCTTCCTGTTCAAAATGTACGGCCTGCCGGCTGCGGCCATTGCTATCTGGCACTCTGCTAAACCAGAGAACCGTGCAAAAGTGGGCGGGATCATGATCTCCGCAGCGCTGACTTCGTTCCTGACCGGGATCACCGAGCCAATCGAATTCTCCTTCATGTTCGTGGCCCCGATTCTGTACGTGATTCACGCGATTCTGGCGGGTCTGGCATTCCCTATCTGTATCCTGCTGGGTATGCGTGACGGGACGTCCTTCTCTCACGGTCTGATTGACTTCATCGTGCTGAGCGGTAACAGCAGCAAACTGTGGCTGTTCCCAATTGTCGGTATCTGCTACGCGATCGTGTACTACACCATCTTCCGCGTACTGATTAAGGCACTGGATCTGAAAACCCCGGGTCGTGAAGACGCCACCGCAGAAACCACCGCTGGCGTAACCAGCGAAATGGCACCTGCTCTGGTTAGCGCTTTCGGCGGGAAAGAAAACATCACTAACCTCGACGCTTGTATCACCCGTCTGCGCGTTAGCGTGGCCGACGTGGCTAAAGTTGACCAGGCTGGCCTGAAAAAACTGGGTGCAGCAGGTGTGGTTGTCGCAGGTTCCGGCGTTCAGGCTATTTTCGGCACCAAGTCCGATAACCTGAAAACCGAAATGGATGAGTGGATCCGTAACAACTAAGTTTGTTCGGGGAGCGATAAGGGAGGCGAAAGCCTCCCTTTTTTGTTGCAGACAAAGAGGGGAAAAAGCGTGGTTTTTCCCTCTTTGTGGTTATCAGCCGAAAATCAACGCATTGATTTTCCGGTTTTTCGACGCGTCGTCTGGTATTTCTTCTCTCGACGGCGGTTTATCAGAAGTCTAAAGGGAGGCGAAAGCCTCCTTTTTTGTTACTGAAAAAAGACGAATTTGTTTTAAAGGCCAGCACTTAACGAAAGAAAAGCGCGCAGAAGGTTGAGTCAAGTGAGCGCCTCGCTCATACTCCCAACACCGTTTTCTCATTCAAGGAACAGCTCATGGCCGAAGAAACTATTTTCAGTAAAATTATTCGTCGTGAAATTCCGGCGGATGTGGTTTACCAGGACGAACTGGTCACCGCGTTTCGTGATATTTCCCCTCAGGCACCCACCCACATCCTCATCATTCCAAACGTGCTTATCCCAACGGCCAATGACGTTAAAGCTGAACACGAGCTTGCGCTGGGGCGGATGATGACCGTTGCAGCTAAAATTGCAGAACAGGAAGGGATTGCCGCTGACGGCTACCGCCTGATCATGAACTGCAACCGACACGGTGGGCAAGAGGTGTACCATATTCACATGCACCTGCTGGGTGGCCGTCCGCTTGGCCCAATGCTGGCGCATAAGGACTGATCCTATGTCGCGCTTTTCCCTGAGTCTGTTAGCGCTGCTGCTGGTGGCGGGCTGTAGCTCTAGCCCCGCCATTCCGGTGAACAACGACCAAACCCTGGTCATGGAATCTGCGGTGCTGGCGGCCGGGATTAGCGCGGAAAAACCGGATATCTCTCAGCAGAACGGTGCCACAGTGGCCGAATCATCGCTGTATAATGAGCAGCATAAGCCGGTCACGCTGTATTACCGTTTCTACTGGTACGACAAAAAAGGGCTGGAAATCCATCCGCTTGAACAAGTGCGTACCGTTACCCTCCCGGGGCAGTCTTCGCAGCGTATTGAATCAACCGCAGCCTGGCCGGGAGCCAAAAAAGTACGTCTTTCTCTCTCTGTAAGGAGCGAATTTTGATTAGGGGACTTCATCGTTATCTGGCCGTCACTGCGGTGGCGCTGATCCTGACCGGGTGTATTAATCGCGGTGAACAGCCTGCCCCGGTAGAAGAAGTTAAACCTGGCGTAGAGCAGCCTGCTCAGCCGGAGCCTACCGTGCCAACGGTACCGACCGTGCCGACGCAGCCTGGCCCTGTGGAACAACCAGAGCCTACTATTCCGCCTCAGCCTAAGGTTCGCACCTATGACTGGAACAGTGCCATGCAGCCGATGGTCAGCAAAATGCTGCAGGCGGATGGCGTGACGCCGGGTAGCGTGTTGCTGGTGGACAGCGTCAACAACCGCACCAATGGCAGCCTGCAAACCAGCAGCGCGACTGAAGCCTTGCGCGGCGCGCTGGCCAACAACAACAAGTTCACGCTGGTTTCTGCGCAGCAGCTCTCGATGGCTAAGCAGCAGCTTGGGCTTTCCCCGCAGGACAGCTTAGGTACGCGAAGCAAAGCGATTGGCATTGCGCGCAACACCGGCGCCCAGTACGTGCTTTACACCAACGCCAGCGGCAACGTGAACACGCCCACGCTGAAAATGCAGCTGATGTTGGTGCAAACCGGCGAAATCATCTGGTCGGGTAGCGGTGCTGTTCAGCAAACCAACTAAAGCATCGCTCGATGCGGCAGTGACTCGATACCTTCCGGCGGCTCAGGCCGCCGGTTGTGTTTCTGCGCTCGAGGGACTGAGCGGCACAAGCTACCGCGTAGAGACAGAAGCCGGCAGCTTTACGGCAAGAAAGCTGCCCGAACAGCGTTTGCCGGGGATTTCCCTTCGGCGTCATCATCGCGCGCTCAGACAGTTGCCCGTCGGCATCGCGCCCGAGCCCTGGTGTCTGGCGGAAAGCTGGCTGTTCACCCGCTGGCTTGACGGCGAGGTTTTGCCGAACCTGGCCCCGCTCACTGAATTAACGGGCTTATTGTATTATCTTCACCGGCAGAAACCGTTCGGCTGGCGTATAAGCCTGGTTCCGCTGCTTGAGTTTTACTGGCAGGAAAGCGACCCAAACAGGCGAACCCTGACCTGGCTGCGTGAATTAAAGCGCCTGAAGCGGCGTCAGGAGCCCAGGCCTCTGCGGCTGGCCCCTCTGCATATGGATGTTCACGCGGGAAATCTGGTGCGGCAACCGGGCAATCGCCTGGGGCTTATTGACTGGGAATACGCCGGAGATGGTGATATTGCGCTAGAGCTGGCCGCCGTGCTGGCGGCAAACACCGTCGACAGTAAAGCGCTGCTGGAGTTGTATGCAGCCCAGGCTTCACTCAGCCTCGACGTCCTCAATCGCCAGGTTGCGCGCTGGCGGCCGTGGATAGCATTACTTATGGCATCCTGGTATGAATGCCGCTGGCGGCAAACCGGGGAGCAACATTTTATTACGCTGGCAGACGACGCGTGGCGCGCGCTGCGGGCGAGCAAACATCAGGAGAGAGTATTGTGGGCCCAGTAATGTTGGATGTGGCCGGCTTCGAGCTGGATGCGGAAGAGCGTGAAATTTTGCAGCACCCGCTGGTGGGCGGTTTGATTCTTTTTACCCGCAACTACCACGACCCGGAGCAGCTTCGTGAACTGGTGCGCCAGATCCGTGAAGCTTCGCACCATCGTCTGGTTGTTGCCGTCGATCAGGAAGGCGGTCGCGTGCAGCGCTTCCGCGAAGGGTTTACCCGTCTGCCTGCGGCACAATCTTTTGCGGCACTCCGCGGCCTGGAAGAGGGCGGCAAGCTGGCGGCTGAGGCAGGCTGGCTGATGGCGAGCGAAATGATCGCCATGGATATCGACATCAGCTTTGCGCCTGTGCTGGATATCGGGCACATCAGTGCGGCCATTGGGGAACGTTCTTACCATGAAGACCCGGCCAAAGCGCTGGCAATGGCCACGCGTTTTATCGACGGGATGCATGCCGCGGGCATGAAAACCACCGGTAAACACTTCCCTGGCCACGGGGCGGTCACCGCCGATTCGCACAAAGAAACTCCGCACGACCCGCGCCCGAAGGCGGAAATTCGCGAGCACGACATGCGCATTTTTGCCTCACTGATTCGCGAGAATAAGCTGGATGCCATCATGCCTGCCCACGTTATCTATGATGAAGTAGATCCGCGTCCGGCTAGCGGCTCTGAGTATTGGCTAAAAACGGTCCTGCGCGGCGAACTGGGCTTTAATGGTGTGATTTTCTCCGATGATTTGTCGATGGAAGGCGCGGCTATCATGGGCAGCTATGCCGAACGCGGTCAGGCATCGCTGGACGCTGGTTGCGATATGATCCTCGTCTGCAATAATCGTAAAGGGGCGGTGAGCGTGCTTGATAACCTGTCGCCGGTCAAAGCAGAACGTGTTACAGGTTTGTATCATAAAGGGTCATTTACCCGCGATGAGCTGCGTTCATCCGACCGCTGGAAACAGGTGAACCAGCAGCTGGAAGCGCTGCACGAGCAGTGGCAGGCGCATAAGGCGGGCTAATATTCAGGTAATGAGGATGCGATGATTATCTATTTGCACGGTTTTGACTCAAACAGTCCCGGAAACCATGAAAAAGTGCTGCAGCTTCAGTTTATCGATCCCGACGTGCGGCTGATCAGCTACAGCACGCTGCATCCGAAGCACGACATGCAGCATCTGCTGAAGGAAGTCGACAAGATGCAGCAGCTTACCGACGACGAACGCCCCTTAATTTGCGGCGTGGGTCTCGGCGGGTTCTGGGCGGAGCGCATTGGTTTTCTCTGCGATATGCGGCAGGTTATTTTTAACCCGAACCTTTACCCTCATGAAAACATGGAAGGGAAGATCGACAGGCCGGAAGAGTACTCGGATATCACCACCAAGTGCGTGCCAAACTTCCGTGAGAAGAACCGCGATCGCTGCCTGGCTATTCTCTCGCGCAACGACGAAGCGCTGGACAACCGGCGCACGGCTGAAGCGCTGCATCACTACTATGAAATCGTCTGGGACGAGCAGCAAACCCACAAATTCAAAAATATCTCCCGGCATTTGCAACGCATTAAAGCCTTTAAAACCCTGGGCTAAATTTTCCCGTCATACTTCAAGCCGCAGGTGTGTTGGCTGCACCTGCTATTCGGCTCATCCATGAGCCTCACCCTAAAGGGCCGCTGCGAGCAGCGTTCAAATCTATTCCCGACAGATTTGTCACCCCAGTCACATAGTTAGCTATGCTCCTGGGGTTTCTCAGCTTTGCCGCCGTCCTGCAACTCGAATTATTTAGGGAAAATGTCATGGTCAGCCTCGCGCTGGCCTTTTTGTTTATCTTTTCGGCATAAAAATTGATGTACATCAATTTTGGTATGACCAATGCACCCTTCATGTTATTCTCGATAAAGTTTAGCGTTAAACGTGCAGTAACCCTTTGTTAATTAAAGGTTATTTAGATAACTTTTAATTAACAATTGGTTAATATTTTAGGGGGTCAAGTTGACTACACCATTGAAAAAAATAGTGATTGTTGGCGGCGGCGCTGGTGGTCTGGAGCTGGCGACTCAGTTGGGTAAAAAACTGGGGCGTGGCAAAAAAGCCAAAATTACGCTCGTCGACCGTAACCACAGCCACCTGTGGAAACCGCTGCTGCATGAAGTGGCTACCGGTTCGCTGGATGAAGGCGTGGATGCGCTGAGCTACCTGGCCCACGCGCGCAATCATCATTTCCAGTTCCAGCTGGGTTCCGTGGTGGATATCAACCGCGAAAGCAAAACGCTGACCATCGCCGAACTGCGCGATGAAAAGGGCGAGCTGCTGGTGCCTGAGCGTAAGCTGCCATACGACACGCTGGTGATGGCGCTGGGGAGCACCTCCAACGACTTCAACACCCCTGGCGTGAAAGAGAACTGCATCTTCCTCGACAACCCGCATCAGGCGCGTCGTTTCCATTCCGAGATGCTAAACCTGTTCCTGAAATACTCCGCCAACCTCGGCGCAAGCGGCAAGGTTAACATCGCTATCGTTGGTGGTGGCGCGACGGGCGTTGAGCTGTCTGCTGAGCTGCATAACGCCGTTAAGCAGCTGCACAGCTACGGCTACAAAGGGCTGACCAATGAAGCGCTGAACGTCACGCTGGTGGAAGCCGGGGAGCGCATTCTGCCTGCGCTGCCGCCGCGCATTTCTGCCGCCGCGCACAGCGAATTGACCAAGCTTGGCGTTCGCGTGCTGACGCAAACCATGGTGACCAGTGCCGAAGCGCATGGCCTGAACACCAAAGACGGCGAGTTCATCGAAGCGGATCTGATGGTCTGGGCGGCGGGCATCAAAGCGCCAGACTTCATGAAAGATATCGGCGGCCTTGAAACTAACCGCATTAACCAGCTGGTGGTTGAGCCAACGCTGCAGACCACGCGCGACCCGGATATCTATGCTATCGGCGACTGTGCATCCTGTGCTCGCCCGGAGGGCGGTTTCGTGCCTCCTCGCGCTCAGGCCGCGCACCAGATGGCTTCCCGCGCACTGACTAACATCCTTGCGCAGATGAAAGGCCAGCCGCTCAAAGCTTACAGCTATAAAGATCACGGCTCGCTGGTTTCATTGTCCAAATTCTCCACCGTGGGCAGCCTGATGGGTAACCTGATGCGCGGCTCGATGATGGTGGAAGGCCGCATCGCCCGCTTCGTGTACATCTCTCTGTACCGTATGCACCAGATTGCGCTGCACGGTTATTTCAAAACTGGCCTGATGATGCTGGTGGGCAGCATCAACCGCGTGATTCGTCCACGCCTGAAGCTGCACTAAGTTTTATTTCCTTCCGAAACCCGGCCCCCGTGCCGGGTTTTTTATTGCCGGGAAGCAGCATAACATTCGGCATATTCCTGGCAGATTGCTCGGAGTTGTCTTAAACACACGTTTTCACCGCACGATCCCGCACTTTTGATCCGTTGTCTGATTTCTCAATGTTGTCACTGAGGTGCAAAATTAGGTTAACAACAAGGTCAGGAGGATGTCCTGTGAATAAATCAATGTTAGCGGGTATAGGTATTGGCGTGGCCGCTGCGCTGGGCGTGGCTGCGGTAGCCAGTTTGAACGTGTTTGACCGTGGTCCCCAGTATGCACAGGTGGTGTCAGCGACGCCAATCAAGGAAACGGTTAAAACACCGCGTCAGGAGTGCCGCAATGTGGCCGTGACGCACCGCAAACCTGTTCAGGATGAGAACCGTATTTTAGGTTCTGCTCTGGGCGCGGTGGCCGGGGGCGTGCTTGGTCATCAGTTTGGCGGTGGGCGCGGGAAGGATGTTGCCACGGTCGTGGGTGCGCTGGGCGGCGGCTACGCCGGGAACCAGGTGCAGGGCGCGATGCAGGAGGGGGATACCTACACCACCACCCAGCAGCGCTGCAAGACTGTGTATGACAAATCAGAAAAAATGCTCGGCTATGATGTGACCTACAAAATCGGCGATCAGCAGGGCAAAATCCGCATGGATAAAGACCCTGGCACTCAGATCCCGCTGGACAGCAAAGGCCAGCTGGTGCTAAACAAGGCCTGATGTCGAGACTTAAGATACAAACCCGCCCTCTGGCGGGTTTTGTGTTTCTAGTGCTCGCCGCGCAGCGTTTGCTGCAGCGTCAATAAGACCCTGACTTCCTGAATTCTGCGGCGGGTTAAGGCGGGAATGGTCTCAGGAGCCTGCTCAAACAGTGTTTTACCGGCAAAAATGACCTCTCCGAGGCAGCGGTCGTACAGCGGCCCGCTGATATCCCGTTTTACCTCGTCGTCAACGCTCAGGGTTTCATTCACCCCGCGTCTGTCGACGGCAATCACTCTGCCGTCTTTCAGCACGATATTAATACCTTTTTGCCCCCCGGCGGGCCCGGCATATTTGTTCAGCTGCAGCACGCAGGGGATGCCGCCCATTTCCCCGCGCAGCAACGCCTGGCCTTCTGCCGTGGTGACATCGCCGGGCACAATACCGTTGCCGAGCCGGTCTTTGGCAAGCAACAACTCCAGCTCCAGCGCTTCGTCAGCGCCCGCTTGCATAAGCGTTTCGCGCATCATCGCCAGCACATGCGTGCCGATGTCCACGATAACGCCGTCCGGGTGTCGCAGCTCACGAGTATCGGGCTCGCCGGTGGCAAAATTCAGCGCAATGGGCTCTCCGGCGGCATTAAACCCGCTGGGTTCCAGCAGGAATCCTTCGATACGGTCGATATCTTCGAGGCGGTCGATAAAACGTGCCGCATCGGTTCTCACCATCCAGTGATCCAGGGCCAGCACCCGCGCGGCAATGGCCGGATCGCTCAGGAATGATGTGAGTTCGTCCAACTGCTGTAGCGTTGCCGCGACGGGTTTTTCCACCACGACGGGCAGCGAACTTTGCTGTAGCACCTGCTTCAGGATCGGCCAATGCCGGAGCGATGACGTGGTGATAAACACCAGGTCAAGCGGCAGCGCCAGAAGCTGGGTTAGGGAGGGGAGAAGCGTGATGGCATCAGAGCGGTAGCGCGGGGCGGGATCAAACCCATAGCAAACCACATCGCGCCGGGCGAGTCGCTGAATAGCTGGCAGGTAAGCCGTTTCTATTACGCTGCCCACGCCAATAAAGCCAATTTGCATATCGTCTCCGGTCATAAGAGAGGAAAATATCCCTTATTTTTAAAAGACTATTTTGCGCGGGTCGAGGGATAAACTGTTAGGAAGGGTAAGCGTGTGAACTTGCCCGGCAGCTGCCGGGCAGGGAAGAGGCTTAGAACAGCACGGAGTAGTTCATGCCGAAGGTGCGGCCGCGGCCTTTGTAGTCATACAGCGAAGCAGGACCGTAGCCCGGGCTGTAGTACAGTGGCGCACGCTGGCCCCAAACGGTGGTGTAATCACGGTCAAAGACGTTTTCGACGCTAAAGCTGAGTTTACCCACCGGAAGCTCGTAGCTGCCCAGTAAATCAACAGTGGTGTAACCGTCGATGCTGTAGCCTGCCGCGTCGCTCACGTTAAACGACGTTGTGCTCTGCACGCGAAGGCTCCACGGATCCGGCGCCCAGCCAATATAGGCGGTTGCTTTCGACGGGCTGGCGACCTTCACATCATATTTCTGCCAGCTGCCGTTAACTTTGGATTCCGTTTTCAGAACGTTGAAGTTAGCGCCGGTGCTCCAGTTGGTGTCCGGAATAAAGTAGTCCACCGCACCTTCCACGCCGTAAATGCGGCGCTTGTCATCAACGACGCTGATGGTCAGGTCTTTATTCGCCAGCACGCTCTTATCGGACAGCGAGTAGTAGGCGGCAATCTGCGTGCGCAGGCTGTCGCCGGTGTAGCGCCAGCCCAGTTCGTAGGAATCAACCTTCACGCCCTGCAGTTTGCTGGCGCCCACGTTAACGCTGTTGGTCAGCGGCAGGTGGCCGTTCACCGCCGCGCCGTAGGTGCCACGGCCGTAGTATTTACCCGGATCCGGCAACTCTACGCCCTGGGAGAAGTTCAGCCAGGCCTGCTGGCGCTCGGTGATGTGCATCAGCAGGCCGGCGTTGAACAGGAAGTTGTCGTAGTCCGTGGAGCCGCCAGGAATGGCGTCAGCAGATTTTGCCGTGCCGGCCGCAATTTGCTGCTGCTGCGCGTAGCCGATGAAATCATCAATCTTGTTCTCGGTGTACTGGTAACGCACGCCGCCGCTCAGGGTAAAGATCTCGTTGATGTCATAGCTGGACTGCAGGAACGCCGCCATGTTGCTGATGTCATACGCCGGGTAACGTCCGGTGGTATAGATTTTCTGGTTGTTCAGGCCACCAGAGGCACTGGCCTGTGCCAGATCGAAGAACATCTGGTTGGAGGTGAAGCGTTCGTGGTCCGCGTCCAGGCCGTAGGTCAGCTGCCAGCCGTCGAGCGGCTTGCTGTTCAGCGTCAGCTTCGCGCCGTACTGATTAGTATCCTGCTGGGAAGAGGAGAACGCGGTCGCTTTTTTGCTCGCGTTTACCGTCGGGAACGGATAGAACAGCAGCGACTCATCGCGGTAGTAAACCTGGCCCACCAGCTCCTGACCGAGGAAGTCGCTGTTGGAATACTGCATGCTGATCAGGTGGCGCTCTGTGCCCGGAACACGGTCAGAGTTCAGCCCTTTGCTCACGTACGGGCTGCTTGTCCCGCTGATGGCAGAGAAGTTTTTCCCGAGGTTCAGACCGTAGTCGTCGTCGCCCTTACTTTTGTAATACTGGGTAACGAGCTGCAGCTGCTGGTTTTCATCGATATTCAGCGTGCCGGTACCCATCACGTCCAGGCGGTCGGAATACTGTAACCCGGTCTGGGTGTTGTCGAGCAGGGTGGCATCACCGTTGCCGTCAAACCAGCCGCCGAATTTCTGATAGGCCACTGACGCACGGCCAGAAATATGGTCGTTCCCGCCGGAGATGGCGCTGGCGACGCGCTCATCGTGATCTTTGCTGCTGTTAAAGCCGCTCTTGATCCCGGTCTCAAACTCTACCTGTGTATCCTTCTGGCCTTTTTTGGTCACGATATTGATAAGCCCGCCGGTACTGCCGCCGCCGTACAGGGCGGTCGCGCCGGAAATGACCTCAATATGATCGATGTTGAACGGATCGATAGAGTCCAGCTGGCGGCTGTCGGTACGGGAAGAGTTGAGACGCACGCCGTCAACCAGCACGACCAGCGGGCGACCACGGACGTTCATGCCGTAGTTGGTGCGGCTCTGGCTGCTGACGTCGAGGCCGGGGATCAGCTGGGCGAGAGCGTCTTTAAACTCTTTGCCGCCCTGGATCTGCTGCTCCAGTTCGGCTTTCTCGATCACCCAGGTGGTTTGAGCCATCTCGGCGACGGTGCGGTTGCTGCGGTTGGCAGAAACCACCATTGTCTCGTCACTGGTTTGCTGTGCCACTGCCGGCGCCATCATGGCGAGCAGTAACGGATTGAGCGCCCAAAGCGTTTGCTTTTTGGTTATCATCATTGTTCCTTCATACGGGCTGACAAACATCGGCCCAAATATGCTGTGTCCTCGTCATTCTTCAATTTGACGCGGGGTTAACGGTTACCCCCGTCCCGCAGCGGCCTGCGTGCCGGGGGATAAACTCAGTTAGCGCCGGGCTGCATTTCGAATGATTTTGAGGAGTAGTGAGTTAAGGACGCAGCGCTGTGCTGCGGTTTTTCCCGGCTGCCGCTGCGCCATTGGATCAGCGCGGGCGGCGTACTGAGATCGAACAAATCACGCCCCAGCGCGCGATTCAGAATTCTGGCAGAGCGCCATGCCATCAGGCTCAGCTGCGGCTCGGCAATGCCGTGGGTTTGCATGCTGGCATTGACCGCGAAGATGTTATTTCCGGCCGGGCCATTCCACTCCAGCGTAAAGTCGTCGCGCACTTTGAAGTTGCACTCATCCAGCATCGCCATGCGTGACATTAACGGCGAAAGCATTTGCGGCAGCGTAGGGCGGTAGCCGGTGGCGAAAATCACCACGTCGCTGTCCAGCGTGTCATAGCCCTTGTCCAGATGGTGTTCCAGCAGCAGCTGCCAGCCCTGACCACGGCTTTCAAGGCCTGTTACAGAGCGGCTTGGCAGCAGGCGAGCATTGCGCGGCAGCCCGAGCACTTCAAAGCGGTGATACAGCTCGCGGTAGATGGTCAGCAGCGAATCGGCGGTAATGCCGTCGGAGGTCATCTTCTGCTCATCGAGCATTTTCTGCCGGGCGTCTTCATTCAGGCCCACAAAGCCGGTGACGTATTCTGGCGTGAAGTATTCGTTGGCAAACGCGGCTTCATCCAGCGCGTTAAAGTTATTGCGGCGTGAAACCCAGTTCACTTCGGCAACTTCGCCCCAGGCGCCACGGAACGCATTCAGGAACAGGTCGGCGCCGCTTTGCCCGCCGCCAACAACCGTGACGCGTTTCCCGGCCAGATTCGGCAGGCGCAGGCTCATTTCGCTGGCGTGGAAGCAGGTTGGCGTGGCGGTTTTTACGCACGGCGGCAGGTGAGGCTGCTTGCCAATGCCGAGGCAAATGTTGCGCGCCAGCGTTTCCCCCTGGCCGGTTTGCACCACAAACAGTTTGCGCTGCTCGTCGAAATCAACGCGCTCAACCGTCTGGTTAAACTGCAGGTTGTTCATGCCCTCTGCGGCCCAGCGCAGGTAGTCCGAAAACTCATCGCGCGAGACGGTGCGCAGTTCGGTAGTCAGAAAGCGGTAGAATTTTTTACGTTTCACCAGGTAGTTCACAAAGCTGAACGGGCTGGTGGGCGCCACGGCGCTGACCAGGTCTTTCAGGAACATGGTCTGCATATGGCAGTCCGGCACTAACATGCCCGGGTGCCACGCAAAGTCAGGGCGGCTGTCAAAGAACTGGCTGCTAAATCCCTCTGCTTCGTGAGACAGCGCCGCAATGCTCAGGTTAAACGGGCCGATACCTACGCCAATAAAATCAACAGTGTTTGTCATAATTCAATCCCTGGTTACCAGCCACAGCGGGTTTTGCAGATCCTCGAGGTAATTCGGCAGCATGCGGCTGCCGCCGTCCTGGTCAGGCCAGGTCAGTTTTACCGGGTTCAGCACAACGCGGATGATTTGTGGCTTAAAGAGTGAGAAAAGCGCAAAACGCGCCGACATTTGCGGGTGTTCCTGCATGTAATCACTCAACACTGCGGCCAGCAGCTGATAAAAGCGTCTCTCCGGCACGCCAAGGCGGGCCATGAGCGGCGAAACAAAACGCAGCACCGTCACAAAATGGCCGGTCTGCAAATCATGAATTAAATAGTCGGCGCTCAGGCGGGCGGTCACATCCCGCACTTCCTGAGGCAGGGAGTCCATCTCCGGGAACTCATCCTTCACCAGACGCATATCGCCCTGAAAATCTTTCAGCAGCACGCGCTGCGGCACGCCGTCTTTCATGGCGAGCGTAATATTTTGTCCATGGGCGATCAGCGCCACGCCGTAGCGGCAGAGCAGGTGATACAGCGGCACCACCACTACGCGGAACATCTGCGTCAGCCAGGCTTCTGCATCCAGGCCTGAGCGGGCAATATAGGCCCCAATCAGCGGCTGATTGTTCTCGTCGCACTCCATCAGGGTCGCCATCAGAATTGGCGTCTCGTCAGGCTTCAGCCAGCGGGTCGGGTTCTCGCGCCAGATAACGCCCAGCATCTCCTGGTAGCGATAGGGCGCCTGAGCCAGCGCGGCATAACCTGCATGAGAAACATAGCCGGCAGCCGGTTCGCCGAGGATAACCGCCCCGGTTTTCACCAGTGTGCTGTCGGTAGCAAAGACGTTCTGCAGCCAGCGGGAAGCCAGCGGCCCGGCGGCAATGTACTTGCCCGGAATACCGCGGTAGCAGGAGGTGTTGTAAATTGTCAGCGGCAGCTTGATGTCTAACCCGCCCTGGCGGCTGGCGTTGGTCAGGGTGCGCAGAGACTGCTGGGCCAGCCACCGATCGCCAAATTCGCCCAGAGACACCATCTTGCCTTCGGCGAGATCGGCCACGAAATCCAGCGCAATTTTCTGCTGCCACTGCCACGGATGCACCGGCAGCGGCAGCCAGTTATCATCCAGGCCATTGTTCTGCCACGCCTGAGCAAAGCGGGCCAGCTCCTGCTCGTCCATCGCGGCGGCGATAAGCTGCTGAATATCCAGCTCGCTATCGCAGCGCCAGACCATATGTTCGCGTTTAACCGCCAGCCAGTGCAGCTGGAAGGTATTGGCATACTCCGGCGCATAGCGCTCCAGCGCCTCTTTGCCCCAGCCGCGACGCCCTTTGTTAAAGGCAAATTTCGGGTGGCCGCTCAGCAGGCACTGCAGGCGGTCAGCGTCGAGATCGATCAGGTTATCAGCGCTCATGCCGCGGCGCGCTTTCAGCAGCTGCAGGTCGCCCAGCAGCGTGGCGTACAGATCCTGCATATGCTCGGCCACGGTGGCGTCGCTCATCGACAACACAGGCTTGAGCTGCATGAGCAGCGTCTGCGCTAGCACAGGCTCGTCCGCACAGCGCAGCGTTTGCGCGTCTACCCACAGCCAGCCCCAGATGCCGCGCTCGGCGTTAAAATGCCACTCGGCCCCGGCTAAGCTGATGCAGTAGCGATTTTCGCCCAGCGATTCGGCCTGAAAAACCTGCTCGTACTCCAGCTCAGCCAGCATTTTGGCTACCAGCTGGCGGTTAACGAAATCCCAATCCTTGCGATTCATTACAGGCCTACCTCGCTAAAGAAGTTGTGGCGGTCTGCCATGACCAGGCGTGAACGCTTGTGCGGGAAGTCAAATTCCTTGCGCGTCACATAGCCCGCAGGCTCCAGATGCTTGAACAGGCGCTGGTTGTCGGCGCGCGGCTCCAGCACGGTGCGCTGGGTGCGAGGTTCGTCCAGCAGCAAATAGTGGGTTAAGCCACGCAGCCAGCTTTGTACATAGTGCGCGCCGCGCCACTGTTGCTCGCCCACCAGCAGATGCAGGCCGCGATCAAACGGCTGCCACGGGTAATGGCGGCCGATGCGATCTTCCGCTGCCCAGTAAATTTCGAAGTAGCTGAACGGCTGGTCGTCAAAGCAGCCGATCAGCGGAAACGCATGTTTGCCGGTGAGCTGGCGCTCCAGATACGCGGTTTGTACCTCCAGCGATCCGCTTTGCTCCCAGAAATAGTCCACGCGCGGATCGTTCATCCAGCGGGTAAAACGTTCTGCGTCCAACGCCGGATCGGCCACGCGGAAACTCAGCGTTTTGCGAACGCGTGGATCGTAACGGCGGTAAACTTCCCCGGACGGGCGGGCAGGGCGCAGCGGGAAATAGATCTCGCGCTCAGCGTCAAACACCATTTCGCCGGAAGCGTGATTTGCCGGAGCGCTGAGCCACAGCGGTTGCTGCCAGAAGGTTGCGCGGTGAACTATGTCGCTTTTCAGCAAATCGAACAGCACCAGCGCCTGCGGCTCTTCCCGCCATTCGGCGTAAGGCAGCACGATAGAAGTAAGCTGCGGCGCCGCGACAAACATCTGATCCAGCGCATCGCGCAGCCAGCCTGCAGGCAGTTCGCCCGGCCAGTGCAGGACCGCGCCGCCGTCCTGGCCCCAGCTCAGATTCAGAGGCTTATTGAGCTTTTCACAGCGCAGCCCGTGGCCGCCGTGAACAATAGATGCCTGAAACATTCAGCCCTCCTGAGCCAGCAGCGGGTTTACAAAGTCGAAATAAATCACCGAAGGATCGACGATGGTGTTTTCGTTATGGTCGTGCAGGTAGCAGAAGAAGTTCCCCTTCACGTTCCAGTGCGGGCTTTCCAGCACGTAGTCGAGGCAGGTTTTATGCGTCACCTCGTCACGCACGGCGCTAAGCGCGCTGCGTACACGGCTCATCAGGTTCACTTCGCTATCCAGCCCCGCAGCACCCAGCGCGGCGGTGACGGCGAAGGTCGAATTGACCAGCAGGTAATAAGGGAAGTAGCGCAGCAGCTGTTCGCGGGTGAAGACGTTTTCCGCCTGTGCTTCGCCAATCATGTCGAGCCAGCCTGCGGCATGCGGCATAAAAGCGCTGCCCTGGCAGTCGCGGTAGATAAGCCCGACCGGCAGATCCTGCTGCATTTCCACCAGAATATTTTGCTGGTGAGCGAGGAGAACCAGGCCGTAATCCGCTTCGGCGGTAAACAGCGGCTTCAGCACCTGCTGGCAATAGGCGTCGACCCAGGCGTGTGCAGCCTGTTTCGGCGTGATCCTAAGGCGAGTGCTCAGGCGGTTCACGGCGGCAACCAGCAGGGAGTCTCCGCCGTCCGGGGCTGACTGGGTCAGGGAAACCAGGACGTTAGTCTGGCTCTGCGGCTGCTCAACCAGCAGGTTTTCGCGCAGGGCAAACAGGCTTTCTTCCATGATGTTGCCGTGGAGATCGCGCAGTCCGGCCCAGCCGTCCTCCTGCATCACGCGGAAGGTCGGGAAGCGGGCCTGCAGCGTTTGCCAGCGGTCAGTTTGCGCCAGGCGCGCCAGGCGCATGCCGCGTTTGACTTCTTTTACCGACAGCGTACGCACGGAGTTGGTCAGGCGCACGCTCAGAGAAAACTTGATCATGTCGCGGCTGGTGGGGCAGTAAAGCGAGCGTGATGACGTGGTCGGCAGCCATGGTGCACCGGCTTCGCCTAAATCTTTCACCAAACCTTTGGCGACCAGCTGCTGGCACCAGTCCTGCTCCAGCAGATAGCCGGCCTGCCACGGATGCAGCGGGAACAGCCATTGATTGTCGCTGAGTTCGCTCAGCAGCTGCGGCGCATTTTCAGCCGCAAAGCGCGTCAGGCGCTGCTGCAGATTGAGGTGCAGACTTTCGCCCGCCAGGTAGCTTTTATCTACGGCGAACCAGCGCAGCGGGAAATGCGGGGCGAAGTCAGGCAGATAGCGCTCGGCTTCCTGCTGGTTAAACGGTTCGTGGGATTTTGGCGCCGGGTGGAAGGCGTGTCCCACCAGCAATGCCTGCTCGGCTTCGCCAAAATTCAGCGTTTTTTCGCGCAGCCCATTCCAGTCATGACGGGCTTCAATCGCCTGCTGCGTGTGGGCATGGCTTTCCATTACGCGCTGATAAAACGCTTCGCAACCGGTGGCTGGCAGCATCTGCTGGTGCTGGAGTTTATCGACAATCATCTGGGAAAGGGTGGCGAAGTCTATCGGCTGACTGCCGGTGGCAGTGACCAGACGAGCCGGGAATTCGAAGCGGTGATGCTGGGTGGGAGAGAAATAGGCCACTTTGAAGTAGAGCGCCTGCCGTTCCCCCAGGGGGATAATGAGTTCGGCTGGGTGGCTGTCGGTCAGTCGCCAGTCGCTGGTTTCACGGACAAGGGAATTAAGAAAGCACTGTGCGGCCACATCCCAGGCCAGAGTTTTATTTGGCAAAGTCATCATCAAACAGTTTCCACGCGTTATGATAATGCGAATTCTGCCGATAACGTTTCTCATTATCAATAACAATTGTTAGAATAGATAAAATTAATTTTACAAATACGCACAATAACCACACGGGTTAGTAACATTTTGACATCGCTTGAACTGGCGGATTCGCCGCAAAAATCCCTTTCCTGTTGGCCACTTGCGCTGAGCGCCGGGCTGCTTGGCGTCGGGCAAAATGGCCTGCTGGTCGCGATCCCGGTGCTGGTGATGCAGACACATCTGAGCCTGTCCGTCTGGGCGGCATTGCTAACGCTTGGGTCGATGCTGTTTTTACCGTCCTCGCCGTGGTGGGGGAAACAGATCGCGCGCCTCGGCAGTAAGCCCGTCGTGCTTTGGGCGCTGGGAGGATATGGTGCAAGCTTTATGCTGCTCGGACTTGGTTGCCTGCTGCTGGCCACGGATGCGGTCGCGGGTTATCTCGGGCTGGGCATATTGATTGTGGCGAGGATTATCTACGGCTTGACCGTGTCGGCGATGGTTCCGGCCTGCCAGGTCTGGGCGCTGCAGCGTGCCGGGGAAGGAAAGCGCATGGCGGCGCTGGCCACGATCAGCTCCGGGCTGAGCAGCGGGCGCTTGTTTGGCCCGCTTTGCGCCGCTGGCATGCTGGCGATTCATCCGCTCGCCCCGTTGGGACTTCTGATGGTGGCTCCGCTGCTGGCGCTGGTGATGCTGTTACGTTTGCCGGGCACGCCGCCGCAGCCAGCAGCCGAACGTAAAAGCGCTCGTCTTCGGCCCGATTGCCTGCCTTATCTGCTTTGTGCCTTGCTGCTTTCGGCCTCGGTCAGCCTGATGCAGCTGGGGCTCTCTCCGGCGCTTGGCCGCCAGTTTGCCACGGATACCGCCGCAATTAGCCATCAGGTTGCCTGGCTGCTGAGCCTGGCCGCGGTGGCTTCGCTCTCCGCACAGTTTGGCATTCTCCGGCCACAGCGCCTGAAGCCAATGGGGCTCCTGCTGAGCGCCGGGCTGCTGATGATCGTTGGCCTGGCGATGATGATTTCCGTTCAGCTGTGGCTGTTTTACGTCGGCTGCGCGGTACTGTCGTTTGGGGCCGCGCTGGCGACCCCGGCCTATCAACTGTTGCTGAACGACAAGCTTGCCGATGGGGCAGGGGCCGGCTGGGTGGCGACCAGCCACACTCTGGGCTACGGGCTTTGCGCCATGCTGGTGCCGCTGGTATCAAAAACGGGCGCTGAGGCAGCGCTGATTATGGTGGCCTTTTTAGCCGCCGTGTTATTTACCGTGGTGTCCGGCGTTATCTGGCGCAGCCGCCACCGTTCACGTCATTCTGTAATTTAAGCGTAAGGAAAAGTTATGGCTGGAGTTCAGGGCTATCGTCTGTTCAACGTTCAACTGGCGCGGAAAACGGCCGTGTCGCCTTCGCTGCTGAGCCTGGTATTTAGCGGGCCTGATGTGGCGCAGATGAAATGTGACTCGCCTGATCAGCGTATTAAAATGCTGTTTCCCTCCGAAGACGGGACGCCGCCGTCGCTGCCTGCCGAAGGGCAGTGGTACCAGATTGCCCAGGGGATGCCAAAAGAGAAGCGCCCGGTGATCCGCACCTATACGCTGCGCCATGTCGATCCTGCCCGTCAGGAAGTGACGGTGGAGTTTGTCAGCCACGGCACTGAAGGCCCGGCTTCCGCATGGGCGATTAATTCTGTTCCCGGCGATGCTATCCAGATTGTGGCCCCTAACGCCGCCCACCCGGAAGACAGCGGCGGCTATGAATGGACGCCGCCTGCCGGGCTGCGAAACGCGCTGATTATCGCTGATGAGACGGCTTTGCCCGCCGCACGAGGCATTCTGGAAATGCTGGCTCGCCAGGCTCAGCCGCCAAAAATACAGGCCTTTTTTGAGGTGCCGGACGAAGGGGACTGCGTGGACTTAAGCGCCTATGGCTTCGCCGAGATCAACTGGCTGCCGCGTAAAACTGTCTCTGCCACCCACGGCGAATGCCTGATTCAGGCGGTAAAAATGCAGGCGAGGGTACCGGAAAGCGGCCATCACGAAGCCGTCCAGGAAGAGGCTGAAGGCGAACTGCTGTGGGATAAAGCCACCACCGGTAGCAACGAGTTTTACGGCTGGGTAGCGGCGGAGTCGACGGTGGTTAAGCTGCTGCGCCGCCATTTGATTGGCGAACGTGGCGTTGAGCACGAAGCCATTAACTTTATGGCCTACTGGGCGAAAGGGCGAGTTCGCTAGTGAAAAGGGCGGCCATTGGCCGCCCTTTTCAGATCTTCTTCAACTGCGGCATCAACATCACCGTGGTTTTCACAATCTGCATTAACTCTTCATAGCTGGCGTTTTCGCGGGCGCTGACCGACATCCCCTGAATGATGCAGCACAGGTATTTTGCCAGGCAGCTAATGTTACGTTCCGCCGGGATCTCGCCTTTTTGCTGGCGCATTTCAAGGAAACGCACCAGCGTTTGTTCCTGCACGGCATGGCGGGCTTTTATCGTTGCGGCGATGTCTTCCGACGACGCGGCCAGCACGGATGAGGTGCAAATGATAAAGCAACCAGCGGGCGTGCTCTTATCGGTAAAACATTGCGCGACCGCGGAAAGATAGTTCTCCAGCGCGGCTTCCATGGTCTGCTCTTCACAGAACAGGCAGGCCTCGTGCTTCGCCGCAAAGCGCGCGATATAGCGATCCAGCACCGCGCGGAACAGGCCTTCTTTGTTGATGAACTCCGCGTAGAGCGTTGGGGCCTTTGCCCCGGTGGCTTCTACCAGATGCGCCATGGATGTTGCTTCATAGCCATGCTGCCAGAAGAGTGTCATGGCCTTGTCGAGTGCTGCTTCCCTGTCAAACACTTTTGGACGGCCACGGCTTTTTTTGCTGCAACTTAAAGTCTCGGTTGCCATACCTGCCGTTTAACCTCTGTCTAATTAGTGAACACTTATTATAAAAATAATCGGCGGCGGTAGCCAGTGCCACGTTATGAAAAATAATTATTTCTTATCACAATGAAAAATAGCGCTTTTTTTAATTAATTAACGGTCGTTATTAAAATGTGTTGACGTGTGACGTGGATCACGATTATGATTTAGTTATCGATCGTTAACTAATTAAGTTTAACGACCTAACATTCACCTGCTTAGGACCTGAATCATGAAAACCTTAACTACTCTGTTCGCTGCCGCTGTGATTAGCTCACTCTCATTTGCAAGCTTTGCGGCGGTTGAAGTTTCTGCTACCCCTGCTGGTCAGCAAAAAGTTGGCACCATCAGCGCCAATGCGGGCAGCAACCTCTCTTCCCTGGAAGAACAGTTGGCCGCGAAGGCCGATGCAATGGGCGCTAAATCGTTCCGTATTACCTCCGTTAACGGTCCGAACACCCTGCACGGTACTGCCGTCATCTATAAATAAGCCAGACGTTAACCCTCAATACGTTTGACCTTATTCGTTATATGCCACTGCAAGCAAAAGGCCCTGTCGTAAGACAGGGCCTTTTTTTACGCATAAAACCTGAACTCAGATTTCGTTGTTCGACTGGTCAGCCGCATGGGCACTGACGTTGATCGGCATCCCGGAACGGTGCTCCATGGCCTGTTCCATCACCTGCGCATCGGTTTTAGGTGCGTTGCGGAACTGCGTCATCTGCTCGTTCAGCACAATAGGCAGGATTTTTGGATCGTCATCAATCGCTTTGGACAGCGGCTGGTGAACTTCAACCAGGCGGGAGCCATCCGGCTCAACGGACGCTTTGATTGGCGTGTTGATGATGCGCACTGAAGTGCCGACCGGAACCGTGTTGAACAGCGCTTTGATATCGCCGTCGCGCAGGCGGATACAGCCGGAGCTGACTCGCATACCGATGCCGAAGTCCGCGTTGGTGCCGTGCAGCAGGTAAACGCCGCCGAACGCCGCCAGGCGAATCGCGTGGTGCCCCATTGGGTTATCCGGCCCGGCAGGAACCACGGCCGGGAGCTTAATGCCCTGCGCCAGGTAACGCGCGCGAATATTGGCCGTTGGCGTCCAGGTCGGGTTGGCCCGTTTGTCAGAAATTTTTGTCACCATCGTCGGGGTCAGCGTGTCTCCGCCCAGTTGGCCAATGCCAATCGGGTAAACGGTGACGCTGTTTTTCCCTGCCGGGAAATAGTACAGACGCAGTTCGGCGAGGTTAATCACAATTCCCTCGCGTGGGACATCTGGCAGCAGCATCTGGCGCGGGATGGTCAGCACGCTCCCGGCTCGGGGCACGTAAGGATCCACGCCCGGGTTGGCCTGCAGCAACGCCAGGAAACCGACGTTGTACTTTTTGGCAATGGCCTCCAGCGAACCGCCGTCGTTTTCAACCTGATGGAACAGGTTTTTGCCGATCAGGCGGCTGTTAGCGGCGGGAAGCGGATAATCGTTAGCGCTGGCGGGCAGCGCCATGGCCGCGGCACCCAGTAAGGCGGCGGCGGTAAACCAGCGGCGGAAAGACAAAGTACGCGAAGCAAACATAGCTTAAACCCTGCGATTTTAATGGTTAATTTTTGAGGCAGATAAACGCCAATTATCGCTGAGCTGCGTGTCGGGAAGTCCTGGGGATTGCAAAGAGTGTGTAAATGTCACAGAAAATTGCGCCTTACCGGGCGGTAAGGCGCAGAGGCGTCAGGCCGCGGCGTTTTCCGCCAGGCTGCGCATAAAGTTGCGCACCCATTCCATGCGCGTTTTTCTGTCCTCAAGCTCCTGGAAGAACTTCAGTCGGGTAGGGCCGTCAAGGCGGTAATGCTGCGGCTGCTTCTGCAGCAGGCCAATCAGCCACACCGGATCAACGTGGTTTTTCTCCGCGAACTCGATGGTGCCGCCTTTTTCATTGCCCTCAATCTTACGCACGCCCAGCTTCTGTGCCTGCTGGCGCAGCGCGGCGATGTCCAGCAGATTACGTGCCGCATCCGGCAGAAGGCCAAATCGGTCTATCAGCTCAACTTTCAGCTCGTCCAGCTCGTGCTCGCCTTTGGCGCTGGCGATGCGTTTGTAGAACGACAGGCGCGTATTGACGTCGGGAATAAAATCATCCGGCAGCAGGGCGGGCATTCGCAGCTCGACCTCTGTCTGGCTGTTGGTGAGATCTTCCAGCGAGGGCTCGCGGCCCTCTTTCAGCGCATCGACGGCGTTTTCCAGCAGCTCCATGTACAGCGAGAAGCCGATAGTTTCCATCTGCCCGCTCTGATCTTCCCCCAGCAGCTCGCCCGCGCCGCGAATTTCCAGGTCGTGGGTGGCTAACGCGAACCCGGCACCTAAATCTTCCAGCGAGGCAATGGCCTCCAGGCGTTTTTGCGCGTCCGTGGTCATTGCCTTCGGGTGCGGCGTCAGCAGCCAGGCATAGGCCTGGTGGTGAGAACGCCCGACGCGGCCACGCAGCTGGTGAAGCTGCGCCAGGCCAAAGTGGTCGGCCCGCTCGATGATGATGGTATTGGCGGTCGGAATATCGATCCCGGTTTCGATGATCGTGGTGCACACCAGCACGTTAAAACGCTGGTGGTGGAAGTCGTTCATCACCCGCTCCAGCTCGCGCTCGCGCATCTGGCCGTGGCCGATGGCAATACGCGCTTCTGGCACCAGTTCAGCCAGCTTATCGGCGGCTTTCTGAATGTTTTCGACGTCGTTGAAAAGGTAATACACCTGGCCACCGCGCAGCACTTCACGCAGGATGGCTTCCCGCACCACCAGATTGTCGTACTCGCGCACGAAGGTTTTCACCGCCAGGCGGCGTGCCGGAGGCGTGGCGATAATCGACAAGTCGCGCATGCCGCTCATTGCCATATTCAGGGTTCGCGGAATAGGCGTTGCGGTCAGCGTCAGAATATCCACGTCGGCGCGCATCGCTTTGATGCGCTCTTTGTGGCGCACGCCAAAGCGGTGCTCTTCATCGACAATCAACAGCCCAAGATCGCGCCATTTCACGTCGGCCTGCAGCAGCTTGTGGGTGCCGATCAGAATATCGATTTTCCCAACGCTTGCCTGTTCCAGAATTTGGGTCTGTTCTTTGGCGCTGCGGAAGCGGGAAAGCATTTCAATGCGCACCGGCCAGTTGGCGAAGCGGTCGCGGAAGTTGTCGTAGTGCTGCTGAGCCAGCAGGGTCGTCGGCACCAGTACCGCCACCTGTTTGTTGTTTTCCACTGCCAGGAATGCGGCACGCATCGCAACTTCGGTTTTACCGAAGCCCACGTCGCCACACACCAGCCTGTCCATCGCCAGCGGGCGACACATGTCACTCAGCACGGCGTTGATGGCCTGAGCCTGGTCCGGGGTAGTTTCGAACGGGAAGCTGTCACAGAACAGCTGGTACTGCTCGCGATCATGCTTAAAGGCAAAGCCTTCTTTGGCGGCGCGCATCGCATAGATATCCAGCAGCTCGGCGGCGACATCGCGGACTTTCTCCGCTGCTTTTTGGCGGGCGCGGGACCAGGCATCGCTGCCCAGCTTGTGCAGCGGCGCATTTTCGTCGGCGCCGCCCGCGTAGCGGCTGATCAGGTGCAGGGACGAAACCGGGACGTAAAGTTTGGCGTCGCCCGCGTAGGTCAGCATCAGGTATTCGGCGGTAATGCCCCCAGCTTCCAGCGTGGTCAGCCCGGCGTAACGACCCACGCCGTGTTCCAGGTGAACCACCGGCTGGCCCGCATGCAGCTCGGCCAGGTTGCGGATCAGCGTGTCCGGGTTAATGGTGCGGCGGCTGTCCTGGCGACGGCGGCTGACACGCTCGCCCAGCAGGTCGCTTTCGCAAATCAGCGCCCGGTTGCGCAGGGTATCAATAAAGCCGTGCTCGCTGGCGCCGATCATCAGATAGCGGCCGTTATTTTCGGCTTCTTCCAGGCGGTAAATGCGTTTTGGTGCGATTTTGATGCGGCCCAGCAGTTCGCCCAGCGCTTCACGGCGACCTTCGCTTTCGACCGAGAAAATCACTGGCCCGGTGAAGGACTCGAGGAACTTCCGCAGGCTGTCCAGCGGGGCTTTTTGCTGCGCCTGTACGGCCAGATCCGGGAGCGCCTGATAACCCAGGTTCACGTTGGCGGCTTTCTTCGCCAGCGAATCCGTTTTGAGCTGCACGCGCGGCCAGGCTTTCAGCTCGCTAAACAGCGAGTCTGTTTTCAGCCACAGATCTTCCGGCGGCAGAAGAGGGCGCATCGGATCCACGCCGCGATTTTCAAAGCGGGCGTTTGCGTCCAGCCAGAAGCGCTCGGCGCTGGCTTCCAGATCGCCGGTGTTCACCAGCAGCGTGTTGGCCGGGAAATAGCTAAACAGCGTCGGCAGCGGTTCGCTGAAGAACAGCGGCTGCCAGTATTCGATCCCGGCAGGCAGCGTGCCTTTGCTCACCTGCTGGTAGATATGTTCGGCGTCGCGCTTGACGTCGAACTTGTCGCGCCACTGGCTGCGGAACAGCTCAATGGCGTTTTTGTCGGTCGGGAATTCATGGGCCGGCAGCAGATTGATGGCGTCCACTTCTTCCAGCGTGCGCTGAGAATCCACGTCGAAGACGCGCAGGCTGTCGATTTCATCGTCAAAGAAGTCAATGCGGTATGGCTGGGTGCTGCCCATCGGGTAGAGGTCAAGCAGGGCGCCACGGGTGGCAAATTCGCCGTGCTCCATTACCTGATCGACGCTGCGATACCCGGCCTGTTCCAGCTGCGCGCGCAGGTTATCCCGCGACAGGCGCTGGCCTTTTTTCATCACCAGCGCGTGGCCGTGCAGGTAGCTGTGCGGGCAAACGCGCTGCATCAGCGTGTTCACCGGCATGATCAGCACGCCGCGCTGCATGGTCGGCAGCTGGTAAAGCGTGGACAGGCGCGAGGAGATGATTTCCTGATGCGGCGAGAAGCTGTCGTACGGCAGCGTTTCCCAGTCGGCGAGATTGACCACCAGGTTGTCGGTGAACTGGGTGATTTCATCGTGCAGGCGCAGCGCGTTTTGCATATCCGGGGCAATGAGCACCACCGGGCCGCTATGGCGTTCAACGATTTCGGCGACTTCGGTCGCGCAGGCTGAACCGGTCAGCTCGCCCAGCAGGCGTTGTTCTGCGGGTTTACTCGGTAGGTCGTAACGGGCATGTTCAGGCATAGTCAGCGCGCGTTCTCCAGAAAGCCGTGTTTTCACGGTAATAATATAAATTTTCTCTACTTATTATCCGTGATGGCGGCGCGAGTGCAACCGCTGAAAATAGCGAGAGATGCGGTTCAGAGCATTTGTCGTTTCTGCTGGCTGAGCTTGCGATATTGCTGGGGTGACATACCGACGTAGCGGCTGAAGGTGCTATAGAATCGGCTACTGGATCGGAACCCCGCGGTCATCGCCACATCGAGGATGGTTTTGTCAGTGTCGCTGAGCAGAGCGCGTACGTGATTAACGCGCATCACCGTAATGTACTGTTTTAACGTGAGCTGCATGACGCGCTGGAAAATACCCATTGCATAGTTGGCATTGAGTTTTACGTGATCTGCGACGTCGTTGATGGTCAGCGCCTGATCGTAATTATCGGCAATAAAGCCCAGCATCTGGCTGACATAGAATTGCGCGTGACGGGAGACGCTGTTCTTGTGGGTGCGCGAGGTTTTGTTAAGCAGGATAGGCTGCCATCCCGAAAGGCTAAAGCGCTTAAGCATCAGACCAATTTCATCGATCGCCAACTGCCGGATCTGCTCGTTCGGGCTGTTGGCTTCCTGCTGCCAGCGCAGGACTTCAAAGGTGCTGAGCTGCTGGGTCTCGAGTGATTTCACCACCATGCCGTGAGTCACGTGGTTAATGAGTTCGCGATCCAGTGGCCAGGAGAGAAAGAGGTGCATCGGCAGGCTCAAAATCGCCATTTGCCGGCAGTTGCCCGGGCGCGTTAACTGATGCGGCGTACAAGCCCAAAACATCGTGATATGGCCCTGTTTGATCTGCACCACTTCGTTGTTAATCAGATATTCCACGTCGCCATCAAACGGCACGTTAACCTCCACCTGACCGTGCCAGTGGCTGGCGGCCATAGCATGTGGTCGACGGAGCTCAATATCCATACGCTGATATTCAGAATAGAGTGACAGCGGACTGCGAGTCTGCTTCTCATCGCCGTTGCACATATGCGGGTCAGGCGGCAGAAAGGTAATTGGCTCATCGATCATCGTCACTCCATTTCCTGAATTATCAGAATCATGCCAGCAGTACGGATTCAGTCTCCGTCTCTTCAACAGATATTAGCCTGGCTAACAGGCCGGATACTCTGCTTTTTAGTCTATTTATTCCCAAAAACTCAGATTTTGTAGCGATCGACATCAGATCTGAGTTTCCGGGAATGCTCCATGGGGAAGATGGAGGTTTTTGCCGGGGGCGCGTGCCACGATGAAGACGTTACCTACTGTTCTGGAGAGTGATAATGACAGCCCCAAAAATTACCTTTATCGGCGCGGGTTCGACCATCTTCGTTAAAAATATTCTGGGCGATGTTTTTCATCGCAAAGCGCTCAGGTCGGCACACATTGCGCTGATGGATATTGACGAGACGCGTCTGGAAGAGTCACACATCGTGGTGCGCAAACTGATGGATTCCGCCGGGGCATCCGGCTACATCACCTGTCACACCGATCAAAAAACAGCGCTGCAAGGGGCGGATTTCGTGGTGGTCGCGTTCCAGATTGGCGGCTATGAGCCTTGTACCGTTACCGATTTTGAGGTGTGCAAGCGTCACGGGCTGGAGCAAACTATCGCCGATACGCTAGGCCCCGGCGGCATTATGCGCGCCCTGCGCACCATCCCGCATCTGTGGCGGATCTGCGACGATATGACCGAAGTGTGCCCGAATGCGACGATGCTCAACTACGTTAACCCGATGGCGATGAACACCTGGGCAATGTATGCCCGCTACCCGCATATCAAGCAAGTGGGCCTCTGTCATTCGGTGCAGGGCACGGCTGAAGAGCTGGCCCGTGACCTCAACATTGACCCGGCCACGCTGCGCTACCGCAGTGCCGGGATAAACCATATGGCGTTCTATCTTGAGCTGGAACGCAAAACTGCGGAAGGGCATTACGTCAACCTCTATCCGGAACTGCTCGCAGCTTATGAAGCGGGCCAGGCCCCGAAACCGAATATTCACGGCAATGAACGCTGCCAGAATATTGTGCGCTATGAGATGTTTAAAAAGCTGGGCTATTTTGTCACCGAATCGTCAGAGCACTTTGCGGAATATACTCCGTGGTTTATCAAGCCGGGGCGTGAAGATCTGATTGAGCGCTATAAAGTGCCGCTGGATGAATACCCGAAACGCTGCGTCGAACAGCTGGCGAACTGGCATAAAGAGCTGGAAGAGTACAAAACGGCGGAACGCATAGATATTAAGCCGTCGCGCGAGTATGCCAGCACGATTATGAATGCCATCTGGACCGGTGAGCCTAGCGTAATTTACGGCAATGTCCGTAACGACGGGCTTATCGATAACCTGCCGCAGGGCAGCTGCGTTGAGGTCGCCTGCCTGGTGGATGCCAACGGCATACAGCCTACAAAAGTTGGGGCGATTCCGTCGCATCTGGCCGCCATGATGCAAACCAACATCAACGTGCAGACGCTGCTGACCGAGGCCATTCTGACCGAAAACCGCGCCCGCGTTTACCATGCGGCGATGATGGATCCTCACACCGCGGCAGTCCTGGGCATCGACGAGATTTACGCGCTGGTGGATGACCTGATTGCCGCCCACGGCGACTGGCTGCCCGCCTGGCTGCATCGCTAATAAAAAACGACGCCGGGTATAAGCCCCGGCGTTGATCTTTCTAATAACAGAAGGCGGGCGCTGGTAACGGTGACCCGGTACCCTATGAGCATCTCTCTGAAAACAAAACTCAGTTACGGATTCGGTGCATTTGGTAAGGATTTCGCCATCGGGATCGTCTACATGTACCTGATGTACTACTACACCGATGTGGTGGGTTTATCAGTGGGCGTGGTGGGCACCCTGTTCCTGGTGGCAAAAATCTGGAACGCGTTTAACGATCCGGTGATGGGCTGGATTGTGAACGCCACGCGATCGCGGTGGGGCAAATTTAAGCCGTGGATCCTGCTCGGCACGCTCACGAACTCGCTGGTACTGTTTTTACTGTTCAGCGCCCACCTTTTTGAAGGGACGACCCAGGTGGTGTTTGTCTGTGTGACCTACATCCTCTGGGGGACAACCTATACCCTGATGGACATCCCATTCTGGTCCCTGGTGCCTACCATCACGCTGGATAAGCGTGAACGCGAACAGCTGGTGCCGTTCCCGCGTTTTTTTGCGAGCCTGGCTGGATTCGTGACTGCCGGGGTAACGCTGCCGTTTGTGAACTATGTGGGTGGGGCTGACCGCGGGTTTGGTTTTCAGATGTTCACGCTGGTGCTGATCGCGTTCTTTATCGCCTCCACGATTGTCACACTGCGTAACGTCCATGAGGTTTTCTCGTCAGACAACGAGGCCACGGCGGACAGCACCCGGCTTTCGCTGAAAGCAATTCTTGCCCTGATCTACAAAAATGACCAGCTTTCGTGCCTGCTGGGAATGGCCCTGGCCTACAACGTCGCGTCCAATATCATTACCGGCTTTGCCATTTACTATTTCACCTATGTTGTCGGCAATGCCGATCTCTTCCCGTACTATCTCTCCTATGCAGGGGCGGCAAACTTGCTCACGCTAATACTCTTCCCGCGTCTGGCGAAAGCGCTGTCCCGGCGTATTTTATGGGCGGGAGCGTCGCTTCTGCCGATAGCCAGCAGCGGCGTGCTGCTGGTGATGGCGCTGACGGGCTCGGCCAATGTGCTGGTCATCTGCCTTGCGGGCGTATTCCTTAACGTCGGTACCGCGCTGTTCTGGGTGCTGCAGGTGATTATGGTGGCGGATACCGTTGATTACGGTGAATACAAGTTTAACGTTCGCTGCGAAAGTATTGCCTATGCGGTGCAGACGATGGTGGTGAAGGGCGGCTCGGCGTTTTCAGCCTTCTTTATCGCGGTCGTTTTAGGCGTCATTGGCTATGTGCCGAACGTCGCCCAGTCGGCTGAAACAATACTCGGGATGCAGTTCATCATGATTGCGCTGCCGACGTTATTCTTTGCCATCACTCTGGTGCTCTATTTCCGCTTTTATCGTCTGAACGGCGATCGGCTTCGCAAAATCCAGATTCACCTGCTGGATAAATATCGCAAAGTATCGCCCCCGGCTGTGCCACAGGAAACAGCGGCCATGCCGATAGCCGTTACTCGTGATGTACGGGCTTAATCTACGTAAAAGCAACCCGCTCAGGCGGGTTGCTTAAGCACTTACCGGCTGGCGGCGATTTGCGCGGGAGGAGAGAAAAACAGATCGCCGAACAGCGCGACCGAAAGCTTGCGGAAACCGAGGCCAACCAGTGTACAAATGCCCAGGCTAACAAACGGATAGACCAGGAGAATCGCCAGCACCAGCGTGTCAGAAAGCGCACCGCTGTTGATTTTAGCCAGCATCACCAGGCTTATCGCTTCGATCACAATGCGGTGCGTGGTGTAAATGGCAATCGTATTCGAGCCCACCACGTTCAGGAAGCTGTCTTCACGTGCTTCGCGCCAGCCGTTCAGCAAATAGAACCCGCGCAGGATAGCCACGATAGATACCAGAGAAATCACCAGCGGCACGTTGACAAAGTAAAGCGCCAGCGATCCCAGGGCTATGCCTGCGCAGACAAACGGGTGTTGCGAAAAGCGGAAGTCCTTCATCCAGGCCATCAGCAAAGGGCCAAACCACGCGCCGAGGCCGTAATACACCATATTCCGCACCACGCTGTTCAGCCCCCACCACGGCAGAGGCACAAAGGCGATAACAACGTTGATGCCCATCAGTGCCAGCAGCACCGGGATGCGGTAGCGGCGCAGGGCTTTAAACATCACGAAGTAAACCAGCAGGGCGTAGAGATACCACAGGCTGGTGCTGGCCTTTGCCATGCTAAGAGCAAATTGCCCCAGCGAGTCGGCGTAGGCGGCGTTGGACGTCGGGTTACGCTCAAGATCGGGTGCCAGCCATTGGTTAAGGTGCGTCAGCGCGATCCACTGGATCAAGCCCCACAGCAGTAACACGTAAAAAATGTTCCACAGCCGCTTGTCCACGCTGTCGCGCCATTTCACTTCATGGATGTAGCGGGCGATCAGGTAACCGGAAATGAAGAAGAACACCGGCATTCGGAAGGGCGCGAGGTAGAGATTAAGGTAAACCCAGAGTTTGGCGACATACAGATTCAGGCCGGGCCCGAGAGATGTGAGGTGAGGGTAGAAGGTAATCACCGAATGGTAGATAACCACCAGGCAAATGCATAATCCTTTGATTTGGTTGATCCAGAGTTGCTTTTTCTTCATGCGATATCCGCGTCGTGACGGGCTCCAGTTGTCATGGGCCTGCTATCCTGGTGTCAAACCGATGCGATCTCGACCTCAATTGTCTGTTTTTGGCGCTGATTTGGTAAATTTAGGAAAAGGTGCAGGCACTTGAGATGTAACGGGAATAATTTAGTCGACGGAATTCATTTGGCCGGGGAGGTGTCGTATACTCCCTGATCTTTGCTTAGGCAACCCGCAACAAGACGGATTTCATGTATCAACCTGTCGCGTTATTTATAGGCCTGCGCTACATGCGTGGGCGAGCAGCGGACCGCTTCGGTCGCTTTGTCTCCTGGCTGTCGACGATTGGTATCACCCTCGGGGTGATGGCGCTGGTCACGGTCCTTTCGGTGATGAATGGCTTCGAGCGTGAGCTGCAAAACAACATCCTCGGCCTGATGCCGCAGGCGTTGATCACCTCACCTTCCGGCTCTATTAATCCCCAGCAACTTCCCTCCTATTCCCTGAAACTTCAGGGCGTGACGCGTATTGCGCCGCTGACTACCGGTGACGTGGTGCTGCAAAGCGCCCGCAGCGTGGGCGTGGGCGTAATGCTGGGCGTGCAGCCGGACGAGAAAGATCCGCTTTCCCCGTACCTGGTGAACGTTAAGCAGGCCGATTTGGTGGCCGGGCAGTACAACGTCATCCTCGGCGAGCAGCTTGCCGGTTCACTGGGCGTTAAGCGTGGGGAAACCATCCGCATTATGGTGCCGTCTGCCAGCCAGTTTACGCCGATGGGGCGTTTGCCGAGCCAGCGTCTGTTCACCGTGATTGGTACCTTCGCCGCCAACAGCGAAGTAGACGGCTACCAGATGCTGGTCAACCAGCAGGACGCCTCACGCCTGATGCGCTACCCGGCGGGCAATATCACCGGCTGGCGTTTGTGGCTGGCTGAGCCGCTCAAGGTCGATGTGCTGAGCCAACAAGCGCTGCCGCAGGGCACCGAATGGAAAGACTGGCGCGAGCGCAAAGGCGAGCTGTTCCAGGCCGTGCGCATGGAGAAAAACATGATGGGGCTGCTGCTGAGCCTGATCGTGGCCGTCGCCGCCTTTAACATCATTACTTCCCTTGGCCTGCTGGTGATGGAAAAGCAGGGCGAGGTGGCAATTCTGCAAACCCAGGGGCTGACCCGCCGCCAGATCATGACCGTGTTTATGGTGCAGGGCGCGGGCGCGGGCGTGATTGGCGCGCTGCTCGGGGCTTTACTCGGGGCGCTACTTGCCAGCCAGTTGAATAATTTAATGCCGATCATCGGCATCCTGCTTGATGGCGCGGCCCTGCCGGTCGCCATCGAACCGATACAGGTTGTGGTGATTGCCATTGTGGCGATGGCCATTGCTTTGCTGTCCACGCTTTACCCTTCGTGGCGCGCCGCCGCGACCCAACCCGCTGAGGCTTTACGTTATGAGTAATTCTGTCCTGTTGCAGTGTGACAACCTGTGCAAACGCTATCAGGAAGGCAAAGTGCAAACGGATGTGCTGCACGATGTCAGCTTCAGCATCAACGCGGGTGAACTGATGGCGATTGTCGGCAGCTCCGGCTCCGGCAAAAGTACCTTGCTGCACCTGCTGGGTGGCCTGGACACGCCGACCTCCGGCGACGTGGTGTTCAACGGCCAGGCGATGAGCAAACTTTCCTCGGCGGCGAAGGCGGAGCTGCGTAACCGCGAGCTGGGCTTTATCTACCAGTTCCACCACCTGCTGCCGGACTTCACCGCGCTGGAAAACGTGGCGATGCCGCTGCTTATCGGTAAGAAAAAGCCGGAAGAAGTGCAGAAGCGTGCGCTGGAGATGCTGGCCGCCGTTGGGCTGGATCACCGCAGTAGCCACCGCCCGTCGGAGCTGTCCGGCGGCGAACGTCAGCGCGTGGCGATTGCCCGTGCGCTGGTGAACAACCCGCGTCTGGTGCTGGCGGATGAGCCGACCGGCAACCTGGATGCGCGCAACGCCGACAGCATTTTCGAGCTGCTGGGCGAACTGAACGTGCGTCAGGGCACCGCATTCCTGGTCGTCACCCACGATCTGCAGCTGGCGAAACGCATGTCCCGCCAGCTGGAAATGCGCGATGGCCGCTTAACCAGCGATCTGACCTTGATGGGAGCGGAGTAATGGCTTCCCCGCTTTCTTTATTGATTGGCCTGCGTTTCAGCCGTGGGCGACGCCGCAGCGGCATGGTGTCGCTGATCTCAGTGATCTCCACGTTAGGCATCGCGCTGGGCGTGGCGGTACTGATCGTCGGCCTGAGCGCGATGAACGGCTTCGAGCGCGAGCTGAAAAACCGCATTCTTGCCGTGGTGCCCCACGGTGACATTGAGCCGGTGAACCAGCCCTTTAGCAACTGGCAGCGGGCGCTGCCCGAGGTGGAAGGCGTCAAAGGCATCGTGGCCGCCGCGCCGTATATTCGCTTTACCGGGCTGGTGGAAAGCGGGGCGAATCTGCGCGCCGTTGAAGTAAAGGGCGTTGATCCGGTGCAGGAAACGCAGCTGAGCGCTCTGCCACAATACGTTCAGAACAATGCCTGGGCGAACTTTAAGGCCGGGCAGCAGCAAATCATCATGGGCAAAGGCGTGGCGGACGCGCTGAAGGTGAAGCAGGGCGACTGGGTGTCGATCATGATCCCCAACAACGACGGCGGCACCAAACTGATGCAGCCCAAGCGCGTCCGGCTGCAAATCGCCGGTATTCTGTCCCTGAGTGGCCAGCTGGATCACAGCCTGGCCATGGTGCCGCTGCAGGATGCACAGGGCTACCTGGATATGGGCGATAGCGTCACCGGGATAGCCATCAAGGTGAATGACGTGTTTAACGCCCGACAGCTGGTGCGTGACGCCGGGCTGGCAACCAATTCCTACGTGCGTATCAGCAGCTGGATTGATACCTACGGCTATATGTACCGCGACATCCAGATGATCCGCGCCATCATGTATCTGGCGATGGTGCTGGTGATAGGCGTGGCCTGCTTTAACATCGTTTCCACGCTGGTGATGGCGGTGAAAGACAAGAGCAGTGACATCGCGGTGCTGCGAACCTTAGGGGCCAAAGACGGCCTGATCCGCGCTATTTTCGTCTGGTACGGGCTGCTGGCCGGACTGCTGGGCAGCGTCAGCGGCGTGGTGGTGGGCGTGCTGGCTTCGTGGCAGCTGACCAACATTATCGGCGTGATTGAAAAACTCATCGGGCACCATTTCCTGTCCGGTGATATTTATTTCATTGATTTCTTACCTTCTGAGCTGCACTGGCTGGACGTGGTTTACGTTCTGGTGACGGCGCTGGTCCTTAGCCTTCTGGCTAGCTGGTACCCGGCCCGGCGCGCAAGCAATATCGATCCGGCAAGGGTACTAAGCGGACAATAAATTCAATTAACTATAATTTGCCCTACATCATTCGAGCTGTGACCCGGCAGAATCCAGGCGCAGCTTGAGGCACAACGGGCATTGGGAGCAGCGATGTATTACGGATTTGATATCGGCGGCACTAAGATTGCACTCGGCGTTTACGACCAGCAGCGGCGTTTACTTTGGGAAGCCCGGGTTGCTACTCCTCATGACAGTTACGAAAATTTCCTCGACGCGGTGGTCGGGCTGGTGGCGCAGGCCGACGAGAAGTTTAACTGCCGCGGCTCGGTAGGTATTGGCATTCCGGGTATGCCGGAAACCGACGACGGCACGCTGTATGCCGCTAACGTTCCGGCTGCCAGCGGCAAACCGCTTCGCGCAGACCTGAGCGCCATGCTTGAGCGCGACGTGCGCATCGACAACGACGCCAACTGCTTCGCGCTTTCCGAAGCCTGGGACGACGAGTTCCTCAACTACCCGGTGGTGATGGGCCTGATCCTCGGCACTGGCGTCGGCGGTGGCATCATCATCAACGGCAAATCTATCACCGGCCGCAGCTACATCACCGGCGAATTCGGTCATACCCGCCTGCCTGTGGACGCGCTGGAAATCCTCGGGCGCGACATTCCGTTTACCCGCTGCGGCTGCGGTAAAAACGGCTGCATTGAAAACTACCTCTCCGGGCGCGGTTTTGCCTGGCTGTGGCAGCACTTCTACCAGGAGCCGCTGGACGCGAAAGAGATCATCTCCCGCTACCGCCAGGGCGACGAGCAGGCCATCGAGCACGTGGACCGCTTCCTGGAGCTGCTGGCCGCCTGCCTCGGCAATTTATTGACCTCAATTGACCCGCATCTGGTGGTGATTGGCGGAGGATTGTCTAACTTTAGCGATATCTACGCCCAACTGCCGGAACGCCTGCCGAAGTACCTGCTGCCGGTTGCCGCAGTGCCGCGTATTGAACAGGCGCGCCACGGTGACGCAGGCGGTATGCGTGGCGCGGCATTCCTCCACTACACGGAGTAAGTCATGCTTTCTCGTCGTCAGCACCGGCTGAGCCGGTTTCGGAAGAACAAACGCCTGCTGCGCCAACGTTTGCGTCAGCGCATCTTTTTCAGAGACAGGACAGGGCCGGAAGCGATGGACAGACCAAGAGTTGTTGTACTGACCGGGGCGGGGATCTCCGCTGAATCAGGTATTCGTACCTTCCGGGCCGCCGACGGGCTGTGGGAAGAGCACCGCGTTGAAGACGTGGCGACGCCGGAAGGCTTCGCCCGTGACCCGGCGCTGGTGCAGCGTTTTTATAACGACCGCCGCCGCCAGCTTCAGCAGCCGGAAATCCAGCCCAACGCCGCACACCTGGCGCTGGCGAAGCTGGAAGAGGTGCTGGGTGACCATTTTGTGCTGGTCACCCAGAATATCGACAACCTCCACGAGCGGGCGGGCAGTAAAAACGTCATCCACATGCACGGCGAGCTGCTCAAGGTTCGCTGCGCCAGCAGCGGCCAGGTGCTGGACTGGCAGGACGACATTACCCCGGAAGACCGCTGCCACTGTTGCCAGATTTCCTCGGCATTGCGCCCGCACGTTGTCTGGTTCGGCGAAATGCCGCTTGGTATGGACGAGATTTATCAGGCGATTGCCACCGCAGATTACTTTATTGCTATCGGCACCTCCGGGCACGTTTACCCGGCGGCAGGCTTTGTGCACGAGGCCCGTTTGCAGGGGGCGCACACCGTGGAGCTGAATCTGGAGCCAAGCCAGGTTGGCAGCGAGTTTGAAGAGAAGCATTACGGGCTGGCGAGCCAGGTGGTGCCGGAGTTTGTGGATAAGCTTTTGAAGGGGTTGTAGTTCTTCTGAGCCCCTCACCCTAACCCTCTCCCCAAAGGGGAGAGGGAACTGGATCGAGAATAAGTCAGTTGTTTTCCCCGCATCACCAAAGGGGAGAGGGAACTGGATCGAGCATAAATCAATTGTTTTCTCCCTCTCCCTTCCAGGGAGAGGGCCGGGGTGAGGGTAAACTTACCGCCCCGCCTTCAAACGCTGATAATAAGACTCATACAGCGCGCTCGCGTCACCCACATCATTCTGCCACTCGCCAGCCTTAATCACCTCTGCATCCGGGTACAGCGACTTATCTTCCGCCACGTTCTTCGGCAGCAGCTTGCGGGCTTCGAGGTTTGGCGTCGGGTAGCCGATGGTTTCCGCCACCTGCTTAGCCACGTCCGGGCGCAGCAGGAAGTTGATCAGCTTCAGCGCGCCGTCGACGTTCTTCGCGTTGGCTGGAATCGACAGGTTATCCATCCAGAAAATCCCGCCTTCCTTCGGCCAGACGATCTCCAGCGGCGTCCCGGCCTGGCGAGCCACGTAGGCCGAGCCGTTCCACACCATGCCGAGGTTCACTTCACCTTCCATGTACGGGTTGGCCGGGTTGTCGGAGTTAAACGCCGCCACGTTGGGCATCAGCTTTTGCAGCTCGTGGTACGCGGCCTCAATCTCTTTCGGATCGGTCGTGTTGCCGGACAGGCCAAGTTTGCGCAGTGCCATCTGGAACACTTCGCGTGCGTCGTCGGTCAGCAGCAGGCTTTGCTTATACTCCGGCTTCCACAGGTCGGCCCAGCTGGTGACGCTCTTCGGATCGATAGCGTCGCTGTTCACGCCAATTGCCGTGGCGCCCCAGATGTACGGGATGGAATAGTCGTTGTTCGGGTCGAACGGCTTGTTCAGCATATCCGGGTCGAGATTTTTAAAGTTGCTGAGCTGGCTCTTGTCGATCTTCTGGATCATCCCTTCTTTGCGCATCTTCGCCACAAAGTAGGTGGACGGCACCACTAAATCGTACGCGCCGTCTTTGTAGGTCTTGAGCTTGGCGTACATGGTTTCGTTCGACTCGTAGGTCGAATAAATCACCTTGATGCCGGTCTCTTTAGTGAACTGCTCCAGCAGGCCTGGCGGCACGTACTCGGTCCAGTTGTAGAAATAAAGCGTTTTGCTGTCGTCGGCATGCGCGGCGCCGAAGCTGAGCGCCAGAGCGCCCGCAGCAAGCAGGTGGCGTGGCCATTTTTTCATTTTAACGTCCCCTGAGGTTGAGTTTTATCGCGAAGAATCAGCTGGCTGGCGATCACCAGCAGCAGTGAAAGTAACAGCAGAATAGTGGCCAGGGCGTTCACTTCCGGCGAAACGCCGACCTTGACCATCGAGTAAATTTTTAACGGCAGGATCTCGTAGCTCGGCCCCGTAACGAACGAAGACACCACCACATCGTCCATCGACAGGGTAAAGCTCAGCAGCCAGCCAGCGGCCACGGCAGGCATCGCCAGCGGCAGAATAATCTTGCGCAGAATGGTCAGCTCGCTGGCGCCCAGGTCACGCGCCGCTTCCAGCATCTTCACGTCGAACCCTTTCAGGCGCGAGTAAACGGTGACCACCACAAACGGCAGGCAGAAGGTGATGTGGGAAAACAGCAGCGACCAGAAGCCAAGCGACACCCCCAGCAGCATAAACAGCACCAGCAGCGAGATAGCCATCACGATGTCCGGGGACATCATCACCACAAACAACATCCCGCTGACGAACGGCTTGCCGCGAAAGCGATAGCGGTACAGCGCCACGGCGGTAAGCGAGCCGATAAGCGTGGCGGCGCTGGCAGAAAACACCGCCATCGTCAGCGAATGCTTTGCGGCCTGCAGCAGGCTGTCGTTATTCATCAGCAGGCTGTACCAGTTGGTGGTAAAGCCCTGCCAGTTAATGCCGAAGCGTGAGCTGTTGAACGAGTTCACGATCAGGATGACGATCGGAATATACAAAAAAGCGTAAATGGCGGACATAAAGCCGCCGCGAAGCAGGCGTCCGATCATTCCAGTTCCACCTTCTTGTTAAGCAGGCGCGCCGCGCGCCAGTACACCAGCAGCATCAGGCCCATCACCAGCGTCAGCGTAATGCTCGTCGCCGCGCCGAACGGCCAGTCGCGAATGTTGAGGAACTGGCTCTTAATCACGTTGCCGATCAGCAGGTTCTTCGCGCCGCCCATCAAATCCGAGACGTAGAACAGTCCCATCGCTGGCAGTATCACCAGCAGGCAGCCAGCGACAATCCCCGGCATGGTCAGCGGCAGAATAATGCGCACAAAAGTTTGCAGCTTGCTGGCGCCGAGATCCCGCGCCGCCTCAAGCAGCGGCTTGTCCAGCTTCTCAATGCTGGAGTAAAGCGGCATCACCATAAACGGCAGCAGGATATACACCAGGCCGATAATCACCGCGCTGGGCGTGAACATGATGCGGATCGGCGTATCGATAAGCCCCAGCCACAGCAGGAACTCGTTGAGGTAGCCCCTGGTGCTGAGGAAAATCTTCAGCCCGTAAATGCGGATCAGCGAGTTGGTCCAGAACGGCACAATCAGCAGGAACAGCAGCAGCGGGCGCACCTTCTCCGGCAGCCGCGCCAGAAACCAGGCGAAAGGGTAGCCGAGCACCAGGCAGGCCAGCGTGGCTATCGCCGCCATGTTCAGCGAGTGCAGCAGCACCTGGGCGTACAGCGGGTCGGCCAGCCGGGTGTAGTTATCCAGCGTAAACACAAGACTCACGAAGTTGTCGTTATCGCGAGTCAGGAAGCTGGTGACGATGATCATCAGGTTGGGCAGGAAGACAAACAGCAGCAGCCAGCCCACCACGGTAGCAATCACCACATTCTGGAATTTACGCGAGCTCTTCATCTGCCAGCACAACCTCCCAGCTCTCTACCCAGGTCACCGCCATTTTTTGATCCAGCGTATGGTCGAAGTCCGGGTCGTCTTCATTAAAGAACTCGCTGACCATCACCATCTTGCCGTTTTCCAGCTCGACGGTGGACTCCAGCGTCATGCCCTTGTAGTTGCGCTCGCGTACGTAGCCAATCAGTCCGTCCACTTCCCGGGCGTCGTTTACCTCTTCCACGCGCAAATCTTCCGGGCGCAGCAGCACCTTCAGGCTCTGCCCGACGGTCACCGGCTGGTTCACGAAGATGTGGCATTCCCTGCCTTCAACGTTCGCCCGCACGCGCTGCTCGTCGATGCGTTCGAGCACCGTCGCGTCGAAGATATTGATCTCGCCGATAAAGCTCGCCACAAACAGGTTCTTTGGCTCTTCATAAATTTCTCGCGGCGTGCCGTCCTGCTCAATCTTGCCGTCGCGCATCACCACGATGCGGTCGGACATAGTGAGGGCTTCTTCCTGATCGTGCGTGACGAACACAAACGTAATACCGAGCTTGCGCTGCAGGGCTTTCAGCTCGTTCTGCATCTGCTTGCGCAGCTTGTAGTCCAGGGCCGACAGCGACTCATCGAGCAGCAGTAGCCGAGGCTTGTTCACCACTGCACGGGCAATGGCCACACGCTGCTGCTGGCCGCCGGAAAGCTGGTTCGGCTTGCGCTGGGCGAACTCTTCCAGCTGCACCATTTTCAGCGCTTCGGTCACGCGCGGGGTGATTTCCGCCGCCGGCGTTTTCTGCATCCGCAGGCCAAAGGCGACGTTTTCAAACACCGTCATGTGCGGAAACAGGGCGTAGCTCTGGAAAACGGTATTCACGTGGCGGTGCTCGGCAGGCACATGGGTGATGTCCTGATTATCGAGCGTGATTTGCCCGGCATCGACGGTTTCTAACCCGGCGATAAGGCGCAGAACGGTGGTTTTGCCGCAGCCGGAAGGGCCGAGCAGCGTCAGGAATTCACCATGATTAATGGTGAGGGAGAAGTCAGAAATTACGGATTTACCATCAAAGCGCTTGGCGACTCCCGCCAGGTTGACCAGCATGGAGTGCGAACGAGGCTGTTTTTTCAATTTTTTACGCTGTCCCATAAATGACGTATCCGGAGCGAAGGATACGGGGTTTGTGATTAACCACCTTGGGTTTTGGCACGTTGAGTAAGGGCTGGCATTCTACGGCAAAGCGGCGGGATCGCCAATCCCGATGGCCAGAAACCGTGGCCGTTATCGTCTACGGTTAAAGTGATGTTTTCATGATTTCACGTCTCGTTCTGCGAAAACTATTTTTTTTCCGTAACCAATTAAAAGTGACCTGACGCAATATCTGCCCGATGCGGCTTATTGATAATTGATGTCACTAAAAACGAGGGTGGCTAAATGGATAAATTACTTGAGCGCTTTTTGCAGTATGTCTCTCTGGATACACAATCCAAACCCGGCGTTAGGCAGGTGCCGAGCACCGAAGGGCAATGGAAGCTCCTGCGCCTGTTAAAAGAGCAGCTGGAGCAACTGGGGCTGGTGGACGTCACGCTCAGCGACCACGGCACGGTGATGGGCACGCTGCCGTCGAACGTCGGGCACGCTGTCCCGGCCATTGGTTTTATCTCCCACGTTGACACCGCGCCGGACTTCACCGGCAAAAACGTGAACCCGCAGATCGTCGAGAACTACCGCGGCGGCGACATCGCGCTCGGCATTGGCGATGAGATCCTTTCCCCGGTGATGTTCCCGGTGCTGCACCAGTTAATGGGCCAGACGCTGATCACCACCGACGGCAAAACCCTGCTGGGCGCGGACGACAAGGCGGGCGTGGCGGAAATCATGACCGCGCTGGCGGTATTGAAAGGTAAAAACGTGCCGCACGGCGACATCCGCGTGGCCTTTACCCCGGACGAGGAAGTCGGGAAGGGCGCGCACTTCTTCGACGTCGAAGCCTTTAACGCCGAATGGGCCTACACCGTGGACGGCGGCGGCGTGGGCGAGCTGGAAAGCGAGAACTTCAACGCTGCCTCCGTGACCATCAAAATCGTCGGCAACAACGTACACCCCGGCACCGCCAAAGGCGTGATGGTGAATGCCCTGTCGCTGGCGGCGCGCATCCACGCCGAAGTCCCGGCGGACGAAAGCCCGGAATGCACCGAAGGCTACGAAGGCTTCTACCACCTGAACACCATGAAAGGCTCCGTCGACCGCGCCGAAATGCACTACATCATCCGCGATTTCGACCGCGAGCAGTTTGAAGCCCGCAAGCGCAAAATGATGGAAATCGCCAAGAAAGTCGGCAAAGGCCTGCACCCGGACTGCTACATCGAGCTGGTCATAGAGGACAGCTATTACAACATGCGCGAGAAGGTGGCCGAGCATCCTTATATTGTCGAAGTGGCCCAGCAGGCGATGCGCAACTGCGACATCGAGCCGATCATGAAGCCGATCCGCGGCGGCACCGACGGCGCCCAGCTCTCCTTCAAAGGCCTGCCGTGCCCGAACCTGTTCACCGGCGGCTATAACTATCACGGCAAGCACGAGTTCGTGACCCTGGAAGGGATGGAGAAGGCCGTGGCTGTTATTGTGCGGATTGCTGAGCTGACTGCGAAGAAGGGTTGATGGGCGCTTTGCTTTGAGTGAGTGAAAGGGAAGGAGGCGAGAGCCTCTTTTCTTTTACCTATATTTTCATATCTACAGGAGGAATGTATTCGCAGCTAATATTCTCTATGTGAATGTTTAAGGCATATTAGAAACCAGGACGATAAATTACATATAAATAAAGGATGATTTTATGTTGAAAAGAGGCGGTTTAAGACTGCTAACAACTGGCGAGATTGCTCTCGCACAAAAGACTTTTGCATCATCAATTCGTTACCATCAAGTCTGGATTCATCACGGGAGTTATCTTCCTTTCAATATTCAGGAAAGTAATACGGCCATGACGCCTAACGGCGAAATATGGTTTGAAACCAATGTGTACCGGGATGATTATTCCGTTGCTGCTATCGATTCACAGCATCTTTTTTTACATGAAATGATGCATGTGTGGCAGCATCAGCGAGGCATGATGGTCAGAACCAGGGGCCTGTTTTCCTGGGCGATTGATTATTACTACGATCTTAATGGCAAAAAGTTATCCGACTATGGCATGGAGCAACAGGCCGGGATAGTCAGTGATTATTGGCTGTTATTGAACTATGGTTTCTCTAACTATATCCGAAACATCCGATATAAAGATTACGACCGTCGAGAAAACGTCAGAAATCTTATCCTGAAATACAAACGCGTGCTTGGGAGTTTTCCATTATGAAATATATTGTGATTTTATTGGCGCTGATGCTTTCTGGCTGTGTTGGCGACCGGCTTGATTTCAGACACGCCGGGAGTATTTTTAAAAAAAATAATTACTACATCTGTGTTAACTCCAAAAGAGGCGATGTTATTACCTATTACATTTTAAGTTCATCTGCCGATATCTATAGAGAACCTTTGTTTTTTGCCGATAATATCGCTAAACAGTACCCGGATCATTGCTTTAATCTAACGCTTAAGAAAGGTGTTACCTATAACCTGCTCTATGAAATGAATGATGTTAAGTATAGGGTTAATTTTGCGTTAGATGATGATGGGAGAATAAAGCAGGGTGTGAATAACCTGTAATCAGTGAACAATGTGATGCATTGCATGCTGTAGTGTGTGATGTGTCACATTTACTGGAGGAGGATAAAACTAATTGTGTCTTAGCATCGTTTGTAAAAATAATAGCGTTGATAGTGTGGGTTTCTGAGTTAGCCCTCAAAGGGTAGTAGTCTGTTTTGTAGAATTAAGGACAGTCTCAGCGCCCCTCGACTGAGGGGCGGTTTTGATTTATCACTTCGTTCTATTTTGTCGACGCATATTTTCTACCGCCGATGCAAAGTCTTCATTGGTAACGTCCTCCTGCCAACGAGACCAGAAATCTATTGTTGCACTTAACGGTTTTTCAGTTGGAGGGTCAATTTTAATTCTGCTTGGTAGAAGTACTGAGTCACCGACAACCATAGCTTCTCCGACATCCATGATGGGTAATGCCTCAAGTAGGCTCTCCAGACTTTCTGGTAGTAATTTTCGTACAGTTGCTTGATCATCCGCATTCGTTAAACGCAATGAAATTATGTTGTTACACTGACTCAGAATGGTGGTGCTTACATCTGAAGGCCTTTGGCTTACAATCATTAATGCAACGCCATATTTTCGGCCTTCTTTAGCGATTTTTTCAAATGCTTCAACGGCTCTACGTTCAACTGGATTGCCTTCTTTTCTTGGTAAGTATAGGTGAGCCTCATCACAGACAAATGCAACTGGTCTGCGATTTGTCGGATCAGTCCAGAATTGAACTTGATAAATGATACGGGCAACCAACCCAATGATTACTGGCAATATATCGGCAGGTACTTCTGAGAAGTCGATTACTTTTATGCTTTGCTTTTTCTTACCGAACCCCATCAGTTTTTCAGCGATCATACTTAACGAATCATATTGATTGTATTTTTCAGGGCTATTAAAGAGGAAACCATAACGGCGATCACTCAGACGGCTTTTAATCCTTACTAAAAGTCTCGAAAATTCTCCGTTGAATGGGCCGCTCTTATCTCCTTTACCATCAGCACGGGGAACTCGATGATCTTCATTTAGAAATCTTAGTTTTTCTACAACATCTTCAATTGAAAAAGGGATTGGGCTATCTAGAGTGAATGATTTTAATAAATCATTGCGGCCATTAGCCTCTAAAAATGCTTTCTTATACTCAGTAATTGCATCTTGCACAACCACAACTTGGTTATGTGCACTGAATTCACTTCGATCAACAAATAATGACTGGATTTCTTCAGAGTTGAGCAACCAATAGGGTAGAAAGAGTAGTGAGTCATCCTCTGCATTAACCTCATCCGGTCCTGGTATTCTTAATTGTTTGGCATAAGAAAGTTCTTTGTACTCGCCGTGCAAATCGAAAACAACGAGGTTTGAAGATGGTAGTTTAGAACTCCTTTCCAGAATTGAAGCAACAGTCCATGATTTACCAGATCCTGTGCTTCCAAGTAGAGCCGCATGCCGCTGGAACAATTTATTGCCATCAATATAAGCACGTGCATTCTCATTGAGCTTATAAGAGCCTAGTTCTAGTGAGTGTTTTCCATCTCCACATTCAGAAATCACACGCATGAATTCTTCGAGATGGGCATCTTTCAGTACATAGCAGGTTGAGTCAATTTCTGGGACGTGATCTAGAGACCGGGAAAACTTATACTTTTTCTCAATTGCATCCCATCGTGTTCCGCCCATTAACGTAATCTTGACCGTGTTGATTACACTATCTTCAAAAGCATCTATCTCGTCTGCATTATCTTCTTGTCCTTCTTGGGTGAGGGGCTGAACGACGACGGCTTTTATTACTTTATCAATCATGCCTATGAGCCAACATTCTGTTGCTCCGCTTAATTGAACAGTTACAAGCTGTCCAACTCTGGCCTTACGAAGATCCTTGTCACTGTTTACCAGAATAGTTACCTTTCTGGTGTCTACTTCACGAATATTGCCAAGCATGTAGCTGTCATCATTAAATGTAAAAAGAGCCATATTATTCCCCTAAGAACTCGTTAGTGAAGGTGTCAAAGCGCCATAATTCCTTGTCATCTATATGCAACCAATTTTCAAATTTTGAATTGTAGATTCTACTGTTATTTGAATTTTCCTGTTTGCAGATAAGCCACATATTTGGACATCTATCTAACCACTCCTCAACTCTTGGGTTTGAATCTCGAGTAATCACCAACGCTCTACACTGATCTTGTTCAAGTTTTTTTCTAAATGCGTTATTTACAAGTTGGGAATCGTTAAAGCCAAATCCTAAAAAAAGAAAACAGGTATGGTTTCCAACAGCTTTGTCATATTCCGCTAACTGGGCCCTGTCTTTATGTAATCGCTGATATTTTGCTGTGCCTGGAGTGATCATAGCCCGCACAACACCTTCAGGTTTGTTGAGTATCCAGCTATTACACTCAATAAGCTGAGCTTCCCATTCAAATGTATTTAACGAGCCATGCGGTTTATGAAGCCTAACATGCCTGCATTCAACGATTCTTGTTTGTTGTCTCGGTTTACCTGAGATTTTATGAATAGATTGAACTGACTTTTTTGCTTCACTCCAATCATAACGTTGGAGGAAACCTCCATAAAAACCCGTTATATATGGAATTTTGTGTCGGACAAAGGCATATTCAGCTAATAAATCGTAATTAGGCGTTGCGACATGCAGTTGTTTGTCGGCCTGCGGCAGAGTATCAACGAGTTTTTTAAGCAGTGAACCAGCAGGCCAATCAAGTGACCCTGAAATGATTTGATGGGCGTGAATGTTGTCATGATGCGCAACAAAGGTTGCAGTTAGGTCGACTATGCGAGTGGTCAAGATCTCATCCTTGATAAAGTCCATCGCGGATTCAAAATCATGACTACCCTCATCGAGTGCAGAGATAACTTGCTGCCATTGTTGTGCCTGAGTATCTGTCATACCACTGGTCAACTCGGTTCGAAGGTGGCGCTCTAGCGCTGGCATTCCAAAATTTAAATCAAGTGCACATGAAGTTCCTGTGCCAAATAAAACAAACGGTTTTTCAGTGAAAAATTCTCCAATCGCTTGATATGCATGCTTTTTTGTTAACTCCATATTTATCCCCATCTAAAGCACCAAATTTTAATGCTTGTCACATAACACCTGCATAATTAGTACTTTATTCTCTTATTTTAAAGCTTCAAGATTTTATTGCAGAGAAACCATCTAGGAATTTTACTTATAGATCTATATCAATTTTCTACCAGTCAGTTGGTGGTTTCCTTTGACATAAGATTTTTTTAGAACGTTATCGAAAAATGAATGCTATTGCAGAAAGAATGTCCTTTGCGCTAATTTGTGAGTCACAACCTATTTATTAAAATTAATGAGTTCTTTGTACTGCTAGTAATGCATTTGATAGCTGTGAAGAGTATTGTGAAAGTTCTCATTTTGCTCAAAGAGAATTATTGACAATATACAATAAGACTTGTGCTTATTCGATGGGAGTCTAGCTACTAATATTGGTAGGTTTCATGCGACTTCACCATGAATTGGCATCACAAAGACAGAATATCGATTGACTATTATTGAAAAACTTATCACTGAAATGATGATGGCTTATATTATGAAGGGGGCACTTTTAAGATTTTCTTGAGTTATTTCAAGAATAAAATAATTAAGAATTTAATGAGATTACATCAAAATTATTAACTCCCAAATGCAACCCAATTCCTCAATTATCACAATTCCGCGATCCCCCTCGAGTTTTTTAGGTTTCCAATAATTTTAAACCAAACCACTGTTGACTTATCCAGTATAAAAACAGAGGTTAATACGCAAGAAGCAATCGAAGGTCACAAAGAAAGAATTCGCCCCCGAAAGGTGCACCAACACCAGACGAGGGCTAACCACAACGTAACTGAAAAGGAGTCACATTATGGCTAACGCCGATAGTAACACATTCGCGTACACGGAAATGACGAAGGATCAAATGATTATTGCTCAGGACATCGCAGCGTTATTAAAAATGCCGCTGGGCGCAAAGGACGATTTATTCCATGTGCTGGATATTTGCAGCTGCTGGGTGGATGAATTAGCCGAAACACATAGCCATGCGGAATATATCGCGCTGGTGGGGCGTTTGCAGGCGGGGTTTAACGTGCTGAGGGTGGTCTTAACGCATCCGCTGCCGCAGCACTTGATTGAGCGGTTAACGGTGGAAGAAGGGCACGCGGCGGCGCCCTGCACCGTGTCGGAAGCCGATTCCGATGTGCTCTGTGAGTATTGCAGCGCCGTAACCCAGGTGCTGCTGGGCCAGCAGCTGGAGCAGGCTCAACAGGTGCAGATGACGGATCTTCTCAGCCAGCTGTTCAGTCTGCTGGAAGAGAATTTAACCGCGCCGCGCTTCGTGCGCACGAAGAAGGGCCTGGCCTGGACTAACGGCGAACTGGTGCAGGGTCTGCACTAAATAAACGGCGTCCCGCCTTCGCTGTGACAAAGCACGGCGAAGGCGGGCAGGACACCTGAGGCTCAGGTGAGTGGCCCGGAAAACCGCCTCAACCTAAGACGAAAACTCGTCGTCATCGTCCAAAGCTTTCGCCCGCTGCTTCATAAAAACAACTTCCTGCGGGCTGGAAAGGTTCACTTCATTCTTACGCAGCAGCTTGAGGATATTAAACAGCAACTCGCTTTTGCTGGAGCCGACCATGCGCGGGCTGGCGACGTAGCCGGTCACGCTCAGGATAATGCCCTCCGGCCCCAGTTGGCTGAAGCGCACGTACGGCGCAGGCGTCGGGAGGATCACCTCATAGTCCTGGTAGGCGCTGAGCAGTAAATCGCGCACCAGCTCCGGGTCAATGTTGGTCGGGAAGGTCAGAGCGATGGTGACCACGCCTTGGGCATTGCCCATTGTGGCGTTGCGCACGTTCTGGGAAATCAGCTGCGAGTTGGGGACGATCATCGTCGAGCGGTCGCTGAGCTGGATCTCCGTGGCGCGCACGTTGATCCGCCTCACGTCGCCCTCAATGCCGCCGATGCCGATCATATCGCCGACCTTGACCGGGCGTTCGGTGAGCAGGATCAGGCCAGAGATAAAGTTCTTCACAATCTCCTGCAGGCCAAAGCCGATCCCCACGGACAGGGCGCTGACAATCCAGGCCAGGTTGTTCCACTGAATGCCCAGCGCGGCGAGGGTGATGAGGATCAGTAGCACGTAGCCGACGTTGGTAAACAGAGTAATCAGTGAGGCACGAATGCCGATATCGGCAATGGTTTTGGGCAGCAGCTCCTGGCTGAGCCAGCGCTGGGTCACGCGCAGAATGTACAGGCCAATCACCAGGCAAAGTACGGCGTTCAGCAGGTTGCCGGGCACGATGTGTAGCTGCTTCAGCCCGTCGCCGCTTAAAATCGTCACCAGCTTGCTGATAAGCAGGCTCGGCGTGGTGGTGCCGAAGGTGCCGTTAAACAGCGCGATGATGGTCATGAGTATCAGCGCGCATTTGGTGAAGGCGGTAAACACCACTGCCAGCTGTTCAAGGTGCCGGTCTTTAAACCGCAGCGACTTTTTCATCGCCTGGCCGGGGGCGGTGTGCGGTGAAAACACGGCGGCGAAAAAGTCGGTGGCAAAGGTCACCAGATAATAAAACGCCACCAGCACCATGCCGAACCAAATGACCTGGTAAGTCAGGTAGCGGGCGAAGGCGATGTAGCCGACCAGCAGCGAAGCCAGAATCGCCAGCGAAGCGAGCATGACCAGCAGGCAGACCAGGGCGTCGAGCCGGGAGCGCTTCTCGGCGGGCTCGCCGTTTCTTTCCAGCCGCCGGTGGGCGTGCTGCACGCGCAGCATCATGGCAAGCAGCACGCTGGCCATAACGGCAGAAATCAGCCCGTTGGCGCGGATCGTGGTGCCCAGGCTGGCGCCAATTGTATTATTAATCAGGTCGAGGCAGCCAATGAGCAGGCCGAGAATGGCCAGCAGCGGCGGGAAGTAACGCACGCTTTCCGCCACGCTGTCGTCGAGCTGCATCAGCCGCCACGAAGGGCGGTTCAGGGAAAGGAACGCGCGGCCTGCGCCATAAATCAATGAGCAGAACACGGCCAGCTGCACAAAGCCGTCGACAAAATCGCTCACCTGAGGAGAGAACTCTGCCCCCCGGGAAAAGGCGCTTTTCACAATGGAAAGCGCCAGCGCAAAAGTAAACATGGTCACTACCGTGCTGGCCAGCGTATTGAAGCTGCGGCGCAGGCGGCCATCCGGCAGCCAGGTGATGGCGATCCAGACCAGCAGCCGCTCAATCAGGTAGCAGCCAGCGAACACTATCGCGGCGGCAGCCACGAGCAGCCAGAAGGTGCCCCAGAACAACTCGGGTTCCCAGGCTACCTGCCAGGTTTCGAGCAGCTGCTCGCCAAAGGCATTGAAGCGCTGGATATCCACCGCCTGGGTGTCAGCTTCCTGCAGCCAGAAGGTGGCGCTCAACATGCTCCCGCTGTTCGACGCCAGCTGGGATTTAAAATAGGTGCGGCGGAGATCGTTAATCTGGATACCTAGCGCCCGGATGTTGGTTTGCAGGCTTTGCGAGGTGCTGATGGCCTCATCAATCTGCTTTTTGTCGCTGTTCAGCGCGTTGCGCTGCCGGGACACGCTGGCGGTTTCATTCCCCGCAGCGGTCTCCGGAGCAGGCCCCAGCACCTGCAGCTGAGCCTGCACTTTGTCGTGCATCGGCTGCAGCAGCGCGGCCAGGCTATCCACCTCCACGCCCAGCTTTTGCGTGGTGTCGAACAGCTTGATTAGACGGTTGTCGGTATTGGTCTGCGACACCTGCTGCTTAATGTTGTCTATCTGCGTCTTGTATTGCTTTAGCTGCCCGGCAATCTCTTTCAGGCTGGGATCCTGGTCTTCAGTCGGAGCCGCCAGGCTGCTTTGGGCCGTCAGACACAGGCAGACAAATAACAGGCAGGAGAGGAGGAAAGTATGCAGAGATTTGCTCATGGGATTGCGCTCAATGTCCCTATTAACGTTCACCCAAGTATGGGCAGGCGCTAATCAGATTTCCATCTTTTATCCTCGGGCGGCTACAGGGTGGGGACTTCTCCCGCCAGCCTGAAGCCTCTTCTTACCCGGGGCCGGGTATACACCGGCGTCACTTACCTTTTCAGTTGCCGTATTGCCGCGCCCCTCAATTTTTTCAATAAACTGCATTAGAAAAGTATTAGCCCCCGAATGGGGTGGCTTACACCAGACGGGGGCTAACCACAATGTAACCCTTCCAGGGCGGAGACGTTGAGCCAGTGCCCGCCCCTTCAGGAGTCAGCCAGGGTTGCTCACAGTATTATGCCCGGCCATCCTTTGGCCGGAAGCAATCAGGCTAATAGGCATGCTCCTTTTTGAACTGGTAATCTTTTGCCGGGGAGGAATCATTAAAGATACCGTCGAAGTAGGAGTCGGTCTCATCGATGGCTTTCCCTTCATATTTATCGAGGAAATCATCGACCCGTTTCTTGAAAGTGGGGTTGCTAAAGTACTCTTCAATTTTGAAGGTACCGCCTACAGTATTGACCCCGAACTTGAGGTTCACCTCATTGTAAGAGCCGCATGAAGTGGCTATTTTCTTTTGCGCCTGGCTGAAATAGGTGCCGTAGACCAGGAAACTGGGCTTATAGAAAATATTGCCGCTGTTGTCTTTAAATAAATCGTGAGTGGAATAAGCATACAGGTAATTGTAGTCGGCGGTGGTCTTATTCATTTCTGCGCTAAGCCCGTCGCCAAAGCCTTTCAGGAAGGCAGCAAAAGCAGAAACATTCCCCGCGATAACGCTGCAGGCAAATTCAATCACCGTTTTGGCTATTTCAATTCCTTTGACCGACGTGTCCAGGCTTTTATCGCCTGAGACCGGATCGGTAAAGAAGGCGTTGAGCAGCTGCTGGGTGACTTCTTTCCACTCTTTATAATTATATTTATCGGCACTGTTAGGGGCTTTTTTATTTACCGCTGCGCTGGCAACGCCGACGAAGCGTTCCATTAATACGCGGCCAGCCTCCACCTGTTTTTTTAAATTAGCGGGGGCATCATTGAATTGATAGGTTTGATATTGTACGGCGCCATCCTGAGACAGGCCGGGAACGAGAGGAGGTTTGTCACTCAGGAGTTCAGCCCCTTTCAAACCGTGGATTTGACTAAAGTACGCTTCTGCCGCGTCGATCGCTTTTTCATTGAACATAACAATGTTCTCCACAATGGATATTTATGCTGTGTGTCAAATAAAAACGGAGCATGCCATATAATATATTTATTTGACGTTGGGTAAATAAACTAAATATATGCAATATGTTTCCTGCCGCGTTTAACTTTTTTCGCCAAACGCTCGATGATTATAGCAACCGAATAAACTCGCGCGATTTTTATATGTGCCTGGCGCAGGCTTTGGCTTATTTGTTATTTGGTTGATATAAAACATCATGCGCGTGCAATATATAATGTGTTGGTTCCTTATTTTTTAAAATAACAGGGTTGATGCTGTTAATTTAATTTAAGGCAATATGCAGTCAATGAAAAACAGTCCATTATTTACCGGGATTAATAATGTTTTCCTCCTGTTAGGGCTATTAAGCGCTACGCTTAACGTGCCTCCGGCCAGCCAGCTGCGGTGCCAGTCCGGCTTCGGTCATACTCTTGTCAGATTCGGCTGGTTTAATCGTCGCCACGGAAAAAAGGGACATAAAATGATGAAAAAACATGTGTTGTTGACGGTGATGCTGGCGGCAATGAGTGCATCTGCTCTGGCAAAATCCACCTTAACGCTTTACACCAGCCAGCCCAATGAAGATGCGCAGACCACCGTCAGCGCCTTTGAAAAAGCGAACCCGGACATCGAAGTGAAATGGATCCGCGACGGCACCAGCAAGCTGACCGCCCGCTTACAGGCGGAAATGGCCGCCGGGGGCGCAGCGCCGGACGTGCTGCTGATTGCCGACAGCGTGACCATGGAATCCCTCAAGCAGCAAAACCTGCTGGCGGCCTACAAGTCGCCGGAGGCGGCGCGCTTCGATGCCCAGCTCTATGACAAAGATGGCTATTACTACGGTACCAAGTTGATTACCACCGGCATTGCGTACCACAGCAAAGCCCCGGTCAAGCCCACTTCGTGGCTCGATTTGCTCAAGCCCGAGCTGAAGAACATGACCACGCTGCCAAGCCCGCTATACTCCGGCGCGGCGCAGATCCACCAGGCCGCGATCATGGGCGCGCCGACGCTGGGCTGGGATTACTACGAAAAACTGAAGGCCAACGGGGCGATGCCGCAGAGCGGCAACGGCGCGGTGATGAACGCCATTGCCTCCGGCAGCAAAGCCTACGGCGTGCTGGTCGATTACATGGCGATCCGTGAGAAAGCCAAAGGCGCGCCGATTGAGTTTGCCTTCCCGACCGAGGGCGTGAGCATTGTCACCGAGCCGGTGGCGATGATGAAGGGCGCTAAAAATCCCGAAGCGGCAAAAGCGTTTATCGACTTCGTGCTCTCCAAAGCGGGGCAGGAGCTGGTGCTGAAACAGGGCTATCTGCCAGCAGATGCCAGCCTGCCGGTGCCGCAGGGCTTCCCGCCGCGCGACAGCATCAAAATCATGCCGTTTGATGCCGCCAAAGCGCTGGCGGACACCGACGCGAACAAAAAGCGGTTTGCCGACCTGTTCGGTAGCCGCTGATTGATGCTCAGCCCGGCATTGTCCCGCCCTAACGACGGCAGCCTGATGAAAGGGCTGCTGCGCCTGCTTGTTGTCGTCATTGCGCTCTTAAGCCTGCTCCCCAGCCTGCAGCTGCTGGTCTCCGCGTTGGTGGACTGGCGGCTCGGTGGGCAAAGCAGCCTGGGCCGCGTGCTCAGCAACCCGAACACCTGGGTCGCACTATGGAATAGTGTGTATACCAGCGGCCTGGGGGCGCTGCTTTCGCTCCTGCTGGGCAGCCTGTTTGCCTTTTGCCTCGGCCTGATGAACATCCGGGGCCGCCAGGCGTGGGCGTTTCTCTTTATGCTGCCGATGATGATCCCGCCGCAGGTCACGGCCCTGAGCTGGCTGCAGCTTTTCGGCCCCGGCAGCGTGCTGCTCAACAGCCTCGGCCTGGCGCCGGGGTTTGGCAGCCCCAATCCGCTTTATTCGGCGGAGGGGATCGCCTTCCTGCTTGGCATCCAGCACGCGCCGCTGGTGTTCCTGACCCTGCGCACGCAGTTGCAGAGTTTGCCGCAGGAACAGATTGAGGCGGCGAGGCTGAACGGCGCTTCTCTTTGGAGAGTTTTCATCGACATTATTCTGCCGCTGTGCCGACCCGCGCTGTGGGCCGGGGCGGCGCTGGCCTTTGTTTCCGCCCTCGGCAACTTCGGCATCCCGGCGATGCTCGGCATCCCCATCTCCTATTTCGTGCTGCCCGTGTACATCTACCAGACGCTCTCCAGCTTTGGCCCGTCGATGCTGAACGAGGTGGCCTCGCTCTCGGTGCTGATGGGCGTGCTGGCCGTCGCTATTGTCACGCTGCAGGGCATCATGCAGCGGCGTTACGCTTTGCCGCTGATCGGCATGGCCGGGCGGGCGGCAAGTATTGCGACAGGGAAAGGGCGGCTGGCGGTGGAGATCCTGCTCGCGCTCGTGCTGGCCGGGATGCTGGTGGCCCCGCTGCTGGCGCTGATCGCGACCTCGCTGGTGCCAACCCTGGGCGTGCCGCTCAACGGCGACACGCTGACGTTTGCCGCCTGGGCTGGCATTTTTGATGAGCAAAGTGCTACCTGGCGGGCGCTGACCAACAGTCTGCTGCTCTCCGTCAGTGCCGCCGCGCTGCTGATGGCGCTGAGCCTGCCGCTGGCCTGGCTGCTGGTGCGTCGCCCCAGTCGGCCTTTGCGCTGGCTGCACAGCCTGATCGACATTCCCTACACGCTTCCCGGCGTGGTGCTGGCCATCGCCTGCATTCTGCTGTTTGCGCGCCCGCTGCCGCTGCTGAACGTCAGTCTCAGCGGCACGTTGACGATTATCTTCTTCGCCTACCTGGCCCGGTTTCTTACCGTCTGCCTGAAGCCGGTTCACACCAGCATGCTGCAGCTGGATCCGGCGATGGAAGAGGCCGCGAGCCTGGCAGGAGCGGACGCCTCCCAACGGTTACGCCACATCGTGCTGCCGCTGCTGGCCCCGGCGGCCTTTGCCGGTGCGCTGCTGGTATTTCTCACGGCGGTGAACGAGCTGACTGTCTCCGCGCTGCTCTGGAGCGCCGGAAAAGAGACCCTCGGCGTGGTGGTGTTTAACCTCGACGAAAGCGGCGACAAGGTGATGGCCTCGGCGATTTCCGTGCTGGTGGTGGGGCTGGTCGCCGTGGTAATGCTGTTGCTCGGCGCGCTGGGCCGTTATTTACCGAAAGGAGTTATTCCATGGCAGAGCTAAGGCTGGACAAGCTCAGCAAATTATTTGGCGAGCAGGCCGTGGTGAAGGATCTCAGCCTGACGATCCCGTCCGGAGCTTTTACCGCCCTGCTGGGGCCGAGTGGCTGCGGCAAAACCACCACGCTGCGGATTGTGGCCGGGCTGGAGTCGCTGAGCGGCGGTCGCCTGTGGCTGGGCGATAAGCTGCTGGCCGACAGCGGCACCCACGTCCCGCCGGAACAGCGCGACATGGGCATGGTGTTTCAGTCCTACGCCCTGTGGCCGCACATGACCGTGGGGGAAAATGTCGGCTACCCGCTGAAGCTGCGCCAGGTCAACGGCGCGGCAAGGCAGAAACGTGTGATGGAGGCGCTGGAGGTCGTGGAGCTTGGGGCCTATTTCGGGCGCTCGCCCCAGGAACTCAGCGGCGGGCAGCGTCAGCGGGTGGCGCTGGCACGTTGCCTGGTCTCAGAGCCGCGTGTGGTTTTGCTTGATGAACCGCTGGCGAACCTCGACCGCCATCTTCGCGCTACTATGGAGCAGACTTTCCGCGAGTTTCACCGCCGCACGGGGGCGACATTTGTCTACGTCACGCACGACCAGGCGGAGGCGATGGCGCTCGCCAGCCATATCGCGGTGATGCACCAGGGCGAACTGATGCAGTGGGGCACCCCGCAGCAGCTTTATCAGCAGCCGCAGAATAGCTGGGTGGCCGGGTTTATCGGCCAGGGCAGCGTGCTGTCCCTCGCCGTTTCGCCGGGCTTACAAAGTCTGGATCTCGCCGCCTTGCACGGCGGACTGGATCAGCCCGGGCGAAATAAAACCGTGCCGGTTCTGGTGCGCCCGGAGCATGTGCAGATCTCACGCAGCGGGCCGATGGCCAGCGTCGAAAGCTGTATTTATCAGGGGGAACGCTATCTGCTGGAACTGCGTTTGCAGGACGGGCAGGCGCTGAGCGCGTTTCATTCTGCGCCGCTGGCGGTGCGGCAGAGCGTGAATGTGCAGCTGTTGCAGGGCTGGCGGCTGGATGCGGCGTGACAATTACGCCGTTGGCAGGAATATCCCGCCTTCACCGCGATAAACGGCAAAGGCGGGGCAGGGCTTTAGTCTTCGAAGAACCAGTAGCCGCTGTTCACCAGCGCGGCTAACGTGGCGAGGAAGGAAGGATCTTCCAGCGCATCGCCAAACTTCTCCGCGTCCAGCTTAATGTGGCTGGCCAGCGCTTCCACCGCCGGGCGGTGAGGGCTGTCGAGCTTCTCGCCGTTCACGTACACCTCTCCGGCCACGCGGAGCACGCGCAGGCCACCCAGGCGCACCAGCTTATCGCCCTGCTGCAGCGCGTCGTAGATCTCATCCGGCTGATAAGGCGGCTCCGGCGGCGCAACGTCCAGCTCGTGGCGGGACTGGGTAATAAACTCGCCAAACCAGCTGTGGAAGGTCTCCGGCTGGTTAACGATATCCAGCATCATCTCGCGCAGCTTGTCGATTTCCTGCGGCAGAATATCTGCCGGGTGCTGGCGCTCAGGCACATCCGGGTCGGTATAGCGTAACCCGCCCAGCTCGCGCTGCAGCACGTAGTCGGCAAAGCCGCTGATCAGCTCGCGGCCGCTTGGCGCGCGGAAGCCGACGGAGTAGTTCAGCGCGTTTTCCAGCGAGTAGCCTTCGTGCGGGAAGCCCGGCGGAATATACAGAATGTCGCCCGGCTCCATCTCTTCGTCGATGATGGCGTCGAACGGCTCAACCTGGAGCAGGTCCGGGTGCGGGCAGTGCTGTTTCATGGCGACTTTTTCGCCCACGCGCCAGCGGCGGCGGCCCACGCCCTGAATAATAAACACGTCGTACTGGTCCAGGTGCGGGCCTACGCCGCCGCCTGGCACAGAGAAGGAGATCATCAGGTCGTCAATGCGCCAGTCGGGCAGGGCGCGGAAGGGGCGCATCAGGGCGCTGGAAGGTTCATGCCAGTTGTTCACGGCCTGCACCAGCAGCGACCAGTTGTTTTCGCCGAGGTGATCGTAGCTCTGGAACGGGCCGTGGCTGACCTGCCATTTGCCGCCCTGGTGGCTCACGAGGCGGCTGTCCACCTCGCTTTCCATGGCCAGACCGGCCAGCTCATCCGGTGAAATAGGGTCGATGAAGTTTTTAAAGCCGCGCTTCAGCACCACAGGGCGTTTTTGCCAGTAGCGTGCAATAAAGTCGGGCCAGTTTAAATCCAGGTGATAATCCATATTATTGTCTTCCTGCAGATGGAGGAGCCTGACACGGATTATAACGGATGGCGAGCCGGGTTACGGGACTATTTCACCCTTCATTCTGCTCCGGCTGCTGGCGGGCAAAAATCACCTCCATGCGCGCGCCGCCCAGAATGCTGGCACTGGTCTGGATCTCGCCGTTGTACTGCTCGACAATTTCGCGGGCAACCGACAGCCCGACGCCCTGGCCCGGGCGCAGCGTATCGGCCCGCTGGCCGCGATCGAAGACCATGGCGCGTTTGCTTTCCGGAATACCGGGGCCGTCGTCTTCCACGATCAGGTGCAGCGCGTCGTCGGTCTGGCGGGCGGTCACTTCCACAAACTCGAGGCAGTATTTGCAGGCGTTATCCAGCAGGTTGCCCATCACTTCCATAAAGTCATTTTGCTCGCCGATAAAGGTGATTTCCGGCGAAACGTCCAGCGTGATGTTCACCCCTTTGCGCTGGTAAACCTTGTTCAGCGCCGAGCACAGGTTGTCCAGCAGCGGGGCAACGGAATGCAGCTCCCGGCTAAGCAGGGCGCTGTTGCCGCGCATGCTGGCGCGATGCAGGTAGTAGCCGATCTGCTGCGAGATGCGGCTGATCTGCTCCAGCATCACCGGTTCGGCCTGCTCGACGTTCATCTTGTCGGTGCGCAGCGACCGCAGGGTCGACTGCAGCACGGCGAGCGGCGTTTTCAGGCTGTGCGTTAAGTCCGTTAGCGTGGTGCGGTACTTGTCGTGGCGATCGCGCTCGGTGCGCAGCAGCTGGTTAAGGTTACGCACCAGGCTTGTCAGCTCGCGGGTTGTTTCCGGGTTCAGGCTGTCGCGGTCGTGTTTTTCCAGCTCGCGCACTTCCTGAGCGAGTTCCTGAATCGGGCGCAGGCTCCACCAGGCGGCAAGCCACAGCAGCGGCACTACCAGCAGCAGGTTGGCCAGCAGGACGTAAATAAACCAGCTCCACACCATGTACGAGCGCTTTAGCTCGATAGGAATGGTGTCCACCACGACCACGGTCAGCGCCGGCATGCGCGCCGTCGCCGGGTAAAGGTTGACCGCCACCGAGTGGGTCATCTCGTAGCCGTCGTCGCTTTCGTCATCGTGCATGTCTTTCAGCTGGGCCAGGCGGTCTTTGTCGTTGTCCAGCAGGGCGGTACTCGTTGCGTAGTCGGCCTCCAGCTCGTGGAAGCCGTTGCCGGTCAGCCACTCTTTCTGGATCTGCTGCACCACGTCCGGGACGTTGCGCTGCATCCACAGCAGTTTGCCGTGCTCGTCGTAAATCAGCGCCATGGTCGGGCTTTGGATGCTGATGTTATCGGGCAAGTCCACCTGCAGCTTGCCGTCCTTCCAGCTGGACAGCGTATAGAACAGGTTACTTTCCCCGCGCAGCAGGCGGAAGGTGGTTTTATCGAAGCTGACGCTGTAGCCCACCAGCGCCACCAGGCCGTAAGCCAGGGAAAGCACCATCACAACCGCGGCGGTAGCCAGTAAGAAACGAACCCGCAGCGACAGCGGCAGGATATGGCGAAAAATGTTCAGCATTTAGTGGAGATCGAACCTGTAGCCCTGCCCGCGCACGGTGGTGATCACTTCCTGCGGGTATTCAGCCTGAATTTTTTTACGTAAACGGCCCATCAGCACGTCAATAGTGTGGCTTTCGCGCAGTTCGGCGTCCGGGTAGAGCTGCAGCATCAGCGAGTCTTTGCTGACCACCTTCCCGGCGTTGCGGATGATGGTTTCCATGATGGTGTATTCAAACGCGGTGAGCTTGATCAGGTTGTCGTTAATCGACAGCTCGCGGCGGGACAAATCGACCTGGAACGGCGGCAGGGAAATCACCTGCGAAGCCAGACCGCTGTTACGGCGCATCAGCGCCTGCATACGGGCGACCACTTCTTCCAGATGGAAAGGTTTAGTGACGTAGTCATCGGCCCCGGCGCCCAGAACTTCAACTTTGTCCTGCCAGCCTTCACGGGCGGTTAATACCATGATGGGAATGGTTACGTCATGGCTGCGCCAGCGGCGGATCAGGCTCATGCCGTCTTCATCCGGCAGGCCTAAGTCAACAATTGCGATGTCCGGGGTATGTTCATTCAGGAAATAGTCTGCCTCTTTGGCATCCTCGGCCGCATCCACCTGGTGGCCTGCTTCACGCAGCTGCACCTTAAGGTGATGACGCAGCAGGGCATTATCTTCCACGACCAGTACGCGCATTGTATTTCCTCAATCCATTCATAGTATTGATAGTTTAGCGCTAATTATTAATGACAGGAAATAAACCTCGTATAAACAATGCCCTTATGGAGATTAACGCTTAGTCAACAATCGCATTTGGCTGGAGACCCTCACCCTAACCCTCTCCCAGAGGGAGAGGGGATAAAAAAATATACCTTGTCACTTGTTTCCTCCCTCGCCCCTTTGGGGGGAGGGGATGACAAAGGTGTTTTGTCACTTGTTTTCCCCCTCGCCCCTCTGGGGAGAGGGCCGGGGTGAGGGGCAAATTGCAGGCAAAAAAAAGCCCTCCGAAGAGGGCATTTTTCATTACTTCAGCTCGTCAACCATGGTAATGGCGCGGCCAATATAGTTGGCAGGCGTCATGGCTTTCAGGCGAGTTTTCTCTTCTTCCGGCAGCTCGAGGCTGTCGATGAACTGCTTCATGCCTTCGGCGTCAACGCGTTTGCCGCGGGTCAGCTCTTTCAGCTTCTCGTACGGCTTTTCGATGCCGTAGCGGCGCATCACGGTCTGAATCGGCTCAGCCAGCACTTCCCAGTTGTGATCCAGCTCGTCCAGCAGGCGGTCGCGGTTCACTTCCAGCTTGCTCACGCCCTTCAGGGTGGACTGATAGGCGATCAACGCATAGCCGATACCCACGCCCAGGTTACGCAGCACGGTAGAGTCGGTCAGGTCACGCTGCCAGCGGGACACCGGCAGTTTGCTTGCCAGGTGCTGCAGCATGGCGTTGGACAGGCCGAGGTTGCCTTCGGAGTTTTCGAAGTCAATCGGGTTCACCTTGTGCGGCATGGTGGAGGAGCCAATTTCACCGGCGATAGTTTTCTGCTTGAAGTGGTTCAGGGCGATGTAGCCCCACACGTCGCGGTCGAAGTCGATCAGGATGGTGTTGAAGCGCGCGATGCAGTCAAACAGCTCGGCGATATAGTCGTGCGGTTCGATCTGGGTGGTGTACGGGTTCCACTGAACGCCCAGAGAAGTCACGAACTCTTCGCTGAACTGGTGCCAGTCCACTTCCGGGTAAGCGGCGATGTGGGCGTTGTAGTTGCCGACCGCGCCGTTGATTTTGCCGAGGATTTCAACGTTGCCGAGCTGGCGGAACTGGCGCTCCATGCGGTAAGCGACGTTTGCCATCTCTTTCCCCATGGTGGATGGGGTCGCCGGCTGGCCGTGGGTACGGGACAGCAGCGGGATGTCGCGGTACTGCACCGCCAGATCTTTCACCGCATCGATGATTTTACGCCAGTACGGCAGGACCACGTCTTTACGCGCGGTGTCGAGCATCAGCGCGTGGGACAGGTTGTTGATGTCTTCGGAAGTACAGGCGAAGTGAATAAATTCGGACACCGCGTGCAGGGCAGGGATCGCTTCCACTTTCTCTTTCAGGAAGTATTCCACCGCTTTCACGTCGTGGTTGGTGGTGCGCTCGATGGTTTTGATGCGCGCGGCGTCAGCCTCGCTGAACTCGGCGACGATTTTATCAAGGTAACCGTTTGCGTCCGCATCAAAAGCAGGAACTTCCTTGATCGCTGCGTGCGCGGCCAGCTTTTGCAGCCAACGTACTTCGACCTGTACGCGGAATTTCAGCAGACCGAATTCGCTGAAAATAGCGCGCAGAGCGCTGACTTTGTCGCCGTAGCGCCCGTCAACGGGGGAAACGGCGGTCAGTGAGGATAATTCCATAACAACTCCTGAGAGGTTAACAATGAGCAAGAATTTGTTTGGCCTGATCGGTCAGGCGACGACGAGAAAACATTAACTGCAGGCGGCCACCGCCAACCTGATGCCACAGCACCGCGGCACGGATCCCGGCCAGCAGCGCCGCGCGTACTTTACTTTGCACCTGCGGGCTTTGCAGCACGGCAGGGGAACCGGTGACCTGAATACGCGGGCCAAGCGGGCTGATGACATCCACGTAGATCCCGGCCATGGCGCTCAGTAGCGTGTCAGACTCGAGATCAAAGTGTTCCAGCTGGCGCTGCAGGCCATTAATTTTGCTGCCGAGCGTGTCCATCGCGCCTTTGGCAGCGTGGAGTTTACGCTCCAGCACCATCAGGCTGAGCGTATAGCGCGTCAGCTCGGCGCTCAGTCCCTGGCGGCTGCTGGCGTTTAGCACGCCCAGCAGAGTTTCAAGCCCGAGCTTAAGGTTAGCTTCGCTGCCGCCAAAAACATCCAGGGTTGAGCCTGGATTCTGGTCAATCACGCTGTTGAGCGAGACGTGGAGCGCGTCGCTGTCGCAATGACCCTGATGTGCCAACTGCTGAACCAGACGGGCTGACTGGCAAATGCCGGCCAGCGCGAGAGTAATGTCGTAGTAGTTTTTAGCCACCAGGCTGCGTCCTTGTGTGTAATTAACTGACGAGCGGCAAACGCTGCTCGATAATGCCGCCGCCGAGGCACACTTCGCCGAGGTAGAACACCGCGGACTGGCCTGGGGTGACGGCAGCCACCGGCTCTTCAAAACGCACTTCTATGCGCTCAGCGTCCAGCGGCGTAATCGTGCAGGGGATATCCGTCTGGCGGTAGCGGGTTTTCACCGTGCAGCTCAGCGGCGCGGTCAGCGGCTCGCGATCCACCCAGTGAAGCTGCTGGGCAATCAGCCCGACCGACATCAGACGCGGGTGATCGTGACCCTGCGCGACGATAAGAATATTGTTGGCGACGTCTTTATCGACCACGTACCACGGATCTTCAGACCCTTCTTTGGTGCCGCCGATGCCGAGGCCTTTACGCTGACCGAGAGTGTGATACATCAGCCCCTGGTGCTCGCCGACGGTTTCGCCGTCCACGGTAATAATTTTACCCGGCTGGGCTGGCAGATAGCGGCCCAGGAAGTCGCGGAACTTGCGCTCGCCGATGAAACAGATGCCGGTGGAATCTTTTTTCTTCGCGGTGACCAGATCCAGCTCTTCGGCAATGCGGCGCACTTCTGGTTTTTCCAGCTCGCCGACCGGGAACAGGCTTTGGGCAATCTGTTCGTGGCTCAGCGTATAGAGGAAGTAGCTCTGGTCTTTGTTACTATCCAGGCCGCGCAGCAGTTGGCTTTTACCGTTCACGTCAGCGCGGCGCACGTAGTGGCCGGTAGCAATGTAGTCGGCACCTAAATCTTCGGCGGCAAATTCCAGGAAGGCTTTAAATTTGATCTCTTTGTTGCAGAGGATATCCGGGTTTGGCGTGCGCCCGGCTTTGTACTCTTCGAGGAACAGTTCGAACACGTTGTCCCAGTACTCTGCGGCAAAGTTAACGGTGTGCAGTTCAATGCCCAGCTTGTCGCAAACGGCCTGCGCATCGGCTAAATCTTCCGCTGCGGTGCAGTACTCCTCGCCATCGTCTTCTTCCCAGTTCTTCATGAACAGGCCTTCCACCTTATAGCCCTGCTGCATCAGCAGGTAAGCGGAAACGGAGGAATCGACGCCGCCGGACATCCCGACGATCACTTTTTTCTGGCTGTTATCAGACATGGAGAGACTCACGACATTGAACTTCAAAGCGGCGTATTCTATCACGCAGGCCGCTACTTGACACCCTCTGTAAACGGCCAGTTAAAAGCCCCCAGCACCGACAGGGGATAACGCGGCTCCTGCTGGTAACAGCGGATGCTTTCCGCCACCAGCGGCGAGCGCAGATTTGCCGCATTGAGAATGGCTTCTGCATCGAGCCACAGGCAGCGGTCAATGTCGCTGTCGTGCGGGGTGGTCGGCAGCTGCTTATCGAGGTCGATAGCAAACAGGAAGCGCAGGAAAGGCGTGTTGTCCGGGGCGATCCACTGGTGCATGCGGATAAAGCTCTGCGGCTCGGCGGTAATCCCTGTTTCTTCCCACAGCTCACGCTTCGCGGCTTCAAGCAGCGTTTCGTCGGCTTCGAGATGCCCGGCGGGCTGGTTCCACAGTGCTTGGCCGTGAATGGTTTCTTCGACGACTAAAAACTGACCTTCGGCCTGAACAACGCAGGCCACGGTGACGTGCGGTTTAAACATCACTTCTCCTGGGTTAAAGCGGTTTGTCGATTTTGGCGTAAATGGCATCCAGCGCGCTGAGGCGCTTGTTGTACTGCGTGGTCAGGCACGCAACGTTCGCGCCGCAGGCCCGGCGGTCTTTAAGCCACGCCTGTTGCTGATCCTGCATGGTGCCCTGGCCACCCATGGCAAACAGCCCTTTTAACAGCCGGTATTCGGTGGCCATTTCAACGTCTTTATCATTCAGCGCCCGATTGGCACAAATCGCTTTTTCGTCTGGCGCGCTGGCTTTGGCGCAGTCAAAGCTTGCCGCGCCTGCGGTGGCGGAGCCGAGCAGTAAGCTCAGCAGCAGTATCTTTTTCATTTTGGTTGCTCCGGGGGGACTTCGCGCCACTCGCCGTTGGCCAGGCCTTCCAGCGTGTAGTCGCCCATGGCGTAGCGAATCAGGCGCAGGGTAGGGTAGCCCACGTGCGCCGTCATGCGGCGAACCTGGCGGTTACGGCCTTCATAAAGCGTGATCTTCAGCCAGCTGGTGGGGATCGCCTTACGTTCGCGAATCGGCGGGTTACGCGGCCACAGCCATTCTGGTTCGGCAACCAGTTCGGCGCCTGCCGGTAATGTGGGGCCGTCGTTCAGCTCGACGCCGTTGCGCAGGGCGTTAAGCGCTTCCTCCGTTGGCTCGCCTTCCACCTGCACGTAATAGATTTTGCCGGTGCGTTTGCCCGGCTGGGTCAGTTTCGCCTGCAATGCTCCGTCGTTGGTGAGCACCAGCAGCCCTTCGCTGTCGCGATCTAATCGCCCCGCGGCATAGATGCCTTGTAAAGGAATGTAATCCTTTAGTGTGCTGCGCCCTGCTTCGTCGGTGAACTGCGGCAGCACATCGTAGGGCTTATTGAAGATAACCAGCTTCTTTGGACCGTCAGGCTTCTTGCGCCTGGCGACTTGTGGGTTGCTGAATCGTTTAACTTGGTGATTCCTAAAAGAAGTTTTGTTCATAGTGTTTTCAGCGCGGGTGGATTGACGCATTATAACGGAAAACATGAGTGATTGGCGCGAGCCCGATATTGCAGTAGTATGAGCCCGCAAATTACAAATCATTAACAAAAAACCAGAAGCGCTCGAAGGAGAGGTGAATGGAAAGCAAAGTAGTCGTTCCGGCGGAAGGTAAAAAGATCACCCTGCAAAATGGCAAAATCAACGTTCCTCACAACCCGGTGATCCCGTTCATTGAAGGGGACGGTATCGGTGTGGACGTAACTCCTGCCATGATTAAAGTGGTGGATGCTGCCGTGGCAAAAGCCTACAACGGCGAGCGGAAAATTTCCTGGATGGAAATCTACACCGGCGAAAAATCTACCCAAGTTTATGGCCAGGACGTCTGGCTGCCAGAAGAAACTCTGGACCTGATTCGCGACTACCGCGTGGCCATCAAAGGCCCACTGACTACCCCAGTCGGCGGCGGTATTCGCTCCCTGAACGTTGCCCTGCGTCAGCAGCTGGACCTGTACGTTTGCCTGCGCCCGGTACGTTACTACCAGGGCACCCCAAGCCCGGTGAAACAGCCTGAGCTGACCGACATGGTTATCTTCCGTGAGAACTCCGAAGATATCTATGCGGGTATCGAGTGGAAAGCGGACAGCGCTGAAGCGGACAAAGTTATCAAGTTCCTGCGTGACGAAATGGGCGTGAAGAAAATTCGCTTCCCTGAGCACTGCGGTATCGGCATCAAGCCTTGCTCCGAAGAAGGCACCAAACGCCTGGTACGTGCGGCCATCGAATACGCGATCACCAACGACCGTGATTCCGTGACCCTGGTGCACAAAGGCAACATCATGAAGTTCACCGAAGGCGCGTTCAAAGACTGGGGCTACCAGCTGGCTCGTGAAGAGTTCGGCGGTGAGCTGATCGACGGCGGCCCGTGGGTGAAAATCAAGAACCCGAACACCGGCAAAGAGATCGTTGTTAAAGACGTGATCGCCGATGCGTTCCTGCAGCAGATCCTGCTGCGCCCTGCAGAATACGACGTGATCGCCTGTATGAACCTGAACGGCGACTACATTTCTGATGCCCTGGCGGCACAGGTTGGCGGCATCGGTATCGCCCCGGGCGCAAACATCGGTGACGACTGCGCGCTGTTCGAAGCGACCCACGGTACCGCACCTAAGTACGCAGGCCAGGACAAAGTGAACCCAGGCTCCATCATTCTGTCCGCAGAAATGATGCTGCGTCATATGGAATGGTTCGAAGCAGCTGACCTGATCGTTAAGGGTATGGAAGGCGCTATCGAAGCTAAGACCGTAACCTATGACTTCGAGCGTCTGATGGATGGCGCTAAGCTGCTGAAATGTTCAGAGTTTGGCGACGCTATCATTAAACACATGTAATCAGCGCCGCTGGTGATGTGACAACGGGAACCTCAGGGTTCCCGTTTTTTATTGTTCGGTTTTGGATGATGGTTACCACCCCTGCGCCAAAAGAACATTGGGGCTGCCTGAATATGAGGCAAGGTGTTTGTTTTAAGATTTTAGCCGATGATTGTAAAAAAATTGCGGGGATAAGTATGAACGGTATTCGGGAAAGGTTAAGCATTGCCGCGGGACAGTTTGCTCCGGTTCGCGGCAATATTGAAGAGAATATGCGCTGTCACGAATTGCTGATTACTTTGGCCGCCTCGGCAGATGTAAACCTGATCATTTTTCCGGAGCTTTCTTTAACGGGTTATGAGCCTGAGTTAGCTGAAAAATTGGCTCTCACCGATGAGTCCTGCCTCCAGCCGCTTCAGGCATTGGCCGACCGCCATGAGATGACCATTGTGGCGGGGGCACCTTTGTATGTGCAGGATAATAAACCGGCTATTGGCGCATGTGTCATTTCTGCCGGGCAGCCAATTTCTTATTATCGAAAAATGTATCTTCATCCCGGAGAGTCTGATTACTTTTCATCCGGCAAAGCGGCGTGTGTTATTACGGCCCGCACGTTTAACATCGGCTTGGCTATATGCGCGGACGCCGGGCAGCCGAGGCATGTAGAACAAACGGTGCAGATAGGCGCTGAGATTTATATTAATTCAGTTTTGAGCGCAGGCGGCTATGAGAAAGATACCGATGTGCTTAAAAACTACGCAAAATATTACGCAATGCCTACGCTAATGGCCAATTACTGTGGCACCTCAGGCGGTTGGAAGCCAGTCGGGAAAAGCGCCGCATGGAATGCAAAAGGTGAACTTATCGCTCAGGCGCCAGAGGATCGTGCCGCCCTGGTCATTATGGATTTAAAGGACGGCGAGTGCGCCGGGAGAGTGATTTGCCTCAGCTAAGAGCAATATATTTATTGTGGTTTTATAGCGTGAAGGATTCACGTCCGCTCTGTGCCAACAGCGGACGTTGCTAACATTATGTCATTTCCAGGTATGAGGAGCAGGTCAAATATCCAACATTTAATCTTGTGGATTTTTTATCATTTTAGAGAGAGTATATGTTTCAGTTATATGTTTAATAATCACACTCTATATTAGGGGAATAAATGCATATCGCAATTGATGATACATATGGTACTGCTGGAAATGGTAATTCAGTCTACGTTACTAAAAATAGAAGGACGCATGTGGCTGTAATTGTCGATGATGAATTTGTAAATCCATTGAGGAAGAGCATTATAGATTACTTGCAAGAATTAAATGTAAACCTAGGAATTAAAGCTAAGGAGTTTCATTTCACAGATATTTATAACAGGCAACGCGACTGGAAATGTTTAACTACTAACGACTCAATAACCAACATGCTAATATTTCAACGCTTTGCAGTCTTTGCTGTAAAATTTAATATTAAATTTGTAATACAGACTGTTGACGATAGGACTATTAAAGATCATGGTGGTAAATTAATAAACCTGAATCTTCCTGGTTTCGATACAAATAAATTTGAAGACTTATCTTTGTTGATGCTATTACTAAAATTAAGAATGAGGTGCAAAAACCATCCAGAGAACGTAATTTTATTTATGGATGAAGGGAGGGAACGTGCCAAGACTCCTTTTGCTGAGGAGATTTTCTCCGGTGTCGTTGCTAGTTACAATGGTATGTATGAGTCTTCAGACTCAGAGCCATTGCTACAACTTGCTGATTTTATTGCATTTTGCATTAATCGCTCAACACATCTACAAGTTAAAGAGCCACGAACTACGTTTGACAATGATTTTCTGTGTTTCATGCAATTCATTCATTTTTTAGATCCTGATGAGAATGAGATGCGTAGAGCAATAATGACGAAAAAGGCTAAAACAATTCATACTGACTTAATACACTGGCTTGATAGGGTTGATAAAGGAATGAAAAAACCTTAGGTCCCTGTGCGTTATTCATTAATATAGGCGAAGATGTAAGTGATGGCTCAATCAGTGATTAGCACAATTATGAATTTCCTCTTTTCTAATAACAGCCTTGGATAAAGATTGGTGGCTACTAAATGTCTGAATCGGAAGTGATTTTCAAGTTGAGCCCAGAAGCCCAGAAGCCCAGAAGCCCAGAAGCCCAGAAGCCCAGAAGCCCAGAAGCCCAGAAGCCCAGAAGCCCATATGTAGTTGTGTAAGTTCTAATCTTGACAAATTTATCCACAAAGGCGAATATGGGTTTAGACCTATCGTCTAATTTGGCAAGACACCATTTTCTGAATGGGATCCCGGTTCAATTCCGGGTAGGTAAAGAGCATTCGCAGAGTGCTTTTTACCTACCTCGAGGTCAACTAATGCAAGAATCTGATAGGAACAACGTCTTTGCTGCTCAAACAAAAAATGTAAGAGCACTTGAGCAAGCATGGAAACACATCAATAAGTCTATCAACGCTGCATATTCTTGTGGCGACATTTCTTCAGCTGAGATACATACAAAGTTATTAGCTCAAGTTTATTGCGCTTACGCTGAAGCCGTGTTTTCAAAAGTCATTCATACTCCTAATGGTCTGAGTATCAATGACATTAATCAAATTAAAATGAAAGGTAAGAAAAATATCGTAGAGGCATGGAAAAAATGCGTCGAACTTTCCTTTAAAAAAGTACAAGGGAAAAATAGTAGCCATGTCCCAAATGCAAAACTGAAAATTAATGAACTCATAGATGCTTATGTTTTTGACCCAAGCTTGCTACGAAATAAGATTGCCCACGGTCAATGGATTGTTGCATTGAATACAAATAATACGAATGTCAATGCAGAGCTGACTTCTAAAATTCAAGGCATATCGGTGATAGACCTTTATCAAAAAAAAGCCGCTTTCCAAAGCTTGTCTTGCATACTTGAAGACATAATTAAGTCTCCGAACAAAGCCCACCACCGCGATTATTGGCTCCATATTACGCAGTTTGAGAAATCACAACATGATATGGCATCATGGACAATTGAGAATAAAATATCTGCTTTAAGAGCTAAAAAATTACATGCTAAGAGAAGATAAGTTTCATAATTCGAAATGTTTTGACAATGGGACTTTCTGTCTGAGTTTGGGCTATTAACGTCCTCTTATCGCTCATAAGGGACAACCATACTCAAATCTCCCACATTGCAGGAGATTTGAGTATGAACACGTCACCGTGGAACAAAGACCGTATCATCGGCCAAAAAAGACCACTTCAGATATCGCATATCTGGGGGATCCGAATCCGGCTTGAACTGGAAGGTAAAACGCGCGATTTAGCTCTGTTCAATATGGCCCTGGACAGTAAGCTTCGAGGCTGTGATCTGGTCAAACTCAAAGTATCTGATGTGGCATATGGTAACTCGGTTTCAAGCAGAGCTACGGTGCTGCAACAGAAAACCGGTAGCCCTGTGCAATTTGAGATAACCAAAGGGACAAGAGAAGCTGTTGCTGCATTGATAAAGCTTGGCAATTTGCACAGTAAAGACTTCTTGTTCCGGTCTCGGGTCGGAACTAACCAGCACATATCAACACGTCAATACAACCGGATCTTTCATGGGTGGGTAGAAAAGCTTGGTCTCGAAGATTCGCTTTACAGCACTCATTCCATGAGAAGAACAAAACCTTACCTGATCTACAAGAAAACCAAGAATCTTCGGGTGATCCAACTTCTGTTGGGCCATAAGAAGCTGGAAAGCACAGTCCGTTATCTGGGCATTGAAGTAGATGATGCGTTAGAGATCTCAGAATCGATTGAAGTCTAAGGTTGTCAGGGCTGCAACAGCAGCCCTGTGCCAGAAGCAGAAGTTGCTAGCATTCGGATGCTATAGGATATAAATGGTTATGCCGTTGCTTACGTATGCCCTTTACTCTGAGAGTTTATTTACGCAATATAGCGACCATTAGCTACCAATTTATTCATTTCAGGAGCGGGTGAACGTGTCTAACTGGAGATGTAAGTATCCCTGCAAAACGGCCCATTCACTTTTAGAGATCTTCCGACATACTGATTATGTCCCCTGAGGAGATCGCTATGCGTAAGATCCGATTCACCGAGCACCAGATTATCGCCGTCCTGAAGTCCGTCGAAGCGGGCAGGACCGTCAAAGATGTGTGTCGTGAGGCCGCTATTTCCGAAGCCAGCTACTACAACTGGAAGGCGAAATATGGCGGGATGGAAGCTGCTGATATCAAAAAAATTAAAGACCTTGAGGACGAAAATCGTCGTCTGAAGCAGATGTTTGCCGATCTCAGCCTTGAATGTCGGGCACTGAAAGACGTTATCGAAAAAAAGCTTTAAAACCAGCGATAAAGCGGGAGCTCGTCAGCTATCTGACGGCACAGTTTGCCATGAGCATCCGCCAGGCGTGCAGGACATTATCGCTGAGCAGGACGGTGTATTTTTATCAGCCCGATACCCGGCGTGATGAACCGGTGATCCTTGCGTTGACTGAACTGGCAGAACGCTATCCGCGATACGGTTTTAAGAAGCTGTTTCAGGTGCTGCGCAGGCAGGGTAACGCCTGGAATCATAAGCGTGTTCACCGGATTTACTGCGTACTGAAGCTGAATTTTCGCCGCAAAGGCAAGCAGCGTCTGCCGGTACGAAACCCTGCGCCACTGGCAAGCCCTGAGGCACTTAATCAGAGCTGGTCCATCGATTTTATGCACGACGCGCTGGTGTGTGGCAGACGCTTCCGTACCTTCAATGTGGTGGACGATTTTAACCGGGAAGCGCTGGCGATAGAAATTGACCTGAATATCCCGGCCCAGCGTGTAGTCCGGGTACTGGACAGGATAGTAGCAAACCGCGGATATCCACTGAAGATGCGAATGGATAACGGGCCAGAACTGGTGTCGCTGGCGCTGGCACAATGGGCGGAAGAACACGGGGTGATGCTGGAGTTTATCAGGCCGGGTAAACCGACGCAGAATGCCTTTATCGAACGGTTTAACCGAACGTACCGGACAGAAATCCTGGATTTTTATCTCTTCAGGACCCTGAATGAAGCTCGGGAAATCACTGAGCGATGGCTGGCTGAATATAACAGTGAGCGGCCCCATGAATCCCTGAATAACCTGACGCCAGAAGAGTACCGGCTGATGGCTGAAAACCCGGAAATCTCAAAAAGTGCGTGGAACTAAAACGGGTGTGCTTACAGAGAGATTCAAATTTTTTTATAGTAACGTCGTCTTGTGCGGCTGGTTTTTTGGCTGCCGCAACTATTGCTTTTACATATGTTATCCCTCTGTATCAGAAACAAAATGAGAATACAATTAGTGAATTAAACGCAAAAATAATTGAGCAAAATAAATTTCATAAGAAGGAGATTGATTCACTAAAAAATACAATTGATAAGCAACAAAAGAACTTTAGTGCCTTACATTTAAACAATGAGAGCCTTGCTGCTGAAAATAATGATTATAAAAATCGGTTATTAACACTTTCAACTTTATCCACTTTTCAGCATGGGCAGCCACTACCTATGGGTTTCTCAAGTATTTTGCCAGGGATGAGACTTAGTGATGTCACAAAGAAATATAATAAAGACATGCTAGATATTGATCCTCAAGGTGATGCTATTACCGTTAAAGTTGAAACTGGCGGCATTGAAGATATTATATATTCTACGGGATTAGATAACTTTCCTGATATTATCACATCTATACTGGTAAGCAAATACAGTATAGAAAACTCATATAATGGTGAACGTGTAGATGAGGATGAAAATAAACAGTCATTATTAATTTTATTACAGGAGATTTTAGGGCAAACGGAAGAATGTAGTGCTGGCGAGTATTTTTGGAATATTGGTGATTATAGATATGTATATTACAATGCTAAAATTCCATATTTTTATCGTATATTCTTTGCCGGTGTATATGCGCCGGGTACTTCATCAAAATGTTTGAAATTGATTGATTCATTATTTATCAAAGATAAATAAATGCGACAGACTATTTCAACGTCCGCTCTTCGCTCAAAGCTGTCCTTGAGCCTAACCTACGATAGCTTCGTGCCAGAAGCGGACATTACTAAGATAGTAACGTATCAAACGGTGGGACAAGTCATGCCAAGTGCGGAAGTGGCTAACAACCATCTGTGTTGTTCAACGGGGAACAGGTCATTCCATTGACCCGATCATTTATGTTGCGCTTACGCTTAGGTGATAAAAAGCCGCCTATGCCCGTCTATCTTTGGGGATCCGCAATGAAGTTGATTGTGAGGTTATTAGGCTAGGTCTTCTCATTTATAAGTTGTTGAAGTAGCAACGAATTAGCGAGCGACTTATCCCGATTAAATGTCTCACTATTACTCTTAATCGGTAAATTCATAGTTTGGCTGCATTGAGAAACGCCACAGAGGCAGGCCTCCCCCTTTGTAATCATCAGGGATGGTTACCGTGAAAAGTCTGACATTCTGCCGGGTGTCAACTGACCTGACTTGGCTGTCGTGCACAGTCTGCTCGTTAAAAGCCGACGTGACCAGCGAACTCAGCGTGCCTATAAAGTCGAAACCCTGTCTTTTGTAATTTTCGTCGTCTTCCGGGGAAAATGTGTATCGGATGCTCTCAAGCTGACCATCAGTGAATATTGCCTCCGAACCGGGGCAGAGCCACTCTCCGTAGCGCATCAGATGAAACGCCGTGTTCATTTCAAATTTATCCGTTACTTCTCTGTCATTGCAGTAAATTTTAATCCCGCCAATTGTAAAATGGGCGATGCCCTCGGGACTAACTGAAACTTCTTTGGTCCGGTCGGGGATAAGCTCAAAAACCAGATCGGGCTCTGTTGCTATCGATAGGTCGCCCAGCAGGTACATCTCACTTTTTGCGAGCGCCGAGGCCGGCGTCAAGATATGTTCACGCTCTAGCTCCTTCATTGAGGAGCGTGCAACCAGCGCCCACCGGCGCAGCATCCTGATGTAGATGGCGTAATAAACTGGAATACCATGGAGCTCACCGTAATTTTCAACCTTATCACTGTACGATTTCTTCAGGCGATAATCGTCAGTCACGTCATCCGCGTTAAAGTTTTTTACTTCCACAAAGATCTGACGGCGATCCTTCAGTATAATGCGGTAGTCAGGTGCCACCAGATCGGGATCGGCTGACATCATGTCTCCGGCGTCTTCCTGTTTAAGAAACTGGCAGTGGTTCAGTGCGGCGCAAACGTGTTTAAATAGGTTTTCTATTCTTTTCCCGTTCAGCAGAATTGGATTCTGATGGGAAGCGATTAATGACGTGGTGACCTTTTGTATAAAGTCATCTTGGTGCTCGGGGTTTTTAATATCGTAATTATAGATCTGGCCCAACGAGGAAAAAAGCTCAAAGGGTTCAAATCGTTCGGGATTCCTCTTGATTCTTTCCATTAATGACTCCGCAGCTAATAAATACAACGAAATGAGATCACTTGTTTCTCTGAAGTTACCTGAAAACTGCATTCTGCACGGCGATTAAAGCGGCTATGGGTCCATGCTGGCACACAGCCGTGCCGTGCGACTAGAGCGCTATCAGATTCGTCCATCGTATAGTTTTGCAATTTCCGTAGCCGCCTTCTCAATACCGGGGTACACCGTGCTTTCGTTAATGCCAAGGCGGCTCAGTTGCTGCATCAGATGCTCTTTGTTTCTAATAACAAGCTTTTTGATGTTCAGCGTACTGAGTCCCGTTTCCGGTAGGTCTACGTTTTCACCAAAGAGCAGGAAAGCGCCTGATTGGGACGAAATACGTGCGTTACTGAGCCGACCTTTGACCACAACAATTTTACTTAGATGGGCCGGATCGATGATGCTTTTGAAATAGGACTTTTCATCGCGGATCAGGTGTAGTAGTTGTCCGCACTCTTCAGATTCGTTAAACGCCGGAATGGTGAGATTAGTTTTCAGGCTGCTTTTGAAGCGAGAGGGAAGACGGGAAAGATTGGCTATGCAACTTACGGTATCCGAGTCGAAAAACTTAATTTCACTTTTGGGCGTCGTCAGAATAATGACGTTCCCGTCAATTTCATGATTATTTTCATCGTGCTTGATTTTAGAACAGGCAAAATATAGTGCGATCAAGGGGTTTGTTGATACATCAAGCAGGCGTGTGGGTAGGCCATAGTGTTGCATGCGCACGAGTTTATCTAGCATATACCGATCGTCTTTGAACTCGGCGGGCTGCACGGTCAGCAGCTCTGTTATCATGTCCGATTCGTGATGGCGGTAGCGATAGTTACCCTGAGTATCCTTGCGGAACAGTGAGGGTTCCAGTTGGTAGCTGATGTCCGAGTGACCGCGGTAAAATACCTCTTCATCGTTTCCCTGTGTATGATCGAGTATCACCTGCAAGTATTGATTGATATCCGCAATGATCTCTAGTTCTTCATTATTCTCCGGTGCTTCCGCACTCGCTGCTGCGGGCTCAACATTAGAATAGCCTTCAAGGCCTAAAACACGCAGAATCTCATTTACGGCAATCTCTTTGACCGCCCAGAACGTTCTGTTTAGTCCGAAACTACCCAACTCCAGCTCACTTACGTACTCTTTATCGCTGGTTAAGGGCTTGTAGCCGATATCACTGGTAATTTCATAATCAAACGCTAAAACTTTTTCTCTGTTATACACGGACGTACTTATCTTGCTGATTTTTCCTAAGCGGATGTGGCTGAAATAACCTATTTTTTCATTATCTTCATCGAATTCAATTTCCGGCTCGGACATAAATACAACGGGCAGTTCCTGAAGAAAATGATAGGTTTTTTCAGTCAGGGGAAGCAATCTGCTTCTGAGAGACTCTGGCGTGGATTCGAAGAGTCGTGACACTGGGAAAGAGTCATGGCCGCTGGGTTCAGAAAAAAAAGTGTAGTAGTTGGGGTTTCCGACAACGATAAGATTCAGCATACTTGCGATCCTCGCATAAGTTAAGTTTCGCTCTCATCATGCCAGACTTGATAATTATTTAAACATCAGCACTGCTGTTTATATTTCACACCTTTTTGATCCGAAACAACACTGCCATCGGTAAGCCTGGATGATACATTCTGAAAATTCATCAGAAAAATTTACATCACGCTTTACTCCTGACGTATATCAGCACTAGCGTGCCATTGCGCACGCGCTAGCTATTTAGTAGCGCGTTTCGCCGGAAAGAGATTCGGTAGTCAATGACTATATTTCGCTCACACCGGACCTTCAGCTTTATCAGCTCTTCCGCCAAGTGCCAGAAGCAGATATTGCTCACTTCTGCTTATGCGGCCTGAATCGGTATTTCACTGCATCTTGTTTGAAATTGCATGAGCCATAAGATCATTCAACCTGCTAACAGGGGGATAATTCCCAACCCTTATCCCCCGCAACCAGCCAGTGTGTTAGCTCAATCTGGCTGAGAAACACCTCATCGTGTGACACCACCATCAGGGTACCCTGATACTGATTAAGGAAAGATTCCAGCGTATGCAGGGATACAATATCCAGATGATTACTCGGTTCATCGAGCAATAAAAAGCTGGCGGGCGAGTCAGCATAAATTAGCATTGCCAGCGCAGCTTTAAGTTGTTCCCCGCCGCTAAGTTCGCCGCAGGGTAATGACACACGAGATGCATCCAGTCCAAGCTGGGCAAGTTGCATACGCAGTTGGGATTCCCCCACCTGAGAGTTCACCGCCAGAAGTTGCTCAAGTGCCGTTTTTTGCCGATCCAGAATGGACATCTGCTGGTCAAGATAAGCCGTTTTAGCCCAGACCTCACGGTGACCAGACACCGGTGGCAACAGACCCGCTAAAGTTTTTAATAATGTTGATTTACCGCACCCGTTGGAACCGACAACACCTATCCGTTGCCCGCCGTTAATGGTCAGCGTTATCTCGCGAAAAGAGGCAGGAACAAAAGGTAAAACGACCTCGTCAAGTGTGGCGACCTTCTGCGGTAATGCCCCGAATGTAGAGGTGATGTGCATGGCGATGTGCGTAGATACCTCAATTTGTATTATGGCTTGCTGCACCTGCTGGCTGAGCAACGCCCGCGCCTGGGTTTGCTGCTTTATCCGTTTTCCTGCTGAAGTCTCACTCCGGCCTTTTTGACGGCCCAGCAATATTTTTGCCTGATTCGCATTCTTACCCTGCCGGGTACCCCGGGATCCGCGTTTTTCAAGTCGTTCGCGTTGTTCACGCAGCACCTGCTCTTCGTGCTTACGCTCGGTTTTGAGGCGTTCCAGGTTTTGCGTGGCGGAGGCAGTCTCCTGCGCTTTCATTTGCTGGTAAAAATCATAGTTGCCGCCGTAGCTGCGTAAACCGAGCGACGATAGTTCGACCATTCGCTCCATCTGCTGCAGCAACTTCCGGTCATGACTGATGAGCAAAAGACCACGGGGCCATTGTTGCAACTGCCGCATCAGCGTCAGTCGGCTGGCGGCATCCAGATGGTTGGTAGGCTCATCAAGGATAAGAAAATCTGCCTCAGATAGCATCGCGCCGGTCAGTGCTACCCGCATGGCTTCTCCGCCACTCAGCTGGTTGACCGCTGAACCCGGCGAAAGGTAACCCAATCCCGCGGACTCTAACTGCGCCTGCAGCCGCTGGCGAAGGTCCCAATTATCACCCACAAGGTCAAAATCAGCCGGATCGGTGCTACCTGCTTCAATGCGATCTAGCGCGGCTAACTGGCTGTCGACTCCCGCAAGCATCGCCACGCTATGATAATGGTGCGGGGTCAGATGCTGCGCCAGATATTTGACACGACCTGAGCAACTACACTGGCCGGAAGTCGGCGCCACCTGGCCTGAAAGAATTTTAGCCAGCAGGCTTTTACCCACGCCATTTCTACCGATCAGAGCAGTATGTCGGTGGTCAAATTGTTCAGTGAGATCTGAGAAAAGGCGTTTGCCATCAGGCAATACAAAAGAAACGCGATCGAGCGTAAGAATAGAATTCGTCATGCGATAACCCTGAAATTAATGCACCAAAACAGCCCCCGAAGGAAACTGCATAAAGGCCGTCAAAGATGACGGTGGGCATTAATTGCGCATTGGACGAATACCTCTAAAGAGACGTGAAAGTGGGCCGATTATAAAATTGCCAATTTCCGTCTGTCAAATTACATCCAGCGATCAGCCCACGGTATTAGATGCAACGGGCAGTGAGCAATGTCGGTTTGTTAAACCTGACACCACAGATGTAGATGCCGTGGATGTTAATGATGTTGACGCCTCTTACGAGGCACGGTGCGTCTCTGGCGCAGTATTTCAGCGCCAATGTGCTAAGTTTAACGCCACTATCGGTTGCTTATTACAGGAGTAAGCAAGTGAACATCGACTGGCACAGTGCGGTATTAACACGCTCGACGGTAGTGGATAAAAACTACAAAAATACACAAAACGTTCGGCGCTTCATGATGGGTGAGTGCGGGCCGCGCTTTCGATTTGATCGTGAATTTATAGCGTGGATACGAAATGATCTCCCCAAAAATTTGGGTGATGTCGTTGATGAGTGGAAGCGCAGACATTCATTCTAGAGAAGGAACGCCCGCGTTTCACATTGCGGAGTCCCTCAGGTTCACGCCCGTCCGCATCGCACGTAATCAGCCGCTAATCTAATCGCTAAGAAGGCGCTCAGCATGAATCGTCCGTTTAGCCAGTTTCTTTTGCAGAATAATAACGAAAATAGGGGACCCTGATGCGGAAATGGCACATAGCACCAGCAACATGTTCATATTCTGTGGCGCTATTTCATCAGTGGGTAAGCGCTATCCGCATAAGGGATTTATCGTTAAATATCTGTGTAACCGGTGGCATAGCAGGCACCTGTGAGTGAAAGATGCCTGAGTTTAACGGCTATCAATACAGGTAATTAGGTGGTAAAAATGGCACTTATTATTATCATTTATGGGATAGTTGATGCGTCCGGCGCTTGATTTTAATACCCTGAAAGTGTTCATTGCCGTGGTTGAAAAAGAAAGTTTTGTTGGGGCATCAAAAGTGCTTGAGATGCCGACATCCAACGTGAGTCGCTGTATCTCTCAGTTAGAAGAAAAACTGAATCTGCAGCTCATTGAGCGCAGCACCCGGCATATGAAACTCACCCAGGCGGGGCACCTGCTTTATACCCGGGCGAAGCCCTTAGTGGAGGCGATCGAGCAAACAGAAACAGAATTAACGCTACGGCAGATGCAACTCAAAGGCCCATTGCGCCTTTGTATTCCTAATGAACTGGGGCCTGCATTGCTCGGGTCTGTTATTGCTGATTTCGCCTGCCGGCACCCGGACCTGGAAATCAGCTGTGTCACAAATTTGTCCGGGTTTGAATCTCTGCGCGACGATCTGGATTTAGCGATCATTGTTAGCCGCGGCAAGTTGGATGACAGTGACTACATTGCCCGCCACCTGTTGACTATCCCTTGTACGGTTGTTGCGGCCCCGGCCCTCATTCAGCGCTATGGTACGCCCGATCGCATACAGCAATTTGAAGAATTACCCTGTATTACAACGGTCAGTGCGCTGAAAGGCGCGCCCTGGCAGTTCGTCAATAAAAAGGGAGGATTCGAGATTATCAGGGTGAAAGGTCATTATCGGGTCAACAGCGGAGAGATGGCAGGGCGAGCGGCGGTAGCAGGTGTCGGGTTTGCCATTCTGGCGAAGCAGGCCTGCCAGCCCTGGATTGACGATGGCCGGTTAATCGAAATTGAGTTCGAACACTCGGCAGCCCCATTACAGTTGTTCGCCCTTTATTCCGATCGGCGCTATTTGCCCGGTAAAATAAGAGCGCTGATTGATTTCATGCATCAGGAATTGAGTCGTACATCCTGAGTAACAGAGGCTCGCTCCTGGCTCATAGCCGCAGTTTGTTTTATGCTGCGGGTAGGTTTACTGCATCCAGCGCAAACCCGTAGGGAAAGGCATTACGCTTTCAAAACCGTGATGCCTCTTGTTTCCATACTGTTTACCCAGCTTTCATCGGTTTCACTGTCAATCACGACCGTGTTGATTAACCCTATATCACCAATAACGAACGATGAGGCGGTGTTAATCTTTTCCGGTGACGCGAGCACAACTGTTTCTGCGGCTCTGCCGGAAAATGCACGTTTTATGCATGCTTCTTCGTAATCCCCCGTGGTTAACCCCGCTTCGGGGTGAATGCCTGTCGCGCCCATGAAGAAAATATCCGCGTGAATGTTGCTGATGCCTTCAATTGCCGCCGCCCCGACGGTGACAATGGAGTGCTTGTAGAGTCGGCCGCCAATCAAAATTACTTCAATGAAGGGTTTATCTACCAGGCCTAAAGCGACGCTGGGGCTGTGGGTTACCACCGTGATGCGCAGGTCATCGGGGAGGCAGGCAATAAGCTCTGATGTAGTCGTTCCTCCGTCAATCATCACCACCTGGCCTGCAGAAATCAGTTCGGCTCCCTTTCTGGCAATCTTAACTTTAGCACTAGTTTTTAATGATTTACGTTCGGAAAAAGTGGCCACCGCTGAGGAGGAAGGCAACGCGCCGCCGTGAACGCGTTGTAAGTGGCCTTCTGCGGCAAGCTCGCGCAGGTCTCTCCGGATAGTGTCCTCTGAGATGCTAAATCGGCGACTCAGATTTTTTGAGAGAACCTGACCTTCGGCCTGAAGTTGCTCCAGAATGAGCTGTTTACGTTGGTTAGCGAGCATAGGCTAGTCCTTTCGAGTGCATGATCATACATGTTACTGCACGATTGATCTTGAATTGGCACGATAATGCTGTTTATGATGCAAATCCTACGTAAACAGGAGTAAACATGCAACCAAAACGTGCAGAAGTACGGATCGTCAATGACAGGATCTTGTCCGATGACTGGTATTCGCTAAAAAAATATACCTTTGATATTCAACGCAGAAACGGGGACTGGCAGCGACTAAGCCGCGAAGTTTACGATCGGGGCAATGGGGCTACCATCCTGCTTTATAACCGTGACAGGAAAACCGTTATCTTAACGCGTCAGTTTCGTTTTCCGGTCTTTATGAACGGCCACGGTGGTTATCTGATCGAAACTGCCGCTGGGTTGCTCGACAATATGGACCCAGAAAACCGCATAAAAGCGGAAGTTGAAGAAGAAACTGGCTTTCGCGTTTCCAGCGTACAGAAGGTTTTCGAGGCTTACATGAGCCCTGGCTCGGTAACGGAGAAACTCTATTTTTACATCGCTGAATATGATGCTGATAACAAGGCTGGCGCGGGCGGCGGAATAGAAGCTGAAGGTGAAGATATCGAAGTGCTAGAGCTGACCATGGATGCCGCTCTTAGCGCCGTTGAAAGTGGCCTTATCGTCGATGGTAAAACCATTATGTTGCTTTATCACGTTGCTCTGAAAAGTATTCTGTGAGGTTCTCAGCATGAAACTACTCATTCTTATCGCCGGCCCCTACCGCAGCGGTACTGACGGGAAACAAGATCTTATCGAGGCCAATCTCGCCCGGCTGGAAAATGCCGCGTTAACGGTATACCAACGGGGGCACATTCCCGTCATTGGCGAATGGCTGGCTCTGCCCCTGGCAAAGGCCGCAGGTTCTAAAGCTATCGATGATGAAATTGCGGAATCTATGTTTTACCCGGTTGCGCATAGGCTGATCGCAAAATGTGATGCCATCTATCGCATTGAAGGAAACTCTAAAGGGGCCGATATGGATATCGAGGTTGCACGCAAGCATGGGCTGGCTGTCTATTTCTGCCTGGAAGATATCCCGCAGGCATGATTTTGGCGTTCAGTTGCCTGCCAGTGTGCAGGCAACTGGCGGCGTCTTCAATGAAATGAACAGTATATTTAATCATGAAAACAGCATTTGCTCTTAAACATACTTGAGCGGTGAATCATCTGTGGCCGGGAATAAACGTTAATTCAGGTTCCGATACAAATCGCTTTAGTTTTGAACCCGTTATATTTTCTCTGAGCCTGATTAATATTTGCTAATCCTTCTGCTTATGAATTTGGATATTTTTATAGGGTTAAATCTTGCCTGAAGACGATTCTCCGGCATTAATTAAACGGACATCCGGATGTTTTTCACTCGCCGCTTCATGGTAAATATCTCCGAGCCAGGCGGGGAGTTCTTCTTCCGTTAGCCATGCCGGGATAACCACATCATAAATCCGGGAATATTTACCCTCGTTAGGATCAACGCGATAAAGCAGCCATTGTTCACTGACTTTCTTTACGCCCAAACGCCTACCAAAGACATCAAAGTGCAGCATACTTTCCCCTGGGGTGCCCCTATATTTATTAATGATAATCGCTACCGGGCATGTTGAACAGGCCAGTATTTAGGTGGCATTTTTCCTCTTGTAAAATTCAGACATAAAAAATCCGCGAAATGTTACAGAGTTGTATCAATGAGTTATTTGCCGACGTCGCAAAAGGGCGGGGGATTAGGAAAAGATCCCAGTTTTGTCTGAGTTCTCTTGTGCTAGTTTAGAAAGACAGGGAATTTCATTTATGGAGTGAGTATGGACAAGGACAAGCACGTCTCCGAGGAGCTTCATCCTGAAACGCTGCAGGTTATCGGGGCGGCTGTCGTGCAACTGCTGGCGCGTAAAGAGGCGCTATCGCGGGAGTCGATAGCCGACATGATACATAAGCTGTATGCCAGTGGTCTGGATGACGTAGCGGTGCAGAGGGCGGTTGATGTCCTGATCCTGGGGTAAACGTGTGTTCAGGGCCGTCTAATAGTACGCTATTTTTATACTGCTTTGGCCAATAATCTTCAGTTATAAACTGATTGTCTTCAAGTGACATGAAGATGTTAAAATTGCAGTTGATTATCATTATCATAAAAGGGATTGTTTATGAATAAGACACTTATCATCTGCGCTATGTTGTTTACCACTCACGTTTATGCCGCGAATAAGCCTGCTTCGGAGCTCGTCTGGACCGAGGCGGAACAAGACCCGGGCTGCTACGGGAATGTGTGTGTGAGTAACGAAGAAAAGAAACCTCAAAATATGTACGGCAGGCTTGATAAAGGTGACCAAAAGCTGCTGTCCGATCCTTATTCTAAATACGATCGCGATAACAGCAACAGTACCGCCCGGGCTGGCGTGACGTTTAAATGGGATGATTAACATCAAGGCGCTGAGAGGCGCCTTTTTTGATTGTGGCAAGTACTACGCGCGTATTTACGGTGGCCCTGGGAAAGCATCAACATATTTAATGGTGAAGTCAGGGAACGAATCCACTATCTGAATTTTATAATCCGGGAAAGAATCGACTATTTGCCATTGCCCTGGGGAATCTGCGAAGGCGTCAACTTTCTGAACATCCAGGTCTTCAAAAGCATCGACAACCTGCACTTTATAGTCTGGAAACGAATCGACAATTTGGATTTTGCCGTAAATTTGTGAGACATCCACAGCCAATACCGCGGAGGAAGAAAGTGCGGCCGCGGTCACCAAAATCAGTCCTGATAATCTCATCTCTGGCATCCTGGTTTATTATTTATCAGTGGATAGCATAGCCGTTTTTCTCCTCTCAGGTTATAAATTCATGACTTAAATGCTACTGTAAGATCAAACAGATAAGCCGGAGGCGAGATGGATAAAAAAGCAAAAGATGACCTGTTGTATCAGGAGATGTGCCGCGTGGTGGGTAAGGTAGTGCTGGAGATGCGCGATCTTGGGCAGGAACCTAAACATATCGTGATTGCCGGGGTGGTCAGAACCATGCTGGCTAACCATAAAATCAAACGTTCCCCGCTGACCAGCGAAGCGATGGAACACGTGATCGAGGCGCTGGGCTATGAAGTGTAGCCGGTGCCTGGCGACAAAATAACCCTTTCAGGAATTGCCTATGATTGCCAATATTCTTATCGGCCTGGTGGCCGTGATTCACCTTTATATTCTGGTGCTGGAAATGGTGCTTTGGGATAAACCGGCGGGGCGAAAGGCTTTTGGGTTGTCTTCTGAGTTTGCTCAACAGTCGAAAACTCTGGCAGCCAATCAGGGGTTGTACAACGGTTTTTTAGCAGCGGGATTGCTTTATGGACTTCTGGCGGCAAGCAGCGGCTATGAATTTAAACTGTTTTTCCTTATTTGCGTTCTGGTTGCTGGTTTATTTGGTGGTTTAACAGCCAGTAAAAAAATACTTTATGTGCAGGCAGCGCCTGCGGCATTGGCATTGATTGCATTATTCGCAGGAATATAATCGAAAAAACCCGGCAAACGCCGGGTCACCATAAGGCTATCATCATTAATATAATTGGTGAACGACCGGATCGTTTTTTGAGTGGTTCCGGCCCCTCCAGTGGAGGAGAAATATAGGCATATTTCGATAGCGGAATGAGGGTTCATCAAGCTACCGAAGGCAAGAAATTATCCTGAGTTGTTATGGTTGGCAAGTGCCGCATGATATTTTTTTCAACATTGAGTTATGAAACTAAATTTTCCAGAATTATCACTCTGAACAAACCTCTGAGATTCGTCTACGCTTTAAGGGCAAGGTGTTTTTTTAGTATGGACTAATCTAATTTATCAGGAGTTTATATGGGGTTTTGGCGAGTTGTTTTAACAATTATCCTGCCACCGTTGGGTGTGCTTATCGGCAAAGGTTTTGGCTGGGCCTTCATCCTCAATATCTTCCTCACCCTGCTGGGCTACTTCCCCGGCCTGATTCACGCGTTCTGGGTTCAGACCCGGGATTGACCTGTTGGGCCATTGCTGCGACGCCTGCGCCCGAGAAAAAATGACTGCTTTGGCAACTCACCTCCAGCCCACTGTTGTGGGCTTTTTATTTCCTGTAAATTAAAAAGAGTTCCTGATTACCCAGAAATAACGGTTCTGTTTATCGTTTATTAAGGTTTTCTTAATATTACCGACATCAATAAATAGTCAAAATAATTGCGCCTGAAATTAATTTTTTATTTTTATTTTTCTTTTAAAACAAGGATGTACAAACCGTTACACGAAAGTACTGGGCATTATGTAAAGGTAATCCGCTTTATTGAGGAAACGTTTATTTTTGCCATTTTACTATGCTCGTGTTTTCACTCCTGAGGTTATAATAATGAGTCAACTTTTGATTACCGGTGCGACAGGTTTCCTGGGCGGCGCGGTTTTAGCCCGATCCCTCTCTGAATCTTCTTTCAATACCGTATTACTATTGGTACGAGCGAACTCTCCTCAGGAGGGCGTGGCCAGAATCAGAAATAACCTTGCTAATTTTGGCTGTACTGAAGCACAGCTGGCACAAATTAACCCGGAAAATATATTACTGGGTGACTTAGCCGAGCCTGAACATTTTCTGGATGATGAAAGACTGTCCAGCGTCACGCACGTTATTAACTGCGCCGCGGTGGCATCGTTTGGCGAGAATGCGCTGATCTGGAAAGTTAACGTGGAAGGCACGCTGCAGTTTGCTCGCCGCATGTCCCAGGTTAAGGGCCTGCAGCGTTTCCTGCACGTCGGCACCGCAATGTCCTGTGTACCGGATGCGGGCACGCTGGTAACGGAAAGCATGTCGAGCAAGCCGGAAGAAGAGCACCTGGTGCAGTACACCTGGTCTAAGTCCACCATCGAACGCATGATGTCCGAGCAGTTCCCGCAGCTGCCGCTGGTTATCGCTCGTCCATCCATCGTGGTGGGCCACAGCGAGCAGGGCTGCCGCCCGTCCAGCAGCATCTTCTGGGTCTTCCGCATGGTGCTGATGCTCGGGAAATTTATGTGTTCCCTGGATGACAAAATCGACGTTATTCCGGTGGACTATTGCGCAGAAGCGCTGCTGCTGCTGGCGAAGAGCGACTCTCTGAAAGAGAAGATCTACCACATCTCCGCCGGGGACGTGAGCAGCATCCGCTTTGCTGACATCGATGAAGCGATGTCCAGCGCGCTGAACCAGACGCCAATCTTCTCCAATTATGAGCAGGTGGATTACAGCGAACTGGTGAAAAGCCGCAGAAGCTTCAAATCCATTTACGGGCCGTGCAATGAGCGCTTAATGCTGCGTGCGATGCGTCTGTACGGGGAGTTCTCTATGCTGAACGTGCGTTTCTCTAACGAGAAGCTGCTGGATTTAGGCATGTCTCCGCCGCCGCGTTTTGTGGATTACATCAGCCGTTGCGTGGAAACCACCCGGGATTATTCGATTCCCGAGCTGATGAAGGTCGACTTCAAATAATAAAAAAGGGAGCGCAGGCTCCCTTTTCAGTTTTTGAATTCAATTAAAGGGAGCTTTGGCTCCCTTTTTAGGTTTAGCGAATCACCACTTCATTTCGCCGGTATTCACTTTGGCGCTCATCTCCAGCGAGCTTTCATCGGCCAGGCCCGGATATTTTTGCTTCATTTCCGCAATGACCGGGGCGCTTTTGCCTTTCTTCAGCGCCAGCTCAAAGTCGGCTAAATAGTCGCCGGTAAAGACCACCGGGGCCGCGCCTGGTTTGACTTCACCAATGTAGTGGCCCGGGATCACGCGTTTTGGCTTCAGGGCCGCCATTTCATCCAGCACATCGCGCCATTCCTGACGGGCAGCTTTTGTCTGGGAATCGGCGGTCCAGACGTGAATACCGGAGCTGACACCTACGCCGCCAAGAATGGTTTTGTTGGCCGGGATCCACAGATATGCAGCGTGAGAAGCGGGCTGGCGCAGCTCAATTTTTTCACCGTCGACGGTGAAGGTTGTCTCGTGCGTCACCTGCGGCACGAAGACTTCTTTCGGCGCGCCATCTTTCAGGATTGGGCCCCAGTATTTGAGCTTCTCTGCTTTAGTTTGGTTGATATGGTCGACGACCAGCGGCGTGGCTTCAATTTTTACCTGCGGGTACGCTTTAACAATGGGCTCCAGGCCAAAGTAATAATCCGGGTCACCGGCGGTGATAAGCACGCGGGTCAGCTTTTTGCCGCTGTGTTGAATCATTTTCACCAGCGCCTCGCCGTCTTTAACGCTGAACTGGGCATCGACCAACGTGGCTTCCGTTGGACCGCTGATCAGCGTAGAGGTGACCGGGAAGACGCCTTTGTCCTGCGGGTTGTAGACGTCCAGCGTCAGCGGGGCGGCAAAGCTTGCGGTGGAGAACAAAAGGGTGGCCGCGGCCAGGGTCTGTGTCTTCATCTTTTTCTATCCTGATTAACTGAATCAATGGGCCCGTTTGGGAATGAGAAACAGTGTAAATTGCATTTTGTGAATCGTAATGGCCTTATTCAGGTAAGATAAGTTTCATAAATCGAACAGATGGGCGAAAGAATGGACAGAATCATTGCTGCAAAAGTCTATACCCGTATTTGCGAGCTGGGCAGCCTGAGCGCTGCGGCGCGGGCGTTAAATATGTCCCGGCCGATGGTGAGCCGCTATTTGGAACAAATGGAGCACTGGGCGGGAGAACGGCTGCTGCATCGTTCCTCCCGCAAGCTGACCCTGACGCCGACCGGTGAGCGGGTGCTGCAGCAAACCCGGGCGCTCAACGAGGTGGCGGAAAGTATTGCGGCGCAGAAGCAGCAGGATCTGCCTTCGGGGACTCTGCGGGTGGCCTGTTCCCAGTTTGGCGCCCGGTATTACATTGTGCCTTTCTTGTCTGACTTCCTGCGCGACTACCCGGACGTGAGGGTCGAGCTGCACGTCAGCAGCCAGGCGGTGAATATGATTGAGGAGCGTATCGATCTGGCTATTCGCATCACCAACGATCTCGATCCCAATATTATCGCCCGCCGCCTGGGGGAATGTGACTCCCGGCTTTATGCCTCGCCGTCCTACATTGAGCAAAGGGGGATGCCGCGCACGCCGGGCGATCTCGCGCACCACAATTGCCTGCAATATAGCTATTTCCTGCGCAACATCTGGCAAATGGTGGATGAAAACGGTGAGCCGCTGAACGTGGAGGTAAGCGGCAACTTCAGTGCCAATGACTCCGTGGTGCTGATGGACGCGGTCGCGGACGGCGTGGGGATTGCGATGCTGCCAGTTCAGGATGCGAAGCCGCGGTTCGAGAGCGGGGAGCTGGTCAAAGTGCTTGAAGCTTATCCGCCGCGATCGATGGGGATCTACGGTATCTACCGGAGCCGAAGCTACCTGCCCGCTGCATTGAGGCTGTTCCTGGCGGCGCTGTCGGACAGGCTCGCAAAATAATTTAAGAAAAACCTTAGTTACGGGTGGCCATGCCGTTTACTTTTTGCGCCAGGAATGTTCTGATCTCGCGGCGAAAAAGTGAGGGGAGCAGCAATGTTTCAATTAAAACCGGGCAGCCTGGCGATGATCATCGGCGCTCGTACCGCCGCCGGGCGGGTGAATATTGGTAAAGCGGTAGAGCTGTTCGGGCTGTGTCAGCCGGGGGAGCGCTTTGTTAATCCGGTGACAGGCGTGGTAACACAGCTTCCGCCGGAGGCAAACTATCCGCTTTGGCTGGTGACCGGCGAGGTTATCGCTTTTGATGGCCGCCAGGGCTACGCCTTCGTGCGTGCCGAGCATTTAATGCCGCTGGACAAAGATTTTTCCCCACAGGAAGACGAACTCCACCTCAGCTATTGATCCCGGCAGTGGCGTAAAAAGTCGGCCAGCACCAGCGCATGGTTCTGGTCGGTATCTTTTGCGCCATACAGCAATGTCAGCGTGCCGTGTTCGCCACGTCGGGCAAGCGCCTGGGCTGCGTCCTGATGTTGCCTAAGCTCTTGCCTGTAGCGCTCGCTGAAGGCGGCAAAGTCGATAGTGTCGCCATGAAAGGCTTTGCGTAGCTCGTTCGAGGGCGCCAGTTCCTTCGGCCATTCATCGTAGTGCAGGTCGCTTTTTTTCATTCCTCTCGGCCACAGTCTGTCCACCAGCACGCGGTAGCCGTCATCTTCAGACGGGGCTGCATAGACTCGTTTACAGCGGATCATGCCTGCTCCTTATCGACTTCCTCAAGCCGGCTTAATAATTGCGGGATCTGGTGGTCGGCAAACACTTCGATACCGTGCTGACGCAGCAGCGCCGTGGCCACGCCCAGGCCTGGGATTGTTTTGCCTGCAAAGTGGCCATCGTAAATCTTCTGGCTGCCGCAGGTCGGGCTGCCGTCGGTAAGAATAGCAAACAGGCAGTTATTCTCCCGGGCGGTTTGAAGCGCGAGCCAGGCGGCAAGAAGATAAGGTTCGGTGACGTCTGTGCCGTCGCTTTCCAGAATGGCGGCATGTCCGAGTAAAGCGGCTTCACCGCTGCCACCACTAAGCTCTGCGGGGAGGCGAGGTGTTGGCAGCCCGGCGGCGAGTTCAGGACAGTGGATAACCAGGCGGCCTTCGGCCTGCAGTCGGGCGAGGGCGGCGCCAGTTTGTGATTTTTCGCGGCCATCATAGCGGACCTGAAAGCCCATCAGGCAGGCACTAACCAGTATTTTTGCTTTCATTTTCTTCTTCGATGAAGTGAACCTGACACATTACTACATTGTTTGCCACGGCGGAAAGAGGCGAAAGACTGCCAATTTTTGCGGTTGCCAGCGCAAAGCAAAACGCCTACTCTATCATTCCTTATGTTGTTCTCTTCCCTCAAACATAAGGCCAACCAAAGCATGTCAGACTCACAGTTGAAATCCACTTTACGTATTGCGCTTGTCGGTGATTATAACCCGGCGGTGATTGCACATCAGGCCATTCCTCAGGCGTTAGATAATGCGGCTGCCGCGCTTGGCGTCAGCGCGGATTACGACTGGGTCTCCTCGCTGGAAGTGACCAGCCCTGAAGATCTGGTAGGCTACGACGCAATCTGGTGCGTACCTTCCAGCCCTTATCTGAATGAAGATGCCGCTTACCTTGCCGTTCGCTTTGCGCGAGAAAACGGCGTTCCTTTCCTCGGCACCTGCGCCGGGTTCCAGTATGCGGTGGTGGAGTATGCGCGTAACGTGCTCGGCTGGGCAGATGCAGGCCATGCGGAAACCGCGAGTGAAGGGCGCCTGGTGATTGGCCGCCTGAGCTGCTCGTTGGTGGAAGTTTCTGACAACATCTCGCTTCTGGCTGACTCTACGGTTGGGCGTGCCTATGGTGAGACGGAAATTGAAGAGGGCTACCACTGCAACTACGGCATTGCGGAGCTGTTTGCCACCGCGCTTGCCGGTGAACCCCTGAAGCCGACCGGCTGGGATAAGCAGGGCGAGATTCGTGCGGTTGAACTTCAGGGGCATCCGTTCTTTGTGGCAACGCTTTTCCAGCACGAACGTAATGCGCTAAAAGGCAGACCATCCCCTTTGGTTGAGGCATTCCTGGCCGCCGCTGAGAGATAAATTCGGGGTTTAGGGTCGCGGGTAATAGCCCTCACCCCGACCCTCTCCCAAAGGGAGAGGGGGAAAACATATGTCGGGGAAAGTGATTTCAGAGAACTTTATCTATTGCCTCTCCCAAAGGGGTGGGGGAAACAAACGTTGGGGAAAGTGCTCCCAGGTAGCTTTATCTATTCCCTCTCCCAAAGGGGTGGGGGAAACAAACGTTGGGGAAAGTGCTCCCAGGTAGCTTTATCTATTCTCTCTCCCAAAGGGGTGGGGGAAACAAACGTTGGGGAAAGTGCTCCCAGGTAGCTTTATCTATTCCCTCTCCCAAAGTGGTAGGGGAAACAAACGTTGGGGAAAGTGCTCTCAGGTAGCTTTATCTATTCCCTCTCCCTTCCAGGGAGAGGGTGAGGGTAAGAAAACAGAAGCGACATTGCGGTTGAAGTCAGTGCCGGACATAAAGTGAGGCCTGGGTTCCAACGTAAATAGCATCATAGACCTTATCTTTACCGAGGCTTAGTCGCCCGAAGAATCAAAAAGGCCGGACGGCGCATCTCTTTTGCCAGACGTGGATGCTGCGCCAGGGTTTCTGCCGTCGGTTTGGTTTCCAGCATTCGGGTGAGGGCGAAGCCGCTGTCGAGCAGGGTATTCACATAGGTTTCCGTGGTGCGGTGGTACTTTTGCACATCCTCCACGAACCAGCTGGTGTGGCGTAAACCTTGCTGGTGGTAGTGGTTCACCGGCCAGATAACCTCTTCTTTATAGGGCTGCCAGCCCACCGGGAAGGCGGTGCACATCGGGTGTTCCACGGAGAAGATAAACTGCCCGCCGGGTTTTAACGCAGCAAAGATAGCGTTGCTCAGGCGGGCGAAATCTTCGAGGTAGTGCAGCGCCAGCGACGAAATCGCCAGGTCCCAGGTTTCACCCTCCGGCGAGAATTGCTCCAGCGGTAAATTGTGGTAGCTGATGTTTCTGTCCTGGGTCACGGCTCGCGCCTGGGCGAGCATCTTTTCCGAGATATCAAAACCCGTCACGCTTGCCGCCCCTTGGGCGCGGGCGAAGCGGGCAAAGTCGCCAAAGCCGCAGCCCAGGTCGAGGATCTTCAGGCCATCCAGCACGGGCAGCAGGGAGTAAAGCTCGGGGATCTCCAGCAGCCCGTTAAGGCCAGAGTCCTGCTCCCGTAACTGACGGTAATTTTCAAAAAATACCGGGTCGTCGAAAATGTTCTGCGGTGCCGATGATGTCATTCGATCCTCCTTGGGGGTCTGTTCAGGCTGCGGCTTTCTCCGCCGCGCCAATCTCTTTCTGGCGCCCAGCATAAGCCCCAAAGACGCCCATGACGACCGAAAGTAGCGCGCAACCTAATAAAGGGATCGCCCAGCTGCCGGTAATGTCATGAATCTTCCCCATCACCGGCGGGCCAAAGGCGGCCAGAAGATAGCCTACGCACTGCGCCATACCGGACAGCGCCGCCGCCTGATGTGCGGAACCGGTGCGCATCCCAATGAATGAGAGCCCCAGAATCATCGCCGCGCCGGAGCCAAAGCCGCCGAGCGACACCCAGAAGATGGAGAAGGCCGGCAGCAGCCACAGGCCGAGCGTCGCCAGACACCACAGCAGCGCCATCAGAGCGGCAATTCCACGCTGGTCTTTCAGGCGGCTCAGGATCAGGCCGACAAACAATCCCGGAATGGCGGTGGCGAGCTGCAAAATACCGTGTATCGACCCGGCCTCGGCTTCGTTGTAGCCGTGGCTGATCAGAATGGAAGGCAGCCAGCCGATAATCACGTAATAGACCAGCGAGTTAATCCCCAGATACAGGGTGACCTGCCAGGCCAGCGGCGAAGACCAGATGCCGCGGCTGTGCAGCGCCGGGTTGCCGGACAGGTTCATCACCGTGCTGCTGCCAAGCTGCGGCAGCCAGACAATCAGCGCCAGCAGCGGGAAGATCATCAGCGACAGCATGGCGCCGGACCAGCCGAAGCCGTGCAGGGCAATCGGCACCACCATCACTGAGCCCAGCGCGGCGGCCACGCCCATCGTGAGCGAGTAGGCGCCGGTGAGTTTGGCGACCTGGCCGGGGAAGTCGCGCTTAAGCAGGCTGGGCAGCAGCACGTTGCCCATGGCGATCCCGCAGCCGATGATAGCCGTGCCGATATACAGCAGTGCGGCGTGGCCAGCGGAGCGCAAAGCAATCCCGGCGCAGATGATCAGCAACGCACCAAACAGACTGCGCTCGGTGCCAAAGCGGCGGGCGATCCCGGCTGCAAGCGGGGAAACAACCGCAAAGGCCAGCAGGGGCAGGGTGGTTAAAATCCCGATCTGCGCGGTGGACAGCGCAAGTGCATCGCGCACCATATCCAGCAGCGGTGCCGCGCCGGTAAAGGTGACGCGCAGGGTGGTGGCAATCATCAGAATGCCGAGCAGAAGCAGAGCGCGGCTCTTTTTGCTCGCTGAAGTCGTGGAAGTCATGTGTCTGTGTCCTGAAAAACGGTAAAGCAAAGATACACGCTTCTGCCTTTTTACGAATCAAGCTAAAATGACAGATTATCGCTAAATTCGGACAAGCTATGGAACGTGACCTGGATCTCGAAGGGTTTGACCCGGACAGCATCGTGACGCCCGCGCTGGCGTTTCGCATTCGCGCCGCGCAAACCTATAACGAAAAGCCCATCCACACCCATCGAAAAGGGCAGCTGATCCTGGCGCTCCACGGCGGTATCACCAGTGAAGTCACCAACTCGATGTGGATGGTGCCGCCGCAGTATGCGGTTTGGGTGCCGGGGAAAATGCCACACAGCAACCGGGTGACGGCGGACGCGCGACTCTGCTTTTTGTTTATTGAACCGGAGGCGGTCGCCATGCCGCAGGAATGCTGCACGCTGAAGATCTCGCCGCTGGTGCGGGAACTGATCCTGCGCCTGTCCAACGTTCCCCATGAACATCTCGACTGCGCGCCCATTCAGCGCCTTGTTCAAGTCCTGTTTGATGAGCTGCCCCATCAGCCGGTGGAGCAGCTCCAGCTGCCGATCTCATCTCACCCCAAAATACGTGCGATGGCGGACAGCATGGCGAAAAACCTGAAGGAGAAGAAAACGCTGGCCCAGTGGGCGGACGACATGGCGATGAGCGAACGTAATCTTGCCCGGCTGGTGGGGAAAGAAACGGGGCTGAGTTTTCTGCGCTGGCGGCAGCAGATGCAGCTCATCGTGGCGCTGCGGTATTTGATAAGCGGGATGACCGTGCAAAACGTGGCGGAGTCGCTGGGGTACGACTCCACCACGGCGTTTATTACCATGTTTAAAAAGGCGCTCGGCACCACGCCAGGGCGTTATTTAAGCACCCTGGGCGGGGACGATTTTACAGACTAGCCAGCTTAAACTGGGACACGGCGGTATTCAGCTCATAGGTCTGCGCCAGCAGCGATTCGGCCGCTTCGGAGGCCTGATTCACCATCGCCGCGTTTTGCTGCGTGGTGACATCCATCTGGCTGATGGCTGTGCTGACCTGCTCAATGCCGCTGCTTTGCTCATCGCTGGCGTGGGTAATCTCCACCATCAGCGCAGCGACGCGCTTCACGTCCTGCACCACGGTGTTGATGGTCTTGCCCGCTTCGTTTACCAGTCTGCTGCCGCTGGCGACCTGATTCACCGAGTCTTCAATTAACTCTTTAATTTCTTTGGCCGCACTGGCGCTGCGCTGGGCCAGGCTGCGCACTTCGCCAGCAACAACCGCAAAACCGCGCCCCTGGTCACCGGCTCTGGCGGCTTCTACCGCCGCGTTCAGCGCCAGGATGTTGGTCTGGAAGGCGATGCTGTCGATAACGCCGATGATGTCGGTGATTTTGTTGGCGGAGCTTGAAATGCCGTCCATGGTTTCCACGACCTGGGCCACTACCGCGCCGCCTTGTTCCGCGCTTCTCGAGGCGGTATTGGCCAACTGGCTGGCACTTTGGGCATTCTCTGCGTTTTGCTTCACCGTGGCGGTCATCTCTTCCATCGACGACGCCGTTTGCTCCAGCGCGCTGGCCTGTTCTTCGGTGCGAGAAGCCAGGTCAATATTGCCGCTGGCAATCTCGCTGGAGCGGGTGGATATCTGGTTGCTGCTTTCGTGCACCAGATGGATGACCATGGTGAGCTGCTGGCACATGGTTTCCATCGCGGCCATGACGCTGGTTCTGTCGCCGTCGCGCACTTTCACTTCTCGGGTGAGATCTCCGCAGGCCACGGCGTTGGCAATCTCGGCCACTTCACTTGGCTCGCCCCCCAGTGAGCGGAAAATCGTGCGGTGAACCCACCAGCCGACAACCAGCAGCAGCAACACGGCGGCACCGGAACCAATCAGCTGCCATTGCGTTGAGTTAGCGCTGCTGTGTTGAGCTTTTTCTACCGCGTTATCGGCATACTCGGCGGAGGCTTTAACGAAGGATTCAATGCCTTTCTGATGGGCGAAAAAGTCTTTATCGGCCGCTTTTAGCTTTTCAAACAGCGGCGTCGGGGCGCCCGAACGAATAAGCTCCACCAGGTCATTGGCATCTTTGATCATCGCCATCCCGGCCTGGTATTGTTCCCCGAGCAGATTCTGCTGCAGCTCAGGTGGCAGGGCGGCCTTCCAGTAATCAACGCGCTGGTGCCATTGCGCGCTGAGGCGCTTAATTTCGGCATCAGCCCGATCGACGCTCAGCGTGCCTTCCACCACGCGCGAAAGCACCAGCCGCAGTTCAATCAGGTAAATCGGTGCGGGCTTGATGTCAGACATCAAATCCTTTGCCAGCAGGCCGTTTTCGGTGCTTTGGGCGCTTCGGTGGCTGCCGTAGAGTGAAATGGCGGTAACCAGGGCGGACATCAAAATCGAACAGCAAATTAATAACAACAAATTGTGAGCCAGTGATTTCATTTTGCCTCTCCTATTATTTGAAAAGCTTATCGGCCCAGGAGAAGGGAAACTTTTTCACCAGATCTGAAAACTAGCGGGTGAGTCACAAATTTATGCCATAAATTTCCAATTTTTTATTTTTAAAATAATCACTTAACTCAATTATTTGTTAAATCTATAAGTAAAAGATTTAACTCAGGATTAACTAATATGTTTTCTGCATATGCAATGCAGGATTAAGCATTGGCGAGGGAAAGGCGCTTGTGCGAGCGTAAAGGCATAGCTCGCTCACAGACGGGATAACAAGGAAAATCAATGGCACAGGTAAAGGCTTTAACATACACAACTTCACACACAACAGCGCAACGTAAATTAACGCTCTCTGCTTTGGTCCTGGCCCTGTCCGGCCTGGCCTCCGCCGCGGTTCACGCAGACCAGCTGGCGGATATTCAAAAAGCGGGGGTGGTTAAAGTGGCCACTTTTGACGCAAATCCACCTTTTGGCTCTATAGATGCTAAAACGCACGATATCGTGGGCTATGACGTTGATTTCGCGAAAGCACTGGCCAAATCCTTAGGCGTTAAGCTTGAGCTGGTGGTCACCAACCCGGCGAACCGTATTCCGCTCCTGCAGTCCGGTAAGGTCGACCTTATCGTGGCGGATATCACCATTACGCCGGAACGCGCCCAGGTGGTGGATTTCTCTACCCCTTATTTTGTGACCGGGCAGCAGTTCCTGGTCCCGGCTTCCGGGCCGGATAAGCTTGATGATTACGCGAAAGGGCGCGTGGGTGCGGTGAAAGGTACCACCGGAGAACAGGCGCTGGTGCAGCGTTTCCCGTCAATTCGAGTGCTTTCTTATGATGATATCCCGCTGGCTTTTACCGCGCTGCGCAACGGTAACGTCCAGGCGATCACTCAGGACAGCACTATTCTTGCCGGGCTGCTGGCCGAAGCGCCGGATAAGGCGAAGTTTAAAATTCTGCCGGATTTGCTGAGCAAGGAAGAGATTGGCGTTGGCGTGAAGAAAGGGGAACCTGCCCTTTTAAAAGCGGTTAACGACGAGCTGGTGAAGCTGGAACAAAGTGGCCAGGCAGAGCAAATCTACAGCGCCTGGTTTGGCCCCGACAGCAAAACCCCGCAGCCGCGCAGCTTTAAAATTGTAGCCAAATAACATGTTTAAACGACCGCCTCTTTTGTCCGCAGCTTCGGCTGCGGATTTTTTGCATCTGCAGTCCGCCAGCGTTGAATTTCGCAAAGCGAGTAAAAATTATGGTGAAACTGCCGTCCTGAGCGAGATAGACCTGAGTATCGCGGCCGGAGAAGTGGTGGCGATTTGCGGCCCGTCCGGTTCGGGGAAATCGACGCTGATACGGCTCATCAACCAGCTCGAAACCCTCAGCGAGGGCGATATTTTTATCGATGGCAAATCCACCCGAGCGCTGAATAACAGGACGCTGCGCCGCCTGCGAAGCCGAATCGGGTTTGTGTTTCAGCAGTTTAACCTTTACGCCCACCTGACGGCTGAGCAGAACATTACGCTGTCGTTAACCCACGTTCACGGCTGGAAGCGTGAGGCGGCGCATCAGCAGGCTCTGGCGCTGTTGGCCCGAGTCGGCCTCGCAGACAAAGCGCAGCACTATCCGGCGCAGCTTTCAGGCGGGCAGCAGCAGCGCGTGGCGATTGCCAGGGCGCTGGCGTCATCGCCGCAAATTATCCTGTTTGACGAACCGACTTCGGCCCTCGACCCGGAGATGATCGGTGAAGTTCTGCAGGTGATGAAGGATCTCGCCCACAGCGGCATTACCATGATTGTGGTCACGCATGAGATGCAGTTCGCGCGTGAAATCGCCGACCGAGTGGTGTTCATTGACGGTGGGGCTATTCTGGAGCAGGCGGCCCCGGCGCAGTTTTTCCGCTCGCCGCAGCATCCCCGCACCCGTCGTTTTCTGCAAAAGGTACTCGACCCGCTACATGCCGGGGCAGAATCATGAACAGCTACTTTGACTGGGCGGGGGTGTTAAGTGGAGCCCCGAGAGCCTGGCTTATCTCCGGTTTGCTGACCACCGCGTGGGTGACGTTTGCCGGGATAATCATTGCGACGCTGTTTGCCGTGCTGCTGCTGGGGCTTCGGCTCGCGGGTGGCCGGGCGGGACGCTATTTCACGGCGAGTTGGGTTTCTGTTTTTCGCAATACGCCTTTGCTGGTACAGCTGCTTTTCTGGTATTTCGCGGCGTGGAACGCGCTGCCCCAGAGCTGGCGAGGCTTTATTAATGACGACCACAGTTGGTCTCAGCTGCCCGGCGGCGTCTGGTGGCTGACGCCGGAGTTTCTCTGCGCGGCGTGGGGGCTAGGTGTGTTCACCTCGGCATTTTTGGTGGAGGAGATCCGCAGCGGGTTGCAGGCGGTGCCGAAGGGGCAAACCGAAGCCGCACTTTCTCAGGGCTTCTCTGAGTGGCAGCTTTTTCGCACCGTGCTGCTGCCCCAGGGCGTGGTTAACGCCTGGCAGCCGCTGGTCGGGCAATATCTCAACCTGATGAAGCTCTCCTCGCTGGCCACGGGCATCGGCTTTGCCGAGCTCACCAGCCAGGTGCGCCGTATCGAAAGCTACAACGCCCATGCGTTGGGCGCTTTTGCCGCAGGCACGGTGCTTTATTTGCTGCTGGGGCTGGCGATGAGCGGGCTATTTACACTCTTTGCGCCAGGAAAACGCGGGTTACGTAAACCTGAGGTACAGCATGATCGCTAACATTTCGGTTATTACGGACAACCTCGATTATTTGCTGTGGGGAAGAATGGCTCAGGGCGAGCCGGGCGGTGTGTTGCTAACGCTGATGATGGCCGTAGGTGCTGGCGTGCTTGCCCTGGGGCTGGGGTTATTGCTGGCCTGTGTCGCCTGGCGCTACGGCGGTATTGTGCGGCGGGTACTTTTCATTTGGGCCGATTTGATCCGCGGCATTCCGCTGATTTTTGTTATCTTCTGGCTCTATTTCCTGCTGCCTGCCATTACCGGGCGTGATTTACCGGGGCCGTTAACCGTCACGCTGGCGCTGGCCTGGTTTACGTCTGCGGCAGTGATGTACACCACGCTGGCGGCGCTGAATGCGCTGGCGAAGGGGCAAAATGAGGCGGCGATTGCCGGCGGGTTTACGCCATGGCAAACGCTGAGGTTAGTGCTGTTGCCTCAGGCGCTGCGCAACGCTTTACCGTCGTTTGCCGGGCTGTTTATCTCGCTCATCAAAGACACGTCGCTGGCGTTTATCGTCAATGTCCCCGAGCTGACAACCGTTGCCGGGCAGGTCAACAGCCGGGTACAAATTTACCCGGCGGCCATTTTTATCTTTACCGGCCTGGTTTATTACCTGCTGTGCAGCGCGCTGGCCTGGCGTATTCACAGCTGGCAGCGGCAGGAGGCTACTGCTTACCCACAATAAGGGAAACCAGCCCGGCGGCGATCAGCGGCCCAACCGGGACGCCACGGAACAGGGCGACGCCAAGGACGGTGCCAACCAGCAGGCCGCCTACCAGGCCTGGCTGGCTGCCCATCAGCGTCACGCCGCGCCCGCCGAGCCATGAAACCGCAATCCCGACGACAATCGCCACCAGCGATTTCCAGTGGGTGAAAGAGTGGATCAGGTTGCTGGCGGGCAGGGTGCCGCTGGCTATCGGGGCCATCACGCCGATGGTTAAAATAATGATCCCCACAGTCAGGCCCTGTTTCTCAATCCACGGAAAGAAGGTGTTCAGCGGGGTGACGCGCACAATAATCAGCACGAGGATGGAAACCGCGACGGTGGTGTTATGGCTGACAAAACCTAATCCCGCCAGGGCCAGAAGGATCAAAAGTGTGGGGTCAAAAATCATGATATATCCTTGCCAAATAAGAGGTTTTTAACTTTTATTGTTCTGGCGAATGACCGACAGCGATTCTGTGGCCGTTCATCATTCTGTCATTTTTGCGGTCAATAATTGAACGATGTGACAGCGGGCAATGGCTTGCGGGAGAAAAGGATGGGCGATCCAGCGTTATTCGACACGATTTGCATCACTGCCGCGTTCCTCGGGATCGCTTCGGTATTGGTGCTGTCTGTCCTTTATCTCGAACGCCTCGGGTAGCTATTCGGGGCGGTGAAAATTGACCAGCTCCGGGCGCGCAATGCGCAAATAATCCTGCGTATCCATCACCACTGACTTTTCCAGCAACCCTGCATTGAAGGCAATTTCTGAAAAACGCTCGAAAATAGACGGGTCGGCCACCAGCCGGAGCTGAGCGTGAAAGCTGAACGGCGGAATAGCGCCAAACACACATCGCGTTAACTCATCCACTTCCGCCGGGCTTGCCAGCGACGCTTTCAGGCCGCCCAGATGCTGTGCCAGCAGGCTCAGATCCGCCTGTTTGTCTGCCGCCAGAATCGCCAGCACGTGCAGCTTGACGCCGTTGCCTTTGACTTTGCAGACCAGCGCTTTTGCGCCCTGGCCAAGTTCGGTGCCGCGGATCGCCGAGACTTCTTCACATTTCCCTGCCGCCACGTGGTTTACTACACGGTAACGAGCCTGTTGCTGCTGTAATAAATCGATAAGTTGCTGATGGACGTCTTCGCCTTTTGCGTGGGATGTCATTGCACTGCCTCTTGTCGTCTTTCTAAGTCTCTGCTTTGAATTTTCATCCTATCGCGATAATAGTTATCTGACATGCAAAAATTCGGGCAAAAGATGGCTAATAATGTACTGACGCAGATGGGAAATGCCCTCGTGTGTGAATGCGTTTTTCAGGGAAAACCTGCCGTTGAAAAGCGAAATGCATCCGAGGTTGAACTCGATTTTTATCAGTACCATGCCTCCGTGTTCAGGGCGGAGGGGCCTGGCATTCCCGACGTTTATTCCCTTAATCGCCAGACACGACGGCTGATCATCGAATTTATCCCGCAGCCTTGTTCGCTGGAAACGCTGACTGCCTCCCCCGATTTGTATGAGAAGCTGGCGTCGCTCCATCATTGCCAGATGAAACCCTCAGGAATTTTCAGGCGGCATCAGTGGAGGGATGATCAAATGGAGTTGGCACTAAGCCTGCTGAAATTTCCCCCAGAGCTCGAAGCAATGTTGCATCATTTCAAAGCTCACAGTGATGTGCTCTTTGAGCCGCAGCAATGGGTGTCGGGGGATTCAAATGCCGGAAACTGGGGACGCCGAGCCGGGGGCGAGTTAGTTTTATTTGACTGGGAGCGCTTTGGCCGTGGGAGCCCGGCGATAGATTTAGCGCCTCTGATTAAAGGAATGGGGGAACCGGCCAGTATTCACCTCATGGTAGCGAGATATCAACAAGTGGCACCTCAGTGGTCGAGGTCACACCTGACACGTCATGTGCTTTTGGCTAAAGCCTGGCTGGTGGTAGAAGTGCTGAATCTTCTTTCCCAAAGACATCCGCAAATGTTAACCCGGTATCTGGACTGGTATCAGGTTAACTTGCCGGCCTGGCTGCCACAGGCCCGGCATTTATTGCGCTCTACGTTCGCTTAGCTTAGCCAGCCATACTCTGAATAGATTTCACCGTCGATAATAGCGGTGATGGCCTGCTTCACATAGGGCACGGTATTAGTCGGTAATTGTCGGATATCCACCCAGCGCAGTTCGGCGTGCTTATCCGGCTCGGCGATATAAGGTTCGCCCTGCCAGGAAGAGCAGAGAAAGAAGTGGCCTACCCAGGAACGATCTTCGGTTTTAACGTGCATCGAGTGAACCGACCTGAGGTCTTCGGTCTCAATGATCACCCCCGTCTCTTCGTGGGCTTCTCTGGCTGCGGCATTAAGCAGCGTTTCACCGCTTTCAAGACCGCCTGCGGGCAGGCTATAGAAACCGTCCATCCAGCCGGTGTTCGCTCTGCGGATGAGACAAATTTCGTCTCTGCGGCGCAGGACAACAAATACGGCGACGGAAAGCTGGTAGCGTTCTCTCTTCATCATTCTCGACTCTTGCTTTTGTGGTCTGTAAATATATACAGTGTTATCGGCCAGACTCAACGCAAGAACTGGTAGGGTGATAATGGGCTATGTCAGTGAGGTACGCGATGTCGGGTTTCAAACTAGAAATTTCTGATCAAATCAGCGAGGAGTATTCGCTGCCCATTGAAGCGGGGCTCGGTGAGTTTAACGATGCGATGAGCGGGATAAACGATCGCCAGCCGCTGGCGGTTGTGGTTCGCAGTTCCGAGAGTGGGAAAGTTGTTGGTGGGATGTTGGGGCGTTCGTCCCTCGGTGTACTGTTTATCGATCTGTTTTATTTACCGCCTGAGTTAAGAGCGCATGGATTAGGCAGCGAGATCCTGAGGACGTTTGAAACAGAAGGGCGCAGGCGCGGCTGTGTGGCTGGTTTTTTATATACCATCAGTTTCCAGGCTCCGGACTTCTACCGCAAGCATGGCTGGGAGGAATTTGGCAAAATTGACTGTTTACCCGAAGGCACCAGCCGGTATTTTATGAAGAAAACGCTGTAATTCAGAAACAATAAAGGCCGGTTCTGGCCGGCCTTTAACTGTCTGCGCAGGCCTTAAATATCGTCCACGGTATGGCCCACAACAATCTCTAAAGCATTGCGATAAACGTCGCACATGACGACGTCTTGAGTCGTTTCCAGGGCGTCAACCAGCCAGATAATAATCGCTTTATTGGAAACGCTCTTATTGGCAGCCAGAATGGCGGTGACGGCCTGACTGATGGCTGCATTTTCCTCCGCGTGCCGGTCTGCTGTGCTTCTTATAAAGTCGGATAATGCGTGGTCTACGATTCCGGTATGCATTGCAGAGGGATTAGAAATTAGCTGTGTCATAGTCATTCACCGTTTTTCAGTTGTTGGCCATGGGCCGCTAGTGGACATTTTTTTCGTTAAGCCGTTGAGTCTTAACTGCGCCTGAAAGCGCTTTTTTTTCTGTCTTTCCTGTCAGACGCTGGGAAATATTCCCCTCTATTTCAGCGATAATTTTCTGCAGCGCGTTACGTCGCCGTACTTCTTGTTCCGATATAAACATCGCTTCTAACCTGGCAACTAAAGCGCGGGTATTAATTGCGCTGTTGCTGTTCAGTAACGACAGCGCTGCTTCGCCGATAATCTCGTCCGTTAATTGTTCATCGTCGCTTCTCTTCACTTCGTTACTCCTGATTTCTTCGCCGGGGGTTAAATACCGCTGGCATGAAGTCATTTGCCGGAGTCTGAGAATGAGGAAAATTCAGCATTTATACTTCAAGGTGACTCTCCCACCAGGGAGCGAACGCATTACTCTGATTGAACTCCGGGCTGGTTATTCGCTAGCGAGTAAAAAGCATGCCCAACAGGGCCTGATAGTGCTTTTCTTCTTCCGGTTCAGAAACGCGGTCGAGTCGAGAGAGCAATTTGGTACAGATCGCTTTTCTGTTCAGATTGCGGCCATCGCTGAGAATTTCGAGCACAATTTGCCCCATTGTTTCCTGCTGAGACGGCGGTGCAACGCGGCTGAAATAGCGCGCAATGTCATTTTCTACGCTGTTCTGACCTGGTGTAAAAGTGTCCTGTCGCATAAGTCGCTCCTGTAAATACACACGTTGCAAGATGTTAACTAAGTTATGCAATTGCTATAAAAACTGTACACAAAGGTGTATTACTTTGCCCGCTATTTTTTGACTAAAAATGCTAATTCTTATTTATCAATTGGTTATAATTTTAATTTTTTAACTTATCGATACGTAAAATTGTACATTTTGACTAAAGGTAAATGGCGAGCAAAACATCCCATGTTGTTAAGTTGTTTAGACTTTGTTGAGTATGTGGAGACGTCAGGGCGGGGATCTGTTAAGTTACTCCCTTAACCTTTCGCTGGAACCCGCCATGCTCACGACAGTTATTTACCGTAGCCACATCCACGCCGGCACGCCGTTTGAGGTTCTGGAGGCGATGGTTTCCGCGGCAAATGCAAAAAATATTGACGCTAATGTGACGGGGATCCTGCTATTCAACGGCAGACATTTCTTTCAACTCTTGGAAGGCCCGGAAGAGAGCGTGCAGAAGGTTTATCACGCTATTTGTAAAGACGATCGCCATCACAACATTGTTGAATTGCTCTGTGATTACGCCCCGGCCCGCCGCTTTGGGCGAGTGGGCATGGAGCTTTTTGATTTAAGAGAGCACGATAAAAACGATGTCTTGCAGGTCGTTCTGGAAAAAGGGACTAGCCGATATCAACTGGCTTACGATGACCGGGCCTTGAGTTTTTTCCGGACCTTCATCGAATCGACGGAAAAAGAGAACTATTTTGAGATCCCTCCGGGTGATGCGTGGGAATTTATTCTCGATGCGCCGGCTCATTCGGTATCAAGTCCACAAACGCTGCATGAAAAGATAGTTTTTCAACCGATTGTTGACCCAATGGCTCGTACTGTCGCGGCAGTAGAGGTGTTAGCCACGGACGCTAATTCAGCGCCGGAGGAAGGGGGCGATGTTTACCTGGCTGAACTGCTGAACGCGAAGGCCGCTTTCACCGCAGCATGCGCCGCTAATATTGGCGTGCAAACTCTATGCATCAATCTGCTGCCGATGACGCTGGCTATGATGCCTGACGCCGTGGAACAACTGCTGGCGGATATTGAGGCGAACGGGTTTGTTCCCGAGCAGGTGGTTATTGAGTTTACCGAAAGCGAAATCATGCCGCAGATGGATGCGTTTACCGACGCTATCAGGCAGCTTAAATCGGCCGGTATCAAGCTTGCGATTGATGATTTTGGCGTCGGCTTTGCCGGGCTACAGCTGCTGGCACAGTTTCAGCCTGAGAGGCTTAAAATTAATCAGGCGCTGATTCGGGGGATTCATAAAAGTGGGCCACAGCAGGCGATTATCCAGGCCATAATCAAATGCTGCGCCTCGCTTGAGATCGCGGTTTCAGCCACGGGTATTGAGCAACCGGAAGAATGGATGTGGCTCGAGGCTGCCGGTATTTCTCATTTTCAGGGGGATTTGTTTGCTAAACCCTGTGGCCACGGAGATTTCTGTATTGCCTGGCCGGAGCGTAAAGCAGAGCTGTGATATTTGCCGCAGGTCGTGTCTCAAAGGGATCAGATTTCACTTGTACAACTCGTAAAAAAATTGTACACATTGAACAGATTGACTGATGTTTCAATGGAGACGTGGGATCTGTGTACGGGGAGGGACACTATGGCCTATTACACTATCGGTGATGTAGCAGAGCGATGTGGCATCAACCCGGTCACCCTGCGTGCCTGGCAGCGCCGTTACGGCTTGCTGAAGCCCCAGCGAAGCGAGGGGGGGCATCGACAGTTTGATGATGCGGATATCCAGCGCATCGAAGAAATCAAATACTGGATGAGCAAAGGCGTTTCAGTAGGCAAAGTAAAAGCCCTGCTGGAGCGTAACCATGTGCCCGAAGAGCAGCTGTGGTTGACGCTGCAAGAAGAAATGATGCTTCTGGTCAGGAAAGTTAATCCGACAAAGCTGCGTGAGAAAATTATTTCTCTGAGCCGGGAGCACAGTGCTGACCTGCTAATTGATAACCTCTTACTCCCTGTAAGGCAAAAACTTAGCCAGGATGAATCCACGGCTTTGTTGATGCGCAGCCTGCTGGATGGCGTGTTGATCCGCCATTGCGCCCAAAGTCTGGCAGAGGTGCAGAGCCAGAGTGGCGAAGAAATCCTGCTGATTGGCTGGCAGACTGACGATCGGGCTGCGTTATGGCTGGAAGCATGGCGTTTGTCCCGCAGAGGCCTGAGCGTGAACGTATTTGCCGAGCCGGTGGAAACCTTGCGTCCGGAGCTTTTTCCTGGGCAGCATATTTTTCTATGGACGGGAAAAGCATTACTGGCCGCCCAGCAAGAACAGATCCTCCACTGGAAGCAGTGGGGATACGACATTGAACTCCATCAATAAGCAGGCGTCAGCCTGATTCAGGCTATTCCCCCGTTTTCTATAAAAAGCCGGTGAAGCGCCGGTTTTAAGCTTTTCCTTATCCGCTGCAAACCGATCCGTTTCAGGTACACCTCTCAACGTGGGATAGCCTTAAAAACATCCAAAACGCCTTCTCCAAATGTTGAAGGCTTGTCATTTCGCGCACCCTATCCGGTTTTGCCGGGCCCGCCATAACGCGTTTATCCATCAATAAGTTAATTAAAAAGCAAGAAACAGAGTTTTTATGGCATAGCCTGGACATAGGCTTACGGATAAGCCGCTGAAATCAAACGGCGACACGCATCAAGAAAATGAACAGAAAGATTTAAAATGAGTTTCGGAATCTCATTAATGAAATGGGGAAAGTGATGAAATTACTTGAAGGTAAAGTCGCTGTGATTACTGGCGCCTCGGAAGGTATTGGACGGGCTGTTGCTATTTTGTTTGCTCAGCATGGCGCTTCGTTGATTCTGAATGCGAGGAGTCAGGCACCGCTGGATGCGCTGGCGGCGGAGCTTCGTTCCGTTGGCAGTGATGTCAGGATTTTTGTCGGGGACGCAGGCGAAGAGAAAACGCATGCTTCAATCGCCGCCCTGGCTGCTGATGCATTCGGCGGTATCGATATTGCGGTCAATAATGCCGGTACAACGGGCGCTATCCGTCCACTGGCAGAGATCGCCCCTGACGAATGGCAGCATACGCTGACCGTTAACCTGACAGCGGGTTATCTCGGTGCCCGGAGCCAGATCCCGTTGATGCTCAAACGAGGTGGGGGTTCTCTTATTTTTATCTCCAGCTTCGTCGGTACCAGCGTAGGTCTGCCGGGAATGGCCGCATATGCGGCGGCTAAGGCCGGGCTGATGGGGCTGGTGAAGGGGCTTACCGCAGATTATGCCGGGCAAGGCATCCGTGCCAATGCCTTACTGCCTGGAGGAACGGAAACCCGAATGGCTGGTGATGAGCATCAGAAAGCCTGGGCTGCGGGGCTACATGCGTTGAAACGTCTGGCACAGCCGGAAGAGATAGCCAGCGCGGCACTGTTTCTGGCGAGTAATATGTCGAGTTTTGTGGCTGGTTCAGCCCTGTTTGCCGACGGGGGAAATGCTGCGGTTAAATAGAAAGCCGTTTGAACATTGACTTTAGAAATGCATGAGCCTGTTGCCAATTGAATCCGTTTGGCAACAGGTTTTTATCTTATAACATACTGATTTTATTAGCTATGAGAGTCTGAAGTCTGTTTCTGGAACAGTTCCCGGAACACAGGATAAATATCATCCTGGTCGCGAATGTGCTGCATCGCGAAGTTATCGAAGGTGGCCTGCAGATTTTCGTACTCGCGCCACAGGGTCTGGTGCGCCCGGCGGGTGATTTCGATGTAGCTGTAGTAGCGCACCACCGGCAGCAGTTTTTTCGCCAGGATCTCATGACACAGCGGCGAGTCGTCTGCCCAGTTATCACCGTCCGAAGCCTGCGCGGCGTAGATGTTCCACTGCGCCGGATCGTACCGCTCCTGCACCACTTCATCCATCAGCTTCAAGGCGCTGGAAACAATGGTCCCACCGGTTTCCTGTGAGTAAAAGAACTCGTGTTCGTCCACCTCTTTCGCCTGGGTATGGTGGCGAATATAAACCACCTCCACGTTTTTATAGGTCCGGCTCAGGAACAGATAGAGCAGGATATAAAAGCGCTTGGCCATGTCTTTTGTCGCCTGGTCCATCGAACCGGAGACGTCCATCAGGCAGAACATTACCGCCTGGCTGGAAGGTTCCGGGCGTTTCTCGTAATTCTTGTAGCGGAGATCGAAGGTGTCGATAAACGGCACGCGGGCAATTTTTTCCCGCAGCTCTGCAATCTCTTTCCGCAGACGCTCCTCTTCCAGCAGCTGAGCGGGTTCGCTGCGGCTGACGGTGTCGAGGGTCTCTTCGAGTTCGTGCAGCAAGCGGCGTTTACCTGCGCTCATCGCCGTGCGCCGCGCCAGCGAGTTTTGCAGCGAGCGAACGACGCTGATGTTGGCCGGGACGCCGTTCGAGGTGAAACCGGCGCGATGGGATTTAAATTCGGTGATCTGCCGGTGCTGGTTGCGCTTCAGGTTCGGCAGCGCCAGATCCTCGAACAGTAAGTCGAGATATTCATCTTTGGAAATCTGGAAGACGAATTCATCCTGACCTTCGCCGTCCTGGCTCGCCTGACCCTGGCCGCTTCCACCGCCGCCGCCTCCGCCTTGCGGGCGCTCAATGCGATCATTTTGTACAAAGTGGTCGTTGCCGGGATGGACGCGGTGACGCAGACCACCGCGACCCTGATGAAACATCGGTTCGTTGATATCCTCAATGGGGATGGACACGGACTCGCCGCTGTCCACGTCGGTCACCGAACGCTTGTTGATGGCCCCGGAAATCGACTGTTTGATCTGCGCCTTATAGCGGCGCAAGAAGCGCTGGCGGTTGACCGCGCTCTTGTTTTTGCCGTTAAGCCGCCTGTCTATGAAGTAGGCCATAGTTCCCCCAACTGCTTATGCCAGGTGCGCAAACAGGTCACGCCGCCCGGCGTGACCTGCAGGAAACTCCCTTAAGAAGACTTACGGACCCGCAGATACCATTCACACAGCAGGCGAACCTGCTTGCGGGTGTAGCCTTTCTCCATCATCCGATCGACAAAATCATCGTGTTTCTTCTGTTCGTCGGTAGAGGTTTTGGCGTTGAACGAGATAACGGGCAGCAGCTCTTCGGTATTCGAGAACATTTTCTTCTCGATAACCGTGCGCAGCTTCTCGTAGCTGGTCCAGTTTGGGTTGCGACCATTATTATTGGCCCGGGCACGCAGCACAAAGTTGACGATTTCGTTACGGAAATCTTTCGGGTTGCTGATGCCGGCCGGTTTTTCAATTTTCTCCAGTTCCGCGTTCAGAGATTCCCGGTCAAACAGCTGGCCGGTATCCGGGTCGCGGTACTCCTGATCCTGAATCCAGAAATCAGCGTAGGTGACATACCGGTCAAAAATGTTCTGCCCGTACTCTGAGTAGGACTCGAGATAAGCGGTCTGGATCTCTTTGCCGATAAATTCCGCATATTTCGGAATCAGGTAGCCTTTCAGGTATTCCAGATATTTCTCGGCCTGATCCTGCGGGAACTGCTCGCGCTCGATTTGTTGCTCCAGCACGTAGAACAGGTGAACCGGGTTCGCCGCCACTTCAACGTGGTCAAAGTTGAACACGCGGGAGAGGATTTTAAAGGCGAAGCGCGTCGAGAGCCCGTTCATGCCTTCATCGACCCCGGCGTAGTCCCGGTATTCCTGGTAGGACTTGGCTTTCGGGTCGGTGTCTTTCAGGCTTTCCCCGTCATAGACGCGCATTTTCGAGTAGATGCTGGAGTTTTCCGGCTCTTTCAGGCGCGACAGGATGGAGAAACGAGAAAGCGTTTCCAGGGTGCCCGGGGCGCAAGGCGCGTGGGACAGTTCGCTGTGGTTGAGCAGTTTCTCGTAGATTTTGATCTCTTCCGAGATGCGCAGGCAGTAAGGCACCTTGACGATGTACACTCGGTCAAGGAAGGCCTCGTTGTTCTTGTTATTGCGGAAGGTGACCCACTCGGATTCGTTCGAGTGCGCAAGAATAATCCCGTTGAACGGCAGGGCAGAGATGCCTTCCGTGCCGTTGTAGTTGCCTTCCTGAGTGGCGGTCAGCAGCGGGTGAAGCACCTTGATCGGCGCTTTAAACATCTCCACAAATTCCATGATGCCCTGGTTGGCCCGGCACAGCGCACCGGAGTAGCCGTAAGCATCCGGGTCGTTTTGCGCGTGGTGTTCCAGTTTGCGGATATCCACTTTACCGACCAGCGCAGAAATATCCTGGTTGTTCTCATCGCCGGGTTCGGTTTTGGCAATCGCAATCTGCGCCAGAATGGACGGCCAGACTTTCACCACGCGGAATTTGGTGATGTCGCCGCCAAATTCGCTCAGGCGTTTGGCTGCCCACGGCGACATGATGGTGCCGAGGTAGCGGTTAGGGATGCCATATTCTTTTTCCAGAATGGAGGCGTCTTCCTGCGGGTTAAACAGGCACAGCGGATGGTCGTTGACCGGGCTACGCTCGCCGTTGGCGCTCAGCACGTAAATAGGTACGCGCTGCATCAAGGCTTTCAGGCGCTCGGCCAGGGAAGATTTACCGCCGCCCACCGGCCCCAGCAGATAGAGAATTTGTTTCTTCTCTTCCAGCCCCTGAGCCGCGTGTTTCAGGTAGGCCACGATCTGTTCGATAGCCTCTTCCATGCCATAAAACTCTTCAAACGCCGGGTAACGGGCAACCACCCGGTTTGAAAAGAGACGGGACAGCCGTGGCTCTGTGGCAGTGTCTACCATCACTGGCTCACCAATGGCCGTCAATAGCCGTTCTGCCGCATTCGCGTAGGCACTGCGATCTTGTTTACAGATAGCAAGAAATTCCTGCAGTGTGAACTCTTCGTCCTTGGCAGCTTCATAACGCTGGCGATAGTGATCGAATATATTCATGGCATGCCGTCCTTTCGTTTTTAGCACAGGTTAAAGAGCCGTTGGTATGTGTAATAGAGGCTCCCCGGAAGACGTCTGCTAAATGAACAGCAACCCTTGTGCCAGGTTGATACCGGGCGCTCACGCCGCCGTCTCAGCGTTTCACCTTCCTAAAATAAAGCGTAGATGGCATTTGCAAAACTTGCATACGGCCAACGCTCAATTTCAATGACATATCAATAACTCATCCTAAAAATTTCGTATTTGAGATAAGCGACAGTGTTTGCTTTCATCTGGCTGACATAAAGCTGAAAATCCGCCGTCATCTGATTGCGGGAAGCTAAAAAGTTGGTTGAAGGTTGTGACTAAGTAAATTATTTGGGATGGGAGCCAAGGGCGGTTACACTTCCTGCGCTGATTATTTGATTAAAGGACTGAAAGGATTGTGACCAAATTCAAAATTCTCGCATTAGGCGTACTGTTAGCCTCTTCCGTTACCGCTGCGCACGCAGAGGGCCCATGGTCTGTCGGTGCGGGGGCGCTGGTTTCGCCAAACCCTTACAAAGGTGACCAGAACCGCGTCTATCCGGCGCCTCTGCTGGGCTATGAAGGTGACAATTTCTACTTCCGCGGGTTCAACGCGGGTTACTACTTGTGGAATGACCAGGCCGATAAGCTGTCCGTAACTGCCTATTATTCGCCGCTGCATTTCAGGCCGAAAGACAGCAATTACGACAGCATGCGCGCGCTGGACTACCGCCATTCTACCGTGATGGCGGGCCTGTCCTGGGTGCATAACACCGACTATGGCTTCCTGCGTACCGTGCTGGCCGGGGATATCCTGAACAACAGCAACGGCATCACCTGGGACACCGCCTGGCTGTACCGCTACAACGCGGATAGCCTGACGGTCACGCCGGGGATTGGTGTCGTGTGGGACAGCAAGAATCAAAACGACTACTACTATGGCGTGAGCGGCAAGGAGTCCAACCGCAGCGGCCTGAACGAGTACGACGCGGGTAACAGCTGGTCACCGTACGTTGAGCTGTCCGTTAACTACAAGCTAAACGCAGACTGGAACGTGTTCGGTATGGGCCGCTACATGCGGTTGTCCAAAGAAGTGACCGACAGCCCAATGGTCGACAGCAACTGGACTGGTGTGCTGCTGACGGGCGTGAACTACAGCTTCTAATTGGTGCAATAAGCGCACTAAAACGGGGCGCCTGCGCCCCGTTTGCTTTTTAATGGGGCAGAGGTTGGCGGCCTTTGCCCTAAGCTGGTGAAAGTCGCTTAGCCTTTCTTCGCCAGGCTGATGGTCTGGCTCAGACGGGTAGGTTTCTCCGCACTGGCTTTCTGTTTTTTAGATGCGCAGGCGGTTTCTACGCAGACGAAGGTTTTGTAGCCGTCGTCCGGCATATCGCCCATCGAAACGGACAGCGCCGGGCCTGGGTTCCAGCCCACCACGTTGTAATGATGGTGATGAACCACGTTCAGGGTGCGCTTCAACTGGCTGGCATCATGAATGACGCTGCACTCTTCCGGCTCCAGGTAGAGACGATCGGTGCGGTCAGGGAATGTTTGTACGCCGTCGGTCAACTGGCCCGGGGCTTCATTCAGCACTTTATCGATATACGGATTACCCAGGCCGCTGACCTTCACATCTGCAATGTCGCCGACGTTGAAATAGGTGTGCAGGGCAGAGCTAGTTTCGAACTCACCGTGCGCTTCCAGCTCGATTTCACAGGTTTTGCCCAGCTTGAAGCGGGCATACAGCGTGAATTCATGCGGCCACAGTTTTAGCGTCTCGGCATTGTTATGCAGCTCAAAGGTCAGCACCACGCCGTTGGCGTCTTCATTGTGCGCGCTCAGCGTCCACGGCTGGTTGCGGGCAAAACCGTGCGCCGGCAGGCCTGGTTGCTCCGCCGGGCCAAACCACGGCCAGCAAATAGGCACACCGCCGCGCAGCGCTTTGCCTTTATGGAACGGGGTGATGTCGCTCAGCCACAGCACCTCATCTTCACCGGCAGGCTGCCAGGAGAGCAGGTGTGCGCCCTGAAGTGCGAAAGATGCCCGCACCTGCGGGTGATCAACGACGATGACGTCCAGCTCATCGTTTACGCGGCGGGTAAGCACAGGGGTAATTTGTTCGACGACCGGAAGTGCAAAAATTTTATTAATCATTTCTTTTTTCCTTAGTCCTGGCGATTTGAGGCAAAAAAAAGAGCGACCGAAGTCGCCCTTTAGGATCAGGTTCTCATCTTAACTTATTTGGAGATGTGAGCGATCAGATCCAGTACTTTGTTGGAGTAGCCAGTTTCGTTGTCGTACCAGGAAACCAGTTTCACAAAGTTGTCGTTCAGTGCGATACCAGCTTTAGCATCGAACACGGAAGTCAGTACTTCGCCGTTGAAGTCGGTAGAAACTACGTCATCTTCGGTGTAGCCCAGAACGCCTTTCATTGCGCCTTCGGAAGCAGCTTTGATTGCTTTCTTAATTTCTTCGTAAGAAGCAGCTTTTTCCAGACGAACGGTCAGGTCAACAACGGACACGTTAGGGGTAGGAACGCGGAACGCCATACCAGTCAGTTTGCCTTTCAGCTCTGGCAGTACAACGCCTACAGCTTTAGCAGCACCGGTAGAGGAAGGGATGATGTTCTGAGCTGCACCGCGGCCGCCGCGCCAGTCTTTGTGAGACGGGCCATCAACGGTTTTCTGAGTAGCGGTAGTTGCGTGAACGGTGGTCATCAGGCCTTCAACGATACCGAAGTTGTCGTTGATAACTTTAGCCAGTGGAGCCAGGCAGTTGGTGGTGCAGGATGCGTTGGAAACGATGTCCTGGCCTGCGTATTTTTCAAAGTTAGCACCGCGAACGAACATTGGGGTGTTGTCTTTGGAAGGACCAGTCAGAACAACTTTTTTCGCGCCAGCAGTGATGTGCTTACGAGCGGTTTCGTCAGTCAGGAACAGACCCGTTGCTTCAGCAACAACGTCAACGTTCACTTCGTTCCACTTCAGGTTAGCCGGGTCACGTTCTGCGGTAACACGGATAGTTTTACCGTTAACAACCAGGTTGCCGTCTTTAACTTCTACAGTACCGTTGAAACGACCGTGAGTTGAGTCGTACTTCAGCATGTAAGCCATATAGTCAGCGTCTAACAGGTCGTTGATTGCAACGATTTCGATGTCAGAACGTTCCTGAGCAGCACGGAAAACGATACGGCCGATACGACCAAAACCGTTGATACCTACTTTGATAGTCATAGTATTCCACCAGCTATTTTTTAGTGAATAAAAGGTTGGCTGTAAAATTACAAAAACCTTACGCAGCGTCAAGCGGAATCGTGTCAATCATTGCGACAAATCAATCCTGTGACCAGGGTTTGTACGACTGAACGCCTCACGCTTCCTTTTGGGCTTAAATCCAAATGGGGACGATGCGGGGGATTTTAAACGCCAGTCCCAACAATAATGTGATTCACGTCACGCTTTGTGCCGTGCCAGAATTTCAGGGCTAAGTTTAGAACAAAAAGCAGCACGGCGTTGTTAATTTTTTGTTAGAATGGTGCCGTGAGCTGTCCCAATTGAACTGACCGAGATGTACACCTATGTCTAATCAATTACCCCCTGATTCAAATAAGAAAAACCTCAGCGAAATGCAATACTACGTGACCCAGAAGCACGGCACTGAACCGCCGTATTCAGGGCGTTTACTGCATAATAAGCGTGACGGGATTTATCACTGCCTGGTGTGTGAGGCCCCGCTGTTTCTTTCGGAAACAAAATACGACTCAGGCTGCGGCTGGCCAAGCTTCTACGAGCCTGTCAGCCCCGATGCTATCCGCTATCTGACCGATAATTCCCACGGCATGGAACGCGTTGAAATCCGCTGCGGCAGCTGCGACGCGCACCTGGGCCATGTGTTCCCGGATGGCCCGCAGCCGACCGGGGAGCGGTATTGCGTTAACTCGGCCTCGCTGAGCTTCACCGACGGGCAAAATGGTGAGCAGGTTGAGGGTTGAAGAATCGATTCAGCTAATTATTCTGCGACGGGGTGCCCAATGAGCAATCTGGATGAGATGTTGAGCGTGATGACGCCGGAAATTTATCAGCGCCTGGCGACCGCGGTCGAGCTGGGAAAGTGGCCTGATGGCGTGGCGCTGACCCAGGAGCAAAAAGACAACAGCCTCCAGCTGGTGATGCTGTGGCAGGCGCGCCACAACACGGAGGCGCAGCACATGACTATCGACACCAATGGCCAGATGGTGATGAAGAGCAAGCAGCAGCTGAAAGCGGAGTTTGGCATCGAGCCTGCGCCGTTTGTAACGATGAAGCTGCAGTAAACAAAAAGGGAGACTCACTGGTCTCCCTTCGTTTTTCTGCGTTAACCGCTATTTAGCGTGATCGATGCCCAGCGACTCGGCGAGCTGTTTCGCCAGCTGGTTGTTGTCATCCGCGCCATATTCCCAGAACATCGCGCCGCCCAGCCCCTTCTCCTTGATGTATTCGGCTTTGATTTTCACCGAACGCGGGTTCTCATAGGAAATGGCAAACAGCGGTTTACCTTCAGCAGATTTCAGCGTCAGGTACGGCACCTTCGCGTCGTCATCCCACTCTTCGGTGAAGCGCTTCTGCGGGTCGTTCAGCATTTTCTTCACCAGGTCGTTGTATTTGACGTAAGTGTCTTTCGTCAGATCCACGCCCAGCGCGGTTTTAAACAGCTCCAGTTCACGCTCGCCAAAGTAGGGCTGTGTGACCGGGTTTTTCTGCGCGTCTGGTTTTGACCAGTCAATGCCCGGCTCTACGGCACGCTTAGGTACGCGGCCATAGAAGCCGATGCCGAGGTTCATCTGCTCTGGTTTCAGCCCGGCTGCGAGATAGTTATTTACTACGAAATCAGCGCTGTACTTGTCGGCTTCGGCAACGGTCGGCCATTTTTTAGAATCATAGAGATTCGAGTTGAAGTACTGCGTACCGTACGCCATGTCGTAGGTCATCAGGTTGATGTAGTTCAGCACCGGCGCAATGGCTTTCACATCAACCCAGCTTTTCGGGCTTTCGGCATTGGCCCCGACGGCAATGGTGACCAGTTTTTTGTCGCCCACGGCTTTGCGCAACTCTTTCAGCAGGGCGGTGAAATTATCCCGGTCGGCGTCCAGCTTATCCACCAGGCCCCAGGCGCCATTTACCGGGAACTCCCAGTCAAGGTCGATCCCATCCAGACCATATTTGTCCATCACTTCCTGCACGGAACGGATAAACACCGCGCGGTTTTCAGGCGTTGCTGCTGCGGCAGAGAAACCGCGAGCGCCCCAGCCACCAACGGACAGCAAAATTTTCAGCTGTGGATTCTGTTTCCGCAGTGCCGGCAGGGTTTCAAGGTCGGAGACAACTTTTGGGGAAAGATAGATTTGATGCAGTTTTGACGAATCTTTCAGCGCTTCGTTGGTTTCGCCTTTCTCGTCGTTATAAATCAGGCCAAAGGAGTAATTGAGGTGGGTAATCTGGCGAACATCAAGCTTATTGATATCCCCCCCGGGACCGGCAGTGACGTCGCCGCCGCCGTTGAAGTAACCCACGGAAAGCAAAGATTCAGCCTGCGCAACGCCGCTGCAGGCGAGCGTCACCGCGGCCACCAGCGGTAACATTTTACGTGTGAATGACATAATGATTCCTCTTTGACGGGCACAACATAAAAGCTCCCCGGCCACGCTTAACAGACGAAAACGGCGGAAAGCGAAATCAGCTAACGTGCTGAATAAATTCACTGAATATGATTATGAGAGCGCTCCCAGGTGAGGGCGAGCAAAAAAAGCGTAGATTGTGAGCGGAATCGATACAAAAGTGTGGGGCGGGCAGCCGCCCCTACAATTATTGGCAGGTAAAATCGGCGAAGGTCATTAGCGTGGCGCCTTCAACCGCCATCTCCTGGAATGCCTCGAGGCTGCTCTGGGGCCGCAGGTTCACGCCGCGACAGCCATCGGTGATGACGGTGACTTCATACCCCAGCCCCAGCGCGTCCAGCACGGTAAATTTCACGCAGAAATCCGTTGCCAGCCCCAACACCACCAGGCTGCGGATGTTGTGCTCGCGCAGCCAGGCATCCAGCTCGGTTTGCTGCCGGTGGCCGTTATCGAAAAACGCGCTGTAGCTGTCGATAGCTGGATTTTGGCCTTTATAGACGATCTTATCGACGCCGGAAGCCTTCAGCAGCGGGTGAAGTTTCGCCCCTTCGCTGTTCTGAATGCAGTGATCGGGCCACCAGGTTTGCGCCAGGCCGTTGAGCATGCCCTCAGAAAAAGATTCAGTGCCTTGCGTACTGGCGAAACTTCCATGCTTTGCCGGGTGCCAGTCTTGAGTGGCAACCACGTTTTCACCGCGGGCGTTAAACAGTTCGATAAGCTGGTTAGCGACCTCAACGGTGCTGTCACCTTCCGGGACGGCGAGCGCGCCACCGGCACAAAAATCGTTCTGCAAATCAATCAACAGCAAAGCACGTTGCGCCATTGGCGTTCCTTATTCGTCGGGGGTGAGTTCACCACGCAGGTTGCACGACATGGCATCACGGATCGCCTGGGCATCCAGACCCTGGCTCAGCAGATAGTGAAGCTTGGTTAACGTCGCTTCCACCGTCATATCAAAGCCGCTGATAACGCCAGCCTGCGCCAGCGCGTTGCCGGTCGCATAGCCGCCCATGTTCACTTTGCCGGACATACACTGCGTGAGGTTAACCACCACGATGCCGCGCGCGCTAGCTTCCTGCAACTCTTTAATGAACGCACCCTGCTGCGGGGCATTACCCACGCCGTAAGAACGCAGGATCAGCGCCTTGACCGGCTGACGCAGGAAGTTGCCCACGACGTCGGCAGAAATGCCTGGATAGATGGTGACCACGCCAATCGGCTGCGGCGTGATCGGGTGAACAATCAGCTCGCCTTCACCGTGCGGGGCCGGCGGCGTATTCAGCTTGCGGATGTGGATCCCGGCTTCCAGCAGCGGCGCAAGGTTAGGGGAGGCAAAGGCATCAAAGCCGTCGGCATGGGCCTTGGTGGTGCGGTTCCCACGATAGAGACGATTGTTGAAGAACAGCGTCACTTCGTTGATCGGGTAGTTGGCCGCCACGTACAGCGAATTAAGCAGGTTGATTTGCCCGTCAGAACGCAGCTCTGCCAGCGGGATCTGTGAACCCGTGACGATCACCGGCTTGCTGAGGTTTTCCAGCATGAACGAGAGCGCCGAGGCGGTAAACGCCATGGTGTCCGTGCCGTGGAGGATCACGAAGCCGTCATACTCGTCGTAGTGGGCTTTGATGTCGTCGGCGATGTGCTGCCAGTCTTCAGGTGTCATGTCCGAAGAGTCCATCAGCGGATCGTATTCGTGGATTGTGAAGTCCGGCATTTCCGGGCGGTGGAATTCAGGCATCATCGCCAGCTGGCGCTGGAGATGGCCGGAAACAGGAATGTAGCCGTGTTCAGAACGCTGCATCCCGATAGTACCGCCGGTGTAGGCAACGTAGATAGATTTCTTTGGCATAGTTTTGCTCGAGGCTTTCGATATTTGCGGCAGAGTATAGAGAGGATGACGGAAAAAAAAAGCCCGGTTTAACCGGGCTTTGATTCATTTGAGTAAATTAACGCACATCGCCGCAGGTGAGGCAGAAGGCGTAACGGTTTTGCGGATCGTTCATGGTGCCGAATTTGTCATTCTGGGCCTTGACCGCCAGCGCGGCATCCGCCAGTGGCGCTGGCAGGTAAGCCTGAATGGCCTGCGGCAGCGCGGCGCGTACCGAGCCGGTCATGGCGTTAAAGACCATGTCGGTGAAGGTCGCGTCATCCTGCCAGAACGCCAGATGCCAGCTTTTCAGCTTCGCCAGCTCGGCGGCTTTAGCCACGGCGTCGTCAAAGTCACCCAGGCTGTCCACCAGACCGTTGGCTTTGGCATCTTCCCCGGTCCAGACGTGGCCCTGAGCAATCTGATCGATTTGCTCTGGCGTTTTCTTACGGGACGCCGCCACCAGGCCAATAAAGCGCTTGTAGCCGTTATCGATGCTGAGCTGCATCATCTGCTGTACTTCAGGCGGCAGTTTCTTGGTCACGGCGACGTCGGCCAGCGGCGACGTTGATACGCCGTCGGTATGCACACCAATCGCGTCGAGGGTGTTTTCTACGGTGTTAATGACACCGAAAATACCAATCGAGCCGGTCAGCGTGCTTGAGTTGGCGATGATGTAGTTCGCCGGGGTGGAGATCCAGTACCCGCCGGATGCCGCCATGCCGCCCATGGAAACCACAATTGGCTTCCCGGCTTCACGCGCAGCCACAAGCTCTTCACGGATGGTTTCGGACGCAGTGACGCTGCCACCAGGGCTGTTCACGCGGAAGACGATGGCTTTCACCTTCGGATCCAGACGCGCTTCACGGATCTGCATGGCCGTAGTATCGCCGCCGACCTGGCCCGGGGTTTCTTCCCCGTCCATGATCGCGCCGTTGGCGAAGATCACCGCGATGGCATCGCCTTGCTCAGACGGTTTTTTCACGGTGTAGTCGTAAATACTGGTGTAGCTAAAGTCTTTGTTGGCTTTGCTCCAGCCGAACTGCTTCACCAGCGCTTTGTCCACAGTCGCACTACTTGCCAGCTCGTCCACGAGTTTATTGTCCAGCGCATATTTTGCGGTGTCGCCACCCAGTTTTTGCAGATTATCCAGCAGCGCCTGAGCGCCGGGGAAAGCCTGCTGAGCGGTGATCTGGCGGTTTGCCGCGATGGTGTTCAGGTAATTTTGCCACAGCTCGCCAATCCAGCGGCTGTCCGCGTCCCGCGCGGCAGGGGACATATCGTCGCGGATATACGGCTCAACCGCTGATTTATAGGTACCGACGCGGAAGACGTGCGTTGAGACCTTCAGCTTATCCAGCAGGGTTTTGTAATACAGCGCGTTGGTGGCAAACCCGTGCAGGTCAACCATGCCCTGCGGCGAGAGCCAGATTTTATTGGCAAAGCTTGCCAGGTAGTACTGACTCTGGTTGTAGCTGTCGCCCATGGCATAAACCGGCTTGCCGCCGTCGCGGAACTCGCGCAGGGCTTTACCGATGTACTGCATCGAAGGCTGGTCGGCTCCGGCGAAATCTTTCAGGTCCAGCACTATGCCGGTGATATTGCGGTCATCTTTCGCCTGACGAATGGCGTCGACGATGTCGAACAGGGAATTTTCCTGCAGACGGTCAGAACTGGCACCCACCAGCTGGCGGCCAATCACGCCCAGCTTATTGCTGACCGACGGTTTGTCCACTACCACGCCGGTGATGTCCAGCAGCAGCGCCCCGCGCGCGGGTTCTGCAGGCGTGCTTTTTACCTGCATCCAGATGCCGACCCCGACCAGGATCAGCAGGATAAGGAACAAGTTGAGAATAAATTCCCGAATAAAATTAAGCAGACGCCAGGTCCACTTAAAAAAGCCGCTAATAAATCGCCCAATGGTGCGCATGTTTTCTCCATAACCTTCAACAGGGGTATTACCCGCACGCCGCAATGAAGCTGGCTAAAGCGGCGAAAGTAAAGGCTATCCTAAAGAGAGGGCGAGGAAATGTCAGCAGGAAATCGGGGCGGCGCTGTAACAAAAACTACGGCTGTGTTAATTTTGTGAATGAAAATCATTTAACGGACTGGGGCAACCTCCGCGCTTTGCCAGTCATTTCATGTCAGTAAGGGGCTTTTAAATGGATGCACTTGAACTTTTGATTAACCGCCGCAGCGCGTCCCGCCTGGCCGAGCCGGCTCCGGCGGGTGAAGTGCTGGAAAATATTCTGCGTGCCGGGATGCGCGCGCCGGACCACGGTACGCTCCAGCCGTGGCGCTTCATTGTTATTGAAGGGGAAGGGCGCGAGCGCTTTGCTCAGCTTTTAGAGAAAGCGGCCCTTGCGGCCGGCATGGACGAAAAAAGCGTTGAAAAGGCGCGTACATCGCCGTTCCGCGCCCCGCAAATCATTGCTGTGGTCGCACATTGCGAGACTAATCATAAAGTGCCGGTGTGGGAGCAGGTGGTTTCCGCAGGCTGTGCGGTGATGGCGATGCAAATGGCGGCGGTGGCCCAGGGCTTTAACGGTATCTGGCGCAGCGGCGCGTGGACTGAAAATGATTTGGTGCGCGAAGGACTGGGTGGGCGCGAGCAGGACAAAGTGGTGGGCTTCCTTTACCTGGGCACGCCGCAGTTGAAAGCGTCGACGACCATCAGCACCCCGGATACTTCTGCGTTCGTTTCTCGCTTCTGATTGGACATTATCCTGCCGGGCGCTGACCCGGCAGGTTCCATTTCTTATTTCTTCTGCTGTTTCGCAAACTCGTCTTTCGATTTCTGCAGCTGCTGCTGGAAGGCAGCGTTGGTATGCAGCGTGGCCACTACGGCAGATCCCACGACGCGAGCGGCATCAATATCACTCTGCCAGTGGTAACCGCAAATCACCCGGCTTTGCCCCAGCTCAAACCCGCGTTTCAGGATCTCGTTCTGGCGCTGCGGGTTGATTTCCGCCAGCACCAGCGCGGTAGCCCAGCCAATTGAGGTATGCCCGGACGGATAAGAGCCATTTTTCGACAGCTTATCCTGCTCTTTGGTGTTACAGGTTGGCACACCGTAGAAGGCGAACGGGCGGATGCGCATGTACTTTTCTTTTGCGCCGCGCGTGGCGAGGTCACCGGCATCCTCAATCATGTTGGTCAGCAGCTTGTGCAGTTCCGGCGCATCTTTTTCGGTAATTGGCGAGCCAAACGCGCCGGAGAAAGCGTTAGCCACGCCGCCGCCGCTCAGGTTGGCATCTTCTTCCGCCTGTTTGCCGCGTTCAGTGGCGCGCAGCAGGCGGCCTTTCTCATACATCGCCTGATCGTTCAGGAACGCAATGCTGCCGATTTCCGGCGGCGGTGGCAGCAGCGCCAGGCTGTCAATGGCCTGGGCGTTGGTCAGGTAATAGAGATCGGGCTTGGTGGTGGCATCATTTCCCGGAGGTGCAAGGGCAAAGGCCGCAGAGGAGAACAGGCCGGCAATACAGAAAGCAATTACGCGTTTTTTCATTGTTATTCCTTACATGCGTGAGTTGTCCAGATAGTTGCTTTGATGGTTGTAACATTACTGTCATGTTTGAGTAAAAGAGCGCATCGGCAAAATGCGGCCTGGCTTCAAAAAACTTCCGCTTTGCCTGCTTAGTGAGCAACGGCACGCGAATTAGGACTGCCAGACTTACCACCAGGGCGTTTGAGCGCTACCATGTTGGGTACAGAATTTGGCAAAGAAAGGAAAAGTCCATGAAGCAAACCGTTCGTTTGACCCAGTACAGCCACGGCGCAGGATGCGGCTGCAAAATTTCCCCGAAGGTGCTGGAAACCATCCTGCACAGCGAGCAGGCGAAGTTTGTCGATCCTAATCTGCTGGTGGGGAACGAAACCCGCGACGATGCGGCGGTTTACGACCTGGGCAACGGCACCGGTATCATTAGCACCACCGATTTCTTCATGCCGATCGTGGACGATCCCTTCGACTTTGGCCGTATCGCGGCGACCAACGCCATCAGCGACATCTACGCCATGGGCGGGAAACCGATTATGGCGATCGCTATTCTCGGCTGGCCGATTAATACGCTGGCGCCCGAAATTGCTCGTGAGGTTATCGAAGGCGGGCGTTTTGTCTGCCAGCAGGCGGGGATTTCGCTCGCCGGTGGCCACTCGATTGACGCACCTGAACCGATTTTTGGCCTCGCGGTGACCGGCGTTGTGCCTACCGAGCGAGTGAAGAAAAACAGCTCTGCTGAAGCCGGCTGCAAACTGTACCTGACTAAACCGCTGGGCATTGGCGTATTGACCACCGCCGAGAAAAAATCCCTGCTGCTGCCAGAGCACAAAGGCCTGGCGGCGGAGACTATGTGCCAGCTGAACAAAGTCGGCGCGGAGTTTGCCGATATTGCGGGCGTGACCGCGATGACGGACGTGACTGGTTTTGGCCTGCTGGGCCACCTGAGCGAAATGTGCGAAGGCGCGGGCGTTCAAGCTGATGTCTGGTTTGAATGCGTGCCAAAATTACCGGGTGTGGAAAGCTACATCCAGCAGGGCTGTGTGCCCGGCGGCACCTCCCGCAACTTTGCCAGCTACGGTCAACTGATTGGCGAGATGCCAGAAGCATGGCGTAACCTGCTGTGCGACCCACAAACTTCCGGCGGCCTGCTGCTGGCGGTTCGTGCGGATGCCGAAGCCGAGGTCTTTGCGGCTGCCGAGCGGAACGGCATTAAGCTCAGCGCCATCGGTGAATTGAAAGAGGCCCGCGCTGGCCGCCCAATGATCGAGATCCGTTAATTCATGCGGCTGTTTATTGCGGAAAAACCAAGCCTTGCGCGAGCCATTGCCGACGTGCTGCCCAAGCCCCATCGTCGCGGCGATGGGTTTATTGAATGCGGCAATGGCCAGGTGGTGACCTGGTGCATTGGCCACCTGCTGGAGCAGGCGCAGCCGGACGCCTACGACGGGCGATATGCCCGCTGGAACCTCGCTGATTTGCCCATTGTGCCGGAAAAGTGGCAGCTCCAGCCTCGCCCCTCCGTGACTAAACAGCTCAACGCGATTAAAAAGCTGCTGGCTCAGGCCACCGAGGTGGTTCACGCGGGTGACCCCGATCGCGAAGGGCAGTTGCTGGTGGATGAAGTGCTGGACTATCTCCAGCTTGCCCCGGAAAAGCGCCAGCAGGTGCAGCGCTGCCTGATCAACGACCTTAACCCGCAGGCCGTGGAGCGGGCTATTTCCCGCCTGCGCGCCAACAGCGAATTTATTCCGCTTTGCGTTTCGGCGCTGGCCCGCGCCCGCGCCGACTGGCTGTACGGGATTAACATGACCCGCGCCTACACCATTCTCGGGCGCAATGCGGGCTACCAGGGCGTACTGTCCGTAGGCCGCGTCCAGACGCCGGTGCTGGGCCTGGTCGTGCGCCGCGATGAAGAGATTGAAAACTTTGTCGCCAAAGATTATTTCGAAGTAAAAGCCCACATCGTGGCGCCCGCCGACGAACGCTTTGTGGCGGTGTGGCAGCCGAGCGAGTCCTGCGAACCCCATCAGGACGAAGAAGGCCGCCTGCTGAACCGCAAGCTGGCGGAGCACGTCGTCGCGCGTATCAACGGCCACCCGGCGCTGGTCACCGCCTATAACGATAAACGGGAATCGGAAACCGCGCCGCTGCCGTTTTCGCTCTCCAGCCTGCAAATCGAGGCGGCGAAACGCTTTGGGCTGAGCGCCCAGAACGTGCTGGATATTTGCCAGAAGCTGTACGAAACCCACAAACTCATTACCTATCCGCGTTCGGATTGCCGCTATCTGCCCGAAGAGCACTTTGCCGGGCGGCATGCGGTGATGAACGCCATCAGCGTGCATCAGCCGGATTTGCTGCCGCAGCCCGCGGTGGATGCCGATCTGCGTAACCGCTGCTGGGACGATAAAAAAGTGGACGCCCACCACGCGATTATTCCTACCGCCCGCAGCGCTTCAATTTCATTAAGTGAAAATGAGGCTAAAGTTTATGGCCTGATCGCCCGTCAATACTTAATGCAGTTCTGTGCCGACGCCGTATTCCGTAAATGCACCATCGATCTGGATATCGCCGGAGGCAAATTTATCGCTAAAGCACGTTTCCTTGCCGAAGCGGGCTGGCGGGCGCTGCTGGGCAATAAAGAGCGCGATGAAGAGAACGACGGCACGCCGCTGCCGGTGGTGGCGAAAGGGGACGAACTGCTGTGCGAGCATGGCGAAGTGGTTGAACGGCAAACTCAGCCGCCGCGCCACTTTACCGATGCGACATTATTGTCAGCGATGACCGGGATTGCGCGCTTTGTGCAGGACAAAGATCTGAAAAAGATCCTGCGCGCCACGGACGGATTAGGCACCGAGGCGACGAGAGCCGGGATCATCGAACTGTTATTCAAACGCGCTTTTCTGGTCAAGAAAGGGCGCTATATTCATTCTACGGAAGCCGGGCGGGCGCTGATCCACTCGCTGCCGGAGCTGGCTGCCAGGCCGGACATGACCGCGCACTGGGAATCAACGCTGACGCAAATCAGCGAAAAGCAGTGCCGCTATCAGGACTTTATGCAGCCGCTGGTGCAAACGCTTTATGAGCTGATTCATCAGGCGCGAACCACGCCGGTGCGGCACGCATTTAAGGGCATCAAAGCCCAGGATGACGGAAAAAAAGCAAAACGTTGGGCCAAAAAAGAGGGAAGTGATGATGCCAGTAAAAAACCTGCTCGCCGCCGTCGTGGGGCTAATGATGAGTCTGCCAGCGATGGCGGTGCAGCCCCGTCAGCCTGACGTTGACGTGGTGATCCCGCCGGAAGTGTTCACCAACAGCAATCAGCCGCAGACGCCGCCCTGCAACCAGTGCTGTGTTTATGAAAACAAAAACTATTCCGAAGGGGCGGTGGTGAAAACGGAAGGCATTTTGCTGCAATGCCAGCGTGATGACAAAGTCTTAGGGACTAATCCGCTGGTCTGGCGCCGCGTGAAGCCATAAACGCTTGCAGCAGTGGGATATCCGCCGGGGCGAGGGCATAGTCAAGCGCCTCCGGCGGTTCACTCCAGACCAGCTCGCTGTGGCAATGGGCGATGGGTTCGCCGCTAAAGGCCTCAACATGCCAGGCGTGCAGATGAATCATTCTCCCACACACTTCGCGCTGATGGCTGGCCACATAGCCGCTAATTTGTGCGGCAATTCCCAGCTCTTCCTGTAGCTCCCGCGCCAGCGCCTCCGGCTGCGTTTCTCCCGCTTCTACTTTCCCGCCCGGAAACTCCCACAGGCCGGGTTGATCGCCATTTTCAGGGCGACGGGCGAGCAGAATTTTGCCTTCACGCTCGACAATAGCCGCGACAACATCAAGGTTTTTTAGCATGGGTGTCCATTCTCAGTGGGGCAGGCGTGGCATAATACCCGCCTGGAGATGCCAGCAAAAGAGTAACTGAATGATGGAAACGAAAAGCGAGCCCTGGATTGCCCCCCTTAAAACGCTGCCCAAAAGCCTGCGCCCGATTGTGGCGATGCAGGAGAAACATTTTGGCGCGGTGCTGAACCCGACCCGCTGGTGGGGGCGACTGCCGTATTTATTCTGGCTGGTGGCACTGTTTGTCGGCTTTCTGGAAAGACGTCGGGCAAAGATCGACCCGGTGACCCGTTCTCTGGTGATGACCCGTGTTTCGCAGCTTTGTAGCTGTGAATTTTGCATCGACGCCAACAGCCTGCGTCTCGCGGAGCGTAGTCAGTCGATGGATAAAGTACTGGCGGTGGCCAACTGGCAAAATGAGCCGATATTTAGCGAGAAGGAGCGGATCGCATTGGCCTACGCCGAAGCGATGACCGTCACGCCGCCACAGGTGTCCGACGAGTTAAAAAACAGGCTTAAGCAGCATTTCAACGACCAGGCGGGGACCGAACTCACCGCGCTGATTGCCTTTCAGAACCTTTCGGCTCGCTTTAACGCCGCACTGGATATTCCCTCCCAGGGTTTATGCCCGATGAAGGAAAAACGCTAGATGTTCGACAGCTACCTTCACCCACGCATCAAACCCGTGCTTAATCGCCTGGCGGCCGTGCTTGATAAGCCCGCTATCACGCCGGACAGGTTGACGCTGGCAGGGTTCGCGATTGGCGTGCTCACTTTGCCTTTTCTGGCACTGCACTGGTATGTCCCGGCGCTGGTTGCCATTGTCTTTAACCGGCTGTTTGATGGCCTGGACGGCGCGCTGGCGAGACGCAGAGGGCTAACCGATGCCGGTGGCTTCCTCGATATTACGCTGGATTTTCTTTTTTATGCCCTTGTGCCGTTTGGCTTTATTCTCGCGGACCCGGCGCAAAATGCTCTCGCAGGCGCGTGGCTGCTGTTCTCTTTCATCGGCACCGGTAGCAGCTTTCTGGCGTTTGCTGCCCTGGCGCAGAAGCACGATATTGCGAATCCAGGCTACGCCTATAAATCGTTTTATTATCTGGGGGGACTGACGGAAGGTACCGAAACTCTCCTGCTGTTTGTGCTTGGCTGCCTGTTCCCGGACGGTTTTGCCTGGCTGGCGTGGATCTTCGGTTCGCTGTGCTGGCTCACAACGTTCAACCGCATCTGGGGCGGGTATAAGACGTTAAAACGGCTGGATGACTCCGCAGATTAACCCCCTCACTCCGACCTCTCCCAGGGGGCGAGGAAGAAAACAATCCCGCTCTGGGGGAGAATACAGGTGCTATTTATCCCCTCTCCCCGTTGGGGAGAGGGTGAGGGGGGAAGCCCTCAAGTCAGCATCAGTTCGGTTTACGCTCGCCGCTCACAACAGGATTTTTAGGGTCAGCGCTCCATTCGTACCAGCCGCCGTCATACAAGCCGACATTCTTCCAGCCCATTGCCCGCGCGTACATCAGCGTTTCGGAAGCGCGCCATCCGGTTCCGCAGTAAAAAGCAACCTGCTGATCCGGCAAGATATTCCAGTTTTGCCACATTGCGGCGATGTCGTCCCCTGAACGCATGGTACCGTCCGGGTTATGGAAGTCTTCCATATGCGTGGAGTCAGAGCCCGCGTGGCCCCAGCGGGCGCCTGCAATCTCGCCTTTGGGTTTGATGTAGCTGTACCCGCTGGTGGTGCCGATAAATTCCGGCCAGGAACGAATGCTGACCAGAGAAGCATCTTTGCGGTGCAGCAGCGCCCGAGCCTGCTCCGTATCCAGCATAAGCTGAGGCTGACCGGGAATGGAGGCACCGAAGTCGGGCTCCGGCGTCGTTTTGTTGGGCAGGCCGCGTTCAACGGGCAGGTCAGCTGCGCTCCACGTTGCCCAGCCTCCGTCCAGGAGTCGGACGTCTTGCACGCCAGCGTACAGCATGATCGCCGCCACGCGCGCCGCCGCATATACATCCCGTCCATACAAAATGACGGTCGTATCGTGCCTGATGCCGTGGTTAGCCAGCATGGCCTTCAGCTTGTCGTCGGACACTTTGTTCCACAGCGGCTCGCTCTCCACCTCTTCTGTGTTGATGTAGCCCGCGCCAGGAATATGGCTGAGCAGGTATTTTTTTGGCGCGCCCCAGCCCGCTTCAACCACTTTCCAGTCCCCGGCAGGGGCGGCGGTGACGAGTTTTTTATTCTGTAAATCATGGATCCATTGCGGGTACACCAGCTGCTCAAAATGCGCCAGCTTTTGCAGGCGGGAAGGATCCTGCAGGGCGTCCGTCAGGATTGAAATCTGCGTAAACCCCAGCTTTTCTAAGCGAGTTTTCACGGACTGAGCGTCGCTACCATACAGCGCCATCAATCCGGTTTTGGTCAACTGATGCTGCTTAGCCCACGTTGAAAGCTGCTCATCGCTCATTAGCGCCAACCAGGAGGCCGAAAGATTCAAGGCAGTGGGTTCATGGCCGCCGCTGCCGTTTAAGGTTTGCGGCCAGCCGTTGTAAAACGCGCTCGGCCGAGTATCAATCACGGCACCGTTTACGGCTTTTACGCTGGAGAGGTTCATTTCAGTGGGTACCGAGGCGGCAAAAGTGACCTGGGACAGCCCGGCAAGCAGCAGGGCGGTGGTTAGCTGAGAAACACGTTTCATCTAATAACCTGAAGGATAGCAAAAGAGCCGCAAGTTTAGTCCTCGCTGGCGTTGGCTTCTTTGCGATACCTCATGTTCGATGGGCTAAAGCTGGATAATCTGGCCGTGGGCCGGCGCATCCTGCTCATCGTGAGTAACCAGCACGACCGGCAGTTTGAGCTGTTGGGCTTTTTGCCAGACAAATTCCCGAAAGCTCTGGCGCAGCGGCAGGTCGAGCCGGGAAAAGGGCTCATCCAGCAGCAAAGCTTCGGGTTCAGCCAGCAGGGCGCGTAGGACGCTGATGCGCGCTCGTTCCCCGCCGGAGAGCGTGGCCGGATCTCTGCGGGCATAGTTTGCCAGCCCGGCGCTTTCCAGGACCTCCGAAACAACACGCTGCCGCAGCGAGCGCCCAGCGACGGAGGCGGGAATCGCCATCAACAGATTTTGCACAACGTTGAGGTGAGGAAATAGCAGCGCATCCTGGAACAAAATGCCGATGCGGCGCTGTTCAACGGGCAAATAAGTCAGGCTGCGCTGGTTAAGCCGCAGCGTGCCCTGGGCGCTAAACTCCGGGGCTAAATCGCCGATCATCCAGTTCAGAAACGTCGATTTACCCACGCCAGACGGGCCCATCAGCGTAACAATCTCACCCGGCGCGACGTCAAAGCTGATATCCGCCAGCAGTGGTTCGCCATTGCGAGAGAGGGAGCAATTTCGCACGCTGAGCATTAGCGCAATCCTTTTCTGTGGGTGCCAGCCAGGCGGCTGGCTGAGATTGTGGCGATAAATACGGCCAGCGGCAGCAGCATTTGCAGCAGGGCCTGGATTGCAAACTGCTGTGGATCGCCGCCGCTGCTGAGCGCTACGGCTTCCGTTGTGACGGTGGCAAACCGGCCCGCCCCGGCATAAAGCGTAGGCAAATATTGCGCGATGCTGACCGAAAAACCGACGGCCAGCGCCGCCAGCAAAGGCCGGACAAGCAATGGGATCTGGATAAGGCAGAGAATTTTCCCTGGCGACCAGCCGAAAGTTTGCGCTGTCAGCACCAGACGAGCGTCGATCCGCTGCCAGGCTGGGGCCAGAATCAACAGCGTATAAGGCACGACCCACAGTAAATGGCTCCAGATGAGCGCGGCCCAGCTTCCTTCCATGTTCAGCCTGAGCAGGAGTTGATACTGCCCGGCGGCCAGCGGCAGCGCAGGCAGCAGCAGCGGCAGATACAGCCAGCGATCGTACCGGCGCGGGCAGCCCTTTAGCCACAATATTGTCACGACTGGCGCGAGCAAAGCGCTGATAAAACCGGCCATAAAACTTGTCCAGACCGGCACCAGTTCAGCCTGCTGCCAACCGCTAAGCGTTAAACTTTCAGGCCAGCGCGCCGGATAGAACCAGCCTTCAGCGAAGGACCAGGTCACAAGCATGGCGAGAGCCATAAAGCCGAACAGAGAAAGTGAAGCGCTGGCCACAGTGCCTGCTAAGGTAAGATTCAGGGCATATCGCTTGCCTGAAAAACGCCCGATTCGCAGTTTAAATGCTCCCCACGCTAACCGCCCGAAAACCATAAAACCGCCCAGCAAAAGCAGCAGCACGCAGGAGGCCGCCAGGCCCATGTTCTGCCGAGAAGTATCGCTGTCCGTTAACCATTGCCAGGCCAGCACGGCAAAAGTGGGCGGGTTAGCGGGGCCAAGAATAAGCGCGGCATCCACGACCGAAAGGCTGTATGCCGTCACCGCCACTAAAGCCCAGCCCAGGCGCGGCAAGAGCTGCGGCACAAGCACGTAGAGACGGGATTGTAGCTCGCCGTAGCCGAGCGTTCTGGCAAACGTTATCTGCTGGCTCAGGTGTTCGCTTTGTAGCTGTGCGGCTGAGAACCATAGCAAGAACCAGGCTTCTTTTAGCGCCAGCATGAGGCCGAGGGTAAAGCCGTAGTTATCCGGTGGTGGGGAGAGATTGAGAAGGCGCGCCAGCCAGCCGCTGTCCGAAAACAGGAAGAAAAAACCGCTGGCAAGGGCGACGTGCGGCAGCGCAAGCAGCAGCGGCAGGCGCTGAAGATAGCGCTGCCAGCGCTCACCGGGATACAGGGTGCAGAGAAGGATTAACGTCAACAGCAGCGCACCGCCCACGCTGAGAGTGGTTGAAACCAGCGTGGTAATTACCGCTTCCGGCCACTGCGGGTCCTGCCAGAGAGCAAGCCAGGTGTCGCCCTGGAGTAATGGCGGCGCTAAAAGGGCAAGCCCCGGCAGCACCGGCACAAAAACCAGCCCCACAGCCAATACTCCGGCAACGGTAAAGCGGCGACTCATCGCGATCCGTAACGTTTAAGCCAGGCTTGCTCCAGCGCGCTGACCCAGGCGGCGTGAGGTTCCGCCAGGAAAGGAACCGGACGCTGGCTTTTGGGCACCAGATCCTCAAGCTGCGTTTTTTGCGGTGGCGGCAGCGCGTGACTGCTCAGCACGCTCGCGTCCCCCCAGACTGCCGGATCGGCTTTGCGGATTTGCGCTTCCGGCGACATCAGAAAATTAGCCACCACCAGCGCTCCGGCTTTGGCGCTGCTGTTCGCCGGAATAGCGACGAAATGCACGTTGCCCAGCATACCGGCGCTAAAGCCAAAGGATTCTGCCGACGGCTGGAGCTGGCGGCGAGCGATCAGATTGTCGACGTGCGCCGGGTTGAAGGTCACTGACAGCAGCAGCTCGCCGTCGGCCAGCATACGATCCATGCGCGCCGGCGTCGGCGGGAACGTTTTACCTTTTTGCCAAAGGAATGGATGAAGCTGGTCAAGGTAGCGCCAGAGCGGGGCGGTGACTTGCTCGAAGGTGCCGGGATCCGGGGCAGTTTTCAGCGCGGCCGGTTTTTCGGTCAAGACAATCAAAAGCTGTTCAAGGAACGCCGTGCCGGTAAAATCCGGCGGGCGAGGGTAGCTGAGCTTGCCGGGATGGGCTTTGGCGAAGGCCAACAGTTGTTCTGCATTTTGTGGGAAGGTCGGCGTGCGTTTCTTATCGCCGATGAACATCAACTGGGCGCTTCCCCAGGGCGCTTCTGCCCCGTCAACCGGTACCGAGAAATCTTCCCGCACAGGTTTTTTCACGTCAACATATCGCCAGTTTGGCAGATTTTCGGCCCAGTTTTCGCTGAGAAATCCTGCCTGCTTGAGCACGCTAAAATTTTCACCGTTGACCCAAAGCAGATCTACCGATCCGTTGGTTTTTCTGCCCGCAGTCGCTTCGCTTTGAATGCGCCTCACCGCATCGGCCGCGTCCGCCAGCTTCACCACTTTAAGCGTCACGCCGTAATGCGTTTTTACCTCACGGCTGACCCAGTCCAGATAGCCGTTAACGGCAGGATCGCCGCCCCAGGCGTTGAAATAAACCTTCTGGCCGTTGGCCTGCTGGCGAATATTCTGCCAGGACTGAGGTTGGGCGACGGCGCTAAAGCCGATCATCGTCAGGGCAACCATCAGCGCCCGTATGCCAGATATTAAGCGTTGCAAGAGAAAGTCCTCAGCGTGTTATGGGGCGGTTCGTCTGGCCAGCCAGCGCGCGGCCAGCGGCAATAGCCCTAACAGGGCAAACACCAGCATCATGCCAGGGGAGAGGATATCGCCCAGGCTTTGTAGCTGGCTCAGCTGCCTGCCGGTGTTAATGTAGACCACGATGGCAGGCAGCATGCCGAGCAGGCTGATCGCGGCATAGCGAACGACGCCCATTGGCGTCAGGCCCATTAATAAATTCACCAGCACAAAAGGGAAGACCGGCGCGAGCCTCAGGGCAAAGAGGTAATGGCCGCCGTCGCGCCGTATGCCCTGATTCACTTTTTCCATCATGCGCGAGAAACGGCGCTGCACCCAGTCCCGCAGCAGGTAACGGCTGATTAACATGGCGACGGTCGCACCTGCAGTGGCCGCCAGGGCGACCAGCAGTGTGCCCTGCACCAGACCAAAGATAGCGCCACCCAGCAGCGTGAGCAGGGTTGCGCCTGGAATGGAAAAGGCGGCGGTAAGAAAGTAGCAGCCAAAAAAAGCCATAACCGCCAGGACCGGGTGTTGCGCATGCCAGTGCGCAAATTCAGCCTGAGAATGCTGAAGTGCCGACAGGCTTATCGTGCCCGGCGGAAGCAGATACAAAAACAACCCCGCCATGATGACCAGTAGCGCAAAGATCCCCTTACGCACATCTACCTCTTCTCTTCGGTTTGTCCATCTTCATACCGTGCCGCTGCCGTAAAGGCGTGGAGTATAGCGGAGAGAGAGTGGCAGCCAGCTTGAGCCAGGTCATGAAGCGGATACAGACTTATACATTTTGGCCTGGCGGAGAACATATGGCAGATACATAGCGGTAGTTAAATGGCGGCTCTTCTTACCCACGATTGAGGAATCACGATGTCCAGCAAACTCGAGAAAGTGCTTTATACCGCCCATACCACTACCGTTGGCGCTCGCAGCGGGCACGGGCGTTCGGACGACGGCAGCCTGGACGTGCAGCTCAGCACGCCGGGGTCCGGCAAGCCGGGGACGAATCCCGAACAGCTTTTTGCCGTCGGTTATTCCGCCTGCTTTATGGGGGCGATTGGGCTGGCGGGGAAAAAATTGGCTATCCGCATTCCAGAGGAAACCGCCGTGGACGCCAGTGTTTCGCTGGGAAAAGTCGATAACGACAGCCAGTTTGCGCTGGCGGTGACGCTTCACGTCAGGCTGCCTGGGCTGAGCGAGGCCCAGCGGGAAACTTTGCTCGCGACCGCCCACGCCACTTGCCCTTACTCACGTGCGATTAGCGGCAATGTTGACGTGACGCTGCTTTCACAGGGGTAACGACAAAACGCCTTCGATAGCCGGGTGCGTTTAACTTTTTAAGCGGGTTCTTTTTATCAGCCAGTGAGACAGGAGCGGCAGCAGGCCAATCAGCGCCAATAACAGCAGCATGGTGGGGGAAATAATGTCCCGCAGGCTTTCTACCTGACTAAGCTGACGGCCGGTGCTGATGTACAGCACGATAGACGGCAGCAGGCCAAGCAGCGTGACTATCGCGAAGCGAACGGCGGAAATCGGCGTCAGCCCCATCAGCAGGTTGATGATGGAAAAGGGCAGAACCGGCACCAGGCGCAGGGCAAACAGGCAGTGTGTAATATTGTGCTTAATGCCCTCATTGATCTTTGCCATGGTGGTGGCAAAGCGCCGCTGTACCCAGTCATGCAAGAAATAACGGCTCAGCAACATCGCCACGGTTGCGCCGCTGGCAGCAGCCGTGGCAACCAGTACGGTGCCCTCAATCAACCCAAACAGCGCGCCGCCCATCAGGGTCATAATGCGCGTGCCGGGGATGGAAAGGGCGGAAATCAGGAAATAACCAAGGAAGAAGGCGCTCATCACCAGCGCCGGGCGTTCGGCGTGCCAGAGACTAAGCTGAGCGTGATATTTCTGCAGCGTCGCCAGGCTAAGGGTGCCCGGTGGCAGCAGGATTAACAGCGAGATGACCAGCGTGGCCAGCAGCAAAAACAGGATTTTACGCATTCTGTTCGCGCCTCGTCAGGGGGAAAAACGGCATCTCGCTGTCCTTGTCTGAAGATGTGTCTACCTTCAGTATTTCCCTTATCGCTTAAACTGCGCCCAAACAGGGGCGTGGTCGGACGGTTTTTCCATGCCGCGAATGTCGTAGTCGATCCCGGTTGCCACGCAGTGCGGCGCCAGCCCCTGGCTTGCCAACATCAGGTCTATACGCAGGCCACGGTTATCGTCGAAGCCTTTTGAACGGTAGTCAAACCACGAGAATTTATCCTGTGCTTCCGGGTTAGCGTGGCGGTAAGTATCCACCAGGCCCCAGCCTAGCAGACGAGCCATCCACTCACGCTCTTCCGGCAGGAACGAGCATTTCCCGGTGCGCAACCAGCGCTTGCGGCTATCTTCACCGATCCCGATGTCGAGATCCGTCGGGCTGATATTCATATCCCCCATGATCAGCACCGGATTTTCCGGGCGCAGTTCACCCTGCAGGAAGTCCTGCAGATCCTGGTAAAATTTAGTCTTGGCCGGGAATTTGGTTTCATGATCGCGGCTTTCGCCCTGCGGGAAGTAGCCGTTGATCACCGTCAGGTTGCCAAATTCAGACGGGATTTCCGCCATGATAATGCGCCGCTGGGCGTCTTCATCGTCGGTCGGGAAGCCTTTTCGCACCGAAATCGGCTTCTCTTTGGTCAGCAGCGCCACGCCGTAATGACCCTTCTGGCCGTGATAAAACACGTGATAGCCGAGTTTCTCCACGTCTTCCAGCGGGAACATATCGTCGTGCACTTTGGTTTCCTGCAGACCAATAACGTCCGGCTGATGCTGTTCCACGATGGCTTCAAGCTGATGAGGACGGGCGCGCAGGCCGTTGATATTAAAAGAGACAAATTTCATAGTCGCTGCCAGGTTGTCAGGTTAATTGTTGCAGGATGGTAGCAGAAAACGGCGCAGGTTGCTGCGCTGAAGCTAATCGTTGCCATAGGCGCGTCTGACGGGCAAAAATAAAGCAACATTTGCACCAAAATTGATCTCGATGCGCAAAAAGGGGGCGAAAACGGCAGGCAAATCCCGAAGGCGATCACAATTCCAGCATTATATTTTACCACTGCATAATATTTCTTGTTTTCGTGTCGAAAATCAGGCGGCACGTTAAAACTATGCACTTTTTATTCACTTTATGTGAATGATGGATGTTTTTAAGTTATTGATTTTACGTTTCACCCTCCGGTTTATGCATTTTTATCGCTGGCTGGCACGATGCCTGCAATCTACATTTACAGCGCAAACACTCAATTATTTAACATTTAATAAACTTTTTGTTTACCGTGAGGGGTCACTATGTCGCAGTCAATTACACGCCAACATTTCGACGAATGGATGATGCCGGTTTATGCCCCTGCGCCTTTTATTCCGGTTCGCGGCGAGGGTTCCACCCTGTGGGATCAGCAGGGAAAAGACTACATCGACTTTGCCGGTGGCATCGCGGTTAATGCCCTGGGGCATGCTCACCCTGAAATGCGCAAAGCGCTGGAGGAGCAGGCGGCAAAATTCTGGCACACCGGCAATGGCTACACCAATGAGCCGGTACTGAAGCTGGCGAAGCAGCTCATCGACGCTACCTTTGCGGAGAAAGTGTTCTTCTGTAACTCAGGGGCCGAGGCCAACGAGGCGGCGCTGAAGCTGGCGCGTAAGTATGCCCATGATAATTTTGGCGCACAGAAAAGCGGCATCGTAGCGTTCAAGAACGCGTTCCATGGCCGCACGCTGTTTACCGTCACGGCCGGTGGTCAGCCCGCTTATTCTCAGGACTTTGCGCCGCTGCCGCCCCAGATTAACCACGCGGTATTTAACGATTTACAGTCTGCCCGTGAGCTGATTAACGACGAAACCTGTGCGGTGATCGTCGAGCCTATGCAGGGTGAAGGCGGGGTCGTTCCAGCGACACCAGAGTTCCTTCAGGGGCTGCGCGAACTTTGCGACAAACACAACGCCGTACTGATTTTTGACGAAGTACAAACCGGCGTGGGCCGCACCGGCTCGCTGTATGCCTATATGCATTATGGCGTGACGCCGGACGTACTCTCAACGGCCAAAGCGCTGGGCGGCGGCTTCCCGATCGGCGCGCTGCTGACCACCGATCGCTTTGCCAAAGTGATGGTGGTGGGCACCCACGGCACCACCTACGGCGGCAACCCGCTGGCCTCTGCTGTGGCCGGACGCGTGCTGGAAATTATTAATACGCCGGAGGTGCTCAACGGCGTGAAGCAGCGCCATGACTGGTTTGTTGAGCGCCTGAACCACATTAACCAGAAGCACCAGCTGTTCAGCGAAGTACGCGGCTTAGGGCTGCTGATCGGCTGTGCCCTGCGCCCTGAACATGCCGGTAAAGCGAAACTTATTCTGCAGGCTGCCGCGCAGGAAGGCCTGATGATGCTGATCGCCGGGGCTAACGTGCTGCGTTTTGCCCCTGCGCTCATCGTCAGCGAAGCAGAAGTTCAGCTGGGCCTGGATCGCTTCGAGCGTGCCTGCGAACGCTTCCTCGCGGGAGTTTCATCATGATGGTAATCCGCCCGATTGAACGAGGCGATCTGCCGGGGTTGCTTAAGCTTGCCGGGAAAACCGGCGGCGGGCTGACCTCGCTCCCCGCCGACGAAAAAACGCTGGCCGACCGAATCGAACGCTCGCTGCAGACCTGGCAGGGCGGGTTGCCGAAGGGCGATCAGGGCTATGTTTTTGTGCTGGAAGACACCAGCAGCGGCCAGATGGTGGGGATTTGCGCCATTGAGGTGGCCGTGGGCCTGAATGACCCCTGGTACAACTACCGGGTCGGGACGCTGGTTCATGCCTCCAAAGAGTTGAATATCTATAACGCACTGCCGACGCTTTTTCTCACCCACGACCACACCGGAGCGAGCGAGCTTTGCACGCTGTTCCTCGACCCGGCCTGGCGTAAAGAGGGCAACGGGTATCTGTTATCCAAGTCTCGTTTTCTGTTTATGGCTGCCTTCCGCGAGCGCTTCAACGACAAAGTGGTTGCCGAGATGCGCGGGGTAATCGATGAACACGGGCATTCACCGTTCTGGGAAAGCCTTGGGAATCGCTTCTTCTCTATGGAGTTCGCTCGCGCCGACTACTTGTGTGGCACCGGGCAGAAAGCTTTTATTGCCGAGCTGATGCCAAAACACCCGATTTATACCGACTTCCTTTCCAAAGAGGCTCAGGCGGTTATTGGCCAGGTGCATCCGCAAACGGCGCCAGCGCGCACCGTGCTTGAAGCCGAAGGATTCCGCTATCGTAACTATGTCGACATCTTCGACGGTGGTCCTACTCTGGAGTGCGATATCGACCGCGTGCGGGCGATCCGCAAGAGCCGCCTGCAAACCGTCGCTGTCGGCCAGCCTGCTACCGACGAACTACCCGTTTGTCTGGTCGCCAACGAAAATTACCACCAGTTCCGCGTGATGCTGATCAAAGCCGATCCCAAAGGCGAGAAACTGGTTATTGATGCCGCCACCGCCGATGCGCTGAAGTGCGCCAGCGGCGATACCGTGCGCGTGGTGCGCCTGTGCCCTGAGGAGAAAAAAGTATGACTAACTGGATCAACGGACAATGGGTGCCGGGCCGTGGCGAAGCGCTGTTAAAACATAACCCTGTCAGCGGCTCGCTGCTGTGGGAAGGGCTGGTGGCGGATAAAACGCAGGTAGAAGAAGCCTGCCGTGCGGCTCGTGCGGCGTTTCCCGCCTGGGCGAAACGCCCGTTTGCAGAACGTCAGGAGATTGTGGAGCGTTTTGCCGGCCTGCTAGAGACGAATAAAACTGCACTCGCTGAAGCAATTGCGCAAGAAACCAGTAAACCTCGCTGGGAAGCGGCCACTGAAGTGACCGCGATGGTTAATAAAATTGCCATTTCCATCAAGTCTTACCACACCAGAACGGGCGAAACGCACACCGCGATGCCGGACGGGGCTGCCACTTTACGCCATCGCCCTCACGGCGTGCTGGCGGTCTTTGGCCCCTACAATTTCCCTGGCCATTTGCCCAACGGCCATATCGTGCCGGGACTACTGGCCGGCAACACCCTGGTGTTTAAGCCGAGCGAGCTAACGCCGCGTATCGGTGAGCTGGTGATGAAGTTGTGGGAGGAGGCTGGTATCCCGGCTGGCGTGCTGAACCTGGTGCAGGGGGGACGCGAAACCGGCGAGGCGCTGTCTAATCAGTCGGAGCTTGATGGGCTCCTGTTTACCGGCAGCGCGGGCACCGGCTACCACCTTCACCGGCAGTTTGCCGGGCAACCTGAGAAGATCCTTGCCCTGGAAATGGGCGGGAACAACCCGCTGATCGTCGAAGATCCGAGGGATATCGACGGCGCCGTTCACGTGGCTATCCAGTCGGCGTTTATCACCGCCGGGCAGCGCTGCACCTGCGCCCGCCGTCTGCTGGTGAAGCAGGGTGAGCAGGGGGATGCGTTTATTCGTCGCCTGGTTGAAGTCTCTGCTCGTTTGCAGCCGGGTGAGTGGGATGCTATGCCGCAGCCGTTTATTGGCGGATTGATTTCGGTACAGGCGGCTGAAAGGGTGCTGACCGCGTTTCAGGCTCACGTAGCCCGCGGCGGTAAACCGCTGCTTGAACCAAAAATGATTCGTCCAGGCACCTCTTTACTGACGCCGGGCATCGTTGAGCTTAGCGGCGTGGCCGACGTGCCGGATGAAGAAGTGTTTGGCCCGCTACTGGCGATTTACCGCTATGACAGCTTTGACGACGCGATTCGGATGGCGAACGACACACGCTACGGCCTGGCGAGCGGGCTGATTTCACCGTCCCGCGAACAGTTTGACCAGCTTTTACTGGAAGCCAGAGCCGGGATCGTGAACTGGAATAAACCGCTGACCGGAGCCGCCAGCACTGCGCCATTCGGCGGCGTGGGCGCTTCAGGTAACCACCGTGCCAGCGCCTGGTATGCGGCGGATTACTGCGCCTGGCCGATGGCCTCGTTGGAAAGTACGAGCTTCGCGTTGCCAGCAACCCTGAGTCCAGGGCTCGATTTTAGCCGCGAGGAGCAGCCATGAAGAAAGCACGTGAGGCCAACTTCGACGGACTGGTGGGGCTGACCCACCATTACGCCGGACTGTCGTTCGGCAATGAAGCCTCGACGAAGCACCAGTTTCGCGTGTCTAACCCGAAGCTGGCGGCGAAGCAGGGGCTGCTGAAAATGAAAGCGCTGGCGGACGCGGGTTATCCGCAGGGTGTGATTGCCCCGCAGGAGCGTCCGAATATCGGCGTGCTGCGTCAGATAGGCTTTAGCGGCAGCGACGAGCAGGTTGTTGAGCGTGCAGCTCGGCAAGCTCCGCAGCTGCTGTCCGCCGCCAGCTCGGCCTCTTCGATGTGGGTGGCCAATGCGGCGACGGTATCACCGTCAGCCGATACGCTGGACGGCAAAGTGCATCTCACCGTCGCCAACCTGAACAATAAGTTCCACCGCGCCAGCGAAGCACCGACGACGGAAAGCGTGCTGCGGGCGATGTTCCGGGATACCGGGTGTTTTGCCGTGCACGGCGCGCTGCCGCAGGTGGCGATGTTTGGTGACGAAGGTGCCGCCAACCATAACCGTTTAGGCGGCGAGTATGGCGAGCCGGGCGTGCAGCTGTTTGTTTATGGTCGCGAAGACTCGAAAAGCGGGCAGGCACCGGCGCGGTATCCCGCTCGTCAGACGCTGGAGGCCAGCCAGGCCGTGGCACGTTTGAATCAGGTACGTTCTGAGCAGGTTATCTTCGCTCAGCAAAACCCGGCGGTGATCGACCAGGGCGTTTTCCATAATGATGTTATCGCAGTCTCTAACCGCGAGGTGCTCTTCTGCCACCAGCATGCGTTTGTGGATCAGCCGGGGCTTTATCAGCGCCTGCGCGAAAAAGTCCCGGGCTTTACGGCCCTGGAAGTCCCGGACGATTTGGTTTCGGTGGCCGATGCGGTTTCGACCTATCTGTTTAACAGCCAGCTGTTGAGTCGCGCCGACGGCGGCATGATGCTCGTGCTGCCGGAAGAGTCTCGCCAGCATCCAGGCGTCTGGCGCTACCTTAACCAACTGCTGGAGGCGGATAACCCTGTCCGTGAGCTGCAGGTGTTTGATCTGCGGGAAAGCATGGCTAACGGCGGTGGCCCGGCGTGTTTACGTTTGAGAGTGGTACTGACGGACGAGGAGCTTAAAGCCGTTAATCCGGCGGTGATGATGAACGACACGCTGTTTATGACGCTCAATGGCTGGGTTGATCGCTGGTATCGTGACCGTTTAACCCAGGCTGATTTAGCCGATCCGCAGCTGTTGCGCGAAGGGCGTGAAGCGCTGGATGAACTGACGCACATTCTGGATTTAGGTTCCGTGTACCCGTTCCAGCAATAGGGGAGAAATAATGATTGATTTTCTGGCGCAGACGCTGGCCGGCAAGGCGCCTGAACAAACCTCCGGGGAGAATGCTTATCTCAGCTGGCGCTGGTGGGATGAAGGTATTCTGACGTTGACGCCGCGTGAGGCGGCAGGGAAAGCGCTGGTCATATCGGCCGGGATTCACGGCAACGAAACCGCCCCGGTGGAGATCCTTGGCCAGTTGACCAACGGCTTGATCGCGGGGCAGCTTCCGCTGCAGTGGCGCACAATGATTATTCTGGGTAACCCAGCGGCGCTGCGCGCGGATAAGCGTTATACCCATAGCGACATGAACCGTATGTTTGGCGGGCGCTGGCAGCAGTTTCCTGAAAGCGTAGAAACCCAACGTGCGGCCAGACTTGAACATGCCCTCGAGCAATTCTGGTCGCGAAGTGAGGAGCAAACCCGCTGGCATCTGGATATGCATACCGCCATTCGTGGCTCTTATCACCCCCGGTTTGGCGTGCTTCCTGCGAGGCCGCTGCCTTATAGCGAGAGCTTTTTAACCTGGCTGGGCTGCGCCGGGCTGCAGGCGCTGGTGTTTCATCAAAAACCCGGTGGCACCTTTAGTCATTTCAGCAGCGAGCATTTCGGGGCGCTGAGCTGCACGCTAGAGCTGGGAAAAGCCAGGCCGTTTGGGCAGAACGATCTTGGTCAGTTTGCGATAACTAAAGAAGCAATCTCAGCGTTGTTAAGCGGGACAGAGCCGCCGGTCATGGAGATAGAACCGCAGCGTTACCGCGTCGCGCAGCAAATCACCCGACAGTCGGAGAAATTCGTGCTGCACATGTCCGGCCAAACGCAGAACTTTACCGCGTTTTCGAAGGGCACCCTGCTGGCTGAAGATGGTGAGAAGCGTTATGTCGTTGCCGGTGAAAAAGAGTACGTTTTATTCCCCAACCCGGATGTGGCGCTGGGGCTGAGAGCGGGCCTGATGCTGGAGGAAATTTAAACTTTAAGCAGCTCTTAATAATTGAGCTGCTTAATCATTTCGTGTTGTTAATTTATTTACGGATAATTCCTGGGTGCAGGGTTTATTCGTTAGGTTGATTGCTGTACACTTTCCATATTGTCTTTATAATCAATGGTTTGTTATATTTAGTTGCACTATTTCCCGCCTTAATCCTTATTTTCTTCATAATTGATGCATTCTTGTTTTATACCCTTTCAATGATTTACGGATGCCACCGTCTCCTTGACGATAAGACTCGTAAACTCATTCTCGTCAACACGGCATCGTCGTTTTAAGCGAGCCGTCAATTTAATGAAAAGAGAAGGTTAAAAATATGCGTAAATTAACTGCACTGTTCGTCGCTTCTACCCTGGCTCTGGGTGCCGCTAACCTGGCGCATGCTGCAGACGCAACCCCGGCTGCGGCTCCACAAACCGATGCTCCGATGATGCACCATAAAATGATGCGCGGCCCGATGCACGACATGATGTTTAAAGACCTGAACCTGACCGATGCGCAGAAACAGCAAATTAAAGACATTATGAAAGAACAGCGCGGCAAGATGCAGCGCCCATCCGTTGACGAACGCCGCGCCATGCACGACGTGATTGCCAGCGACAGCTTCGATCAGGCCAAAGCCCAGGCGCAGATCGATAAAATGGCCGAGCAGAACAAAGCGCGCATGTTGGCGCATCTGCAAACTCAGAACAAAATCTACAACATTCTGACCCCGGATCAGAAAAAACAGTTTAATGCGAATTTTGAGAAGCGTCTGACAGAACGTCCTGCGCATGAAGGTAAAATGCCAGCTGCTCAGTAAGCCTGAGCGACTAAATTAAGACCGCCGGTCCTGTTCACAATAGCGAGGTACGCTGTGAACAGGATCGGCGGTTTTCTCGTTTAATCATGTCACTCCACTCTTTCCCCTTCGCTCGACTCAGATAATACCGCCCGGCGATAATCACGCCGACGGGACAAGCCATTTTAAACACTCAATTTCAGCAGCTTACATTCAAAATTGCAGTTCACTCCGCAGATTTTACCGACCGGTATTGAGGGCGATAAATTTACTTTGCTTCCCGATAAAAAAGCCGCTAAATCATTGTCACAAAAATAGAACCAGGGCTACAGCAACCGGCCACGGCTGCCGATAACACTGGCGTCAGGCACAGATCTGACGAATAAAACAGAGAACTGATGAGCAGGCCGCCGGGGGAGCTCTTCCTTTGGGGTCGCTCAATTTAAAGAGCAAATGCCAGGGCGCACGGATGCCGTGCGTCCTCAGGAGTGGTGATGGAATTCTTTGATATACGAAAGGTGCCGGTTAACCTCTGGCGCAACGGCGCCGGGGAAACGCGAGAAATATGCTGTTTTCCACCCGCGACGCGAGATTTCAACTGGCGTGCCAGTATCGCCTCTTTGGCCCACAACGGCGAGTTTCCGGTCTTTCCGCAGGTTGACCGGGTAATGACTCTGCTGGAGGGGAGCGAGGTCGTTCTCGACGGCGGAAAGGCGTTCAGGCATACGCTCAAGCGCCATCAGCCTTTTACTTTTGCCGGTGAGCAGCCCGTAAAAGCCGAGCTGACTCGCGGCATGTCGATGGACTTTAACGTGATGACTCGCCGGGACCGATGCCGGGCCCAGGTGCGGGTGGCGGACAGAACCTTTACCACTTTTGGTACCCGAGGCGGCGTTGTTTATGTCCTGAGCGGGGAATGGCAGCTTGAAGATAAGCTGCTTTCACCGGACCAGGGCGCCTGGTGGCAGGAGGGCAGCCACACGCTGCGGCTGTTAAAAAACGAAGGGCAACTGCTGTTCAGCGAAATTACCTATTTGTAGACCGAATGCCCGGAAAACTGCCGGGCGATGCTCTTTCTTCCTGATGAATATCCTCAGAAACTGCTGTGCAACTGCGGTTTTGTTCTTCATTTCCCCTTCCTGTAAACGCCCGGCAGCATCCCATGCTGGAAAAATTTCACAAGCGCGATCCGGCTCACCGAACGATAAAAAAGTCCTATGACCCGCTGGCGGATTATTTGGTTTATTAGTTAAGTTGTATATACAAATATAGACAGAAACCCGATGCAAACAGGATGCTGACATGTCAACGCAAAAGAAGCTATGCAGTCTCACTCCAGGTTCCGTTTCACTGGCCACTCTGCGCGAGATCTACCATGGAAACGTGCTGCTCAGGCTTGACCCCGGGGCGGTTGCCGCCGTTGAGCGTGCGCTCGGCACGGTAGAAGCGATTGTTGCCCACGGCGACGTGGTTTACGGTATTAACACCGGTTTTGGCAAGCTGGCACAAACCACCATCGCTACCGATCATCTGGCTGAACTTCAGCGTAATTTGGTGCTTTCTCACAGCGTGGGGCTTGGCGAAGCGCTGCCGGATGATGTTGTCCGACTGGTGATGGCCAGTAAAATTATCAGCCTGTCACGCGGGCATTCCGGCGTTCGTCTGCTGGTGATTGATAGTCTCATTGCGCTGTTTAACTCGGGCGTAATACCGGTGATCCCGGAGAAAGGCTCTGTGGGGGCATCCGGCGACCTGGCCCCGCTGGCGCATTTGTCGCTGATGTTGCTCGGGGAAGGGAATGTCAGGGTGAACGGCGAACAGATCCCTGCCGGTGAAGGTTTGAAGCTGGCAGGCGTAAAGCCGCTGGTACTGGGGCCAAAAGAGGGCCTGGCGCTGCTGAACGGGACTCAGGTTTCGACGGCGCTTGCGCTGCGAGGGTTGTTTGAGGGCGAGAAGGTGTTTGCTGCCGGGCTGGTGGCGGGGGCCTTGTCGCTGGAGGCTATCAAAGGCTCCGTGAAACCATTCGACGCGCGTATCCACCAGGCTCGCGGCCAGGCGGGACAAATTGATGTGGCTGCTGCGGTCACTGCGCTTCTTGCAGACAGTAAAATCGTTGATTCCCACGCCCACTGTGGCCGTGTGCAGGATCCTTATTCCATTCGCTGCGTGCCGCAGGTTATGGGCGCGTGTCTGGATAATCTGCGCCATGCGGCGCGTGTTCTGCAGATTGAGGCCAACGCCGCCTCGGACAATCCGTTGGTGTTCAGCGACACCGGAGAAGTGATTTCCGGCGGCAACTTCCACGCAGAGCCCGTTGCCTTTGCCGCCGATATTATCGCGCTGGCAGTGGCGGAAATTGGCGCGATTTCAGAACGTCGTCTGGCGCTGTTGCTGGACACTGGACTCTCAGGCTTGCCGCCGTTCCTCGTGAAAGAGGGCGGGATTAACTCCGGCTTTATGATTGCGCAGGTCACCGCTGCCGCTCTGGCCTCAGAGAATAAATCGCTCGCTCACCCTGGCAGCGTAGACAGCCTGCCAACGTCTGCGAATCAGGAAGACCATGTTTCGATGGCGACCTATGCGGCTCGTCGTTTGGGTTCCATGTGCTTTAACACTGCGGCAGTGGTCGGGATTGAGGCGATGGCCGCTGCTCAGGGCATTGAATTTCACCGGCCGTTGCGCAGCTCGCCGCTGCTTGAAAAGGTCTTCGGGGATATTCGAGAGCGTGTCGCGTTCCTGGAAAAAGACCGCCTGCTGGCACCGGATATCGAGCGAATGCGCCTCTGGGGCTGCAGCGACGGCTGGCCGGAAGCTATCACGAAGCTTCTGCCTTCGTCGGCGGCATAGCACTTTTAGACTCCTCTCCTGGGGGGGAGTCTACTCCAGTTCTATCACCTCATATTCCCCGCTCAGCATCAGCTTGCAAAGGATCTTGTAGCCGTCGTTATCAAAGCCCTCCGGCGGCTGGCGGCGGGTTGTCGCGTCAGTTAACTGCTGCACGGAGCCAAGATAAAACCAGTGATCGATCAGGTGATACTCGGTCATCTCCGGGCTGCGTTCCACGATGGCGACGGCGTTTTTCCATGGCCAGCAAATCAGGCGAACCTGTTCGAGAGCCTGAAACAGGCGGGCATGATGCTCGGCCTGAGTCTCTTTCCCGCAGCAGGCTCCGGCGCAGCGTTTAAGCGCGGAGCGAAAACAGGCCCGGCCCTTGCTCAGTGATTCCAGGCCCAGCAGGCCGTAACAGAGGCGATGCTCATCGGCCAGCCCTTGCAGCGTTTGCAGCGCGGCCCGGCGGTTAGCGTACAACCCATACAGGCCCGGCTGGCGGGAGAAATCGACATCTTTGGCATATACAACCTGCGGTGTGTCCCCCTGGAGAGACAGGGAACAAAGCTGGCGGTTACGACGCAGGCGTTTGTTGAACAAAGGCTGTTGCTCTTTGATCATTTGCGCTTCGAGCAGCAGCGCTCCGAGTTCGCCGGCAGTGCGGATGAAGGTGATCCGGCGAGACTGCCTCAAGAGTGCGGCTTCATCAGGCGTACGAAAATGGGACATCACGCGTGTGCGGATATTGACACTTTTGCCGATATACAACGGCATAACGTCGCTTTCACCGTGAAAAACATAGACGCCGGGTTTTTTGGGCAGGTCATCAAGCCATGGCCTGAGATGCTCCGGATATTCATAGACCGCCGCGGCTTCAAACTCTAACCGCGGCGTATTTGCACGCCTGACCACATCGGACTCCTGAGTACTGTTTATTTCACCAGTATAGCAGTCGTGAAGGTGAAGAGGGAATCGCCCTTAACCATAGTGCCGCGTGGCAAGCCAGCAAAGCAGAGAGCCGCCTACAACCATCAGTACACCTTGCCAGAAAGCAAAGCCGGGATGCAGACCCAGCCAAAGCGTGGCGAGCAGGGCCGATAATACCGGCGTGAAGTAGGAAGCCGTGGCAAGCAGCGTCATGTTTCCCCGCTGGATACCAACATTCCAGGCTGAATAGGCGACGGCGGTAGAAATCCCCATAAATAACAGCTGTGCCGTACCAGATAGCGTGAAATGCATTGTTGGATGTGCCACAAAGACGAACTTAATCCACAGCACCAGCGCGGTGGCGCAGAAAAACAGGCTGACGCCGCTTTTACCTTCGCTCCAGCGGCGAGTCAGGTTGCAGTAGAGCGCCCAGATGATGGCGGCGGCAAAAGCCAGGCCGTAGGCCAGTGGGTTATCGAGAATGTTGTGCCACATCACGAGAGGCGACCAGCCGCCGTCTCCCTTCATTACCTGCACAATCCCCGCCAGGGAAAGCGCGAGCCCAGGCCACAGCCATAAATTGCTGCGTTGGCCGTTAATAAACAGGGCGAAAAAAACGGTCAGGCAGGGCCAGAGATAATTGATCATCCCCAGTTCCAGGGACTGAGCGCGGGTGTGCGCCAGGCCAATTGAAAGCGCCAGGCTTATTTCATAGCCCACAAAGAGCAGCCCGCCAACCCAGAGATAACGGGGTGGGAGTTCGCGTATTTTGGGCAAACCTCGGACGAGGCAAAGACACAGCGCGCTGACGGTGTAGAGCAGGGCCGCGCCGCCGACTGCGCCAAAGTGCTCGCTGATGCTGCGCAACAGGCCAACGGAGGTACTCCAGAGCAGGATTGCGATAAGGCCGATAAGCGTGGCGCGTTGCGAAGAGGTGTCCATATCCATCCTGTAAAAAAGGCGGCACTACGCCGCCCTGAAAAAATGCTAATGCAAAGCTGTTTCTGACTATTTTTTCCAGAAATCATCAAATACGGTAATCGGCGGACGGCGTTTGTGTTCCGTTTTCAGATACCAGCCTTCGATGATTTTTGCGGTTTCAGCCGGAACGGTTTTGCCTTCCAGATAATCGTCAATTTGCACGTAGGTTACGCCCAGGGCCGCTTCATCCGGCAGAGAAGGGCGATCGTCTTCGAGATCGGCCGTCGGGGCCTTCAGGTACAAATGTTCCGGGCAGCCGAGCGTTTTCAGCAGCAGTTTGCCCTGGCGTTTGTTGAGGCGGAAAAGAGGATTAATATCGGTGCCGCCGTCGCCATACTTGGTGAAGAAGCCGGTGACGGCTTCCGCGGCATGGTCCGTCCCCACGACGACACCTTTGGTCATCCCGGCGATGCTGTACTGCGCTTTCATGCGCTCGCGGGCTTTTTCATTGCCGCGAACAAAATCGCTCAGCTCGATACCCGCTTCGCGTAGCGCCTGCTCGCTGGCAAGCACGGCGCCCTTGATGTTCACCGTTAACACGCGATCCGGCTGGATAAACGCAATGGCATCCTGGCAATCCTGCTCGTCGGCCTGTACGCCAAACGGCAAGCGAACGGCGATAAACTGATAGCTGTCGTCGCCGCTTTCATCGCGCAGTTCGCTGATTGCTAGCTGGCAGAGTTTGCCCGCCAGAGTGGAGTCCTGGCCACCGCTGATCCCCAGTACCAGAGACTTAATAAACGGGTAGGTTTTAAGGTACGATTTAAGAAAATCTACGCTGACGCGGATCTCTTCGCTGGCGTCGATCTGTGGCTTGACGCCCAGTGCCTGAATAATCTCTTGTTGCAGAGCCATTTAACCCCTCCAATAAGCTGTACCCGCAACGCGCAGGCCGCAAAATTTAGCTGCCCTAAAACTTACCCTGTTGCGCTGAAAACGACAAGGCTCAAAGGCTTACCCGGCCTGTAGACGGCGAGTTTTCCTGCAAATCAGACAGGATCCTTATGAATACTCTTATTGTCCGAATTTTCACGCATTAAGGGTAACGAGTTGAAAAATGTTCTTTTATATTCCAGGCTTATCTGACACGCAGGATCAATACATTCATTGATGAGGATAATTATGAATAATAAATTTGCAGGATTTTTAGGCGCGGCAGCGGTAATGACTATGCTGGCAGGGTGTACCGCTTACGATCGCACCAAAGATTTGGTGACTGAGCCGGTGGTGAAAGATGTGAAAAAAGGCATGACCCGTGCCCAGGTACAGCAGATTGCGGGTAAACCGTCTTCCGAAATCACCATGATCCACGCCAAAGGGACCTGCCAGACCTATATTCTGGGCCAGCGTAACGGTAAAGCTGAAACCTATTTTGTCGCGCTGGATAACACCGGTCGCGTGATGAATTCAGGCTACCAGACCTGCGCTGAATACGACACCGATCCGCAGGCACCTAAAGCCTAAGCGAGTACGCTGTAAAGGGCCCGGCTGCAGTCTCTGCGCCGGGTTTTTTTTGCCTTACGGGCGGAGGCAGAGAAGAGGGGGCGACGAGGAAGGGTGAGATCCGCTATCATGGTGAGGTTGTTCACTAATTCAGTTCCAATCCCGTTGCCTATGAAACCACTGCGCCAACCGAATACACGTCCAATCATTACCTACACGCCCCGCGTGGAACCAGCTCCGCCTTCTCATGCGTGGCGAGTAGACGGGTTTAAAGATGTCTATCTGCTGCGCGGGCAGTATGTAGCGTTTGTTTTACTGGGTGATGCCTTCCGCCAGTCACCGCCGTTTACTTTGCCCGAGTCGGCACAGCGCTGGGCGAAACAGGTTCGGCAGGAAAACGAAGTATAAAAAAAGGCCGCTAGTGATAGCGGCCTTTTTTGTTTTTCAGTTCAGATTAACGGTGGGCTAATTCCACTTCATCGTCACTGTTCAGAATCTCTTTGTCGGTCTGCTTCATTAATTGGCTGGTAATGGTCCCGGCGGTCATCGACCCGCTAACGTTCAGGGCGGTACGGCCCATATCAATCAGCGGCTCAACGGAAATCAGCAGCGCGACCAGCGTTACCGGCAGCCCCATCGCGGGCAGCACAATCAGCGCGGCGAAGGTTGCACCACCGCCCACGCCGGCTACGCCTGCGGAGCTAACGGTCACAATCCCTACCAGCGTCGCAATCCAGACAGGATCCAGCGGGTTAATCCCTACGGTCGGAGCCACCATCACGGCAAGCATCGCCGGGTAGAGACCTGCACAGCCGTTTTGGCCGATGGTTGCACCGAAGGAGGCGGAGAAGCTGGCGATAGATTCTGGTACGCCAAGACGGCGGGTTTGCGCTTCCACGTTCAGAGGGATACTCGCCGCGCTGGAGCGGCTGGTGAATGCGAAGGTCAGCACCGGCCAGACTTTGCGGAAGTATTTCACCGGGCTAACGCCGTTGAACGCCAGCAGAATGGCGTGAACGCCAAACATAATCGCCAGGCCAAGGTAAGATGCCACCACAAAGCTGCCCAGCTTGATGATGTCCTGCAGGTTTGAACCTGCTACCACTTTGGTCATCAGCGCCAGCACGCCGTATGGCGTCAGCTGCATTACCAGGCGAACCAGTTTCATGACCCAGCTTTGCAGGGTGTCGATAGCTACCAGCACACGCTCGCCTTTTGGCGCATCATCTTTCAGCAGCTTCAGCGCCGCGACGCCCAGGAAGGCGGCAAAAATCACCACGCTGATGATAGACGTCGGGTTGGCACCGGTCAGGTCAGCAAACGGGTTTTTCGGCACGAAGGAGAGGATCAGCTGCGGGACGGTCAGGTCAGCAACTTTACCAATGTAGTTGGATTGAATCGCCGCCAGACGGGCGTTTTCTGCATTGCCCTGCACCAGGCCTTCAGCGGTCAGGCCAAACAGATTGGTGACCAGCACCCCGACCAGCGCAGCAATCAGCGTGGTAAACAGCAGTGTACCGATAGACAGAACGCTGATTTTCCCCAGCGAAGATGCATTATGCAGTTTGGCTACGGCACTCAGAATTGAGGCGAAGACCAGCGGCATGACAATCATCTGCAGCAGCTGCACATAGCCGTTACCGACAACATTAAACCACTGAATGGAATCTTTCAGCACCGCGCTGTCGGAACCATAAATGGTGTGCAGCGCCAGGCCAAAGATCACGCCCAGTACCAGACCTGCCAGCACTTTTTTGGCAAGGCTCCATTGCTTGTGGCGAGTTTGCGCCAGCAGCAATAGCAATACAACGAACACCACAATGTTCGCTACCAGTGGAAAATTCATCCCCGTATCTCCTGATTTATTGTCACGCGGCCGCGCAGGGGCGACCGTTATGTTGCAAAGCGTAACAGATGGCAGGGCGTTGGCTTATATTCAAAAGGAATTGATTATTACCAAATGGATGATATTGGCTGTTTAACGCTCAGACTGGTGAGTTATAAAGCTATTAAAGGTGGTTTGCAGCGAATTTATCATCTGCGAAGACCAGCGTACTGCACCGTTTTCGGGCAGGCCCTGGGGCATCCAAACCGCAAAACCAAACAGCGCCATGCACAGGGCGCGCTCAAGCTGATTGCCTTTTTGTGGGCGAACGATGGGAAAACGGAAACGCCAGCGGCACGGCCACAATAGCGGCACCCCGGCAGGCGTTAGCATGTCGGCAAGTATATGGCTGAGGTAACCCAGCACCATGCCCTGCAGCGCATCGGCTGGAATGACCCAGCTTTCTGGTACCTTGAGGTAAAACAGTGCCAGCCCGGCGAATACTACGAACAGGCTGTGGGTAAACCCCCGGTGGCCGCACATTCGCGCCACCGGTTTTGAGATCCAGCTTAGCCGCTGGCCCAGAAAGGATTTTGGGTGGTCAATATCCGGCAACAGGCAGGTCAGAATCGCGGACGGCACAATATGCCACCAGTCACCCTGGGCGAGGACGGGCGTCAGTTCGGCGTTTTTGGCAAAAACTGCGCAGGCAATAGAAAAGAGCAGGTGGCCTTCCGCCGTCATGATACAACCTGAATGAAGAAACTGTCGATTCATCCAGTATAGGGTTTTTGTACAGTATTCGGAAGAGGTGACGGTGTAACATTTTGTCAGGAAAACGGGCGGCCTGAGCCGCCCGACAGGTTTAGCCTTTCAGGCTTGTTTCGGTTAACTGAGCCAGAGAAGGAAGTTTGACGTCCGCCAGGCACCAGCGTGGGTCCGCAAAGTTCTCCTCGGCAGGCACCACAATGGAGCGCATCCTCGCCGCTTTAGTGGCGATCATACCGTTGACGGAGTCTTCGAGCGTCACGCAGGAGAGCGGATCGATCCCCAGCTTCTCGGCCGCATCGAGATACACTTGTGGATGCGGCTTGCTGTAAGGCAGATGTTCGGCGGAGGCAATAGCGTCGAAGTCCTGGCGCAGGTCGAACATTTCAAGCACCTTTTCCAGCATGTGCAGCGGAGACGCAGAGGCCAGGCCAACCTTCAGGCCCAGCGTTTTGCAAAGCTTCACCGCTTCAATAACGCCAGGCAGCAGCGGGCGCTGTTCCTCAACCAACGCAATAGCACGTTCGATAACGCGCGCGGTCACTTCCTCACGAGATGGTCCGGTCCACGGCTGGCGTGAATACCAAAGTTCAACCACCAGGTCGATGCGTAATCCCAGCGTGTCGGGCAGTTCGTGACGACGCGTAATATCGACGCCGATGCTCTCCAGCACGTCCAGCTCCGCACGATCCCAAAGCGGTTCGGAATCTATCAGCAGCCCATCCATATCAAAAATTGCTGCGAGAATTTGGCGCGTTTCGGCCATAAAATGACTCCTTTCTGTTCGTCAAAATAAAATGTTTGTGTATCTTTAGCCGGAAACAAAGCCCGAAGCTACCGCTTTTGCGAATTTAGCCCGCAAAGCTCAGGCGAAATAGCGCCACACAGGGTAGACTTTGAGCGTATAACGTTACGTCCTAATAAAGGGGAGTACATGACGTATCAACAAGCTGGACGCATTGCGATTTTAAAGCGCGTGGCGGGCTGGATTATTTTTATCCCGGCGCTTCTGTCGACGGTAATTTCCATCCTGAAATTTATGTATCAGCACAGCGAAAAACAGCCGGGCATTGACGCCGTAATGATGGATTTCGCCCACGTGATGATTGAGATGATGCGGTTCAATACGCCGTTCCTGAATCTCTTCTGGTACAACTCGCCGCTGCCGGATTTTAACGGCCAGGTGAACGTCTTCTTTTGGCTAATATTTGCGCTGATTTTTATCGGTCTGGCGCTACAGGACTCCGGGGCCCGCATGAGCCGTCAGGCAAAATTCCTGCGCGAGGGCGTGCAGGATCAGTTGATTCTTGAACAGGCGAAAGGGCCGGAGGGACTCAGCAAAGCGCAGCTTGATGCAAAAGTGGTTGTGCCGCATCACACGATCTTACTGCAGATTTTTCCGCTTTATGTCCTGCCGGTGATTGTCATCGTGGTGGGCTATTTCTTCTTCAAGCTGCTCGGCTTTTTATAAAATAACGGGCCACGCCGTTCAGGCGCGGCCTGCTTTTTACGCCGCTAATACTTTCTCAAGCGCTTTTTGCGCCGTCACCAGGTGCTGCCCACCGAACAGAATCGCCCGGTTAAGCAGGGTATAAAGTTGGTAAATGGGCTGGCGGTCCAGGAAGCCCGCCGGAAGAGGAGAGACGGACTGATAGCCGTCGTAAATTTGCGGCGGCTGGTCGTTGTGCAGCGGCAGCATGGCCAGGTCGCATTCCCGGTCACCCCAATAGCAGGCGGGGTCGTAAATAAAGGGCCCGTCAGGCCCGAGGGCGCAGTTGCCCGACCAGAGATCGCCGTGCAGCAGGGAAGGCTGAGGCTGATGCGAGGCCAGCGCCTGCTGGACAAAATCAACGATCAAATCAATATCGCCATAGTCGATGCCTTTTTCCGCCGCCATTTCCAACTGCCAGCCAATGCGCTGCTCGGCAAAGAAGGTCGACCAGCGTCGCTGCCAGGCGTTGGGCTGCGGGGTGGTGGAGAGATCGTTGTCGAAGTCCAGACCGAACTGCGGCTGATCGCTCCATTGATGAAGCCGGGCCAACTGCTGACCGAGGAGAAACGCGTTATGGGCATCGAGGGGTTTAGAAGGCAGATACTCCAGCAGCAAGAAGCTGTAATCCCTGTCGCTGCCGAGCGCCCAGACCTTGGGTACTCTGACGGTTTTACTGCGCGACAGGAGCTCTAGCTGATCGGCTTCTGCCGTGAAGATGGGCAGCATTTCGCGCTCGTCACACTTGACGAAAATCTCGTGGCCCGCATAACGAATATGCCATGCCGCGTGAATTTCGCCGCCGGGTAGCTCAGTGCGCTGTTCAATCTCTGCTTCGCCTAACTGCTCGCTTAACAAATGACGGATGGCTTGCCACATGACTTTTCTCCCCAGGTTGGCTGGTAGACACTGCAATCAATAGCTTATCGCCGTTTGCCGGGCAAAAACACGCGCTGACGCACAACCCCGGCCAGAGCTTACTTTTGTTTCTGCCAGGCTTCCCAGCGGGTAACGACGACGTCAGGTTCCGTGCCAAGCGCTACGCTTCCCAGCCCTCTGGCCAACGCTGCAACGTCTTGTTCATCAAGCGGACTGATTAGCCCGAAGCTGCCCGGGCCAAGTTCGTGAATTTTGCCTTGATCATCGGTGAGCGTGAGGGTAAAACCGCCGCGCGTGAGCTGGTTGTTCAGCTCGTTGATGTCGGCCAGGCTTTGCTCTTCAAATTGCACCGTTATCAGATAGCGTTCAACTTCGCTCATAGTCACCCCGTTGTTATCCTGAAGGTTTTAGCATAGTTCATGCTGCCGGAATGGCGATATTCTCGCCCTGCAGCAGCCCGTTTATTCTGCAACGAAACGTTAGCCTCGTAGCCAGGCGTAGATCTTCTGCGTATTTTCCAGCGAGCAGAGGCGGGTGCCTTTGTTCAGCGTAGCGGCACTGCCGGCAGCCACGCCATAGCGAACGATATCCAGCAGAGGCGCGTTTTCCGCAAGCTTGAGCGTCATGGCGCCAACCATGCTGTCTCCGGCGCCGACGGTGCTTTGGCTTTTGACCGGCGGCGGCACAACGTGCACACATTCTTGTGTATCAACCGCCAGGGCTCCCTGGGCTCCCAGAGAAACCACGACGCGTTTTGCCTGGCCGCTGTCGACAAGGTGCTGCGCGGCGGCTCGCACATCGTCCGGCTGCGTAAGTTCGCGCTGAACTAAGGCGCTCAGCTCTTTTTGGTTTGGCTTCACCAGTTCGATGTTGCCTAACGCGAGTGTGGCTTTCAGTGCCTCTCCTGAGCTGTCCACAATGCAGCGAATGCCTTTCTCCTGAGCCATTTTTACCAGGCGGCAGAGCTTTTTGAGATCAACGCCCGGCGGCAGGCTACCGCTGATCGCCAGAATATCGCCGGAATGAAGGGCAAGGGCTTTTTGTTCCAGTTGCAGGAATTCATCCTCCGTCAGGGCGGCTCCAGGCATAACGAATCGATATTGTTCGCCGGTAGATTCGGTATGAACGTGCAGGTTTTGGCGAGTCCAGTCTTTCGCTTCCACGGTGTCCACGGCGACATGCTCTTCAAGCAGCAGATCGCGAAGGTGCTGGCCAGTCGCGCCGCCAACCGGAAATATCGCCGTGGCGTGTCCCCCCAAATGGACAATGGCACGGGCAACGTTTATACCGCCGCCGCCGGGTTCAAAGATGGGCGAGGTGCAGCGAAGTTTCCCTTCAGGATAGATTTGCGCCGTGACGGTGGCGCTGTCGAGGGAAGGGGCGAGGGTGAGTGTAAAAATAGCTGTCATGTCTCCTCCTTTTTTAGCCATTGTCCTAAAGCGTAGCACCGAAGCGGGAAGTGAAAAGTTAATTAAAATCATGATTTATCGAATGATTATCCAAAAACCATAACCTTCGTATCCTTATGAAAATAAAGATATTTTAAGAGCTCTCTTATACAAAAAATGAAACAAGAATCCATTGCTATGTTATTGCGGAGTTTTTATAATTTGTAACCTTTCCTGGGCGACTTCGATTTGATCCCGAGGAAAGATTCCGGAACCTTAATGGTTTCTTTTTTGTGTTGTACGGATTAATAAATGAAGCTTTTAAAGACAGTGCCGGTTGCGCTTTTACTCACCGGTGGAGCGTTCTTTAGCCATTTCGCAGTGGCAGATGACTCAGTATTTACTGTCATGGATGACCCGACTACCGCGAAGAAACCCTTCGAAGGTAATCTGAATGCAGGCTATCTCGCGCAGGCAGGCAATACCAAAAGTTCCAACTTGACTGCTAACACCAATATGACCTGGTACAACACGGCTACCGCCTGGTCAATTTGGGGTACCGCCAGTAACACCTCTTCCAACGATGTGCGTTCTTCCGAGAAATACTCAGCGGGTGGGCGTGGTCGTTACAACATGACTGACTATGACTATCTCTTTGGTCAGGCCAGCTGGTTGACTGACCGGTACAACGGCTATCATGCGCGCGATGTCTTCACTGCGGGTTATGGTCGCCAGTTGCTGAACGGTCCAGTTCACAGTCTGCGTGTGGAATTCGGTCCTGGTGTGCGTTATGACGAATTTACCGATGGTAAAAACGAGACTCAGGCGCTGGGCTATGCGTCTGCGACTTACAACTGGCAGTTGACCGACAACGCTAAGTTTATTCAGGGCGTGTCCGTGCTGGGCAGTGACGACACCACGGTGAACTCCGAAACGGCGCTGGATGTGGCTATCAGTGAGCACTTTGGCCTGAAAGTGGGCTATAACGTGACCTGGAACTCCGATCCGCCGTCTACTGCACCAAACCATACCGACAGACGTACGCAAATTACGCTCGGGTATAAAATGTAAGATTAAGAAGCCGGACAATATCCGGCTTTGTTTTTTCCTCGTGCGCCCACTCTTCGTTTTTTCCTATCCTTTTGAGAACCAAAACCACCTGGCAAAACGCATAGCGCCCTGAGAATAATCGTGCATGACTATCTATCGCGTACGAGTGGGGTTTCATAACCCTTCAGCCCTGACCTTCAGGCAGCTTGATGAAATTCTGGAGCCGCAGCGATTCTGGCGTACTGAGTCCGGCGGTGGGACTTTTCGCTATTTTATGGAATACGAATATGAGTCGGAACTGAGAGACCTTTGTGCGGTGTGCGACCTGGCTTACTCCCAGGCTTGTAAGGTAAAAAAATGCCCGCTGGTGCTGGTGGAAGAGAAAGACAAAGCGGCATAACGCGCCTTGAAAAGGGTGGGCGACGACCTTATTTATCAAGCTCGTTCACGGCAACAAGGGATGTATTCCCCTTTCTGTTAGTGTTACCATCTGCGATTCAGGTGAGATGGCGGTGATGCCATTTTCATTTGTACACCAGACTGCGTACCAATTCGGCGATTGTTGGTCAAATGGTTACGCAACGAGTTGTTCTAAATCCAATTTCTCTACTGTATGTGATCTTTCGTGTGGGTCACCACTGCAGATAAGGACTTAACATGCCTGTTATTACTCTTCCTGATGGCAGCCAACGCCATTACGACAAACCCGTTAGCCCAATGGACGTTGCGCTGGACATCGGTCCAGGTCTTGCCAAAGCGTGTATCGCTGGCCGCGTAGACGGTGAACTGGTTGATGCTTCCGATATTATCGAAAACGACGCGAAGCTCGCCATTATCACCGCTAAAGACGAAGCGGGTCTGGAAATTCTTCGCCACTCTTGTGCTCACCTGCTCGGTCATGCCATCAAGCAGCTGTGGCCGCACACTAAAATGGCGATCGGCCCGGTTATCGACAACGGTTTCTACTACGACGTTGATCTGGACCACACCCTGACGCAGGAAGATCTTGAGCTGCTCGAGAAGCGTATGCACGAGCTGGCCGAGAAAGATTACGACGTTATCAAGAAAAAGGTGAGCTGGCAGGAAGCGCGTGAGACTTTCGTCAACCGCGGCGAAAACTACAAAGTTGCCATTCTTGATGAAAACATCAGCCATGATGACAAACCAGGTTTGTATCATCATGAAGAATATGTGGATATGTGCCGCGGGCCACATGTGCCAAACATGCGTTTCTGCCATCACTTCAAGCTGCAGAAAACCTCCGGCGCATACTGGCGCGGTGACAGCAACAACAAGATGCTGCAGCGTATCTACGGCACCGCCTGGGCGGATAAAAAGCAGCTGAATGCTTATCTGCAGCGTCTGGAAGAAGCGTCCAAGCGCGATCACCGTAAAATCGGCAAGCAGCTTGACCTGTACCATATGCAGGAAGAAGCGCCGGGTATGGTGTTCTGGCATAACGACGGCTGGACTATTTTCCGCGAGCTGGAAGTGTTTGTCCGTTCCAAGCTGAAAGAGTACCAGTACCAGGAAGTGAAAGGTCCGTTCATGATGGACCGCGTTCTGTGGGAAAAAACGGGCCACTGGGACAACTACAAAGACGCGATGTTCACCACCTCTTCCGAGAACCGTGAATACTGCATCAAACCGATGAACTGCCCGGGCCACGTACAGATCTTCAACCAGGGCCTGAAGTCCTACCGCGACCTGCCGCTGCGTATGGCGGAATTTGGTAGCTGCCACCGCAATGAGCCTTCGGGCGCGCTGCATGGCCTGATGCGTGTACGCGGCTTTACTCAGGACGACGCCCACATCTTCTGTACTGAAGAGCAGGTTCGCGATGAAGTAAACAGCTGTATCCGCATGGTCTACGACATGTACAGCACCTTCGGTTTCGAGAAAATCGTTGTGAAACTGTCTACCCGTCCGGAAAAACGCATCGGCAGTGACGAAATGTGGGATCGCGCGGAAGCGGATCTGGCTGTTGCATTGCAGGAAAACAATATCCCGTTTGACTATCAGCCGGGTGAAGGTGCATTCTACGGCCCGAAAATTGAGTTCACGCTGTATGACTGCCTGGATCGTGCATGGCAGTGTGGTACCGTTCAGCTTGACTTCTCCCTGCCAACCCGCTTGAACGCCTCCTATATTGGCGAAAATAACGAGCGTTTGGTGCCGGTAATGATTCACCGCGCCATTTTAGGTTCAATGGAACGCTTTATCGGTATTCTGACCGAAGAGTTTGCTGGTTTCTTCCCAACCTGGCTTGCTCCGGTGCAGGCGGTGGTGATGAATATCACCGACGGCCAGGCAGAATACGTTAACGAATTGACTCGTAAACTCCAAAATGCGGGCATTCGCGTAAAAGCAGACTTGAGAAATGAGAAGATAGGCTTTAAAATCCGTGAACACACGTTACGTCGTGTCCCTTATATGCTGGTTTGTGGCGATAAAGAGGTCGAAGCAGGCAAAGTTGCCGTTCGTACCCGCCGCGGCAAAGACCTGGGGAGCATGGACGTCAACGAATTGATTGAAAAGCTGCAGCAAGAAATTCGCAGCCGCAATCTTCATCAACTGGAGGAATAAAGTATTAAAGGCGGAAAAAGAGTTCAACCGGCGCGTCCTAATCGCATTAACAGAGAGATTCGTGCCACTGAGGTTCGTCTGACCGGTATTGATGGCGAGCAGATTGGTATTGTCAGTCTGAATGAAGCTTTAGAAAAAGCCGAAGAGGCTGGGGTTGATTTAGTCGAAATCAGTCCAAACGCCGAGCCGCCTGTTTGCCGCATCATGGACTACGGCAAGTTCCTCTACGAGAAAAGCAAATCTTCTAAGGAACAGAAGAAGAAGCAAAAAGTTATTCAGGTTAAGGAAATTAAATTCCGACCTGGTACCGATGATGGCGACTATCAGGTAAAACTCCGCAGCCTGGTTCGCTTTCTGGAAGACGGAGACAAAGCCAAAATCACCCTGCGTTTCCGTGGGCGTGAAATGGCACACCAACAGATTGGTATGGAAGTGCTTAACCGCGTCCGTGACGATCTGAGTGAACTGGCAGTGGTCGAATCCTTCCCAACGAAGATCGAAGGCCGCCAGATGATCATGGTGCTTGCTCCGAAGAAGAAACAGTAAGGCCATCAAGTAACAGACCGCGGGGCTTAGGCCTCGCGGGTTTTGTTCGCCTACTGGTTCGTTTTATTAACAATGCGAAGTGGAAATTGAAATGCCAAAGATCAAAACAGTACGCGGCGCCGCTAAGCGCTTCAAAAAGACTGCTTCTGGCGGTTTTAAGCGTAAGCACGCTAACCTGCGTCACATTCTGACTAAAAAGTCTACCAAACGTAAACGTCATCTGCGTCCGAAAGGCATGGTCTCCAAAGGGGATCTGGGCCTGGTTGTCGCTTGCCTGCCGTACGCATAAGTAAACTTTTTTTAATTAATTCAGAATAGAAACAGGAGAGCTAAATGGCTCGCGTAAAACGTGGTGTAATCGCACGTGCTCGTCACAAAAAAATCCTCAAACAAGCTAAAGGCTACTACGGTGCGCGTTCTCGCGTATACCGCGTTGCCTTCCAGGCTGTTATCAAAGCTGGTCAGTACGCTTACCGCGACCGTCGTCAACGTAAACGTCAGTTCCGCCAGCTGTGGATTGCACGTATCAACGCTGCAGCTCGTCAGAACGGTATCTCTTACAGCAAATTCATCAACGGCCTGAAAAAAGCCTCTGTTGAAATCGACCGTAAGATCCTGGCTGACATCGCCGTATTCGACAAAGTGGCATTCACTGCCCTGGTTGAGAAAGCGAAAGCAGCTCTGGCATAAGCCAGTTAAAAGAGGGAGCTTGCTCCCTCTTTTAATTTATCCCCGTCATAGTTCAATCTGTAGCTGCGTTAACTGCACTTGCTGGCCCCGGTCACTTACTTAAGTAAACTCCCGGGGATAATCGAGCTTGTCGCCTTACTACAAATCGAATTATTAGGGCATAACACAATCAATTTATTGACTTTCAACGCCGTAGCTCGTTCAATAGCCAAAGCGAAATTTGTCAAAACAAGGTAACTGCAAGCATGAATGCTGCTATTTTCCGCTTCTTTTTTTACTTTAGCGCCTGATTCAGGGGGCTTTGCGCGTAAGAAAAGAAACGAAAAACAGCGCCGAAAGCCTCCTGTACGGAGGCTTTTTTTTTGCGTTTCGTTTTCGAATCAGACCAACTACCCCGGCAGTTTGCCGGCATAAGAGGAATACCATGCCACATCTCGCAGAGCTGGTTGCCAGTGCCAAAGCAGCCATAAACGATGCCCAGGATGTTGCCGCGTTAGATAATGTACGCGTCGAATATTTGGGGAAGAAGGGGCATCTGACCCTTCAGATGACCACCCTGCGTGAACTGCCACCGGAAGAACGTCCGGCTGCGGGCGCGGTGATAAACGTTGCTAAAGAGCAGGTTCAGGAAGCCCTGAACGCCCGCAAAGCCGCACTCGAAAGCGCCGCACTGAACGAACGTCTGGCCGCGGAAACAATTGACGTTTCTCTGCCAGGTCGTCGGATTGAAAACGGTGGCCTGCACCCGGTAACCCGCACCATCGATCGTATCGAAAGCTTCTTCGGCGAGCTGGGGTTCACCGTAGCAACTGGCCCTGAAATCGAAGATGACTACCACAACTTCGATGCGCTGAATATTCCAGGTCACCACCCGGCGCGCGCGGACCACGATACTTTCTGGTTTGACGCGACCCGTCTGCTGCGTACCCAGACTTCTGGTGTGCAGATCCGCACCATGAAAGACAAGCAGCCGCCAATTCGTATTATTGCCCCGGGCCGCGTCTATCGTAACGACTACGATCAGACCCACACCCCGATGTTCCACCAGATGGAAGGCCTGATCGTTGATACCAACATCAACTTCACCAACCTGAAGGGAACGCTGCACGATTTCCTGAATAACTTCTTTGAAGAAGATCTGCAGATTCGTTTCCGTCCGTCCTACTTCCCGTTCACCGAGCCGTCCGCTGAAGTGGACGTGATGGGTAAAAACGGCAAGTGGCTGGAAGTACTGGGCTGCGGCATGGTGCACCCGAACGTGCTGCGTAACGTAGGTATCGATCCGGAAGTTTACTCCGGCTTCGCCTTCGGTATGGGCATGGAGCGTCTGACCATGCTGCGCTATGGCGTGACCGATCTGCGTGCATTCTTCGAAAATGATTTACGTTTCCTCAAACAGTTCAAATAAAGGCGGGATATCCAATGAAATTCAGTGAACTCTGGTTACGCGAATGGGTAAACCCAGCCAACAGCAGTGACGAACTTTCCAGCCAGATAACTATGGCCGGGCTTGAAGTTGACGGTGTCGATGCCGTAGCAGGGGCTTTTCACGGCGTTGTGGTCGGGGAAGTGGTCGAGTGCGGTCAGCATCCAAACGCCGACAAACTGCGCGTAACAAAAATTAACGTCGGTGGCGATCGCCTGCTGGATATCGTCTGCGGCGCACCAAACTGCCGTCAGGGCCTGAAAGTTGCCGTGGCGACCGTTGGCGCCGTGCTGCCGGGAGATTTCAAGATCAAAGCGGCCAAACTGCGCGGTGAGCCGTCCGAAGGGATGCTGTGCTCCTTCTCCGAGCTGGGTATTTCCGACGATCATAATGGCATTATCGAGCTGCCAGCGGACGCGCCAATCGGCACTGACATCCGCGAATACCTGAAGCTGGACGACAACACCATTGAAATCAGCGTCACGCCAAACCGTGCCGACTGCCTCGGTATTATCGGCGTAGCTCGCGACGTGGCGGTGGTGAACAAGCTGCCTCTGGTTGAGCCAGAAATTACCGCCGTTGCTGCGACTATCAATGACACGCTGCCTATTCGCGTAGACGCCGCAGAAGCTTGCCCACGTTATCTGGGCCGCGTTGTGAAAGGCATCAACGTTAAGGCACCCACGCCGCTGTGGATGAAAGAGAAGCTGCGTCGCTGCGGTATTCGTTCCATTGATGCGGTGGTTGACGTGACCAACTATGTGCTGCTGGAGCTTGGTCAGCCGATGCACGCCTTCGACCTGAACCGTATTGAAGGCGGGATCGTGGTGCGTATGGCGGAAGAGGGCGAAACCCTGGTCCTGCTGGACGGCAGCGAAGCGAAGCTCAATGCCGACACCCTGGTTATTGCCGATCACAATAAAGCGCTGGCCATGGGCGGTATCTTCGGCGGCGAGCATTCAGGCGTTAACGACGAAACCCAGAACGTGCTGCTGGAATGTGCCTTCTTCAGCCCGCTGTCCATCACAGGTCGTGCGCGCCGCCATGGTCTGCATACCGATGCTTCCCACCGCTATGAGCGCGGCGTCGATCCTGTGCTGCAGTATAAAGCGATGGAGCGAGCGACTCGCCTGCTGGTGGATATCTGTGGCGGTGAAGCTGGCCCAGTTATCGATGTCACAAGCGAAGCGCACCTGCCTAAGCGCGCTACGATCACGCTCCGTCGCAGCAAACTGGACCGTCTGATTGGTCACCACATCGAAGATGCTCAGGTTAGCGACATTCTGCGTCGTCTGGGATGCGAAGTGACCGAAGGTCAGGCGCAGTGGACTGCCGTGGCGCCGAGCTGGCGTTTCGATATGGAAATTGAAGAAGACCTGGTGGAAGAAGTGGTCCGCGTTTACGGCTACAACAGTATTCCAAACAGCCCGGTACAGGCAGGTCTGGTGATGGGCACCCATCGCGAAGCCGACCTTTCTCTGAAGCGTGTGAAAACCATGCTGGTGGACAAAGGTTACCAGGAAGTCATTACCTACAGCTTCGTCGACCCGAAAATTCAGCAGCTTTTGCACCCTGGCGAAGAAAATCTGATTCTTCCTAATCCGATCTCTACCGACATGTCTGCTATGCGCCTGTCGCTGTGGAGCGGCCTGCTGACAACCGTGGTTTATAACCAGAATCGCCAGCAAAGCCGCGTGCGTATTTTCGAGTCCGGCCTGCGCTTTGTGCCTGATACTCAGGCAGACCTTGGGATTCGTCAGGATCTTATGCTGGCGGGGGCTATCTGCGGCAACCGCTATGAAGAACACTGGGATCTGGCGCGCAACACCGTTGACTTCTATGATCTGAAAGGCGATCTGGAGTCCGTTCTGGCCCTGACCGGTAAACTTTCAGACATCGAATTCAGAGCGCAGGCAAATCCGGCCTTGCATCCTGGGCAAAGTGCTGCCATTTATTTAGCAGGTGAATGCATTGGTTTCATTGGTGTTGTTCACCCGGAACTGGAGCGTAAACTGGACCTTAACGGCCGCACGGTGGTGTTTGAGGTGCTGTGGAGCAAGCTCGCAGACCGCGCGGTGCCTGAGGCGCAGGACGTTTCACGCTTCCCGGCAAACCGCCGCGATATCGCTGTTGTGGTGGCTGAAAACGTCCCGGCAGCAGATGTTTTGGCCGAGTGTAAGAAAGTTGGCGCAAATCAGGTAGTTGGCGTAAACTTATTTGACGTGTACCGTGGCAAGGGCGTAGCCGATGGCTACAAGAGCCTGGCCATAAGCCTTATCCTTCAGGATACGGGCCGTACACTCGAAGAAGAGGAGATGGCCGCTACCGTTGCAAAATGTGTAGAGGCATTAAAAGAGCGATTCCAGGCATCATTGAGGGATTGAACGTATGGCGCTTACAAAAGCTGAAATGTCAGAATATCTGTTTGATAAGCTTGGGCTTAGCAAACGAGATGCCAAAGAGCTGGTAGAGCTGTTTTTCGAAGAGATCCGTCGCGCTCTGGAAAACGGTGAGCAGGTTAAACTCTCGGGCTTTGGTAATTTTGACTTACGCGATAAAAACCAACGTCCCGGGCGCAACCCGAAGACCGGTGAAGATATTCCCATTACGGCGCGCCGTGTGGTGACTTTCCGACCTGGTCAGAAGCTAAAAAGTCGGGTTGAAAACGCGTCGCCAAAAGACGAGTAACCTGAGTTAACAAAAAAGGCCGCATTCGCGGCCTTTTTCTTTTGCTTTTAAGTCCCAGTGCTTAACGACATTTGCTTGACAAACATTTCTTTCAAATGGTTGTATTGTACAACCATATTTCAACGGTATCGATCATGTCTGACAGCACCCTAATCGAATCTATACGCGCCTCGTCGCGCCAGGTTGTACGCGAGCTTGGTTTTCTGAACTCAACGCTTGCCGCCACGAACTACTCTGCTTCTGCGGTTCATGCTTTGCTGGAAATTGATTCCCGGGAGAACGTCACTGCGGCCGACCTGGTCCAGATTCTTGGTCTGGAGAAGTCGAGCGTCAGCCGAATGATAGGCAAACTGCGAAAGGCGGGAGAGCTGTCCGAGAGCGTTTCAGACGAAGACGCCAGAGCCAGGCGACTCCGCTTGACCACCCAGGGTAAACAAACGGTCAGGGAAATCCACAGATACGGCAGAATGCGCGTAGAGAAGGCTCTGGCGCACCTGAATACTCCGGCACAGCAATCTGTAGCTGCTGGCCTGTCTAACTATGCTCAGGCGCTGAAAGCCTGTCGTAGTGAGTTGACGGCTGACGAGGGAAGAAAAAACTTCGAGATAATGACGGGATATCAGCCGGGTGTAATTGGCCGCGTGGCGGAAATGCACGCTAACTATTACTCAAAGCACTATAACTTCGGCTATTTTTTTGAAGGGAAAGTCGCCGCCGGGCTGGCGGAGTTTTCAGGGCGGCTGGATCGCCCGTGTAACCGCATCTGGGTGGTGCTCCACAACGGCAAAATAGTGGGCTCTGTATCCATCGATGGTGAGGATCTGGGCAATCACGAAGCCCATTTACGCTGGTTTATTCTCGACGATGAGTGCCGTGGCAGCGGTATCGGGCGAGCGCTTTTACGTGAGGCTATGCGCTTTTGCGATGAGTATGGGTTTTCCGCCGTGCAGCTGTGGACTTTTAGCGGACTGAATGCAGCTCGCCATCTTTATGAGTCGATGGGATTCAAGCTAACCAGGGAATGGCAGGGCGAGCAATGGGGAAGCTCAATGCTGGAGCAGCAGTTCACTCGTAAACGGCCAGTAAAAAAGTAATTCGGGACAGGCGTGGTATTAAGGCCTTTTCTTTGCTTGTTCTCTTCGGCGAACTCCCCGTAAAATCAGGCGCATAAACGGGGCAGGGGGAGCCTTTACGGAATGCTGAATTTTGTAACCAGACAACGCAGGTTTGAGCGACGTTGGCTAGCTGCCCTGGTCTTTGCCACGGCGACTATGCTGGCCTTGAGCCTGTGCGCCGGGGATGTCTGGTTTTCCCCTCTTTCCTGGTGGAATGATGAGGCCCGGCTCTTTATCTGGCAAATCCGTCTGCCGCGAACGTTGGCCGTCCTGCTGGTGGGGGCGGCTCTGGCCGTGACCGGCACGATTATGCAGTCGCTGTTTGAAAATCCGCTGGCCGAGCCCGGTTTACTTGGCGTCTCCAACGGCGCCGGCGTTGCGCTGGTTGTTGCCCTGTTGCTCGGGCAGGGGATGCTGCCGGGCTGGGTGCTGGGGTTGTGCGCCATTCTCGGTGCCTTAGCGATCACTTTTATTCTGTTACGTTTTTCCCGTCGTCATCTCTCCACCAGTCGTCTATTACTTGCAGGTGTCGCCCTCGGCATTATTTGTAGTGCCCTGATGACCTGGGCGGTCTACTTTAGCTCAAGTCTCGACCTGCGCCAGCTGATGTACTGGATGATGGGCGGCTTTGGCGGGGTGGACTGGCGTCAGGGCTGGCTGATGGTGACGCTGCTGCCGGTGGTGGTCTGGCTGTGCCGACAGCATGTGCCGCTCAACCTGATGGCGCTCGGTGAAAACTCAGCCCGGCAGTTGGGGCTTTCCGTCTGGCTGTGGCGCAATATTTTGGTTGTGGCTACCGGCTGGCTGGTTGGCGTCAGCGTGGCGCTTGCCGGCGCGATTGGATTTGTCGGTCTGGTCATCCCGCACATGCTGCGACTCGCGGGGTTAACCGATCATCGCGTTTTGCTGCCTGCCAGTGCGCTGGCTGGGGCCGCGATCTTAACCGGCGCGGATGTGGTGGCAAGGCTTGCGCTAAGTGCTGCCGAGCTGCCCATTGGCGTAGTCACCGCTACGCTCGGCGCGCCGGTGTTTATCTGGCTATTATTGAAAGCCGGACGTTAATTCGGCTCACAGAGGAAGAGGATGATATGCAAAGCAATGTTCTGAATACCGAAGTCACCACCATTGACGGCGAAAACACCACGCTGGAGAGCTGGCAGGGAAAAGTGCTGCTGGTGGTGAACGTCGCTTCCAAATGCGGCCTGACGCCGCAGTATGAGCAACTGGAAAACCTGCAAAAAGACTTTGAAGCTCAGGGGTTCAGCGTGCTTGGTTTCCCATGTAATCAGTTCCTGGGGCAAGAGCCTGGCAGCAGCGAAGAAATTAAAACCTTCTGCAGCACTACCTACGGCGTGACGTTCCCACTGTTTAGCAAAATCGATGTCAACGGCGAGCACCGCCATCCGTTTTATCAGAAGCTGATTGATGCGCGCCCGGCAGCCGTTGCCCCGGAAGGTAGCGGTTTTCTGGAGCGAATGAGCAGCAAAGGGCGTGGCCCGCTTTACCCTGACGACATCCTGTGGAATTTCGAAAAATTCCTGATTGGCCGTGATGGTAAAGTGATTCAGCGTTTCTCTCCGGACATGACGCCGGAAGATCCTGTGGTGCTGGACGCCATTAAACAGGCGTTGGCTAAATAAGTTGTCCCTGCTGCAGCTGACAGGCGTCACCGTCGCGGGCCGGGTTGGGCCAATATCTGCGGCGGTGGAGCCCGGAGAACTTATCCATCTTGTCGGGCCGAACGGGGCAGGCAAGAGTACGCTGCTCACGCGAATGGCAGGGTTAAGTGCCGGGCAAGGCAGCCTTCTGTTTAACCAGCAGCCGCTTGACGACTGGTTGCCTGCCGGGCTGTCCCGACATCGTGCCTGGTTAAGCCAGCAGCAGCTTCCTCCTTTTGCAATGCCCGTCTGGCATTACCTGCAGCTGCATCAATCCTCGCCTGAGTCCGAAGCGGCAATGCTGCGTCTCGCGGCGTCGCTATGGCTCTCAGACAAACTGACCCGGTCGGTCAACCAGCTTTCCGGCGGTGAATGGCAGCGCGTTCGCCTTGCCGCCGTGCTGCTGCAGATTGATCCCTCGGCCAATCCCGAAGGGCAGCTTTTGCTGCTGGATGAACCGATGAACAGCCTTGATGTCGCCCAGCAGGCCGCATTAGATCGCCTGTTGCTTGCGTTTTGTGAGGCGGGTATTGCGGTAGTGATGAGCAGCCATGATTTGAACCATAGCCTGCGTCATGCCCATAAAGTGTGGCTCTTGCGTGAGGGAAAAATGATCGCTCAGGGGCCGAAGGATGAAGTGCTGACGCCGAAAAATTTGTCTGCAGCTTACCAGATGCCGTTTCGGCTATTGCGCATCGAAGGGCACAGTATGCTGATAAGCCCGTTATAACATCGTGGAAAGCTTGCAATAATTCCGGGCGACAGGCTAAATTACTGGAAACAGCAAGACCGGGAGTTGTCTGAAAATGCGTTTGTGGCTTATTGCAGTGGCATGCATAGTGTTGGTGGGGTGTAGTCATAATGCTCCTCATCCGAACGCCAGGCTTTCCGATTCCATCACCGTTATCGCTCAGCTAAACGATCAGCTCCGCAGCTGGCACGGCACGCCGTACACCTACGGTGGCATGAGTCGACGCGGCGTGGACTGTTCGGGCTTCGTGCTGATGACCTTCCGCGACAGGTTCGATCTGATGCTGCCGCGCATGACCAGCGAGCAGGCAGAAATCGGCACAAAAATCGATAAAGACGACCTGCTGCCTGGCGATCTGGTGTTCTTCAAAACCGGCTCGGGCGAAAGCGGCCTGCACGTCGGCATTTATGACACCGACAACACCTTTATTCACGCGTCTACCAGTCGCGGCGTTATGCGTTCCTCTCTGGACAACGTCTACTGGCGTAAAAAATTCTGGCAAGCCCGCCGCATATAGCCTTTCCTGTTTGTTCTTGACTGAAAATCGTGACCGTTCCCGCAAATCTGCGGGCAACGTCAACGGTATTGGCAATATCAGGTAATATCGGGATGCATTGTGCTTTTCCCGCTAAGGATTGTGTCATGGTCACCCTCGAAGATGTTGCTGCCCACGCCGGCGTCTCCCGCGCCACCGTATCCCGCGTGGTGAATGGCGACACTAAGGTTAAATCGCAAACCCGCGTTAAAGTGGAGGCCGCGATTGCTGAACTGGGCTATTCCCCCAATCCTGCAGCCAGAGCGCTGGCGTCCAGCCAGAGCCATTCCATTGGTCTGGTAACCACGTCATACACCGGGGGTTTCTTCGGGACGCTGATGGATACGGTGCAAAGTGAAGCTGAATCCCACGGCAAGCAACTGCTGGTGACGCAGGGGCGTGGCGTAGAAGAGAACGAGCGCAATGCCATTCAGCGACTCTACAATCTGCGCTGTGATGGCTTGATTCTCCATGTCCGTGCCATCGCGGACGAAACGCTGCTTCAACTGGCGGAACGAGGTAACCGATTTATCATCCTCGATAGAGACGTGCCCGCATTAAGCCCGCGCTGCGTGGTCTTCGATCATCGTCTTGCCAGCCACATGGCCACCCGCTATTTGCTGGATGCCGGCCACCTGGCAATCGCCTGCCTGCATGGCCCGACCCAGCGCGCCTCCAGCCTCTTACGACGCCAGGGCTTTCTCGATGCCATGGAAGAGCAGGGCATTACCCCGGTGGCGGTGGTGGAAGGCGAGTACGATATGCCCAGCGGCTATCGGCAAACCTCGGCCTTGCTGGATGAATATAAAATCAGCGCCCTTTATTGCTGTAACGAAGAGATGGCCGTCGGGGCGATGCTGGCCATTACCGAGCGGGGCTTACGCATTCCTCTGGATATATCCCTTATTTGTTATGACAGTGGCGATCGTGCGGCATTTGTCCGCCCGGCGTTAACCAGCGTTTATTTCCCAATAGGCGACATGGCCCGCTTTGCCACGCGTAAATTACTGAATGAGCATTGTGAGAATGAATCTTTTTTACCTTGCATCATTGCTCGTGATTCCGTTCGGAATTTACGTTAAAAACTGGCTATGTACGGATATCCAGGATAAGCTAAAAGTTATTAAAACATAAAGCTTAACCGTTTCAGGGATGAGTGTGAAATTCACAGCGATAGCAGCTATCCGACTATTTTCGGATTGGCGCTGTATCTCTCTGCCGTCCAACCAGAAATCCACAGGGCTGGCAAAATGATTGTTTCACTTGATAGTGTTTATTGTTCTCACCTCTACTATCGCCCCGCCGTCAGGCCGGACGATAGCATTTTGGGCGTCGAAATCGTTGCTAACTTCGTGGGTGCCGACGCGCCGGTTCGTATTCCAACCGAATTGTTAATTCCTCATCTTGCGCCTGAACAGCATCTCGAACTGTTTAGAGAAAAATTAACGCAAATAGAAGAACATCAGCATTTCTTTATCACCCGGTACCTTGTTGTCTGGGTTCATATTAATGAAACTATTGTTGACGCGCTAATTAACAACCAGGATTTATATATCCGGCTAAAGGCTTTGCCGTTTATTGAATTAATGATTAGCGAAAGCTTTCCTGATTTAAATAGCGGCAAAACGAATTTAAGACTGGCCTGGCTGGCTGAACGTTTCCCACTCGGTTTGGCTGACTTTGGTGCAGGCAATGCCACCACAAAATCTATTTTTGATGGTCTGTTCCGGCATGTGATCATGGACCGATTTTTTGTTCAGAAACAGCTTCCGGGCCGCACTTTCTCGCCCTTTATGCTTGCCATTCTTGGGCAGGTTTCGCCGTTTTGTCAGGCTTTGTTGATTGCCGGGATAGATACCGCCAGCGCGCGGCGTAAAGTGCAGGGTTTAGGCTTTGCCGCGATGCAGGGCAAACTCTGGCCGCTGGTGCCGCCGGAAGAACTGGCCTCACTTTTCCCCCCTCATGAAGGTCTGGTTCACTAAAGCCCCTGCTGCTCGACTGTGTTTAAAATGCATTACTGGGGCTACACTGTCGGGCGGAGGAACCATGACCAATACTTTAGCTTTTCTGAATACCTGGCACGATGAGCTGCCGGGGTTCTACAGCGAATTAACCCCCACGCCGCTGAAAAACGCCCGGCTGCTTTATCACAGCCAACCGCTGGCAGACGATCTGGGGATTAACGCCTCGTTTTTTGCTGCACCACAGCAGGGGATCTGGAGTGGCGAAACGCTGCTGCCCGGCATGCAGCCGCTCGCCCAGGTTTATAGCGGGCACCAGTTCGGCGTCTGGGCAGGGCAACTGGGGGACGGGCGCGGTATTTTACTGGGAGAGCAGCAGCTGGCGGACGGGCGCAAGGTTGACTGGCATCTCAAAGGCGCTGGCTTGACGCCGTACTCTCGCATGGGCGATGGCCGGGCCGTGCTGCGTTCCACTGTTCGCGAATTTCTCGCCAGCGAAGCCATGCATGCTTTAGGCATTCCGACGACGCGAGCGTTAACTATAGTCACCAGCGATACGCCGGTACAGCGTGAAACGGTTGAGCAGGGGGCAATGCTGCTGAGGGTGTCCGAAAGCCATCTGCGTTTTGGGCATTTTGAGCATTTCTACTATCGCCGCGAGCCGGAAAAAGTTCAGCAGCTTGCCGATTACGCCATTCGTCACCACTGGCCGCATTTGCAGGGGCTTGAAGAACGCTATGAGCTGTGGTTTACCGACGTGGTGGCGCGTACCGCCGCGCTCATTGCCAGCTGGCAAACGGTGGGCTTTGCCCACGGGGTAATGAACACCGACAACATGTCGATTCTTGGCCTGACCATGGACTACGGCCCGTATGGCTTCCTCGACGACTATCAGCCTGAATTTATCTGTAACCATTCCGACTACCAGGGCCGGTATGCCTTCGACAACCAGCCAGCGGTAGGGCTGTGGAACCTGCAGCGCCTGGCGCAGACGCTGTCGCCGTTTATTACGGCCGAGAAGCTGAACGCGATTCTGGATGGCTACCAGCCGGCAATTATGCGTGCTTTTGGCCAGCGTATGCGCGCCAAACTGGGGCTTTTCACCGAACAGCAGGCCGATAACCTAATCCTGAGTGAGCTCTTCGCCCTGATGAGCAAAGAAGGCAGCGATTACACGCGTACCTTCCGTATGCTGAGCGTGACGGAGCAGCTCAGCGCGGCTTCGCCGCTGCGGGATGAATTTATCGACAGGGCAAGTTTTGATGCCTGGTTTGGGCGCTATCGTGAGCGGCTTCAGGCGGAGCAGGTGAGTGATGCCGAACGCCAGCAGAAAATGCAGGCGGTGAACCCGGCGCTGGTCTTACGCAACTGGCTGGCGCAGCGGGCAATCGAAGCTGCCGAAAAGGGCGAGACTCGTGAACTGGCTAAACTCCACGAGGCGCTGCTCCAGCCGTTCTCCGATCGTGAGGACGATATGACGCAGCGCCCACCTGACTGGGGAAAACGGCTGGAAGTCAGCTGTTCAAGCTGATCACTGGCGCAGGCCTACCTGAGGAACCGGGTGTTCCGGATGTCGGAACACCCGAAGATCGGCCTGATACCAGCGCTGCAACGTTTGCTCTTCCAGCACTTCATCAGGCGTTCCGTCTGCCACCAGCCTGCCTTTATGTAACAGCACGATACGGTCGGCCCAGAGTGCCGCCAGATTTAAATCGTGCAGCACAACGCAGACCGATAACGTCCCCATTTGCGCCAGGCGACGCAGCAGGCGCAGCACATGCTGCTGGTGGTAGAGATCCAGCGCCGACGTAGGCTCGTCCAGGAACAGCCAGCCGTGAGGCTGCCCGTCGCACCAAAGCTGAGCCAGCGCCCGGGCAAGCTGCACCCGCTGTTGCTCGCCGCCTGACAGACGACAAAAATCTCTGCCGCTCAGAGAGTCGCACCCGGTCAGCGCCATGACTTCCGCCACGACGCCGGCCGTTGACGCCTGCGGCCACGGCGCACGGCCCATAGCGATCACGTCTTCTACCGTCCAGCTAAACGCCATGCTGCTTTGCTGGCGCATCACCGCGCGTTTGCGGGACAGCGCTTCGTTGGACCACTGATTCAAATCCTGGCCTGCCAGCGCAACGTGCCCGCTGTCAGGCTGTTGAAACCCGGTTAACAGCCGCAACAGCGTGGATTTGCCCGCGCCGTTTGGGCCAATCAGCGCCACAACTTCACCCGGCTTCAGGCTGACATTGACGTTATCAATCAGATAACGGTGGCCCAGCTTCAGCGAAATATCGTGCGTGGACAAAACTTCATTCATCTCGCGCTCTCCTTGCTGCGAAAGATCATCGCCAGGAACCAGGGGCCGCCTATCAGGCTGGTCAACAGGCCTACAGGCATTTCTGCTGGCGCGACAATCGTTCTCGCCAGCGTATCGGCTACCAACAGCAGCATGGCACCGGCCAGCACGGAGCCGGGCACCAGCCAGCGATGATCGGACCCAAGCCACATGCGCACCAGATGCGGAACCACCAGGCCAACGAAGCCAATAACGCCGCTGATGGCCACCGCGGCGGCAACCAACAAGGCGCTCAGGATCAGCAAATGCCGCTGGGTCGTTTTGACATCCACGCCCAGATAATGCGCCTCTTCATCGCCAAGCTGGAGCAGGTTCAGGCGCTTTGAAAGCAGCCAGATGCCCAGGCTTGCAGGAAGAATAAGCGACGCGGTGGCGAGCAGCGTGGACCATTGCGCCTGGCCCAGGCTCCCCATGCCCCAGAGAGAAAGCTGGCGCAGCTGAGTGTCGTTGCTTATCCACGACAGCACGCCAACCGCCGCGCCGCACAGTGCATTGATGGCGATGCCCACCAGCAGCAGGCGTGATAAACTGTTGGTGCCTTTCCGGCTAAGCAGGAAAATCGCCAGCGTCACCGCCAGGCTGCCTACAAACGCTGCCAGCATAGGGGCATAAAGCGCCAAAACCGCCGGCAGAGCCAGCGGCATAACAATCGACAGACCCACTGCCAGCGCGGCCCCGCTGCTGATCCCAAGCAGACCCGGATCGGCAAGCGGGTTACGGAACAACCCCTGCATCACACAGCCCGACAGCGCCAGCGCGCCGCCGATCAGCGCCGCCAGCAGCACCCGCGGCAGACGGATGTTGAGCCAGATGTCGCGCAACGTGTCGTCATGCGCCTGCCACAGCACGGCCACGGACAGCCGCATGGCGCCGAGGTTAGCGGCAATAAGCGCCATTGCCAGCAAAACCAGCCCCATCAAACACAGAGCATGGTGAGGCAAAGGTCGGCGTATCACGGCAGTTGCTCCGCTTTTTTGCGCAGGGCGAGGATCGTCTGCGGGGTATCAATGCCAAAGCCGAGCAGCGCCATGTCATCGACGACCATCAGCTGTTTATTTTTCCCGGCTGGCGTTTGCGCAAGTCCTGGCAATGCCCAGACTTTGGCTTCTCCGCCGAGGGTTTTCACCCCATCGGTGGTGACCAGGATCAGGTCAGGTTTGCTGGCGATCACGCCTTCCTGAGACAGCGGCTGGTAGCGCTTGAAGCCCTGCATGGCATTGTCCAGTCCGGCGGCGTGAATCGCGGCATCCGCGGCGGTTTCCTGCCCGGCAGCCATGGCGGTCATGCCGCCGTGGCTCATAATGAACAGCACTTTTTTGCCCAGCGGTTTGGCCGGGATCGCCGCTAGCTGGTCGTGAAGCGTTTTGCGCAGCTTGTCGCCTTCGGCTGTTTTACCCAGCGCGTTAGCCACGGCAGCCACTTTGACATCAATGCTCTCGAGGTTATTTTCCGCCGGAACGGTAACCACCTTCACTTTGCTGGCCTCAACCTGCTTCAGCGCCATGGATGGCTGAGCCTGAGCGCTGGCCAGTACCAGCGTCGGGCGCATGGCTAGAATACCCTCGGCATTAAGCTGGCGCAGGTAGCCCACATCCGGCAGTTTTTTCACGGCATCGGGATGAAGGCTCGTGCTATCACGAGCCACCACATCCTGACCCGCACCCAGAGCCCAGGCAATCTCGGTGACGTCGCCACCGATGGTTACCACGCGCTCGGCCGCACCTGCCATCAATGGCAGGGCGAGGATAGCGAGCAGCAGACGTTTCATGCCGCTAACCCTTTGCCGATCAGGGCTTCAATTTGCAGACGCCACTGCTCCTGCTCCGGCTGGCCTTCAGTACGCTGGCCGTACAGCTGGGCAATTTGCGTGCCGTCGGCGGCAAACAGCTCGAGGCTGGTCACGTGGCCGTCGGCGGTTGGTTTGCTGGTTACCCAGCTTTCGGCGATGGTGTCGCCCATCAGGTGCAGGGTGAATTCCGGGTTGAACACGTTGACCCAGTTTTCCATCGGGACCACTTTGCGGATTTCACCGGTGAAGATCTGTACGCAGCCGCGGTTGCCGACGAAAATC
>NZ_VWWU01000002.1:0-177828 GCF_011752835.1 Enterobacter sp. Ap-1006 | reverse complement strand
AAAAAAAAAAGTTGGGACAGCGCTTCGTTATCTACGCGACAGGCCAGATCGTCTTTCACCAGGCGGAAAGCCTGCTGGCGAGTCAGCTGATGGCGTTTAAGCAGCTGGAAGAACTGGTGTACATCGGTCATCGCGCGCCATTCTGCGTCCACTTTGTCGGCCTCGACCGTAGGCGTCATTACCGCTTCTTCAACGGCTTTGATCGCCAGCGGCGGATTGTCGGTGTGGATGAAACGGGTCAGCACCTGGCTCCAGGCTTCAACATCGGTGTTGTCGGTGGTGTATACCTTCAGCAGCGCATCACCCTGATGGTCAAAGAATTGAATGCTCTGGCGTTCGCCGCGAGCGGTCTCTTCCCTGACGTGGAACACGCTCGCCCACTGGTTCAGGAACAAACGCAGATCCAGCGCACGAGGATTCAGTACCAGCCCGGCGTGGCCGTTAAGGTGCTGGTTCTCAAAGCGGCCTACCTGCTCGTGAACGGCATATTCGTTGCGGCAGATGCACTTTGTTTCCCCCACGGCTTCCAGCGCGGCGAAGATCTCTTTCACATCGCCATTCAGGCGCCATGCGTCGTGCCCGACGCGGGCATGGGTCAGTTCCGCCTCGCTGATGTGCATCAGTTTGGCGATATCCCGGGCATATTTTTTCGGGTGTTCTTGCTTAAGCTGGATCCAGCTGTCGTAACGCTGACTCATGAATAACTCCTTTACCATTGATAGCTCACGAAAATTTTACCGTTACGGCCATCCTGCGGGAGACCCTGCGGTGACCAGTACTCTTTATCGAAGGCGTTGCCAAACACCAGCGTGGTGGTTAAACCGCGCAGCTGCTGCTGCCCTTTGTAGCTGACATAAAAATCGCTGACCGCGTAGCCCGGCTGCTGTGCATAGGAGCTGCTGATATGGGTGGAACGCTCGGCGAAGGTGCCGACCCAGCCCACGGAGAAGCCGCTGTGTGACACAGGGATGTCCAGGGTGGTGGTGACGGTGTCCGGGTTCAGGCTGGAGATGTACTCGCCGGTATCTTCATCTTTACCGCGGGTACGGTTATAGGCGGTATCCAGGCTGAACAGATCGGCGGTGTACTTCGCGTTGACGTCCCAGCCCCAAATTTTTGCTTTTGGCACGTTGTAGGACATGGTGGTCGCTTTGGCGAAGTCCACGGTGGTAGAGATGTAATCTTTCGCTTTGGTGTCGAAGTAGCTGGCTTTGAATTCCAGGCCGTCGTTAGCCATTGCCAGATTGTCGAAGCGCAGACCGAAGCCGTATTCCTGCGTTTCGTTGGTTTCCGGGCGCAGGTTCGGGTTTGGTACCCAATAGTTGGTGTAGCGAGTGCCGATAGAGAAGTGCTTGGAGTCGTTGTACATCTCGCCCATGGTCGGCGCACGGAACGCCTGCGCATAGGAACCAAACAGCATCAGCCAGTCGGTTGGGGTGACAGAAACCGCCCCGCGTGATGACCACTTGTCGGCATCCACGTCTTTATAACCCTGGCTGCTGCCGCTGTAGTTGTCATAACGCGTCCCGGCCAGGATAGAAATCGGCAGGTCGCGCAGGGTGATTTCATCCTGCAGCCAGCCGGAACCAAAGTTGATTTTCGCCTGTGGGAAACCGGTCGTCAGGCCACCAGGAGCCTGCTCCTGACGATAATATTCGCTGCCGTAGGTCAGCAGGTTAGCCGCGAAGCTGTCGCTAAACAGACGGCTGCGGTTTTCGAGCTTACCGCCTTTGGTCGTCTGTTTACGGAATTCACCCCCCTGATTAGGGGTTTCGGCGTTGATACGAGCTTCGGACCAGTAGGCCGTCGCGGTCGCGTTCAGCCAGTCGTTATCCTGCGGATTGAGGTGGTATTTCAGCTGCGCGTCGCGCTGAATGGTGGAGCGATTGGTCATCGGGTTGCTGGAGGCTGAGGCATCCGGCGTCTGCGGGTTTTTCGGTTCCTGCGCGTTGTTATTGTAGTAGCGCAGGGAGCCGGACAGCGACTGAGCCGAATCGATATACCAGGTGCCTTTGGTCAGCAGGTTGCCGATGTTTTCGTCATTAGGCGCGGTTTCACCGTTGCTCTGGCGCAGGTTACCGCGATCGCGGCTGGACCAGGCGACGACGCCGTCCAGGTTATCGGTACGGCCAAAGGCACTGGCGCCCATGCCGATGCTGTGGTCGCCGGTACCGCCGGTGCCGAAGACGCGGAAGCCGCTGTTTTGCCCGTCAAATAGCAGATCGGCGGCGTCTGCGGTTTCATAGGAAATAACACCGCCCAGCGCGCCGCTGCCGTACAGCAGAGCCGCCGGACCACGTACCACTTCAATACGCTTAATCAGCGCGGGATCGAGGAACGTACTGTTCAGGTGGCCGGTGTCGGTGCCCTGACGAATGCCGTCTACCAGGGTAAGTACGCCACGGCGGTCGTAACCGCGCATGTTGATGTCCTGGCCGTTGGTGCGCCCGGTGCCGTCGATGGTGATCCCCGGAACTTTGCGCAGCATGTCTGCGGCGGACGTGGACGTCTGGCTCTCTGGCGAATTCGCATCGATAACGCTCACCATCATTGGGGCTTCGAAAGTGCTGCGTTGGTTACCGGTGGCAACCACGGTCATTTGATCGTCTTTTGCGAAAGCGGGCAGGGCGGTAAATACGGCTAACGTGAGTACAGACAGACGAAAACCTGCTGTGTTGGTGCAAGGCATAGCGCAACTCTCCTAAGGAATATCGAAAGCGCTGGCTGCCTGGGTATGACCTGGGTGGCTGGCTAATTTCCCCGTTTGGGTGTGGGGAACGGTTTGTTTAATTTATTTGGTCAGGATCAGCTTCCCGGCCTGAGTCTGGCGTAACAGATATTGCTGTCCTTCATGGACGATAACAACGCGGCCATCGGCACCGAGCAGCGTTTTGCTGTCAACCTGGCGAGGTTCTGTCACGGGCTGTGGGCGGGCGGGGGTGAATGGTTTATCCATACGCTTCACTCTGTTTACAAATGACAATCAGTGTAACAATGAGAATCATTATCAGAAAAAGCCGAATCAGCAGCAAGCATTATTTGTAAGAATTGTGTGAATCAGGGAATTTCTTTGCGGGCGAGTTGTCGCGAGGCGTAATGCTATGATATCCGGCGGGTTATCAAGTTCCCGCCGGTAGAGACTATCAGAAGCGTCGGTCAGTGGCCTGCGCCAGCATCGCGACCAGCGCTTCCGTATCTTCCCAGTTAAGGCAAGGATCGGTGATCGACTGCCCGTAAGTCAGGGGCTGGCCAGCAACGATTTGCTGCGTGCCTTCTTTCAGGAAGCTTTCCGCCATGATCCCGGCAATCGCCCGCGAGCCGTTGCGGATTTGCGTGCAAACATCTTCGCAAACATCCAACTGACGGCGGTGCTGCTTCTGGCAGTTGCCGTGGCTGAAATCAATCACCAGATGTTCAGGCAAGTCAAACGCGCTCAGCGTGTCGCAGGCGGCGGCAATGTCTTCTGCGTGATAATTCGGCTGTTTGCCGCCGCGCATAATAATATGGCCGTAAGGGTTGCCGCTGGTCTGGTAAATCGTCATCTGCCCCTGTTTATCCGGGGAGAGGAACATATGGCTGGCACGCGCGGCGCGGATGGCATCCACCGCAATGCGGGTATTGCCATCTGTACCATTCTTAAAGCCAACCGGGCAGGAGAGTGCGGACGCCATTTCACGGTGGATCTGGCTTTCGGTCGTGCGCGCGCCAATGGCGCCCCAGCTAATCAGGTCGGCGATATACTGCCCGGTCACCATATCCAGAAATTCGGTTGCGGTAGGGACACCCAGCTCGTTGACCTGCAGCAGCAGGCGTCGGGCCTGTTCCAGGCCGTAATTAATGCGGTAGCTGCCGTTCAGGTCAGGATCGGAAATTAACCCTTTCCAGCCGACGACGGTGCGGGGTTTTTCGAAGTAGGTACGCATCACGATCTCAAGACGATCCTGATATTTTTCACGCAGCGTTTTGAGGCGGCGAGCATAGTCCATCGCGGCGTCAAGATCGTGGATCGAGCAGGGGCCGACGATAACCAGCAGGCGCTTATCTTCATCGGTGAGGATCTTTTCGATCCGGCGGCGGGCGGCGGTGACGTGCTGGGCAACCTCGGCGGAAACCGGGAAGCGCTCGGTTAGCTCAGCCGGTGTCACCAGGCTGTCGATGCGCGCGGTTCGCAATTCATCTGTTTTGTTCATTGGGTGTCTCAGAAATTTTGTCTTCTCTGCGGCAGATTTACCGGGAAGTGATGGGGATCACAATAAACCAAAGCTGACCGATTTCAACATTCGACCGACTTTGGCGAAAGGATTGCCCCACCGCAGTCTGTACACCCTAGCATACACGCTCGATCTTTTGTACTAGTTTCTTAGTACATGCGGCGATTCAGCCCCATAATGTCGAGAATTTTGGTCGCCATCTCTTCAACAGAATAGTTGGTGCTGTTGAGGTAGCGGATCTGGTTTTTACGGAACAGAGCTTCCACTTCGGCGACCTCCAGACGGCACTGGCGGAGAGAGGCATAGCGGCTGTTTTCACGCCGTTCTTCACGAATGGCGGCCAGGCGTTCAGGGTTAATGGTCAGACCAAAAAGCTTGTGCTGCAGCGGTTTAAGCACGGCCGGGAGCTGAATGTTGTCCATGTCATCGGCAATAAAAGGGTAGTTCGCGGCGCGAATGCCAAACTGCATCGCGAGGTACAGGCTGGTCGGCGTTTTTCCACAGCGGGATACGCCCAGCAAAATGACCTGCGCCTGATCGAGATTGCGCATCGAAATCCCGTCGTCGTGCGCCAGCGTGTAATCAATGGCGGCAATACGGGCGTCGTATTTCGTCAGGTTGCCGGGGTTAAGGCCGTGCGTTCGGTGGGCGACGGGAGTCGGGTCGAGTTTTAGCTCCTGCTGCAGCGGCGCAACCAGCGTTTGCACGATGTCCTGACAGAAACCTTCGCTCTGCATAATGATGTCGCGGATATTGGGCAGCACGATGGAATAAAACACCAGTGGACGCACACCGGTTTGTTGGTAAATAGCGTCAATCTGTTCTTTCACCGCTTTTGCGCGGCTTTCATTTTCAACAAACGGCAGCGTAATACTGTTGATAGATACCGGGAATTGTGACATGACCGCGTGACCAAGTACCTCTGCGGTAATCGCGGTGCCATCGGAAATACAAAATACCTGACGATCGACTAAATTATCCATTTTTATTCCTGAGCGGGGAACCTGTTTCCCTAAAGCATAAAGTAAAACAAGGGATTCCGAGTAGCGCTAATCTTAATTTAAAAAGTGAAATAGCGTTTTTAAATTTAATAAACCATCTCAAATATATTCAAATCAATACTATATCCATCTAAAATGTAAGGATTATATGATAATCAATGGTTTATGAAATGAGCGGATCTATCCGAAAATCTCATATTTTATTTTGCTTGAACGATTCACTGGTTTCATTCCCCCCTAAGAATATGCAAAGCTAAATACGAAGTCTGGTGTTTCTTGTACCCATTCATTTAAAAAAGGATTGTTTCGATGTCCAATAACGGCTCGTCACCGCTGGTGCTTTGGTATAACCAACTTGGCATGAATGATGTAGACAGGGTCGGAGGCAAAAATGCCTCCCTGGGTGAAATGATTACCAATCTTTCGGGTATGGGCGTTTCCGTCCCGAACGGTTTTGCGACCACCGCCGAGGCGTTTAACCTGTTTCTCGACCAGAGCGGCGTGAACCAGCGTATCTACGAGCTGCTGGATAAAACCGACATTGACGATGTGAGCGAACTGGCAAAAGCCGGGGCGCAGATTCGCCAGTGGATTATTGACACGCCTTTCCAGCCTGAGCTGGAGCATGCCATTCGTGAAGCGTACCAAACGCTCTCCTCCGATGATGCCGAGGCCTCTTTTGCGGTGCGTTCTTCGGCCACTGCGGAAGACATGCCGGACGCTTCCTTTGCCGGGCAACAAGAAACTTTCCTCAACGTGCAGGGCTATGATGCCGTGCTGGTGGCGGTGAAACACGTTTTTGCCTCGCTGTTTAACGACCGTGCAATCTCCTACCGCGTGCATCAGGGCTACGACCACCGCGGCGTGGCGCTCTCCGCTGGCGTTCAGCGTATGGTGCGTTCCGACCTCGCTTCTTCCGGGGTGATGTTCTCCATTGATACCGAATCCGGTTTCGATCAGGTGGTGTTTATTACCGCCGCGTGGGGCTTGGGTGAAATGGTTGTGCAGGGCGCCGTAAACCCGGATGAATTCTACGTGCACAAGCCAACGCTTGAGGCGGGTAATCCGGCCATCGTTCGCCGCACCATGGGTTCGAAAAAAATTCGCATGGTCTACGCTCCAACGCAGGAACACGGCAAGCAGGTGCGGATTGAAGACGTGCCGGAAGCCGATCGCGACCGCTTCTGTATTACCCAGGAAGAGATTCAGGAACTGGCTAAGCAGGCGGTACAAATCGAAAAACATTATGGCCGCCCGATGGACATCGAGTGGGCTAAAGACGGCCATACCGGCAAGCTGTTCATCGTTCAGGCTCGTCCGGAAACCGTGCGTTCTCAGGGCCAGGTGATGGAACGCTACCAGCTGCACGCGCAGGGGCAGATCGTGGCGGAAGGCCGCGCGATTGGTCACCGCATCGGCGCGGGTCCGGTAAAAGTGATCCACGACATCAGCGAAATGAACCGCATCCAGCCGGGCGACGTGCTGGTCACCGACATGACCGACCCGGACTGGGAACCGATCATGAAAAAAGCGGCGGCGATTGTCACCAACCGCGGCGGGCGTACCTGCCACGCGGCCATCATCGCACGTGAGCTTGGTATTCCAGCCGTTGTGGGCTGTGGCGATGCCACCGAGCGCATGAAAGACGGCCAGAACGTGACCGTTTCCTGCGCCGAAGGCGACACCGGCTACGTTTACGCGGAGATCCTCGACTTCACCGTGAAAAGCTCCACGGTTGATGCCATGCCGGATCTGCCGCTGAAGATCATGATGAACGTTGGCAACCCGGATCGTGCGTTTGACTTCGCCTGCCTGCCGAACGAAGGCGTTGGCCTGGCGCGTCTGGAATTTATCATCAACCGCATGATTGGCGTGCACCCGCGCGCGCTGCTGGAGTTCGACAAGCAGGAGCCCGCGCTGCAGGCGGAAATCCGCACGATGATGAAAGGCTATGACGATCCGGTTGAGTTTTACGTGGGTCGCCTGACCGAAGGGATCGCGACTTTAGGCGCGGCGTTCTGGCCGAAGCGCGTGATTGTGCGTCTGTCTGACTTCAAATCTAACGAATACGCCAACCTGGTGGGCGGCGAGCGTTATGAGCCGGAAGAAGAGAACCCAATGCTGGGCTTCCGTGGGGCAGGTCGCTACGTGGCAGACAGCTTCCGCGACTGCTTCGCGCTGGAATGCGCGGCCATGAAGCGCGTGCGTAATGAAATGGGCCTGACCAACGTCGAAGTGATGGTGCCGTTTGTGCGTACCGTTGCCCAGGCAAAAGCGGTGGTTGAGGAGCTGGAACGTCAGGGCCTGAAGCGCGGTGAGAACGGGCTGAAGATCATCATGATGTGCGAGATCCCGTCCAACGCCCTGCTGGCGGACGAGTTCCTGCAATACTTTGACGGCTTCTCCATTGGCTCGAACGACATGACGCAGCTTGCGCTGGGCCTGGATCGTGACTCTGGTGTGGTGTCTGAACTGTTTGACGAGCGTAACGACGCGGTGAAAGCGCTGCTGTCGATGGCGATTAAAGCGGCGAAGAAACAGGGTAAATACGTCGGGATCTGTGGGCAGGGGCCGTCCGATCACGAAGACTTTGCCGCCTGGCTGATGGAAGAGGGGATTGACAGCCTGTCCCTGAACCCGGACACCGTGGTGCAAACCTGGCTCAGCCTTGCTGAACTGAAGAAGTAACGTTTGACCCTTCTCTTCCACAAAGAGAGGGGATCCGGCCCGGCGGCCTGCGTTAAGCGGTCACCGGGCCGACACTTATCCCCGCTTAATCAATTCCTTCATACCGGTAATAATGGCCTCGCACCAGGCGGCGTAATCATGCCCGCTCGACCAGGGATTAAAGCTCACCTCGTAGCCCTTTTCACGCAGCGCGGCTTCAAGCTGTTGCGTATTACGGTAAATACCGCCGTCTGCGCCTTTGCTTTCAAAGCGTCCCGCCTGCAGCCAAAAACGCACCGGCAGGCGCGGGGATGCCTGGTACTGCCGGGTTAACCAGCCGGGCGCTTCGCCCTCGGGTGCCCACCAGTAAGAGCCGGACAAACTCAGCACGTTGCCAAACGCTTCGGGATGGCGAAGCGCCACCCAGGCTGAAGCCAGGCCGCCGTAGCTGGAGCCTGCCACGATGGTTTTTTGTGCCGGGGTGGTGATGCCCTGGCGGCGCAGCCACGGCACCAGCTCTTCGGCCATAAAATCGGCGAAATCGGGATTGGGCGGCAGCTCTTTTTCACGTCGCTCGCCGTCGAGGCTGTCGATAAACACGGCGTTAACCGGCGGCAGGGCATGACGGGCTATCAGGCCGTCCAGCACATTGGCGAGATGATAACGGTCCTGATACATACGGCCATCGAACAACATTAGCGTCCAGCGGGCCGGCTGCCCGCCGCGTGGCCGGTAGACGGTGACTTCCCGACGGTTGGCCAGCTTTTTGCTTTCTACCTGATAGCGAACCAGGGAGCCCTGCCGAATCGGCTCGGCGGTTGCCTGCGGGGTAAAATAGCGGTGGGTGGTCAGGTCTAAAAGTGAGAAACGATTCCAGCGGTCGCCTTTGCCTGAGGGGCTGAATTGCGGGTTAAGCGGGTCGGTCTGAGCCGATACCAAAATCGCCCGGCGCTGCTCGCGCGCGGTGCCTTCCACAAGAGGAACGTCGGGGGCAAGTTTGTACTGCATAAGCGTATCAGCCGGCACCACATAGCTGCGGTACCAGACGTCGGACTGCCCGAGGCGGAACATCGGGTCATGGTCACCGGCCGGTGACCCGAGCACAAACACGTTGCCCTGCGCGCCTCGCCACAGGAACGTCACGCGTTTGCGGCTGGCATCGATGGGCTCGACCAGCGGCGTGCCCTGCTCGCGCCTTTCCTGCCAGAAGGCTTCCGTACTTGCGCCGTGGTTCAGAGCCTGCTCAAGCGCCAGCAGTGTCGGGCTTTCCGGGGATTGTTCGTCGTTACGCTTGAGCGGCACGGTTTCACGGATCTGCCAGCGAAACAGCCAGCGCCTGCCGGGTTCACCGCGAAGCACCAGCGTAGAAGGCTGGCCGACGGGCAGGGCAAAAAGCGGATTGTGCTGGCCATCCACCGGCCCATTTTCCACCAGCGAACGCCAGAGCCTGCCTTTGCTGTCCACCAGGCTGGCGTCGGTTACGCCGCTCAACCGGACGTTGGCGTAATTTTCACCCAGCGCCGGAAGGCCAAAGCAGATTTCGCCGCTGGCGTCGAACTTCCCATCCTGCTCACCCTGGCTGCCGGTAAAAGTACAGGTCGCGGCCACCGCCGACGCTGAACAAAGCCCCAACATTAATGCGCTCCACGCGGCTCTCATCGTGTTTATCATTCCTGATAAAAAAGTGCATACACGCTAATGCAAATGAGATTGATTTGCAATAACATTGCGAGTCGTTGCGTTTTACGACAAAACGTAACAGGAGAGAAAGGCGAACTTAATTCACCTAATCACATGGGATGTTACGGTCATGCACTTTAAAAATAATAAGGTAACCTGCGGCCTTTGGCTGATGGGATTCAGTGCCCTGGGGATGGGAAACGGCGTTCAGGCGCAGGAGCGGCAGGGCAGCGAGGAAACTCTGGTTGTTACCGGCTCCGTTAGCGAGGATCCTTCTGCGCCGCTGAAGGGGATGGTGGCTACCAAAACGCTGTCTGCAACGAAAACCGCGGCTGATTTGCTCAAAACGCCGCAGTCGGTTTCGGTGATTACCCGCGACCAAATGAACGCGCAGGATGTTAGCTCCGTGTCGCAGGCTTTGCGCTATTCGGCCGGGGTGCTGACGGAGTATCGGGGCAGTTCGAACCGCAACGATGAGGTGTTTGTGCGCGGCTTCAGCTATGCCCCAAAATATCTTGACGGACTGAGCTATGGTGCGACGGCGTCTTCCCAAACTGGGACGTTTGACCCGTGGCTGCTTGAGCGCGTGGAGCTGGTGCGCGGCCCGGCATCCGTGCTGTTCGGCCAGGTGAACCCCGGCGGGCTTATCAGCATGACCAGCAAGCGGCCGACAAGGGAAGCGATACATGAAGTGCAGTTCCGCTCAGGCAACCAGCATCTGGCCGAGGGGGCTTTTGATTTTGGCGGCTCGCTAAGCGACGATAACCGGGTACTTTATCGCCTGAACGGCATCGCACGCACGCAGCACAGCCAGGTGGCCGATTACAAAGAGCAGCGCCTGGCGATTGCGCCGGCGCTGACCTGGTATCCCAACGAGCAGACTCGTTTTACTTTACTGACCAGCTACCAGAAAGACCCGAAGGCAGGCTATCGTAACTTCCTGCCTGCCGCAGGCCTGGTGACGGAAACCACGGCGGGGTATATCCCGCTGGACTTTAACGTTAGCGATCCCAGTTACGATCAGTCGTGGCGCGAGCAAACGATGGTGGGCTATGAGTTCGAGCACAGCTTCAACGATATCTTCACCTTCCGCCAGAACGCCCGTTACGCCAGCATCAAACAGAAGTACCGTTACCTCGTGTATTCCACCTCTAAAAGCGAGACGCTACTTTCGCGCCGTGCGCAGCGAGAAACGCGTGATACCGATGAGTTTGGCGTGGATAACCAGCTTGAGGCGCAGTTTGATACCGGCGCGCTGGGGCATACGCTGTTAGGCGGCCTGGATTACAAGTCTAACCATGACCGGCAGCAGCTCAGCCGCGGTACCGGGGGGAAATACGATCTGTACTGGCCGAATCCGGTATATGGCCTCAATGTGGACGAAAGCACCTTCAGCGCGGTGAACGACGACCAGCAGAATCTCGACCAGACGGGCGTGTACCTGCAGGATCAGCTCAGCTGGAACAACTGGCAACTGTTGCTTTCCGGGCGTTATGATTGGGCCGAAGTGCGCACGACGGACAGGCTAAAAAGCAAAACGACGCAGCAGAATGACAGCAAGTTCACCTGGCGTACGGGGCTGCTTTACGCCTTTGATTTCGGTCTGTCGCCGTATATCAGCTACAGCACCTCGTTTGAACCCAATCTGCAGACCAACCGCGCGCCAGGCGCTGCGCCGTTCGATCCAAGCCTGGGCAAGCAGACCGAAGTGGGCCTGAAGTATCAGCCGCTGAAAGAGACCTTCATGACGCTGGCGCTGTTCGATCTCCGCCAGACAAACGTTGGAACCTACAACAGCGCGCTGGGTTGGTTTGAAAACGCCGGTGAAATCCGTTCTAAAGGGCTTGAGGCGGAGGTGCATTCCACGCTGTTTAACAGCCTCAACCTGATAGGCTCTTACACCTGGACGGATGCGGAAACCGTGAGCACCACCGTGGCGGGCACCGAAGGAAAAACGCCCGCGCGTGTTCCAACACATATGGCGTCGGCGTGGGGCAGTTACACTATTCCTGAAGGCCTGCTGAAAAACCTGACGGCAGGTGTCGGGGTTCGCTACATCGGGACCAGCTATGGCGATGCGAAAAATACCTTTAAAGTGGCGGCCGTGGATCTCTATGACGCCATGCTGCGTTACGAGCTGGGAGAAGTGAGCCCTGATTTAAAAGGGGCCGCCCTGCAGTTCAACGTCAATAATCTGTCGGACACAAAATACGTGGCGTCCTGCGCGTCGGATTCAGCCTGTTTCTACGGCATTGGCCGCACCTTAACCGCCACCGTCAGCTATCGCTGGTAAGGAGAACTTTTGCGCTATCTGCTTATGGCGCTTATCGCACTCGCTGCTCCCTCGGGGGCAGCGGTCATTGAGGATAAGCCCTACACGCTGGCGAATACGCTGGTACACAGTCTGCATTCGCCGGAAAACGGTGAGTATAAAATTATGGTTTCCTGGCCTGAAGGCGAAGCTCCGTCAGAAGGCTGGCCGGTGGTTTACCTTCTGGACGGTGAGTCCGTCTTCCCCGGTGCGGTGTCGCTGATGCAGCGCCTGACCTGTGAGCGTTGCCCGTTGACGCCGGGCGTGGTGGTGGCGATTGACTACCCGGAAAACAGCCGCCGGGAGCGGGATTATCGACCTGCGGTAGAACAAGTGGTGCTGGAGCCGAATCCGGCAGGGGGCACTTATCCGCCTGGTGCACCCGGAGAGGCGCAGAAATTCTGGCAGTTTATTGACGCTGAACTCCGGCCCTGGGTCGAAAAGCAGTGGAGAATCAATCCGCAGCGGCAGGCGCTTTTTGGGCACTCCTATGGCGGCCTGTTCACCACCTGGCTGTTTATGACCTCGCCGGGCGCTTTCCAGCATTATTACGCCTCAAGCCCATCGGTGTGGTGGAACGACCGTTATCTGCTGCGAATGGCGCAAAACTGGCGGCCTGATAAGGGAAATGCTCAGCTCTCGCTCTCCGTGGGGAGTTATGAACAGTCGCTGCAGCCGCAGGAGGCCAGGCTGTCGGAAGAGAAGCGCGCCACGCTATTAAAACATCGTGGGCAGCGAGCGATGGTAGACGGGAACCGCGACATGGCTAATGCCCTGATAGCTAACGCCCCGACCCGGGTCGATTTTACGCTGGTAGAAGGGCAGAGCCACCTGACCGTTGCCCCGTTGGTTCTGCATGGGGCGCTTATCAATCACTTTGCGAAATCAGAATAAAAAAAAGCCCATCATCAAGATGGGCAAAGACTACACACAGCAATTCGTTGTTTCACTCAGGGGATTTCGATGTTTATAAATCAACGTGTTGATTCATAACCGTGAGTAAAATAGTAGGCATCTCACTAAGTGGCGTCACTCAGATTCGTCTCAATCGTTAACAGAAGGTAAATAACTTGAGGCAGCATAGCCCGGAATGGGGGCTTCAATGGCCGGAATAGCGAAGGGAAAATGCGTTATTGATTAGATTTATTAACCATTTGCGTTAAGTCACTGCTTTAGGAGCGAGTTATCGCATGGTCACATTATGCTAGCTGGATTAGGCTCCGTTCACCTCAAGTACGAATTTATATGCCATCACAGAGAGAGTGAACGGCTCGGGGGAGTCACCGTCACTCCCCCGAGACCCCGGACTCCCGGCGAAATAAATCGACCGCGTGAGCGGCAGACCTCCGTTTTATCTCCCAGTCCTGGGTCGGCTGAGATGTGTTCCCGACGCTCTCAGCCACAACGTCTCTGCTTCTTTTACCCTCACCCTAACCCTCTCCCTGGAAGGGAGAGGGAATAAACAATGTTTCCCGTGGATTTTGTTTTCTCCCTCGCCCCTTTGGGGAGAGGGCTGGGGTGAGGGGAGATTTGTTCCCGGCTCTCATCGCCCCCGATTATGACCCAACTCAGGCGGGGTTGAGCTGTCGGGAACAGCGAAAGAGAGCGATCGTCGGGAACGCATCGCGAACGACCCCGAATGTTTGGGTGATAGCCGGTGGGTTTACCGCTTCAGCGGCGATGAGCTCGCCGGGCGCCGGGGGTTGTCAGGGGGCATGGCGTAATGCCACCTGACACGTTCACGGTTTACGGTCGTCGCATAGAGAACTGAGCTTGTGGTGAACGGAAAACCTGGGGCTGATAAATACCATCGCCAGACAGTGGCAAAAGGAGATGTTGGCCAAAAAACACCCCAACCCCTCCCAAACCTTTATTTATTTCTTCACATTCAGCGTCTCCTGCTCCTCAAGCAGTTCGACCACCTCTTGTGGATCGTCCTGCGGGGCAGGCGCCTCGTGCATCCAGACCGAAATCAGGCGATAAGAAACCGCCAGCAGCACCGGGCCGATAAACAGGCCAATCATCCCGAAGGCAATCAAGCCGCCGATAACACCGGAAAGAATCAGAATCATCGGCAAGTCCGCGCCCATGCGAATAAGCACCGGGCGAATCACGTTATCCATGGTGCCAACGACACAGCTCCATACCAGCAGCACCGTCCCCCAGGTGGTATCGCCGCTCCAGTACAGCCAGATAATGGCGGGCACCAGAATCACCAGCGGGCCAAGCTGAATCAGGCAGCTAAGCACCATCAGCACCGTAAGCAGCGCGGCGTAAGGAATGCCGGACACCGCCAGGCCAATCCCGCCCAGCACGCCCTGTGCTAGCGCGGTGACAACCACGCCCAGCGCTACGGCGCGAATCGCCTGGCCGGCCAGCAGTACGGCGGCATCACCGCGTTTGTCCGCGAGGCGGAAGGCGAAGTGACGAATGCCGTTCCCCAGCGTCTCACCTTTGGCATACAGCAGCACGCTGAACAGCAGCATCAGGCCGAGATGCACCAGCAGGGTACCTATGTGTACAGCCTGGCCAAGGAACCAACTGGTCGTGGTGCCAATATAGGGCCGGACTTTTTCCATAATCGCGCTGCCGCCGCTGCTCACCAGCGTGTTCCAGCCGCTGTAAAGTTTATCGCCGATAAGCGGGATGCTGTGCAGCCATTCGAAGGCGGGCAGCGCCATGTGCCCTTTGGTCGCCCAGTTAATCACCGGGCCGCTGTTGTCCACCAGGCTGTTCACTAACATCGCGACCGGAATGACAAACAGCATCAGCAGGAGCAGCGTCATCACCAGTACCGCAAGGGAGCGTTTGCCCCACAGCAGCTTTTGCAATTTGATGAGCAGCGGCCAGGTCGCAATGACGATGGTTCCGGCCCAGGCGAAGCCCAAAACAAACGGGCGGACAATCCACAGACAGGCGAGAATCATCACCGAAATAAACAGCACGGACAGCAGGATCTGCAGCAGATCCTTTGGCTGACTGACTTTGATCATAGGAAGAATCACCTCAATAAAATGCACCCGCGCTAAATTCGCATGGCGATAATTTAATGATGATGTATTTCCTCGATTTTTGACAGGTGCATTTCACATCGCGTTATCTGAAATAACAGCCGCAAATCGCGACGGAATATGATAAAAACAAAACAGACACGCAAACGATAACTCTTACTAAGCAACACAGGGTCGACCCGTCAATGATCCCACAAATTTCTCAGGCACCTGGCGTCGTTCAGCTGGTGCTCAGCTATTTAGCATCACTGGAGCAACAGGGCTTTACCGGCGATACCGCCACCAGCTACGCAGACCGCCTGACCATGGCGACCGACAACAGTATTTACCAACTGCTACCGGATGCGGTGCTTTTCCCTCGTTCGACCGCCGACGTCACGCTGATTACCCGCGTGGCCTCCGAAGAGCGCTTTAAATCCCTGGTGTTTACCCCGCGCGGCGGCGGCACCGGCACCAACGGGCAGTCGCTGAACGGCGGCATCGTGGTGGACATGTCCCGCTATATGCATCGCATCATTGAAATCAACCCGGAACAAGGTTGGGTGCGAGTGGAAGCCGGCGTGATTAAAGACCAGCTCAATCAGTTCCTGAAGCCGCACGGCTACTTCTTTGCCCCGGAATTGTCGACCAGTAACCGCGCCACCCTGGGCGGGATGATCAACACCGATGCCTCCGGCCAGGGATCGCTGGTGTACGGTAAAACCTCCGATCATGTGCTGGGCGTGCGCGCCGTGCTGATGGACGGTGAAATTCTGGACACGTACCAGATGGCAACCGGGCTTGCCGAAGAGCTGGGCCGCGAAGAGACATCGAGCGGTAAAATCTACCGTACCGTGCTTGAACGCTGCCGCCAGCAGCGTGAGCTGATTATCGATAAATTCCCCAAACTAAACCGCTTTCTTACCGGCTATGACCTGCGCCACGTCTTTAATGACGATCTGAGCAAGTTCGATTTAACCCGCATTCTTACCGGCTCCGAGGGGACGCTGGCCTTTATCACCGAGGCGAAGCTGGATATCACCCGCTTGCCGAAGGTGCGCCGGCTGGTGAACGTCAAGTATGACTCCTTCGATTCAGCCCTGCGTAACGCGCCCTTTATGGTGGATGCCCGGGCGCTGTCGGTGGAAACCGTCGACTCCAAAGTCCTGAACCTGGCGCGGGAAGATATCGTCTGGCACTCGGTCAGCGAATTGATCACCGACGTGCCGAACAAAGAGATGCTCGGGCTGAACATCGTTGAGTTTGCCGGGGACGACCAGGCACTGATCGACGGCCAGGTCACTGAGCTATGTGCTCGCCTCGATGCGCTAATAGCCGCAGGCGAGGGTGGGGTGATTGGCTGGCAGGTTTGTGACGAGCTGGCCGGTATCGAAAAAATCTACGGCATGCGGAAAAAAGCCGTTGGCCTGCTGGGGAACGCCAAAGGCCAGGCTAAACCGATTCCGTTTGCCGAAGACACCTGCGTGCCGCCGCAGCATCTGGCGGACTACATTGTTGAATTCCGCGCTCTGCTGGACAGCCACAACCTGAGCTACGGGATGTTTGGTCACGTTGATGCAGGCGTGTTGCACGTTCGCCCTGCGCTGGATATGTGCGATCCGCAGCAGGAAATGCTGATGAAAAGCATCTCCGACGACGTGGTGGCGCTGACGGCAAAATACGGCGGTCTGCTGTGGGGCGAACATGGCAAAGGGTTCCGCGCCGAGTACAGCCCGGCCTTCTTCGGTGAAACGTTGTATGAAGAACTGCGCCGGATTAAAGCCGCGTTTGACCCGGCTAACCGGCTGAACCCCGGGAAGATTTGCCCACCGCTCGGCGTGGACGACCCGATGATGCAGGTCGATGCCGTTAAGCGTGGGACGTTTGACCGGCAAATCCCGATTGCGGTACGCACCTCCTGGCGCGGCGCGATGGAGTGCAACGGCAATGGCCTGTGCTTTAACTTCGACGTGAAAAGCCCGATGTGCCCGTCGATGAAAATCTCCAGCAACCGTATCCACTCCCCGAAAGGGCGAGCCACGCTGACCCGTGAATGGCTGCGGCTGCTGGCCGAGCGAGGCGTTGACCCGCTGCAGCTTGAGAAACAGCTGCCGGAGCAGCGCGCCAGCCTGCGAGGCCTTATCGAGCGTACCCGCAACTCGTGGCACGCCAGCAAGGGCGAATACGATTTTTCCCACGAAGTGAAAGAGGCGATGTCCGGCTGCCTGGCCTGTAAAGCCTGCTCGACCCAATGCCCAATTAAAATCGACGTGCCGGAGTTCCGCTCTCGCTTCCTGCAGCTTTACCACACGCGCTATCTGCGCCCGCTGCGCGATCACGTTGTGGCCTCCGTGGAGAGCTACGCGCCGCTGATGGCGCGCGCGCCAAAAACCTTCAACTTCTTTATGAGCCAGCCGTGGGTCCAGAGTTTGTCCCGCAGGCACATCGGCATGGTTGACCTGCCTATGCTGTCCACGCCGACGCTGCAGCAGCAGTTGGTCGGGCACCGCTCAGCCAACGTCACGCTGGAAGAGCTGGAGCATTACTCAGATGAGCAGCGCGCCAAAACCGTGCTGGTGGTGCAGGACCCGTTCACCAGCTATTACGATGCTCAGGTGGTGGCTGATTTTATTAAGCTTGCAGATAAGCTAGGCTTTGAACCTGTGGTGCTGCCGTTCTCACCGAACGGTAAGGCTCAGCACATTAAAGGGTTCCTGCAGCGTTTTGCGCGTACGGCGAGTAAAACGTCTGAGTTCCTGAACCGCATTGCGAAACTGGGTATGCCGATGGTCGGCGTCGATCCGGCGCTGGTCCTGTGCTACCGCGATGAATATAAACAGACATTAGGCGAAGAACGCGGTGATTTTCAGGTGCAGCTGGTGCACGAATGGCTCCAGACTGCGCTGAAAGAACGGGAAGTGCAGGGCGCGGGAGGGGAAGCATGGTACCTCTTTGGCCACTGTACCGAAGTAACGGCGTTGCCGGCGACACCGAATCAGTGGGCCGGTATTTTTGCTCGTTTTGGCGCGAAGCTCGAGAGCGTGAGCGTTGGCTGCTGCGGCATGGCTGGCACTTACGGTCACGAGGTAAAGAATCTCGCCAATTCATTGGGCATCTATGAACTCTCCTGGCATCAGGCGATGCAGCGCCTGCCCCGCAACCGCTGTCTGGCAACCGGCTACTCCTGCCGCAGCCAGGTTAAGCGCGTTGAGGGCAACGGCGTGCGGCATCCATTACAGGCTCTTCTGGAGATTATCGGATGATTTGGCGACGTGAAGCCACGCTTGCCGCGCTCAATAAAATGGGCGCGAACAATATGGTCGGCCATGTAGGCATTGAATTTACGCGTTTTGACGACAACGAAATTGAGGCCACCATGCCGGTGGATGAGCGCACCCGGCAGCCGTTTGGCCTGCTGCACGGCGGCGCGTCGGTGGTGCTGGCGGAAACGCTGGGTTCCGTGGCGGGCTACCTGTGCACCGAAGGCGACCAGAAGGTGGTTGGGCTGGAAGTGAACGCCAACCATATCCGCTCGGCGCGAGAAGGCGTGGTGCGCGGCGTTTGTCGCGCGGTGCACGCGGGGCGTCGTCATCAGGTGTGGCAAATTGATATCTACGATCAGCAAGACCAGCTGTGCTGTACCTCCCGCCTGACCACGGCGGTGGTGTAGTATCGTTGTAATAACTACCTGATTTTGCAGTTAATAAGTAAGCCATTATCGGCTATCATATGTGAATAATGGTTTACTTAATTCAAACTTGATATTTGGCAGGTAAGTTCTCTTTTCTTAACCGTATGATCTTCCCAGCATTCTTCAAGTTTCTGTCTTTTATACCGATAATGTAATGATCTCGCCTGCTATCAAGGGAGCCTCGTTTTGACATCCGTATCCAACGTTACGTCAGCCAATTTTGCCTTTCTTGCAGAGCACGATCCTTTATTTGTGCAAATAGCCTCTGCGGCAGAAACCATTTTTCCAAACGATCCTAATACCACGCTAATCAAATTACGCCAGCTAGGTGAAGCGTTGGCCCAACATATCGCGGCTTTGGTCGGGGTTGAGTTTGACCAGCAGACAACGCAGGCAGAGCTTATTTTTCGCTTGCAGCGGGAATTAAAACTGGAGCCAGTGGTAAAGGATTTATTCCACACGCTGCGGGTGGAGGGGAATAAAGCGACGCATCAGTTCAGGACTCAACATAGAGAGGCTCTGGATGGGTTAAAAGTAGCGCGAGCGTTGGCAATATGGTTTCACCAGTCTTTTGGGCAGCAAGGTACGGCATTTAAACCTGGTCCTTTTATTGCGCCCAAAGATCCTAGTCTCCAGCTAAGGCAACTTCAGTCAGAAATTGAAAATCTCAAAAGCGAGCTAAATGCAGCCAGCGTTCACCTCGACTCCAGCCAGCAGCTTCAGGAACTGTTGGCAAAAGAGAAGGCGGAATATGAAGCGCTGGCTTATGAGATGGACGAAGAATCCAGGTCTCTGGCACAAGAAGCAAAAGTGCAGGAAATAAAACTGGAGCAGCTCCGTCAGGATTATGAGGCGAAACTTAAAGCTCTTCAGGCTCAGCTCATCGCCCAGGACGAAAAACAGGCCACGGCTCAAAAACAGCAGTTTGCGCAGAAAACAAGACGTGCCAGTAAGTATATTGTCCTTAACGAAGAGCTTACGCGTATCCTTATCGATCAGAAACTGGCTGAGGCAGGCTGGTTGGCGGACAGTAAAGAGATGACGTGGGCAAAAGGTTGCCGTCCGGAAAAGAACACGAATAAAGCGATTGCCGAGTGGCCAACTGAACATAAAGGCATCAAAGGCCGCGCGGACTATGTTTTATTTTACGGGCTGACGCCAGTTGCCGTTGTTGAAGCAAAACGAGAAAACGAAAACGTTGCCGGTAAAATTCCGCAGGCCGAACGCTACAGTAAAGGTTTTAAACTTAGTGGTCCGATGATTGGTGCCTGGGAACTGGCCGGACGAAGCGTGGCCTGGGCTGATGAATCTGACGGGCATTACCTTGTCCCGTTTGTCTATTCCTGCAATGGCAGGCCTTGGGTACCACAACTAGCAGAGCAATCCGGTACATGGTTCAGGGACGTTCGTGAACATCAAAACCTTCGCCGGGCGCTCCAGCAATTCCACACGCCAGAAGGGCTGTTCGATAAACTTAAACGCAGTAAAGAAGAGTCAGAGCAGCGTCTTGAGCAAGAGAGCTTTGGCTATTTACGGCTACGTGACTACCAGCAAAAAGCGATTCTTGCTGTTGAGGGTACGCTGGCGCAGAACATTCGCACGGCGCTGCTGGCGATGGCAACCGGAACCGGTAAGACGCGCACCATCATCGGCTTGATTTACCGCTTTCTGAAAACTGAACGCTTCAACCGCATTTTGTTCCTTGTGGACCGAACTGCGCTGGGAACTCAGGCGACGGATGACTTCAAAGAAGCGCCGCTTGAGCAAAACCTGACGCTGGCCCAAACCTACAATATTGCCGAAATGGCCGATATGGCCCCGGAAGTGGAAACCCGGGTACAGGTCGCGACCGTGCAGGCGATGGTCAGCAGGGTCTTTGCTTCAGATGACCCACCGCCAGTCGATCAATATGATTGCATCATTGTGGATGAGGCCCACCGAGGCTATACCCTCGATCAGGAGATGACCGAAGGCGAGCTCGCCACACGCGAGGTTAAGCAATATCTCTCCAGCTATCGCCGCGTCCTTGATTACTTTGACTCCGTCAAAATTGCGCTGACGGCAACGCCTGCAAAGCATACCAGCGAGATTTTTGGCAGGCCGGTTTATGTCTATTCCTACCGTGAAGCCGTCGCCGATGATTGGCTTATCGACCATGAGCCGCCGATCCGCTATCAAACCCTGCTGACGCAAAACGGGATTCATTTTGAACGTGGCAGCCAGGTTCATGCCGTGAATACGCATACCGGAGAAGTCGAGCTGGATGAGCTGGACGATGAACTCGATTTTGAGGTGGATGCTTTTAACCGCCAGGTGATCAGTGAAAACTTTAACCGGGTAATTTGCCAGCAGCTTGCCCAGGAGCTTGATCCCTTTGGGGAAGAGAAAACGCTTATTTTCTGCGTGACGGATAAACATGCGGACATGGTAAAACGCCTGCTCGATGAGGCTTTCCTGGCGCAATACGAAAACTACAATCAGGCAGCGGTTGAAAAAATCACCGGTAAAAGTGACAAAGTCGACACGCTTATTAGCCTCTATAAAAACGAGCGCTATCCCAATATCGCGATTACTGTCGATCTGTTAACAACGGGTATTGATGTTCCGAAAATAAGCAATCTGGTATTTATGCGCCGGGTTAAGTCGCGCATTTTATATGAGCAAATGAAAGGCAGGGCAACGCGCCGCTGCGATGATATCGGCAAAACGGTATTTCGTATTTACGATCCGGTTGATCTCTACGAAACGCTTGCCGACATTGACACCATGAAACCGCTGGTGAAAAACCCGGATATCACGCTGGAACAGCTGGTGGACGAATTGACCGATCCGGACACGCTTGAGCAGGCGCTGAACCAGCCGGGAGACGAAACGGGTGCCACTCAGGCAGATGTGGTGCTCAGCCAGCTTAGCCAGAAGCTGATGCGCGTTCTGCGTAAGGCCGAAAAGAAAGCCGAAACCAATCCACAGTTAAAAGAGAAACTGGATGAGCTGCATGAGCTTTGGGGCATCGAGCCTAAAGTACTGCATCAGCATTTGCATACCATTGGCGCGCGCCAGGCCGCAGAGTTTCTGCGTAAAAATAGCGGCCTGCTGGCTCAGCTTTATGAGGTAAAAGAGATTGCCGGTACCTTCTGGCGTCCGGTGATTTCTGAGCATTACGATGAGATGCGCGAGCGCAGCCAAAGCTATGGCGTTCACGCCGAGCCAGAGGACTATCTGGATAGCTTCAGTGAGTTTATCCGCCAGCAGATAAACAAGTCGGCGGCGCTTTCGGTAGTCGTCAACCGCCCGCGCGATCTTACCCGCCAGCAGCTGAAGGAGATCCGCCTGCTGCTGGATGACGCGGGCTATAGCGAAGTTAAACTTCGCACGGCGGTACGCAACCAGACTAACCAGGATATTGCCGCCAGCATTATTGGTCACATCCGCCGCGCAGCGCTGGGTGAGCCATTGGTGCCTTTTGAACAGCGCGTTGCGCAGGCGATGAACGTTATCTACTCCAGCCATGCCTGGACGGTACCACAGCGTAAATGGCTGGAAAGGCTGGCAAAACAACTGGTCCATGAAGTGATTATCGACAAACAGTTCGTCAACCAGTGCTTTGCCGATGACGGTGGAGCGAAACAGCTGAACAAAACTTTATCAGACAGGCTCGACAGCGTGCTCGATGCACTAAACGAGGTAATATGGCCGCCCAAAAGCGCCTGACTCTGCTAAACTCCGGCCCCATTATTTCCATTCATCAGCCGCCTTTTGCCTATACAGAGGGCGGTTTCAGGACGAAAAATGAGCAATAACGATATCGTACAAAAGCTTTGGAACCTCTGTGACGTGCTGCGCGATGACGGCATCAACTACAGCGATTACGTCGGCGAGCTGGTGATGCTGCTGTTTATCAAGATGGTGCATGAAAATACCGAAGCGGAAACTCTGGACAAGCATATCCTGCCGGAGGGCTGCCGCTGGACCGATCTGAACGCGAAGTCCGGTCTGGTGTTGCTGAACGACTATAAGCAGATGCTGTTCAGCCTTTCCACCGGGAAAGATGCTGAAGGCCATAAAGTTCATGACGATAAGCTCATCAGCGCTATCTATGCCGATGCGCAAACTCGCCTGCGCGAGCCGCGCCACCTGGAACAGATGATCCGTACCCTCGACCAGATCGACTGGTTCAGCGCCCAGAAAGATGGCCTGGGCGATCTCTACGAAGGGTTACTGGAGAAAAACGCCGGGGAAACCAAGTCCGGTGCAGGGCAGTACTTTACCCCACGCGCGCTGATTAACAGCATGGTGCGCTGCATCAAGCCCCGGCCAGGAGAAGTGATTCAGGATCCGGCGGCCGGTACGGCGGGTTTTCTGATTGCGGCCCACGAATATATCAAGCGCATCACCGACGATCTCTATACGTTATCCCTTAAAGAGCGAGCATTCCAGAAGAACCAGGCCTTTGTCGGCATAGAACTGGTGCCGTCCACTCGTCGCCTGGCGCTGATGAACTGCCTGCTGCACGGGATGGAAGGGGATGAAGAGGGCGTGGTGCACCAGGGCAACGCTCTGGGCATGGCGGGGCTTCATCTGGCACGGGCCGATATCATTCTTGCCAACCCGCCGTTTGGCACCTCTAAAGGCGGCGAGGCGAGTATTACCCGTGATGACCTCACCCATAAAACCAGCAACAAGCAGCTGGCGTTCTTACAGCATATCTACCGTAACCTGAAGCCTGGCGGGCGCGCCGCCGTGGTGCTGCCGGATAACGTGCTGTTTGAGGCGGGCGTCGGCACCAGCGTGCGCCGTGACCTGATGAACAAATGCAACCTGCACACAATTCTGCGCCTGCCGACCGGGATCTTTTATGCCCAGGGCGTGAAGACCAACGTGCTGTTCTTCACCAAAGGCAGCGCCACCGATAAGTTCCAGGACGAAAACTGTACTAAAAACGTCTGGGTTTACGATCTACGCACCAATATGCCGAGCTTCGGCAAGCGCACGCCGTTTACCGAAAGTCACCTGAAGCCGTTTGAAACCGTTTATGGAGAAGAGGCGAACGGGCAAAGCCCCCGTGAAGAGGGCGAGTGGAGCTTTAACGCCGCAGAGATTGACGCCCCCGACAGCGCAGAAAACCAGGACGTTGCCGACAGGCTGATCACCAGCCGCTGGCGCGTCTTTAGCCGCGACTGGATCCGCGACACTAAAGGCGATTCGCTGGATATCTCTTGGCTTAAAGACAACTGCAGCGTGGACGCCGCCAGCCTGCCGGAGCCGTCCGTGCTGGCCGGGGAAGCGATGAGCGAGCTGGTGCAGGCCCTGGGCGAGCTGGATACCCTGATGCGCGACCTGGGCGCGGGCGACGAGGCCGATGCCCAGAAGGTGCTACTGGATGCGCTGCTGGGGGAAGGGAAGTGATGGGTAAGGTGTTAGAGGGATTGCCGGAGGGTTGGGTTCATACAACTCTGGGAGAAATAGTTGAACTTAAATATGGAAAATCTCTTCCAACACAGTCAAGGGATGGTGGGATCTATCCGGTATATGGTTCTAATGGTGTTGTTGGCGGGCATTCAGCCCCACTTGTTACCTCTACGGGATTGATTGTAGGGCGTAAAGGATCTTATGGTGAAGTGAATATATCGCACCTTCCATTTTTTCCTATCGACACTACATATTTTGTTGATGAGTTTTACGATCAGCCAGCTAATTACTGGTTCTATCAACTAAAACACCTTCCTCTAGATCAACTGAATCGTTCTACCGCCATTCCTGGGTTAAATAGAGATGATGCCTATGCCCAAGAAATATTATTTCCTTCAATAAATGAACAGAAAAAAATCGTTGAAAAGCTCGATTTACTTTTAGCGCCAGTCGAAAGTATCAAAACCCGACTCGATAACGTTTTTGCTATCCTGAAACTCTTTCGTCAGGCGGTGCTAAGTGCGGCTTTAAGTGGTTCTTTAACCCATGTAAACAAACTTAAAGTTCAAAAGTTGGGAACATTAGTTGAAATTATATCTGGAATAGCATTTAAAAAATCGCAGTATAGTTCTGAAGGAAGTAAACTGATGCAGATTACTAATGTTGGGTATGGTGAGACTCGTTGGGATAAGAGAACATGTATTGATTTTTCTTTAGCTGATGAATATTGCGACTATTCACTTTTGGCTGATGATATCGTTCTTGCACTTAATAGACCGATTACTAATAACTTACTGAAAGTTGCATTGATTACATTGGAGGATCTACCTTCAACCTTATACCAAAGGGTAGCAAGATTGAGAGTTCTAGATACAAGTGGAAATGATATTTTCCCTCAGTATATATATTTTATTATGCAATCAAATGAATTCAAGAAAGTTGTTGAGGACAATCTTCAAGGTTCAGATCAACCCTATTTAAATACATCTGTACTTCCTGGTTTTGATATTGTATTTCCAGATTTAGATGAACAAAAAAAGATCATTGTTCACATCGAAAAACTCTTTGGCTGGGCCGACAATATCGAAAAACAGGTGGCGGAGGCGCAAAAGCGGGTTAACAACCTTACCCAGTCGATTCTTGCCAAAGCATTTCGCGGCGAGCTGACCGAACAATGGCGTAAGGACAACCCGGAGCTTATCAGCGGGGAAAACAGCGCGGCGGCGTTGCTGGAGCGTATTAAAGCGGAGCGGCAGGTAACCACGCCGAAACGCAAAACAAAAGCCAAAAAGCAGGGGGCATAAATGGCTGTATGGTTAGTCAGAGCTGGCTCACAGGGGCAGTACGAGCAGAAATTTCTTCAGGATGGGCGGATCTGGCTTACCTGGGATGGGTTAAATCACGCGCTGGATGACATCCGCAATCGTGAGGGGCTGATTACGCTGCTTGGCTCGCTGTACCCGGACGCAAAGCCCAAAGCGCTGGTTAACCATGCCAGCCAGATATGGCCGTTCGGCCACGCCATGGAGCCGGGCGACAGGGTGATCCTGCCGTCCAAGACTCAGCCGGTGATCTATACCGGTAAAATTACTACCGGCTACAGGCACGACGCCGAAGGGAACAACCCTTTTTACCACTGGCACGGCGTTGAGTGGCAAAAAGAGCCGGTGCCCCGGGCGCACTTCTCCCAGGATCTGCTCTACAGTTTTGGTGCCTTTATGACCATCTGCCGTATCACGCGCAATAACGCCGAGGCGCGTTTACAGCAGATGGAGCAAAATGGCTGGCAGGCGGAGAGTAAAAAGCAGATTGTGGCCAGTCAGCCCGTGACTGTGGAAGACGATGAAGCTGTAGATGAACAGGCAGACTCAGACATCGAAGAACTCGGCCATACCCAGATCGTTAAGCTGATTGAAGCCAGGTTCAAAGGCCATAACCTTACCCGGCTGGTCACCGCTATTCTCGAAGCGCAGGGATTCACCTGCTGGCAAAGCCCGGAAGGGGCCGACGGTGGGGTAGATATTCTGGCCGGTGACGGCCCGATGGAGTTTGGCACCCAGAGGATCTGCGTTGAAGTGAAATCGGGAGATGGTTTAATCGACAGGCCGAGCGTGGACAAATTGATGGGCGCGATGACCAAATTTAACGCTTCGCAGGGGCTGTTTATTTCCTGGGGTGGCTTCCGTCAGAATGTGCAAAAGGAGCTGGCGTCCAGCTTTTTCCGCATGCGCCTGTGGACTCAGCAGGATCTGCTGGAACAGTTGTTCCTGCATTACGACAAACTGGATGCTTCGCTGAAGGCCGAGCTGCCTCTGAAGCAGATCTGGACGGTAGCTGACGTCGAATAGCCATACCCACAGCCGCATTAGTAGCCCGGCATTGATTGCTTTGAGTTCATGCGGCAAATTTCCGCTCAGCATCATCCCTGGTTTGCTGCTGCTGACTGGGCTCATATATGGCGTGGATGTGGAACCGGCGGTTATGGGGTGCCGTGGCATTTCATGTCGGGCTGAATATCATCCATTTATTGATGTTTATCGTGCTGGTACTGAAGCATAATTAAACGATTACTTTGACAAAAAGTAGGAAAAATGAATTTAAGAATTTTAACAGCAGCCATGCTTATTCCATTGTCAGCCACGGCGGCGCTTTCGCCAGTAGAGAAAGTCGAGGCACCCGGTGGGAAGATGGTCTATTACATCCAGGGGGATGCTGAGACAAAAGGCACTGAGGATTATGTCGGCGGTGAACAAATAACTGCCCAAAATACGATATCCGGCAAGCAGGAGATTCTGCTGACGGCTGCATCTGATGCCGATCCGAAGAAGACCCTGTATGGCTTTAGCCGATTGAAACTTTCGCAGGATGCCAAAACGCTCTATTTTGAAACGGCGGCCTGGGCTACATCGGCGGCTATCCACGCGCTGGATATTGCCAGCCACCATCAGCGCTATGTCACTGATGGGAGCCTTATCTGCATTGTGGCTAGCGGTAAATATCAAGGCAACCTTATCGTGCAGCAGCATCGATATTTTGTTCAGGGGGGAGCATATGACTATCTCTATCTCTTCGATAATACGGGTAAGAAGATTGGGCTGGTTGCCGGGGATAATGTCACCCAGGAGCAGGTGTCAGACTTTTGCGAGTCGCTGAACGGGAGTGAATCCTGACGCCCACTGAGCAGAAGGGGCTAAGTGGGCATTCAGCTCACTGCCTTAACAACCGAATAACCAGCCATGCGCTTCCCGCAATAGCACACAACAAGCCGAGTACAGGGAAAAATGGGATGCCAAACAGCGTCCAGTTCAACCCGAGCAGCCATGGAGCTATCGCGATTGTCAGGGCGGCTAAAACAATGGCGAGCGCCAGAGTAGAGGCCGCTCGCTCCAGCGACTTTCCGAGCTGGTTAATATTCTCTACGTTAATGTCCGCGTGCAGCTTACCGTGACGAAGCCTTTGCATCACCAGACGTAGGGTCTGCGGCAGCGAATCACCTCCCTCCAGAAGCTGGTTGCCGAGTTTAAGCAGGCGTCTGCGGCTCCCGAGGCGGGTATAGCGTTTTAACAGCTCCCGCTTAATCACCGGGCGAAGAATGCGAATAATGTCGAACTGCGGATCCATTCTCAGCAATACGCCGTCCGCGGTGATCAACGCCTTAAACAATAAAACCAAATCCGGCGGCAGCGCCAGCTGGAATTCCCGGACGGTGGAAAGCATATCGGTCAGCGCTTTTCCCAGCTGTAGCGGGATATTGCCCTGTTTTTGCAGAAAATAGCTGGCTGCAAGTTCCAGTTCGGTAAGATCTACGGTCTCCTGGCCACTCCAGGCGATGAGGGCATCGACAATCCCGCTGGCGTCACGCTCGCTGATGGCATAAATCAGCGACAGCAGCTCGTCGCGTCGCGCCTGGCTCAGGCTTCCCACCATGCCGAAATCAATGAAGCCGACCCGGTTGCCCGCCAGGGCCATGACGTTGCCGGGATGCGGATCTGCGTGGTAAGTCCGTAGGTCAAAGAGCATATTGATAAATGCTGTCGCGCCTTTACGCGCCAACAAGGGGCCATCAAACCCGTCGGCGGCAAGCTGTTGGCCGTCAACCGGCGCCACGCCGGGCAAAAATGCCTGTACCATCAGCGTAGGGTGGCACCAGTCCCAATAAATCCTGGGGATGACGACGTCGTCGTTGTCGGCGAAAAACTGATAAATCTTTTCCCCGTTGGCTGCTTCATGGCAAAAATCCAGTTCCTGATTCAGGGCGTTTTCCAGATAACGCACCAGCATCACCGGCTGAAAGCGAGCCAGCCCCGCGCTCTGCTGCTCCAGACTTTCCGCCAGGTAACGGAGTAAACGCAGGTCGGCCTTGAGGGTTGTTTCAATCCCGGGGCGCTGAATTTTGACGATAACCTCGTCGCCGTTTTTTAGCCTGGCCCGGTGAATTTGTGCTATCGAGCCACTGGCGAGCGGGTTTTCATCAAAGGTAGCGAAAACCTCCGCAGGCGAAGCCCCAAGCGTCGCCACGACGAAGGGCTCAAGCTTTGGCCAGGGCAGAGGGCTGGCGCTCGAATTCAACTGGCTAAGCGCTTCCGTCCAGGCGGGTTCAAGCAGGTCGCTACGGGTCGAGAGGATTTGCCCGAGCTTAACGAACGTCGGGCCCAGTTCTTCCAGCGCCGCGCACAGGCGCTGCGGCATCGGTAAAGCATCGTGTTGGCTGCCGCCACGTATTTTGTCATGCAGCGAGGCCAGGCCCAGCAAACGCACAATGTCCTGCAATCCATAGCGAAGGAAAACGCCGGTGATTTCCTGCAGCCTCACGCGATCGCGGGCGGTGACCATAATCATTTTTAGCATTGGACAAGCTCCCTTTTTTCTTAACAGGAGGATAGTCGATAAATCGGAATATTTTCACGCCATTCTTATCTCAGGGCAGAGGGTTAGCCTGTCGCATACAGGCTGCGGGAAATTTGACGTTAAAGCGATGGAAGGTAATGAGAGTCGTCAATAAAAGCTAACTGATCTTCATCTCATCTATTTATCTTGTTTTTTTTGTTATGTGTATGGTTTTCTCTTATTGCTAAATCTGATTTTTATTATCGATTTTTTACCACTTTTGCCCGAGGTGAATTCTGAAAGTCTGGTGGTTTTTGATGTGTTTGTTTATGTATAATTTGTTATTTTTTTGTTTTTATTGTTTTAAAAACAATGAGTTAATTTTATTTTTTATGGCTAAGAATATTCACTTCAGGCTATTTTTATCATTATTTCTGTGTTGCCTTGTTAATTCTATTTATGAATAATTTCTCCGCACAGTAATGGTTTAATTATAATAATGGAGTAATTTTAATGAATAATAAGTCTTTGTTGGCTTTTCTTGTTTCTGGATTATTAGTCACCCAGTCTGTCTCTGCTCTTGAATGGGGGGACTGGTCATCAGACGTGACTTCCAGTAACTCCCATGCTGATGCTGATAAAACCAATGGAAATTTCGGTGATATTAAAAATAACGTCGATACCATTGATTCAGCGCTGAATGAAAGCATTCAAAAACAGCAGACAGTCAATGACCAACAAAAAATGCTCAACGATCGGCAGAATGCCACCAACGTCAAGCAGGCCGAGTGGAATGAGAACCAGAACAGCGTAAATAGCCAGCAGAATGCGGTGAATCAACAGCAGTCTACGGTTAATGCGAACCAGGCTAACGTCAACAATCAGCAGGGGGCCATTAATCAGACCCAGGCAAATCTGAACAATCAGCAGGGGGCCATTAATCAGACTCAGGCAAATCTGAACAATCAGCAGGGGGCCATTAACCAGTCTCAGGCAAATCTGAATACGCAGCAGAATACCATTAACCAGAGTCAGGCCAGGAGCAATGCTCAGTTCCAGGACTCCATCACCCAGCTTAATGGCGATCTTAACCATCTCGGTAACCGCGTGGATAAACTGGATCACAAAATGAAGCGTGGGTTTGCCTCCCAGGCGGCGCTCTCAGGGCTTTTCCAGCCCTACAGCGTTGGCAAATTCAACCTTTCTGGCTCGCTAGGCGGGTATGAATCTACCAGCGCGATGGCCATTGGTAGCGGATATCGGTTCAATGAAAATGTCGCCGCAAAGGCCGGGATTTCAACCAATACCGAAGACTTCAAGGCCGTGACATACAATGCGGCAGTCAACTTTGAGTGGTAATGCAGCTCAACATAGCTAACTCAGTTCCCCTGGTTAACCTTATGCCCTGGTAACCAGGGGGCGAATTTTTCTGGACAGATACCTTAATCCCACTGCGACCGCACCTCTTCTTGTTCCCGTAAAACTGAAAATTACTGGTACTTTATGGCGCTAATTTCGCATTCAGTGCGCTTCCAATCACATAAATAGATATTTTCTATACATCTTTTGTCTTGCCCGGTTCAGGCGTTTTTCATCTTTGATATTTCCTTTTACACCAGTGGCTTAAACAGCTCTTTTCGCCATCGGCAAGAGTTTCATGACGGTCTATCCTTAGTAAAGACGCCCAAAAAACCAGCGTTTCGCGAATACCCCTGTTTTCATAACGTTGTATTGATAATTGTTATCATTAACATAAGGGTATCGGCCTTCGGGCGCAGAGAATAATGAGGTGAAGAATGGATGTGCAAACCGGTTCCTTTGATCCCAATGATTTTGCCTGGCAGGGGCTGACCCTGACCCCGGCCGCCAGCGCGCATATCCGCGATCTGGCCGCCAAACAACCCGAGCTTAAAGGCATCCGACTGAGTATCAAACAGACGGGCTGCGCTGGCTTTGGCTACGTGCTGGACACGGTCACCGAGCCGAAGCCGGACGATCTGGTCTATGAGTTTGACGGCGCGCGCCTGTGGGTGCCGCTCTCCGCCATGCCTTTTATCGACGGCACGGAAGTGGATTACGTGCGTGAAGGCCTGAATCAGATCTTTAAATTTAATAACCCGAAAGCGCAGCACGAATGCGGCTGCGGCGAAAGCTTTGGGGTATAGGCGGTACTATGTCTCGTAATACTGAAGCAACTGACGATGTCAAAACCTGGACCGGCAACCTCAATTATAAAGAGGGCTTTTTCACCGAGCTGCAGACTGAGCAGCTGGCGAAGGGCATAAATGAAGAGGTGGTTCGGGCAATCTCTGCCCGTCGTAACGAGCCCGAATGGATGCTGGAGTTTCGTCTCAACGCCTTCCATGCATGGTTGAAAATGGAAGAGCCGCACTGGCTGAAGGCGAATTACGACAAACTGAATTACCAGGATTACAGCTATTACTCTGCGCCATCCTGCGGGAGCTGCGACGACACCTGTGCGTCTCAGCCCGGAGCGGTGCAACAGCCACCTAATGCTTTCCTGACTAACGAAGTCGAAGACGCGTTTAAGCAGCTTGGTGTACCGGTGCGCGAAGGTAGCGAAGTGGCGGTTGACGCCATTTTTGACTCCGTGTCTGTGGCAACCACTTACCGCGAAAAACTCTCCGAGCAGGGCATTATCTTCTGCTCCTTCGGCGAGGCGATTCACGATTACCCGGAACTGGTCAAAAAATACCTGGGTACCGTGGTGCCGTCTAACGATAACTTCTTCGCCGCGCTTAACGCCGCGGTGGCCTCTGACGGCACCTTTATTTACATCCCGAAAGGCGTGCGCTGCCCGATGGAGCTGTCCACCTATTTCCGTATCAACGCGGAAAAAACCGGTCAGTTCGAGCGCACTATTTTAGTGGCGGATGAAGGCAGCTATGTGAGCTACATCGAGGGCTGTTCTGCACCAGTGCGCGACAGCTACCAGCTCCACGCCGCCGTAGTGGAAGTGATTATTCACCGCGATGCGGAAGTGAAGTACTCCACGGTGCAAAACTGGTTCCCGGGGGATAACAACACCGGCGGCATCCTGAACTTCGTCACCAAGCGCGCCCTGTGCGAAGGTGAGAATAGCAAGATGTCCTGGACACAGTCAGAAACCGGCTCTGCCATCACCTGGAAGTACCCGAGCGTGATCCTGCGTGGCGATAACTCCATCGGCGAGTTCTTCTCCGTGGCGCTGACCTCCGGCCATCAGCAGGCGGACACCGGCACCAAAATGATCCACATCGGCAAGAACACCAAATCGACGATCATCTCGAAAGGGATCTCCGCCGGTCATAGCCAGAATAGCTACCGCGGACTGGTGAAAATCATGCCCACCGCGACCAACGCCCGTAACTTCACCCAGTGCGACTCGATGTTGATCGGGCCGGACAGCGGGGCGCACACCTTCCCGTACGTGGAGTGCCGCAACAACACGGCCCAGCTGGAGCACGAAGCCACCACGTCGCGCATTGGTGAAGATCAGCTGTTCTACTGCCTGCAGCGTGGCATCAGCGAAGATGACGCCATCTCGATGATCGTCAACGGGTTCTGCAAAGACGTGTTCTCAGAGTTACCGCTCGAATTCGCGGTGGAAGCACAAAAATTATTAGCCATCAGCCTCGAACACAGCGTCGGTTAAAGATTAAGGGAAAACTATGTTAAGCATTAAAGATTTACAGGTCAGCGTTGAGGATAAAGAGATCCTGCGTGGCTTAAACCTCGAAGTGAAGCCGGGCGAAGTTCACGCCATCATGGGGCCAAACGGCTCCGGGAAAAGTACCTTATCCGCCACGCTTGCCGGTCGTGAAGACTACGAAGTGACCGGGGGCTCGGTGCAGTTCAACGGCAAAGACCTGCTGGAACTGTCGCCGGAAGACCGCTCCGGCGAAGGTATTTTTATGGCCTTCCAGTACCCGGTGGAAATTCCCGGCGTCAGCAACCAGTTCTTCCTGCAAACCGCGCTGAATGCGGTGCGGGAATACCGGGGCCTTGAGTCGCTGGATCGCTTTGATTTTCAGGATCTGATGGAAGAGAAAATCAAGCTGCTGCAAATGCCGGAAGATTTACTCACCCGCTCGGTGAACGTCGGCTTCTCCGGCGGCGAGAAAAAGCGTAACGACATTCTGCAAATGGCGGTACTGGAGCCGGAGCTGTGCATTCTCGATGAAACCGACTCCGGGCTGGATATTGATGCCCTGAAGATTGTGGCCGAAGGCGTTAACTCGCTGCGTGACGGCAAGCGTTCATTTATCGTGGTCACTCACTACCAGCGTATCCTCGACTACATCAAGCCGGACTTTGTTCACGTGCTGTATCAGGGGCGCATCGTTAAATCTGGCGATTTCAGCCTGGTGAAACAACTGGAGGAGCAGGGTTATGGCTGGCTTACCGAACAGCAGTAACGGCAACGCGCTCCAGCAGTGGCATCATCTGTTTGAAGCTCAGGGCACGGGCCGCTCGCAGGTGGCCCAGCAGCACATGCAGCAGCTGTTGCGCCTGGGGTTACCGACACGCAAGCATGAAAACTGGAAATACACGCCGCTCGACGGGTTGCTGAACAACCAGTTTGTCTTTGCGCCTCAGTCGCCTTTAAGTGCGCAACAGCGTGACGAGCTTGCCCTGCCTGTAGACGCGCTGCGGCTGGTGTTTGTTGACGGGCATTTCAGCGCAGAACTGAGCGATGACATCGCCGACAGCGGTTTTGTGATCAGCATCGACGATAACCGCCAGACGCTGCCCGCGCCGGTTCAGGGCGAAGTGTTCCTGCACCTGACGGAAAGCCTGGCGGAGACCGTGACGCATATCCGCGTGGCACCTAACACGCGGCCTGAAAAAGCGCTGTTGCTGATGCACGTCACGCGCGGCAGCAAGGCGCAGGAGATGGCGACGGCGCATTACCGTCACCACCTGATCCTTGAGCAGGGCGCTCAGGCCACGGTGATGGAGCACTTCGTCAGCCTTGACGAGTCGGCGCATTTCACCGGCGCACGATTTACCGCCGAAGTGGCCGCCAACGCGCAGCTTAGCCACTACAAGCTGGCGTTTGAAAATGCCGCCAGCTACCACTTTGCGCACAACGATCTACTGATTGAGCAGGACTCGACGGTGAGCAGCCACAGCTTCCTGTTGGGGGCCGCAGTGCTGCGCCACAACACCAGCACGCAGCTTAACGGCGAGAACAACCAGCTGCACATCAACAGTCTGGCGCTGCCGGTAAATAACGAGGTGTGCGACACCCGAACCTGGCTTGAGCATAACAAGGGCTACTGCAACAGCCGCCAGCTGCATAAAACCATCGTGCGTGATAAAGGCCGGGCGGTGTTTAACGGCATGATCAAAGTGGCTCAGCACGCGATTAAAACCGACGGGCAGATGACCAACAATAACCTGTTGCTTGGCCGCCTGGCGGAGGTGGACACCAAGCCACAGCTGGAAATCTACGCCGATGACGTGAAGTGCAGCCATGGCGCAACCATTGGGCGCATTGATGACGAGCAGATGTTCTACCTGCGCTCCCGTGGTATCAGCGAACAGGCTGCTCAGCAGATGATAATCTTCGCCTTTGCCGCAGAGCTTACCGAAAGTATTCGCGACGAGGCCTTAAAACAGCAGGTGCTGGCACGTATCGCCCGGCGCTTTGCAGGGGGCGAGGCATGAGTTTTTCAATTGAGCAGGTCAGGGCTGATTTCCCGATTCTGAGCCGTGAGGTCAACGGCCAGCCGCTGGCCTATCTGGACAGCGCCGCCAGCGCGCAGAAACCACAGGCGGTGATTGACGCCGAGCTTGAGTTTTATCGCCATGGGTATGCCGCAGTGCACCGTGGCATTCATACTCTGAGCGCAGAAGCAACCACCCTGATGGAAAACGTGCGCAGTCAGGCGGCACGCTTTATCAACGCGGCAAAACCGGAAGAGATTGTCTTTGTGCGTGGCACCACCGAGGGGATAAACCTCGTGGCCAATAGCTGGGGCAGCGCCAACGTCCAGGCCGGGGATAACATCATCATCAGCGCCATGGAACACCACGCTAACATCGTGCCGTGGCAGATGCTGTGTGAGCGTACCGGTGCGGAGCTGCGCGTTATCCCGCTCAACCAGGACGGCACGCTGCAGCTCGATGTCTTCCCGACGCTGATTGACGAGCGCACAAAACTGTTGGCGATTGCCCACGTTTCTAACGTGCTCGGGACCGAAAATCCGGTGAAGGAGATGATCGCTACCGCGCATCAGGCGGGCGTCAAAGTGCTGGTGGACGGCGCACAAGCGGTGATGCACCACGTCACGGATGTGGCGGCGCTGGACTGCGATTTTTATCTTTTCTCCGGGCACAAGATTTACGGGCCAACGGGGATTGGCGTGTTGTATGTGAAAGAAAGCATTCTGCAGGATATGCCGCCATGGGAAGGCGGTGGGTCGATGATTGCTACCGTCAGCCTGACTGCAGGGACGACTTACGCCGCAGCCCCGTGGCGCTTTGAAGCCGGGACGCCAAACACGGCTGGCATTATCGGCCTTGGGGCAGCGTTGAGCTACGTTGAAGGGCTGGGCATGGAGGCGATTGGCGAGTATGAACGCAACCTGATGCGCTATGCTCAACACGCGCTGCAGGCCGTGCCCGACCTCACCGTATACGGCCCGGCAGAGCGCCGTGGTGTGTTGGCGTTTAATCTCGGGAAACATCATGCCTATGACGTCGGCAGCTTCCTCGACAACTACGGCATTGCGGTTCGCACCGGACACCATTGCGCCATGCCGCTGATGGCGTTCTACAGCGTCCCGGCCATGTGCCGCGCCTCCTTTGCCATGTACAATACCGAACAAGAAGTGGATCGCCTGGTCGCCGGACTGCAGCGTATCCACAGCCTGTTAGGATAACGGAGACGGTCATGGCCACGCTGCCGGATAAAGACAAACTACTAAAAAACTTCAGCCGCTGTGCGAACTGGGAAGAGAAGTATCTCTACATTATCGAACTGGGCAGCCGCCTGCCGGAACTGGCGGCTGAGCAGCACAAGCCTGAACATATTATTCAGGGCTGCCAGAGCCAGGTATGGATAGTCATGCACCAGCAGCCCGATGGGGTGATTACGCTGGAGGGTGACAGCGATGCCGCTATCGTTAAAGGGCTGATCGCTATCGTATTTATTCTTTATCAGCAAATGACGCCGCAGGATATCGTGGCGTTTGATGTGCGCCCGTGGTTTGAAAAAATGGCGCTCGCACAGCATCTGACGCCGTCCCGCTCTCAGGGGCTGGAAGCGATGATTCGCGCAATTCGCAACCAAGCCACCAATCTCATTTAAGTTAGCTAAACTTAATCATACCTATGGTCCTGTTTTGCGAGGCGGTTTTCTGCCTCGCTTGTCTTTCAGCCTGCTGGCGCTCGCCAGCGCGACTACAGGAATAAAAAGTATGAAATACGCGTCTTTACTCACACTGGCCATTATCGGCGCTCTGAGCGCCATTCAGCCCGCTTTAGCCCTGGATTATCCCTTACCGCCGGAAGGCAGCCGCCTGATTGGCCAAAACCAGACTTATACCGTACAGGAAGGCGATCGTAACCTGCAGGCTATTGCCCGGCGTTTTGACACCGGTGCGATGCTGCTGCTGGAGGCCAATAACACCATTGCGCCAGTGCCTAAACCTGGCACGGTGCTGACCATCCCCAGCCAGCTGCTGCTGCCGGACGTGCCGCGCGAGGGGATTGTGGTGAATCTTGCCGAGCTGCGGCTGTATTACTTCCCGCCGGGCCAAAACATTGTGCAGGTTTATCCGATTGGTATTGGTCTGCAGGGGCTGGAGACGCCGCTGATGACCACCAGGATCGGGCAAAAGATCCCTAACCCTACCTGGACACCTACCGCCGGTATTCGCCAGCGCTCCCTGGAAAAAGGGATCAAGCTGCCGCCCGTCGTGCCTGCCGGGCCTAATAACCCGCTGGGGAGATTCGCCATGCGGCTGGCCTACGGCAATGGCGAGTACCTGATCCACGGCACCAGCGCGCCGGACAGCGTGGGGCTGCGCGTCAGCTCCGGTTGTATCAGAATGAATGCCCCCGACATCAAAGCCCTGTTTGAGCAAACGAAAACTGGCACGACGGTGCGGGTGATTAACGATCCGGTGAAATTCTCCGTTGAGCCAAACGGCGTTCGCTACGTCGAAGTCCATCGGCCGCTTTCTCAGGATGAGCAGCAGAACACGCAGACTATGCCTTACGTGCTTCCCGCTGGCTTTAGCGAGTTCCGGGCCGGTAGCGGCGTGGAGAAAGCGTTAGTGGAGAAGGCACTATACAGGCGTGCGGGGTATCCCGTTGTGGTCTCTGCGGGGCAAACACCTGCGGCAACGATGGCGGTACAGTCGGCGAGGAATGGCGTGGTAAATGCTGAAGAGGCGACTAGCGCGACACAGTAGCAGGTGGGGATAAATGACAGGCAAAAAAATGGCGCACATTGTGCGCCATTTTATACCAGTGACTCTTACTTACGGTAAGAGTGAGCCTGGTTGTCCAGACGCTGGTTAGCGCGAGCGGCGTCGTCTTTAGCAGCCTGAACGTCAGAACGCACTGCGTTCACGTCGTTGCTCAGCTGATCAACTTTAGCGTTCAGAGTCTGAACGTCAGAAGACAGTTGATCGATTTTAGCGTTAGAAGAACAACCTGCCAGCATAGTAGAAGCCAGGATTACCGCGCCCAGTACCAGTTTAGTACGATTCATTATTAATACCCTCTAGATTGAGTTAATCTCCATGTAGCGTTACAAGTATTACACAAACTTTTTTGTGATGAGAATAATTTTTTGTCGGGAATACCCCTAAATTTGATCGTTCGCTCAAAGAAGCACCGAACGGAGCCGGAAAGTTAAAAAAAAGAGAGAAAACAGGGGAATTTCATCGGATTCATCTTAATTAAGAGTAAGCTTAAATAGTAAAATCCGATTTGCATTTTTATTAAGATCTGACTGCAAGTGATATAAAAAAAGCGCCCGGAGGCGCTTTTTTGTTAATTAAACTTGTTAACAAGTCAATTACAGAACATGGACCGAGGCGGTGTTAGTGGTGCCGCTTGGGACCAGCGCACCAGAAACCATCACCACGATGTCGCCTTTACGAGCCAGGCCGCTTTCCAGCGCCACTTCTTTACCCAGGCGGTAGAAGTCGTCGGTGGAGGCAATTTCTTTCACCATCTGGGTGACAACGCCTTTGCTCAGCACCAGCTGGCGCGCGGTTACTTCGTTGGTGGTCAGCGCCAGAATAGTCGCGTTCGGGAAGTATTTACGCACGGCTTTAGCGGATTTACCGCCCTGGGTGGCAACCACGATCAGCGGTGCTTCCAGTTTTTCTGCGGTTTCAACGGCGCCACGGCAAACGGCTTCGGTGATGCGCAGTTTACGGCTGTCGTTGCTGTTGTCCAGGCGGCTGGTCATCACGCGGTCGGTACGCTCGCAGATAGTTGCCATGATGGTCACAGCTTCCAGCGGGTATTTACCTTTTGCAGACTCACCGGACAGCATCACTGCGTCGGTGCCGTCGATGATGGCGTTAGCAACGTCACCGGCTTCTGCGCGGGTAGGGCGCGGGTTTTTGATCATGGAGTCGAGCATCTGGGTTGCGGTAATAACCACTTTACGCGCACGAACGCATTTCTCGATCATCATCTTCTGCGCGAAGATAACTTCTTCCACCGGGATTTCAACGCCCAGGTCGCCACGAGCAACCATGATGCCGTCAGAAGCTTCGAGGATTTCGTCGAAGTTGTTCAGGCCTTCCTGGTTTTCGATCTTGGAGATGATCTGGATCTTCTCGCCGCCGTGGGCTTTCAGGTGCTCACGAATTTCAACCACGTCAGAACGCTTACGGATGAAGGAGGCTGCCACGAAGTCAACGCCCTGTTCGCAGCCGAAGATCAGATCCTGTTTGTCTTTCTCAGCCAGAGCTGGCAGCGCGATGGACACGCCCGGCAGGTTAACGCCTTTGTTCTCACCGAGGTCGCCGTTGTTCAGCACTTTACAGATAACTTTGTTGCCTTCGATGGCGGTGACTTCCATGCCGATCAGGCCATCGTCCACCAGAACGGTGTTGCCCACGGTCAGGTCGTTGGTGAAGCCTTCGTAGGTCACTGCGACGATTTCGCTGTTGCCAACCACGGATTTGTCGGTGGTGAAGGTAAAGGTCTGGCCTGCTTTCAGGGAGACGTCGTTACCGCCTTCCAGCTTGATGGTACGGATTTCTGGCCCTTTGGTGTCCAGCAGGATAGCGGCTTTTTTACCTGTTTTAGCAACGACGTTACGCAGGTTTTTGATGCGCTGGCCGTGTTCTGCATAGTCACCGTGGGAGAAGTTCAGACGCATAACGTTCATGCCCGCGTCGAGCATTTTAGACAGCATCTCTTCGGATTCGGTTTTTGGACCGATGGTGCAAACGATTTTAGTCTTTTTCATGACAGTCTTATCTATAAGTTGAGGAGGAATGTTGAAATCGTGTTCCGGGAGACCGGGCTGCCGGAGCTTAAAAGAATACTGTGGTGTTGAAAGTGGCACCTGGTAAGGATAGGTGACAGAAATAAAGCGTGCAGAGGAAAGTGTGCTTGTGGTTCAGCAGGGGAAAGCGTTAGACGATGTTGTTGTATAAAAAAGGAGTCCAATGAGCTGAAACCATTCAAGTTAAGAACGGGCGTAGTATAGATAAATCTGGCTGGAAAAGGAATCAAAACCGTTGATTCAGCGACGGAGTGCACAGTTTTACAGCGAGTTGTTATCAGGGCGTTGCCAGATGTTTGAGCGTTTTCAGAGATGATGAAAATAAAAAGAAATGGTGCGTTCAATTGGACTCGAACCAACGACCCCCACCATGTCAAGGTGGTGCTCTAACCAACTGAGCTATGAACGCATTTAAGACGATTTATAAAACGATAATCGACTGAATTTATTATTGTTTTATCTTCTTTGGCGAGAAGTGACAACATTATGACGGGCAATCGGGATGTTGACAAGCCCCGTAGAAACTGTCCGGTGAATGTTTGAGCTTTTTATGCTTGTTCTGGCTGGTGTTTCAATCTGGCTGCTGATAAAACCGTTTCTTCTCCGACAGTCAGAGGCATTTTTATGATAACCATTATTGGTGCTGGTGTAGCGGGGCCGCTGCTGGCTTACATGTTACACCGCCAGGGTATTGCGGTCTGTATTCTTGAGGCTGATGCTTCTCTCGATTCACGCCATCAGGGTGGCATGCTCAATCTGAACGAAGGCACGGGTAAACCTGCACTTCGAGCGGCGGGATTGTATGAAGCCGCAATGGCTCTGGTGTTGGAGGGGGCGGATGCAACTCTGATGCGTGATAAAAACGGCCATATCTTGTATCAGGATGAAGGTGATGGCTCCCGCCCGGAAGTTGACCGCGGCGCGTTGCGCAAACTGGTGGTAGAGGCGTTGCCCAAGGGGATCATTCGTTGGAACAGTCGGGTAACGTCCGTCGAACGACAGGGCACAGGCTTTCTTCTCCGGCTAGAGAACGGCAGTACACATGTTTGTGATGCCCTGGTAGGCGCCGATGGTGCGTGGTCGAAAGTCAGGCCTTTGTTAACGGAACAGAAACCGCTTTATTCCGGAATAACCTTTGTTGAGCTGCGTTACCCGAACGTAAGTCAGCAATATCCTGCGGTGAAAGCGCTGGTGGGCAAGGGGTCGCTGTTTTCTCTGAGTGAAGGCCGGGGCATCATGGCTCACTGTGAACCTGGAGACGAGGTTTCAGCCTATGCCGCCATACCCGTACCGGAAGCGCAATCGCGCAGAACCTTTACTCGTGATGAATTGGCTGAACACTTCCGTGACTGGGGTGAATGCTACCGCGAGATGTTAGTGCAAAGTGAGGGGCCGATGGTTGCCAGGCCAATCTATGTGTTACCTACCGCGGAGTTCTGGAAGGCAGAGGGAAATGTGACCCTGATTGGTGATGCCGCGCATGTTATGTCACCTTTTGCCGGGGAGGGCGTGAATCTGGCGATGGCGGACGCCGTCGATCTCGCCTATGCCATCATTTCCCAGCCTTCCTGCCTGGAAGGTGCTTTTAAGGTATATCAGGAGGCAATGGCTGCACGAACCGTTCGTTTTCAGCAGGAGTCTGCCGCGAATTTTGCCATGGGGTTTGCGGCTGATGCGCCGCGGGAACTGCTGGTGTTATTCACCGGGTTAGGATCGCAGGATTAGGGCCTGTAATTCCCAAATCATTTCATCGGGATGTTGTTAATGGTCCATATGCTTCACCAGGCTGTCGATAAACAGCCTCACTTTGGCTGCCAGATGTTTCCGATTAGGGTACACCACGTTCACGCTCAGTGGCGTGCCCCCTAATTCAGGCAGTACAGGCACCAGTGTGCCCTCTGCGACATGCCGGGCAACGAGAAAAGCTGGCAGAAAAGCGATGCCTAAGCCTGCAACAGCGGCGGCGCAAATAGCCTCTCCGCTGTCGAAGCGGATCCTGCTGTGCCCTTCAACCAACACGCTCTCATTGCTGGCCGTGAACAGCGCCCAGTTTGCCGTTTGAGGGCTCAGGCCGTAAATCAGCCGCTGGTGAAGGCGAAGATCTTCTGGCGAACCTGGTATACCTGAACTGGCCAGGTAGTCCGGAGAAGCAAACAGATGAGGGCGAATGCGCTGCACGGTTCGTGCAATAAGCTGTGAATCTTTCGGTAAATCACCCAGTCGGAGGCAGAGATCAAACCCTTCCGCGACGGGGTCCACCACGCGGTCGGTGAAATTGACTTCAATATCCAGTCTCGGGTAGGCCGCCATGATGTGCTTCAGAAAAGGCAGAAGCACTACTTTGCCCCACGTTTCCGGGACGCTGAGCCGAAGCACTCCGCCGGGGCTGGAAAAATTCTGCCGGACACTCGCCTCTGCTTCTTCAATATCCTGCAAAATCTGTGCGCAGCGTTCATAAAAACCGTAGCCATCGCGGGTCAGGGCGACGCTTCGCGTCGTACGGTGAAATAGCCGCGTTTCCAGCTGTGCTTCAAGGCGTGCAATCGCTTTTCCTGCGGCGGAACGGGTTAAGCCCAGCGCCTTTCCTCCGGCGACAAAGCTCCCGCTTTCCACGATAGCCACGAAAACTCGCAGGCTGCCGAGATCGAGGTCTGAATGGCTTTTAGTACCTGTGCGGAGCGGCATTGGCGAACCTCTTTCGTCAAATCATTAAGCATAATCTTTTTTGTTTAATAACAGTAGACAATGGAGAAAGAAATGCTTCCTGATAACGCACAGGCAGCCCTTAGGGGCTGGATAAAAGCCGCCGGGCCGGTTGTGAAGAAGGTATATGGCCAGTCTGATGCTGACTGGAAAGCGGTTCGGGCTGACTATGTGAAGCAGCTGGATGAGTTGTTCCCTGCCGTGGAGGGCGTAGCCTTTGCCGATGCCAGCCTGGGTGGTATTGGTGCGATGTTGGTCACTCCTGAGGAAGTCATTGAGGGTCGGGTGATGATTTATATTCATGGCGGAGGCTATGTTCACGGTGGGGTCGAAGCTTATCGGGGATTAACCGGGCGTTATGCTCGTGCCTTGAAGGCTAAAGTATATGCGGTAGATTATCGTCAGGCGCCTGAGTTTCCTTTCCCGACGCCAATTGATGATGTCTTTCAGGCCTACCGAGCCTTGATTGAGCAGGGTACAAACCCGCGCTCGCTGATGATTTCGGGGGATTCTGCCGGTGGGGCGATGGTTGTCACGCTGATGCGTAAAGCGCGCGATGCTGGCCTGGCATTACCCGCCGCCGCAGTAGCTATTTCACCGTGGGCTAACTTAACGCATAGCGGCGCATCTGCAACGGTGCGGGATGGGCTGGACCCTTTATGCAGCGTAGCTTTCCTGAACCAACTGGCCCGAAGTTTCCTTGCCGGAGAACTGCCCACCCATCCGGATGCTTCTCCGGTTTTTGCCGATGTACAAGGCCTTTCTCCCACGCTGATACAGGTTGGTGAAAACGAGGTGATGCTGAGCGACGCCATTCGCCTTGCATCCCACATGAGTGAGAGCCGGGTTCGTACCACTCTGGAAGTTTGGCCGGAAATGTTTCACGTCTGGCATTTGTTTGCCGGGATATTGCCGGAGGCAGACCAGGCGCTACGAAACGCGATAAGATTCTTCGAAGATGCGCTAAACCCGGCCAACATCGGGTGAGATAAAAATGATTCATTTGCAGGCGCGTGAATTGCGCGCCTTTAAATAATTGGGAGAGACAGTCGTGTCAGACAGAGAAATTATTATGCCGCCTTCCATGCAAGTACTTGCTGAACGGGCGGGATATGCACCTGCGGTGGTGGTAGGTAACACGGTTTATTGTGCCGGGCAGGTTGGGCGCACGCCTGATTTACAGGTGATAGCTGAGCCAAGGGCGCAGTTTATGGCCTGCTGGGAAAACCTGCGTCTGGTCCTTCAGGCCGCGGGCTGCAACTTTGAAGACGTTGTGGAAATGACTACTTACCACGTAGACATGAAAGAACACATGGCTGTTTTTCGGGAGGTGAAAGACGAGCTGTTTCCGCGGGGACACTGTGCCTGGACCTGCGTCGGGGTGTCTGAACTGGCTCGCCCGGGGCTGCTGGCGGAAGTGAAATGTATTGCCGTGAGAAGAACGGCGTAACATAAAAAAACCGGCTGAGTAAGCCGGTTGTTTATCAGATTTTGCAGGCGTCACCGCAGTCGTCATCGGCCACAACGGCCTGAGCTTTTTTGTCTGCGTCTTCCTGGCGCTCCGCGTTGCGCGCTTCGGCTTCATCTAACCCGGAAAACACCAGATTATTGAGATCGATTTCCATAAGTTACCTGTCGTGGTTTAGTGAATAACTCGCTTTATGATATGCAACCTTTCGGGGTTTCGCATCCCCAAACACCGGCGGACGCTCAAAACGCTAAAAATGACGTTTTCATGCGCTACGGACTTGCGTGTAAAAATGAAATTTGGAATTTATCAGCTTGAAGAAAAGCGAGTTAAAGAAGGGAACTGCTTTAGCAAATATGGTGCGTCCGAGTGGACTCGAACCACCGACCCCCACCATGTCAAGGTGGTGCTCTAACCAACTGAGCTACGGACGCACTGATATATTTGAAAATGGTGCGTTCAATTGGACTCGAACCAACGACCCCCACCATGTCAAGGTGGTGCTCTAACCAACTGAGCTATGAACGCATTGTTGTCTTGGCGACAGCGGGGACGAATATTAGCGATACACCTCGGGGCTTGCAAGGGAAAACTCGCAATTTTATTCCAGATTTCACACGATTGCCGAGCATCTGCGCAGAATGGAGAGAAAGTAGCCGCGGATGCGGCTACCGTTGTTTAATTAACGAGCGGCGCGCTGCAGGATTGTGACGGAAGGCTGACGCTGCAGCCAACGCATACGCAACATCATCATGATCGCGGCGGAAGTCAGGCCGATAATAAAGCCGATCCAGAACCCGGCCGGGCCCATCGGTTCGACGACCCAGTCGGTTAGCCCCAGAATATAGCCGGCTGGCAGCCCCAGCACCCAGTACGCGATGAACGTAATAAAGAAGATCGAGCGGGTATCTTTGTAGCCACGCAGAACGCCGCTGCCAATCACCTGGATTGAGTCGGATATCTGGTAAATGGCCGCCAGCAGCATCAGATGCGCCGCCAGCGCGACAACTGCCGGATTGTCGTTGTACAGCAGAGCAATGTGCTCCCGGAAAATAACGGTAAACAAGGCAGTGCACATCGCCAGGCAAATGGCCACGCCAACCCCGGTGCGGGCGGCGATTTGTGCATCCAGGGTGGAGCCCTGCCCAAGACGGAAACCGACGCGAATAGTCACCGCGGCCCCTAAAGAGAGCGGCAGCACAAACATCAGCGAGCTGAAGTTGAGGGCAATCTGGTGCCCGGCAACGTCGGTGATACCCAGCGGAGAAACCAGCAGGGCGACAACGGCAAACAGCGTAACTTCGAAGAACAACGCCAGTGCAATCGGCAGCCCGAGCTGGCTTAGGCGCTTAACCACCGCCCAGTCCGGCTTGCTGAAACCTTCCGGGTTTTTGATGTCGCGCATCGAACGCGCTTTCTTGATGTAAGACAGCATGCTGAAGAACATCACCCAGTACACCGCCGCCGTTGCCACGCCGCAGCCCACGCCGCCCAGTTCAGGCATGCCGAAATGGCCATAAATGAAGACGTAGTTAACCGGAATATTGACCAGCAGGCCGATAAAGCCCATCACCATACCTGGCTTGGTTTTGGCCAGGCCTTCGCACTGGTTACGTCCTACCTGGAAGAACAGGTAACCCGGCGCCCCCCACAGCAGCGCGCGGAGATAGCGAACGGCTTTATCCGCCAGTTCAGGATCGATATTGTGCATAGCGTGAATGATATGGCCCGCGTTCCACAACACCACCATCACCAGCACGGAAACCATGCCAGCCAGCCAGAACCCCTGGCGAACCTGGTGCGCAATGCGGTCACGGCGTGCCGAACCGTTGAGTTGCGCAACGGTTGGCGTTAAGGCCAATAGCAGCCCGTGGCCGAACAGAATAGCGGGCAGCCAGATGGAGGTGCCGATCGCCACGGCGGCCATGTCGGTGGCGCTGTAGCCGCCGGCCATCACGGTATCGACGAATCCCATTGCAGTTTGAGCGACCTGCGCGATGATGACAGGTATCGCCAGGGCAAGGAGCTGGCGAGCTTCGGTGAGGTACTTCTGCATGATTACACCTGATTATTTTTATATGTATGAGAGACTAAAAAAGCCGCCAAAACAGGCAGCAAGAAGATGAACTGGGGAAATAACCAGTCTATTGTAGCGGGAGTTTATTTATACGCCAGTCAAAAATAGAGTCAGCGCACGCCCCGCACTGGCAAGCTGATTTTCCAACTGCTAAAGTGCGAAAATGTCTGTTAATGGCGGTAGCGTTACCGTCTGCGAATTGCCAGGAGTTTTTAGATGTTTACAGGTATTGTGCAGGGCACGGCGACCCTGGTTTCCATCGATGAGAAACCGAATTTCCGCACCCACGTTATTGATATGCCGACTGAAATGCTGCCAGACCTCGAAACCGGGGCTTCGGTGGCGCATAACGGCTGCTGCCTGACCGTAACCGAAATCAACGGCAATCACGTTAGCTTTGATTTGATGAAAGAGACGTTGCGCATCACCAACCTCGGTGAGCTAAGCGTGGGCGACAGCGTGAACGTTGAGCGTGCTGCCAAATTTAACGACGAAATCGGCGGACATTTAATGTCGGGTCATATTATGACCACGGCCGAAATTTCAAAGATTCTGACCTCAGAAAATAACCGCCAAATCTGGTTTAAGATTCAGGATAAGACCCTGATGAAATATATCCTTTATAAAGGTTATGTGGGCATCGACGGGATCAGCCTGACGGTGGGTGAGGTGACCGCCACGCGTTTTTGCGTGCATCTGATCCCTGAAACACTGGAGCGCACTACGCTTGGTGCTAAAAAACTGGGGCAGCGCGTGAACATTGAAATTGACCCGCAGACCCAGGCAATTGTCGACACCGTTGAACGCGTGCTGGCGAGCCGTGAAGCGGCAATAGCAGCGGCGATTCCCGCTAGCGAATAAACATTCTTTAGCCATTAAAAACGGGGCCAGTTGGCCCCGTTTCTCGTTCTTAATCAGGATTAATCTTCTTCGTTAAACCCGTTTTCGACTGCAGTTTTCATAAACCACTCGCCGCTTTTCTTAATCGTGCGCTGCTGGGTAGTGAGATCCAGCGACACAAAGCCATAGCGGTTTTTGTAGGCGTTACACCACGACCAGTTATCGATAAAGGTCCACATGTGGTAGCCAAGGCAGTTGCTGCCCTCGCTGATGCCCTTATGCAGCCACTTCAGGTGGTCACGAACGAAATCAATCCGGTAATCATCGTTGATTTGGCCGTTGTCGATAAAGCGCTGTTCGTTTTCGACGCCCATGCCGTTTTCTGAAATATAGCAGGCCGGGTTGCCGTAATTTTCACGCAGATTGGTGAGAATGTCGTAGATCCCGCGCTCGTAGATTTCCCAGCCGCGATAAGGGTTCATTTTGCGACCCGGCATTTCGTAGGACTCAAAGAACCACTCCGGCATAAACGGACTTTCCGGGTTAACCAGCGTGTCGCGACACTTAATGCGGCGCGGCTGGTAGTAGTTAATCCCCAGTAAGTCTACGACACCCGTGGCGAGCAGGGCTTTGTCCTCAGGCTGACAGGCCGGAAGTTTATCGTGCTCTTTCAGGAACGCGACCAGCTCAGCAGGATATTCACCGCGCAGTGCCGGGTCGAGGAAACTGCGGTTAAACATCAGGTCGGCCAGGTTGGCGGCCTTTACGTCAGCCGGGTTTTGTGAACGAGGGTAAGATGGCGTCAGGTTGAGAATGATGCCAATCTGGCCGTCATCGCTGCGGGCATGGTAAGCCTTGACCGCTTTAGCGTGGGCAAGCATGGTGTGGTAAGCGACGGTCACCGCGCGGTTGAAATCCACCACGTTAGGGTAGTGGTAGTCATAGAGGTAGCCGCATTCAACCGGAACAACCGGCTCGTTGAAGGTAAACCAGTGCTTCACGCGATCGCCGAAAAGCTCGAAACAGGTATTGGCGTAAGCGGCGTAGGCGTCAACCACTTCACGGCTTTCCCAGCCGCCTTTTTCCTGCATCACCATTGGCATATCAAAGTGGTACAGGTTGATAAATGGCTTAATGCCCTGAGCCAACAGTTCGTCAATCACCTGGTTATAGAAGTCAACCGCCAGCGGGTTGACTTCACCCGTGCCCTCGGGAATCAGACGAGCCCAGGAAATGGAGGTGCGGAAAGTATTGTGATTGAGCTTTTTCAGCAGGGCGATGTCCTGCTTCCAGCGCTGATAAAAAGTTGAGGTGTTTTGCGGCCCGACGCCGTGGTGGAAACGGTTGGGCTGCTCGGCGAACCATCGGTCCCAGATGGTTTCAGATTTGCCAAAGTTCAGCGCTTCGCCCTCGGTTTGTGGGCCGGAGGCTGCGCTGCCCCACCAGAAATGCTCAGGAAATGCGTATTTCATCGTTATCCTCACGGTCTGACCTGCCATCTCCGACAGGCAATCATTGATACGGCTAATGCCCAGATTGTCTGTGATTGATGAAACCGGTTTCCATCCCAGGAAATAATATCTGTTAAGCAGATCAAGCCGCTAAGCGCAGACAGGGCTAAACCTGTGAGGTGAATCACATTGGTGCGCAAAGAGAGACAATTGAAAAGAAGAAAACCCGGCATTCACCGGGTCTGTTTTAACGAGGTACGCGCAGGCCGTGCTCAATGCCCCGGCTGAAGACAACCTGCCAGAGCTGAATGTCGCGCGCCCGGAAAGCGCCGGCGCAGGCATTCAGGTAGTAGCTAAACATCCTTTTAAAGCGCTCAGAATAGTTGCCTTCGATTTCTGACCAGGTTGCCAGAAAACGCTCGTGCCAGGCCATCAGCGTTTTGTCATAGTCGGCGCCGAAATTGTGCCAGTCTTCCATCACAAAATGCGGTTCGCTGGCGTCGGCAATCTGCCGCACCGACGGCAGGCAGCCATTAGGGAAAATGTACTTATTGATCCACGGATCGACATTATTGTCGGTCTTTTTAGAACCTATTGTGTGCAGCAGGAAAATGCCGTCCGGCTTGAGGTTGCGGTCGGCAACGTCAAAGTAGGTGGCATAATTTTTAGGCCCGACGTGCTCAAACATGCCGACGGAAACAATGCGGTCAAATTGTTCGTTCAGGTCGCGGTAGTCCTGTAAAAGGATGGTGACATCCAGGCCTTTGCAACGCGCCTGCGCCATTTTTTGCTGTTCCGCGGAGATCGTCACACCAAAGACGGATACGCCATAGTTGCGTGCTGCAAACTCGGCCAGACCGCCCCAGCCGCAGCCGATATCCAACAGCTTCATACCGGGTTTCAGCTGCAGTTTTTCGCAGATCATTTTGAGCTTGGCATCCTGTGCGTCGCTGAGATTTGTCGCGTCTTTCCAGTAACCGCAGGAGTATTGCATGTGCTTGTCCAGCATCCGGCTGAACAGATCGTTGCCAAGATCGTAATGCTCTTTCCCGACTATCCATGCGCGTTTTTTAGACTGCAGGTTAACCAGTCTTGCCGCCGCAATGCGCAGGGTATCTTTGAAATGGTGGGGGAGTTGGTTTTCCAGCCCGGCACGCAGGACTTTAGTGAAAAAGATATCCAGCCGTTCACATTCCCACCAGCCGTCCATATAGCTTTCGCCAAGGCCGAGAGAACCTTCCTGCAGAACACGTTTAAAAAAGTTCGGGTTTTTGACCTGAATATCAAAGGGGTTTGGGCCGTTGAGGGTGATACCTGCCCGGCTCAGCATTTCATTTGCGATACGATACCATTCGTTATCTCGTACGCTCACTTCTTCTATACACGATGAACTCATAGCTTCTCCATCACCTTGTTGTGATCAGAACCTTAAAACAGCGTAGACGCTATTCCCGGCTTGTGAGAACTCTCACGGAAAATTCCGCGTGCCTGATATCCGACGTAGAACAGAGAAAGGGGGGATTCTCCCTTACTGAAAGGCCATCCATGGAAAAACGGAAGCGCTCCGGCTTCCGCAAAATAAAATTGATAAGGCTTATCGTAGAACCGCAATTACTATAAGCCCGTTTAATTGAGGGTTCAATGGAATATTGTTAGCAAGCTAATCACACAACATTCACATTATCATGCAGGTTACTGTGCGCGGGACAGCTCGCTGTGGCCCTTGTTTGGTGCTTCGCGTTGGGCCGCGTGTTGCAGGGCATAGCCCAGCCCAGCAAGCAGGACTGTCGCCAGCATCACGCTGGTGGTGGTCAGCAGCGGCGTAGTGACCAGCCAGGAAACCATTAAGCTTGCCAGGAAGCAAAGCCCAAGCTGCAGGGTGTTTTGCAGGGCTGCGGCTTTCCCGGTTGCCTGCGGGAAAGGCAGCAGGGCCGAGGACACCACGATAGGGTAGATGGCGCCGTTCGCCGCGGCCATCACGCAGAATGGGATAAGCAGTAGCGTCAGATTAGCATGGCCGCTCATCGCCACGCCCCAGGTGGCGACCACGCTCAGGGTATACAGGGCCAGCAGCCACGGAAGTAGCTGTTTGCCAGTCCACTTTTGCAGCGCGCTGCGGCAGCCATAGCCACCAACCAGGAAAGCGACAGTCTGCGGCATGTAGCTCAGGCCAATCGCCGCAGGGCTGTAGCCCATCTCATTCAGAATAAACGGCGAGCCGGTAAGCCAGGCGAAAAAGCTGGCGGAACAGGCGGCGTAAATCAGCACGTTGCCGCCGTAAACGCGGGAACGTAATAAAGAGAAGAAGCTGACTTTATTGCCTTCGGTTTGCTCGTGGTGCTGAGTCCGGGGCTTGAGGCGCAGCGTGGGGATCATCAGCAGCAAAGCGACGGCGAACAGCACGGCGAAAATAGCCTGCCATTCAAAATGGTTCAGCAGCCAGCTGCCGAGCAGCGGGGCAAGCGCCGGAGAAAGCCCGACCAGCGGCATGATGGTGGCAAAAATGCGACCGGCGCGGTTGGCGGGATAATAATCCGTCACCAGAGCCTGCCAGCTAACTGCGGCCGAGCAGACGCCCACGGCCTGAATAAAGCGCAGCACCAGCAGCGTGGTGGCATCCTGCACCCAAAGCATCCCGATACAGCCGGCGGCAAACATGGCCAGGCCAATCAACAGCACAGGTTTACGCCCGAAGCGGTCGGAAAGCGGGCCCCAGATTAGCTGGGCAAAAGCAAAGCCGGCGAGGAACAGGCTCAGGCTGGCACTCACGGCGGAGGCGGTGGTACCCAGATCTTGTTGAATAGCGGCAAAGGCGGGCAGGTACATGTCGGTGGCCAGGAAACCCAGCACGCTCAGCCCCGCAAGCCAGATAAGAAATCCCTTTGATGGTTGCATATTTCACTCTTGATTTTGATAGCAGGTTAACGGGGCAGGAGTCTACGGAGTGCAAAACCGCTTGTGAAACGCTAATATTTGCAAATTGCATTCAAATTTTTTGCAGGCAGAAATATGTGGTCTGAATATTCGCTGGAAGTGGTTGATGCCGTGGCGCGAAACGGCAGCTTTAGCGGTGCAGCCCAGGAGCTGCATCGCGTGCCTTCTGCCATCAGCTACACGGTGCGTCAGCTTGAAGAGTGGCTGGCCGTGCCGCTGTTTGAACGGCGTCATCGGGACGTTGAACTGACCGCCGCCGGGGCGTTTTTTCTTAAAGAAGGTCGGTCTGTTATCAAAAAAATGATGGCAACGCGCCAGCAGTGCCAGCAGATAGCGAACGGCTGGCGTGGGCACCTGTCCATTGCGGTAGACAATATCGTTAAACCTGAGCGTACTCGCCAGCTGGTGCTGGATTTTTATCGTCATTTCCCTGATATCGAGTTAAGGGTTTCCCAGGAAGTGTTCAACGGCGTGTGGGATGCGCTTGCCGACGGGCGAGTTGAGGCGGCGATTGGCGCCACGCAGGCTATCCCGGTCGGGGGGCGTTACGCATTTCGGGACATGGGGGCGCTGAGCTGGCGCTGCGTGGTTTCCGCTGACCATCCGCTTGCGCAACGGGAAGGCATCATTCTGGATGATGACATTCGTCCCTGGCCATCCCTTGTGCTGGAAGACACATCCCGTTCGTTACCCAAGCGCATTACCTGGCTGCTGGACAACCAGCGTCGCGTGGTGGTGCCGGACTGGGCGTCAGGAGCGGATTGCCTGACGGCGGGATTATGCATTGGTATGGTGCCCACGCACATTGCACAGCCGTGGCTCGTCAGGGGCGACTGGAAAGAGCTGATGCTGGAGAATCCATTCCCGGACGCGGCCTGCTGCTTAACCTGGCGGCAGGATGATGCTTCGCCCGCTTTGAGCTGGCTGCTGGACTATTTGGGTGACAGTGAAACGATGAATCAGGAGTGGCTGCAGGAGCCGGGTAACATATTCCCGGCCCCCGAAGAGGCTTAGCGGCGGTAATCGCGGAACGGGCCGTCAGCCACCGAGCGGCGTTCAATCAGACGAGGATGGACTTCAATCGTCTGCGACTCTTCGCGCTTATTAATGATGCGGTCGAGCAGCATGTTAAACGCCGTTTCGCCCAGGCGCTCTTTCGGCTGGTGGATTGTGGTCAGCGCCGGAGAGAAATAGCGGGCGTTGCGCACGTTGTCGTAGCCGATGATAGAAATGTCCTGCGGCACGCGCAGCCCCATTTCGTCTGCGGCGCAAATTGCACCCATGGCCATAATATCGCCGCCGCAGAAAACGGCGGTAGGGCGATGCGGCTGGTTAAGCAGTTGCTGCATGGCGCGATAACCAGACTCTGGTTCGAAATCACCCTGAACCACCCAGTTATCCGGCACTTTGATATTGGCTTCTTCAAGCGCCTTCAGGAACCCTGCATGGCGGCCGCCGCCGGTATTTCGCTCCAGCTGACCCGGAATAGCACCGATATCGCGATGGCCACGTTCAATCAGGTAGCGGCCCGCGAGGTAGCCGCCGTGGAAGGCATTATCGACCACGGAATCGGTAAAGTCCGCACGAGCTTCGCCCCAGTCCATCACCACCATCGGAATATGGCGGTACTCTTCCAGGGTTGAAAGCAGCGTCTCAGGGTATTCGGAACACATGACCAGCAGCCCATCCACGCGTTTTTGCGCCATCATGGACAGGTATGCGCGCTGCTTTTCAAAGTTGTTGTGCGCGTTGCCCAGAATCAGGGTGTAGCCCTTGGCGAAACAGCTGTTCTCAACGGATTCAATAATTTCCGCAAAATAAGGGGCTTCGCTTGAGGTGGCAAGCAGGCCGATAGATTTGGTGTGGTTGACCTTCAGGCTGCGAGCCACGGCGCTAGGCGAATAGTGCAGCTCTTTGATAGCTGCCCAGACGGCGTTGCGCGTCTCTTCCGCCACAAAACGGGTCTTGTTAATGACATGTGACACAGTGGTAGTGGAAACGTTTGCGCGCTTTGCTACGTCCTTAATCGTTGCCATTAGATGTCACTCCAGACCATATCGTAAACTCCTGATAACTCATGTGTTAAACGTTTGCCTTCGCTAACTCCTGGGGCAACACGTTGGTTGCAGGCCTGTCGGGGATGCGACATACAGCGGGAGGAGGGCGTTGCCGGGCGATACGCGGTAAATTAGCGAAGGATTTTGGCTTATCCCGGGGCAAAGTGGAAGAGGGAAAACCGATATCTGTGCAAATCCAGCAGGATTTTTATCGCTAATTGTGGGAAAATCACCCCACATACACTTTGTAGGGAAATAAAAGGAGCTTACGATGAGTACCGATCTGAAGTTTTCCGTGGTGACTACGGTTATCGTACTGAGTCTGATTGTTGCCGGGGCGCTAACCGCCGTCCTGCACTGATTTACAAAGGGCCGCTTTCGCGGCCCTTCTCGTATACAGAAGAAAAGCGTTGCTTCTCTCCTTCATGGTTAACCGCTAAAAATCAGCCCGCCAGGTTTTGCGCAACAAATTCCCAGTTGACCAGCGCCCAGAAGTGGTCGAGATAAACCGGGCGCGCGTTGCGGTAATCGATGTAGTAAGCATGTTCCCATACGTCCACGGTCAGCAGCGGTTTTGCTCCGGTTGTTAACGGGGTGCCTGCGTTAGAGGTCGAGACGATAGCCAGGCTGCCGTCGCTATTTTTCACCAGCCATGTCCAGCCGGAGCCAAAGTTTTTGATGGCCGCTTCGGTGAACTGCTTTTTAAAGGCTTCCACGCTGCCAAAAGCGTGGTTGATGGCTGCCAGCACGTCACCGGTCGGCTCCCCGCCGGCATTCGGCGCCAGGCAGTGCCAGTAGAACGTATGGTTCCAGACCTGGGCCGCATTATTGAAGATCCCGCCGTCAGATCCTGTCACGATCTCTTCCAGCGTTTTACCTTCAAACGGGCTGCCTTTGATCAGATTATTCAGGTTAGTGACGTAGGCCTGGTGGTGTTTGCCGTAATGGTATTCGAGGGTTTCGGCTGAGATATGCGGTGCCAGCGCATCTTTGGCATAGGGCAGGGCGGGTAGTTCGAACGACATGGCTTCACTCCTTGTTATTTTGCTTCACAATATAACTACATTTTGTGTGGTCATAAGGTTAGCAAATTACGAGAGTGCAAAAAAGCGCAATGAAACAACAAAATAAAACAGCCCGTGCCGGGCTGTTAATATTTTAATCAGTCTGATTAGCCCGAAAGGGCGCGATAAGTTTAACGAATAGTTTTTGGCGTCATGACCCGGCGGGCGCCCACGTAATGGCGCTGCCAGTAATCTTCGCTCAGGGAGGTGATCTGAATATCGCGGCCGCTGCGCGGGGACTGAATAAACTTCCCGTTGCCAACGTAGACGCCAACGTGATCGGCGGTGCCACGGCCCTGGGTACGGAAGAACACCAGGTCACCGCTTTCCAGTTCGCCGCGGTCAACGGAGGAGGCATCGCGCAGGTGATACATTTCATTGGCGGTGCGTGGAATACGGATATTCACCAGATCTTTATAAGCGTAATAAATCAGCCCGCTGCAGTCGAAACCTGTGCGTGGGGAAGTACCTCCCCAGCGATACGGTTTTCCAATTTGCCCCATCAGCTTGTTCATGGCCGTTTTTTGCGCTTTCTGCACGCGCACTTTATGCGCCTGCGCGATGCTCAGATTTTTTTCCGACTTCACCTTAACGCACTGCTTTTTATGCCCTTTACGATGAGTGCATTTTTCAGTGTAGGTAACGGTGGCTGAGGCTGGCTGTAGGGCTAATTTCTGCGAGGTTTTTTTGCTGCTAGTTTTAGAGAAGGTGCTGCTTTTGCCTGAGGTGGTGTGTTTTGCCACTTTGGCTTTCGCCGGTGAGGTTGTTTTTTTACCGGACTTCTTTGTGGAGGCTGTGCTGACCTTCGATTTTGCTTTCTCTTTACCCTTGTTGCTTTTACTGGTTGTTGTCTTGGCCGGATGGCCTTTTTGTGCAACAGGATGGCGGGCGTGCTCGGACGCCTGCGCCAATGGAGTATAGGGCAAAGCAAATAGCAGAGCACATAGCGTGATAGAGATTTTATTTATCCGCGCCACTCGTCAATCCCCTGATAAATGAAGACACGATACTAACCATCATGCCTGCGTATGATTTTTGCGAAACCCGACGATTCTAATGCATAAAAGCCGATAATGTTAATAGGCAAATACTATTTAACGGTCAAAAGTGGAAGCTATAGCTAAAAAATTAGCCATTCCAGGGTGTTATCCGCTGTTTAATTGATCTTGAATGAAGCAAATTGCTCATTTTCGCGCGCCGTAAAAGTGTTATTCTTAAGGTATGTTTGCGCGCCAGGCGGGGGAAAGAGAAACCCTGATAAAAATGGTGTTTTCTGCCCGGGGCGCAACTGGCTACAATGGCAGGCTATTGCCGTATCAAGGTTTGAGGAAGCAAGACAATGAGCACTATTGAAAAAATTCAACGCCAGATCGCAGAGAACCCGATTCTTCTCTATATGAAAGGTTCCCCGAAGCTGCCGAGCTGCGGCTTCTCCGCTCAGGCCGTTCAGGCGCTGTCCGCCTGCGGCGAGCGTTTCGCCTATGTGGATATTCTGCAGAACCCGGACATTCGTGCTGAGCTGCCAAAATACGCTAACTGGCCAACGTTCCCGCAGCTGTGGGTGGACGGTGAGCTGGTCGGCGGCTGCGACATCATCATCGAGATGTACCAGCGCGGCGAACTGCAGGCGCTGATCAAAGAGACTGCAGAGAAGCACAAATCTGAAGAGCCAGGCGCAGAATAATTTCGCCGGCCAGTAAAAAAGCGACCCTAAGGTCGCTTTTTTTATGCTTCAGATTCCGGTTCGTCGGCCAGCGGCAGCGGCCAGCCGCCGAGGCGCTTCCAACGGTTGACGATTTCGCAGAACAGCAGGGCGGTTTGCTCGGTGTCGTACAGGGCGGAGTGGGCCTGCGAGCTGTCAAACTTCTGGCCTGCGGCGATGCAGGCTTTGGCCAGCACGGTTTGCCCCAGCACCAGGCCGCTCAGGGCCGCGGTATCAAACGTCACAAACGGGTGGAACGGGTTGCGTTTCAAAGAGGCTCGCTCTGCCGCCGCCATCATAAAGCTGTGGTCGAACGTGGCGTTGTGCGCCACCATAATCGCCCGGCTGCAGCCGCTGTCTTTAATGCCTTTTCGCACGGTTTTGAAAATCGCGTGCAGGGCATCGTATTCGCTGACGGCACCACGCAGGGGGTTATGCGGGTCAATACCGTTGAACGCCAGGGCTTCAGGTTGCAGGTTCGCGCCCTCAAACGGATCGACATGGAAGTGCAGCGTTTCGTCGGGGGATAACCAGCCGTCTTCATCCATCTTCAGGGTAACGGCGGCGATTTCCAGTAACGCATCGGTTTTAGCGTTAAAACCTGCGGTTTCAACGTCGATCACTACCGGATAAAAACCACGAAAACGGTCGCACAGGCCATGCAATTGCGTGTTGTCTGACATCAGCTTCTCTTAATACGGGGAAAATGCAGCGCGCATTATGGCAAATTTCGGGGAGTGTTGCAGTAAAGGCCGCACAACGTGCGCCTTCAGGGTGTGGATAACTCACCAATAATAGGAGAGGCGGCCCGAAGTCATTATGAAATAAACCAGAAAAATCAATTCATTGATTTTCATCTGTTAACCACAAAGAGGGAAAAAGCACGCTTTTTCCCTCTTTATTAGCAACCTTCAGAGCGCACAACACGCACCTTGTTTGACGCTAATCGCCTGAAAATCAGTTACCCAGGCCTTTGCCCGCGTGCTTCTCTTCGATCAGCTCGATTTTGTAACCGTCCGGATCTTCAACAAAAGCGATAACGGTGGTGCCGCCTTTTACAGGGCCGGCTTCACGGGTCACGTTGCCGCCGTTATTGCGAATACGTTCGCAGGCGTCTGCGGCGCTATCCACGCTCAGCGCGATGTGGCCGTAAGCGGTGCCCAGCTCATAGCTGTCCACGCCCCAGTTATAGGTCAGTTCGATAACCGCCGTGTCGCTTTCATCGCCATAGCCGACAAATGCGAGAGAGTATTTGTATTCGGTGTTTTCGCTGGTACGCAGCAATTTCATGCCCAGCACTTTGGTATAAAACTCGATGGAGCGTTGCAGGTCGCCAACGCGCAGCATGGTATGAAGTAGACGCATAAAATCCTCGTCGAATGAGACAGTTATTTCTGGAGTCGTTGAGTATAGCGGCGTTTGCGCGCCGCTATCAATGAAAGGTACTGCGGAGTTACAGCGTTGGGTAGTCGGTGTAGCCTTCCGCGCCGCCGCCATAGAAGGACTCTGGGCGCTGTGGGTTCAGCTCGGCATTTTTGTGCAGACGAGCGACCAGGTCCGGGTTGGCAATGAACGAACGGCCAAACGCGACGGCGTCGATCAGGCCTTTGCCGATCAGATCTTCCGCTTTCTCCGGGGTATAGGCGCCAGCGCCAACGATCACACCGCTAAAACGCTCACGGACTTTGGCACGGAATGCCTCGGTGTACGGTTCGCCACCGGCCCAGTCCGGCTCGGACATATGCAGATAAGCAATGCCGCGTTTGCCCAGCTCTTCAATCAGGTACAGCGCGTCAGCCTCTTCGTCCGGGCCGTTGTCCACGTTCTGGAAGGAGCCAATCGGTGATACGCGGATCCCGATGCGGTCGGCACCCCATTCTTTGATCCCGGCATCAACCACTTCCAGCACCAGGCGAGCGCGGTTCTCGCGGCTGCCGCCATATTCGTCGGTACGGTGGTTAGAAGAAGGAGACAGGAACTGGTGCAGCAGATAGCCGTGGGCAGAGTGCAGCTCAACCAGGTCAAAACCGGCGTCACGTGCATTGCCAATTGCTTTGCGGAAGTCATCCACGATGCCCGGAATTTCGTTCAGTTCCAGCGCGCGAGGCATGGAAGTATCTTCGCGAACGGCGTTGCCGTTTTCGTCACGCAGCGAGGTACGGGTCCCGGCACTCAGCGCGGAAGGCGCGACCGGAGCCTGTTGGCCTGGCTGGAGGGTAAAGTGGGAAATACGGCCGGTGTGCCACAGCTGTACCGCCATGTGGCCTTTTTCAGCGTGCACGCCAGCGGTGATTTTTTTCCACGCGGCGATTTGCTCTTCGCTGTGCAGGCCCGGAGCGCCGGCGTAGCCTTTAGCCTGGGCGGACATCTGGGTTGCTTCGCTGATGATAAGCCCGGCGCTGGCGCGCTGGCGGTAATATTCCCCCATCAGCGGGGTTGGGATATCCCCTGGCTCAATACTGCGCAGGCGCGTCAGCGGAGCCATAAAGATACGGTTTGGTACGGTAATAGCGCCAACTTTGAGCGGCGTAAACAGTTTATCTGCTGACATGGTGTTTCCTCAAGTAGACCGGTCGTCTAGTAATTCAGTAAATAAAAAACCTGTCAGGCGACAGGTTCTGCCAATAGGATTCTTACGTGTGCTAGCGCGCTTTCCAGCGGCAGCGCGCTGCGGGAAATTTTTGCCTGCAGGCTGGCGCCTACCCACAGCGAGTACAGCACCATGGCCTGCTCCAGCGCTTCGCCTTCAAAGCGCAGGCTTTTTTCGCTGCGGCCTTTCTCCAGGGCATCAGCAAGCAGAGAGATTAGCTGTGAGCCGCCGTTATTCAGCGCGCCACGCATATCTTCCGAAAGATCACAGACTTCTGCTGAGAGTTTCACTATCAGGCAGTTACTCAGGTTTCCGCTCTGGCAGAAGTAGCTCAGCATATCCTGGTACCACTTCAGCAGGCGCTGGCGATAATTGCCTTCGCCGTGCGAAAAGTGTTCCGCCACGCGCAGATTAGAAGCCTGGTAATAGCGCTCCAGCATTGCCACGCCAAACGCTTCTTTTGAGCGGAAGTAGTGGTAGAAAGAGCCTTTGGGCACTTCTGCGGTGCGCAACAATTCGCTTAACCCCATGCCGGTAAAGCCCCGGGCAAGGCACAGCCGCTCGCCAATGGCGAGGAGATGTTCGCGAGTGTCGTGTTCAGGATGTCGATTCATGCGCTCAAATGTAGTAGACCAGTCAGTCTAATGCAATAGGCGGCGGTCATTTTTTTGTGACCCCCATCTCATTAGCTTCTGCGGCAGTCGGCAAGAATATCCGTATCTTTTTGATAAACCGAACTATGAATATTCATCATACCCAGCAGGGTGGAGAACAAATTGTCCTGGGACACGGCGTCGCTGGCGGCCTTATTGGCCAGGCACTCGCTGTCCAGCGCAAAGCTTCGCTGGTAATCCTGTGACAGCCAGAACAGCAGCGGGATATGCGTTTGCTGCGAAGGCGCGAGCATATACGGCGTACCGTGCAGGTAAATACCGCTTTCCCCGAGAGATTCCCCGTGATCGGCCAGGTAAACCAGCGCCGTATTCAGTTTATCCTGATGCTGTTTCAGCTTGTCGATAGTGCGGCTCAGCACGTCGTCGGTGTGCAGGATAGTATTGTCGTAGGTGTTAATCAGCGCCTGGCGGTCACAGTCCTGAATTTGATTACTGTCGCAGGTGGGGGTGAAACGGCGGAAGCTGGCCGGATAGCGCTGGTAATAAGCTGGCCCGTGGCTGCCCATCAGATGCAGCACCAGGACGGTATCCCGCTGCAGGCCGTCGAGAACATTGTCCAGGCGGTGGAGAAGCACATCGTCAAAGCAGGCGCCGTCTTTGCAGTAAACGTCCAGCTTCCACTGGGTCATATCCGTATGCGGAACACGGTCGCAGGCGCCTTTGCAGCCGCCGTCGTTATCCCGCCACAGCACGTTCACGCCGCCGTGGGCTAATACGTCCAGCAGGCCTTCCTGGTGCCGGGCGAGATCCGCATCGTAGGTTTTACGCGGCATCACTGAGAACATACAGGGCACAGAAACCGCGGTTTCCGTCCCGCAGGACGAGGCGTTCTGGAAGTAAATCACGCCCTGTTTTTTGAGCTGAGGATTGGTCTCACGCCCATAGCCGCCCAGCGAATAGTTCTCGGCTCTTGAGGCTTCACCTACGACCAACATCACCAGCGTTTTCTTCGGCTGCTGTTTAATTAGCGGGCCTCTTTGCGCGTCTTCGCCAATTTTAATTAGCGTCTGATCCCCGGCAAACCAGCGTTCTTTGCTGTAGCGGCTAATGGCACTGATGTAGTTTGCGGGCGTGACCATTTTCACCACGCTTTTATTGTTCCGGAACAGCGACGCGTAATCTTTGTAAAACACGGCGGCGATGAGGATTATCACCAGCAGTCCGGCGAGAATGCCGACCAGGCGAGTCAGCACGGTATGCCACCAGCGCGCCGGCTGAACCTTCACCAGGGAAAGCAACAGGGCGGGGATAATACCCAGCAAGGCCAGCCAGCTGACCAGCTGCGGCGTAACCAGCGCGGTGGCTTCCTGGGAATCTGTTTCAAACACGTTGACCATCATGTTTTTATCAATGACGGCGCCGTAGGTGAACATAAAATAGTTGCTGGCAGCGCAGCCGATGACCAGCAGCACCAGCACGGGTTTGCGCAGCCAGGGCAGGTTCACCACGCTGAAAATCATTAGCCAGCCGCAGAACAGGACCACCGGCACCGAAGCGGCAAACAGCCAGCTATGGAGCGAGTCCGGGGCAATTAGCTGCCAGCTGCGGTGGATAAAAAGAGAATTGATCAGCGTAAAGAAAAATGCGCAGCAGAGGTTAAACTGTGCATCGTTACACTGTAACTTTTTTAAAAGGTTCATATAAGCCGTGAATACAAAACTGAATATGCGCTATCCTGGAGAGAGAAGATTAGTTGAACCTTAATTTTCAGCCGCTTTCAGTCGAGAGGCGATTTTTTAGCCGCCCCGCTTGCATCCGGGGCAGACTCAGGCTTCAATTGATGCAAAGTCGTTAATGAGGCGGGTTAGTGTCTGAGCAGCTAGAGTTCTTCCCCATTCAAAGCCCCTGCCGCGGGATCTGCCAGTCGGATGAACGCGGCTTTTGCCGTGGCTGTATGCGCAGCCGGGACGAGCGTTTCCAGTGGCAGCAAATGAGCGACGCCCAAAAGCAGGACGTGCTGCGCCTCTGTCGCCAGCGCTTATTGCGCAAGTTACGAGCAAACAAGCCAAATTCTCCTGAAGAACCTGAGCAGCCCTCACTGTTTTAATCATTCACCGCCGTTATACTCGGGGAAGTTTTTTTCCATTTTTGAGGTTATTTTTTTATGGTACAGCGTATTACGATTGCCCCGCAGGGCCCGGAGTTTTCACGCCTGGTGATGGGCTACTGGCGTTTGATGGAATGGAACATGTCCCCGCGCGAGCTGGCGAGCTTTATTGAAGAGCACGTTGAGATGGGGATCACCACGGCGGATCACGCCGATATTTACGGCGGTTACGCTTGTGAAGCGGCCTTTGGCGAAGCGATGCGTCTGGTGCCACATCTGCGCAGCAAAATGGAGATTGTCACCAAGTGCGGTATCGCCACCACCGCGAAGCCAGAAAATGCCCTTGGCCACTACATTACCGATCGCGATTACATCATCAGCAGTGCAGAAAGCTCGCTGAAAAAACTGGCCACCGACTATCTGGATTTGCTGCTGATCCACCGCCCGGACCCGCTTATGGACGCCGATGAAGTGGCGGAAGCCTTCACCGCGCTGCATCACAGCGGCAAGGTGCGCCATTTCGGCGTGTCTAACTTTACCCCGGCGCAGTTTTCCCTGCTGCAGTCTCGCCTGCCGTTCACCCTGGCAACAAACCAGGTTGAGCTTTCGCCGGTGCACCAGCCGCTGCTGCTTGACGGCACGCTGGACCAGCTCCAGCAGCTGCGCATTCGTCCGATGGCGTGGTCCTGCCTTGGGGGCGGCCGTCTGTTTAACGACGATGAATTCCAGCCGCTGCGCGCCGAACTGCAGAAAGTGGCGGAAGAACTTGGGGCCGACACCATCGAACAGGTGGTTTATGCCTGGGTGATGCGCCTGCCATCTTCCCCGCTGCCGATCATCGGGTCCGGCAAAATCGAACGCGTGCGCTCTGCCATTCACTCGCTGTCTCTGGAGATGACTCGCCAGCAGTGGTTCCGCATTCGTAAGGCCGCCCTCGGCTACGACGTGCCTTAATCGTTACTGACCGCCTGCCAGGGTTCCGGCAGGCGGTGCCTGTTCCAGCTGGGACAGCGAGCAGTAAAGCCGCCAGATAATGCCCGCCAGTTCCCGCGCCGCCGGGTCGTGATGATGCGACAGCGTGTCGCACATTCTTTGCAGTTCTTTCAGTGATTCCGCCAGCGGTCTTTGCAGTACACCCCGTTCACTCATCACATCCCGCAGCGTGTGCAGGCAAACGTCCCTGACCATCGACAGCGGGTCGGAGCGTGTTTCCCAGCCGCGCAGCTGCCAGACTACGTGCGAGCAGTTGAGCAGCACCACGCCCCAGCGCAGAAGCCAGCGGCGGGCCGCCTCTTCTTTGCTACTGCTAAGCTGGCTGATGTGGTGGTACACCAGCGATTCAAACTGGCTCTCGCTGTGCTGCGGTTTGCGGCTGAGCTGGTCGATAAACCCGCGCCGCAGCGCCCGGATATGGCGGCGGCTCCTGCGTGTGTCGGAGCTGGGGCGCAGCACCGAAAAAGCCAGCCATGAAATGCCCACGCCGAGGACTTTGGCGAGGTTGTCATTCATAAACCCGGCAAAGTCGTACACCGGCGGATTGCTGACCGACAGAAACGATCCCATAAAGACAATGAGCTGCCCCCAAAGCGCGGCGCGCTTTGCCTGCTGGAGTTTCAGCAACTGCATGGTGAGCAGCAGCGGCAGCAGGAAAATAAGGAACTGCCACAGCTGGGTCACCTGAATCATCAGGCCAAATTTCACCAGGAAACTGAACAGCGACAGCCAAAGCAGGGTCCGCATCAGCAGCGTGAGCGAGCCGAGCGGCGAGGCGACCGAAGAGTAGAGCACACAGCTAATGGCGGCGAGGGAAAGCGCGCCGCCGCCGGACTCCCACTGGGTACCGATGCACCAGGCGCCGGTCAGGACGATCGTTGCAAAAGTGCGCACGGCACTCCACAGCGCTTCGGCATTGTCGGTATGGCGCGCCAGCGGCGGGGCTTCGGGCGGCGTAATTACCGACACCGGCGTGGCGTTTTCCAGCTCTCTTAGCCAGCGGCTGCTGTTGAGATAGAGCCAGCAGAAATAGCGCAGGCGGTGCCAGAATGCCTGATGGCGATAATCGTCCTGAGAATGAGGGGCGATGTGTTGCAGCAGCCGAGCAACGGTGTATTTATCGGCGTTGGGCTTGGCCAGCTCCCGCAGCAAGCTGTCCAGCACCGACCAGATATTGGCGGGTGCCTCCGGCCAGTTGAGCAGCATCCGACGCAGGCTGGATATCACGCTGGTCAGGCGCAATTGCTGGTGAAGCAGGTAGTTCAGCAGGTTGTTCTGGCGACGGAAGCGATAGTGGCTCCAGAAAGCCTGAATGCGCAGCAGATTCATGGTCAGGATCTGGCCGATAATCCCTTCATGCGCGGTGCGAATGGCGTCGGTGGTTTCCGGCTGCCAGAGCAGGCTGGCGTGTTCGAGCAGCCGGGCGTGCATGTTCTTCAGGGCGCTAACCAGGGCGCTGCCGTCCGAGGTGCTGGGCAGCACCATCATCATAAAGCCGCCGCACAATATCCCGACCACCACCTCGCACACGCGGGCCTGGGCGATATCCCACAGCTCCGTTGATTCCACGGTATTGATCATCGGGAAGGCAATAATGGCGGCGGTGTACCCGGCGAGCATGAAGGCGTAGGCCACGTTATTCTGAAAATGGCTGGAGGCCCAGGTACAAAGCGCCAGCCAGCTTGCCATGGCGAAGGTGAACAGCCAGGGATCGTTCAGCGCGTTGCCGGCAATCATTAACGAGGCTGCCGCGCCGATGAAACTGCCCGCAATCCGCCCCAGACTTTTGCTTATCACGCCGCCAACGGTGGGGAAGCTCACCACGGCGGCGGAGGTCATCGCCCAATAAGGCTCATCCAGATTCAGGCCGTAGGCAATGGCCAGCGCCATGCCCATGGCAATGGCGTTACGCAGCGCATAGCGCCATTGCCCGCCGGTGGCTTTTCCCCACGGCGTATTATGCCACGCCAGAAAACTGAGATTCATCAGGGCTGTACGCTAACGGTGCAGGTGGTGCCCGACACCAGCGTCACGCCATCAGGAATGGCATCCAGGCTAATGCGCACCGGCACGCGCTGCGCAAGGCGAACCCACGGCACGTTCGGCTTAATGTCCGGGACCAGGTCGCTGTCGCTTTCGATGCTTTGGTCGTAAATCGCACGGCCAATACTTTCTACTTTGCCGCTCAGCTTTTGGTTGCCGTTGTACAGCACGATCTGCACGGCATTACCCGGCTGAATGCGGCGCAGCTTGGTCTCTTCGAAATAGCCCACCACGTAAAACGAGTGGCTGTCCACCAGCGCGAAGACCGGCTTGCCTTCGCTGGCGTAGTTCCCGACGCGGGAGGTCAGGTTGGTGACCCAGCCGTCTACCGGGGCAGTGACTGTGGTTTGCGAAAGCTGCCACTGCGCCTGCTCCAGCGTGGCCTGGGCGACTTTCACCGCCGCCTGCATCGCTTTAACGTTAATGTTGGCGGTGTCCATGTCTTCGGCAGAAATGTAGTTGCGCGGCAGATTCTGGCGGCGGTTCGCCTCGTTGCTGGCTTTGGCCAGATCGGACTGGGCCTTCGCCAGCTGTGCCTCGGCGTTTAGCACCGCAATGTGGTAAGGCGTGGCGTCAAGGGTGAACAACGGAGTGCCTTTACTCACAAACTGGTTGTCTTTCACGTTCAGGGTCACGATGGTGCCGGATACCTGTGGCGTGATGCTCACCTGTTCGGCGCGCACTTTGCCGTCCCGCGTCCAGGGCGACTGCATGTAATAGTTCCATAACAGCCAGCCTGCCAGCAGCGCGGCGGCAAAAACGATGAGGGTGGAAAAATATTTTATTGTTTTGATATTCATTGCGTTACCACATCACCAAAAGAGCCATGCCGGCGCTGACGGACAGCGCGAAAAGGGATAAGTCCATTAACGTGGGATGCCAGATTTCGCCGGAATAAATCCAGTCGCGCAGCAAACGGTGGACGATCAGCCAGATAAAAAAGCCGACAAACACGGCCTTAAACAGCGGAGGGAAGTAGACCGATGCCCCGACCACAAGATCCTGAAGCGGGAAGCCGGACGGGCTAAAAGTGAGACTCACGTAGTGATAATCCTTTAAAAAACGGGGGTGGCTGCCGTTTCCCCTCACTTAGATGTAGAATAAAAGTATAGCTGGTTGCATAACTTCAGTGAAAGTAAGGGATTTGTTTTTAACAATTAATGCCTGCACAATAGTCTAAAATCAGTATAATAAGTTAGCAAGCTAATTATAAGGAGATGAAATTGGAATCGCCATCGCCATTAGGTTCGGATCTGGCCCGCCTGGTACGCATCTGGCGTGCTCTGATTGACCATCGCCTGAAACCTCTGGAATTGACACAGACACACTGGGTAACGCTGCATAATATTCATCAGCTGCCGCCAGATCAGTCACAGATTCAGTTGGCTAAAGCGATCGGCATTGAGCAGCCATCCCTGGTTCGTACGCTCGATCAACTCGAAGAGAAAGGGTTAATCTCGCGCAAAACCTGTGCAAACGACCGTCGGGCAAAACGAATTAAATTGACCGAGCAGGCCGCGCCTATCATTGAAAAGATGGAAGGCGTAATAAACGAAACGCGGGGAGAAATCCTGTCGGGTATTACTCGCGAAGAGCAGGCGCTCTTAAGCAGCCTGATTAGTCGGCTTGAGCAAAATATTATTGAACTGCAGGCCCGGGATTAATCTCCCCGGTTGAACCCAAGCCTCGCTGCTTATCCAGCGGGGCTTTTTTTTTACCTGACGATCCGTTACCCGCAAAAATATTCGCCCGGTAGCAAAGAGTTGAGCAGGCGTGTGAGTTTGTTTATCTCTATTTCAGAAGTCTAAATGTAAATTAATTGTTTCTCACCGCCTTCTCCCGCTTTTAATAATGCAGGCATGTTTTTAACAATGAGCCTGCATTATGTCTTATCGCATCAGTATCCTGGATAAAAGCCCGCTTGCGCCCAACGACAGCGCGACGGATGCCCTGGCCCGTACGCTGCATCTCGCACAGCAGGCAGAAAACTGGGGCTATCACCGCTTTTGGCTGGCCGAGCACCACAACACTCCCCAGCTTGCCAGCCCTTCGCCGGAAGTGTTGATTGCCTGGATTGCCGGGCAGACTCGCCGCATTCGCGTGGGCTCCGGCGGCGTGATGCTTCAGCATTACAGCCCTTACAAAGTGGCCGAAAATTTCAATCTGTTGTCGTCCCTCGCGCCTGGCCGCATCGATCTCGGCGTTGGTAAAGCTCCGGGGGGCTTGCCGCTTTCGACGCAGGCGCTGCAGCACGGGCAATCGCCGTCGGTAAAAGGCAGCTTTGATGAACAGCTCACGCAGCTCGACGACTGGCTCTCGCGACGTGAACCCGCGACGGACGAAAGCGTTCGCGCCACGCCGCTACCGGCCCAGCGCCCGGAAGGTTTTTTATTAGGCGCCAGCCTGCAAAGCGCCAGGCTGGCGGCCAGCCTGGACTGGAACTTTGTTTTTGCCGCCCATTTAAACGGCGATAAAACACTGCTGCGCGACGTAGTGACTGACTGGAAAAAGAACAGTCGCCGTGACGTGCTGGTGGCCGTACAGGCTATCGTGGCACGGGATGCAGGCCGCGCGGAAGAGCTTGCCCGACAGGTGGAAATCTGGGGCGTGGAGCTTGAAAACGGCCAGCGCGTGAGCGTGGCAAGCGAAGAGCAGGCCCACAGCTTTGCCCGCCAGTCCGGCAGCACGCTGCGAAGCCTGACGCGCCGTGAACCTTCGCTGTTCAAAGGCACGCCTGAAGCGGTGCGGGAAGCGCTGCAGGCGCTGCACGAAGAGTACGGCATTGATGAATTTATTATTGATACGCCGGTGGCAGAAGGAGCAGAACGTCTGGCTTCGCTGCAGCTGCTGGCCGAGGCCCATGCGGCTGCGGAGGTGGCTGTATGACGTTTGCTCAGCAACTGATCGACTGGCGTCGCGAGCTGCACCGGTTCCCGGAATTATCCCTTGAAGAAGTGGCAACCACTTCGCGCATCCGCGACTGGCTACAAAGCGCGGGTATCCGCCTGCTGCCGTATTCGCTTCACACCGGCGTAGTGGCGGAAATTGGCGAAGGCGAGAGCGCTATTGCGCTGCGGGCTGATATCGACGCGCTGCCCATTGAAGAAGCCAGCGGCGTGGCCTTTAGTTCGCAGAATCCGGGGGTAATGCACGCCTGCGGACATGACGTTCACAGCAGCGTGATGCTGGGCGCGGCGCTGTTGCTTAAGCAGAACGAAGCGCAGCTTAACGGCCGGGTTCGCATTCTGTTTCAGCCCGCAGAGGAGCGTTTCGGTGGGGCAACCACGCTGGTCAAGGCCGGCGTGCTGGAGGGGATCTCTGCCATTTTTGGCATGCACAATGAGCCAGGCCTGCCTGTCGGGGCGTTTGCCACACGCGGCGGCCCGTTCTATGCCAACGTTGACCGGCTGGTCATTCAGGTGCGGGGCAAGGGCGCGCATGCGGCGCGCCCGCATGAAGGCAAAGACGCGATATTGCTTGCCAGCCAATTAGTTACCCTGCTGCAAAGTATCACCAGCCGGGAGGTCAACACGCTGGATTCAGCCGTATTGAGCATTACCCGGATTGCGGGCGGTAACACCTGGAACGTGCTGCCGGAAAGCGTTGAGCTGGAAGGCACGCTGCGCACCCACAGCGCCAGCGTGCGAGAGGCGGTTAAAGCGCGCGTTATTGAGATTGCGGCCGGTCTTGCCAGCGCCTTTGGGGCGGAAATCGACGTCACCTGGCATTTGGGGCCTGATGCGCTGGTTAACGCTGAGCACTGGGCAGCATTTGCCAGTGAAGTTGCCGCCGCGGAAGGTTACGCCACGCATCATGCCGATCTGCATCTGGGCGGCGAAGATTTTGCGGTTTATCTCCAGCATATTCCCGGCGCGTTTGTCAGCATCGGCAGCGACAGCCGCTATGGGCTTCATCATCCGGCCTTCGATCCCGATGAAAGACTGATTGAACCCGCAGCCCATTATTTCGCCCGGTTAGCCCAATCGGCGCTACAACAACTTTAACTCTAATCAGCGACGGCGGATTTTAACGATCCGCATAAGGATAAGGCATGTCTGCAACACGACAATTAAGACTGGGTACGATATTACACGGCGCGTCGGGAAATATGTCGGCCTGGCGTCACCCTGCTGCGGTAGCCGACGCCAGTATTAATTTTGAGTTCGTCAAACAAACGGCATTCAAGGCGGAAGAGGGGAAGCTGGATTTTATCTTTGTGGCCGACGGACTTTATATTAACGAAAAATCTATCCCGCACTTTTTAAATCGCTTTGAGCCGCTGACGGTATTATCTGCCCTGGCGAGCGTGACGAAGCATTTGGGCCTGGTGGGAACATTGTCGACGTCGTACAGTGACCCTTTTACCACGGCGCGCCAGTTTGCGAGTCTCGATCATCTGAGCAACGGCCGCGCGGGCTGGAACGTGGTCACGTCTCCGCTGGAAGGATCGGCTAAAAACTTCTCCAGAACCCAGCATCCTGAACACGCGCTGCGCTATCGCATCGCCGATGAATACCTGGACGTCGTAAAAGGGCTCTGGGATTCATGGGAAGAAGATGCTTTTGTGCGCAATAAAGAAAGCGGGCAGTTCTTCGCCCCTGAAAAGCTGCACGCGCTCAATCATCAGGGGGATTTCTTCCAGGTCGCGGGGCCGCTGAACATTGGCCGCACGCCACAGGGCAGACCAATTTTGTTCCAGGCCGGCGCCTCGGAAGACGGCAAAAAGCTGGCGGCAAAACATGCCGATGCCATTTTTACTCACCATGAATCGCTCGATGAGGCAAAAACTTTTTACCGGGATGTGAAAAACCAGCTGGAAGGGCAAGGCCGTGAGGCTGACTCGCTGCATATCTTCCAGGGCGTGAGCGTCATCGTTGGCACGGATGCCGAAGACGCTGAACGGCAATACCAGACCACCGCCGCGCTGGTCTCCGTCAGCGATGCCCTGAATTACCTGGGCCGCTATTTCGAACACCATGACTTTAGCCAGTACCCGCTGGACGAGCCTTTTCCCGATATCGGCGACCTGGGACAGAACAGCTTCCGCAGTACCACCGATGAGATCAAACGCAACGCCCGTGAGCGCGGGTTAACCCTGCGCCAGGTCGCGCTCGAAGCCGCCAGCCCAAGGCCGCGTTTTTCCGGTTCGCCGGAACAGGTGGCGGACGGCCTGCAACAGTGGTTTGACGAGCGAGCGGCAGACGGATTCATCATCCAGGGCGGCACCCCGGACACCTTCCCGCGTTTTGTGGAGCAGGTTGTGCCGGTACTTCAGGCACGCGGCCGGTTCCGCACCGAATACCCCGGCATTACGCTGCGCGAAAGCTTTGACTTTGTGCAACCCGAAAATCGCTACGGCAAATAAAACAAATAAAGAGAAAAACTATGCAAAAAACATCCCTGCTGCTGGCGATTGCGCTGGCGTGGACGCCGCTTACCTGGGCGAACGACGTGACCATCAACGGCACCGGCGTCAGCCTGGAAGCCAACAAAGCGCCGATCAATACCGCTAAAAATCCGCAGGCCATCGCGCAGCTGCCTAAAGATTATCGATTTGCCGTTCCCGGTAAATTTACCGTGGCAGTGGCGGCGCTCAATTCGCCGCCGCTGACGGTTTTTTCTGATGACAATAAAACCCTGCTCGGCAGCGAAGTCGACATTGCCCGCCTGGTTGCCGACAGCCTTGGGCTGGAGCTGAACGTGGTTCCGACCTCCTGGGAGGACTGGCCGCTCGGCGTAGCTTCCGGAAAATATGATGCCGCGATCAGCAATATTACCGTCACTAAAGATCGCAAAGAGAAGTTCGATTTTGCCACCTACCGCAAAGACTCGCTGGGCTTTTATGTGAAGTCCAGCAGCCCGATTAAATCGCTCACCCACGCGGAAGATATCGCCGGGTTGCGCATCGTCGTTGGGTCCGGCACCAATCAGGAAGCGATCCTGCTGGCGTGGAATGCGGAAAACGAGAAAAAAGGGCTGAAGCCGTTTACGCCGGTCTACACCAAAGATGATGCCGCGCTCACGCTGGCGCTGCAGTCCGGGCGAGCCGATGCCTGGTTTGGGCCTAATGTCACCGGGGCATGGAAAGCGGCGCTGACCGGTAAAACAAAGCTGGTGGGCAGCGTGGACGGCGGCTGGCCAAAAGCGGCACACATTGCGGTGACGCTGAAAAAAGGCAGTGGCCTGGTGGAACCGGTGCAGACGGCGCTCAACGGCGCGATTCAACAGGGCGACTACGACAAAGTTTTAAAGCGCTGGGGTGAAGGCGTGGAGCGTATTTCTGCCTCGGAAGTTAACCCTGCTGGTTTAGGCGATTGAGGAGGCGTATATGAGCGAATATTTTCGCGTTTTGTCCCCGGAAGCGCCAGAGCTGCAGCCGATCATTAGCGGCCTGTTTGGCGAGTATGCCGCCCGCTACGGGGATTTTTTCTCCCGTGATGCCGAAGTGGAGCTGACCGAATGGTATCTGCCGCCGCAGGGCATTTTTATCGTGCTGGAGCGCGAGGGTGAAATTATTGCCACCGGGGCCTACAAGCCCTACGACCAGCAAACCGCCGAGATCAAACGTATCTGGACGAAAAGTACGCTGCGCAAGCAGGGCCTGGCTGGACGAGTGGTTCGCGAACTGGAGCGCCTGGCCCTTCAGGCTGGCTACAGCCGCATCTATCTCACCACTGGCTTTCGTCAGCCGGAGGCCGTCAGGCTTTATCTCAGCGAGGGCTACGATCCGCAGTTCAGCCTGGAGGTTGACCCCGAAACGTTCAGCCTGCCGCCCTACGACGGGCGGCTACGGTTCACCAAAATCTTAGCGCTGGAAAGCCTGAGTAAAACGGCCTGAGGAGTGACGATGAAAACGTCTGAAACCATTAAAGTGGTGCCCGCGCGTTACCCGCTGCGCACCGTGGGGGCAGTGGTGGCTCTGTTTGTGCTGGCGGTGGTGGTGCAATCCGTCGCGTTTAACCCTCGCTGGGAATGGGGCGTTTTTGCCCACTGGTTTTTTGATCCGGTCATTCTGGAGGGGTTAGGGCAAACTCTGTTGTTAACGCTGCTGGGCACGGCGCTGAGCGTAGTGCTCGGGGGCTTACTCGCGCTGGCAAGGCTCTCTTCTTCCTGGCTGTTGAGCAGCCTGGCCTGGAGTTACATCTGGCTGTTTCGCTCCCTGCCGCTGATTGTCGTGCTGATCGTGCTCTACAACTTCTCCTACCTGTACGACACGTTGTCGATTGGGGTGCCTTTCACCAGCATCGTCTGGGGCAGCTATGACACGATTAACGTGTTGGGGCAGTTTTCGACGGCAGTAGTGGGGCTGACGCTGGTGCAGAGCGCCTACACCGCAGAGATTGTTCGAGGTGGTTTTCTGGGAGTGGATCACGGGCAATACGAAGCCGCCGCAGCGTTAGGCTTGCCCGCGTGGCGGCGTACCGTGCGGATTATTTTACCGCAGGCGCTGCGTACGATCCTGCCCGCCGGGTTCAACGAAATCATCAGCCTCGCTAAGGGCACGGCGATGGTTTACGTGCTGGCGATGCCGGAGCTGTTTTACACCATTCAGATGATCTACAACCGCACGCAGCAGGTGATCCCGCTGCTGATGGTGGCGGCCGTCTGGTATCTGGTGATCACCAGCGTACTATCGCTGATTCAGTACCTGGTTGAACGCTCGCTGGCCCGCAGCGAACGCCGCTCCGCCATCAACCAAACGCGCACCGCCCGCAGCGCTGCGCCGTCCACAGCCCCCGTTGCCCAGGAGCCGGTCCATGCCAACCTCTCATAACGGCCATATTTCCATTACCGGCGTCAGCAAATATTTCGGTCGCCATAAGGCGCTGGATGATGTTTCGCTTGAGATCCCGCCTGGCACGGTGACGGTGATCCTCGGGCCATCCGGCTCCGGTAAATCTACGCTGTTGCGCACCATCAACCACCTTGAGCGGGTGGACGAAGGCTTTATCCAGATTGACGGCGATTACATTGGTTACCGCCTGAAAGGCGACAAACTGTACGAGCTGAAAGAAAAGGAGATCCTGCGCCAGCGGGCCAACGTGGGCTATGTCTTTCAGAACTTCAATCTGTTTCCCCACATGACGGTGCTGGAAAACCTGATTGAAGCGCCGGTGGCTCATAAACAGCTGAGCCGCAAAGAGGCGATTGAGCGTGCGTATGACCTGCTGGACGTCGTCGGGCTGCGCAATAAAGCCGATGCCTGGTCGCGGCACTTATCCGGCGGGCAGCAGCAGCGCATTGCCATTGCCCGCGCGCTGGCGCTGAGCCCACGGGTGATGCTGTTTGATGAGCCAACGTCAGCGCTTGACCCTGAGCTGGTTGGCGAAGTGCTGGACGTGATTAAAAGACTGGCCCGTTCGGGCACGACGCTTGTAGTCGTCACGCATGAAATCGGCTTTGCGCGGGAAGTGGCCGATCAGGTGGTGTTTATGGTCGACGGCAAGATTGTTGAGCAGGGAAGCAGCGACGAAGTGCTGAATCGCCCACAGCATCCGCGCACCCGTCAATTTTTATCGAAGGTGCTGTGAGATGAAATATGGATTTATCGCGCTGTTGGTCTCTTTTTCCGCTTTGTCCGCGCAGACGAATATTGACCTTGTTGCCAATGAAAAGCCTTTGAGCGTGGCGCGGGATGAAAAGGCGATTGCCAAAATCCCCGCAGGCTACAGGTTTGTCGAGCCCGGTACATTAACGGTGGCGATCTCCGCGCTTAACTCTCCGCCGCTGGCGCTGCTGGCCAGCGATAACCGCACACGCATAGGCAGCGACCCGGACATAGCCCGCCTGCTGGCCGGTAGCCTTGGCCTGAAACTGAAGCTGGTGCCGACCGCGTGGGAAGACTGGCCGCTGGGCATCACCTCCGGGCGCTATGATGTGGCGCTGGTAAACATTGCCGTGACGGAGCAGCGGAAAGAGAAATTTGATTTTGCCACCTATCGCGTGGACTCGCTCTCTTTTGCGGTGAAGGCCAGCAGCCCGATTCAGTCTATCGCTAAGGCAGAAGATCTCGCCGGGCGGAAGGTTATCGTCGGGTCAGGCACAAATCAGGAGCGTATTTTGCTAGGCTGGAATGCTGAAAATGAAGGTGCCGGGCGCGAGCCCGCTTTGCCTGTGTATGTGACCGACGATGCCTCCGCCAACCTCTATATTCAGTCTGGCCGGGCCGACGTGTTCTTTGGGCCGCAGTCAATCACCGCCTATAAAGCCGCGTTAACCGGCACTACGCGGGTGGTCGGGCTGGGGCCGAAAAAGGCCTATGTGGCGACGACAACGAAAAAGGGCAACGGGCTGGTTTACGCGCTGCAGGCGGCGCTGGATGGCGCTATTCAGCGGGGAGAGTATCAGCGGGTGCTTGCGCGGTGGGGGGAACAGGGGGAAGAAGTTGCCCAGTCGGAGGTGAATCCGCCCGGCATTACTTACTAACAGAAAAGGCCCGCTATGCGGGCCTTAAATCATTTGGCGATGTTGTCTTAGCGAGGTGCAACGGTGATGTTGTTGCCGCTGCCGGAGATGGCTACACGCTGGCCAACGGAGTAACGGGTGTCACCCTGTTTCTGCACGGCGATGATGGTTTGGCCATCATCTTTACGAATTTCCAGCTCAACGCCTTTGCTGTTGCTCATTGCGCCGCCAACTGCGTCACCCGCCAGGCCACCGGCTACAGCGCCGCCTGCGGTGGCCAGAGTACGTCCGGTGCCGCCGCCGACGGTGTTACCCAGCAGACCACCCAGTACCGCACCGCCGATAGCCCCAATAGTGCTGCTGCTTTCGCTGCCTTTGATGGTGACCGCGCGAACGTGGGTAATGGTACCGTAGGTTACGGTTCTGACCTGTTTAGCTTCAGACTCGTTGTAAACATCGCCGGACAGCCCTTCGTTGGCGCAGCCGGCCAGGGTGAAAGCAACCAGTGAAACTGCCAAAATACGTGAAATCATTTGTACCTCTCCTGTGAACCCATCAACGCTCGGTGAGCATCCGTTATGGCTAAATTATATGGCAATTCCTGGCCATAGTTCATGTTTGTTCTACAACAATCCTGTAAAAATAGTAAATCAAATGTCTTTAACAACAATTAAACCGCCGCGCTGTGCGGGTTTCGCTTAAATGTCTGACCGTCTGCTGGCGCAGCTGACACAGATTATTAATTAAAATTATTAATAAATCATAATATTGCGTGCTAGTTTAACCACATCAATTTACCGCCCCGGCGAGAATAAGGAGTGACGGATGAAGTCAGGTCGTTATATAGGCGTGATGTCAGGCACCAGTCTGGATGGTATCGATGTGGTGCTGGCTGCTATCGACGAACATCTGGTCGTTCAGCAGGCGAGCTACAGCCACCCGATGCCGCTGGCCATCAAAAACGCTGTTCTTGCCGTTTGCCAGGGGCAGCAACTCACGCTGTCCCAGCTAGGCCAGTTGGACAACCGGCTGGGTAAATTGTTCGCCGAGGCGGTGCAAATCCTTATTAAGCGCGAAGGGCTGCGGCCTGAAGACGTCACGGCCATTGGCTGCCACGGGCAAACCGTGTGGCATGAGCCGCAGGGCGAGGCTGCCCATACTATGCAAATTGGCGACAACAACCATATTGCCGCGCTGACCGGTATTACCGTCGTCGGTGATTTTCGCCGCCGCGATATGGCGCTTGGCGGGCAGGGCGCGCCGCTGGTGCCGGCGTTTCACCAGGCGCTGCTCGCTCATCCGGTTGAGCGCCGAATGGTGCTCAACATCGGCGGCATTGCCAACCTCTCTTTGCTGATCCCAGGCCAGCCGGTCAGAGGCTACGACACCGGGCCCGGTAATATGCTGATGGATGCGTGGATCTGGCGGCAGCGTGGAAAAGGCTATGATAAAGACGCCGAATGGGCGAGCCAGGGCAAAGTCGTTCTTCCTTTATTACAGCAAATGCTGAGCGATCCTTACTTCGCCGCACCTGCGCCCAAAAGTACGGGCCGCGAATACTTTAACTATGGCTGGCTCGAGCGCCAGCTTGCGATGTTCCCGGCGCTTGCCGGCGAAGATGTGCAGGCCACGCTGACTGAGCTGACGGCGACAACTATCGCCGAGCAGGTACTCCTGAGCGGCGGCTGTGAACGTCTCATGGTGTGCGGCGGAGGCAGCCGTAACCCGCTTCTGATGGCGCGCCTCGCTGCGCTGCTGCCGGGTACGGAAGTGACGACGACCGATGAAGCCGGGATAAGCGGGGACGATATGGAAGCGCTGGCGTTTGCCTGGCTGGCCTACCGAACAATGTCCGGCCTGCCGGGCAACCTGCCTTCGGTAACCGGTGCCTCTGAGCCGACCATCCTCGGTGCCATTTATCCTGCTAATCCGCGTCATAATAAGAGTTAACTGAAATTATCTTCATCCCGCAGCCGCTAAACTGCTAGCGTTAAGGAGGGCGCATGCCCTCCAGGGATAACAAGATCTTCAGGATACTCAGATGAAAAAACTGCTCGTTGCCACCGTGCCAATGCTGCTCGCCGGCTGTAGTTACTACAACGCTTTTCTCGAAAAAATGCATACCGATACGCTGGTGTATCAGTGCGATGAAAAACCGCTCACCGTGAAGCTGAATAACGACAAACAGCAGGTTAGCTTTGTCTACGATAACCAGATGCTGAACCTGACGCAGGGGCTTTCCGCGTCCGGCGCACGTTATACCGACGGCGTGTACGTCTTTTGGTCGAAGGGCGACAGCGCAACCGTCTATCGTAAAGACACAATCGTGCTGAATAATTGCCAGCTACAGACGGCCAAACGTTGAGATTTCTCAGGGTGGAGAGCACAATAGCTCCACCCGAGGATAGCCTGATGTAACGCCATGTCTGATAACGACTCTTTGCAACAGATTGCGCATTTGCGCCGCGAATACACCAAAGGTGGCCTGCGCCGCCACGATCTCACCGACACGCCGCTGCCGCTTTTTGAACGCTGGCTGGCTCAGGCCTGCGAAGCCAAACTTGCCGACCCGACCGCCATGGTCGTGGCCACGGTTGACGAAAACGGCCAGCCGTATCAACGCATCGTCCTGCTAAAGCATTTTGATGAAAAAGGGCTGGTGTTTTACACCAACCTGGGCTCCCGCAAGGCGCACCACATCGAACACAACCCCCGCGTTAGCCTGCATTTCCCGTGGCATATGCTGGAGCGCCAGGTGATGGTGCAGGGCACCGCCGAGCGTTTATCCACCCTCGAAGTGTTGAAATACTTCCACAGCCGCCCGAAGGACAGCCAGATAGGCGCCTGGGTATCGAAGCAATCGAGCCGCATATCTGCGCGCGGCGTGCTGGAAAGCAAATTCCTCGAGCTGAAACAGAAGTTTCAGCAGGGCGAAGTGCCGCTGCCGAGTTTTTGGGGTGGCTACCGCGTCAGCATCGACCAGATGGAGTTCTGGCAGGGTGGCGAACACCGTCTGCACGATCGCTTCCTCTACCAGCGCGACGGAACTGCCTGGAAAATAGACCGCCTCGCGCCGTAAAGTCAGGATTTTCACCTTAAGCGCTGGTGCTAACTGCGCCAGCCCTTTATTCTATGTCCCCTAAAAAATGAATTCTTTCGCCAGTGGGCGAAAAGCCGTGTACCGGCAAAGGTGCAGTCGTATTAGAGATGGAGAATTTGATGTCGAACATCAATTTGATCAAACAATTGCAAGAGCGGGGCCTGGTGGCCCAGGTGACGGATGAGGATGCGTTAGCAGAGCGACTGGCGCAAGGGCCAATTGCACTCTATTGCGGCTTCGATCCGACCGCCGACAGCTTGCATTTGGGCCATCTGGTTCCACTGCTGTGCCTGAAACGCTTTCAGGAAGCAGGCCATAAGCCGGTTGCCCTCGTGGGCGGTGCCACCGGTCTTATCGGCGACCCAAGCTTCAAAGCCGTTGAGCGTAAGCTGAACACCGAAGATACCGTGCAGGAGTGGGTGGAAAAAATCCGCCGTCAGGTTGCACCGTTCCTCGACTTTAACTGCGGTGATAATTCTGCCGTCGCCGCAAACAACTACGACTGGTTTGGCAGCATGAACGTGCTGACCTTCCTGCGTGATATCGGCAAGCACTTCTCTGTTAACCAGATGATTAACAAAGAAGCGGTAAAACAGCGTCTGAACCGCGACGACGTGGGGATCTCTTTCACCGAGTTCTCTTACAACCTGCTGCAGGGTTACGACTTCGCCTGCCTGAACAAACTGCATGGCGTGGTGCTGCAGATTGGCGGTTCTGACCAGTGGGGCAACATCACCTCCGGTATCGATCTGACCCGCCGTCTGCATCAGCAGCAGGCTTTCGGCCTGACCGTGCCGCTGATCACTAAATCCGACGGCACCAAATTCGGTAAAACCGAAGGCGGCGCGGTCTGGCTTGATCCGAAGAAAACCAGCCCGTACAAGTTCTACCAGTTCTGGATCAACACCGCGGATGCCGATGTGTATCGCTTCCTGAAGTTCTTCACCTTTATGGACATTGCAGAGATCAATGCCCTGGAAGAAGAAGACAAAAACAGCGGGGCTGCACCTCGCGCCCAGTACGTGCTGGCCGAGCAGGTCACCCGTCTGGTGCACGGTGAAGAAGGACTGACCGCGGCCAAGCGCATTACTGCCAGCCTGTTTAACGGCAACCTGAGTGAACTGAGCGAGGCCGACTTTGAGCAGCTGGCTCAGGACGGCGTGCCGATGGTCGAAATGGATCGCGGTGCTGACCTGCAACAGGCGTTGGTGGATTCCGAGCTGCAGCCATCCCGTGGCCAGGCGCGTAAAACCATCTCGCAGAACGCAATCACCATCAACGGTGAAAAACAGTCTGACCCGGAATACACCTTCACCGAAGGCGACCTTCTGTTTAACCGTTACACCCTGCTGCGCCGCGGTAAAAAGAACTACTGCCTCGTCTGCTGGAAATAAGTTATCGGAATAGAAAAGCACGGCTTATGCCGTGCTTTTTTTTAGCAAGCACAACACCTGGCGATACCTGAGTAGAAAATGAAAAACATTCTTGCCATCCAGTCCCACGTGGTATTTGGTCACGCCGGTAACAGCGCCGCCGAATTCCCGATGCGCCGCCTGGGCGCCAACGTCTGGCCGTTGAACACGGTGCAGTTCTCCAACCACACGCAATACGGGCAATGGACCGGCACGGTGATGCCCGCCAGCCACCTGAGCGAGATTGTGCAGGGGATTGCGAATATCGGCCAACTGGAGCGCTGTGATGCGGTTCTGAGCGGATATCTGGGCTCGGCTGAGCAGGGCGAACATATTCTTTCCATTGTGCGTCAGGTAAAAGCGGCTAACCCGAAGGCAAAATACTTCTGTGACCCGGTGATGGGCCATCCGGAGAAAGGCTGTATCGTGGCGCCTGGCGTGGCGGAATACCACACGCGCTACGCCATGCCTGCCAGCGATATCATCGCGCCGAACCTGATTGAGCTGGAAATTCTCAGCGGCCACAGCGTAAACAACGTGGACGAAGCCGTGGCGACGGCCCGAGAGCTGATTGCTCAAGGGCCGGAAATTGTGCTGGTGAAGCACCTGGCTCGCGCAGGCTACCAGCAGGATCGTTTTGAAATGCTGCTGGTGACGGCGGACGAAGCCTGGCACATCCATCGCCCGCTGGTGGACTTTGGCGAGCGTCAGCCGGTTGGCGTGGGTGACGTGACCAGCGGCCTGCTGCTGGTTAAGCTGCTGCAGGGGGCAACGCTGCGTGAAGCGCTGGAGCACGTTACGGCGGCGGTGTACGACATTATGGTCGTCACCAAACGCATGGCCGAGTACGAACTGCAGCTGGTCGCGGCTCAGGACGGGATTGCCAAACCCGAACACTATTTCACCGCGGTGAAGCTCTGAAATAAAAACGCCCTCATTTGAGGGCGTTTAGTTTCTGACAAAGAGGAAAAAAACGTGGTTTTTCCCTCTTTGTAGTTATCAGCCGAAAATCAATGAATTGATTTTCCTATTCTTTTACCGAACTGACTGGTATCACTTCTCTCGCCGACGTTTTGCTATCCAGGTCTGATTTAAATCCCTTCGGCGGTCAGCGCCGCAGATACCGCCGGGCGCGCCTTCATGCGCTCAACGTAGGCTTCGATATTTGTCAGCCCGGCCAGATCCAGCTTCAGGCCATAGGCCCAGCGCAGCACGGTAAACAGATAGGCATCCACCACGGTGAAGCGGGTCCCCATCAGCCACTGCTTATCCTGCAGCGACTCGTTCACATAGTGGAATTTCTTCTCCATCTGCTTGCGAACCACGGCCTTGAACTCTTCAGGGGTTGCCGGGTTGAACAGCGGAGAAAAGCCTTTATGCAGCTCGGTTGCCACATAGTTCAGCCACTCCAGCGTGTGGTAGCGAGTCATGCTGCCTGCTGGAGCCAGCAGATGGCGATCGGGCACTTTATCCGCCAGGTATTGCACGATAGCCACGCCCTCGGTCAGCAGAGAGCCGTCATCCAGTACCAGAGCGGGCACTTGTCCTTTGGGGTTAATGGCGAGAAAATCGTCACCGTTTTCGGTGCGCTTGGTCGCGAGGTCAACTTTCACCAGCGAAAAGTCCAGGCCAGATTCACGCAGGATAATGTGTGGGGAGAGGGAACAGGCACCGGGCTTGAAATACAGTTTCATGACGAACTCCTTTAGGGCGCTAAGATAACTTATGTTAGTGCGGACACCGGGAAAAAAAAAGCCGCCAGCTGTGAGGCCGGCGGCTAAATAATCATTTTTCCTGGAGAAATTACGCGGTAGCGGTTTCGTTAACCTTTTCGGCTTTGTCTTCGCTCAGCGTCATGCGGTTCAGCTTCGGCGCGGTCAGCAGCATCAGCACGGCAATCACGCCGGTGACGATACCGATCTGCATGAAGACACGACCGTAGACTTCCAGAGACTGCAGCGGGTCAGTCACGTTTTCCGGCACCGCCATCAGGCCTGCAACTTTACCGGCGATGATTGCTGCACCCGCAGTCGTCAGGAACCAGCTGCCCATGATGAAGCCCATCAGGCGCTGTGGTACCAGCTGTGCCACCATTGCGAGGCCCAGACCGGAGATCATCAGCTCACCAATACTCTGCAGCGCATAGCTCAGAATCAGCCAGTTTACGGACACAATACCCGCTTCGTTAGCGAACTTCGCGCCAACCGGCAGAACCAGGAAGGCGAAAGAGCACAGCACCATCCCGATGGCGAACTTGTGCGGCATCGGCAGGCGGTCGCCCATTTTGTTGTAGATAGCGGCGAGAATCGGGCTACCAATCATGATCCAGAACGGGTTCAGCGCCTGGAACTGCTCGGCTTCGAAAGTGATGCCCAGAATTTCGTGGCCCACGTTGCGAATAGCGAAGAAGTTCAGGGAGGTTGGCATCTGGCTGTAAAGCACGAAGAAGACGATAGCTTCAACCATCAGGATGAAGGCCACGATCATCTTGCGGCGAGCCGCGCCTTTCATCGCAAAAGCTTCTTTCGCGAAGATCAGAACGATACCCAGAGCCACAACGCCCAGCACGGCGCGAGCAATGCCCTGGTTGTGCAGCAGCCAGGTTGCCACGGCAATAAGCACTACAACGCCCGCGATGGTGGCCATCAGCTTACCGAAGTGCACCGGTGCGAAGTCAGGTTTAGAGCCATAGTTCTTCACCCACTTCTTACAGAAGATGAAGTTCACCAGGGTAATCAGCATGCCCACGAAGCTCAGGGAGAACGCGGTGCTCCAGCCATACTGCGCCGCAAGCCATGGAGTGGCGAGCATAGAGAAGAAGGAGCCGATGTTAATGGACATGTAGTACATGGTGAATGCACCGTCCAGACGCGGGTCGTCTTTCTCATAGCAGGTTGACAGCAGCGCGGAAGGGTTAGCCTTGAACAGGCCGTTACCTACGGCGATGGTTGCCATACCGATATACACCACGCTCACGTCGTGGCCGGAGTAGGCCACAAGGGCGTAGCCGATAGCCAGTACGACGGTACCAAGCATGATAACGCGTTTGGTGCCGAGGACTTTATCGCCCAGCCAGCCGCCAATCGCGACCAGGCCATAAACAAGGGCGCTAAAGGAGGAGAACAGCGTGATGGAGTCCGCTTCGGACATGCCCAGCATTTTGACCAGGTAAACGGCCATGATGCCTTGCAGGCCGTAATAGCCGAAACGCTCCCAGAGTTCGATAGAGAAAATCAGGTAGAACGATTTAGGTTGCTTAAAGGCGTTTAGACTAACGCTTTCTGCTGGTTCTTTGTTTGCAGTCGACACATATACCTCTTTTTTTACATCCCGCTTTAATTAAGGGGCTTGCTTATGTCTTACCGCATGGGTAAGCATTTTTCTTGTTATTAGGAAGGAAAAACGGGGGGTAATGTTCACTATCCAGGGGTTGCAGGCAAGGGGTTTGTAATGATCTGTTACATATATCCCAGGCGAGATAATACGCCATTAGATGAATTGTTATTCAGCGTTAAATTTTACCAATTCATTTATTAACGATTTTTTGTCTTTTTTCAAAGCGATTTTTTAACATTATAGTTATATGTTCTGCTTTGAAAGCCTAAATGCAGTGTTAATGACCACAATATTCAATATGCCTGGCCTATTGTATTACCGTAGATCCATTATTGCTAACGATAGCAAGGCCTTAATGGCGTTTTAGTTACCATTTTGCAACCTCAAGTTATCAAAGTGATGCAGATCACAAATTTATAGAAATTTCTTATCGCAAAAAAACGATTAACCTGGTGAGCCGATTATTGAGCGGACAATATAAAATCATCCCGCGTTATTTCCGGCATAAAAGTGTGCAAAAAGGGCGTTTATAAGGCAGGGAAGTACAGAGGAAGCCCGAGGCTGGCCCCGGGTGAGGCGATCAGGCGTCAACCTTCTCTTTGAATTCACAGAGATCTTCGATAATGCACGAGCCACAGCGCGGCTTGCGCGCGATGCAGGTATAGCGACCATGGAGGATCAGCCAGTGATGGCAGTCGACCTTAAATTCTGCCGGAACCACCTTCAGCAGTTTTTCCTCTACCTGCTCGACGTTTTTCCCGGCAGCAAACTGAGTGCGGTTACACACCCGGAAGATATGGGTATCGACGGCAATCGTTGGCCAGCCGAAGGCCGTGTTCAGCACGACGTTGGCGGTTTTACGGCCTACGCCCGGCAGCGCCTCAAGCGCCGCCCGGTCCTCAGGGACTTCGCCACCGTGCAGGTCAAGCAGCATGCGGCAGGTTTTGATCACATTCTCCGCTTTGCTGTTAAACAGGCCGATGGTTTTGATGTACTCCTTTACGCCGTCTACCCCAAGCGCCAGCATCGTCGCCGGGGTATTGGCGACAGGGTACAGCTTTGCCGTCGCCTTGTTGACGCTGACGTCGGTGGCCTGAGCGGAAAGCAGAACCGCAATCAGCAGCTCAAAAGGGCTGCTGAAATTGAGTTCGGTTGTCGGATGAGGATTGTTGTCTCTCAGGCGGGTGAGGATCTCAACGCGCTTGCTGTTATTCATTAAGCCTTCTCTGCATTGCCAGCTACGGCGGCGGCGCTTTCGCGGGCGCGACGTGCCTTCATTTTTTCATCAATGAGGTATTTTATCGCCAACAGCATACCCAGGCCAATAAAGGCGCCCGGCGGCAGCATGGCGAGCAGGAAAGGTGTGTCGGTATGGAAGACTTCAATGCGCAGCACTTTCGCCCAGTTGCCAAGCAGGCCGTCCGCGCCGTCAAACAGGGTGCCGTTACCAATAATCTCGCGAATGGAGCCTAAAACAAACATTGCGCTGGTCGCGCCCAGCCCGGTGGCAAACCCATCCAGCGCGGCATAAGGCACGCTGGCTTTTGCCGCGTAGGCTTCGGCTCGCCCGACGACGATACAGTTGGTGACGATGAGCGGGATAAAGATCCCCAGCGACTGGTAGAGCCCAAATGCATAAGCGTTGATCAGCATCTGCACGATACTGACTACCGAGGCGATGATCAGCACGTACACCGGAATACGAATCTCAGCGGGCACCCAGCGGCGCAGGGCGGAAATTGTCCCGTTGGTCAGCGTCAGTACCAGCGTGGTCGCCAGCCCAAGCCCGAGGGCGTTGGTGGCGGTGGAGGTGACGGCCAGCAGCGGGCAAAGGCCCAGCAGCTGAACCAGCGCCGAGTTATTTTTCCACAGCCCGTTTACCAGGACGCGTTTTGTTTCGCTCATTGTTGTTCTCCACAGGCCGGCAATTCGTTGAGCTGCGCGGGCAGGGTTTCTGCAAACAGGCCAGCGCGCTTAACGGCATTGACTACCGCGCGCGGGGTAATGGTTGCCCCGGTAAATTGCGTGAACTGCCCGCCGTCTTTTTGGACCGCCCAGCTCGGGTCATTGCTGCCCTGAATGCGTTTGTTAGCAAAGTGGGTGATCCAGTCGCTGAGGCGCAGTTCTATTTTATCCCCAAGCCCCGGCGTTTCGTGGTGTTCGGTCACGCGGGTACCGAGGATGGTGCCGTTAAAATCGGCGGCAACCAGAATCTGTATAGCACCAGAATAGCCATCCGGCGCGGTGGCTTCCATGACAACGGCAACGGGCTTATCGCCTTTACGCGCCACATAAATATGTCGGGCGCCTTTGCCTAGCGGGGAGTCCTTCACCACCAGGCAGCTGTCCTGAATAGGGTTATCGTAGACGTCATCGGCAATCACCTGATCAAATAACATTTTTTGCTGCAGCGCCGATTGCTGGGCAATTGTCGGTTTGGTGAGTTCGTTGACCAGCGCCGTCAACCCGGTAAACAGAGCGGCAAACAGCGCCAGGGCTACGCCATGCTTTTGCATTGTTTTAAACATAGCGTCTCCTTAGCGGTGGCCGTACGCGCGAGGGCGTGTGTAGTAGTCGATCAGCGGCACGGTAATATTACCCAGCAGCACGGCGAACGCCACGCCGTCCGGGTAGCCGCCGTAAGTACGAATCAGCCAGACCAGCAGGCCAACGAGCGCCCCGAAAATCAGTCGTCCACGGTTGGTCGTTGAGGCGGTGACCGGGTCAGTCAGGATAAAGAACGCGCCGAGCATGGTCGCACCGGAGAACAGATGCACCATCGGCGACAGGCATTTTTCCGGGGCAATAACCCAGCCGAGCGTGGAGCAGACGACCAAAGCCACCAGGAAGCCCGCCGGGATATGCCAGCGAATGGTGCCGCGCCACAGCAGAAACAGACCGCCCGCCAGATAAGCCAGGTTAACCCACTGCCAGCCGAGGCCCGCCAGCGCGCCGCCATAGATTGGCGCACTCAGAAGTTGCTCCGCGGAGTGTCCCGCGTGCAGACCGGTTTTGAAGGTGTCCAGCGGCGTGGCCTGGCTGATGCCGTCCACGCCCATGCGCAGCGTATCCATGGTACCGCCTGTGGCGGTTGCGCCGTGGAAAATCACCTGCAGGCTGTCAACAAAACCCGGTACGTTGGCGGCAATGGACTGCGGCGGCAGCCAGGAGGTCATCTGCACCGGGAAAGCAATCAGCAGCACAACGTAGCCAATCATCGCCGGGTTAAACGGGTTATTGCCAAGGCCGCCATAAAGCTGCTTGGCAATGATGATGGCAAACACCATCCCGACAACCACCATCCACCATGGCGCGAGAGGCGGAATACTGATCCCCAGCAACAGGCCGGTGAGCAGCGCCGAGTTATCGGCAAGGTGGTTTTGTACGGATTTTTTGCGCAGACGTAGCACCAGCGCTTCGGCGACCATAGCGCTGACGATCCCCAGTACAACCTGAATCAGCGTTCCCCAGCCAAACCAGTACCACTGCATCGCGATGCCGGGCAGGGCAGCGAGACAAACCAGCATCATAATCCGCGCGGTGCTGCGCTGATTATGGGTAAACGGGGAGCTTGCGATTTTAAAAACCATTTATTCCTCTGGAGACATCTGAGCGGCTTTACGCGCCTGAACGCGGGCAATTGCCGCAGCCACTGCAGCTTTGCGTGGATCTTGTTCTTCTTGTGGGGCTGATTGTTCGCTTTCCGCTTTCTGCGCCGCTTTGCGAGCTTTGGCTCGGGCAATGGCAGCTTCAACGGCGGCTTTGCGCGGGTCAACGGCTTCTGGCTCAACGGCCGCTGCCTCAGGGTTTTCTGCGTTTTGTGCGGCTTTGCGGGCCTTGGCTCGGGCAATGGCAGCTTCAACGGCGGCTTTGCGCGGGTCAACGGCTTCTGGCTCAACGGCCGCTGCCTCAGGGCTTTCTGCGTTTTGTGCGGCTTTGCGAGCCTTGGCACGGGCAATCGCGGCTTCAACGGCGGCTTTGCGCGGATCAACGGCTTCTGGCTCAACGGCCGCTGTCTCAGGGCTTTCTGCGTTTTGTGCGGCTTTGCGAGCCTTGGCCCGGGCGATCGCGCCTTCAACGGCAGCCTTACGAGGATCGGTTTCGGTGCTGCTCGCCGATTCTGCCTGTTGCGCTTTCTCTGCCTGGCGCGCGCGCGCTTCAGCTTTACGGGCTTCGCGGGCGGCAATCATTTCGCTATTGTCCGGCGTACTGCCGGCTTTCACCACTATAGGTTCGTCGCTGACCTGCGCTTTTTTGCTTTTTACGCGGGCAAGTGCGGCCTGAATGGCATCGTTATCTTTTGCCGTCGGCTGAACCGCAGCATTTTTATGGCGCTCAAGGCGAGCGGCTTTCTCACGCTCCAGCCTTTCCTGACGAGCCTCAAAGCGAGCCTTAGCCTCAACGGTGCGTTTGGCTTCCAGCTCAATCTCACGGATTTCGGCCTTTTCCTGGCGGAAGTACTGCACCAGCGGAATATTGCTTGGGCAAACGTAGGCGCAGGCCCCGCATTCGATACAGTCAGACAGGTTGTAGGCGGTGGCTTTGTCGTGCTGCTGGCCTTTGCTGAACCAGTACAGCTGCTGCGGCAGCAGATCGGCCGGGCAGGAGTCCGCGCAGGCGCTGCAGCGAATACAGCCTTGTTCTTCTTCCTGCTCGCCCATTTCAGCCGGAGACGGGGCCAACAGGCAGTTGGTAATTTTCACTACCGGCACGTCAAGCCACGGCAGGGTGAAGCCCATCAGCGGCCCACCCATAATCACTTTCTGATCCTGTCCTGGGCGGAAGCCCGCAAAACTGAGCAGGTGGCTGACCGGCGTGCCCAGACGCGCCCAGACGTTGCCCGGCTGAGTTATGGATTCACCAGTTAAAGTGACGACACGCTCGGTCAGCGGTTCGCCGTCGACGACCGCACGTTTAATGGCATACGCGGTGCCGACGTTCTGCATAAGAATGCCAATGTCGGACGAACGGCCCCCGTGGGGCACCTGCTTGCCGGTTAAAATCTGCGTCAGCTGCTTGGCGCCGCCGGACGGGTATTTCGTCGGGATGACCCGCAGCTGCATATCGTGGCTATTAGCCAGCACCGCCCGCATCATGGAGATCGCCTGCGGCTTGTTGTCCTCAATGCCAATAAGAATGCGCTGTGGCTTCAGAATATGGGCCAGAATGCGCACGCCTTCGATAATTTGCGCGGCACAGTCCTGCATCAGGCGGTCGTCGGCGGTAATGTAGGGCTCGCATTCGGCGGCGTTCACGATCAGCGTGTCAATTTTATCGCCGCCGCCCTGCAGTTTGCTGCCGGTCGGGAACCCTGCGCCGCCCAGCCCGGCCACGCCGAACTGGTGAATGCGTTCAATAAGGGCTTCACGACTCTGGCAGCGGTAGTCGCTCCAGCCGTCTCGTTCAATCCAGCGGTCCTCACCGTCGGCATCAAGAATGATGCTAAGTTCGGCGAGGGCAGAAGGATGCGCTGTTGAGTGCGGCTCAATAGCCTTAATGGTGCCGGAGGTTGGAGCATGTACCGGCAGCATACGCCCGCGCCCACGGGTCAGAGGCTGGCCGCGCAGCACATAATCACCGGGTTTGACGCACAGTTCACCTTCCGCGCCGATGTGCTGCTTCAGCGGAATCACGAGCTGGGAGGGCAGCGGAACCTGGCGCAGCGGCGTGCCGTTGGACTGGGTTTTCATCTCCGGGGGATGAATGCCGCCGTCAAAGTCCCAAATTCTGTCTTTTTTAAAGCGATTGAAGATATTAAGCATGGTTATCCGCCGGGATCATACGCACCGGGATGGTCTGCAAATCCCATTTCCAGCTTTCGGTCGTCGGGCTGACGGGGATCAGGTCGATGCAGCGGGTAGGGCAAGGGTCGACGCAAAGGTTACAGCCTGTGCACTGGTCACCGATCACGGTATGCATGGCGCGGGTCGCGCCTACAATCGCGTCAACGGGGCAGGCCTGAATGCATTTTGTGCAGCCGATGCAGTTTGCTTCGTCAATCACGGCGAGCATGCGCACCGGCTCTGCGGCGGCGGCGTCGCCGTCAATCGGCTGGGGCTCCACGTTCAGGGCGCTGGCAATCTTCAGCATTACGGCTTCGCCGCCCGGCGCGCAAAGGTTGATTTTCGCGCCCTGGTTGCCAACGGCCTCTGCGTAAGGACGGCAGCCTGGGTAACCGCACTGGCCGCACTGGCTCTGGGGCAGCAGTTCGTCAATGCGGTCAACAATCGGATCTTCTTCTACTTCAAAGCGGCGAGAGGCATAGCCCAGGATCAGGCCGAACAGCAGCCCCATCAGCGTGACCGAAATAATGGCCATCCACAACGTTGTCATCAGAACTTCACCAGCCCGCTAAAGCCCATAAAGGCGAGGGCCATCAGGCCTGCGGTCACCAGCGCGATAGCGTTGCCGCGAAACGGGGCTGGAATATCGGCTACAACCATACGCTCGCGAATGGCCGCGAACAGCACCATCACCAGCGAGAAGCCAAGCGCGGCGGAAAAACCATACACCGCCGACTGCAGGAAGTTATGGCCCAGGTTGATGTTGAGCAATGCCACGCCGAGTACGGCGCAGTTGGTGGTGATCAGCGGCAGGAAGATCCCCAGCAGGCGATAAAGCGCGGGGCTGGTTTTACGCACCACCATTTCGGTGAACTGCACGACAACCGCGATAACCAGGATAAACGCCAGGGTGCGCAGATAGATCAGGTCCAGCGGCACCAGGATAAGTTCGTCAATGATCCACGCAAAAATAGAGGCGAGCGTCATCACGAAGGTGGTCGCCAGCCCCATGCCGATGGCGCTTTCCAGTTTTTTGGAAACCCCCATAAACGGACACAGACCAAGGAACTTCACCAGCACGAAGTTATTGACCAGCACGGTACCCACAAAGAGCAGCAAATAATCTGACATGATTCGACCTGAAACAAAAAAAGCCGCCTATTATCGACGAATCGGCGGGCGGCGACAACGGGCTATCTATAGGGTTATTACGGGTTAATGAAGGTCTGCTTCACTCGCTTCGAACGCTTCAAATAAGGCACCAGTAATGCCGCCGCAAGCAGAGAAGGCAGCAACAGTTGAACCGCGACCTTGTCGCTTACCGGCGAAAATGCGAAGGACTTAATCGCCAGCAGCACGGTGAGCAGCAGCCACAAAATATAATGACGGACCACATTCTGGCGGCGTTTAAAGAACGCGATAGTCAGCCAGAGGGTATAGGCCCACATTGCCATCGCACAGGCGACGGACAGGCTGAACAACAGCGTTGTTTTTGCGTCTGCGCTGCCCAGCGCCTCGCGGGCTGCCGGGGACAAAATCATCATCAGGAAACTTAACAGCGCCACCGAGCTGCTGAGCAACGACATTAGCAGCCAGGCCAAAGGGGCAAGGAGCCAGCCGGCAATGCGCGGGGGTTGGGGCGTCGTCATGTGTCCTCCCGATTTTAAATAAGGTGAATAAAGCGGGGGGATTATAAGGGATTTTGCCGCTAATGCTACCGGCAGCGGCTATACAACGTAACGCCAGACCGTTTTCGGCACGCATCCAAGGTCAAAAAGACGTCCGCCGGAGGCCAGTTCGGCCCTGCGGTGATCGGCCGCGCGGTACATATTCATGATTTCCTGGCTGTCGGTCAGGGTGTAATTCAAGTGATCAAAAAGCTTTTCCAGATTTTCCTGCGAGCTTATTTTGCGGAATTTCATCAGGTAGTCCAGGGCACTGAGAGGTGTTGCATTTTCCATGGTGGGTATCAATTAATCACGGTCGGCGGATTGAGAGGCGATGATAATCGCAAACTCGGTCGCGACTTAGCGCTATTATTACTCGACGGAACAATTAGGAGTTTTCTTTGCAAGATCCAGGAATATCGCGTCCTGGACTACATAAAAATCTCCTTAATTTTAATTTACCCTGGCCGTTCGGGCTAAATGAAGACTGTTATTTAAAGCCATAATAACTGTCAGGATGATTAGCAATAATGGCGGTCTTATGCCTGGGCAATGCGCAATCCAGAAACTTGTGGTTGTCGCCCACCGGGGGATAAGGTGAAATGCCGGAGTTCATTAAAGAGAGGAAAACACATGAGTGATACCATCCGCGTCGGGCTTATCGGTTACGGTTATGCCAGCAAGACTTTTCATGCGCCGCTGATTTCCGGTACGCCAGGAATGATCCTCGCCGCAGTTTCCAGTAGCGATGCTGAAAAAGTACACGCTGACTGGCCGGGGATGACGGTCGTGTCCGATCCTCAGCACCTGTTTAAAGATCCCGCCATCGATCTGATTGTCATTCCTACCCCGAATGACACCCACTTCCCGCTGGCTAAAGCTGCGCTGGAAGCCGGAAAACATGTCGTCGTTGATAAGCCTTTCACCGTCACGCTATCCCAGGCGCGGGAGCTGGATGCGCTGGCTAAAAAGCTCGGCCTGCTGCTGTCCGTGTTCCACAACCGCCGTTGGGATAGCGACTTCCTGACGGTGAAAAATTTGCTGGCGGAAGGGACGCTCGGCGAAGTGGCCTATTTTGAATCCCACTTTGACCGCTACCGCCCGCAGGTACGTAACCGCTGGCGTGAACAGGCGGGCGTCGGCAGCGGTATTTGGTACGATCTTGGGCCGCATCTGCTCGATCAGGCCATCACTCTGTTTGGGCTGCCAGTCAGCCTGACCGTGGACCTCGCGCAGCTTCGCGCCGGGGCGCAGGCGACCGACTACTTCCACGCCGTGCTGGCTTATCCGCAGCGTCGTGTCGTGCTGCATGGCACGCTGCTGGCGGCGGCGGAAACGGCGCGTTACATCGTGCACGGCACGCGTGGGAGCTACATTAAATACGGCCTTGATCCGCAGGAGGATCGCCTGAAAGCGGGCGAACGACTGCCACAGGAAGACTGGGGTTACGACATGCGCGACGGCGTGCTGACCCTGGCACAGGGCGAGATAATGGACGAGCAGACGCTACTGACCGTGCCGGGTAACTATCCGGCTTATTATGCGGGAGTGCGTGATGCTCTGGCCGGGAAAGGTGAGAACCCTGTCCCGGCAGCCCAGGCGATTCAGGTCATGGAACTGATTGAGCTGGGCATCGAGTCTGCGAAAAAGCGCGCGACGCTGAACCTTGTCTGAGAATGCCCCTCACCGCGCCCGGTGAGGGTTAACCGTTAATGCAGATTGTTAAAGTTGTAGGTGAAGGTCAGGCTGAAGCGGACATCGCGGCGGCTACTGTCGCTGGGTAAATCAGCCAGTGGCCTCGCCGCCTCAACGGAGACAGAATAGTGGCGGCTGTCGCCCACCGTTACGCCGGTTGCAATCGAGGCCAGGCGCTGGTGACGGAAGCCCGGCTGATTGAACCAGGTCTGGGCGGTATCGGCCACGACATAGGGCTGTACCGTGTTAATCCACACGCCTTGATCGAGACTATGGAGATAGCGCATTTCAACCTGCCCGCCGTAGCCGTAATCTCCGCTGGCCTCGCCGTCAGGATATCCCCGGCCAAAACGCTGCGCCCCGAAGCTTACGCGCTCGGCTTCGGGCAAATTATTGTTCGACCAGTCCCCCTCCAGCGACGTACTCAATCGCCATTTAGGCGCGACCAGCCAGGCGGCATCGACGTTGCCCTTCCAGCGCGTAAAATTGAGATTAGTGTTTAATCCCGGCGTGACGCTGGCCCCAAAGGCATCAATACCCTTGCGCAGGGTCAGGCGTGCGCTCCAGTTGGCGGTGTCGTACTCGCGGTAGCCCCAGGCCGAAAACTCTGCCGCCGGGTAGCGAGCGCGCTGGCTGACGCCGGGCAAATCAATGGTATTGCCGAAGCCGCTGGCGCGCAGCGCATAATCATCGCGCTTATCGACATAATCCAGCCCGCCGCTGACCGAAAACTGCTTCTTGCGCTCAAGCAGCAGCGGGTAGCTGAAGGCTATTCCCCCGGTGTACTGGGTGGTTTTTTCCTTTGCATCGATAGCAATGTTCTGCGGCAAATAAAGCAGCGGCGTGTAGTCGCTGGGGTTTTCACGATAGAAGCTGCCTTTCAACTGCATCAGCAGGCCGTTATCGGTGAGGTATTGCTGATAGTTGGCCCCAAAGTAGGTTTTTTTCGTGCTGCTATCCAGCGGCACCAGCGTGGCAAGCCCCAGCTGATCGCCGTGGCTGGTGAGGTTGCTGAGCGTGCCGTTAATCAGGGCCAGGTTTGAGCCTTTGCGCGTGTCTATCGTGGAGGAAATATCCCAGATATGCGGCTGCGTGGCGTCGACTTTCATATCCGCCGCGCCGTAAATGTTGTTAGGTAGCGCGGCATTGGCCTCCACTTTTGTCGCCGGCGTGCGCTGCATCAGCAGGCTGTAGCGGTCAAATGTGGCCTGGCTGAGGGGTTTTTCATTCATCATTAGCGCCGACAAACGGCTTAAGCGTTCGCCCGTATTAGCGTTATCGCTTTTGATGTTGCTGTGCGCAATATAGCCTTCAACCAGCACAATACGCACCGTGCCATCATGGAAATTGTCGCTCGGCAGGTAAGCGTAGGACAGCGGCAGGCCATCCTGCTGATAGCGCTGGGTAATGTTGTTGGTCAACGTTATCAACTGGGCCAGCGGGACTGTTTTGCCGACCAGCGGCATAAACGGCTGAACCAGCGAGTCGAGTTTATAGCGCGTGCCGCCAATAAACTGCAGATGTTTCACCGTAATCGGCGTCCGCGGGGTTAACTGCGGAGCCGGCAGCGGGGTTTTTACTTCTGGCTGCTTTTGCGGGGCAGCAGGTATGGCCAGAGAACGAGCAGCTTTTGCGGGGTTGTTAGGGTCGATAAGCGTGGGGGACATATCGGCATAGCTGATACTCAGCGTAGCGCCATAAAGCAACACGATACCCAGACGAGTGTCCATAGTGATCTCCCTTAACTGCGCAGCGAAGAAGATGCTGTGAAAAAAGTGCTCCCGCCGTTACCACGGGAGCACATGTGTCATAGTGAGCACTATTTGGTTTTCAAAAGACCGCTGACCGCGCCGGTAAGCCCGACTTGCTGGCCTGAACTTGTGCTACTGCCTGTCGCACTGGCGTTGACATTGGTGGTTAGCGAAGAGGTCAGGCCGCTCACTGTGGTGCCAAGGCCGGTCACCAGGCCATTGCCCCCCACGCCGAGCGAGCCAGAAGCCCCCGCTGAAACGGAGCCTGAGCTGCTGCCGGTTTGCACTGGTTTCACCAGCGCTCCGCTGTCAGTCACCACCTGCCCGGTATTCTGGACAACCTGCCCCAGGCCGCCGAGAGATGGATTGCTGCCGCTTATATTGGTCCCCAGACCGCTGACGGCTCCCCCTGTGGTGGTCAGCAGGTTACTGACAGGCGTACCTAGCCCGGTAGCCCCGCCCACGGCCTGAGTGGCTTTCTGCGTATCTGAAAGGGTGGTGTTAACCAGCCCCGTAGAGCCGGTTGTCAGGTTGGACACCCCAGGGCTTTGTACAGTTTGAGTCAGGGCATTCCCTGTACCGGTCACGACCTGGCCCGCAGTATTGACCAGTCCACCTGCGGCACCTGTTACCCCGCCGACTGGCGTATTGGCTGTGGAGCTTGCGAGATTAGTCCCGACTGCTGAAACGGTCGTCCCAAGGCCAGATACGGCATTGGTAGCGCCGGTCACGGTGGTCCCCACGCCATTCGGATTATTGGCAGTGCCAAGACCGTTCACTACGCCGTTGCCGACGGTTGAAATGGCGCTGCCGGTACCGCCCGCGGCCACGGCAACCGTGGAGGTGACAGGATTATTCACCGGTAACTGAGAAGCTACGCCGCTGACGGTACTGCCAACGCCGCTTACGACGCCGCCGGCATCGCCGATAATGTTATTACCTGCACTATTAGCGACGGTTGTTCCGCCTCCTGTGCCTCCACCAGTTCCACTTCCGCCCGAACCGCCACTGGTTCCAGTACCTGTACCTGTTCCAGTACTGCCACCCGAGCCGGTTCCTCCACCGGAACCGCTACTCCCCGAGCCGCTACCGCCATTGCTTGCGGTGTCTGTGCCCGTGGTGCCGGCAGACCCGGCTGTTTTCGCCGTATTGTGCGAACTCCCGCCGCCGCCGCTACAGGCCGACAGGGAGAAGGCAAGAAGTACCGCCATCGCAATAGCGCTGAGGCGGCCAAAGTTATTTGAGCGCATAGCAATACTCCACTATTAGCACGCCGGACGGCGTATTAATAAGTGTATGGCGTATTTGAGTCACTGCCACATCACGGCTCATATAATATGAATTTAAATTTCCAAATGGGATTTTTGTCGTATTTCTGCATTTTGAAACTGAATGGTTTTGATATTAAATTTTTAATTATCATTAAGTTGTATTTTTACCAAAAGGTAAAAAAATTTTTATGGCAATTACCTTGATTTACGATGAAATGTCTTCTTTAAATAGCTATAAAATTAAGCCGTGCTGTATTCATATTTTAGTTTCAGTTTCGCTTAATTGCTGACGTTTCGCTTTAAGATAAAGCGATATGAACCCACTGTGCATTTTTTGGAAGTTTGCAGAATTGTTAACTCGCCAGCGCGGCCGATTTGTTGCAAAGTAACAGCCAAAATGATGTCTGTCGGGTAGAGGAACAGGATGGGTTGGCTACAAAAACTAAAAATTGATAATTTTTTACTGATAATGATTGGCGTGGTGATCGTGGCATCGCTGTTCCCGTGCGAGGGGATAGTGAAAACCGGGTTTGAATACCTGACGACGTTTGCCATCGCGCTGCTCTTCTTTATGCATGGGGCGAAGCTTTCCCGCGATGCCATTGTGGCGGGCATGGGGCACTGGAAGCTTCATTTAGTGGTGTTTCTCAGTACCTTTGCGCTGTTCCCGCTGCTGGGGCTGGCGATGGGCTTTCTCTCTCCGGCTATTCTGAGTCAGCCGCTGTATATGGGCTTCCTCTATCTTTGTGCGCTGCCCGCAACGGTGCAGTCAGCCATCGCCTTTACTTCGGTTGCCGGGGGTAACGTGGCGGCGGCGGTGTGCAGCGCTTCTGCATCCAGCATCCTGGGGATCTTCCTTTCGCCCGTTCTGGTCGGGGCGCTGATGCAGACTCAGGAAGGGACAACCGACACGCTGCATGCCATTGGCAAAATCATTATGCAGCTGATGGTGCCGTTTGTTATCGGGCACCTTTCCCGGCCGCTGATTGGCAAATGGGTGGATCGTCATAAAAAGCTGATTGGCCTGACCGACCGATCGTCCATTTTGCTGGTCGTCTATGTGGCGTTTAGCGAAGCGGTAGTCGAAGGCATTTGGCATCAGGTCAACGGTTTCTCGCTGCTGATGGTGCTGGCCTGCTCGCTGGTGCTGCTGGCGATTGTGCTGGTGGTGAATACGCTGGCGGCGCGCCTGCTGGGCTTTAATACGGCTGACGAGATTACTATCGTGTTTTGCGGGTCGAAGAAAAGTCTGGCCAACGGCGTGCCGATGGCAAATGTGCTGTTCCCGGCAAGTGCGGTAGGGATGATGGTGCTGCCGCTGATGATTTTCCACCAAATCCAGCTGATGGTTTGCGCCGTTCTGGCTCAGCGCTATGCCCGCAAAACGGCCGAACAAAAACGGCAGCTGGAATCCGCATCCTGACGCCAGCCGCCGGTATTTTTACGCCGCCTTAACCTTAGCGATAAGCGCCTGTTTTTCGGCTTCGCTCAGGAACGCAATCTTCAGGCCATTCTCCTGCGCGGTGCGAATGTGCGCCGCGCTGAGGCCGGCCTGAGGTGCCGCGACGTTGTACTCATGAATAATATCGATGCCCTGAACCGCCGGGTCATCGGTATTGATCGTGGCTAAAACGCCGCGATCGAGGAAGGCGATCAGCGGATGTTTGTCCAGGGCCGCAACGGTGCTGGTCTGAATATTCGACGTCAGGCAGGATTCAATCCCGATTTTATGCTCGGCCAGGAAATCCATCAGCGCCGGATCTTCAACCGCTTTTACGCCGTGGCCGATACGCTCCGCGCCCAGCTCGCGGATAGCCTGCCAGATGCTCTCTGGCCCGGCAGCTTCGCCGGCATGCACGGTGATCCGCCAGCCAGCATCCCGCGCACGATTAAAGTGATTCAGGAACAGGCTGCCCGGGAAGCCAAGTTCGTCTCCGGCTAAGTCCAGCGCGGTAATGCTGTCGCGGTGGGCGAGCAGGGCGTTCAGTTCCGCTTCACAGGCGGCTTCACCAAAGGTTCGGCTCATAATGCCGATCAGGCGGGCTTCAACGCCAAAATCGCGGCAGCCCTGGCGTACACCTTCAATTACGGCTTCAACCACGCCGGCCACCGGCAGGTTATGGCTCATCGCCATATAGCCTGGAGAGAAACGCAGCTCCACGTAGTGCAGGCCGTTGCGAGCGGCATCTTCAATATTTTCCCAGGCGACGCGGCGGCAGGCCTCGAGATCGCCCAGCACTTTCACGCCCCAGTCCAGCTTTTGCAGGAAACTGACCAGGTCCGGTGCAGTCTCAACGACCTGAACGTGTGGACGCAGGGTTTCGAGGGTGTTGGCAGGTAAAGATAAATTAAACTGGCGGCCGAGATCGAGGATAGTTTGCGCACGAATATTGCCATCAAGGTGGCGGTGCAAATCGGTTAACGGCAGGGTGGTATCAATCATGGTCGCACTCTTTTTTTGATTAAAGTGCGGCGTATTATAAAAAGAAATGGGGGGTAATTGCTACGGCTGTCAGCATTTTGTTGCGCAAACGTCCCTGTCGCGCTTTTGCCGAGAAAAATTACTGCAGCGTTAGCTTGTAGCCAAAATGGCTGGCCTCAAAACCAAGGTTGTCATAAAAGCGGTGCGCATCAGTCCGTGTTTTGTCCGTAGTGAGTTGTACGAGGTGACAGCCTCTTTCTTTGCACTGCTGGACGGCCCAGTCCACCATCTGTTTGCCAAACCCCGTCCCTCTCTGTGAACGCGCAATGCGTACCGCTTCAATCTGGCCGCGCCACGCGCCTTTGCGCGCTAAGCCCTGAATAAAGGTCAGCTGTAACGTCCCGATGACCTCATCTCCGGATACGGCTACGGCAAGTAGCTGGTTTGGGTCGGCATCGATGGCATGAAAAGCCTCAATGTAGCGCTGATCTAAGGGAAGGCAGGGATCTTCTCTCAGGCGGCCCAGAAGGTCGTCGGCTAACAGCGTGATAATGGCGGGAACATCGGCAAGCTGTGCTTTACGAAAAAGTATCTCGGTCATTGGCTGGTTTCCATCAGGGGAAAGAAGGCTTGTGTCGGCAAATGTTAGCACAGCCAGCTTTTAGGGCTGGCTGTTTTTGGGTTTTATAAAAAGTGGTTTGTAAGCATATTTAAATAAAAAAGATCTTTTTATTCGCCTGTGTCACCGACGGCTGCCAACCCATATTTAATCGCGCAGGTAGCTATAAACGTCGGCATAAACTGGTCAATCAAGAAACGCGGGTTGGGCTGCTTATCTTCATAAAAACCGGCCAGAGCGAAACCCGCCTCAAGCTGCCCGCCGATCTGCTCTTCCAGTGAATGGCCGAAGACGAACGCTTCTCCCCGAGCCTGTTTCGCGGCCAGCTCGTCGGCCGTGAGATCATTGACGTCAGAATAGGGCAGGCTGAATCTTGGGCGGATAACGCCTTGTTCGGCATAGTTGGCGGCACGATCGCCGATGAAAACAACCGGATTAAAAAAGCTGGATAACAGCTTTCCGCCTCTCGCTAAAATCCGGTAACAGCCGTGCCAGATGGGGCGAATATCTGGCACGTACTGGTTGGATATCGGGTGGATAATGTAGTCAAAGCTTTTATCCGCGAAACGGGACAGATCGCGCATATCGCCCTGAACAAATGTCAGCTTCAGATTGTCCCGTTGCGCAACAAAGCGGTCTTTATTGAGCTGCTCCTGCGATAAATCATATACGGTGACCTCCGCCCCGGCGGCGGCGAGCACCGGTGCCTGCTGCCCCCCGGCAGACGCCAGGCAGAGAATGCGTTTTCCCTGCACGTTCGGTAGCCAGCTGTCAGGGAGCTTGCCTGGCGTTAAATGAATCTGCCACTCGCCGCGGCGGGCTTGTGCAATGATGTCGGCACCAACAGGCTGTGACCATTCGCACTGCTGGCGGGCAAGGGCATCCCATGCGGCGCGGTTGTGCTCGAGTAAGTCGGAAGAGTGGGTAAATGTATCAGGCATCTTATTTTCCTCTGGGGAGTGAAAAGCAGAGCCAGGGAATAGCGGCAAGATGTGTGGCAGAAGCCACAGCCGAAACTGCAAAAATAAACAGCAATGCGTATTCACACTGGCATAAGTCAGGCAGCGAGCGCATTAGTTGTTCATTTCGTTGCAAACCTCGGGGAGAAAGAGTGGGCGATTAACTCTAGTTCCTGCCGGGAAGGGCGTCAACCGCCATTTAAGATATTACAAAAAGCGCGGGTTCCCCCGCGCCCTGTGACTCAGGCCTGAGCCGTGTTTTTTTGCTCGATCAGGCGGCGGAGCAGCGGGATTAGCAGCAACAAAATGACGCCGGTAGCGACGGAGCCCCAGCCCAGCTGGCTAAAGACTTTACTGTAGCCAGGGTCGGTCAGTACCGGCGTGCTGCCGCTGTTTTGCGGCATGCGGCCGGAAACATAGCCCGCCAGCACGGAGGCCACGCCCGTAACCATCATCCAGCAGCCCATCATCAGGCCCTGCAGGTTGGCCGGGGCCAGTTTGCCGATCATCGAGTAGCCCACCGGGGAAATCAGCAGTTCGCCGATGCTTTGCAGAATGTAGCTCAGGACAATCCATTTCAGCGCCACCATGCCGTCCGCTCCTGCCATGGAGATACCCAGCGGCAGCACCAGCATGCCAACGCCCATACAGAACAACGAAGAGGCAAACTGGGCGGGAATGTCGATGCGCACGCCGCGATCGCGCAGGCGTTTGAACAGCCAGGCCATCAGCGGGCCGCCGATCACGATGACGATAGTGTTGATGTTTTGCAGCCACTGCGGAGAAACTTCCCAGCCGAAAGCGTTCAGGGTGACGTTATGCTCGGCGAACAGCGTCAGCCCCATAGGAGCCAGCTGGTACAGCGACCAAAACACCAGCGATCCGGCGGCCAGCAGCAGGTAAGCTGCCATGCGGCGACGCTCGTGCTTGCGAGGGTGGCGGGCGGTCATGACGCACAGTGCCAGGAAGACCAGCACCCCCAGCACGATAACAAACGTGCTGCTGAATTCGGTATGGCCGAGCAGCAGGCGCAGGACAGGGACCAGAAGAATCAGGATCAGCAGCCCAAAAGCCATGCGCAGATAAAACCCTTTCCCCTTGATGTGCTGCAGCGGCGTACTGATATCTGCCAGCACCGGCCAGCGGAGCAGGGTAATGACTACGGCGGCGACGTTGCCGAGGGTGGCAAACAGGAACAGCGCCCGGTAGCTTTCGGTCAACTGGTAGTAGCCCGCCACGGTAAAGCCGATAAAGAAGCCCAGGTTCATCCCGGCGTAGTTCCACAGGAAGGCGGCTTCACGGCGATCGTCGTCCGGCGCAAAACGCTGGGTCAGCATCATGTTCAGGCAGGTCACGTTCAGCCCGCTGCCGCTCAGGAACATCGCCAGCCCCCACCACAGGCCCGTCAGGCCCGCGTCGGCAATCAGATAACAGCCCGCGACCTGCAGCAGCATCCCCAGCACAAACAGGTTCCGGTTGCTCAGATAGCGGCCCCCGAGGCAGCCGCCAAACAGGTGCAGCCCGTAGTTGAATGCTCCGAAGATCCCCATCATGGCATCGGCCTGGCCTTCGCTAAAGCCCAGTCGCTTTGTGACGTACAGCACCAGCGTGGAGTAAAGCACCGCAAAGCCCAGGGTGGCGAACATCTGAATAAAGAACAACGCGCCCGAGCCGGGAGGAATGGCCTGATGCGAGGCGTGGCCGGAAGATAAACTCATATTGTCTCTCTCAACAACAAAAAGACCCGGGAAGCGCGGCGTCACCGGGTCTTAATTTCTATGACTATGATGAGGGAGCATTTTCGTCGCTTTTAGCGGTTTTATGCAAAGCAGAACGACTAAATATTCACATTAAATAATTTCAAAATTTTACAAACCAAAAAGATAACCAGACGAAAGTGCTTAAAAATCACTCCGAATCGGTGCTGCGGGGAAATTCAAGGTGGCCGGTCACCTCGCCCCAGGTTGCGCCGACAGGCGAGAGAAATAGCGGATGCTGAGCGCAGTAAACCGGGTTGATCATGCCCTCCAGCGTGCCGTCCTCACGGCGGATATCCCAGCGAATCCACGCATGTTTTTTCATATCTGCGTGAATGTCTTGCGGCGTGTTTTCCAGGGGATATTCAGCCAGAATACCCGCTTCCGACACGACCTGAAGCGTGTAGCGCCGTTCGCTATCTTTTACCGCTACAGTCAATACGATCTGTTTGCCGTCAGCAGCGTCGCCCGGCAGCAGCGCGCCGTCATTCAGGCTGAACGTCAGGCCGCAGCGGCGCTCAAAGTAACAATGCCCGCTTTTGATGGCGGCAAGAATGGCCTCTCCGCTGAGCGCCTCGGCATAAACCCAGGTTGCCGGGTCGCCGTAAATAGACGGCTCTGTCGCCTGCGGATAGCGCTCGTGGGGCTGCATATGGCAGTCGCTGCCGCCGACGGCATAAATCCGGTGCCCCGCGTTCCACAGCGTGGTGAAGATCTCGACCACCTGCTCGTTCGCGATGGTGGCGTTTTTCCAGGTTGGGTCGTTGAGCACTTCCAGAACGTCGATATCCGCCATCGGCATGTCGTTATAGAGCCAGCTCCACGGGTGCAGCATGGCGTGGTTTACGCTCAGTACGCTTTCTGGCCGCTTGAGCGCAATGCCCTGAGTGAGCAGCCCGCGGCTGCTGTAATCCGCATGGAACATATTTAGCGTGGCGGCGGGGCCGTGCACGTTCAGGTGGCCTTTGTCGGCGGTGACTTCAATGCTCGGCAGCAACAAAACGCTGTCGTGGCGCGGGAGACAGGCGTGGGACAAGTTGTGCTCGGTCAGGAAGAAGAAATCCAGTCCCTGCGAAGCCATGATATCCAGCGCCTCAGGCAGCGTGTTGTTGCCGTCGGACAGCGTGGTGTGGCCGTGCAGGTCGCCGCGATACCAGCCGGGACGATCGCTGAGCGTGTGCTGGTAGTCAAAAATGACCTGGTGATCCGGGCGTAAAACGTCTTGTTTTTCAAAATCAACGGAGGCGGCCAGTGCGTCGAAAGTCACATCCAGCCGATAGCTCATAGGCTGCGGCGAACGGCTTTCACCGATGACGTTATAGATATGTAATTGCCATTCTCCGGCGGGGAGTTCACCGGGGAGAGCACCGACGGAAGCCCAGTCCGCGCAGACTGTGAGCACCTTTTCCGGTTTTTGCAGCATCACCGAGGCTCTTAGCTGCTGGCGGCTGTCGTAAAGGTAGCAGTAAAGGTGTCCGGTACGCAGCGTCGTGCCCGTCAGGCTAATCGCCGGGGCATTGTCTGCTACAGAGAAGGTGTGAACGGCATGACCGAAGGGAATTTCACCGGTAAAAACGTGCATGATTTGCTCCTGTTCTTAATTGTCACGAGCTTAAGGGGAGCGAGTGAAGATTGTGTGTCGATTGGGTGTCGGAAACATGACGAAGTGATGAATGCCGCAGGAGAGGAAGGGGAGCTGGCTCCCCTTTACGGGCTATGACAGCGAATGGATCCCGGCAATAAGCCGCTCGACGCCAGCCTCAAGTTTGACGCGCGGGCACCCGGCGTTCAGGCGTACAAAACCGTTACCCTCTTCACCGTAGGTATAGCCCGGCATAATGGCGACCTTCTGCTCTTCAATAAGCACTTTCTGCAGCGCTCTGTCGTCCAGCCCCAGCGGGCGTAAATCAATCCAGGCCAGGTAGGTTGACTGCGGCGGCTGCCAGTTCAGCTCCGGGAACGCCTGGTTCAGCCTGTCGGCCACGAACTGTAAATTGCTTTGCAGGTAGTCCCGCAGCGCGTCAAGCCAGGGTTGGCCCTCACGGTAGGCGGCAATATGAGCCACAATCGCCAGCACCGCCGGAGAGGAGAGGCCATCCTGCCCTTTGAGCACGTTCAGGTATTTTTGGCGGTCGTCTGCATGATTAATCAGCCCGTAAGCGCCGGTAAGTGCCGGGATATTGAAGCTTTTCGAGCCGGATGTGAGCAGCGCCCAGCCGCCGAGGCCAACTTCGCACCACGGAATGTGACGGTTATTGCCCCACACCATATCCATATGAATCTCATCGCTGATAACCCGCACGCCGTGGCGTGCGCAGAGTTCAGCCATGGTGGTCAGCTCTTCCCGTGTCCAGACTTTGCCCGTTGGGTTATGCGGGCTGCAAAGCAGCATGATTTTACATTCAGGCCTGGCGAGCAGGGTTTCCAGCTCCGCCATATCGCAGTGCCAGCCTTGCGCCGTTTTTTGCAGCGGCGCGCTCAGAACCTGACGCTGGTTGCCTTCAATTGCTTTGTAGAACGCATCGTACGCGGGGGTATGAATCAGCACGCCGTCGCCCGGCTGCGACCACTGGCGTATAAGCTGCGAAACCATGTAAATCACCGAAGGACCGTAGACTACGCTCTCCGGGTCGATGCTGCTGCCGAAACGCTGCTGGTACCAGTGGGCGATGGCGGAGAGAAAATCGTCGTTCTTCCAGCGGCTGTAGCCGAGTACGCCGTGGACCAATCTTTTTTGCAGGGCAGCGAGAATGCAGGGCGCGGTAGGGAAGTCCATATCGGAAATGGTGAAGGGCAGCAGGTCGGCCGCGCCGAAGCGGTCGGCCACATAATCCCACTGGGTGCACCAGGTGCCGTGGCGGTCTACCGGAACAGAAAAATCAAACATACAACCTCACAGCTTTTAACCACAAAGAGGGAAAACCGCGCTTTCCCTCTTTGCATGATAATGAAGAGCGCCGAAGTGCTCCTGGATAAATTAAGCCTCGACGGTACGCATCAGGCCGACCATCTCATCTTTTACCGACTGAACCTGTGGCCCGATAACCACCTGCAGGTTGTGCTCGTTGAGCTTCACCACGCCGATGGCGCGGTTGGCCTTCAGCGCCGCGGTATCCACCAGCGACATATCTTTAACCGACAGGCGCAGGCGGGTGATACAGTTATCCAGCGTCGAAATGTTATCGCTGCCGCCCAGCGCCGCCAGAATCGCTGGCACGTTATAGCCAGATTTGCCCGTGTGGCCGCCAACCGGTTTTTCTGCAGTGGTGGTTTCAATATCACGCCCTGGGGTTTTGATATTGAAGCGGGTAATGGCGAAGCGGAAGATGGCATAGTAGCCAGCAAACCATACCGCGGCCACAACCGGGACCATATACCATTTGGTGGACAGGCCGTGCAGCACGCCGAAGACGAAGAAGTCAATAATGTTGCCGTCGGTGTTGCCGATAGTCACGCCCAGCACGGACATCATGGTGAAGCCAATCCCGGTCAGCACGGCGTGAATCAGGTACAGCACCGGCGCGACGAACAGGAACAGAAACTCGATAGGTTCGGTGGTGCCGCCCACGACGCAGGCAATCACGCCGGAGATCAACAGCCCTTTAATTTTATGGCGGTTTTCCGGGCGAGCACAGTGGTACATCGCCAGCGCGGCACCTGGCAGGCCGCCGAGGAACGCCGGCATTTTACCCTGAGACAGGAACTGCGTTGCGCTTTCAGAGAAGCCGTGGGTGGTCGGGCAGCTCAGCTGCGCCTGGAAGATAGTCAACGCGCCGCTCACGGTGTGACCGCACACGTCCATGGTGCCGCCCGCTTCGGTGAAGCGAATCAGGGCCACCAGAATGTGCTGCAGGCCGAACGGCAGCAGCAGGCGTTCCCCGGTACCGAAGATCATTGGCCCGAAGATACCTGCGCTGTGGATCATATAGCCCAGGGCGTTTATCCCGGCGGCAAAAATTGGCCAGATCAGCGGGATAACCAGGCCAACCAGGCCCATCACCAGGGTGGTAATAATGGGCACAAAGCGGGTGCCGCCGAAGAACGCTAATGCGTCCGGCAGGCGGATATTGTGAAAACGCTCGTGCAGCAGATAAACGATAATCCCGGCAATGACCGCGCCGAGAATACCGGTATCAATTGACTGCACGCCGAGCACGCTTTGAATGTTATTGGCTTTGAGGATTGCCGCATCGGTCGTTGGCAAGATGCCTTTGGCGGTCAGCCAGAAGTTAACCGCGAGGTTCATCACCATATAGCCGACAAAGCCGGCGAAGGCGGCCACGCCTTTATTTTCACGCGCCAGGCCCAGCGGGATGGCGATACAGAACATCACTGGCAGGAAGCTGAACGCGAATGAGCCCATTTTGCTCATCCAGGTAAAGATCAGCTGTAAGACTGGGTTGCCCAGCCACGGGATCTCGGTAACAACGTCATGACTGCTCAGCGAACTGCCAATCCCCAGCATGATGCCGCAGAACGACAGCAGCGCCACCGGCAACATAAAAGTTTTGCCGAGGTTCTGGAAAAACTCCCAAAGCGATTTTTTTTGTGGTGTATTAGCCGCCATCACGACTCCTTGACCCGGTTAAAATGAGGTGTTGTGTAGTAAAGTTTGAAAATGATAAAACGTTTTACCCAATTTTATCGTGAGGACGATCGCAGAATTACCGCGCATAATGACGTTGAATGTGCCAGCATTAGTAAAACGTTTTATCTTTATATTTATCGATTCACGGAGGATCTGACTTAACGATGTCGACGCTGACCAAAAGAATCACTATCAACGAGGTTGCCGAGGCAGCAGGTGTCTCGGTGACCACGGTATCGCTGGTGCTTAGCGGTAAGGGGAGGATCTCCACCGCCACCGGTCAGCGGGTGAATGAGGCTATCGAAAAGTTAGGCTTTGTGCGTAATCGCCAGGCCGCTTCGCTGCGCGGTGGCCAGAGCGGGGTGATTGGCCTGATTGTCCGCGATCTCTGTAATCCTTTTTATGCGGAGTTAACCGCCGGGTTAACGGAAGCGCTGGAGCAACAGGGCCAGCTTCTGTTTCTCACCCAGAGCGGTAGCCAGGGACAGCACATGCAGCGCTGTTTTGACACGCTGGTGGCCCAGGGCGTGGACGGCATTATTATTGCCGGTGCGGCAGGTCAGGGCGCGGATCTGCGGGATATGGCAGTACAGAATAAGGTGCCGCTGGTGTTTGCCTCACGAGCAAGTTATCTGGACGAGGTTGATATCATCCGCCCGGATAATATGCAGGCAGCGCAAATGGTGACCGAGCATCTGATTAAGCGCGGGCATCAGCGTATTGCGTGGCTGGGCGGGCGTAGCTCGTCGTTAACACGTGCGGAACGGCTGGGCGGCTTTTGCGCCACCCTGATGCAGCATGGGCTGCCTTTCCACAGCGACTGGATCCTTGAGTGCGAGCCGAGCCAGAAACAGGCGGCGGATGCCATCACGGAACTGCTGCACAACTTCCCGACCATCAGCGCCGTGGTTTGCCACAACAGCACCGTGGCGATGGGGGCGTGGTTCGGCCTGACCCGCGCGGGTTGGCAGATGGGCGGCGGCAGCGTGGACAGTTATTACGACCGGCACATCGCGCTGGCAGGCTTTGCCGAAGTTACAGAAGATGATCTGGACGACGTGCCAATGACGTGGGTGACGACGCCTGCGAGAGAAATTGGCCGCAGCGCGGCACAGCGTATTCTCCAGCGAGCCCAGGAAAGCGACGTCCTGTTCAGCAATCAGATTATGCCCGCCCGGTTAATCACCATTAAAAACTAACTTTTTCAGGAATCACATGAGCGACTTTCCTACCCTTACCGGCCAGCGTATCAAGCTCAGGCCGCTGGCGCTGAGCGATGCCCCACTGCTGGTTGAGGCCGCCTCGGACGGTGAGCTGTGGAATTTGCCGTTTACCGTTGTGCCGTCCGCGCAGACGGTAAACGACTACATCCAGCATGCGCTCAATGGGCGGCAGGCAGGAACTATTTTGCCGTTCGTGACGACGGATATTGAGTCTGGACACGTGATTGGCTGCACGCGGTTTTGGAAAATAGATATGAAAAACCGCAAGCTTGAAATCGGCAGTACGTGGCTTGCCGCCCGCTGGCAGCGAACCTGGGCCAATACCGAAGCCAAATTTCTAATGCTGCAATATGCGTTTGAGACGCTGGATTGTGTTCGGGTGCAGTTCACCACGGATGTGATTAACGAAAAGTCTCGCCGGGCTATTCTAAGATTAGGCGCGAAGCAGGAAGGGATTGTCAGGCACGAGCGAATCATGCCGGATGGCCGCAAGCGTGATTCGGTAAGATTTAGCATTATTGACGATGAATGGCCAGAGATTCGGGATTCACTTGCGGCGCTGCTGGCCGACAGAAACTAAAAAACCCGCCATCTGGCGGGTTTTTGTATGGCTTACTGCTGAGGTGCCGGGTCGGCATCCGGAGAAGCATCGTCTCCCGGCGCTTCGTCCTGTGGCTGCGGCACGGCATCGCTATCGTTATCCTGCAGCGCCGGTCCACCCATGCCTGCCGGCAGCGCGAACATGCTGAACAGCTCGCCCAGCGACATCTGCTCGCCGTTCAGGGAGGCTTTGCCATTGCCGTATTGCAGGCTGGTGGTGATGTTATCGCCGTCAACTTTGGTGACGCGGAACATCTGGCCCATGGCAGCGAGGCCCTTGATCTGCTGGCTGGCGAGTTTGTCTGACTCTTCCGGACTATAGCCTTCCAGCTGCGCCACCTGGGACATCAGCCCCGTAGCCATCGGCATAGGGATAACCAACTTCGCGTCGAGAGATTTCACGTAGCGATCCAGCTGTTCTTCCGCCGAATTGGCCGGGCCGGTTGCGCCCTGCGGATCCTTCATAAACAAGGACAGGTTAAAGGTCGATTCGCCTTTCGCGTTCTTCCAGCTCAGCGGGGCGACGGTAATGATTGGGTTGCCCTTCAGCAGCAGCGGCAGGTTAGCGCTAATCAGCTCCACGGATTTTTGCTGATAGAGCTCAGGGTTTTGCTGCAGCGCTGGATCGGCCATCAGCTGCTGTACGCCCGCGTTATATTTCTGGGTAAACTCGCGCAGCGCGGCGGCATCAATATTGCCGAGCTTGAGCGTCAGCTTGCCGCTGCCCATGTTCTGGTTCTGGACTTTCAGCGCATCAAGGCTGTAGTCGAACTGGCCGGTGAAGTGTTTTTTGTCGTCCTGCACGTCAGATTTTGCGTTCAGGTTAAAGCCTTCCACGACGGCAATTTCTTTGCCATCCACAACCATAGACAGCTTATCGATGGTCGCTTTCTGAGAGCCTACGCGCTGGTCAAACAGGCTGCGTTTGCTGTCGCCGTCGGTTTTGATCCCGTTGAAAGAGAGCTGCACGCGCTGGCCGTATTCGTTAACGGTGTTTACAAGGCCGCTGTCGGCCGAGCCGGACAGGGCTATTTCATTGCCCGCGCCATCAACGTCGGCGGTAAATTTTCCGCCGCTGAAGCTGAACTTGTCTTCACCCTCGGTGGCATCAATGGCCGCCAGGGCGATATCCGAAGACGTTGCACCGCTGTAGCCCACGCGAGTTTCCACGCCGATAAGCGGCTTATCTTTGGTCAGCGTGAAGAGGTGTTTGGTGGTGTCGTTATTCACCAGCTCGGTGTGGATCGACGCCATGCTCGGGATCAGGTTGAATTTCTTCAGCTGTGCGAACGGGAAAGGACCATGGTCGATGGTTTCGTTGAATAACACGCTTTGGTCTGGCGTGAGCAGGGCGTTTTTCGTCCCGGCAGCCTGTTTAACCACCAGCTGTACCGAACTATGGAAAAGCCCACGCTTGTAGTCCTGATAGCTGAGGACCAGCCCTGATTCCGGTGCTGAATTTTTGATTTCAGCATTGGCGTTATCAATCATTTCGGCCATACGGCCTTCGAGCTGTTTGCCCGTAAACCAGGCCCCAGCGGTCCATACCACGCCCAGCGCAACAATTACCCCAACCGCAACCAGAGATTTTTTCATCGTGTCATTATCCATGTCATGTATAGAAGCCGGCAGCCGTCCCCCACCGGGCGAAAGAAAAACGCCTGTTATCAGGCGTTTTCGTCAACATGCTTACTAGCTTAGCAATACGCGCTAAAAAGATCAGTAAGTTAAAGTTTATTAAACACTCGTGCTACCCGGCCAACGCCGCTGACGGCAATCGGGGATTCTGCGGCGCTAATAAAGGCTGACTCGCCCGGCTTCAGCACCAGGCGCTGGGCGTCTTTGGTTAGCACGGCTTCACCTTCAACGCAGAACACAATGGCAGCGCTTTGTTGTGCCAGCGCGGCTTCCTGCGTGCCCAGGTCGTGCAGGGAGAAGGCAAAGTCATCCACTGGAATAGGGAAGTCCAGTTCGCTGCCGTTTATCTGCGGCTCGGTCAGCAGTTGATTGGCCGGTTTTGGCTCAAATTTGACGTTGGCCACCAGTTCAGGGATGTCGATGTACTTCGGCGTCAGCCCGGCACGCAGCACGTTGTCAGAGTTAGCCATCACTTCCAGCGCGACGCCGTTCAGGTAGGCGTGTGGGGTTTCGGCGAACAGGAACATCGCTTCGCCCGGCTCAAGCTTAACCACGTTTAGCAGCAGCGGGGAGAAGAGGCCGCTGTCGTCCGGGTAGAACTCGGAAATCAGGCGAATGGTTTCCCACGGCTCGCCCTGCTGATTATTCAGGGCAGCTTTTAGTACGCCAAGGGCCAGGGCTTTTTCTCCGCCCTGCATATTTAGCAGGCCGGCAAACAGCTGCGCCAGGGTTTCGGCCCCAGGCTGCTGGAGGAAATGCGCAATCAGTGGATGTGCGCCAGAAACCGGCTGCAGCAGCGACACAATGTCGGAGAATTCGCGGAAAGCGTTCATCGCGAGGAACGGCGTCAGGGCAAAAACCAGTTCAGGTTTGTGGTTAGGATCTTTGTAGTTACGCTCTGCGGCATCAAGCGGAATTCCCGCTGCATTTTCTTTCGCAAAGCCGATTTCAGAGGCTTTTTTGTTCGGATGAACCTGAATGGAGAGAGGCTGGGCGGCGCAAAGGACTTTGAACAGGAAAGGCAGCTCGCCAAAACGCTCGGCAACGGCTTTCCCCAACAGCGCTTGCTTATCGGCGTCAATCACATCGCGCAATGCGTGCGGTTGCCCGTTGGCATCGAGCACTTTTGAGCTACTCTTTGGGTGAGCGCCCATCCACAGTTCGGCCATGGGCTTATGCTGCGGGTTGGCGATGCCATACAGTTCCGTTAGCGCCGTTTCACTTCCCCAGGCATAATTTTGTACCGCATTGATCAATTTTTGCATCTCAGGTCCCTGTCATCATTGAATCGAAGTTTCAGTTATTAAACCAATTATCCGCGGGGAAGTAACCAGGGCAACAAAAAGTCGTATTAGTCTCAGTTTCTGTTAAAAAATTGTGTAGCATGTTATGACTTGTTTTTGGAACGCAGCGTAAGATCCTGCGCTGAAATATAAAAATTAACGTTACTGTTGTCGCAAGTGAGAGAAATATGTCGAATAAACCCTTCCATTACCAGGAGCCTTTTCCGCTCCAGAAAGACCCGACCGAATATTACCTCCTGAGCTCTGACTATGTTTCCGTCGCCGAGTTTGACGGCCAGCAAATCCTCAAGGTTGACCCTCAGGCCCTGACGCTGCTGGCTCAGCATGCCTTCCACGACGCTTCGTTTATGCTGCGCCCGGCGCACCAGCAGCAGGTGGCGGACATTCTGAGCGATCCGGAAGCCAGCGAGAACGATAAATACGTTGCGCTGCAGTTCCTGCGTAACTCAGATATTGCCGCCAAGGGCATTCTGCCGACCTGCCAGGACACCGGCACCGCTATCATTATGGGTAAAAAAGGCCAGCGCGTCTGGACCGGCGGTGGCGACGAAGAAGCGCTGTCTCGCGGCGTCTACAACACCTTTATTGAAGATAACCTGCGCTATTCCCAGAACGCCGCGCTGGATATGTACAAAGAGGTGAACACCGGCACCAACCTGCCAGCGCAGATCGATCTCTACAGCGTGGACGGCGACGAGTACAAATTCCTGTGCATCGCCAAAGGCGGCGGTTCGGCTAACAAAACCTATCTCTATCAGGAAACCAAAGCGCTGATCACCCCGGCGAAGCTGAAAGATTACCTGGTGGAGAAAATGCGCACCCTGGGCACCGCAGCCTGCCCGCCGTATCACGTGGCGTTTGTTATCGGCGGTACCTCTGCTGAAGCGACGCTGAAAACCGTGAAGCTGGCGTCAACCAAGTACTACGACGGTCTGCCAACCGAAGGTAACGAATACGGCCAGGCGTTCCGCGACGTGCAGCTGGAAGAAGAATTGCTGAAAGAAGCGCAGAATCTTGGCCTGGGCGCGCAGTTCGGCGGCAAATACTTCGCCCACGACATCCGCGTCGTTCGTCTGCCTCGCCACGGCGCATCCTGCCCGGTTGGCATGGGCGTGTCCTGCTCAGCCGACCGCAACATCAAAGCCAAAATTAACAAAGACGGCATCTGGCTTGAGAAGCTGGAGCACAATCCGGGCAAGTACATCCCGGAAGAGCTGCGTCAGGCGGGCGAGGGGGAAGCCGTTAAGGTCAACCTGAACCGTCCGATGAAAGAGATCCTCGCCCAGCTGTCCGACTTCCCGGTGTCCACCCGTCTGTCGTTAACCGGCACCATTATTGTGGCGCGTGACATCGCTCACGCTAAACTGAAAGAACGTCTCGATAACGGGGAAGATCTGCCGCAGTACGTGAAAGATCACCCGATTTATTACGCAGGCCCGGCCAAAACGCCGGACGGCTACGCATCCGGCTCCTTAGGGCCGACCACGGCGGGCCGCATGGACTCCTACGTGGATCAGCTGCAGGCCAACGGCGGCAGCATGATCATGCTGGCCAAAGGCAACCGCAGCCAGCAGGTGACCGATGCCTGTCACAAACACGGCGGATTCTACCTGGGCAGTATCGGTGGCCCGGCGGCGGTGCTGGCGCAAAATAGCATCAAGAGCCTGGAGTGTGTGGAGTACCCGGAACTGGGTATGGAAGCTATCTGGAAAATCGAAGTGGAAGACTTCCCGGCGTTCATCCTGGTGGATGACAAAGGCAACGACTTCTTCCAGAAAATTCAGGCCTCACAGTGCTCTCGATGCGTTAAGTAATACTCAAGCCGCCGCCTATAGTGGCGGCTTTTTTTATCGCAAAGGAGAAAGGCATGACATCCAGTCGCAGTGAAAAAGACTCAATGGGCCCGATCGACGTCCCGGCAGATAAGCTGTGGGGGGCGCAGACCCAGCGTTCACTTGAGCACTTCCGCATTTCTACCGAGAAAATGCCGACCGAGCTGATTCGAGCGCTGGCGCTTACCAAGCGCGCGGCGGCGAAGGTCAACGTTGACCTCGGCCTGCTGCCCGCAGAGCGCGGTACGGCCATTATCGCGGCCGCAGATGAAGTGCTGGCAGGAAAGCACCCCGGTGAGTTCCCGCTGGCTATCTGGCAGACCGGCTCCGGCACCCAAAGCAACATGAACATGAATGAAGTGCTGGCGAACCGCGCCAGTGAAATTCTGGGTGGCGTACGTGGGATGGAGCGACTGGTGCACCCGAACGACGACGTGAACAAAAGTCAGAGTTCGAACGACGTTTTCCCGACCGCCATGCACGTGGCGGCCATTATCGCGGTTCGCGAGCACCTGCTGCCGCAGCTAAACGTGCTCAGGCAAACGCTGGCCAAAAAAGCCGATGCGTTTAAGGATATTGTCAAAATTGGCCGTACCCACCTGCAAGACGCCACGCCGCTGACGTTGGGGCAGGAGATCTCCGGCTGGGTGGCGATGCTTGAGCATAACCTGAAGCACATCGATCATAGCCTGCCGCATCTGGCGGAGCTGGCGCTGGGCGGTACGGCGGTGGGTACCGGGCTGAATACCCACCCTGAATATGCGGTGCGCGTGGCAAAAGAGCTGGCTGACTTCACGAAGCAGCCGTTCGTCACGGCGCCAAACAAATTTGAAGCACTGGCCACCTGCGATGCCCTGGTTCATGCGCATGGCGCGCTGAAAGGGCTGGCCTCGTCGATGATGAAAATTGCCAACGACGTTCGCTGGCTGGCTTCCGGCCCGCGCTGCGGCATTGGCGAGCTGTCGATTCCTGAGAACGAACCGGGCAGCTCCATCATGCCGGGTAAAGTGAACCCGACCCAGTGCGAGGCCGTCACCATGCTGTGTTGCCAGGTGCTAGGGAACGATGTGGCGGTGAACATCGGCGGTGCGTCCGGTAACTTCGAGCTGAACGTGTATCGCCCGATGGTTATCCATAACTTCCTGCAGTCCGTTCGCCTGCTTGCCGACGGTATGGAAAGCTTCAACGAGCACTGCGCGGTGGGCATTGAGCCTAATCGCGATCGCATCAGCCAGTTGCTGAACGAGTCGCTGATGCTGGTGACCGCGCTCAATACCCATATTGGCTATGACAAGGCGGCAGAAATTGCCAAAAAGGCCCATAAAGAGGGGCTGACCCTTAAAGCATCGGCACTGAAGCTCGGTTATCTGACCGAGGATGAGTTTGACGCCTGGGTTCGCCCTGAGGATATGGTCGGCAGCATGAAGTCGTAAGTTTTACGTTGCGCAGTACAGATGCAGCCGCGGGATAATCAGTCTCAGCGGCTGCGCCTGAGGCTTATAGCGGTGCTGAATGTTTTCGGCATCGTAATTCAGCAGTTCGCCTAAATCGGGCGAGGTTTCACCACTTTCCTGCTTACACAACACAATCAGCGGAGAAGGGCAGGCATACTGCACCTGTTTCTGCTGCGCCTGATACCACACGCGGGCCACGGGCTGAACCTTCACCGGGCGCTTGATTTTCAGCCGTGCGTTTTCCGGCAGCCTTTGCACTTCATCCATTTCCTGCCTCACGCGATCGGCCCACTGTTCCTTCGTCCACGGCGGCACGGCTCGACCGGCATTCAGGCTTTTTTCCAGCATCTCCAGCACCTGCTGGCGGCTAAGATTTTTGACAATCTGTTTATTCGCCCAGCCAAAACGCACGGTGTCCGGCGTTTCAAGCAGGGTAATGGCGCGATAGGCGCTCAGGGTAAGCAGGCCAGGAATATGGTGGTGAACCCATTCAAAACGCTGAGCGGAGGGTAGCTCTGACTCGACGCTGATAATCTGCTCCAGCGCGTGTTTCAGCTGGTTGATGTTTTCCAGGAGCCCCGAAGTTTGCTGGTATTGCTCTTCGCTGACCGAATAACAGAGCGCGCCGGGTAGGCGCACGGCGGCCTTGGTGCTGATTTTTTCCGACTGCTGCTGGATAAACAGCCGCGTAAAGTGGGCGACGGCGGCGTGATGCGCCTCCAGCCCGACGCGCTGGGTGACTTCAATCTTAGAGAGCGGATCGTGCTCTTTGCTTTTTTCTATCTCCGGCAGCGTAAAGACCCGCCCGCTGAGCAGTCGAAGCTGACCGAGCTGTGCCCTGAGCACAGCCAGGTGCTGCTCCAGCTCCCGGCAGGTGGACGTTAAACGTTCAATAAGATCGTAGCGTGGCATAGCGACTCACATTAGTTACAACATACTTATGAACTGTAGCAACGGGAGGCTGCATCAGCAACTGTGAACCTGCCGCTTAACAGGGAAAAATCGCCCGGTAAGGGGTTACCGGGCTGGCGAATTCAGGATTCAGGAAAGGTACGTGGTATTGACCGGCCATGAAAAGCGGAAGCTGGCGCCGCCCAAAGAGCTGCTTTCAATGGTGACGTGTCCACCCATCGCCACGGCAATAGAATGGACTATCGCCAGGCCAAGCCCGCAGCCGCCGGTTGCCCTGTCCCGGCTGGGGTCGAGGCGAACAAAAGGCTCGAATACGCGGGCGCGCTCTTCCTCGGGAATGCCCGGGCCGTCATCTTCTACCTGCAAATGGGCGATATCATCTTCACGCCACAGGCTGACACGCAGCTGCTGCTCACTGTAGCGCAGGGCGTTATTGATCAGGTTGTCCGTGACGCGTTCCATGAGACGCAGATCCAGCGCGCCATAGTCAATGGCGGTGAGGGTATCTGTCTCCAGGCTAATCCGGCGCTGACGGTGAATGAGCTGTACGTCGGCAATATGCGTTTCCATCCAACTGGCAAATTTGACGTGCGCCAGATGAAGCTCGGTCTGCGGGCGGTCGAGGCGCGCGTAGGTTAGCAGCTCGTCAATCAGCGCCTCTAGCTGGCCAATATCCCGATTGAGCGCCAGAGATTCCTCTTCGCTGAGGTTGTCGCTCATTTCAAGACGGTAACGCAGGCGAACGAGCGGGGTACGCAGCTCGTGGGCAATGCCGTCAATCAGCTGCTTCTTGCTGGCAATCAGGGCGTTGATGTTATCGGCCATTTGGTTAAAGGCAATGCCCAGCCGTTCAAAGCTAGAGGCATTATCAAAATGGATGTGCTCATCCAGGTGACCTTTACCAAATCGCTGGGCGGCACTTTCCAGTTTGAGCATGTCCTGCCAGTGCGGGCGCATCCAGATGAACACCGGGAAGGCGAGCGAAATAGCGATAAATGCGATCAGGCCAATATCCAGCAGCCGCATCTGGTGCAGATAAAAGAGATACGGAATTGGGCCAACGGCCAGAACGTAGTGGCTGCGTGGAATGCGCTGGATAAATGTATACTCTTCGTCCAGCGCCACAATCTCGCCTTCTCGCAGGTGGCGAGCGGCAACGTCATCGAGTTTGAACTTGCTCATCGGCTCAATATTGAGCTTGAAGGAGAGGTTCAGGTCGAGATCGTTGATCGTTTTATTCCAGTCCCGCGGCGGAATTTCACGTAGCTCGCTGCGCATCAGGTACAGCGAACTTTTCATTAAGTCATCCAGCGACTGGCGTCCCGCCCGCTCGGCGGTGAACTTATACACCAGCCCGACCAGCATGGTCATCACCAGGAAGCAGACAAACAACAAAAGATAAAACTGTACAAACAGCTTTTTCATTGAGCGTTACCGTCAAATCCGTATTTCATTAAGCTTCGCTTTCCCAGGCGTGAGGAGCAAATAAATAGCCTTTGTTGCGCACGGTTTTGATACGGAAGGGCTCAGTCGCATTATCCAGCAGCTTTTTACGCAGGCGGGAGATGGCCACATCCACGCTGCGATCCATGCCGTCATAGGTCACACCACGCAGATTTTTTAATAAGGCATCACGATCCATTATCTGACCGGCGTGCGTGGCAAGTTCCCACAGCAGATCGAAATCCGCAGTCGACAACACGACGTTTTCATCCCCAAGCGTGACCTGGCGGTTCAGCGGGTCAATACACAGCGTACCAAAACGTATAGCTTTATGCGGTTTGAGGTTGCTGGCCGTTGTGTCTGCCGTTTGTTGGGCTGAAACACGTTGACGGAGGTGTAACCGTAAACGCGCCAGCAGCACCGCAGGCGGCGTTGTTTTTAAAATGTAGTCATTTGCGCCCATTTCCAGCGACAGAATATGATTCATGTCGCTGTCCAGGGATGTCAGCAGAACAATCGGGCCATCCCACTGTGGACGAAGGTCGCGGCAAAGCGTCATCCCGTCTTTCCCCGGCAGCATAATATCCAGCAGCACTAAATCCGGTTGCTGTTGCTGGATAACCGCTTCGGCGCGGTCACCGCGGGTTTCAACGATAACGTCAATGTCATGTTTCCCGAGATAGGCGGCTATCAGGCCGCCAACTTCCGGGTCGTCTTCCACGTAAACTATTTTGCTCATAATCCGCCGCGTCGGCTTTTAAAATTTGAACATACAATGATGCAATAGATTACACCATTAATGGTTGGTAAACAGTGTTAGCGTAGGTGCCGGCCACCGTCTACGGCATGACTTCTGCCGGTGACATAGCGGCTGGTTAACAGATACTCAACCAGACGCACAATTTCCTGTTCACCCGGGGCGATTTTCATCAGCGATTTGTTAAGAGAGCGCTGGCGGTAGTCGGCATCGTCATCGGTGTTAAACATGATCAGGGCAGGCGCGATGGCGTTGACTTTGACTTCCGGAGCCAGTTTAAGCGCAAAAGAGAGCGTCATATTTTCCAGTGCCGCTTTACTGGCGGCGTAAGCGATATGTTTGTCGCTGCCGCGCTCCGCCACGTAATCGGTCAGATGGATGATATCGCTGCCCGCCTGACCGTGTCCGCGCAGCAAGCTCTCCAGCTCATGGTTAAGTAAGTAGGGCGCGGCAACATGAACCTGCATCATTGCCTGTAGCGTATCGCACAGGGCCGTGTCGCGGGTTTCTGGCTTCCATTCGCTGGCATTATGAATGATGGCGCGCAGCGCGGGCGTGAGTGACTTCACCCGTTCAGCGAATTCAAGGATGCCTTCATTCGTTGAAAAGTCGGCGTACAGGCAAGTGACACCGGCCTGTTCGAGTTTGTCGACAGCGGAATGGCGAGTGCGATAGCTGACAATTACCGGCTGAGATTTAGCCAGAAAATGCTGAGCCAGTGCCAGGCCAATACGCTGGCCTGCACCGGTGATAAGAATAGGTCGGTTAATAGCTTGGCTCCCCTCATCCAGAATAGTTGCCGGGGAAAGGATTCGTTACCCCACCAGCATCCACGTTGCCGGAAATGCTGCCAGCAGCATCAGGCAAATCATCGTTCTTTCTTTTAAATTTAGCGACTTTTCGTGCGTATGGGTACGACGCGCGTAAATAAAGACTAATAATCCAGGCGCATACAATACGACCGAAAGCAGCAGATGCATCGGGCCTGACGCATAAAGCAGCCACAAACCGTAAAGGCAGGCTCCAAAACCAATCGCCTTGTGCAGAGGGCGGGTCGCGATTTTTAGCAGGTATGCACCCACCAGGAAATAAGGCACCAGAATCATTTCTGAGGCGATGGTTAGCAGCGTGTTGTAGTCCGACCCGGTCAGCCAGATCAGCACGAGGCACACCTGCACGCTAATATTTGTCAGCCAAAGAGAAGCCGACGGTGCGTTGTTTTTGTTCTGACGGGCAAACATTTTGGGGAAAGCTTTATGGGTTGCCGCCAGCAATGGCACCTCTGCAGCCATAATTGTCCAGCTCAGGTACGCGCCGCACACGGAAACAATCAATCCGGCAGCAATAATCACTTCCCCCCACGGGCCCATCATTTCGACCATCAGGCCTGCCATAGACGGATTACGCATTGCAGCAAGCTCAGGGCGAGCAACTACGCCGAGTGAAAGTAGCGTGACCAGCAGGTAGACGCTGAGTGCGGCAATGACAGCCAGAAGCGTTGCTCTGCCAACGTCTTTTTTATTTCTTGCTCGTGCGGATACCACCACGGCCCCTTCCACGCCGATAAAGACCCAAAGGGTAATCAGCATGGTGTTTTTCACCTGTTCCCAGACGGGAACGCCGAGTTTAATACCGGTAAAATCGAGAGAGAAGGTGGATAGCTTAAAAGCAACTGCCGCCAGTACCACAAACATCCCCAAAGGCAGCAGCTTCGCAAGCGTTGCGACCAGGTTGATGCCGGCCGCCGTTTGTACGCCTCGCAGCACCAGCCAGTGCACCATCCATAACAGCACGGATGCGCCAACGATGGATTGCCAGGTATTGCCGTCGCCGAACAGACGCAGCTCAGGCGTGTCGGTAAAGAAGCTAAGGGCGGAGAAAACAATGACCAGGTAAGAAACGTTGGCGATCACCGCGCACAGCCAGTACCCCCAGGCCGAGAAAAAGCCGATAAGCTCCCCAAAGCCCTCACGCGCGTAGGTGAATATTCCGCCGTCCAGGTCGGGGCGGAGTCGGGTAAGCACCAGCATCGCCAAAGCCAGAAGCAGAATACCTACGCCAGTGATCGCCCAGCCGATCAGCAACGCAGCCGGACTCGCAACGCTTGCCATATTTTGCGGCAAGCTAAACACGCCTGCGCCGAGCATGGAGCTTAATACCAGCGCGGTGAGCGCTGCGAGGCCAAGTTTCTTTTCCATACGCATCCTGTTGAGGTCAGAAGTGTTCCAGCATAATTATTTTGCTTTTTCGCATATAAATGGAGGATCACGCTAAGGCGCGGGATTTTACGAAGTGTGCACACTGCTTGCAATGCGTGTGGTGCGATAAAATGATTTGAGTGCAAAAAAAAGGGCAGCGGAAGCTGCCCTTTGATTGATGGTGTATCTTATTTAAACAGGTCTGCGCTGACGGTTAAGTTGTTACCTTGTTCCTGCCACTGGCGAGTGATGTGGTAGAACTTAGCCCCTTTATCAGCTGCACGCTTCGCAACCTGGTAGGAAACTTCGGTCATGCTGCTGAAGTTACCGGTGAACTTAATGCTGTCAAATGGCACCATTTGGGCAGCCGTTATCTTGTTGACTTCCTGTACTTTGGTGCCGTTTGGTAGCGTTACGGTATAACGTGAACCCTGAGATGACTGGGTTTCAAAGAAACGGCCAACGTCGGAAGACGGCGTTTCTGAAGAAGCAACACCTGGAATTTCCACATTTTTGGCAGCAGCGCCGCCCGCGGCGAGCGCCGCTTTACCTGCTTCGGAGTTTGCTGGCAGCAGGTCCGGACTTTGCACAACGCGTTTTTTAGCGTCAGCTTTATAGATAAACGCCGTTACGCGCTGGTTGCCGCCCTGGTTGGTATCGACCTGGCGCACGATAAAGAAGGAGGCAGCCCCTTTTTCGCGTGCAGCTTTAGTAATGGCATCATTAACGTCCGGTTGGGTACGGAAGAAACCCTGAACGGTGACGGTATCAAAGGGTTCAAGTCGATAAGCCTGGTCTTTCGGCAGCTCCATCACGCCATTGATGACGCGGTTCTTAGGCGCATCGGCTTTAGGTGCATCATTCTTATAAACATCAGCCACGACGCGGGAGTTGCCGCTTTCGCCCATTGCGCTGGTGTCCAGCACGTAGAAAGAAGCGGCCCCGATAGCATCTGCGCGGCGAGAAACGGCGGCCACGGCATCGCCGATAGCATTAAAGCGGCCTGTGATAGTGATTCGATCGTACGGCTTAAGTGCGGCCGCCTGCTCTGGTGTCAGTTCGGTCGCCGCCTGAGCGGACAGCGAGGTGACGGAAATAAGAGCTGACGCCAGAAGGGTGTTCTTGAGATTCATAAAAATAATCCTTCGCCTTGCGCAAAATGAATACAGGTACTTCTCTGATTAGGACCGATTAGATGCCGATTATGGCTTGAAATAGCGTCCTTGTCTGCGGCATTTTTCGCGCCTTGTGCCTTCCCGGCGATGAATAACAGCGACAAACGTTATTAAGTTAAAAAAAGAGGCATTCACCGCTAAAACTGATAAAGCTTATGACTTATTTGGTTAAAATGTTGTTAAAAATGGTTTTTGTTGCGGCGTAGAATCATGTCTTACCGTCTCGGTTAAGCGTATTATCAGGCCTCGGCGTGTAAATAAAGATTAAAACAACTGTCTGAGCACCTGATGACTGAATTTTTGCGATAAAAATAGAAATACCAGGATGCGGATGTAGATCACAGTCGTTATTTTCAGTAGGTTATAAAAAGTTTGTTACAGATGTATTTTTTGTTGAAGTGGTAATGGAACAGATATCTGCCTGCGCGTGCGGGCGGATGCTTGCGTCTGGCCATGGCAAGGTCTGGCAAACCATCATCAAAAACAGATGGAAGGGAATACTATGCGTATTGGTGTACCAACAGAGCGGTTGGCCAATGAAACCCGTGTAGCCGCCACGCCGAAAACGGTAGAGCAGCTGATTAAACTGGGGTTCACTGTCGCCGTTGAAAGCGATGCGGGGAAACTGGCAAGTTTTGACGACGAAGCGTTTGAGCGCGCGGGGGCGATCGTTGCCAGCGGCGCGGATGTCTGGCAGTCGGACATTATCCTTAAAGTGAACGCCCCGCTGGATAACGAGATTGAGCTTGCTCGTGAAGGTTCGACGCTGGTCAGCTTTATCTGGCCGGCGCAAAACCCGGAGCTGCTTGAAAAACTGGCGGCGCGGAACATCACCGTTATGGCGATGGACTCAGTGCCGCGTATTTCACGTGCGCAGTCGCTGGACGCGCTTAGCTCCATGGCTAACATCGCCGGTTACCGTGCGATTGTCGAAGCCGCACATGAGTTTGGCAGGTTCTTCACCGGGCAAATCACCGCCGCCGGTAAAGTCCCGCCAGCTAAAGTGATGGTTATCGGCGCGGGTGTTGCGGGCCTTGCAGCGATTGGCGCGGCTAACAGCCTCGGGGCAATTGTTCGTGCGTTTGATACCCGTCCTGAAGTGAAAGAGCAGGTGCAAAGCATGGGCGCCGAATTCCTGGAGCTGGACTTCAAAGAAGAAGCCGGCAGCGGGGATGGCTATGCGAAGGTGATGTCCGAAGCCTTTATCAAAGCCGAAATGGCGCTGTTTGCGGCTCAGGCGAAAGAGGTGGATATCATCGTCACTACGGCGCTGATTCCGGGCAAACCTGCACCGAAGCTGATTACCCGTGAAATGGTGGATTCCATGCAGCCGGGCAGCGTGATTGTCGATCTGGCGGCACAAAACGGCGGCAACTGCGAATACACCGTTGCGAACCAGGTCACCGTGACGCCTAACGGGGTGAAGGTCATTGGTTATACCGATCTGCCGGGCCGTTTGCCGACCCAGTCCTCCCAGCTTTACGGCACTAACCTCGTCAACCTGCTCAAGCTGCTGTGTAAGGAAAAAGACGGCAATATCACCGTTGATTTTGATGATGTGGTTGTGCGCGGCGTGACCGTTATTCGCGAAGGTGAAGTCACCTGGCCTGCGCCGCCGATTCAGGTTTCCGCTCAGCCGCAGGCCGCTGCAAAACCAGCTGCTGAGCCGGTCGAAGAGAAAAAACCAACGTCTCCGTGGTTTAAATATGGCCTGATGGCGCTGGCAATTATTCTGTTTGGCTGGTTCGCAAGCGTGGCGCCAAAAGAGTTCCTTGGTCACTTCACCGTCTTTGCGCTGGCCTGCGTGGTGGGCTACTACGTGGTATGGAACGTCTCCCATGCTTTGCATACGCCGCTCATGTCGGTGACGAATGCTATTTCAGGGATAATCGTGGTAGGTGCGCTGCTGCAGATTGGCCACGGCGGCTGGGTCAGCTTCCTGAGCTTCATTGCGGTACTGATCGCCAGTATCAATATTTTTGGTGGTTTCACCGTCACTCAGCGCATGCTGAAAATGTTCCGGAAGAACTAAGGGGTAACACATGTCTGGTGGATTAGTTACAGCTGCATACATTGTTGCCGCGATCCTGTTTATTTTTAGCCTGGCTGGCCTGTCGAAACACGAAACCTCAAAGCAGGGTAACCTGTTTGGTATCGCGGGGATGGCGATTGCGCTGGTGGCGACCATTTTTGGCCCGGAAACTGGCAATGTCGTGTGGATTATCATCGCGATGGTGATCGGCGGGGCGATTGGTATTCACCTGGCGAAGAAAGTCGAAATGACCGAAATGCCGGAGCTGGTTGCCGTGCTGCACAGCTTTGTGGGCCTGGCGGCGGTGCTGGTTGGCTTTAACAGCTACCTCGATCACGGTCCTGGCCTTGAGCCGATTATGGAGAATATCCACTTAACGGAAGTCTTCATCGGGATCTTCATCGGGGCAGTGACCTTTACCGGCTCTATTGTCGCCTTTGGTAAGCTGCGCGGTAAAATTTCGTCTAAACCGCTGATGCTGCCAAATCGTCATAAGCTCAATCTGGCGGCGCTGGTGGTTTCCTTCGCGCTGCTGCTGGTGTTTGTGCGTACCGAAAGCGTTGGTATGCAGGTTCTGGCCGTGCTGGTGATGACTATCATTGCGCTGGCGTTTGGCTGGCACCTGGTGGCGTCCATCGGCGGGGCAGACATGCCGGTTGTGGTGTCGATGCTTAACTCTTACTCGGGCTGGGCCGCAGCGGCTGCGGGCTTTATGCTCAGCAATGACCTGCTTATTGTCACTGGTGCGCTGGTGGGGTCTTCTGGTGCCATCCTCTCCTACATTATGTGTAAGGCGATGAATCGCTCGTTTATCAGCGTGATTGCCGGCGGTTTCGGTACCGACGGTTCTTCAACCGGTGAAACGGAAGAGGCGGGTGAACACCGTGAAATCAGCGCGGAAGAAACGGCTGAAATGCTGAAGAATTCCACGTCGGTGATCATCACCCCAGGCTACGGCATGGCGGTGGCCCAGGCGCAGTATCCGGTGGCTGAAATTACCGAAAAACTGCGTGCCCGCGGAGTCAAAGTGCGTTTTGGTATTCACCCTGTCGCGGGGCGTCTGCCGGGCCACATGAACGTACTGCTGGCTGAAGCCCGAGTGCCCTACGACGTCGTGCTGGAAATGGACGAGATCAATGACGACTTCGCCGACACCGACACCGTGCTGGTTATCGGGGCTAACGATACCGTTAACCCGGCTGCTCAGGACGATCCGCACAGCCCAATCGCTGGTATGCCGGTGCTGGAAGTGTGGAAAGCGCAGAACGTGATTGTGTTTAAGCGCTCAATGAATACCGGTTACGCAGGCGTGCAGAACCCGCTGTTCTTTAAAGAGAACACCCAGATGCTGTTTGGTGATGCCAAAGCCAGCGTCGAAGCGATTCTGAAAGCGCTGTAAACGTTAGCCATCTTGTGAATGCCGCCCAAATGGGCGGCTTTTTTTTGCCTGCCCCGAGCAAAGCGCTATCCCGGACGCTATCAACAATGCACTTATCAAATGAAAAGTATGTAGCGGGACATTCAAAAAGAGGATGCTGAACGCGCCGCCGCTAAGTGGGATCAGGTGCGAGTAAATTTCTCCGCGAGTCGCGCCAATCGCTAAAATCCCTTTGTTCCAAAGCAGATAAGCCAGCCATGAAGGGAAGATAACGAGGTAAGCCAATCCGGCTAAAAAACCAGTGTTCAGATACTGGCCTTTAAATGGCTGCGGCTGGGGCATAAACGTAAAAACAAGCAGCGGAATCAGTACCAGCGCACCAATCACGGCGCTGACGACAACAAAGGCATTGCCGCCGATGGTTTTGGGCTTTAGCCGTAAAAATGCACAATACAGCGCCCAGCTTACCGCCGAGCCCATCGTCCAGGCATCCCCCTTGTTCAGATTTTTTAGTGTGTCGATATGCAGCAAATCACCCTGCATCACCAGATAGAGCACCCCTACTGAGCTGAGCAGAACGCCCAAAATGTTACGCCGTGAGATGGTCTCTTTGAACACCAGTTTATTAATGAGTAATACCAGCGCTGGCGTAGTCGAGAGGTAAATGGCAGCGTTGAGCGAGGAGGTGTATTGCAGTCCTATATACAACGTCACCGGGAACAGTACCTGGCCACAAAGCGCCAGAAAAAAAACTGTACCCCTGGCTTTCAACATTTCCGGCCACTGTTTAATCACTTGCTTCCGGTAAAGCGCCATTAACAGCAGCGCGGTCAGCAACCAGCGGGCTTCAGAGAGAACAATCGGATCGGCTTGAGCCACCAGCACATGCCCGACAACATAGTTACCGCCCCAGAACAGGGCTGCGAGGCTGAGTAATAAATACGGCATAGATTAATTTCCATCGTAGGCTATTAGCTGGATGCTAAATATCGTTTTTATCTATAATTTCGATAAAGCATCCGCCGAGCGCGATATATCAAAGTAGATGCAAACGGCTTGATGATTGATTTTACGGACGAATTGCGTTTTCTTGTCGACACAAAAAGGATAAGTGCGAGCGAAATGCAAAGCTAATTCATCTTTTTAATTTCAAGGTATCGTTTTTATCTATGGATTTTACTCTTCGACAACTGAAGTTTTTCATTGCTTTAGCACAGACGAAACAGATTTCCAAAGCGGCGACGCGCTGCCATATTTCGCAGTCCTCAATGACCGTCGCCATGCGCAATCTGGAAGAAGTGCTGAACAGCCAGCTCTTTCTGCGTCACGCTAAGGGCGTGCAGCTTACGCCGTCCGGTGAGCGCTTTTTGCTTCATGCGCGCAAAATTATCAGCGACAGTCAGCATGCTATCGAGGATCTGCAGTACCAGCCCGAGCTGGCTGCGGGAGAGATAACGATTGGCATCGCCAGGACGATTTCGGCCTATTTACTGCCGGCAATTATCAGTGAAGTCGAACAGCACTTTCCCCTGATGGTGATCCGTTTTGTTGAAAACGAGCCAGCCAGGCTTATTGAACAACTCCGGCACGGAACGCTGGCGTTTTCCCTGGTGCTTACGTCGAACATTAGCCACGACGCGGGACTTAACGTTGAGACATTTATTCGCTCGCAGCGCCGTCTTTGGGTTGCTCAGGGCCATCCGCTGCTCAGCCAGCCGGGTGTGAAACTGGCCGATATTGCAGGCGCACCGTTTATTATGCTGGATACGGATAAATACCCGGACGTCATTTGCCAGCACTGGCAGGCGAAAGGAGGGCGGCCAAATATCGTTTTTACCACCACGTCCTTTGAAACAGTGCGCAGCCTGGTGGCCAAGGGAAGGGGCGTCACTATTTTATCAGATCTGGTCTATCGGCCCTGGTCTCATGAGGGGTTACGGGTGATGCGAAAAACGATAGAGGATAGTTCAACCTACATGGATGTAGGCGCTGTCACCCTGAAGGAAAACACGCTGGTGGAAAGCGAGAGAATGGTGCTCGATTACCTGCGGGGCCTCATCATTCGCCTCGATGACAATGCCTGAGCCACAAATGAAAACCCCGCTGGTAATCAGCGGGGTTTATGTTTAAGAGGGGGCGACATCAGTCGTCTTCCGGGTCATCCATCTCAACCGGCGTCTGGTAATCGTCCGGTTTTATCACCAATAAATCACAGCGCAAATGGTCGATAACCTGCTCAGCGGTATTCCCCAGAAATGCCGCAGAAAGCCCAGTGCGCCCGACGGTGCCGAGTACCACAATCCCGGCCTGAAGATGTTCGGCCAGATCAGGGATCACCTCTTCCGGCAGGCCTTTCTCGACGTGCGTCATTTTTTCGTCAATGCCGTATTTCTGACGCAGCGCCTTCATGGCCACCAGATGCTGGCCGCGAATGGCGTCGTTATACACGCTCGGGTCAAAATCAGGCAGCTCAATGGCAATATTGATGGGGGTAACCGGATACGCGCCAATCAGGTGAACCTCGGTATGGTTGACATCATCCGCCAGCTTCAGCGTCTCTCTCACCAGTTTTTCATTCAGCGCGTTGTGGTAAAGCTCTTCGCTGGCAAGGTTCACCGCCACCAGCGCCTTACCGCCTTCCGGCCACGGCTGGTCTTTGACCATCCACACCGGGCAGGGGCATTTACGCAGCAAATGCCAGTCGGTTGGAGTGAAAATCACGGCTTCCAGTTTGTCATGCTGGTGCGCCATTTTTAGCAGCAGATCGTGCCCGCCGGCGACCACTTCCTGGATGATGGCTTCGAACGGGCGGTTATGCCACACCACCTTGATATCAATGGGAATACCGGCTTCGATATAGTACTGCGCCTGTTGCTTAATCCAGGCCGTGCGCTGGCTGATAACCCCTTTACGCATTGCGGTGCGTTCATCGGGGGACAGAAGCGTGGTCATTTCGTAGGAAAAATCATAGATGGGCAGGAAGGCTTTGATCCTGCCGCCAATCCGTTGATGCAAATAAACAGCTCGCCGCAGGGCAGGTTGATCGTCCTGGTTAGGATCAATCGCGACTAGCATGTTTTGGTAGTTTGCCATACAGGTCTCCTTACAACTGCTTAACCACAGTCTGTGAAGTAAGATTAACCCATAAGAAAGGAATGAAACAGGTGGAGAGCCCTTGCCGGATCAATAAAAGGGATAAAAGCCGATCCGGCAAAGGGGAGGGTTATCAGGCAACGCTGCGCGACTGGCCCGCGAGGTCGGATAACAGATCGATATTCTCGATAGTGATGTACTTGCCTTTCACCGCCAGCATACCGTTTTTCTGGAAGCGACCCAGCAGGCGGCTGATGGTTTCTACCGTCAGACCCAGATAGTTACCGATATCGCCACGGGTCATGGTCAGGCGAAACTCACGCGGTGAGAAACCGCGCTGCGCAAAGCGGCGAGAAAGATTGTAGATAAACGCCGCCAGACGCTCTTCGGCATTCTTTTTGGACAACAGCAAAATCATGTCCTGATCGCCTTTAATTTCGCCGCTCATCAGGCGCATCATCTGCTGGCGCAGGCTCGGCATTTTACCGGACAAATCGTCGAGCGTTTCAAACGGGATTTCACAAACCATCGAGGTTTCGAGTGCCTGAGCAAAGCTCGGGTGATGACCAGTGCCGATGGCGTCGAAGCCGACCAAGTCGCCCGCGAGGTGGAAACCGGTGATTTGCTCATCGCCTTGCTCGGTAATGGTGTAGCTTTTGATGGTGCCAGAGCGAATAGCGTACAGCGATTTCAGTTCATCACCTGCTTTAAACAGGGTTTGACCCTTTTGAATCGGTTTTTTACGCTCGATGATATTATCAAGCTGATCGAGTTCATGCTCATTAAGCGTGAAGGGGATGCATAATTGACTGATGCTGCAATCCTGGCAATGGATAGCACAACCGCCAGACTGAATTCGTCGAATAATACGCTTTTCAGGGATCATAGATATGCTCGGACCGTAATTGATATTGGTCAATTTTAACATCTTTTTCGCGATCAGGTAAGTCTGGCAGAACGTTATTCGGACAATAATAAAGGGAGAGGGTTAAAAAAGGGTCTTCATCTTGTTGAATTCCCTGAAACATTAAAATGCAGCCACTCTGTTTTGGAATAAATAGCCGCACTTTTGGCACCATTACAGTAATAAATAACCTTCATGGCGCAGCAGCCACTCTTTCCGCGCCACGCCGCCTGCGTACCCGGTCATCGTGCCGTTTCGACCAATGACGCGATGGCACGGCACCACAATGCTCACCGGGTTTGAGCCGTTCGCGGCGCCGACAGCGCGAGCGGCCCCAGCGCGGCCTAGCTGTTCTGCCAGTTCGCCATAATGCATCACTCGCCCACAGGGGATATCGCGCAGAGCCTGCCAAACCTGACGCTGGAAATCCGTGCCAGCCGTCGCCGTGGGCAGAGTATCAATCACCGCCAGATCGCCAGCAAAATAGTCACGCAGCTTGTCGCTAAGGCCCCCTGGGTTACGACTGCTAACGCGTTGAAACCCTTGTTTCCCATAGTGAATATTCAGCAACTGTTCCATGCGGTCGCTGTGTTCTTCCCATTCCACGGCCCGAAGCCTGAATTGTTCGTCGCACAAGATCCACAGTGGCCCAAGCGGGGTGTCAATCTTATCTTCCAGTATTGTCAGCACGGTATTACTCCGTTTTTTGTCAGGCCTGAACGAATGCGCGGCCCATTTTGAGGCTGAAAAGATAACATGCCCCCAACCGGGTCAGCCAGACCTCAAAAGGATTATCACCGCATCTAAATTTCCAGGCGGAGACGGAAAATAATGGCCGGACGTGGAGAAAAAAGTTTGATAACTTCCCTGACTTGTCGCCCGAAATAGTTAGCAACTGACCGTCTGATTGCGGCGGTGATTATTTCCCCGGTGAAGGGAATAATAATTTCTTTTACGGTCATTTGATTTACCTTTCTTTAACGTAAATGCAAACTTTATATTTTCATTTTAAAGATCCGGTGACATAAATAATTTGCCAACTATTCTGGAATATCTCCCACGGCTGTCCCGTTGAGCCTCAGGCAGGGCGAGGTTATAGTAGCGGCAGCTAACTCAGGAGGATTGACCGTGAACCTTGACGACAAATCGCTGTTTCTTGACGCCATGGAGGATGTCAAACCGCTGAAAAACTGTGCGGACAGCCAGTGGATCAAACCTCAGAAAGAGCACATTGGCGTGAAGCCAGATCCCACCCAACTGGACAACTTTCTCACCACCGACTTTTTGGACATCATTCCCCTCGACACGCCGCTGGAGTACAAGCGAGAGGGGCTGCAGAGCGGCGTCCTGGACAAGCTCCGGCTCGGAAAATACGGCCAGCAGGCAAGTCTTAATCTGCTCCGCCAGCCCGTGGAGCGCTGCCGGCAGATGTTGTTTGCCTACATTATGCAGGCTAAGCAGGACGGCCTGCGTAATGTGCTCATCGTGCACGGCAAAGGACGAGAAGATAAATCCCATGCCAACGTGGTGCGTAGCTTCCTTGGGCGCTGGCTGGCCGAGTTTGACGAAGTGCAGGCTTTTTGCGTGGCGATGCCGCACCACGGCGGAAGCGGGGCCTGCTATGTTGCTTTAAAAAAATCAGAGCAGGCCAAACTGGAAACCTGGGAGAAACACGCCAAACGAAGCCGTTGAGCGTCGGGATGGCGGCGAGCTCCCTCAGGACGGCATTGATTTACGAATCGACGACAGCAGAATTTGCGCAGCCGTTGAGAGCTGAGTGTCCACCCGCGTAAGAATCCCGATAGGTTCCCCGACGCCCGGAATCGGGACCGGAAGCGCGGTCAGCGTACCCTGACGCAAATCGTCCTTCACCGCGCCTGAAGGGACAAACCAGACATAGTTGTAGTCTACGGTCAGCTGGCGGGAGAGCGAAGCCGACAGCGTTTCGATGCAGGTTGAAGGCAGCTTGCAGCCCTGTGAAGCGAGCAAAGATTCCGCGTTGTCGCGCGGCACGGTGCCCTGGGGGGAGACCACCGCGGGCCATTCCATCACCCGGCTAAGGGTAATATTTTCATGCAGCAGCGGGTGGTTAGGGCGAACAACCAGCTTGAGAGACTCAAGGAACAGCAGTTCATAGTTCAGGCCCGTCATCAGCTCAGGGTCGGACATGCGCCCAATCCCTAAATCCAGCTCCCCGGACTTCAATCCCGCCAGCAGCATGGTGTTATTCATGGTGCCAACCTGCAGGGTGACGTCGCTCTGCTGCCTATGAAACTCGCCGATCACCGCCGGTAAAATACCCAGCGCAGCGGTAGGCAGCGCGCCAATCCGTATCACATCAGAAGGCCGGTCTTCCCGGCGTACAAACGACTGCCCGGCATGATTCAGGGCATCAAGCACTTTTACCGCATGGGTTAAAAACTGCTCGCCGGTGAGCGTTAGCTGAGCGCCTAACCGCCCGCGTTCGAACAGACGTGTGCCGGTAAGCTGCTCCAGCTCATTGAGGGTTTTGGAGAGCGCCGGCTGGCTCAGGTTTAGAGTTTCAGCCGCGCGACCCAGTGTTCCCTGCTGAGCGACGGCCACGAAAGTATGTAAATGGCGCAAGCGAATGCGCTGACTGAAGAGACCATTTTTTTCCATAAGCAATGTTAAAAACAGTCCGGCTTCGCTGACAAGCCTCGGTGTTGAATTTTGATAACTTCATTGCAAAATATTATTAACATTTTGTTATGGCCAGGCACATAACCACTTTAAATAAGAGAAGATTTTTTCGACAAAAGGGCGCTATTTTGCTGAAAAGTGATGCCGGTCTGCAGATTTTAACGCGGCCTGTTTTAGTTAATTTTTTGTTAATTTATACTCTTTGTGGCAGACATTCTGCATAACGCTGCGTTATGTAATGTGCTGAAAAAATTACTTTTTAGGTGCTGCAAAGCAGATCACAAAATGGAAATTCTTCCTGATAAGTGATCCACCAGGTTCTACGCTTTCAGCACTATCCACTGGAGGCATGACATCATGGCGAACACCCTCACGGCCGATGAGATTCGGGACAAATTTTCGCAAGCTATGTCGGCGATGTACCAGCAAGAAGTTCCGCAGTACGGCACGCTGTTAGAACTGGTGGCGGATGTAAACCTGGCCGTGCTGGAACACGATCCTGAGCTGCACCAGCAGCTCGAAAATGCTGACGAGCTGGCAAGATTAAACGTAGAGCGCCACGGTGCGATTCGCGTAGGTAAGGCCGAAGAGCTGGCGGTGCTGAAGCGAATTTTCGCGGTGATGGGCATGCATCCGGTGGGTTACTACGATCTTTCCCAGGCCGGGGTACCGGTACATTCCACCGCTTTCCGCCCGATTGACGACCAGGCGCTGGCGCGTAATCCCTTCCGCGTGTTTACCTCTTTATTGCGTCTGGAGCTTATCGACAACCCGACGCTAAGGGCTCGCGCTGCCGCAATCCTCGATAAACGCGACATTTTCACTCCCCGCTGCCGCGAAATGCTCGATCTCCACGACAGGCAGGGCGGATTCAGCGAGGCAGAGGCGAACACCTTTGTGGCCGAAGCGCTGGAAACCTTCCGCTGGCATCAGCATGCCACGGTTGACGCCGACACTTACCGCGCCCTGCACGACGAACATCGCCTGATTGCCGATGTGGTTTGCTTCCGTGGCTGCCACATTAACCATCTCACGCCGCGCACGCTGGATATCGACCGCGTTCAGGCGATGATGCCGGAGCGGGGTATCTCGCCCAAAGCCATTATTGAAGGCCCACCTCGCCGTGAGCGCCCCATTTTGCTGCGTCAGACCAGTTTTAAAGCGCTGGAAGAGCCTATTTTGTTTGCCGGTGAGCACCACGGCACCCACACCGCCCGGTTTGGTGAGATTGAGCAGCGCGGCGTGGCGCTGACGCCTAAAGGCCGCGCGCTGTATGATGAATTATTGCTCGAAGCGGGAAACGGCACGGACAACCTAAGTCATCAGCAGCATTTGCAGGAGGTGTTCAGCCGCTTCCCGGACAGCGATGCGCTGCTTCGTCGCCAGGGGCTGGCCTATTTTCGCTACCGCCTGACGCCGGTGGGCGACATGCATCGCCAGTCCATCAAACCAGGCGACGATCCGCAGTTGCTGATTGAGCGCGGCTGGCTCATCGCCCAGCCTATCATCTATGAAGATTTCCTGCCGGTTAGCGCCGCAGGTATCTTCCAGTCAAATTTAGGCAGTGACGGTGGGCAGCGGCAGCACGGGCACTCCAGCCGCAGCGAGTTCGAAATGGCGCTGGGTGCGGCGGTGGCCGATGAATTCAGCCTTTATCAACAGGCGGAGGATCGCAGCAAACGCCGTTGCGGTTTACTGTAAACGCGTTACCCTGCTGGGATGTCAGCTATAAGGAACAGCAGATGGAACACGTTGTTAACGTCGCTCAGGGTCAACTGAGCGGCGTCCTTCAGGGGGATATTGCGGTGTATCGCGGTATTCCTTTTGCCATGCCTCCCACTGAAAACCTGCGCTGGCGAGCGCCTCAGCCGCCAGAAAACTGGCAAGGTATTCGCGTCGCCGATACCTTCGCTCCGGCCTGCTGGCAAAGCCTGGAATACTGCAAAGCCGTCGGCGGCGGCGATCCGGGCCAGTTCTCAGAAGACTGCCTTTACCTCAATATCTGGACTCCCGCCCGGCGAACGGGCAAACCCTTGCCGGTGATGGTCTGGCTGCACGGGGGCGGCTACACCATTGGAGCCGGTTCTTTACCTCCATATGATGGCGCCGCGCTGGCCTCGCGGGGCGTGGTGTTGGTGACGGTGAACTACCGGCTTGGGCATCTGGGCTTTTTTGCTCATCCCGCATTGGATGAAGAAAATCCGGCTGGGCCGATCCACAACTTTGCCTTGCTCGATCAGATTGCCGCGCTGAAGTGGGTGCAGGCCAACATCGCTGCTTTTGGCGGAGACGCCAGCAACGTCACGCTGTTTGGCGAGTCAGCAGGCGCCCGCAGCGTGCTTTCTCTGCTGGCATCGCCTTTAGCCAGCGGCCTGTTCCACAAGGGGATTATACAAAGCGCCTACACGCTGCCGGATGTCGATCGCCGTAAAGCGTTGAAGCGCGGCGTGGCGGTGGCAGAACATTTTGGGCTGAAGAATGCGAACGCTGCAGCTCTGCGTTCCCTTCCCGCCAGTGAATTATGGGCGCTGGAGGCCCCGCTAAACATCGGGCCGACGCCCGTCAGCGGCGATATTGTTTTGCCTGAACCCATGCTGGACACGTTTTTTGCCGCACGACAGCACCGCATGCCGCTGATGGTGGGCAGCAACAGCGATGAGGCGAGCGTGCTGAGCTACTTCGGGATAGATCCCGCAGGGCAGGTTGCGCTTCTGCGCCGGGAAAAGCGTCTCGGTCTGGGGCTTATCAAATTGCTGTATCCCGGCGTTAAGGACGACGCTGAGCTGGGCCGTCAGGTGTGCCGGGACATGGCCTTTACCACGCTGGGGTTTGTGGTGATGCAGGCGCAGCAGCGCGCAGGCCAGCCCTGCTGGCGGTATTATTTTGACTACGTGGCGGAGGCCGAGCGTGAAACCTACGCCAACGGCACCTGGCACGGCAACGAAGTGGCTTATGTCTTTAGCACGCTGCAGCTTTCCCCGCCTGCCAGTGAATACGTGACTGAACGCGACCTGCAGTTTGCCGCTCAGATTGGCGATTATTGGGTCAGCTTCGCCCGCAGCGCCAGGGCGCACAGCAAAGCGTTACCAGGGCCGTTAAGCTGGCCTGCCAGCACCAAAGGGCGGGACCGCACGCTGCGGCTGGGCGTTCATCTGCGGGCGCAGTTTAAGGTCGAAAATCGCTTTATGCGGCTGAGAATGCAGTTATTTAAGCGAGTGATGAAACACCACGTCAGCCTGGACTGAGTAACGCATTGCAAAATGCCTCCAGCCCGGCGGCGCCTTCGCTGCCGGGCTTCACCGCCAGCCTGTAACTGGCCCCGGTTTTTACGCTCCCGGCAAAAGGCCGCACTAACCGCCCGGTACGAAGATCTTCGGCCACCAGCGTTTCGTCTGCGATGGCTATCCCAAATCCCTGAATAGCGGCGCTGATCGCCAGATCCATGGTGTCGAAATGCTGATTTTTCTGCATCGCCAGCCAAGGCGGTGAAGGGTTCTTTCCAAGCCATAATGACCAGTCGGTACGATCGCGAGTCGGGTGCAAAAAGGTCAGCCGCTCCCAGTTGCTCGTCTCCGGCGGAAGCAACGCCTGACTGATAACCGGCGTCAGACTCTCTTCAAACAGCAGCGCGCCGCTTTTGGCCTGCTGACCAAACACAATGGCGGCATCAAACGGCTCGTTTTTGAAATTGACGCCGTGCTCCACGGTCGTGGTTAACGCAACCTCGATCTCCGGCATACGCTGCTCAAGCTGAATCAGCTTCGGCACCAGCCAGCGCATGGCGCAGGTGGGGGCCTTAAGACGAATAATCTCAGGTTTATGGCAGGCCCGGTCGGCCACGTCCAGCAGCGTGTTAAAGGCGTTCTGGAGATCGGGCAGCAGGGCGCTACCCTGGGGCGTGAGGCGTAATCCGCGTGCATGGCGCTCAAAAAGCGCGAACCCCAGCCACTGCTCCAGCGCCGCAATTTTACGGCTGACGGCGCCCTGGGTCAGGCAAAGCTCTTTTGCCGCCCGGGTGAGGTTCAGGTGCCTGGCCGTGACCAGAAAAGCATCGAGAGTATTTAGGGGAAAATTACGCCGGGTCATGATGCTCTCCGCTGAGCTATGCATTTTTTGCATGGCTATTATGACAACAATTCGATTGTCGTGGCAATGGCGGCGATATTGAATAGTTATGCAAATCGCATCACGTTCAGGAGCCGCTATGGCCATACAAACCCCGGTACAACAACGTTCAAAATTGCCGGACGTCGGAACCACGATTTTTACGGTGATCGGCCAGCTTTCCGCGCAGCACAAGGCGATAAATCTTTCTCAGGGGGCACCCAACTTCCCCTGCGATCCGAAACTGATTGCCAGCGTCACCAAAGCCATGCAGGAAGGGCATAACCAGTACGCCCCGATGACCGGTCTGGCGTACCTGAAACAGCTGATTGCCGACAAAGTGGCGAGCCTTTACGGGGCCGTGTATGACCCTGCAGAGGAGGTGCTGGTCACCGCCAGCGCCAGCGAAGGGCTTTATTCTGCGATCGGCGGTCTGGTACATCCCGGCGATGAAGTTATCTACTTTGAGCCTTCTTTCGACAGCTACGCGCCGATTGTCCGCCTGCAGGGTGCCAAACCGGTGGCGCTCAAGCTGAGCCTGCCTGATTTCACCGTTGACTGGGACGAAGTGCGGGCGGCGATTACGCCACGTACGCGGATGATCATCGTGAACACGCCGCATAACCCAAGCGGACAGGTATTTAGCGCCCATGACCTGGAAATGCTGGCGGCGGTAACTCGCGACACCGACATTGTGATCCTGTCCGATGAAGTGTATGAACACATCGTCTTTGACGGCAAAAAGCACCACGGCATGGCGACGCACCCGCAGCTTGCCGAGCGCAGCGTGATTGTGTCGTCATTCGGTAAAACCTTCCACGTCACGGGCTGGCGGGTTGGCTATTGCCTGGCCCCGGCGGCGCTGATGGATGAGATCTGCAAGGTGCATCAGTTCCTGATGTTCTCCGCCGACACGCCGATGCAGTATGCGTTCGCCGACTATATGAGCGATCCGCAAACTTATCTTTCACTGGCGGCGTTTTATCAGCGCAAGCGTGATTTAATGCAGTCTTTGCTGGCCGATTCGCCGTTTGAACTGCTGCCGAGCGGTGGGTCATTCTTCCTGCTGGCCCGCTTCGGGCACTTCAGCGATGAGTCCGACAGCGAGATGGTGAAGCGGTTAATCACCGATTACGGCGTGGCGACCATTCCGCTCTCCGCGTTTTATGCCGACGGTACTGACAATAAAATTATCCGGCTCTCATTTGCCAAAGATGAAGCCACACTTCGGGCGGGCGCTGAAGCGCTGTGCCGGGTTAAGCCACGCTGATAAGAGGTCATGATGAAAAAAGTGTATGCGTTAAGTTTGCTGCTCGGGCTGTGTTCTTCGTTTTCTGCGCTGGCCGCCGGCGAGCTGCGCTATGGCCTCGAAGCGGAGTATCCCCCGTTTGAAAGCCGCAACAGCGCGGGCGAGCTGGAAGGGTTTGACGTCGAGCTGGGGAAAGCCATTTGCCAGGCGGCCAGCCTGAAATGTACCTGGGTAGAAACGTCGTTTGATTCGCTGATCCCAGGGCTGGTGGCGAAGAAGTTTGACGCCATCAACTCGGCAATGAACATCACCGAGCAGCGTCGTAAAAGCATTGACTTTACCCAGCCAATCTACCGTATTCCGTCTCAGCTGGTGGGCAAAGAAGGCAGCGGCCTTGAAGCCACGGCGGAAGGGCTAAAAGGCAAAACCATCGGCGTGCTCCAGGGCTCCATTCAGGAAACCTATGCCAAAGAGCACTGGGAAAAGCAGGGCGTGAACGTTGTGTCTTACAAAGACCAGAACATGGCCTGGGCTGACTTGCTGAACGGCCGTATTGATGCCTCTCTGGTGATGTCCGCGGCGGGTCAGGCGGGCTTTCTCAGCACGCCGCAGGGCAAGGGCTTTGGCTTTATCGGCAAGCCGGTGAGCGACGACACCATCCTCGGTAGCGGAATTGGCTTTGGTCTGCGTAAAGGTGACGCTGTCACGAAAAAAGAGCTGGATGCGGCCATCGATAAGGTGAAAGCCGACGGCACCGTGACTAAGCTCGCGCAGAAGTTCTTCCCCGGCATCGACGTCAGCGTGAAGTAACGTTGACCAGGGCTCGTCGGCACACAGGCTGACGGGCCTTTAGCGTTTTTTCGCCAGACAATGGCGAATTTTTCGGTGATATCTGGTTTCCTGAAAAAAAACCTTCGTTCCTCCCCCAAACGCCTTCTCCGCCCATTGGATTCACTGTGAATTTTGTCTAGAGTGTGCGGTCGTACAGGTAGCAGTCTCTTGCCGCTGTTCTTCCCGTGGGAGGAACAAAACACATCGACACATAAGGACGATTTCTCAGGCATGAATCGCAGACGTTTTATCCAGGCCTCTATGGCTCTCGCCGCTGCCTGCGGCACGCCAACCCTTGCCACGCTATTCTCCCGAAGCGCCTTTGCCGCCGAATCGGGCATCGCTGACGGGCACTCCACCGCCTTCGATTTTGCGGTGCTTCAGGGCATGGCGCACGACCTGTCGAAAAAACCATGGGGCGGGGCGCCGCGCGCGCTGCCCAACACCCTGGCTAACCTGACGCCTCAGGCTTATAACGCCATTCAGTACGACGCCGATCATTCACTGTGGAACAACATCGAAAACCGCCAGCTTGACGTGCAGTTCTTCCACGTCGGCATGGGGTTCCGCCGCCGCGTCAGAATGTTCTCGCTGGATTCCGCCACCCATCAGGCGCGCGAAATCCACTTCCGCCCGGAATTGTTTAACTACAATAATGCTGGCGTAGACACCAGGCAGCTCGAAGGCCAGACGGATCTCGGCTTTGCCGGCCTGAAAGTCTTCAAGGCACCAGAACTGGCGCGCCGTGACGTCGTCTCCTTCCTCGGGGCGAGCTATTTCCGTGCCGTAGACAGCACATATCAGTACGGCCTTTCCGCCCGTGGTCTCGCGGTGGATACCTTCACCGACACGCCGGAAGAGTTCCCGGACTTCACCTCGTTCTGGTTTGAAACGCCGAAAGCCACCGACACGACTTTTGTGGTCTATGCCTTACTCGACAGCCCAAGCGTGACCGGCGCGTACAAATTTATTATCAGCTGTGAAGCCGAGCGCGTGGTGATGGAGGTGGACAATCACCTTTATGCCCGGAAAGACGTCAAGCAGCTGGGTATCGCGCCGATGACCAGCATGTTTGCCTGCGGCACCAACGAACGCCGGACCTGCGACACCATTCACCCGCAAATTCATGACTCCGACCGCCTGGCCATGTGGCGCGGTAACGGCGAGTGGATTTGCCGCCCGCTGAATAACCCGCAGAAACTTCAGTTCAACGCCTTTATGGACGAGAACCCGAAGGGCTTTGGCCTGCTGCAGCTGGATCACGACTTTGCCAGCTACCAGGACATCATGGGCTGGTACAACAAGCGTCCGAGCCTGTGGGTGGAGCCGCGTAACAAGTGGGGCAAAGGCACCGTTGGCCTGATGGAAATCCCGACCACCGGCGAAACGCTCGACAATATTGTCTGCTTCTGGCAGCCGGAAAAACCGGTCAAAGCCGGGGACGAATTCGAGTTCAAATATCGCCTCTACTGGAGCGGTCTGCCGCCGGTGACGACGGATCTGGCCCGCGTTTATGCCACCCGCACCGGGATGGGCAGCTTCCCGGAAGGCTGGGCGCCGGGTGAACACTTCCCGGAAAAATGGTCCCGCCGCTTTGCTATCGACTTTATCGGGGGCGATTTGAAAGCCGCCGCGCCGAAGGGGATTGAGCCGGTGATTACGCTCTCCAACGGCGAAGCGAAGCAGATTGAGATCCTCTACGTCGAACCGTTTGACGGCTACCGCATTCTGTTTGACTGGTATCCGACCAACGACGCCACCGACCCGGTCGAGATGCGCATGTTCCTGCGTTGCCAGGGCAAAGCGATCAGTGAAACCTGGCTGTACCAGTACTTCCCGCCACCGCCGGACAAACGTAAATACGTTGACGACCGCGAAATGCGTTAATCATCCAGCCCCGCCGCGTAAAAGCCGCGGGGCTTTTTTATGCCCGTTTCACCATCTCGTCCTCTTATTGCATAAATACTCTTTCATAATGAATTTCTATATGTTCACTTTTGGCGGTGTTTTAAATCTCGTGCGTTGCCACAAAAAAGTGACATAAGATAACTGTCACCTTCTAACAAAAGCAGGAGTCACGAGTGGAACAACAGCAGGCCTGGCAGGATGAAGTGATTGCGGTTAATGATGATATCGAACTGCATTCGGTGAACGAGCGGTTCGTGAAGGACGTTTTTGCCCTGGTGCAGCGCAATAAAAGCTGGCTGCAAAAGGCGATGAACTGGCCGCAGTATGTTGTTTCCGAGGACGACACCCGCAAAACGCTGCAGGGGAACTATGTTCTCCACCATAAAGGCTACGCGAAGATGTTTATGATCCTCTATCGCGGCGAGCTGGCGGGCGTCTTTTCCTTTAACCAGATAGTCCCGACCGACAAAACGGCCTACATCGGCTACTGGCTAAGCGAGGATCGGCAGGGCAAGGGGATCGTTTCCGCCGTGATTGAGGCCGCGATCGGCAAGTACGCGGGGGAAGGGACGGTGCGCCGGTTTGTCATCAAATGCATCGTTACTAACCAGGCCAGCAACCGGGTGGCCCAACGCAACGGCTTTGCCCTTGAAGGTTGCCTGAGGCAAGCCGAGTTTCTGAACGACGAGTTCCACGATCAGAATATTTACGGGCGCATTGCTGATTAAAAAATGCCATGAAACGGCGTGCGGGTAATTCGCTGTGCGCCGTTAATATCCTTCATGCCGCGAAGATGAATCAGTTCGCCGCCAAAGCCTTCCACCGCCGCCTCATCATAAATCTGCACGTTGTTTTCGATGAGCACGTTACCCATCACTTTCGCCTCGCCATACACCTGTACATTGTTGTCCAGCAGAACCGGGCCGCCGATAAGCGCCGCATTACCGTAAACCTGGACGCGGTGCTTGAGCACGCAATCCCCTTCAATAAGGGCGTTGCCGTAGACTTTAGATGAGTAGCGGATGGTCGGGATCTGGCTGTCGCCGCTGCCGGCAATAATACGTGCGTTACCGGACACCTGCGCGCAATCACAAACCCAGACATTGTTCTCTGCATTGCCTTCAATAACGGCGTTATCAAAAATAGCTGAGCGGTGTTCGACAAAGGCGTTGTTCACGCGCGCGTGGCCGTAGATTTGTGCCTGATGGACGATGCGTGAGGCCCGCACCGTAGCGCTCCCGTAGATTTGCAGCCGCATTTCTGTATCTTCGGTTAGCCCCAGCACGGCAATCACCTGGCTCTGCTGCAACACGCGGGCCGAGCCCGAGATAAAGCATTCGCCGCTGATGCGGGAGTCCTCGACCAGCACCTTGCCGCCCACTTTTGCGTGATGGCAAATTTCAGACTCGCCGAGGATTTTTGCGTCATCTTCAACCGTCGCACCGTTCCAGATCAGAGCGTCAGGCTCAAGCCAGCAGGTTCCCTCGTGGCTCAGGTTCGCTTCTTCCTCAATCCAGCCGCCGCCTTGCCCGGCCACGACGTTGCCAAAAGCGCAAAGTGCCTCAATTTGCCAGAGTCGAACTTGCCGCTGTTCGCCATCATGCTGATAATCATGAAGCCGCGAAACATCGGTGATCCGGTATTTTTTCATGGTGATTTCTCGCTGTGCACTGCTGATAAACGTAGCAGGTAATTCACCGGCGTAGCGTTTGGCGGCGTAATCGCATAAAATGCATTTAAAATACATTTTAAAAAATAAACAAAATGAATAAACCAATCCCCGGTAGCTTTATCAATCTCCCCGCAGGCTACTTTGGCATGGTGCTGGGCACCATCGGCATGGGGTTTGCCTGGCGCTATGCCGCCACGATTTGGCCGGTGCCGTCGGTTGTTGGTGAGGCCCTTGTGGCGCTTGCCGCCGGCATCTGGCTGCTGCTGGCGTTAGCGTTCCTGACTCGCCTGGTGCGCTACCCGCACAGCGTGCTGGCAGAAATTCATCACCCTTTAATGAGCAGCTTCGTGAGCCTGTTCCCGGCGACGACCATGCTTGTGGCCATCGGCGTGGCCCCTTATCTGCGGCTGCTCGCTGCAGTGATGTTTGGCTTTGGCGCCGTGGTGCAGCTTTGTTATGCCGCCTGGCAGTCCGCCGGATTATGGCGGGGTACGCACCCGCAGGATGCCACAACGCCGGGGCTGTATTTGCCCACCGTCGCCAATAATTTTATCAGCGCGATGGCCTGCGGCGCGTTGGGTTATCACGACCTGGGGATCTTGTTCCTTGGGGCCGGTGTTTTTTCCTGGCTCAGCCTGGAACCAGCGATTTTGCACCGTATGCGCAGCGCCGGGGAAATGCCCACGCCGGTACGCACCTCGCTGGGCATTCAGCTTGCCCCTGCGCTGGTGGCCTGCAGCGCTTACCTTGCCGTGAACGGCGGCGTGACGGATTTCTTTGCCAAAATGCTGTTTGGTTACGGCCTGCTGCAATTGCTCTTCATGCTGCGCTTAATGCCCTGGTACCTGGCGCAGCCGTTCAATGCCTCCTTCTGGAGTTTCTCATTCGGTATTTCTGCGCTGGCAACCACGGCGCTCCATCTGAGCGAAGGCAGCGGGGACGGGCTGTTTCACGTCATTGCCGTGCCGCTGTTTATTTTTACTAATGTGATTATCGGCCTGCTGCTGGCACGTACTTTTATCCTGCTGATGCAGGGGAAATTGATTTTGCGCACCGCGCGGCCTGAAAATAAGGATCTGTCATGACCGAGAAGTCTGAAAGCTACTACAGCGAAAAATACGGCTTAACTGCCACACATTCTGACGTGCTGAACGCCGTGAAGTACGTTGCCCCCGGTAAAACGCTGGATCTTGGCTGCGGCGGCGGGCGCAACAGCCTGTACCTGAACCAGAAAGGGTTCGACGTCACCGCCTGGGATAAAAACCCGATGAGCATCGCCAGGCTGAATCAGATTATCGAGACGGAAGGGCTGAAAAACATTGCCACCGCCGAGGTTGACCTGAACCAGCTGAGCTTTGACGGCGAGTACGATTTTATTCTCTCCACCGTGGTGATGATGTTCCTCGAGCGCAGCACGATCCCTGGACTTATCGCCAATATGCAGCGTTGCACCAAACCCGGCGGCTACAACCTGATTGTGGCGGCCATGGATACCGAGGATTTTCCCTGCACGGTCGGTTTCCCGTTTGCTTTTAAAGAGGGTGAACTGCGGAACTACTATGAAGGTTGGGAGCTGATTAAATACAACGAAGATGTGGGGCAGTTGCACAAGACCGATGAGCACGGCAACCGCATCAAGCTGCGTTTTGCCACGATGCTGGCATGTAAGAACTAAATGTAAAAATTAACCCTCACCCCGGCCCTCTCCCTGAAAGGGAGAGGGGGAAATCAGAGCTATACAAGAAAATTGTGCTGTTTCTTTCACCGCAAATCGCGGGAGTGAAGCTAAGTTGGATTTCTGTCCTGATTCCCTCTCCCTTTAGGGGAGAGGGTTGGAGTGAGGGGAATGCAAGAGTTCTCTGTATGAATTCCCTCTCCCCTTAGGGGAGAGGGTTAGGGTGAGGGGCAAATTACTTCGCCGCCAGCAGGCAAAGCTTCAGCGCCACATTGTAAGACGCCTCAAACGCCCGCAGCGGTAAAAACTCAAAGCGAGAATGGAAATTGTGCGCGCCAGTAAAGAAGTTCGGCGTCAACAAGCCTTTAGCCGACAGCGCCGCGCCATCTGTGCCGCCGCGCATGGGGATCACCTTCGGCTCAATCCCCAGCTCATCCAGAGCGGCAAAAATCAAATCAATGGCCCGGCGATCGTCGGTAATAGCGTTACTGATGTTGCTGTAGGTATCGCTGAGGCTGAACTCCACGCGTGCGGTCGGGTACTGCGCGGCAATCTTCTGCGCCACTTCGCCAATTTGCTGTTTGCGGCGTTCAAAGTTGGCCAAATCGAAGTCGCGAATATTGGCCTTCAGCAGCGCTTCGCTTTGTGAAGCCTGCATCCCGTTAAACCAGACGTAGCCTTCGCGCCCTTCGGTGTGCTCAGGCGTTTGTTGGCGGTCAAAATGGCTAATGTAGTCCATCGCCATCAGTAGCGGGTTAACCAGCACGCCTTTGGAGGACATCGGATGGCTGGTCACACCGGTGAATTTCAGCTCCGCGTGGGCGGCGTTGAAGTTTTCATACACCACTTCGCCCAGCTCGCAGCAGTCAATGGTCCACGCGAAGTCCACGTCAAAACGCGCCAAATCCAGCGCTTTGGCGCCACACAGGCCAATTTCTTCATCCGGGACGAAGGCCACCACGATGTCACCGTGCTGGTGCTCTGGCGTCAGGTTTTCCAGCAGCGTCATCACCACCGTGACGGCGGCTTTGTTGTCCGCGCCCAGCACGCTGGTGCCGTCGCTGAAGATAATCTCTTCGCCAGGATAGGCGCTGATTTCCGGGTGCTCCGCCGTGCGCAGCCAGATGTTCTCTTTGGCGTTCAGGCATAAATCTTCGCCGGTGAAGCGCAGGATCTGCGGATGAATGTCCGGGGAAAGACCAACGTCAACGGTATCAATGTGCGTAATAAACCCCACGCGCGGTGCGCCAGCGACGTTGCCTTTCTTCACGGCGGTTACCGTGGCGTGCTCATCAATCACAATATTTTCAAGGCCCAGCGTGCGCAGTTCTTCCGCGAGCAGGCTGGCCATTTCGTGTTGTCCTGGGGTACTGGGCAGGCTGCTGACGCGCGGATCGCTTTGGCTGGTCACCGCCAGATAACGAAAGAAGCGCCGGGTAAGCTGCTCGCTGAGCGACGAAGACATAGTGTTTCCTTATTGTTCGATGTTGTTTGTTGGCAATGTAAATTTAATGTTATTTATTAAGGCGCTTTGCACAAGCTTTATTCATTCAGGGTCAGGACAAACACCACAGGAAGACAGCGATGAAAACAAAGATTACAACGCTTGCACTTGCCGTAGCGGCGCTCTCCATCAGTACCAGCGTGGCGGCCAGCACGCTGGTTTATTGCTCCGAAGGCTCACCGGAAAACTTCAACCCGCAGCTTTACACCTCGGGCACCAGCGTGGATGCCAGCGCGGTGCCGGTTTATAACCGGTTGGTGGATTTTAAAGTCGGCACCACGGAACTGCAGCCCAGCCTGGCGGAAAGCTGGGACGTTAGTGAAGACGGCAAAGTCTATACCTTCCATCTGCGCAAAGGCGTTAAGTTTCAGAGCAACAAATACTTTAAGCCCACCAGAGACTTCAACGCGGACGATGTCATTTTCTCGTTTATGCGCCAGAAAGATCCTAAGCATCCGTACCACAACGTTTCCAACGGCAATTACTCCAACTTTGAAAGCCTGGGGTTTGGCAAGCTGATCACAGCGATTGATAAAGTGGATGACAACACCGTGCGCTTCACGCTGGCGCACCCGGAAGCGCCGTTTGTCGCGGATTTAGGCTGGTATTTTGCCTCGATTCTCTCTGCCGAATACGCCGATGTCATGATGAAGGCCGGCACGCCGGAACGCGTCGATTCCGACCCCATCGGCACCGGGCCGTTTGAGCTGAAGCAGTACCAGAAAGATTCCCGCATTCTCTATACCGCTTTCCCTGATTACTGGCAGGGCAAATCAAAAATCGACCGTTTAGTGTTCTCGATCACGCCAGATGCGTCGATCCGCTACGCCAAACTTGAGAAAAATGAATGCCAGGTGATGCCGTTCCCGAACCCGGCGGATTTGCCGCGCATGAAGGAAAACAAAGACATCACGCTGATGCAAAAAGCGGGTCTGAATACCGGTTTTCTGGCCTTTAACACCCAGAAACCGCCGCTCGATAACGTGAAAGTGCGCCAGGCGCTGGCAATGGCGATTAACAAACCGGCCATTATCGAAGCGGTGTTCCACGGCACGGGCATCGAGGCGAAAAACCTGCTGCCGCCGGGCGTGTGGAGCGCAGACGATAAGCTCAAGGATTACGATTACGATCCTGAAAAAGCGAAGGTGCTGCTCAAAGAAGCCGGGTTTGCCAACGGCATGAGTATTGACCTGTGGGCAATGCCGGTTCAGCGCCCGTATAACCCGAACGCTAAACGTATGGCAGAGATGATTCAGGCCGACTGGACTAAAGTTGGCGTGACGGCGAAAATTGTCACCTACGAATGGGGCGAATACCTCAAGCGAGTGAAGGGTGGGGAGCACCAGGCCGCGCTGATGGGCTGGACGACGGCCACCGGCGACCCGGACAACTTCTTCGGGCCGCTGTTTACCTGCACGTCGGCCAACGGCGGGTCTAACTCATCCAAATGGTGTTACCAGCCGTTTGATAAGCTGATTCTTGAAGCCCGTGCCGAGGGGAACCATGATAAGCGAGTTGAGCTCTACAAAGAAGCGCAGCAAATGATGCACGACCAGATGCCTGCGGTGATGATTGCCCACTCCACGATTTTCGAGCCGGTGCGTAAAGAGGTGACCGGGTATGAAATTGACCCGTTCGGGAAGCATATCTTTTATCAGGTGGATGTGAAGAAGTAACTGGCGCAGGGAGAGAGCAGGCGATCTGAGAATACATTCTCTGTAAGTTTGGAGATTCTCCGTTCACTTATATGATCTGTTGTCCATGCAAGTTAAGAGACAGTGAACGTGTCAAGGGGCATTACGCCATGCCCCCTGGCAACCCCCGGCGCCCGGCGAGCTCATCGCCGCTGAAGCGGTAAACCCACCGGCTATCACCCAAACATTCGGGGTCGTTCGCGATTCGTTCCCGACGATCGCTCTCTTTCGCTGTTCCCGACAGCTCAACCCCGCCTGAGTTGGGTCATAACCGGGGGCGATGAGAGCCGGGAACAAATCTCCCCTCACCCCAGCCCTCTCCCCAAAGGGGCGAGGGAGAAAACAAAATCCACGGGAAACATTGTTTATTCCCTCTCCCTTCCAGGGAGAGGGTTAGGGTGAGGGTAAAAGAAGCAGAAACGTTGTGGCTGAGAGTCCGGGTTCTCAGGGGAGTGACGGTGACTCCCCTGAGACGTTCACCGGTACGGTGGCTGAGGTCGAAGCTGTACTTGAAGTGAACGGAACATCCTGAACCACAATAAAGCGCTACACCGTACTACGCTCGCTCACCGCCTCAACCGGCGCAGTTGCCGTCGCCTGATTCGCCTGTTGCTCCTCGCGGAATTTCAGGTTATCCCAGACCCGGAAGAACGGGTAATACATCACCAGCGAGATAGCCAGGTTCACAATCTGCAGAATCGAGCCGGAAACATGGCCGCCTGTCGCTAAATAGCCGCTGACGATAATCGGCGTGGTGAACGGCAGCGCAATCCCCGCAGGCGGCGCTACCAGACCTGTTGCCATCGCCGTGTAGGAGACAATCACCAGCACCACCGGGGTCAAAATAAAAGGCACCACCAGGTACGGGTTCATCACCAGCGGAATGCCAAACACCATGGGCTCGCTGATGTTAAACAGGCTGCCCGGCGCGGCAATTTTACCCAGCTGCTTCATTTGCACACTGCGGCTGCGGATCAGCATAAAGATCACCAGGCCTAACAGCGCCCCGGTGCCGCCAGGGGCGATCCACAGGTCATAGAACTGCTGGGTAATGATGTGCGGGATAGGCAGGCCGTTCTGGAATGCCGCCAGGTTCTCGGACATATTGGTCAGCCAGACCGGGCGGATAAACACCAGCACGATAGTGTCGCCGTGCAGGCCGAGCGTCCACAGAATACCAATCAGGATCACCGACACGATCATTCCCGGTAACGAGCCGCCAATGTGGCTCATCGGAATGCCGACCAGATCGGTGATCATGGTGTTGATGTCACCAAACGGCGTGGCTTCCACCAGCAGGCGAAGCGCCAGCACCACGGCCAACACGCAAAAACCCGGCACCAGCGCGAGGAACGATTTTGCTACCGCAGGCGGCACGCCCTCCGGCATGCGGATCACCAGATTACGGTTGCTGATAAACCGGTAAATTTCGGTAGAAAGCAGGGCGATCAGAATGGCGACAAACAGCCCCTGGCTACCAATTTGCCCCATTGGCAGCACGCCCTTCACAAACTCATCGGGCCCCCCGGACGGCGGAGTGAACATAATGTTCTGCGGGATGGTCATGATAAAGGCTACCAGCGACACCGCCCCGGCGGTGAGCGGGTCGATGGTGCGGTATTTTTCGGCCAGACGATAGGCGATCCCGAAACTCGAAATAATCGCCATGATGTCATAGGTCGCTTTGACCGGATAAAGCAGCTTGGTCTGCCACGTGGCGCCAAACAGATCGGTCATTAGCTGGGGGTAACCCGGCACCGGCAGATAGGCGAAAATCAGGAAGAACGAGCCAATCAGCATGAACGGCATGTTCAGAATGATCCCGTCGCGGACAGAAAGCACGTGCTTTTGCCCGGCGATTTTCAGCGCCACGGGCAGCACATATTTTTCAAGAAACGATTTCTTTGCGGACACGGTTACCCCTGTCCCGGCGCATGGCCGGGCATTATTGTTATTGATTTCTGTTGTGGGGTGGGCGTAAAGCATCGCCCACCGGTAAGCGGCGCTAATTAAACTGCGGCAGCCACGCCTTGTTGCTTGCAAGCACTTCATCGAGCAACGCCTGAGCGATATTCACGTCAGCCACCAGCGGGTTCGCTATCAGGGCCAGGAGCGCCTGCTGCTTATCGCCGTGGACCGCCGCTTCAATCGTCAGTCGTTCAAAGTCTTTCACCTGCTGGGTCAGGCCATTCATCAGGGGAGGAAGTTTGCCGAATGCCAGCGGATGGGCCCCCAGCGCGTCGATCACGCAGTTGGTTTCAATCACCGCGTCGTCCGGCAGCCCCTGAATAGCGCCGTTGTTGGCGGTATTCACCACCATCTGCTTGCCGAGGTTATTGTGCAGGGCGTCGATAAGCTCCAGGGCCACTTCTGAATAGAAAGACCCACCGCGCTGGCTCAACTGCTCCGGCTTTTTGTCGAGCTGCGGGTTGGCGTACAGCTCAAATAGCTCGGCCTCGACTTTCATCACCTGTTCGGCGCGGGTGCCTTTCCCGTTCGCCGCATCCGCCAGCTCGTCTTTGAGCATGGTGCGGGTTTGCCAGAAATAGCGATGGTACGGGCAAGGGATCGCTTTCAGGGCACGCAGCAGGGCTGGTGGCCACGGAATCGCTTTGATGTTGTTCATCGACAACTGCTCGCCATCGCACAACATCTCAATCACCTCGGCGGTCGCGTCCCGCCCATCGGCGATCACCTCGTGCACCCACACCATGTGGTTGAGCCCGGCGAAGCGGAGCGTGACTTTGTCGTAAGGCAGCTGGAGCATGTCAGCGATGGTGTGGTGCATGGTCACCGGCACGTTGCACAGGCCAACAATGTTGGCGGCGCTGTAGCGGGAAACTGCCTCGGTGACGATCCCCGCCGGGTTGGTGAAATTAATAATCCACGCATTCGGGGCCAGGCGCTCCACGCGTTTAGCAATGTCCAGCATCACCGGAATGGTACGCAGTGCTTTTGCAAAACCACCGACACCGGTGGTCTCCTGGCCTAGCAGTTCGTGGCTGAGGCCCAGGCGTTCGTCGGCGGCGCGAGCGGGCAGTTGCCCCACGCGAAGCTGGGTCAGCACAAAGCTGGAACCCACGATCGCGGCGTCTGGTTCGTAATGCACCGTCACTTTGACCTGCTCCAGCCCTTTGCTGTCGAACATGCGGCGAGCCAGCGCGGCGATGATTTCAACCTTCTGGCGGCCCGCTTCTACATCCACCAGCGCCAGCTCCGTCATCGGCAGGGCGGCATGGCGCAGAATCAGGCCTTCAATCAGTTCCGGGGTGTAGCTGCTGCCCCCGCCCACAACGGTAATTTTCATTGGTTTCTCCCGGTTATCAGGCCATCAGAGTAATGGCTTTATCCAGCACGCGGTCGCCGCGCATGGTGCCGTAATCCATCATGTCGATCACTGCCACGGGTTTGCCGAGAGGAGCCGAAAGCTCGGAAAGGCGGGCCAGCTCGAACTGCACCTGAGGGCCGAGCAGCACCACGTCGGCGCTCTGCAGGTGACTTTCAATTTCGGCCACAGACACCGCGTCAATTTGAATGTCCAGGGCGCGTTTTGTGGCCTCGGCGCGCATTTTTTGCACCAGCATGCTGGTGGACATCCCTGCGGCACAACACAACATGATCTTTTTCATTACCTTTATCCTTCAAATTGAAAACGTGTTTCAAACAACAGTGCGTTTATTCAGCATGTATGAAAATTATTTTCATGACCGTGATCTGCGTTGGATTATTGGTTTCCCGAATGTTAAAGGAATAACAAGACTTTTACGGAGGAGACTGAAACGGCGGCAAGGCATCGCGGCAAAGTTAATTGAAAAATAATTTCAACGCATTATGATGATTTATCCGCCTGTGACGCAGACACAAGGAACCTTTCAGCGATGGATATTGTTTATCACCTGGTCCATGGGTTAGCCGACTCTTCTCCCCAGGAAACGCGGCTGGCCCGCTTTTTTCTGGAGAATTTCTTCCAGCTACCGGATGCCACCATGGAGCAGCTGGCGGCGCGCGCGGGTGTCAGTCAGGCCACGCTCCAGCAGTTCGCGCGCACCATTGGCTGCAGCGATATGAATGATTTCCTCGGCCAGGTTCGCCACCAGCAGCACGACAGCCGGGTACAGGACTTGCTGGCAGCACCGTCTCAACTGTTGGGGGATGCCGCCTGGGTGGATAATGACACGCTGCAGTTTCTGGCCAATCGGGGCGGCGTGGCGAAAGACGTGCTGGAGCGCTTTTCTCATTCCATAGGGCGGGATGCTGAGGGCGACATTATCAGCCGGATCCGCCAGCGGCTGGCGGAGTTCAGCCAGCAGGAAGCGAGAGTTGCACAGGCTATTTTGCACGATCCGGGCTTTGCGTCGTCGGCGACAATCGACCAGCTTGCCCAGGCGGCGGGCGTCAGTCCGGCCACTATCACGCGCTTTGCCAGAGCCGCAGGCTGCGACGATATTCGTGATCTACGCATGAAGCTGGCGCAGGCCAGCACCGCCATACCGGGTAGCGAGCTACCGGCTTCCTGGCAACAACGGTTGAGCGGCATCCAGCAGGCGCTAACTCAGCAACTGGAAACGCTTCCGGAAGCTAATGTTTCGCGTGCCGTTTTGCTGCTGAAGCAAGCGAAAGCGATTCATATTTTCAGCGCAGGCGCGGCAGACACGCCTTTTGCCAGCCTTTTGCAGTACCGCCTGCTGACGCAGGGCCAACCCGCCAGCGTCTGTTATGACCCTGCCCTGATGAGCTTCACTGCCTCAATGCTGAATCGCGAGCAGGCGATGATCGTCTTTGCCAGCTCGACGCCGGACAGCACCTTGTTAGCGGCCGTGCAGCAGGCCAGGCGGCAGGGCGCAGCCATCGTTATGGTGACGAAAGATCCCGCCAGCGCGGGGCAGGCCGGTGACGTGTGGCTATCTCCCGGGGAAGGGCATTACGGCGCATTATTGATTGTTGACCTGCTTTGCGATGGGCTTGCCGTCCCCGGCGATGAGCGCGCGATCTGAGTTTTGACGTCAAGGCCGCTTAACCCCTACACAAAGTGTCGTTTTTTGCTATACCTGAAAGGCTTATACCCACAAACAGGATCAAACGATGCGGAGCAAAACGTATTTTAAAGTGGCTTGTCTGGCAGGTTTATTAGCGCTGGCGGGGTGTGCTTCAAAAACCACCGCGCCAGAAAAATACTCTGGGTTTCTAAAAGATTACTCCGGTCTGCAGGAGACAAAATCAGCTACCGGTAAAACCGTTATGCGCTGGGTTGACCCGAACTTCAAACCCGGCAACTACGACAGCCTGGTCTACAATCCGGTGGTCTACTACCCGACGCCAAGGCCCACGACCCAAATAGGCCAGAACACGCTGGATGGTCTGCTGGCGTACACCAACACTAAATTAAAAGCCGCGGCGGCGCAGCGGAAACCGCTGGTCACGACGCCAGGCCCGCACAGCCTTATTTTCCGGGGCGCGATCACCGGCGTGGACAGCAGCAAAGAAGGGCTGCAGTTCTATGAGGTGATCCCGATTGCGATGGTTGTCGCAGGCACGCAAATGGCCACCGGGCACCGCACCATGAATACCGATCTCTATTTCGAAGGCGAACTGATTGATGCGGCAACCAATAAACCCGTTTTACGCGTGGTCCGTAAGGGGGAAGGGAAAACGCTCAGCAACGAAAATGCCAAAGTCACCGTCGATACCCTGAAACAGGTTGTGGATGATTTGGCCACCGATGCCACGATGTTTGACGTGCCGAATAAATAACTTTTTTGCAAACAAAAACCGCAGCCCTGAACAAGCTGCGGTTTTTTATTACGCCAGCTTTCTCCGCCACGGCAGCCACTGTTCCGGCTTAGCAAACATCACCAGGTTACCCAGCAGGATCATCACCAGCCCAAGCACGGCGTTAGCGTGCCAGACGTACCCTTCGTAAAGCGTCGACAGCGTCAGCGCCACCAGCGGGAAGAGCAGCGTACTGTAGGCGGCCTGGCTCGCCCCGATGCGGCCTACCAGGGTGAAATAGGCGCCAAAGGCAATCACCGAACCAAAAATCGCCAGATAAAGCAGCGAGCCGATGTAGCGCACGGTGAAATCCGGCATAAACGATTCGCCGCTCACCAGCGCCACGACGCCCATAATCGCGGTGCCGTAAAACATCGCATAGGTATTGGTGGACAGCGTTTCCAGGCCCCGGCCTTGATGGCGGGCGCTGATCATATTCCCCAGCGAAAAACCAAAGGTGCCGAGCGCGCTAAGGCCGATGCCGATCAGCAGCGAAGGCGCCATTTGTGTGGCCGCAAGATCGTGCCAGAACAGGGCCACGATGCCGGCAATGCCCAGCGCGGCGGCGGGCAATACGCGGGGAGACGGTTTCTTGCGGAAGAACAGAAAATTGTTAAAGGCGTTGAACAGTACCGCCATCGAGAAGATCACTGACTCCAGACCGGAGCTGATATAGGCCGCCGCGTGGTAGAAGCAGAAGAAGTTGAAGCCGAACACGCACGCGCCCTGCAGGACGCAAAACAGGTGGTCTTTGAGCCCGATGCGCTTCAGGCGGCCCAGCGCGAGCAGCACAACAAGCATCACCACGGCCGCCACGGCAAAGCGCCAGAAAATAGACACGGGGACGGAAACGACCCCCTGTTGCATGTAAATGGCAATCCAGGTCGTTCCCCAAATCACCACCACCAGAATATAAAGCAAAGCGTTCATTGTTGTTCTCGTCAGTCAAAACCAGATGACGAGTCTCCTTTTTTTTCCGCTCTGCGGCTTTCATCCGGGCCAGCGACTTGCATATTCTTGCGGTTTTTTTTCACGGCGGCAGTGGCGACGGCGGCGCGCAGTCCTTACACTAGCCATTATGTTCCAGAAGCCGACTCCCGCTATGACCGCGCCATACCACGCCTTTGAAAACCTGCAGCAGCACAAAGCCCGCCTGAACGGTAGCGTTCAGCTTGGCTCAGGTATTCAGCTGGCCGCCTGGTCCAACGGAAATGACTGCATTACCCAGCGCTGCGATCACCACACGCTGAGCCTGTACGTGACCGAAGGGTACGAAACGTATCAAAAAACGAGCTCAGGCTGGCGCAACGGCGGCGGCCCGGATCGCTTCTGCATTATGCCGGAAGACAGCGAATCAACCTGGGACGTGCGGGATGACTTCTCGTTTGTGCACCTGTACTGCACCGACGAGCATTTGAAAGAGATTGCCGCGCAGATTTGGGACCGCGGCCCGGCGGCCATCAACCTTGATGAAAAAACCTTTGCCGACGACCCGCGCATAACCCAGCTTTATCGTCACTTTCTGCTGAGCAGCGACTGGCAGCAGCGGGCTAATCACCTGACGCTAAGCACGGCCTCTACGCTGCTGTTGACGCATCTGGTGCAGCATTACAGCAGCGTGCAGTGGAAACTGCCGACGGTGCGTGGCGGGCTGGCGCCGGCGGTACTGCGCAATGCCCAGGCGTATATCGAGCAGAACCTGGGTGAGGCGCTGACTCTGGGTGAACTTGCCCGGCTGGCGGATCTCAGCGAATACCACTTTGCACGTATGTTTAAACAGTCCACCGGCCTGGCGCCACATCAGTACGTGATGCAGCGCAGAATGGCGAAGGCGGAAATACTGGTTCGCCAGGGAAAACTGCCGTTGACGGAGATCGCGATGGCCTGCGGGTTTAGTTCGCCCAGCCACTTCAGCACCCGCTTTAAAAGCGTCTTTGGCGCAACGCCCTCGCAGCTACGCGCGCTTCAGCCTTGAAAGCGCGGTGTAGCAAATCCCCCCGGCTATCACCCCCCAAAATGCAGAGCTGACGCCCAGCAGATTGACGCCTGAGGCGGTCACCAGAAACGTCACGACGGCGGCGTCTCTGTCGTGCTCGTGGTTCAGCGCCTGATGCAGGCTTCCGGCAATGGTGCCCAGCAGGGCCAGCCCTGCGAGAGTATGGATCCAGGCGAGCGGCAGGGCCGTCAGCAGCGTCGAGATCGCCCCGCCAAACAGGCCGGCCAATAAGTAAAATACCCCAGCAGCAGCGGCGGCAAGCCAGCGTTTGTCTTTGTCGGGATGGGCTTCGGCGCTCTGGCAAATGGCGGCGGTGATGGCGGCGATACAAACCGAAAATACCCCGAATGGTGCCAGCAGCAAGGCAATTAACGCCGTCACAACGATCAGCGGTGAAACCGGGACTTTGTAGCCGGAGGCCGCCAGCGTGGCGACGCCAGGGGCATTCTGCGAGGCCATCGTCACCAGGAAGAAGGGTACGCCGATGCCCAGCAGGCTGGCGAGGCTAAACGATGGGGCGATGAATTCAGGCGTCACGACAGAAACCGGGACGCTCCCGGCATTAAGCTCGCCGCTGATAAAGCAAATCAGCAGGCCAACCAGCATGGCGACAACCACGGCATAGCGCGGGGCAAACACCTTCGCCAGCAGCCAGCCGGCCAGCATACTGATGCACAGCAAGAAGTGACCCTGTAACGATGTGAAGGTGTCGAGGCCAAACCGCAGCAAAACCCCGGCCAGCATGGCGGCGGAGAGCGTGGGGGGGATCAGGCGCATCAGCCTGGCGAACAGCCCGGTGAGGCCGCAGATCAGGATCAGCCCAGAGGCGAAAATAAAAATGCCCACCGCCTCGTTCAGGCTATAGCCCGGCAGGCTGGTGGCCAGCAGCGCCGCGCCCGGTGTGGACCAGGCTGTGAGTATCGGCGCGCGATACCATAGCGTTAACCCCAGCGTGCTGATGCCCATCGCCAGGCCCAGCATTGTCAGCCAGCCAGCGATTTGGTGCGGGCTGGCACCTGCGGCATCTGCCGCCTGCCAGATAATGGCGGCGGAGCTGGCATAGCCGACCAGGACGGCAACAAAACCTGCCAGAACGGTGGGAAACGGGGGAAGATAAAGGCGCATGGTTGGCTCGCTGTGCGTTATAACGTCCGGGGAATATAGCATCGTGCGTTATAGCGCACAAGGCGCTATACTGCGCCCTCAATGGGAGGAGAGAATGGATATAGCGCAACATCTGGCAAACACCCTGAAAGGCCTGCGTCAGGCCAGAGGCTGGAGCCTGACCTTCGCGGCGGAACAAACCGGCGTGTCGAAAGCGATGCTCGGGCAGATCGAGCGCAACGAATCCAGCCCGACCGTCGCCACATTATGGAAGATTGCCACCGGCTTTAACGTGCCGTTTTCGGTTTTCCTCGAAGCCGGTTCCGCGCCCGTTCGCCCGGTCTTTGACCCGCAGCACCGGGAAATGGTGGTGGTGCCGATTTTTCCTTACGATCCGCACCTGCGTTTTGACCACTTTTCTATTCGCCTCGCCCCCGGCGCGCTCAGCGAGTCGTCGGCGCACGACAGCGGCGTTATCGAGCATGTGGTGGTAATAAGCGGCGTGTTGGATATGAATGTTGACGGAGAATGGCAGACGTTGCAGGCCGGAGATGGCTTAAAATTCTATGGCGATCGCCCCCACGCGTACCGTAATTCAGGTGCCGATGAGACGCATTTTCACTCGCTGATTCACTATCCGGTGACGACGGCATAATCCCTCTGTTTTTGCGCGGGGGAAGTGACTACAATAGCCGCCTTTCGCCATTACAGAACACGACAAATTTTATGCGCCTGCACGCAAATCAACTTGAATTACTCAGCCCTGCCCGTGATACCGCCATCGCCCGCGAAGCCATTCTCCATGGCGCGGATGCGGTTTACATCGGTGGGCCTGGCTTTGGCGCTCGCCACAACGCCGGCAACAGCTTGCAAGACCTGGCCGAACTGGTGCCGTTTGCCCACCGCTACGGGGCGAAAATTTTTGTTACCCTGAACACCATTCTGCATGATGACGAGCTGGAGCCTGCGCGCTCGATGATCGTCGACCTGTACGAAGCCGGGGTTGATGCGCTGATCGTGCAGGATATGGGCGTACTGGAAATGGATCTGCCGCCGATTGAGCTGCATGCCAGTACCCAGTGCGATATTCGCAGCGTGGAAAAAGCGAAGTTTCTGTCCGATGCAGGTTTCTCGCAAATCGTGCTGGCGCGCGAGCTGAACCTGCAGCAAATTGCTGCCATTCACCAGAATGTTGACGCGACGATTGAATTCTTCATTCACGGCGCGCTGTGCGTGGCGTATTCCGGGCAGTGTAATATTTCCCACGCCCAGACCGGGCGCAGTGCAAACCGCGGCGACTGCTCGCAGGCCTGCCGCCTGCCGTACACGCTGAAAGACGATCAGGGCCGCGTCGTGGCCTATGAAAAACACCTGCTGTCGATGAAAGACAACGATCAGAGCGCCAACCTGGCGGCGCTGGTCGAGGCGGGCGTGCGCTCCTTCAAAATTGAAGGGCGTTACAAAGACATGAGCTACGTGAAAAACATCACCGCGTACTACCGCCAACTGCTGGACGAGCTGATGGAAGGGCGCAGCGACCTGACCCGTGCGTCTTCCGGGGTGACATCGCACTACTTTATTCCGTCCCCGGACAAAACGTTCCACCGCGGCAGCACTGACTACTTCGTGAACGAGCGCAAAATCGACATCGGTGCGTTCGACTCGCCAAAATTTATTGGCCTGCCGGTGGGCGAAGTGCTGAAAGTGAGCAAAGACCATCTGGACGTGACCACCACCGACACGTTGACTAACGGCGATGGCTTAAACGTGCTGATCAAGCGTGAAATCGTCGGTTTCCGCGCCAATACGGTGGAAAAAACCGGAAAAAATCAGTATCGCGTCTGGCCAAACGAAATGCCGGAAACGCTGAAAAAAGTGCGCCCGAACCACCCGCTGAACCGTAACCTGGACCACAACTGGCAGCAGGCGCTGCTGAAAACTTCCAGCGAGCGCCGCGTGGCGGTGGATATCGAACTGAGCGGCAGCCAGCAGCAGCTGGTGATGAAAGCCACCAGCGAAGAGGGCGTTAGCGTCAGTCAAACGCTCGTCGGCCAGTTTGACGTCGCCAATAACCCGCAGAAAGCGTTCGACAGCCTGCGCGACGGCCTGACCAAGCTGGGCCAGACCATGTACTCCGCGCGGAAAGTGAACATCTTGCTGGAAGAAGCTTTATTTGTGCCAAACGCCCAGCTTAACCAGCTGCGCCGTGATGCCATTGAAGCGCTGACCGAAGCGCGGCTGCAAAACTACCAGCGCGGCACCCGTAAGGCGGTGAGCGTGCCGCCGCCGGTCTACCCGGACAGCCATTTAAGCTTCCTGGCGAACGTGTATAACCATAAAGCGCGTGAGTTTTATCACCGCTATGGCGTGCAGCTGATTGACGCTGCCTATGAAGCACATGAAGAGAAGGGCGAAGTGCCGGTGATGATCACCAAACACTGCCTGCGCTTTGCGTTTAACCTTTGCCCGAAACAGGCGAAGGGGAATATTAAAAGCTGGAAAGCAACCCCAATGCAGCTGGTGCACGGCGACGAAGTGCTGACGCTGAAATTTGACTGCCGCCCGTGCGAAATGCACGTCATCGGCAAGATGAAGAACCATATCCTGAAGATGCCGCTGCCGGGGAGCGTGGTGGCATCCATCAGCCCGGACGATTTGATGAAAACGCTGCCGGGGAAAGCGAAGCGTTAATTTTACTGCGTATTATTTAAAACCGCCTGTTTCAGGCGGTTTTTTTAACCACTCAGGGAAGATGCATTATTATTTGTCACTTACGGAATTATTCCGCCATTCAACAAACATGCCTTAACCATGATATTCAGATGACAAGCTGGGGTTATGAAGGGCATATGCCCGTCAGCCGATGCTTAACGTCACGATTTTTCGTTATATCTCATTTTCTTAATACTGTTCTAAGATTTCTTTGTTAAATTCTTTTCATTGAATAGTCGTTTAGCTAAAAATGCTGTACTTCCTGAGTGTTGTACTTTTATTTAATTAGCCTGATTCATTATCCCGTCAGCTTTTGGCGTTTAGCGATTTAATAAGGAATCCACGTAATGAGTGATTTTCTGCCTTTTTCACGCCCGGCGTTAGGTGCGGAAGAAATTGCAGCGGTAACGGAAGTCATGCAATCCGGCTGGATCACAACCGGGCCGAAAAACCAGGCGCTTGAGAAGGCATTTTGCGACTTAACCGGCAATAAACATGCCATTGCGGTAAGCTCTGCCACCGGCGGGATGCACGTTACCCTGATGGCACTGGGGCTGCAGGCGGGTGACGAAGTGATTACACCTTCACTGACCTGGGTCTCCACGCTCAACATGATTGTGCTGCTGGGCGCCGAACCGGTGATGATTGACGTCGATCGCGACACGCTGATGGTTACGCCAGAAGCCATTGAAGCGGCCATTACTCCACGCACTAAAGCGATCATTCCCGTGCACTACGCGGGCGCGCCTGCCGACATCGACGCTATTCGCGCCATCGGGGAACGTCACGGCATTCCGGTGATTGAAGATGCTGCGCACGCCGCGGGCACCGAGTACAAAGGCAAGCACGTTGGCGGCAAGGGCACGGCTATCTTCTCTTTCCACGCCATCAAGAACATGACCTGCGCCGAAGGCGGCCTGATCGTCACCGACGACGACCAGTTTGCTAACCGCATTCGTAGCCTGAAATTCCACGGTCTGGGCGTAGATGCCTTTGACCGTCAGACTCATGGCCGCGCGCCGCAGGCTGAAGTTATCTCCCCGGGGTTCAAATACAACCTTGCGGACATCAACGCGGCTATCGCGCTGGTGCAGCTGGGCAAGCTGGAGCAAATCAACGTCCGTCGTCAGGAAATCGCCGAACGCTACCTCAAAGAGCTGGCCGACACGCCATTCCTGCCGCTTGCCACCCCGACCTGGCAGCATCGTCATGCCTGGCATCTGTTTATCATCCGCGTGGATGAAGCCACCTGCGGTATTTCCCGCAGCGGCCTGATGGAAGCGCTGAAGGAGCGCGGCATCGGCACCGGCCTGCACTTCCGCGCGGCGCACACCCAGAAGTATTACCGCGAGCGCTATCCGCAGCTTCAACTGCCGAACAGCGACTGGAACAGCGAGCGCATTTGCTCTATACCGCTGTTCCCAACCATGACCGACGATGACACTTCCCGCGTCATTACCGCTTTACGTGAAATAGCAGGACTCTAAGATGACGACCCCGGAACCGATCAAGAAAGTTTCCGTTGTGATCCCGGTGTACAACGAACAGGACAGCCTGCCTGAACTGCTGCGTCGTACCACTGAAGCTTGTCAAAAGCTGAACCGCGATTACGAAATTCTCCTTATTGATGATGGCAGCAGCGATGACTCTGCCGCCATGCTGACCCGCGCGGCAGAAGCCCCGGACAGCCACATCGTCGCGGTGTTGCTGAACCGTAACTATGGCCAGCACTCGGCCATTATGGCGGGCTTTAGCCACGTCACCGGCGATCTTATCGTCACCCTTGATGCTGACCTGCAGAACCCGCCGGAAGAGATCCCGCGCCTGGTTGAGAAAGCCGACGAAGGCTATGACGTGGTGGGCACCGTGCGCCAGAACCGCCAGGACAGCTGGTTCCGCAAGCGTGCGTCAAAAATGATCAACCACCTGATCCAGCGCACCACCGGTAAAGCGATGGGCGACTACGGCTGTATGCTGCGCGCCTACCGCCGCCATATCATCGACGCGATGCTGCACTGCCACGAACGCAGTACCTTTATCCCGATTCTGGCCAACACCTTTGCCCGTCGCGCCATCGAAATCCCGGTGCACCACGACGAGCGTCAGTTTGGCGACTCGAAGTACAGCTTCATGCGCCTGATCAACCTGATGTACGACCTGATCACCTGCCTGACCACAACGCCGCTGCGTTTACTCAGCGTCGTCGGCAGCATTATCGCACTGTCCGGTTTTGCCCTCGCGGTACTGCTGGTGGTGTTACGTCTTGCACTTGGCCCGCAGTGGGCGGCGGACGGGGTGTTTATGCTCTTCGCCGTTCTGTTCACCTTTATTGGCGCCCAGTTCATCGGAATGGGGCTGCTGGGTGAGTACATTGGCCGTATCTATAACGACGTGCGTGCTCGCCCTCGTTACTTTATTCAACGCGTAGTTAGCAGTGAAACCGCTTTATCTTCAGAGGAAAATCAATAATGAAAGCAGTTGTTTTCGCCTATCACGATATGGGCTGTGTGGGTGTTCGTGCCCTGGTTGAAGCAGGCTATGACATTGCAGCAATTTATACTCACCCGGATAACGCCGCTGAGAATAACTTCTTCGGTTCTGTGGCCCGCACGGCGGCAGAATTCGGCATCCCGGTTTTTGCTCCTGAAGATGTGAACCACCCGCTGTGGGTCGATCGCATTAAAGACGCGCAGCCTGAAGTGATTTTCTCCTTCTACTACCGCAACCTGCTGAGCGAAGAGATTCTGGACTGCGCTTCCGTCGGGGCATTTAACCTCCACGGCTCCCTGCTGCCTAAATTCCGTGGCCGCGCGCCGCTGAACTGGGTGCTGGTGAAAGGTGAAACCGAAACGGGCGTTACCCTGCATCGCATGGTGAAACGCGCGGACGCGGGCGACATCGTTGCTCAGGAACGCGTGGCGATTGCCGCAGAAGATACTGCCCTGACCCTGCACCACAAACTGTGCGAAACCGCAAAATCCCTGCTGGCGAAAAGCCTGCCGGTGATCAAAACCGGTCACTTCCCGCAGACCGCTCAGGACGAATCCAAAGCGACCTATTTCGGCGGCCGTTCGCCAAAAGATGGCGCGATCAGCTGGGAAGGCTCTGCAGCAGAAGCTAACAACCTGGTGCGTGCGGTGACCGAACCGTGGCCAGGCGCGTTCAGCTACGTGGGCGGCGGCAAATTCATCATCTGGAAAAGCCGCGTGCTGGAAAGCAACAATGGCGCGAAAGCCGGGACAGTTATCTCCGTTAACCCGCTGGTTATTGCCTGCGGCACCGGTGCTCTGGAAGTCGTGACCGGCCAGGCTGAAAACGGCGTGTACATGCAGGGTTCCCAGCTGGCACAGTCTCTGGGCCTGGTTAGCGGCGCGATTCTGAGCAGCAAACCCGTTTCTGCTATCAAACGTCGTACCCGCGTACTGATTCTGGGCGTGAACGGCTTTATCGGGAACCACCTGACCGAACGTCTGCTGCGTGATGACAACTTCGAAATCTTCGGCCTGGACATCGGTTCCGACGCGATTTCTCGCTTCATCGGCAACGAGCGTTTCCACTTTGTGGAAGGTGACATCAGCATTCACTCCGAGTGGATCGAATACCACATTAAGAAGTGTGACGTTGTTCTGCCGCTGGTAGCCATCGCGACGCCAATCGAATACACCCGTAACCCGCTGCGAGTGTTCGAACTCGACTTCGAAGAGAACCTGAAGATCATCCGCGACTGCGTGAAATACAAAAAACGCATTATCTTCCCGTCCACCTCCGAAGTGTACGGCATGTGCACCGACAAGTCGTTTGACGAAGATAACTCCCCGCTGATCGTTGGGCCAATCAACAAACAGCGCTGGATCTACTCCGTGTCCAAACAGCTGCTTGACCGTGTTATCTGGGCATACGGCGAAAAAGAAGGGCTGCGCTTCACGCTGTTCCGTCCGTTTAACTGGATGGGTCCGCGTCTGGACAACCTGAACGCCGCGCGTATCGGTAGCTCCCGTGCAATCACCCAGCTGATCCTGAACCTGGTCGAAGGTTCCCCGATCAAGCTTATCGACGGCGGCAAGCAGAAGCGCTGCTTCACCGACATCGGCGACGGCATTGAAGCGCTGTTCCGCATTATTGAAAACAAAAACAATAACTGCGACGGCCAGATCATCAACATCGGTAACCCGGACAACGAAGCTAGCATCAAACAGCTGGCAGAAATGCTGCTGGAAAGCTTCGAACGTCATCCGTTGCGTAGCCAGTTCCCACCGTTCGCTGGTTTCCGCGAAGTGGAAAGCAGCGCCTACTACGGCAAAGGTTATCAGGACGTTGAGCACCGTAAGCCAAGCATCCGCAACGCCCAGCGCCTGCTGGAGTGGACGCCTGAAGTGCACATGGAGAAAACCATCGACGAGACGCTGGACTTCTTCCTGAAAACCGTTGAGCTGACGGACCCTGCTTCATGAGAAAAGTCGGCCTGCGTATTGATGTCGACACCTGGCGAGGCACCCGTGAAGGGGTGCCAAACCTTCTGGAGACGCTAAGTTTACACTCGACTCAGGCAACCTTTTTCTTCAGCGTTGGGCCAGACAACATGGGGCGCCACTTGTGGCGCCTGATCAAGCCTAAATTCCTGTGGAAGATGCTGCGCTCCAACGCAGCATCGCTGTATGGCTGGGACATTCTGCTGGCGGGTACCGCCTGGCCGGGGCGCATGATTGGCGCAGGCAACGCAGAGGTTATCGCGGCGGCGGCGGACCACCATGAGGTGGGCCTCCATGCCTGGGATCACCATGCCTGGCAGGCCTGGGCGGGCGTCTGGGAACAGGACAAGCTCGAACAGCAAATTCGCCTTGGGCTGGATGCGCTGCAGAAAATTGTAGGGCAACCCGTAAGCTGTTCTGCCGTGGCGGGCTGGCGTGCTGACCAGCGCGTGGTGAAAGCGAAAGCCGCTTTTCCGTTCCAGTACAACAGCGACTGCCGTGGTACTACGCCGTTTATCCCCGTTCTGTCTAACGGTAGCGAGGCTGCGGTGCAAATTCCCGTGACGCTGCCCACGTGGGACGAGGTGATTGGTACCGAAGTCAGTAAAGAGAACTTTAACCGCTTTATCCTGGATAAAATTCACCAGGACAGCGGCACACCGGTTTACACCATTCATGCCGAAGTCGAAGGGATGGTGATGCGAGATTCCTTTAGTGAATTGCTGGCGATGGCTGCCGCCGAGGGGGTTCAGTTCTGCCCGCTTAGCGAGCTTCTGCCGGACGATTTATCCACGCTGCCGAGAGGCAAAATTGTGCGCGGGACAATTCCAGGCCGCGAAGGCTGGCTGGGTTGCCAACAACTTATAGAGTCGTGAACCGATGAAATCTGCAAAATATGGAATGACCCTTCTGGTCTGTTTTGCCTTGCTTTACCTTGTCCCTCTGGAGTTTCGTCACCTGTGGCAGCCGGATGAGACGCGCTATGCGGAAATCAGCCGTGAGATGCTGCTGTCTGGCAACTGGATCGTTCCTCATTTCCTTGATCTGCGCTATTTCGAAAAGCCGGTGGCGGGGTACTGGATCAACAACATCAGCCAATTCATCTTCGGTCATAACAATTTTGCCGTGCGTTTTGGTTCCGTGTTTTCGGTGACCCTGAGCGCGCTGCTGACCTACTGGCTGGCGTTCCGCCTGTGGCGCGATAAAACGATCGCGGTGCTGGCCGGGGTTATTTTCCTCACTTGCCTGCTGGTCTACGGCATCGGCACTTATTCCGTGCTCGACCCGATGATCACCCTGTGGCTGACGGCGGCGATGTGCAGCTTCTGGCTGGCCAGTACCGCACAAACCACCGGCGGCAAGATGGGTGGTTACGTGCTGCTGGGCCTGGCCTGCGGCATGGGCGTGATGACCAAAGGGTTCCTGGCGCTTGCGGTGCCGGTGATTGGCGTTCTGCCGTGGGTGATTGCACAGAAACGCTGGAAAGAGGTGTTGTTGTTCGGGCCGCTGGCGGTGCTGAGCGCCGTGCTAATTACGCTGCCGTGGGCGATTGCGATCGCCAAAGCCGAGCCTGACTTCTGGCACTACTTCTTCTGGGTGGAGCACATTCAGCGCTTCGCGGAGAAAGACGCGCAGCATAAAGCCCCGTTCTGGTACTACATTCCGTTCCTGATTGCAGGCTCTCTGCCATGGCTTGCTCTGCTGCCGGGCGCGCTGAAAAGCGGCTGGAAAAGCCGGGGCGAGCAGGGCGGTGCGTTCTACCTGCTGGGCTGGGTTGTGATGCCGTTGCTGTTCTTTAGCATCGCCAAAGGCAAACTGCCGACCTACATTCTGCCGTGCTTTGCACCGCTGGCGATCCTGATGGCGCGTCATGCCGTTGAGCTGGCGAAAAGCGGCTCCGCTATTTTACGCGTCAACGGCTGGATTAACCTGCTGTTTGGGGCGGCCTGCGTGATCACGGTGGCCTTCTTCCTGGCGCCGTGGGGCCTGGCCAGACATCCGGTGTATGCCGCCAACGAAACGCTGAAAGTGGTGCTGGCGTGCGTGGCCTTTGCCGTCTGGGGGCTGTTCGGTCTTTTGACCCTGAGCCAGACCGCGAAACGCTGGTACTGGGCGGCGCTGTGCCCGCTGGGTCTGGCACTGCTGGTGGGCGTGGTGATCCCATCGAAAGTGGAAAATTCCAAACAGCCGCAGGCGTTTATCCATGAGATGCGCCCGCAGCTGGAAGACAGTCGCTACATCTTCACCAACAACGTCGGCATTGCCGCCGGGGTGGCGTGGGAGCTGAAGCGGAGCGATATCAATCTTTATAATCAGGCGGGCGAACTGCGCTACGGCCTTGATTATCCGGATGTATCTAACCGCTTTGTTTACGGTGATGAGTTCGCATCCTGGCTGGCGGAACACCGCAAGCAGGGCAAAGTGTCGCTGATGCTGCTGGTGTCGAATAACACCGATCTCAATGACCTGAAGCTGCCGGAGCCGGATCACCGGGCCAACAGCGGGCGCTTTGTGCTGTTTGAGTACGACGCGCAGCCATGAATATTGCGCTGATAATTCTGGCCAGTTTGCTTAGCTGCGGCGGGCAGCTGTGCCAGAAGCAGGCGGCTCAGGGGGCGGGGCGCCGCCACCTGATGCTGTGGCTTGGGCTGAGCGTTCTGTTATTAGGGCTGGGGATGCTCGTCTGGCTGCTGGTGCTCCAGCACGTCGAGGTGAGCATCGCTTACCCCATGCTTAGCCTGAACTTTATCTTTATCACTCTTGCTGCCCGTTGGATCTGGAAAGAGCGAATTTCCGCCCACCACTGGTTGGGCGTGATGCTGATCATTCTGGGGATTATCGCGCTGGGAGGGCACGCCTGATGGGCTATATCTGGGCGTTAATGAGCGTGCTGCTGGTCAGCGGGGCGCAGCTCAGCATGAAATGGGCGATGATTCAGTTTCCTCCCGCCGCGCTGAGTCTTGAGTTTATTGAGGCCGTGTTGTTCGGCGGCTACGGGCTGCTGGCGCTGATCGGCGGGCTCGCGGCCTACGCGTTTTCCATGGGCTGCTGGTATATGGCGCTGAAACGCATTCCTCTCAGCAAAGCTTATCCGCTATTAAGCCTGAGCTATGTGCTGGTGTGGTTCGCGGCTATTAATCTACCGTGGCTTAACGAAGCGTTCAGTCCGGGCAAACTTCTCGGCGTGGCGGCGATTTTCGTCGGCCTGGTGCTGATTTGCCTGCCTCATCAGCTACGCCACAAAAAGGAAAAGTAATGCGCTAGTTGTTCAGGCAAACTGACGGCAACCTGATGAAAACTGGATGCGAAGTATGAACCCACATATCATTGAAGTGCCGTTAGAAAAGTCTTATCGCCTGATCAACCACGGCCCAACCGTGCTGGTGTCTGCCCACCACAATGGCGTGGACGACGTGATGACCGCCGCTTGGGCCTGTGCGCTGGATTTTACCCCATCCAAGCTGATGGTGGTGCTGGATAAAATCACCGCCACCCGCACGCTTATCGAAAACAGCGGCACCTTTGTGATTCAGGTGCCCTGTGCCGCCCAGCTCAAAATGACCCATTTTCTGGGTACCCACAGCCTGAAAGAGATGCCCGACAAGCTCGAGCAATCCGGCGTGGAGCTGTTCCGTGCCCCTGGCCACAGCGTACCGCTGGTCGCGGGCTGCACGGCCTGGATGGTTTGTAAGCTCATCCCCGAACCGCATAACCATCAGGCTCACGACCTGTTTATCGGCGAAGTTATCGGTGCGTGGGCCGACGACCGCGTGTTCCAGAACGGTCACTGGTCGTTTGAAACCTCCCCGCCGGAATACCGCAGCCTGCACTATATTGCCGGCGGCCAGTTCTACGCCATCGGCGAATCGCTGGTGGTACCGGGTGTGGAGGCGTCATGAAGAAGATTGAATTACCCGCCGAGGACTACCGCAAGCTGAGCGACTTTATCAGCGACTGGCTGGACGACAAGCACGACCTGCAAATAGGGCAGTTTGAAGCCGAATTCTTCCTTGACGAGCTGGTGAAAAAAATGGCACCTGCGCTCTACAATAAAGGACTGGACGATGCGCTGGCGGTAGCCCAAAGCAACATGCTGACGCTGGAAGAGTTACTGGATCTGGAAAAAATCGTCGATTAGTTTTATCAGGGGCAAGCGGGAGCTTGCCTCAGTGCTCCCGCTCTGCCAGCCGTTGGGCAATAAGACTGGCGATAGTATCCGGTTCAGCGGTCGAAAAAATCTGAATATCGCCCTGTGACATGTAAGGCGCAAAACGCTGGCTGAATTTCTTGATTTCCCCTTCTCTTTGCAGGCCAAATCCCCGTTTTAACTGCCGTGCAACAATGATGTTCAGCGCCTCCTGGTAGTCGCATGAGGGCATCAGCAGTACAGAAGTCCCTGCCTGCTGCACTCTCTTTTTATTCGCCGCTACAATATCTGCCCGTATGTCGGTCGCCAGAAACCCCGAAGAAAGAATAAAGACTGTGCTGGTGTAGGTTTCTTTGAGCAGCGTGTCCAGCAGCTTTGCATTCGCTTCAAGATAGCTTTCATACCCCTGTGAGGAGATAAAGGTGCGAATATTTGTGTGGCGGAGGCAAAACTCATCATCAAGGTCTTTCGCGCCGTAGCCGAGTTTCAGGGCAAGTCTGGTACCCACCGTGCTTTTACCGGCTCCGCCGGGACCAATAAGAAAGATAAAATCAGGCATTTTTTCTCGTTTATTCTGCTCTATCCAGCTCGCTATTTTGCCGCTGTGCCAGAATAAAATCGCTGATAAAGTCGACAAAAATTCGGATCTTCGACGAAAGCTGTTTCCCCGAAGTCCAGACCATCTGGAACTGCCCTGGCGCTTTCAAATAGCCACCCAGCAGCGGCTGCAAAATGCCGTTCGACAACGGCTGTTCAATCATAAAGTCAGGCACGGCCCCGATGCCCAGGCCATTAATAATCGCGCTGCGCACCATTTCCATGTTGTTCGAACTGAATACGGTGCGGGTGCGAACGTCCGCCAGTTCAGATAAGTCACGCAGCGGCCAGGGCTGCAGCTTGCCGGTGTTCACATAGCGGAAACGAATTCCGCAATGCCCCTCCAGTTCCCGGGGCGATTGCGGCACGCCATGCCGTGCAAGATAGGCTGGGGAAGCACAGAGAATAAGCTGCAAAGAGGGCAGCGCGCGACGCATCAAGCGAGAGTCCGGGAGTTCGCCGGTTCGGATGGCGATGTCCACGTCCTCGTCAATCAAGTTCACCAGCCTGTCGCTGAAATCCAGATCGAGATCGATGTCCGGATAACGGCGAACGAAAGCGATAATTGCCGCTTCAAACAGGCTGTGGCTGGCGGCGGGCAGGCTAACGCGCAGGCGGCCCCGGGGTGTTTCACTGGCATGAGAGAGCAGGGCATCCGCCTCATCCAAATCCTGCAGAATGCGCCGGCAGCGCTCAAAGTAAACCCTGCCTTCGGACGTCATCTGCAGGCTGCGGGTGGTGCGGTGAAAAAGCCGCACCCCAAGCTGTTCTTCAAGCCTCGTAATCCCTTTTCCCACCGCCGAAGCGGAAAGCCCCAGAGCTTGTCCGGCGCGGACAAAACTGCCCAACTCTGCGGTGCGGACAAAATAGATCAGGCTGGACAGGCGATCCATAGTGATACCTCTATTCGAGCGTTTTAGTCCGTAATGTTCGGACGTTTTATCATTTTTGTCACAGAAAAACACCCGCTACTCTGCACGCTATCCCACCTGCTTACTGCAGGCCCAATTCCAGGATTGTGACTTTCCGCTAAGGATATGAATGATGGCCGTTACCCGTTCTCACCCGTCGCAAGAACAGCTCCTGACGCTGGTCGCCGTGTGTCTTGCCTCGATCACTATGCCTTTTAATTTTACCGCCGCTGCCGTGGCCTTACCCGCTATCGGGCAAAGCTTCCACGGCTCGAGCATGGCGGTTAACTGGGTAGCTAATGCGTTTATGTTGACCTTTGGCAGTTGCCTGATGCTGGCGGGCGCACTTGCCGACAGCTACGGGCGTAAACGCATGTTTGCCGGGGGGATTGCGGCCTTTGCGTTACTGTCAGCCTCGCTGCTTGCCGCGCCAAACTTGTTTGTTTTCGACCTGCTGCGTGGGGCGCAAGGAATTGCCGCCGCTATCGCGTTTTCCGGCGGGATGTCGGCACTGGCACAGGTTTTTGACGGGACCGCCAGGATGCGAGCCTTCAGCTTTGTCGGCTGCAGTTTTGGTATTGGTCTGGCATTTGGCCCCGTGGCTGCGGCGGTAATGATCGATCTCTTCAGCTGGTCCATTGTCTTTATTCTACTGACCCTGGTGGCAGGCATTGCCTGTTTTCTGGCCTGTCGTTATATGCCTGAATCCCACAATCCAGCGGCAAACGGTATCGACTGGGCTGGTGCCGTGGTGTTTACGTGGACGCTGGGTGTTTTCACTTATGCCGTTCTGCGCGTGCCGGAGGTTGGTTGGGGGGATGCCTTCAACCTGGCGCTGTTTGCGGTGGCCACGATTTCACTGCTGGTATTTATTCGCATTGAACTGCGCGTTCAGCAGCCGATGCTCGACCTGACTTTGTTCAAGTTTCCCCGTTTCGTTGGCGTTCAGCTCCTCGCTGCTGCTCCGGCCTATTCCTTTGTTGTTCTGCTTCTGCTCTTACCGCTGCGCTTTGTTGGCGTGGAGGGAATGCCGGTGCTTGAGGCCGGACGGTTAATGATTGCGCTCTCTGCGCCGCTGTTGTTCCTGCCGATTATTGCCGGTTACCTGACCCGCTGGTTCTCTGCTTCCAACCTGTGCGGGGTAGGGTTGCTGGTTTGCGCGGCCGGATTATTGTGGCTCAGCCGTATTCCGGGCGGGGCATCTGCGTGGCAGTTTGCCTTGCCGATGTGGACGATCGGCTGCGGGATAAGCCTGCCCTGGGGATTGATGGATGGCCTGGCGGTGAGTGTGGTGCCCCGCGAGAGGGCGGGCATGGCAACGGGTATTTTCAGTACCACGCGGGTGGCTGGGGAAGGGATTGCGATGGCAATTGTGAGCGCGCTGCTCTCTTCACTGATGGCAAATAACCTGCACCAGGCGGTGTCCGCTAGCCCTCAACGGCTGGCACATGTCGCGCAAAGCGTTGTTACCGGTGATGTCGCGACCGCAACGACATTGCTGCAGGGCGTGACGTATAAAGCGATTGCCGCCAGCTACGACGCGGCGTTCAGCGACCTGTTGCTGCTGTTGATGGGCATCACATTGCTGGTCGCACTGGTGGTGTTTTTATTTCTGGATAAAGAACAAACCGGGGATGAAACCCGGCCACAAGCGACGGCGAGTTGATCGCCATTTTAAGTCAATAGTGAGAATGCAACGATGACCACACATGTCAAAGATCTGTTCATCCCGCTGCGGACCGGCAGGCTCAGTTTACAACATCGGGTTGTGATGGCGCCGCTAACCAGAATGCGTGCATCCGGGCCTGAAGGCGCGCCTGATGCGCTTAACGCCGAATACTACGGCCAGCGCGCCAGCGAAGGCGGCCTGATTATTACCGAGGCGACGAATATTTCGCTGCAGGGGAAAGGCTTTCCTCAAACGCCGGGCATCTATAGCGAAAGCCAGCAGGCAGGCTGGAAAAAGGTTGTGGAGGCTGTGCATCAAAAGGGAGGCGCTATTTACCTCCAGCTCTGGCACACGGGGCGTATTTCTCATCGCAGTCACCACCCAGAAGTCCCGTCGATTGCTCCCTCTGCTATTCGCCCTGCAGGTGAAGCTCTGGATGCTAACTTCACACCTCAGCCGTTTGCTACACCGGCAGTCCTTGAACTCTCGGCCATTCCTGCGGTAATTGAGGAGTATCGCGAGGCGGCACGGCGAGCGAAAGCTGCAGGTTTCGACGGCGTGGAGTTGCATGCGGCGAACGGTTTTCTCATCGATCAGTTTTTGCAGGACAAAACTAATCAGCGCACGGACGAATATGGCGGCAGCGTGGCAAACCGAACGCGTTTCATGCGCGAAGCACTTGCGGCGCTGCGGGAGGTTTATTCCGCCGGAGAAATCGGCGTCAGGCTTTCCCCGTTCGGCAAGCTGGGAGGCATTGGCGACAGTAACTCGCTGGCGCTGTTTACGGATATTGTCACCTGGCTTTCAGAACAGCAGATTGGTTATTTGCATCTGGTGGAGCCGAGAGCCAACACCGGGCTAAATGAAGAGCAGGATATGACGCAGCCAGCCTCTGTTGCCGCATTGCTACGGCCCTATTTTGACGGCGCTATTATTGCTTCAGGCGGTTTTACCCGCGACTCAGCGAATGCGCTTATTGCTGCAGGAGATGCGGATGCCGTGGCCTTCGGGCGGGCGTTTATTGCTAACCCTGATTTGCCTTATCGCCTGCGGATCGGAGCCCCTTTAAATGCCTATGACCGTTCCACGTTTTACGCCGGGGATGCTCGCGGTTATACCGATTACCCGGCTTTGTCACATGACTGATCAATCAGGAGAGTCTTATGTTATTTAACGACAGCGCATCCCCCATTCCTGACGTGCAGGGGCCGCCACCCTGGCTGGCAATACTTGCCGATGAGGCGACTCTGCAAGGTGTGGTGCTGAAAGCGCCGGTTCACGGTAAAACGGCAATACTGGAAATCCTGAAAGCGGCCATTCCGCTGTATGACTTCCAGCGCTTTACTTACCGGGATTATGTCAACGAACGGTTATTTATGGAGTCTTACCGCGCAAGCGTCGACGGCAAGGCCGTGGAGTGCGCCGTTTGGGTGCATATCAATGAGCAAGGGCAGGCAGATTCGCTGATGATTCATCATCATCCGCTGCCTGCGGCGCTCTATTTTTCCCGGCGGATGTGGCAGCAGGTTGATGACAAGTACCGCGAACTTTACCTCAGCCCGGAGGAGTTCGCGGCGCTAACGCGCGGGTAGGAAGAGGGGCGCATTGCGCCCCTTTTTCGTATTACTGGCTAACAGGCACAACCGCGCCGTGATATTTCTCGTTGATCCAGTCCTGAATCTGCTTAGAGTGCAGGACTTTCACCAGCTCGACGATGTCATGTTTTTTCACGTCGGCGCGGTGCACGGTAATGATGTTGGCATACGGGTTGCCTTCGGCGCTTTCGACGGCAATCGGATCTTTAATCGGGTTCAGGCCTGCATCAAGCGCGTAGTTGGCGTTGATCACCACCGCATCGCCTTCGTTGTTGGCGTACATCTGCGGCAGCAGGGCGGCTTCAATATCCGCTTTGAACTGCAGGTTTTTCGGGTTGCTGGCAATGTCGCTGATGCGCGCGTTAACCGGCTTCACGCCAGGTTTCAGGGTAATCACGCCTTCCCGCTGGAAGATAGCCAGAATACGGCCTTCTTCGGCCACCGAGTCACGGAGAATGATTTTGCCGTTCTGCGGCAGATCTTTCAGGCTTTTATATTTCTTCGAATAGATGCCGATAGGCTCCACGTGGATTGCCCCCGCGCTGACGAAATCGTAGTTTTTATCGCCTTTATGATCCTGTAGCACCGAATCCAGATAGGGCTGATGCTGGAAGTAGTTGGCATCAATCTCATGCTCGGCCAGCGCGGTATTCGGCAGGATATAGTCCTGGAAGGTTTTGATCTCAAGATCGATGCCTTCTTTCGCCAGAATCGGCTTCGCCTGCTCGAGAATTTCCGCGTGCGGGACGTTGGAGGCGCCCACAATCAGTTTTTCAGCGGCGTTGGCGTGAAGGCTTAACGCGGTTAAAGAAGCCAGAGCTAACATCATAAACTGTTTTTTCATTATTTCGTCCAGTCGTGATTAGTGATTAAAAGTGCATTGCCGTGGAATTCCAGGCGGCAGAGTGTGCTTCTGTCGCCCGAAAGGTGTGAAAGCCGTTAGCGTTTATCGAGCAGGTTGGTGATGCGGTCACCGATAAACTGAATAATAAAAACGATCGCCAGGATAGTGGCCGTGGCCACCAGCGTTACGTCATTATGGTTACGCTGGAACCCTTCCAGATAGGCGAGGTTGCCTAAGCCGCCAGCACCGATAACCCCAGCCATGGCGCTGTAGCTCACCAGAGCAATCAACGTGACAGTCATCCCGGACACCAGCGCCGGAGAGGATTCAGGCAGCAGCACGCGGAAGATCAGCGTGTGGGTTTTGGCCCCCATTGAACGCGTGGCTTCAATAACGCCTTTATCGACCTCGCGCAGTGCAATTTCCACCAGGCGGGCGTAGAAGGGAGCCGCCCCGACGATCAGCGCCGGCAGCGCGGCGTTGGTGCCGAGAATGGTGCCAACCAGCGTTTTTGTGAATGGGATCAGCAGGACGATCAGAATGATGAACGGGATCGAGCGGAAGACGTTGACCAGCACGGTCACCACCGAGTAAACCAGCCGATTCTGCAGCAGCTGACCGCGAGAAGTGAGAAACAGCAGCACGCCGAGGGCGATGCCAAACACGAACGTTGCCACTCCCGACCAGGCCGTCATGTAGAGCGTTTCGCCTGTGGCGGCCCACAGCTTGTCGAGTTTTAAATGCGGGAAGTATTGCTCAAGCATGTCGAATAACCTCAGTCTCTACCCGCTTTTGATTCAGGTATTGCACAATATTTTCTAGCTGGCTGGCGTCATCCATATGGACGTACAGCTCGCCAAACGCGCCGTCTACCGTCTGGGTAATATTGCCGTGCAGGATGTTCAGCGCGACGTTGAAATGCTGAATGACATCGGCAATCACCGGCTGTCGGGCTTCTCCGCCAGGGAAAATCAGCTTCAGAATGCTGCCGCCGATGCCCTGAACCCAGAGCGGATTGAATGGTTCTCTGGGCGTATTTTGCCCCGCAATCTGACGCACAAAAGTTTGCGTGATGGGCTGCTGCGGGTGGGTGAAAATATCCAGCACCGGGCCTTCTTCAACGATTCTGCCGTTTTCCATCACCGCCACGCGCTGGCAAATTTTGCGCACCACGTGCATCTCATGGGTGATGAGGACGATGGTTAAATTGAGCTGGCGGTTAATGTCGAGCAGCAGATCGAGAATCGCGTCGGTCGTTTGCGGATCCAGCGCCGAAGTGGCTTCGTCGCACAGTAAAACATCCGGGTTATTGGCCAGCGCGCGAGCAATACCGACTCGCTGCTTTTGGCCGCCGCTTAGCTGAGCAGGCCAGGCGTTTTCGCGCCCCTCCAGCCCCACAAGCTTAATCAGCTCGTTTACGCGCTGCTGAATCTGGCTTTTATTAACACCGGCAATTTGCAGGGGAAAGGCAATATTCTCGGCAACGGTCCGGGACCACAGCAGATTAAAGTGCTGAAAGACCATGCTGACTTTTAGACGAGCCTGACGGAGCTGTTCGCCTCTGGCCTGGGCAATATCCTGCCCGGCGACAATGATCGATCCTGACGTGGGTTTCTCCAGCCCATTTAATAATCTTATTAATGTGCTTTTACCCGCGCCGCTGTAGCCAATAATGCCGTAAATCTGGCCTTTATTGACGTTGATATTAATATTATCTACGGCGGTAATGGCGCCATGTCTGCTGGCAAATATTTTTGATACGCCCGAGAGAACGATCATTATCCTGGTCCTTAACTGCTGAAATTTTCCGCAACGCAACAGCATGATATGCTGCCAACTGGCGCACGAATGCCGTGTTATGGGCGTTGAATCATTGTTATTTGGCTGATACTACCTGCTAATACCGTTGCTCAGAAGAATATAAAGATATGACTTATAGCCATAAGAAATATAAATACATGATGGTTTTTTCCTGACCGGGATTAATACGCTTTAGCAAAAATATGGCATTGCTTATCGTTAAATTGATTAACTGCGTGTGTTTAAATAATAATCAGTAGAGGGCGTGGATGATAAATAATGAACGGACTGTTAATCGATTTTATTAACGATATGTTATTGGTCGATGATTGTTCTGCCTGGTTTTTTTAGTTTTATATTGGTGCTCTTTGGTGCCGTTTTCGCTGTTATTTTCGTACCAAATTTAACAAATCTGCGCCATGCCCCGGAAATTCTAGTCTCATCAAGGTATCTTTCCCGCCTCGAGAGCGGAGATTGTCTGAAGATGTACGAATTCAATTTAGTCCTGCTGCTTCTGCAGCAGATGTGCGTGTTCCTGGTCATTGCCTGGTTAATGAGTAAAACCCGGCTGTTTATCCCCCTGATGCAGGTGACCGTGCGCTTACCCCACAAGCTGCTGTGCTACATCACCTTCTCGGTTTTCTGCATTATGGGCACCTATTTTGGTCTTCATATTGAAGGCTCCATTGCCAACACGCGCGCCATTGGCGCCGTGATGGGCGGCCTGTTAGGCGGGCCGGTGGTGGGGGGGCTGGTGGGGCTAACCGGCGGGCTGCATCGCTATTCTCTTGGTGGAATGACGGCGCTGAGCTGCATGATCTCCACCATTGCGGAAGGACTGATTGGCGGGTTAATCCACAGCGTTTTAATCCGCAGGGGCAGGACGGACAAACTGTTTAGCCCGCTGGTCGCCGGAGCGACGAGTTTTTTCGCCGAACTGGTGCAGATGATCATTATCTTGCTTATCGCACGGCCCTTTGAGGATGCGCTCCACCTGGTGGAAAGCATCGCAGCGCCGATGATGGTCACCAACACGCTGGGTGCCGCCATGTTTATGCGCATTCTGCTGGATAAACGCGCGATGTTTGAGAAATACACTTCCGCGTTCTCCGCCACCGCGCTAAAGGTCGCGGCCTCAACCGAGGGGATCCTCCGGCAGGGATTCAACGAACAAAATAGCCTGAAGGTGGCGAAGGTGCTGCACCAGGAGCTGGACATCAGCGCCGTGGCGATCACCGACCGGGAGAGGCTGTTGGCGTTTATTGGCACCGGGGCCGATCACCACCTGGCGGGCAAGCCTATTTCGTCGGGTTACACCTGGCAGGCCATCGAAAATAACGAAGTGGTTTACGCCGACGGTAATGAGGTACCTTATCGCTGCTCGCTGCATCCTAACTGCAAGCTGGGATCGACGCTGGTTATCCCGCTGCGGGGTGAAAATCAGCGGGTGATCGGCACGATAAAACTCTATGAGGCGCGTAACCGGCTGTTTAGCTCCATCAACCGCACGCTTGGCGAAGGGATTGCGCAGCTGCTGTCGGCGCAAATCCTCGCCGGGAAATATGAACAACAAAAAGCGCTGCTGGCGCAGTCCGAGATTAAGCTGCTGCATGCCCAGGTGAACCCGCACTTCTTATTTAATGCGTTGAACACGCTGAAAGCGGTTATTCGCCACGATGGCGACAAAGCCGGGCAGCTTGTGCAGTACCTCTCGACATTTTTCCGCAAAAATCTCAAGCGCCCGTCTGAAATTGTCACGCTTTCCGATGAAATTGAGCACGTGAATGCCTATCTGCAAATTGAGCTGGCGCGTTTCCAGACTCAGTTGGCGGTGGACTGGCAGGTGCCCGACGAGCTGGCGAATCAGCGTTTGCCAGCTTTCACGCTACAGCCGATTGTGGAAAACGCCATTAAACACGGCACCTCTCAGCAATTAGGCCACGGCATGATTACTATTCGTGCCCGTACAGAGGGAAAAGACGTGCTGGTGGATGTCGAGGATAACGCCGGGTTGTACCGGCCAAAAGAGAACGGTAACGGACTGGGAATGAATCTGGTGGACAAGCGGCTGCGGGCGAAGTTTGGGGAAGACTATGGCCTGGCCGTGAGCTGCGACCCCGATCGTGTTACCTGCATCACCGTGCGCCTGCCCGCCGAGGAGTTGGTATGTTAAGAGTATTGATTGTGGATGATGAACCGCTGGCGCGTGAGAACCTGCGCGTCCTGCTTGAGAACGATGGCGAGATTGAGATAGTCGGGGAATGCGCCAACGCGATAGAGGCGATTAGCGCGGTGAACAAACTGCGCCCGGACGTGCTGTTTCTCGATATCCAGATGCCGCGAATTAGCGGGCTGGAAATGGTGGGTATGCTCGACGAGCGCCATCGGCCGCGCATTGTGTTTCTCACCGCTTTTGATGAATACGCGGTACAGGCGTTTGAGGAGTGCGCATTTGACTATCTGCTCAAACCTATCGAAGCGCAGCGGCTGCAAAAAACGCTGGCTCGCCTGCATCAGGAGAGCGAAGCGCAGGATGTTTCCCGCCTGCCGGACAGCCAGCAGCCGCTAAAATTTATCCCGTGCAGCGGCCACAGCCGTATCTGGCTGCTGCAGATGGAGGAGGTGGCCTACGTTAGTAGCCGGCTAAGCGGGGTGTATGTCACCAGCCGGGATGGCAAAGAAGGCTTTACCGAATTAACACTGCGCACGCTGGAAAGCCGCACGCCGCTGCTGCGCTGCCACCGGCAATATCTGGTGAACATGAATTATTTGCAGGAGATCCGCCTGGAGGATAACAGTCAGGCGGAGCTGTTGCTGCGGGATGGCCGCACCGTGCCGGTGAGCCGCCGCTATTTGAAGTCGTTAAAAGAGGCGGTGGGGCTTTAAGGTTATTGCTCTACGCGGCAGGTTTTAATCCGGCAAAAGCGTCGCGGATTTCGGCCTCCGGGAGCGAAACGCCGATGAACACCAGCGTGCTCTCCGGCGTTTCGTCCGGCTGCCATTCGCGGTCCCAGTCGGCGCTGTAAAGGCGCTGCACGCCCTGGAATAGCAGGCGACAGGGCTGGTCTTCAATCCACAGCATTCCTTTGTAGCGGAGCAGGTTGTTGGCGAAGCCGGACAGCAGGTTTTCCATCACGGAAGAGACGGCGGACAGCGCAACCGGGTAGTCCAGCGTCACCACAATAGATGAGACTTCATTTTGCTGCGGGGCAATGCGGTGGAAGCGAGGTTTTGTCGCCACGACGTTTTCTTCCAGCATAAAGCCGCGGGTGTTAAACAGCAGCGGAAGATCGATATTGCCGTGCAGGATAGGGTACACCGGCGCGCGTGCGTTAATGCGCTGCAGGCGTTCAGTCAATGCAGCGGATTCACCGGCCACATCGGTTTTGGTCAGTAAAATACGGTCGGCGTAGCCGATTTGCGACTGGGCGAGCGGAAACTGATCCAGCTGTGAATCGGCATGTACCGCGTCGACCAGGACGATCACGCCGTCAAGCAGGTAGCGTTCGCAGATGATTTCATGGGCGAAAAAGGCCTGCAGGATAGGGCCAGGGTCGGCCATGCCGGTGCATTCGACGATGAGCCTGTCGAAGTGAATTTCACCTTTGTCCCGGCTATCAAGCAGATCCAGCAGGGCATCTTCCAGCTCGCTTGAGCGCGTGCAGCAAATACAGCCGTTGCTTAGGGTGGTAATGCGGGTGGCGCGGTCGCCAATCAGTTGGCTGTCGATAGGCGTTTCGCCAAATTCATTTTCAATAACGGCAATCTTCTCGTCCTGCTGGGTATGCAGGATATGACGTAACAGGGTGGTTTTCCCTGCACCCAAAAAGCCGGTTAATACGGTTACTGCAATCGGTGTCATCGCGTCCTTCCTGTTAACAGCAGCGCATGCCGCCTTTACCGTCTCCGCCGTAGCGCGCCTGCTGGCGTTCCCGGAAGAATTCTTTGTAGGTCATGGGCGGCTGATCCGGGTGGTTTGTCTGCATATGCAGCACGTAGGTATCATAGTCCGGAATGCCAACGAGCATTCTTGCCGCCTGGCCGAGGTACTTTTTTGCAGCACCTAAGTTATCAAACATTCGTCGCTCCTTTAGTGATTTAAGCCCCGCTAATGCGGGGCTGTCAGATGAAGCGATCAGTGTCCGGAAGAAATCTTAATGCCTTCTTTCGGCACCGGCTGGTAAGGCGTTTCTTTGTCCGTCGGCTGGTCGGATTTACGTGCCTCTTTCCAGGCCTTAATGCCGTAGAAAATAATGCTGTAAACCACCACCAGGAACAGAATGCTCAGGCCCGCGTTGGTGTAGTTATTGACGACAATGTGGTTCATGTTGGCGATGTCTTGTGCCGTCAGATCCGCCCCACCGGCGGCGATACGCGCCTTATACTGGTTGGCCATGAAGAAGAAGCCTTCCATCTGCGGGTTGCTGCTAAACAGCTTCAGGCCCAGCGCCCAGGTAGTGCAGATAAGCAGCCAGACCGCAGGCACCACGGTGACCCAAATGTACTGGGTACGTTTCATCTTCACCAGCACCACAGTGGCCAGCACTAATGCAACTGCCGCCAGCATCTGATTGGAGATGCCGAACAGCGGCCACAGGCTCTTCACGCCGCCCAGCGGATCGACCACGCCCTGATACAGCAGGTAGCCCCAGAGGCCTACGCAGCCAGCGGTGCCGATGATACCTGCGACCAGTGAGTCAGTTTTCTTCAGGAACGGGATAAAGTTACCCAGCAGATCCTGCAGCATAAAGCGGCCAGAACGGGTGCCGGCATCCAGCGCGGTAAGAATAAACAGCGCTTCAAACAGGATCCCGAAGTGGTACCAGAACCCCATGTCAGCGACGGGCACAATTTTGTGGAACACATGTGCAATACCGACGGCGAGCGTAGGCGCGCCGCCTGCGCGGTTAAGCACGGAAGGTTCACCGATATCTTTTGCCGTCTGCAGGATCTGCTCAGGCGAAATCACAAAGCCCCAGGAACTGACGGTGGCGGCCGCGTGCGCGGTCACTTCTTTCAACTGCGCCATAATCATTGGCGCATTTTCCCCGCCCAGCTCGTGCAGGTTTGGCATGGTAAAGCCCAGACCCGCCGGTGGCGTGTTCATGGCAAAGTACAGACCTGGCTCAATGATGGATGCCGCCACCAGGGCCATAACGGCCACAAATGACTCCATCAGCATCGCGCCGTAGCCGATAAAGCGAGCATCGGTTTCACAGGCCAGCAGTTTTGGCGTGGTGCCGGACGCGATAAGCGCGTGGAAACCGGATACTGCGCCACAGGCAATGGTGATAAACAGGAACGGGAACAATGCACCTTTCCACAGCGGACCGGTACCATCCACGTATTGGGTAATCGCCGGCATTTTCAGCTCTGGATTCAGGATAACGATACCAATCGCCAGGCCGACGATAACGCCGATTTTCAGGAAGGTCGCCAGGTAGTCGCGCGGCGCGAGGATCAGCCAGACCGGCAGCAGGGCGGAGACAAAGGCATAGCCGATGAGCGTAAAGGTAATGGTAGTGTCTTTAAATGTCAGCGCTGGGCCCCAGTAAGGGTCGTGGGCAATCACGCCCCCGAAGTAAATCGAGGCGACCAGCAGCACAATCCCGATAACGGACACTTCACCGACCCGGCCCGGACGAATAAAGCGCATATAAATGCCCATAAACAGGGCAATCGGCACCGTCGAGCAAACGGTAAATACGCCCCACGGGCTTTCAGCCAGCGCTTTCACCACGATAAGAGCCAGCACGGCCAGGATAATTATCATGATCAGGAAGCAGCCAAACAGGGCAATCGTCCCCGGCACTGGGCCCATCTCTTCTTTGATCATCTCGCCAAGGGAAGCCCCGTTTCGGCGCGAGGAGATAAACAGCACCATAAAGTCCTGAACCGCCCCGGCCAATACAACGCCTGCCAGTAGCCAGAGAACACCGGGCAGATAGCCCATCTGCGCCGCCAGCACCGGGCCGACCAGAGGCCCGGCCCCGGCTATCGCCGCGAAGTGGTGGCCAAACAGCACGTTACGGTTGGTCGGGACATAGTTCAGTCCATCGTTATTGATCACCGCCGGTGTGGCGCGGGTAGGATCCAGCTTCATCACCTTCTGGGCGATATAAAGGCTGTAGTAGCGGTAAGCCACCAGATAGACCGACACCGAGGCGACGACGATCCACAGGGCGCTGATGTGTTCCCCCCGTCGCAGGGCGACGACGGCCAGACAGCAGGCCCCGATGATACCCAGTATCACCCAGGGTATATGTTTGAGAAATTTATTTTTATTCATAATTCATCCGTTTGTCAGCCCTGGCGTCATGCCTGTTCGCCGTCTCGCTGAACCTGGTTGTTGTAAAAGAAGGGCATAAAAATAGCCCAGCCATAGCGTGACGATTTTTGCTGCAAGAGAGGAAAAAGAGTGGCCGAGTGGTCGTATTCAGGAATAAGCGGTTGTGGGACAGGCTAAGCGGTTTTAACCAGCCGCTAACTCACTGAAAAGTGTGATTAAGATCTCATGATAAGCAGAGAGGATTTAATGATATAGCCGGGTTGGTTTCAATTGGGCTGAGAGTAAACTTCGCTATGGGCGTTGAAATAAATAATAGGATGGCATTTACGGAGATTATTTATCGTAACGTGTTATTACGACTGAATTGAAATTCCATTTCATGCGCTTATTAATAAATGGGGTGATGTTAATTGTTTGTTCGTTTTTTGTTTGTTCGTTTTTTGTTTGTTCGTTTTTTGTTCGTTTTTTTGCAAAGACAGGTTGTGGTATCTCAGGACGGCGTAAGTAAGCGTGCTGCCTATCTTAAACTGAATGTATGTCAATATATTATTAGTGAATATTTTTTGTTATTACCGTTTAAAAACATAAGGTTACATGGCTCTTTGTTGTTACATATTAATTGATGAGAGTTGTTATTTGTTTCTTAATTAAGCTGTTTAGCGTTGTGCAAATCGTGCTGACGAGCACAATACACAGCGATTAAATTAATTTATAGCGATGCTTTTATGTCTTTATCTGAAAACAAACCGACTAAAACAAAAAGAAATGCGATATCCACAGCCTTGCCTTTGACTATGCTAATTACTCTGGCTATGCCGGCAGTCGCTGGCCCGGTGATCAATGTGGGTCCGTTAAATGAGTATATTTATTCCGATAAAAATACCCTCGCCAAACGCATTTATAACTCCGGGGATGCCACGGCATTTGTACGCGTTGAGGTTAGTGAAATCGTTTATAACGAGCATAGCCCGGTAAAGGAAATTCCGCTTGATAATGAGGCC
>NZ_VWWU01000030.1:0-238 GCF_011752835.1 Enterobacter sp. Ap-1006 | reverse complement strand
GGAATAGGGAAAGTTACACTGACTACACCATTAGCAACTACATTGTATCCCCACTGTAAAATAAGTCCGGAAGAAAGCTTCTGCCATCCATTGGTAGACAAACTTGCAGACCCTTCCCCCAAACCAAGGTTTGCGAGAGCCGTAGAAACCGCCCCGGCACCGTCGGCCTTGATATCCGCGAAGGGGTTTTGGCGGCTGATATATTGGTTACCAAAACCTGAAGTAAGCTTCGCCAGGA
>NZ_VWWU01000029.1:0-252 GCF_011752835.1 Enterobacter sp. Ap-1006 | reverse complement strand
AAAACACCTTCGGTGTTGTAAGGTTAAGCCTCACGGATCATTAGTACTGGTTAGCTCAACGTATCGCTACGCTTACACACCCAGCCTATCAACGTCGTCGTCTTCAACGTTCCTTCAGGACCCTTAAAGGGTCAGGGAGAACTCATCTCGGGGCAAGTTTCGCGCTTAGATGCTTTCAGCGCTTATCTTTTCCGCATTTAGCTACCGGGCAATGCCATTGGCATGACAACCCGAACACCAGTGATGCGTCCA
>NZ_VWWU01000028.1:0-253 GCF_011752835.1 Enterobacter sp. Ap-1006 | reverse complement strand
AAGAAGTAGGTAGCTTAACCTTCGGGAGGGCGCTTACCACTTTGTGATTCATGACTGGGGTGAAGTCGTAACAAGGTAACCGTAGGGGAACCTGCGGTTGGATCACCTCCTTACCTAAAAGATACAAACCCGCGTAGTGCTCACACAGATTGTCTGATAGAAAACGAGCAGTAAAACCTTATAGGCTTGTAGCTCAGGTGGTTAGAGCGCACCCCTGATAAGGGTGAGGTCGGTGGTTCAAGTCCACTCAGGC
>NZ_VWWU01000027.1:0-255 GCF_011752835.1 Enterobacter sp. Ap-1006 | reverse complement strand
GTTACCGCCGTGAAAGGGCGGTGTCCTGGGCCTCTAGACGAAGGGGACGTGTAAGTCTCAATCGCAAGACGCCTTGCTTCTCTACATCTATCAGACAATCTGTGTGAGCACTACGCGGGTTGTATCTATTAGGTAAGGAGGTGATCCAACCGCAGGTTCCCCTACGGTTACCTTGTTACGACTTCACCCCAGTCATGAATCACAAAGTGGTAAGCGCCCTCCCGAAGGTTAAGCTACCTACTTCTTTTGCAACCC
>NZ_VWWU01000026.1:0-255 GCF_011752835.1 Enterobacter sp. Ap-1006 | reverse complement strand
CTTCATCGCCTCTGACTGCCAGGGCATCCACCGTGTACGCTTAGTCGCTTAACCTCACAACCCGAAGATGTCTCGTAAGACACAATCGCTGTTGTGAAAATTTGAGAGACTCGAACATGTCTTAACCCTATTCTTTATTACGGAAGAATAAGACGACATGTCGTTTCAATTTTCAGCTTGTTCCGGATTGTTAAAGAGCAAATATCTCAAACATGACTCTTTCAAGTCAGCTTTGAGATATAACGGCACGCAACT
>NZ_VWWU01000025.1:0-291 GCF_011752835.1 Enterobacter sp. Ap-1006 | reverse complement strand
AGGGTCCTGAAGGAACGTTGAAGACGACGACGTTGATAGGCTGGGTGTGTAAGCGTAGCGATACGTTGAGCTAACCAGTACTAATGATCCGTGAGGCTTAACCTTACAACACCGAAGGTGTTTTAGAGACAGAAAGTAAATTTTCAGCTTAGTTCAGGATTAAAGCTCATGGTCATGAGAATGACGGTGAGTAACAGAATTTGCCTGGCGGCCGTAGCGCGGTGGTCCCACCTGACCCCATGCCGAACTCAGAAGTGAAACGCCGTAGCGCCGATGGTAGTGTGGGGTCTC
>NZ_VWWU01000024.1:0-504 GCF_011752835.1 Enterobacter sp. Ap-1006 | reverse complement strand
AACCCGCGTAGTGCTCACACAGATTGTCTGATAGAAAACGAGCAGTAAAACCTTATAGGCTTGTAGCTCAGGTGGTTAGAGCGCACCCCTGATAAGGGTGAGGTCGGTGGTTCAAGTCCACTCAGGCCTACCAAATTCTCCGCTATCCTGCGTTACAGCACCACTCACATACGAAAGTATGCTTCGTGGCGCTGCGCCTTGACCAGCGATGAATTCATGGTAATCAAAGGTTTTACGAAATCGATGGGGCTATAGCTCAGCTGGGAGAGCGCCTGCCTTGCACGCAGGAGGTCAGCGGTTCGATCCCGCTTAGCTCCACCATCATTTCATGCACCAAAACTTACTTCAGAGTGTACCGGTGACGGTGTACTGCGAAGTATTTGCTCTTTAACAATCCGGAACAAGCTGAAAATTGAAACGACATGTCGTCTTATTCTTCCGTAATAAAGAATAAGGTTAAGACATGTTCGAGTCTCTCAAATTTTCACAACAGCGATTGTGTCT
>NZ_VWWU01000023.1:0-558 GCF_011752835.1 Enterobacter sp. Ap-1006 | reverse complement strand
GGGTTGCAAAAGAAGTAGGTAGCTTAACCTTCGGGAGGGCGCTTACCACTTTGTGATTCATGACTGGGGTGAAGTCGTAACAAGGTAACCGTAGGGGAACCTGCGGTTGGATCACCTCCTTACCTAAAAGATACAACCCGCGTAGTGCTCACACAGATTGTCTGATAGATGTAGAGAAGCAAGGCGTCTTGCGATTGAGACTTACACGTCCCCTTCGTCTAGAGGCCCAGGACACCGCCCTTTCACGGCGGTAACAGGGGTTCGAATCCCCTAGGGGACGCCACTTGCTGGTATGTAAGTGAAAGTTGCGTGCCGTTATATCTCAAAGCTGACTTGAAAGAGTCATGTTTGAGATATTTGCTCTTTAACAATCCGGAACAAGCTGAAAATTGAAACGACATGTCGTCTTATTCTTCCGTAATAAAGAATAAGGTTAAGACATGTTCGAGTCTCTCAAATTTTCACAACAGCGATTGTGTCTTACGAGACATCTTCGGGTTGTGAGGTTAAGCGACTAAGCGTACACGGTGGATGCCCTGGCAGTCAGAGGCGATGAAG
>NZ_VWWU01000022.1:0-266 GCF_011752835.1 Enterobacter sp. Ap-1006 | reverse complement strand
CGTGGTGGTCGTTGCACAGAATAAAAAAAAACAATTGCATGATCATATCTATCAGGCAGTTCAACAGTAACAGATGCAGATGCATACGGACAACTGTAGCAGGCTCATGCCGAATCGTCAATGTTGACCCCTCAATCGGCCAGTGAGGTACACATTGGACGACGGAGTTCGATGTCAGCACCTACGGTCAGTTCATCTTGAGTCAGCAGTTCTGGCTCGTTCATCAGCCGAATCTTGATTTCCAATGGCGTAAAATTTTTTTTTTC
>NZ_VWWU01000021.1:0-663 GCF_011752835.1 Enterobacter sp. Ap-1006 | reverse complement strand
GCGATGGCCACGCCCTGGGCGGTGCTCAGGTGGTGAATCATGCCGGCAGGACGGTCACCGAATCCGACGGGCTGTTCACCCTCGAAGTGCATGAAAACAACCCGGTGCTGGCGGTGGAGTACCGCGCAATGAACCAGTGTGAAATACGCCTGAATCCCACCACGCAGAAAACGGCCGATGAGATTATTTTCCTCGGCAATCTGACCTGTGACGAATTATCGCTGGCGGGAAATACGATGGCTGACGCGCGTTCAGCAAAAAATAATAAGGACATATAATGCATATCAGGCAAGGCTGTAATTTCTTATTTATTAATAAGCCTATTTTTTGTGCAATAAAACTGGCAGCGCTATCCGGAATTTTTATGTTAGCAATGATGCAGATTGTCAGGGCCGCAACGGTGGACGTGACCACCGAATTTATTGCCGACCTGTCGCAGCCGCAGAAGAATGCCTTTGTAAATACCACCCCCGTATCGGGTTTTTGTTCCGAGACTCCTGGATATTGTGAGCAGGGGGATTTTAGTATTTTGATCCCCGGTTTAACCGGTGAGAAATACTTTGATTACGCGTCTGCGGATTTGATAAAAAATCATGTATCAATATCACTCGATGGGGTAACAAGAGATGTGGTATTAACCGATCCTAAAACAGGGAATACGCT